>NZ_LQIW01000051.1 GCF_001500025.1 Mycobacterium sp. IS-1590 | reverse complement strand
GGCGGTCGGGAACTTCAGCGAGAAGATCGCCCGGTTCCTGGGCACCGGCCGCTACCTGGCGTGGCAGACCATCCTGGTGGTCGTCTGGATCACCCTGAACCTGTTCGCGGTCGGACTGCGCTGGGACCCGTATCCGTTCATCCTGCTCAACCTGGCGTTCTCCACCCAAGCGGCCTACGCGGCGCCGTTGATCCTGCTGGCGCAGAACCGCCAGGAAAACCGGGACCGCGTCTCGCTGGACGAAGACCGCCGCCGCGCCCTGCAGACGAAGGCCGACACCGAATACCTGGCTCGTGAACTGGCCGCGCTGCGGTTGGCGATCGGCGAGGTGGTCACCCGCGACTACCTGCGCAGAGAGCTCGACGAGATGCGCGAAATGCTGGCCGCCCTGCAGCACGCGCCCGCCGAATCGGGCGACGACGAGCCGGGCCGCGGCGACCCGGGTGAGCGCCGGCAGAAGAAGTCGAGTGCAGGCAGCTAACGAATTGCTGTAACGCGGCGGTTATGTAGTAGGTATGGTGACTTGGTTCACAAGCGCAAACATAGGACGGTTGAGTGCACATAAGGGGAGGAGCCGCCGCCCTCAAGGCCGTGCGGCGCCAAACGGGCCGTCTGCGGCGAATCCCGGGCCCTCGAGTGCAGAAGCTGGCATCCGCCAACCGCATGCGCGCCGGCCTCGGCGTGGCCATCATCGCCCCGATCATCCTGGCCGGCAGCGTCGGCGCCTCGGCACCCTCTCCGCGTACGCCGACCTCGGATGCCGCGGTGACGCCGCTGGCCGCGGTCGAACCGTCACCGGGCGCGCGATCGGGCGCATCGGTGGTCGCCGTGACCAAGGAGCCGATGGCCTTCCACATCGCCGCCTCGACGGTATCGGCTCCCCCGCCCGCCGCGGTGGTGAATTCACCTGGGACACTGGGCATTCCGGGGATGGCACTGTCGGCGTACCGTAACGCCGAACGGATCATGGCGTCCGCGTACCCCGGTTGCGGCCTGAGCTGGAACCTGTTGGCCGGTATCGGACGCATCGAGTCGATGCACGCCAACGGAGGCGCGACCGACGCCCGCGGCACAGCGATCCGCCCCATCTTCGGGCCTGCGCTCGACGGCACGCTGCCCGGCAACGAGGTCATCGTGCAGAGCCGCGTGGCCGACCGCGTCACCTACGCCAGGGCCATGGGGCCGATGCAGTTCCTGCCCGGCACCTGGTCGCGGTACGCCTCCGACGGTGACGGCGACGGCAAGGCCGAGGTGCAGAACCTGTTCGACTCGTCGCTGGCCGCCGCCCGCTACCTGTGCAGCGGCAACCTAAACCTGCGCGACCCGAACCACGTGATGTCGGCGATCCTGCGTTACAACAACTCGGTGGCCTACGCGCGCAACGTGCTGGGCTGGGCCGCGGCCTACGCGACGGGCGTCGTCCCGATGGACCTGCCTCCGATCACCGGATCGGTCCCGACGCTGGAAGAAACCGTCGCCAACGTGCACCTCACCGATCTGAAGGAGTACCAGGGTCTCGGGCCGGGGTTGCCCCTCAACGCGCTGGGACTGCCCGCAGGCGATCCGTTGGCGTTGATGCCGCTGCTCGAGCGTGACGCGGTCGCCAGCCAGATGGGCAACATGCCGGGCTTCGCCCCTGGTCAGCGGCTCGGCCCGCTGCCGGGACCGGCGCCGCAGGCACCGGCGACCCCGCAGGCTCCGGTGACTCCGCCGCCATGGACACCGCCGTGGATGCAGCCGCAGCGGCCCGAGTGCGCGGTGTTCTGCATCGAGGACAACCCGGCGCCGCCGCTGCAGCCCGCACTCGGCGGACCTGCCGTCGCCAACCCGATGCTTCCGCCCGCTCCGGCACCGCTGGCGCCGCCCGCTCCGGTGGGAGCTCCGCAACCGGGACCCGCACCGATCGGCGCACCGGCTCCCGTCGGGGCACCGGGCCCGGCTCAAGCACCTGGCCCGGCTCAGGCTCCAGCACCCGTTCCGGCCGCCCAGCCAGGACCCGCGCCCGGACCTGCCGCCCAGCCGGGTCCGCCACCCGGACCCGTCGGTTAAGGACCGCCGTCGAGTCGGCCTAGACTCGACGGTGATGTCTCATTCACCCGCTGACCTGGAATCCGAGATCCGTCGCGCGCTGGCCAAGGTGATCGACCCCGAGCTGCGGCGGCCGATCACCGAGCTCGGCATGGTCAAGAACGTCACCGTCGAACCTGACGGGGCGGTCCACGTCGAGATCTACCTGACCACCGCCGCGTGCCCGAAGAAGACCGAGATCTCCGATCAGGTCAGCCGGGCCGTCGCCGACGTCCCCGGAACCGGCGCCGTCCGGGTCAGCCTCGACGTGATGAACGACGAGCAACGCACCGAACTGCGCAAGCAACTGCGCGGCGATTCGCGTGAGCCCGTCATCCCCTTCGCCCAGCCCGGTTCGCTGACCCGCGTCTACGCGGTGGCCTCCGGTAAGGGCGGCGTCGGCAAGTCCAGCGTCACCGTGAACCTCGCCGCGGCCATGGCCGCGCGCGGCGTATCGGTCGGAGTGCTCGACGCCGACATCTACGGGCACTCCGTTCCCCGCATGATGGGCATCACGGACCGGCCCACCCAGGTGGAGTCGATGATCGTTCCGCCGGTCGCCCACGACGTCCGGGTGATCTCCATCGCGATGTTCACCCAAGGCAACACCCCGGTGGTCTGGCGCGGTCCGATGCTGCACCGCGCGCTGCAGCAGTTCCTCGCCGACGTCTACTGGGGCGACCTCGATGTGCTGCTGCTCGACCTGCCGCCGGGCACCGGCGACGTCGCGATCTCGGTGGCCCAGCTGATCCCCGGCGCGGAGATCCTGGTGGTCACCACGCCCCAACTGGCCGCCGCCGAGGTGGCCGAGCGCGCAGGCGCGATCGCACTGCAGACCCGACAGCGCATCGTCGGCGTGGTGGAGAACATGGCCGGGCTGACGTTGCCGGACGGCACGACCATGCAGATCTTCGGCGAAGGCGGCGGCAAACAGGTCGCCGAGCGGTTGTCGCGTGCGATCGGCGCCGACGTGCCGTTGCTGGGCCAGGTGCCGCTGGACCCCGAGCTCGTGGCGGCAGGCGACTCCGGTGTCCCGCTGGTGCTCTCCGCACCGGACTCGGCGGCCGGTAAGGAATTGCGCAGCGTCGCCGACGCCCTTTCGAGCCGCAAGCGCGGACTGGCGGGCATGTCGCTGGGCCTGGACCCTGCCGGTCGATAACGGTCTCGTGTCCGAGGCCGAACTCCGTCACACCCTGTCCGACAAGGCGTTACAGTGCTGTTCGTGGGCAGGGCAATGTTAGCCAACGGGCGCGGCAAGTTGCTGGCGCTCGTCGCGTCCATCACGCTGTCGGTCGCCCTGTTCTACGCCCAGAGCGCCGAACCGCCCACCCAGCATGTCGACCCGCCACCGGTCGGTCAGCAGGATGTCCCTGCGGCCGCCCCGAAGGTCAAAACACCCACCGAAGCGGAGTTGCTCGCGGCCAGTGCTCCCGTTGCCACGGCGGCAACCCCGTTCGCGTTGCCCGCCGGTATCACGCCCGAAAACGGGTTGCAGGTCAACACGATTCGGGTGGCCCGGGCGATCAGCGTGTTGTTCCCCGAGGTCAAGACGATCGGTGGATACCGCCAAGACCCGCTGAGGTGGCATCCGAACGGTTTGGCGATCGACGTGATGATCCCGAATCACGGCAGCGAAGAGGGCATCGCGCTCGGCAACCAGATCGCCGGGATCGCCTTGGCCAATGCCGAACGTTGGGGTGTGATCCATGTGATCTGGCGGCAGGGGTTCTACCCGGGCGTCGGCGCTCCCAGTTGGACCGCGGACTACGGCAACGAGACCGCCAACCACTTCGACCACGTGCACATCGCCACCAACGGCGGCGGATACCCGACCGGCGACGAGCAATACTTCATCTGAGCCCGCGCGGCTCTCACGTGGCGTCGGTGTCGAACGGTGTCGTCGCGGGCGCCTGCGGTGATGCGGGTGGCGCCGACTGCGTAGGGGGTTCGGGCGAGCTGACCGGTTTGTCGGGCCGCTTGCGGTCGAAGTTTCCGGTGAAGATCGAGTCGTCGCCGTCGAGCAGGTGTTTGGTGAGCGCGGCGCGCGGCGTCATACCGCGCAGCTTGTTGAGCTCGCTCAGCGGCTCGCGCAGGTCGTCGAACTCAGGCCCGAGGTCTTCACGCAGTTGGCTGGTGGCCCCGCTGATGTAGTCGCGGGCCTGACGCAGCGCCCCCGTCGTCCACCGGATCGCACCGGGTAGCCGTTCGGGGCCCAGGATCACCAGACCGGCGATCACCAGGATCAGCATCTCGCCCCAGCCGACGTTGGCGAACATCGGCTACGTGGTGTCGGGACCCGGGTTGACGGTCAGCGTCACCCGCCGCCCGTCGCGCATCACCTCGATCGGTGCGTCCTGGCCGATCTTGAGCTGTCGGACGGCGACGACGAACTCGTCGGCGTCGGCCACGTTCCGGTCGCCGACCTTGACCACCACGTCGTTTTCCAGGATTCCCGCCTTCTCCGCGGGGCTGCCGGCCTTGACGTTGGCCACCTGCGCGCCCGAAGCGATGTCGTTGCTGACCGAGCGGGCGGTCAGGCCCAGCGTAGGATGGGCGATCTTGCCGTCGCGGATGAGCGAGTCGACGACGGTCTTGACCTCGTTGATCGGGATCGCGAACCCGAGCCCGCTGGCGCTGTCGGACAGCGACTTACCGGCGGTGTTGATGCCGATCACGTTGCCGTTCATGTCGATCAGGGGGCCGCCGGAGTTGCCGTGATTGATCGGCGCGTCGGTCTGCAGACCGTCGATGACGGTGTCGGTGTCCGAGCCGTCGCCCGACAGCGGCACCGGGCGGTGCAGCGCGCTGATGATGCCGGCGGTGACGGTGCTGCGCAGACCCAGCGGAGCGCCCGCGGCGATCACCTCGTCGCCGACACGCAACTTGTCCGAGTCGCCCATCTGCGCGACGGTCAGGTTGTCGACGTTGTCGACCTTCAGCACGGCCAGGTCGGTCTTGGGATCGCGGCCCACGAGGTTGGCGGGCACCTCTTTGCCATCGTTGAAGACGATTTTCATCTTGTACTTGCTCGGGTTGTTCGCGGCCTCGGAGATGACGTGATTGTTGGTGACGATGTAACCGCGACCGTCGATGACGACACCGGAGCCCTGCGACCCCTCCTGATCGCTGGTCGCCTCCACCGTGACCACCGAATCAGCAACTGCGGCAGCGACTTTGGCGATATGACCCTCCGGTGGCGGGCCGGCGTCGGTGGTGTTGAGCGTGACCTTCGACGTGGTGAACGCCTCGACCACCTCGGCGGTCTTGCGGCCTACCCACCCGCCTGCGAACCCGATCACCAACGCGATGATGGCCAACATCGCCAGCGCGACGTAGGAGACCCTGCCGCCGAACAGCACGTCGCGCACACCCAACTTGCCGGTCGGGACATTGTCCGGGGATCGCGGCGGCTCGTGGACGGCGGGTGCGCCCAGGGCGACCGGCGCCGAGGGATCCCGCCACGGGTCGGCGGCCAGGTCGGTGTCCTGATCCCGCTCGGCTTCCAGCGCGCCGGCGTCGGCGGGGTGGCGCTGTAGCGAGTCGCCGCCGGGATAGGGCTTGCCGAACGCCTCGGCCAACACCGGATCGGGCGCCTGGTTGGTCGGCGTGAACTCTCCTTGGTCGCGATACTTGTCGAGTCCCACGAACGAACCCTCGACACCGTCGGGCCTGCCGAACGCGCGCTGCGCCGCCGGATCGACGGGCGGCCGCGACACGGGGCGGGGTTCCAGGCGTTCACGCCCGGTCTGGTCGAGATTGGTCACCCGGTCATCACCCTCTGTGAAAGCGCCCGCGAATGCCGGCGCGGATCGCTGCTCGTCTTCGCATTTACCCTACCGGCGCTTGCGCCGAGCGCGCTGGGTGCTGTCAGCAAACTCTGACCGCTGCGTCTCGACGGGCGGCTCCGGCGGAGCATGGTGCGGGATCTCGGACAACAGGCCTAGAAGTGAGCTCGGCATGGCCACCGGGCGGGACTCCCGCAACGCCGCGCGCGCCTGCCGCTGGGCCTCGACCTCGGCCGCGCACTGCGGACACAGCGATAAATGGTGGGCAGCGCGAAGATGTGGGGTCAGCCGCAGTTCGCCGTCGACGAAGGCGGCGATGGCCTCCGTCGAGAGGTGTTCGGTGGAACCGAACTCCCGCGGCCCCACGGGCGCGTCGCTCTGGGAGGCGAACTGAGAGGGCAACCACGAGAAGGCCCGGCGGAACACGTGTCCCCGGTCGAGCATCGCCCAGCTCCTCTCACTGCGTGTCACGGCGTCCATTCGAATGTAGCGCGGAGCGCTGTGATCAAGCCCGCGAACGTCAGGCCGTTTTGGCCGCGTCGCCGGGGCGAGCCGATGTGGCGGTCTCGCTGTGGTTGGCCAGGTAGTCGCGAAGGGCCTGCCTCCCGCGGTGGATGCGGCTGCGAACGGTGCCGAGCTTGACGTCGAGCGTCGCACCGATCTCCTCGTAGGACAGCCCCTCGATGTCGCACAGCACGACGGCGGCGCGGAACTCCGGAGGCAACGAATCGAGTGCCGCCTGCAGATCAGGACCCAGCCGCGAGTCGTGGTAGATCTGCTCGGGGTTCGGATCGTCGGCCGGAACCCGGTCGTAGTCCTCGGGCAACGCCTCCATGCGGATGCGCCCGCGCCTGCGCACCATGTCGAGAAACAGGTTGGTGGTGATGCGGTGCAGCCAGCCCTCGAACGTGCCGGGCTGGTAGTTCTGCAGCGAGCGGAACACCCGGATGAACGTCTCCTGAGTGAGGTCCTCGGCGTCGTGCTGATTGCCCGAAAGCCGGTAGGCCAGCCGGTACACCCGGTCGGCGTGCTGGCGCACCAGCTCATCCCATGAAGGCATGGTGGATTTGTCGCCGGTGGCGTCGAACACCGCGGTGCCGGTCATTTCGTCGGAAGGCTCGACCCATTCGGTGTCCATGACCTGTTCGAGGTGGGACATCGAAGTCGGCGCCATCTTGATGGTGGTCGTCAGATCCTCCTGGTCACAGCCGCCATCACGGTGCGGCGGTTCGCTACTGCCCGCAACGCGCAGATCCGCACAGGTATTCCCTGGTTGGCCCCCTGGATGCCAGCGTCCGCCGTTTTCCATGGGAGATACCGTCTCCGACCGTTCCGTGCCTGGCATATGAGCAAACTGAACATTTCCTGAGAAAGCTTTTCTACCCATTTTTGACCTGCGCGAACCTGCTGAGAATTCGTGCGATCCGGTCGCCGGGAACGGGCGTGTCGCGATGCTGGCCCCCGCGGGTTGGCTACGCTGCGGGCATGGCCGGCACCGACGACGTCATCGGAGGGCGCAGCCGTGCCGAATCCATCGTGTCGCACGCCGAGCAGTCCATCTCCGAGGACGCCATCGTCGCCGCGGCCCGCGAGCGCGCGCTCGACATCGGCGCCGGTGCCGTCACTCCCGCGGTCGGCGCGCTGCTGTGCGTGTTGGCCAAGCTGACCTCCGCCAAAGCCGTCGTGGAGGTCGGCACGGGCGCCGGAGTGAGCGGGCTGTGGTTGCTGTCGGGTATGCGTGAGGACGGCGTGTTGACCACCATCGACGTCGAACCCGAGCACCAGCGCATCGCCAAGCAGGCGTTCAGCGAGGCCGGGATCGGCCCGGGACGGAGCCGGCTGATCAGCGGCCGCGCCCAGGAAGTGCTGACCCGCCTCGCCGACGAGTCCTACGACCTGGTGTTCGTCGACGCCGATCCGCTGGACCAGCCGCAGTTCGTCGCCGAAGGTGTCCGCTTGCTGCGCCCGGGCGGCGCGATCGTCCTGCACCGCGCGGCGCTTGGGGGTCGTGCCGGCGACGCCTCCGCCAACGACGCCGAGGTCGCGGCGGTGCGCGAAGCCGCGCGCCTGATCGCCGAGGACGAACGGCTCACTCCGGTGTTGATCCCCCTGGGCGACGGCCTGCTCGCCGCCGCGCGCGACTGAATTCCTCGCCGGTTCTCGCCGAGCCGGGCCCGAGCCGAAGGCTGGGTGACGCGGCATTTCTCGACGGTGTGACGGTTGGCCGCGGTGAGCTCTTGACCGCTAGCTGAACGCGCGTTTAGTGTATTGAACATGCGTTCAGCGGCGAATGATCTCACGGCCGTGGCGCGAATCCGCGACGCCGCGATCGAGCAGTGGGGCCAGCACGGGTTCAACGTCGGGCTGCGGACCATCGCCGAGGCGGCGGGAGTGTCCGCCGCGCTGGTCATCCACCATTTCGGCTCCAAGGAGGGGCTCCGCAAGGCCTGCGACACGCACGTCGCCGACGTGATCCGCGAAGGCAAGACCGAGTCGCTGCAGACGCACGACCCCGCCAAGTGGCTTGCGCAGATGGCCGAGATCGAGTCATACGCGCCGCTGATGGCCTATCTGGTACGCAGCTTGCAGTCGGGCAGCGAACTGGCCAAGGCGTTCTGGCAGCAGATGATCGACAACGCCGAGCAGTACCTCGAGGAGGGCGTGCGCTCCGGCCTGCTCAAGCCGAGCCGCGACCCCCGGGCCAGGGCCCGCTTCCTGTCGATGGCCAGCGGCGGTGGCTTCCTGCTGTATCTGCAATTGCATCCCTCCGCCGATCTCCGTGTGGCGCTTCACGATTACGGCGAAGACATGGTGTTGCCCGCACTCGAGTTGTACACCGAAGGCCTGATGGCCGACTCGACGATGTACGACGCGTTCCTCGAGCAGCGCAGGAAAGGCGTCCCGTTCAGCACACCCCGACCAGGAGATGGCGATGACGGCTCAGACAGCACAGCATCCGCGGCAGGTTGAGTTCGGCGAACCTGCCGTCGAAATCCACGGACTGACAAAATCATTCGGGCGTACCCGGGCGCTCGACGGGTTGGATCTGACGGTCGCACCCGGCCAGATCACCGGCTTCCTCGGACCGAACGGAGCGGGTAAGTCGACCACCATCCGCGTCCTGCTCGGGCTTTTGCGCGCGGACAACGGCACGGTGCGGCTGCTCGGCGGAGACCCGTGGCAGGACGCGGTGGCGCTGCACCGCCGGATCGCCTACGTACCGGGGGATGTCACGTTGTGGCCCAACCTGACCGGGCTGCAGGCGATCGATTTCTTGGCCCGCCTGCGCGGCAACGGTGTGGACACCGCCCGACGGGATCAGCTGATCGAGCGGTTCGACCTCGACCCGCACAAGAAGGCCCGCACCTACTCCAAGGGCAACAGGCAGAAGGTCGCCATCGTCGCCGCGTTCTCCACCGCCGCCGAGCTCTACATCCTCGACGAGCCGACCTCCGGTCTGGACCCGTTGATGGAGAGGGCGTTTCAACAGTGCGTCGGCGAGGTGGTTCAGCGCGGCGCCGCGGTGCTGTTGTCAAGCCATATCCTGGCCGAGGTCGAAAAGCTGTGTGACAGCGTCACCATCATCCGCGCCGGTCGCACCGTGCGGGCCGGCACCCTGACGGAGTTGCGGCATTTGATGCGCACAACCGTGACCGCGCGCACCCGCAGCGACGGGCGGCGTCTCGAGGATCAGCCCTTCGTCCACGATTTCACGGTCACCGACGGACACTACGTCTTCTCGGTCGACCGCAGCGACCTCGACCGCGCGATGGGCCTGCTGACCGAACTCGGGATCTTGGACCTGACCGTCAGCCCGGCATCGCTGGAAGACATGTTCCTGCGCGAATACCGGGGGGCGGAGCGATGACGACGGTGACGGCGCGTGCGTCCCGCACGCAACGACGCGGCCCGTCGACCGCATGGACAGGCACCGCAGCCCTGCTGCGCCTGGCTGTGCGCCGCGACCGGGTGCGGCTCGGAGTCTGGGTCGCCGTCCTGACGATGCTGATGGCCTACGCACCCGCCGCCCTGGAACTGGCCTACCCCGAAGAGGCACAACGGCTTACCCGAGTCGAACTGCTGAAGACGCCCGCGGGGATGATGATGGGCGGGCCGATGTTCGGCCGCAACGAGACCGACCTCGGCGCGATGATCGCGAACGAGATGATGCTGACGCTGATCGTCGCCGCGTCGATTCTCGCGATCCTCACCGTGATTCGCCATACCCGGGCCGAAGAGGAGAGCGGCGCAGCCGAGTTGGTGCTGTCGTCGGTGGTCGGCCGCTACTCGCGCACCGCCGCGGCACTTGTTCTGGTCGCCGCGGTCAACGCCGTACTCGCCGTGACGATGACGCTGGCGATGGTCGCGAGCGGCTTCGCGCTCACCGACACCGCGGCGATGTGTCTCGGCGTCACCGGGGTGGCAATGCTTTTCGGCTCCGTGGCCGCGGTGACCGCACAGTTGTGGCGCCAGGCGCGCACGGCATCCGGTGCGGCCATGGCGGTGCTCGCGGTCGCCGCGGTGGTCCGTGGAATCGGCGATGTGATCGACAACTCCGGCAGCCCGCTCAGTTGGTTCTCCCCGATCGCATGGGCCCAGCAGATGCGCGCGTTCGTCGACCTGCGGTGGTGGCCGTTCGCGCTGTTGGTCGCGCTCACCGTCGCCCTCATCGCATTGGCCGCGGCGCTGGAGGGCAGGCGCCAGTACGACGACGGTGTCATCCCGTCCTCCGGTGAGCATCCCGACGCCCGGCCCATCAACGGCGTCCTGGGCCTGCACCTGACGCTGCAGCGCGGTCAAACCGTCGGCTGGACCATCGGATTGTTCCTCGGCGGCCTGGCTTTCGGGTCGATGACCAAGTCCCTGCTCGACGCGGCCGAGACCAACGAGGTGATCCGGCTGATGATGGCCCAGCAGGGCGCCGACGGCGTGTACACGACGATGACGCAGTTCCTCGCGGCCGCGGCGAGCGCGTACGTCGTCGCCGCCGTGCTGCGGGTGTACGGCGACGAGGGCAACGGGCTCGGGGAAGCCGTGTTGGCCGGATCGGTGTCGCGGTGGCGATGGCTGACGACGGCCGTGATGTCGGCGGTGCTCGGTTCGGTGGTGCTGATGTTCGCCGCCGGTCTCGGTAACGGCGTGGGCGCGGGCATCTCCGTCGGCGAACCGGCGACCGTCCTGCGTCTGACGGCCGCCGGGCTGGCTTTCGTTCCCGCGCTGGCGGTGATGGCAGGTGTCGCGGCGCTCGCCGTCGCCGTGCAGCGGCCCGTGCTGGGTTGGCTGGCGGTCGCGTTCGTCGTCACCACGCTGTATCTCGGGCCGCTGCTGCGGTTGCCGCAGTGGCTGATCGACCTGTCGCCGATCGGGCGCACCACGGCGCCGATCGACTATCCGGTGACCACGCTCGTCGTCCTTGCCGTCGTCGCCGCCGCCCTGACCTGGGTGGCCGGCCACCTGTACCGCAGGCGCGACGCCCTCTGAGGTGGAGTCGTGAAAATCGCTCTGCAGGCTCTGGCTTCGGCCCTCTTCGGATTCGTTTTCTTCGCCACAGCGCTGTTCTGGCCGGCCGGGACGTTCGACTATTGGCAGGCGTGGGTTTTCATCGGCGTGTTCATCATCGGCACGATGGGGCCCAGCATTTACCTCGTGGTCAAGCGCCCCGACGCCCTGCGCCGCCGGATGAGAGCGGGGCCGTTCGCCGAGACCCGGCCGGTGCAAAGGGTCGTCATCACCGCGACCGTGCTGATGGTGGTCACTGTGCTGGTGATCAGCGCGCTCGACCATCGCTTCGGATGGTCGGCGGTGCCGACGGCGGTGGTGGTGCTCGGCGCCGTGCTCGTGTGGACCGGCCTGACGCTGTCGCAGTTCGTCATCATCCAGAACAGCTATGCCGCGGCCACGATCACCGTCGAGTCCGAACAGCCCCTGGTCTCGACGGGCCTGTACGGCGTGGTCCGCCACCCGATGTACGCCGGAACGCTGGTCATGATGATCGGCACTCCGCTCGCGCTGGGTTCCTACTGGGGGCTGGTCGCGATTCCACCC
This sequence comes from Mycobacterium sp. IS-1590, assembly GCF_001500025.1. Classification (GTDB taxonomy): domain Bacteria; phylum Actinomycetota; class Actinomycetes; order Mycobacteriales; family Mycobacteriaceae; genus Mycobacterium. The sequence continues at coordinate 208,147 of NZ_LQIW01000051.1, read as the reverse complement.
GCCGTGCTGCTGCTCGCGGTGCGCATCGCCGACGAGGAACAGATGCTGCGGCAGCAACTGGCGGGCTATCGCGAGTACATGCACAAGGTGCGCTTCCGGTTGGTGCCGCGCGTCTGGTGAGGCCGAGTCGCCCACCGACGCCGCGCGCCCAGCCGATAATGCGGATGTGGAACTGCTGACCGGCCTCGGCCTGGCGACCGCGGCGGGGCTCAACGCCTATATCCCGCTGCTGGCGCTCGGCCTGTTGTCGCGGTTCACCGACCTGGTCGCCCTGCCCGCAGGTTGGGCCTGGCTGGAGAACGGCTGGGTGATGGCGATCGTCGCGACGCTTCTGATCGTCGAGATCGTCGCCGACAAGGTGCCGGCGCTCGACAGCGTCAACGACACCATCCAGACGTTCGTCCGGCCGACCGCGGGCGGCATCGTGTTCGGTTCGGGAACCGCGGCACAGACGTCGGCGGTCACCGACCCTGGCGCGTTCGCCCAGTCCGGGCAGTGGATTCCGGTGGTGATCGGTGTCGTCGTCGCGTTGGTGGTGTCGCTGACCAAGTCGACGGTCCGCCCGGCAGCCAACGTCGCCACCGCCGGAGTGGCCGCACCGGTGCTGAGCACGGTCGAGGACGGGGTCAGCGTGGGGCTGGTCTTCGCCGCGATCCTGTTGCCCGTGCTGGTGCTGGTGGCCATCGTCGCCATGGCGTGGCTGGCGTTCCGGATCCTGCTGCGACGCCGCCGCCGCAACGCCGCACCAGGCTGACCCGGGGCGCGTTACGTGAGGGTGGTGACGTAATGCCCGCCGGAGTAGTAGTCGATGTTCAGCTTGCCGCTGGCATCCTTGTAGCCGCAGGTGGACACCGTCCCACTCTTGTTGTACGTCCCCCCGGCGGCCTTGCATTCGCTCTTGATCGTCTGGTCCGACAGCTTCTCCGCGTGTGCGGCCGGGGCGGTCGTGGTAATCAGTGCGCCGACCGCGACGGCGCCCGCGGCGATGGCGGCGGTGATGCTGTTGCGTCTCATCGTGTGCCTCCTGTGGTTGTGGCCTCGTCGGCCGGTGCTGGTTGAACCACCATGAGACACACGGGGTTGCGGCAAAACGGGGCGACCACCCACACCGTTCGAACCGTGGTCGGGACTTCCGGGCGGCCCGCGATTAGGGGATTGGGGGTTAGATCCAGACGCCCTTGCCGACCGCGACCACTCCTCCGGCGCTGATCGCGAACCGTTCGCGGTCCTTGTCGAGGTCGACGCCGACCATCTCACCCGGCCCGACGACCACGTTCTTGTCCAGGATCGCGTGGCGCACCACCGCGCCGCGACCGATACGGGCCCCGGGCATGATCACGCTGCCCTCGACGATCGCCCCGTCGTCGACGACGACGTTGGACGACAACACCGAATTGCGCACGGACGCAGCCGAGATGATGCTGCCGGCCCCGACGACCGACTCCTGCGCCGAGCCGCCGTTGACGAACTTCGCCGGCGCCAGCATCTCCGACTCCCCGCGGATCGGCCAGCGCTTGTTGTAGAGGTTGAACACCGGGTGCACCGACACCAGGTCCATGTGTGCGTCGTAGAACGCGTCGAGCGTTCCCACGTCGCGCCAGTAGCCGTGATCGCGTTCGGTGGCGCCGGGCACTTCGTTGTTGCTGAAGTCGTACACCGCGGCCATGCCGTCGTCGACCAGACGCGGGATGATGTCGCCGCCCATGTCGTGGTCTGAGTGGTCGTCGTCGGCGTCGGCGCGGATCGCGTCGATCAGCACCTTGGTGGTGAAGATGTAGTTGCCCATCGACACGAACGCCTCGTCGGGATTGTCCGGCGTGCCCGGCGGATCGGCGGGCTTCTCGACGAAGCTGCGGATGCGCCCGGACTCGTCGGCGTCGATGACCCCGAACGCGGTGGCCTCCGGGCGCGGCACCCGGATGCCCGCGACCGTCGCGCCTGCGCCGCTCTCGATGTGAAACTGGACCATCTGCTCGGGGTCCATGCGGTAGACGTGGTCGGCGCCGAACACGACGATGTAGTCGGGATCCTCGTCGTAGATGAGGTTCAGCGACTGGTAGATCGCGTCCGCGGAGCCGGTGTACCAGCGTGGGCCGAGCCGCTGCTGGGCCGGGACGGGCGTGATGTATTCGCCTGCCAGCCCCGACAACCGCCAGTTTTGGGAGATGTGGCGGTCAAGCGAGTGCGACTTGTATTGCGTCAGCACGCAAATCCGCAGATACCGCGCATTGACGAGGTTGGACAGCACGAAGTCGATCAGGCGGTAGGCGCCGCCGAAGGGAACGGCGGGCTTGGCTCGATCCGCGGTCAACGGGTAGAGCCGCTTGCCCTCCCCGCCGGCCAGGACGATGCCCAGCACGTGTGGCAGTTCCCTCATGCCTCAAACCTATCGGCCACTTCTGTCCTGGGCTACCCATTCCACTTCGAGTCAACGTCTCTGGCGCGGATCCGGCGATCCCGACGCTGCTCCCCTCCTGCGGCGGCTTGCGCCCGTAACTAGGGTCGAGACCATGCGGGTGGCGATGATGACTCGGGAATATCCACCCGAGGTCTACGGCGGGGCGGGGGTGCACGTCACCGAGTTGGTCGCTCAGCTGCGCCACCTGTGCGAGGTCGACGTGCACTGCATGGGCGCCCCGCGCGCCGACGCGATCGTCGCGCAACCCGACCCGGCGCTGCTGGGCGCCAACCCCGCGCTCTCGATGCTCTCGGCCGACCTCAACATGGTCAACGCCGCAGCACATGCCGAGGTGGTGCACTCGCACACCTGGTACACCGGGCTGGCCGGCCACCTCGCTGCGCTGCTCTACGGGGTGCCGCACGTGCTGACCGCGCACTCGCTGGAGCCGATGCGCCCGTGGAAGGCCGAACAGCTCGGCGGGGGTTACCGGGTGTCGTCGTGGGTGGAGAAGACGGCGGTGGAAGGGGCCGATGCGGTGATCGCGGTCAGCTCCGGTATGCGCGAGGACGTGCTGCGCACCTATCCCGCGTTGGACCCGAACCGGGTGCACGTGGTGCGCAACGGGATCGACACCGAGGTTTGGTATCCGGCAGACCCGGAGCCGGGCGAATCGGTGCTGGCCGAACTCGGCGTCGACTTGTCGCGGCCCATGGTGGCGTTCGTCGGCCGGATCACGCGGCAGAAGGGCGTCGCACATCTGATCGCCGCAGCGCACGACTTCGCCCCCGATGTGCAGGTCGTGCTGTGTGCTGGAGCGCCCGACACCCCCGAGATCGCCGCCGAAGTGACCGCGGCGGTTGAGCATCTGTCGCACGCGCGCGCCGGGGTCTTCTGGGTGCGCGAGATGCTACCCATCGTCAAGATTCGCGAAATACTTTCCGCTGCAACTGTTTTCGTATGTCCATCGGTGTACGAACCGCTGGGAATCGTGAACTTGGAGGCGATGGCGTGTGCGACGGCGGTGGTGGCGTCCGACGTCGGCGGCATTCCGGAGGTCGTGGCCGACGGGCACACCGGGCGGTTGGTGCACTACGACCCGCAGGACGCGGCGGCTTACGAGAGCCGGTTGGCTGCGACGGTCAACGAGCTGATCGCCGATCCCGAGAGGGCCCGCCGATACGGTGAGGCCGGGCGGCAGCGGTGCATTCAGGAGTTCTCCTGGGCCCATATCGCCGAGCAGACCCTGGAGATCTACCAGAAAGTGGGCAATCCGGCGTAGCCGGTCACACCTGAACGGTCAGCTCGTGACGTTCTTCAGTTCGTCCCCGAGCGCGGCGGCCTCATCAGGGGTCAGCTCGACGACGAGTCTCCCGCCGCCTTCCAGTGGTACCCGCATCACGATGCCACGCCCCTCCTTGGTTGCTTCCAGAGGACCGTCGCCGGTCCGGGGCTTCATCGCCGCCATCGAGTGCTCCCTCCAGATGAGCCGGCCCGCCCGCGGGCTCGGTCGGGACCGAGACTGCCCACTCGTTTGACATTCCCGGCACTGAAACTGCTCTGAACGCCTCTATTGTTCCCTATCGGCGCGGTTAGGTGTGCAAAGACCCGGCTAAGCACGCTTCTCGGGGGCCGCGTACGTCGCCGGTACCCAGCAGTCGGCGGTGTGATCGTCGACCATTCCGGTCGCCTGCATCAACGCGTAGGCGGTCGTGGGCCCCACGAAGCGGAAGCCCCGACGTTTCAGTTCCTTGGCCATCGCGGTCGACTCGGCGGTGACGGCCGGAACCTCCGCGAAGCTGGCGGGCCGCGGCCGGGGCGGGGGTGCGAACGACCACAACAGCTCGGCGAGATCGGTCCCCGCATCGCGCAGGTCGGCCACCGCGCGCGCGTTGGCGATGGTGGCCTCGATCTTCGCGCGGTTGCGCACGATTCCGGCATCGCTCATCAACCGCGTGATGTCGCGTTCGGTGTAGCGGGCGACCCGTTCGATGTCGAAACCGTCGAACGCGCGGCGGAAGTTCTCCCGCTTGCGCAGGATCACCAGCCACGACAGCCCGCTCTGGAACGCTTCGAGGCTCACCCGCTCGAACAGAGCGACCGAGTCGCGCAGCGGCCGCCCCCACTCGGTGTCGTGATAGTCGCGGTAGAGAACGAAATCAGCTGGAGCCAAACGGGATTCGTCGATCCAGGCGCACCGGACACGGCCGTCGGGTTCGACGGAAGGTTCCACGGTGGTGGCGGTCATGACTCGTCGCCACCGTCGGACTGCAGCGCGTGCGCACCACCCTCGACGGGCTCGTGGTCCTCGATGCCGTGCGTGGCCCGCAGGGTGGCCAGCTGACCGCGCAGCTGGTCGAGTTCCTGACCCAGCCGGTCGAGCACCCAGTCGACCTCGCTGGTCTTGTAGCCGCGCAGCGTCTGGGTGAACTTGACGGCGTCGACGTCGGCGCTCGTCACGCCGGAGGCGGGTAGGACCGTCGCGGTGGTCTCCCGCGGCAGCGGGGGCAGCGGTTCACCACGGCCGAACACCACGCTGCCCACGGCGAACAGCACCACGGCGATCAGCACCAGAACGACCAGATACAGCAGAATCAGGCTCACGGTTCGATATTGCCCCAGCGCCCCGACAGGTCGCTTCGTAGGTCCCGCCGAACGTGGGTTACCGACACGCCTTCCTCGAAAAAAATGTGCGGGTAACCCACGTTCGGCGTCGGGCGCCGGAAATCAACCGCGCGGGCGAAGCGTCACCATCGGGGGGCGGTCGGCCAGCGACACCGATGACGTCCGAGGCGTGTAGCCCTCGCCGTCGGCGAAGAACTGCGTCAGCCCCACACCGGAGTCCGGCACCCCGCACCGCGACAGCAGCGTCGCGATGACCTGTCGGCTCATGCTGGCCAGCTCGGTCAGCGGCCGGTTGCGGTGGGTGCGGACACCGAGGTTGACCTGAGCGATCCCGTCGAGGCCGAGGCGGTCGTAGGCGTCGATCAGCAGGCCGATCTCGACCCCGTAGCCCGGCGCGAACGGTACCGACGTCAACAGCTCCCGGGTGCCGGCATATTCACCGCCCAGCGGTTGCAGGATGCAACTGAGCTCCGGGCGCAGCGAGGTGAGAAGGGGCCGGGCCACCAGCTCGGTCACCCGCCCGCCACCGTTGGCGTCCTCGCTGCCGCTGACCTTCAGCGGCCTGCGGTAGAAGCCCTTGACCAGGTGGACGCCGTCGGTGGTCAGCAGCGGTCCGACCAGCTTGGGCACGAACATCGGGTCGGGGTCGATCAGGTCCGAGTCGACGAACACCACGACATCGCCGGTCGTGACGGCCAGCGAGCGCCACAGCACCTCACCCTTTCCGGGTTGCGGAGCCACCTCCGGCAGCGCCGCTTCTCGGCTGATCACCCGCGCCCCGGCGGCCAGGGCACGGATCTCGGTGTCGTCGGTCGAACCGGAGTCCAGCACGATCAGCTCGTCGACCAGCCCGCCGAGCAGCGGGGTGATGGTTTCGACGACGCTGCCGACCGTCTCTTCCTCGTTGAGGGCGGGCAACACGACCGAGACGGTGCGGCTGCCTTTGGCGGCCTCGAGTTCGGCGATCGTCCACGTCGGCCGGTTCCAGCTGTGGTCGCTGAGCCACCGCGCGGTGACGACGTCAGTGGCGGGAAGTTCGGGTGTGAGTGTCATGCCAGTCCCCTCACCGTGCGCGTCGGCGGCCGTCCGCCCTGGATCGACGCGACCATCTCCAGTACGCGCCGAGTCGGTCCGACCTCGTGCACCCGGAACATCGCGGCTCCGTCTGCGGCCGCCAAGGCGGTGGCTGCAAGGGTGCCCTCCAGGCGTTCGGTCAAACCCACACCCAGAGTCTCCCCGACGAAATCCTTGTTGCTCAGCGCCATCAGGACGGGCCATCCAGTGTTTACAAGCTCTTTCACATGGCGCAACAAACTAAGACCGTGGTGAGTGTTCTTGCCGAAATCGTGCGTCGGATCGATCAGCACGGCATCGCGCGCCACCCCCGCCGCTACCGCGCGTTCGGCCGCCGCGGTCACCTCGGCGATGACATCGTCGACGACACCGCGTTCGGTGATCCCGTAGTTGACGCGGAACGGCCTGGTCCGCGGTTGCGCGCCGCCGGTGTGCGAGCAGACCAGGCCCGCGCCGAACTCCGCGGCCACCTCCGGCAGCGCCGGATCGTGGCCCGCCCACGTGTCGTTGATCAGGTCGGCTCCCGCCGCGCACGCCTGTTTGGCGACCGCCGAGCGCCAGGTGTCGACGCTGATCAGCTGGTCAGGGTAGGTGGCGCGCAACCATTCGATGAACGGAACGACGCGCGCGATCTCCTCGTCGGTGTCGACGGTGTTGCCAGGGCCCGCCTTGACCCCGCCCACGTCGACGACGTCGGCGCCGTCCTCGATCACCCGGTGCGCGGCCGCCTTGGCGGCCTCGTCGGTGAACGCGGCGCCGCGGTCGTAGAAGGAGTCCGGGGTCCGGTTCACGATCGCCATGATCAGCGCTCGATCAGCGGCGACGGGCCGGCCCAGGAAGCGACCTGAGAAACGGCCCGGCTGCGTTTTCACCCTTCCAGGCTACGGCGGTGCGATTTGTGCGTGATTTCGTTCGGCCGGCGAACGTTTTCACTCACAAGTCGCTAGTTCTTGGGCTTCTTTCCGTCGGCGACCTCTTTGGGGTAGTCGTCGTAGAACTCGACGTAACCCTCATCGCGGCCGGAGAGCACGTAGATCGGATCGTCGATCTCCTCGACGTTGAAGCCCTCCTTGCGCAGGTCGACCTTCTGGCTCTTGAACGTCGACGTGTACGCGAGCTCCTCGACCACCCGCACGAACAACGGCACCGCATAGCCGGGCAACTTGTCGTATGCGGCCTTGGCCAGCGCCTTGCCGTCGAACTTCTCGCCGTCTTTGAGCTGGATCGCGGCCATGCCCGCGCGCCCGCCCGCGCCCTCGACCTCGACGCCGAACACCGTGCACTCCTCGACCTGCGGGTCGGCGGAGATCGCCGCCTCCACCTCGGTGGTGGCGACGTTCTCGCCCTTCCACCGGAAGGTGTCGCCGAGCCGGTCGGTGAACGACGCGTGCCCGAACCCCTGCGAGCGCATCAGGTCGCCGGTGTTGAACCACACGTCGTCGTCGCGGAAAGCGTTGCGCACCAGCTTCTTTTCCGTCTCTTCGCGATCGGTGTAGCCGTCGAACGGCTGGAAGTTGCTGACCTTGGACAGCAGCAGGCCCGGCTCCCCGGTGCGCACCTTCTTGACCCGGCCCTCGTCGTCGCGCAGCGGATCACCGGTCTCGGGGTCGTATTCGACGAACGCGACCGGCGACGGGCAGATGCCGGTGGACTGCGGGATGTTGAAGACGTTGACGAAGGCGGTGTTGCCCTCGCTGGCGCCGTAGAACTCGCACACCCGCTCGATGCCGAACCGCTTGGTGAAGTCGTTCCAGATCGCCGGGCGCAGCCCGTTGCCACAGATGACCCGGACCTTGTGTTTGCGGTCGGTGTCCTTGGCGGGCTGGCTGAGCAGATACGAGCAGATCTCGCCGATGTAGACGAACGCGGTCGCGTCGTAGCGGATCACCTCGTCCCAGAATTTGGACGCCGAGAACTGCTTGCCGATCGCCAGCGTCGCGCCGGAGTTCAGCACCGACGACAGCGCGACCGTCAGCGCGTTGTTGTGGTACAGCGGCAGGCAGCAGTAGAGCGTGTCCTTGCTGGTCAGCCGCATTCCGAGGCCGCCGAACCCGGCGAGTGCCCGCAGCCAGCGGTAGTGGGTCATCACGCTGGCCTTCGGCATGCCGGTGGTGCCGGACGTGAAGATGTAGAAGGCGTCGTCCTTGGCGAGCACGGCCGCGGTGGTCGGAGGGTTGCCGGTGGGCGCCGACGAGGCCAGGCGTTTGAGGTCATCGATGGTGAGCAAGCCGTCGGTGTCGGCGCCGGACTCGGTGATCGGCTCGACGAAATCGGTGTCGGCCACGACGGCCTTGGCCTGCAGCAGCCCGAAGCTGTGCTTGAGGACGTCGCCTCGCTGGTTGTAGTTGAGCATGCCGGCGACCGCGCCGCATTTGACCGAGGCCAGCATCAGCAGCACCGGCTCCGGGGAGTTGCGCAACATGATGCCGACGACATCGCCGTGGCCGACGCCGCGGGCAGCCAGAATCGCCGCGTACCGGTTGACGGTCTCGTTGGCCTCGCGATAGGTGATCTGCTCGTCACCGAACCGGAGGAACACCTTGTCGCCGTAGCGCGCGGCGCGGTCCTGGAACACCTTGCCGATCGAGGTCTTGGCCGAGGGCCGGGCACCGAAACCGGTGACGACGCCGCGCAGGATCGTCGGCAGATCCACGATCAGGCCCGGCGCGCGGGCCGCGATGTCCAATAACCCAACGCTGCGGCGAGTCCCCGACTTCTCGGTCATGCGCCTTCGTCCCTCCCTGTTCGTTTGTCGCACACCCTAGTGACCATGCTCATGGCGGTGGCGCACACGCCCTCATGGCCGACTCGACGTCGATGACGACGACCAGTCGATCCAGCGCCCCCTGCGCGACGTACCCGCTGTCGCGCAAGCCGTGCAGCCAAGCCAACAGCCCGTCGTAGTGCCCGAAGGGGTCGAGCAGCACGACCGGTTTGTCATGCATACCCAAATAGCCCGCTGTCCAGGCTTCGAAGAACTCTTCGAGCGTGCCGATGCCTCCGGGCAGCGCGATGAACGCGTCCGCACGCCCCTCCATCACCTCCTTGCGTTGGCGCATGGTGTCGGTGACGACGAGTTCGTCGGCGTCGACGTCGGCGACCTCGCGATGCACCAGCGCCTTCGGGATGACACCCACGGTGTGGCCCCCGCGTGACCTGGCCGCCGTCGCCAGCGCGCCCATCGCCGAGACGTTTCCGCCGCCGGAGACCAGACTCCAGCCCCGTTCGGCGATCGCGACCCCGACCTGCTCGGCCAGCTCGATGAGTTCGGGGTGCATCGGGCCCGATGCACAGTAGACACACACCGCCCACTGATGACGGGACTCGCGCGCGCTGGGTTCTGCGGACACGAGCACAACCTAGCCGCACGACGAGCAAGCGGCCCCCGGCCGCGTTCAGGAGTGCGGCGATCGTTTTGGCCATAGACTCCGGCGGTGCCGATTGAGTGGGTCACCTCGCCGCCCGGACCGGCACTCGAATCGATCGAAGCCGGTCTGCAGAAGCGGTCCGGCGCCGTCCTGATCGGTCCGGCCGGCGTGGGTAAGACGACGCTGGCGCGAGCGGCTGCCGACCGGCTCGCCGGGACCTACCACCGCGTCGACTGGGTCACCGCCACCGCGCCGATGGCCGCGGTCCCGTTCGCGGCGGTCAGCCGGCTCATCGACGTCGCCGACACCGGTAAGACCGCGGACGTCCTGCGCAGCGCGCGCGAGACTCTGGGCGACGGTCGCCTGCTGGTGGTGGACGACGCTCACCTGCTGGATCCGTTGTCGGCGGCGCTGATCTACCAGCTCGCCGTCAGCGGCGGCGCCGCGCTGATCGTGACGGTGGCGCCGGCCGGGGTGATGGCCGACGGTGTCTCGGCGTTGTGGGACGACGGGCTCGTCGAGCGCATCGACCTCGAGCCGCCGGGTCACGACGACCGCCGGGTGGCCGCTTCGGTCGGCGAATTCCTCGCCGCCCTGCCGGCCGCCGTCTATCGCGTGCTGGAGTACCTGGCCGTCGACGACCCGCTGGCACTCGACGAGCTCGAAGCTCTGGTGGGCGCGGAATCGGTCGAGGCCGCAGCGGCGGCGGGCGCCGTCGTACTCGGCGACGGTTGGGTGCAGCCGGCGCACCCGCTGTTCGCCGACTCGGTGCGCGAGGCGTTGGGAGGCCCGGAGCTGCGCAGGCTGCGCGGTGAACTCGTCGACCGGCTGGCCGGGCGGCCCGGCCGGGGCGCCGTCGACAGGTTGCGCCGCGCGGTGCTGGCGCTGGACAGCGACAGTCCGCAGGGGCCCGCCGAGCTGTCCGCGGCGGCCGCGGAGGCCTTGCGCCTCGGCGACCTGGTGCTCAGCGAACGGCTCGGCCGCGCCGCGCTGCAGGTCGCGCCCGCCGATCTCCCCACGCGGCTGACGCTGGCCTACGCCCTGGCGTGGCAGGGCCGAGGCCGCGACGCTGACGCTGTCCTCGACGGCGTTGACGGCACTGCGCTGTCGGAGACCGAGTTGATGGCGTGGGCGCTGCCGCGGGCGGCCAACCAGTTCTGGATGCTGTCCGAGCCCGAGCGCGCCACGGCGTTCCTGCGGGCGACGCGCAATCGGGTGTCGTCGCCGGCCGCGCGCATCACGCTCGATGCGTTGTCGGCGACGTTCGCGATGAACGCCGGGAGCGTGTCTCGGGCGATGGAGGTGGCCGCCGATGTACTGGCGTCCCCGGAGGCCGACGACACCGCGGTCGGATGGGCGGCGGCGGCCGCGGCGTTGAGTTCGGCGCGAACGGGCCGGTTCGCCGATGTCGATGCGTTGGCCGAGCGGGCGATGGCCGCGGGCCATCCGGGGCTTTTGCGGTTCACCAGCGGGTTCGGTCAGACGACGGCGTTGGTGATGGCGGGCGAACTGGACCGGGCCCAGCAGCTGGCCCAGCGGCTCACCGACTTCGCGCAACTGCAGCAACCGGGACGCGCGATCGGTGAGGTGCTGGTGGCCGATGTGTTGATCGCCAAGGGTGAGCTCGAGGAGGCGGTACGCCTGCTGCGCCGTGCGGCCGCCGCGCTGGCCCCGACCGGCTATTCGTGGGGCCCGTTGGCGTGGATGCTGCTGGCCCAGGCGCTCGGCCAGCTCGGCGCAGGCGTTGAGGCGGGAAAGGCGTTGGCGCGTGCGGAGTCTCGGCACGGGTTGAAGTCGATGCTGTTCGCCCCGGAGTTGGCACTGGCTCGGGCGTGGACGATGTGGGCGCGCCGCGACGAGCACGGTGCGGTCGCCGCGGCCCGTGAGGCGGTGCGGAGTGCGGAGCGCGGTGGACAGACGGCCGTCGCGCTGCGGTCGCTGGTGGACGCGGTGCGGCTCGGCGACATGCGGGCGGTCGACGCGATCGAACGGATGAGCGCCCAATGCGACTGCATGGCAGGGAGATTGGCGATGACTCACGGTCGTGCGCTCACCGCGCGGGATGCCGCCGCGCTGGGAGAGGCATCGCAGGGGTATGCGGCGTGCGGATGGCACGGCGCCGCCGCGGACGCCGCCGCCCAAGGTGAAGCCCACCGCTGAAAATTCGTGTCAGTGCCGGTGCCGCCGCGGCCCTAGGCTCGGGGGGTATGAGCCAATTGTTCGCGCAGACAGACGGGTTGCGGTCATTCGCCTCTATCCATGACCGGATCGCGACGGATCTGTCGCAGGTGCTCGGCGCCGGCGCACCGGAGGCAACGGGGGTGCAGACCAGCCTCGGCCAGATAGCGGCCGGGGTGGGCGCCGCGCTGTCGAGTGCGCTCGAGGCCCGGCTGGGCACCGTGCAGACCACCGTCGACGCGGGCGCGACGATCTCCGAACTGCTGCTCAAGGCCGCGCAGATGTACGAGCAGGGTGACCACGACGGGGCCGAGAAGTTGCGTGCGGCCGCCGAAGCGCTTGACGGCCAACGGGATAACCCGGGGGTCACGGGCGCCCCGGCAGACAGCGCCGGCGTCGGCGGTGCGGTTGGCGGCGCGACGCCGGCGAACGGCGCCGTAGGCCCGCCCGGCGGCGATCAGATGGTCGGCCAGATGCTCGGTCAGGTCGGACAGCAGGTCGGTCAGCTGGTCGGCTCGATGACGGCGCCGCTGCTGGGTCTTGCCCAAGGGCTGCAACAGGTTCCGCAGATGATCGCGCAAGGCGTTCAGCAGGCCGGCCGCCCAGACGAGACCCTTGCACGCGAGGACGGCGGTGACGAGGCCGAACGTACCGGTGAACGAACCGAGAAAGACGCCGAGAAACCGTCCGAGCCGGGTCGTGCCGAACCGAAAGCCCAAGCCGCACAGAGCGGTTCGACGGGCGCAGGTCGCTCTCCCGAGACGCCGACGGGTGCGGAGCCGCCCCGGCCCGCGCAGACACGTCCTCAGGTCGGGTAGCCACCGAGTACTACACCGAGGGTCGCTGGTCGAGCGCGATCACAACTCTGGACGCACTAACCGGAAGCTACAGGTTGCGGGCCACGTCGTCGTCGTGCCGGGACTCCGGCGGCGCGACGGGCACCGGGCCCGCGCCCGATTCGCCGCCCTGCGATCCGGAGGCGCTTTCCCAGGGGCGGTCGTCGGCGCGGTGCAACGGCTTGCGGTCTTCACGGTCGTCGGCCTCGCCGGTCTGGGTCCCGGCATCGTCGCGAGGCTGCGGCGCCGCCGGTGCGGCGGCACCTGCGCTGTGCGCCGCCGGCCCGGCCGTCGCGGCGGCGCCACCGTTCGGTGCCGCACCCCCGCCGCCCGCACCGGTGGCGGACGGGCCGCCCGGCGACTGTGCGCCCTGCATGGCCTGTTGCATGAGCGAGCCGAACATTCCGGTCTGCCCCCCGAGGGCTTGGGCGGGCGCCCCCGCCATCTGCCCCATCTGACCGGCCTGCTGCCCCACCTGCCCGAGCATCCCGACGATCTGGCCGACCGACTGCGAGCCGGCGTCATCGGAGTTCTCATAGGCGGCCTGCGCGGCGCCGACCTTGCCCGAGAACGTGTTCTCCTTGGCCGACAGCGCGGCGACGTTCGCGGTCAGCTGGGCGGCCAAGGTAGGCAGCACCCCCGAAATGGTGGCGCTCATCGCGTCCTGTCCCGCCGGGATCATCGGTATCTCGGGCAGCTTGACCGCCGCCGCGTTCCAGCTGATGCCGTCGGGCTTTCTCAGTGGGCTACTCATGCACGCTCCTCGTCACCAGTCGCCGTCACCAGTCGTCATCGTCGTCATCGTCCAAGTCGTGCTCCAGCGGCGCGGGCACGGCCAACCCCGGTGCGGTGCCCCCGCTGACACCGCGCTGGCCCATCATCGGGGCCATTCCGCCCATGCCGCCGCCCGCGGCCATCGGGGCGGCCCCGCCGACCGCCGCGGCACCCGCGGTCGCGCCTTCCGGCGCGGGTGCGGTGCTGACCGCCCTGCTGCCGACGAGGTTAGCCATCTGCGGCGTCTGCAGTGGCGCACCGCCAGAACCCGGCAGCGACGCCGCCCGGACCATGCCGGCGCCGCCGCCGGCACCCGATCCGCCGGCGAGCGGATGGTTGGAGAACGACGAGAACGGCAGTCCCGCGGCGCCCAGAGCGTCGGCCTTACCGCCCTGCCCGAACATCGACGTCAGCTGCTGCAGCGGCTGCGAGAGCTGCTGGCCCAGCTGCTGGGGCACAGCCATCAGCGACTGGCCGATCTGCATCGGCAGCTGTGCGGCCATGGCTCCCATCTGACCGGCCATCTGCATGGCCTGTTGCGAGCCGTCACCGGCCTGCTTTGCGGCTTCCTCCCCGCTGTCTTGCGCCTCCTTGGCGCCGGGCACGGGTGGGACGCCGAAAAGCGGAATGCTCGGCGGCACGCCGAGGGTGTTGGCGAGTTCGGTGGTGTTGGTCGTGACGTTGGCGATGTTCTGCGACAACCCCATCTTGATCCGGCTCTGCACCAGCTCCTGGGCGTTGGGAAACGGCATCGCCGCGATGCCCTCACACTCGTGCTGGACCTCCTGGGCGATCGTGTTCGCCAGCATCTTGGTCTTCACCACGGTGGCCTCCATCGCGCGCAGCTTGGCCGCGATCGCGGCGGCCTGCGCCGCGTTGGCCTCATGCCCGCCGATGATGGTGGTGGCCTCCCCCGCGGCGGCGACCGCGCCGACGCCCTCCCAGGAATCGGACAGCTGCATCAGCTGGCCCTGCTGTTCAGGAACGACGTTGCCGCTGATCGTGGACGCCAACGCCTCGTATGACGCCGCCGCTGCGGCCAACGTCTCCTCGTCGACGTTCGGCCAGCCCGGGCCGGTCACGGTCTGACCTCCGTACGGGCTGGAATCGGGCGCGATGCCCATGGCGCGACCCCCTTGACGACACGCTACGGGTCCCAAACTTACCGTGCCCCGGACAGCCGCCGATGCGCCAATTTTCGAGCCGCGCGACGCCCGATCAGGGAGTCCCCGCCTGCTCGAGGCCGCCGCCGGACAGCCGAAGGCAGCGCTGCACGCCGATGTCGGCGAGGAAACGCTCGTCGTGGCTGACGACGATGACCGCACCTCGGTACGCGTTCAGCGCGGCCTGAAGCTGCGCGGCGCTGAGCAGGTCGAGGTTGTTGGTGGGTTCGTCGAGCAGCAACAACTCGGGTGCCGGTTCGGCGAAGAGCACGCAGGCCAGCGTCGCGCGTAACCGCTCACCGCCGGACAGCGCACCCACCGGCAGCTGGATCCGGTCGCCCTGGAAGAGAAACTGCGCCAGCAGGTGCATGCGGCGGGTGTGAGTAAGGTCCGGCGCGCACGCGGCGAGGTTCTCGGCGACCGTGCGGTGCGGATCGAGCAGGTCGAGCCGTTGCGACAGATACGCCACGCGGCCGTCACTGCGCCGAACCGTGCCGGCGTCCGGCGCCAGCTCTCCGGCGATGATGCGCAGCAGCGTCGTCTTACCCGCCCCGTTCGGCCCGGTCAGCGCGATACGCTCGGGCCCGCGCACCGACAGGTCGACGTCGGCCAGAAGCAGCCGGTCACCGGACGAGACGCGTAACCCGTTGGCAGTGAGCACATCCCGACCGGCGGGCACGTCGGTGTCGGGCAGGTCGAGTACAAGCGCGTCGTCGTCACGCACCGCCCGCTCCGCGGCGTCCAAGCGGGCTCGGGCAGCCCCGACCCGTGCGGCGTTGACTCCGTCGATTCGGCCCGCGGACTCCTGCGCTCGCCGCTTCCGAGCGCCCGCAACGATTTTCGGCAACCCCGCGTCCTCGAGGTTGCGGGACGCCGTGCCTGCCCGCCGCGCCGCGCGCTCACGGGCCTGCTGCATTTCGCGTTTCTCGCGCTTGAGCAGCTGTTGCGCGGTGCGAACATTGTTCTCGGCGACGCGCTGCTCGAGACTCACGGCCTCGGAGTACATCGTGAAATTGCCACCGTAGGAGCGGATCTCGCCGCGGTGCAGTTCGGCGATCCGGTCCATCCGGTCGAGCAGCAGCCGGTCGTGGCTGACCACCAGCAGGCAGCCCGCGAAGTCGTCGAGCGCATCGTAGAGCCGGTGACGCGCGTCGATGTCGAGGTTGTTCGTCGGCTCGTCGAGCAGCAGTACGTCGGGCCGGTCCAGCAGCTGACCGGCGATGCCGATGCTGACGATCTCCCCACCCGACAGCGTGCCGAGCCGACGGTCGAGCGCGATGTGGCCCAGTCCGAGCCGATCCAGTTGCGCCCGCGTGCGCTCCTCGACGTCCCAGTCGTCGCCGATCGTGGTGAAGACGTCGGCATCGAGGTTGCCGACGGTCAGCGCGTCGAGCGCTTCGATGACCGATGCCACGCCAAGCAGCTCGGCAACTGTGTGATGAGCGACGTACGGCAATGTCTGGGGCAGGTATCCGAGCGTGCCGCCGACGGTGACCGAACCCGACGTCGGCGTCAGCTCACCGGCGATGAGTCTGAGCAGTGCGCTCTTTCCGGCGCCGTTGGGGGCGACCAGACCGGTCCGGCCCTCGCCGACGGTGAAGGACAACTCGTCGAACAGCGGTGTGTCGTCGGGCCACACGAAAGACAACTGGGAACAAACGATGGAGGACATGTGAGTGATCGCCTCGTGTCTCGCACGATAAAAGGGGACGGCCGGATCCGGGCGGTACCCGGAGACGTCGTCAACTCACATGTCTTCAGGGTAGGTGCGCGGTCAAGCGGTTAAATACCGACGCAGCACATCGGTCACGGCCGTGATGTCGGCGACTTCGACGTGCTCGTCGACACGGTGCGCGAGGTTCGGATCACCGGGGCCGTAGTTGACCGCGGGAACGCCGAGAGCGGCGAAGCGCGACACGTCGGTCCATCCGTACTTGGCCCGGACCTGCCCGCCCGCGGCAGCCACCAGCGCGGCCGCGGCGGGCTTGGTCAGCCCCGGCAGCGCGCCGGCCGCTGCATCGGTCAGCTCGATCTCGACGTCGAGGCCGTCGAACACCTGTCGCACGTGGTTCAGCGCCTCGTCCACGCTGCGGTCGGGAGCGAACCGGAAGTTCACCGACACCGAGGCCGCATCGGGGATGACGTTGCCCGCGATACCGCCGTCGATGCGCACGGCGGACAGTCCTTCGCGGTAGGTGCAGCCGTCGATCTCCACGCTGCGGGCCCGATACGACGACAACCGGTCCAGCACCGGTCCGATCTTGTGAATCGCGTTGTCTCCCAACCATGACCGCGCCGAGTGGGCGCGCGTACCGCTCGCGCTGATCACGACGCGCAGCGTGCCCTGGCAGCCGGCCTCGATGTAGCCGCCGGAGGGTTCGCCGAGGATCGCGACGTCGGCTCGCAGCCAGTCGGGCAGTTCGGCTTGGATGCGCTTCAGTCCGTTGGCCGACGCCTCGATCTCCTCGCAGTCGTACATCACCAGCGTGATGTCGTGCGTCGGCTCGGCGACGGTGGCGGCCAGGTGCAGGAATACCGCGTCGCCGGACTTCATGTCCGACGTGCCGCAGCCGTGCAGCACTCCGTCGACGAGCCGGCTCGGCAGGTTGTCGGCGACGGGCACGGTGTCGAGGTGGCCGGCGAGCAGCACCCGGGACGGTAACCCCAGATGGGTGCGGGCCAGCACCGCGTCGGCGTTGCGGATCACCTCGAGGGAGGTCTGCTCACGCAGCGCGGCCTCGACCTCGTCGGCGATGCGCCTCTCGCGGCGCGACTCGCTGGGGATGTCCACCAGCGCGGCGGTCAGCGCGATCGGATCACCGTGCAAATCGAGGCCCACACGGCTGACGTTAGTCTCTAGTACGTGACTTCTGCTGCAGGTATAGGGCTGGCGACGATCGCCGCCGACGGATCCGTCCTCGACACCTGGTTCCCGGCACCCGAACTCGGAGCAGACGGCCCGTCGGGCACGGTGCGGCTGTCGGTGGCGGAGGTGCCCGAGGAGTTGGGCGTGCTGACCGGGCGCGACGACGATCGCGGGGTCGACGTCGTGGCGGTCCGGACGGTGATCTCGTCGCTGGAGGACAAGGCCGCCGATGCCTACGACGGCTATCTACGGTTGCACCTGCTCTCGCACCGGCTCGTCGCGCCGCACGGCCTGAACGCCGACGGCCTCTTCGGCGTGCTGACCAACGTCGTGTGGACCAACCACGGCCCGTGCGCGGTCGCCGGTTTCGAGACGGTGCGGGCGCGTCTGCGCGCACGCGGGCCGGTGGCCGTCTACGGCGTCGACAAGTTCCCGCGGATGGTCGACTACGTGCTGCCGACCGGTGTGCGCATCGCCGACGCCGACCGGGTCCGACTCGGCGCGCACCTGGCCGAGGGCACGACCGTCATGCATGAGGGTTTCGTCAACTTCAACGCCGGCACGCTGGGCAGTTCGATGGTCGAGGGCCGGATCTCGGCGGGCGTGGTCGTCGACGACGGGACGGATCTCGGCGGTGGCGCATCGATCATGGGGACGCTCTCGGGCGGCGGCAAGGAAGTGATCTCGGTGGGCAAGCGGTGTCTGCTGGGCGCCAACGCGGGGATCGGAATCTCACTGGGCGACGACTGTGTGGTCGAGGCGGGTTTGTACGTCACGGCGGGCACCAAGGTGCAGACCGCCGACGGGAAGACCGTTAAGGCACGCGAGCTGTCGGGCGCCGACAATCTTCTGTTCCGGCGCAATTCGCTGTCGGGCGCCGTCGAGGTGGTCAAGCGCGACGGCACCGGCATCACGCTGAACGAGGCGCTGCACCAGAACTGAAGTACTTTTCTCTGGCGCGAGCGTGCGGGTCTGCACAAGACACGCCGCGCAAATACAGCAGTTCGCGCACGCTCGATCGCGCGCGAGCGTGCTCAATCCGCCGCGGCGTTGGGCTTGAGCGGAGGACAACGCCCGTCGACGACGGCCAACTCGAAGTGCCAGATTTCGTTGGCGTAGATCTGGCACAGCCCAAACCTGCGACCGTTGGCGATGAGCCACTTGTCCGCCTCGACGGGCCCGATGTCGACGGCTTCGCCCGTCACGTGCTTCGACTTATCCGGTGACGCGACGAATTCGCGTGCCGCTTGGACACTTCCGTACCGGACGACACCGTCGTCGAAGAGCCGCTCCTGAAAGCCCTTCGATCGCCAGCCGGACGTGATGCGCATCTTTATGCCGTCGTCCTCGGCGCTGCGCGCCGCCTTCTGAACCGCCTCGCGCAGCGCGGGGTCGAGCCACTCCACGATCGGGTGCTCGGTGTCGAACGGGCTGACCGTCCGACCGTCGGGCAGCCAGCCGCCGACGGTGTCCTGTGCGGCCGGTCCGATGCTCAACGGTTCCTGGCCGACGCCGGGCAGCGAGGGTGGCGGCGGCGGCGGTGCGCCACATGCGGCGATTGCGCACACTGAAGCCGCCACGAGGGTGCACAAGATGTTGAGATTTCGCGGCGTGTCGGGTGCAGACGCGCACGCTCGCGCCACAAGAGCGAGAGCGGGGGCGGGGGCGGGGGCGGGGACGGTCAATCTTCTGCGGCCAGGATGCAGAATTCGTTGCCCTCCGGATCGGCCAGCACGACCCAGGTCTCGTCGCCCTGGCCGATGTCGACGTGCCGCGCGCCGAGGCCGACGACGCGCTCCACCTCGGCCTGCTGATCGTCGGGCCGGAAGTCGAAGTGGATGCGGTTCTTGACGACCTTGTCGTCGGGCACCGCGAGGAACAGCCAGTTCGGGCCCGCGCCCGGCGGTGCGTGCAGCACGACGTCGCCGTCGTCGTCGACGTCGTGGGCCCAGCCCAGCACCTGTGACCACCACCGGCCCAGCGCGGAGGCATCGTGGGCGTCGATGCAGATCTCGTCGAACTCGAGTGTCACCGTGCCAACTCCTTCTTGAGCACCTTGCCCATCGCGTTGCGCGGCAGCGCGTCCACCAACCGCACCTCGCGAGGCCGCTTGTGTATCGAAAGCTGTTGGGCCACATACTCGATGAGCTCGTCGGGGGTGGCGTCACCGACGACGAACGCGACGATGCGCTGGCCGAGGTCCTCGTCGGGTACACCGACCACCGCGACTTCCCGCACGCCGGGGTGGCCGAGCAACACCGCCTCGATCTCGCCGGCACCCACCCGGAAACCTCCGGTCTTGATCAGGTCGACCGATTCGCGTCCGACGATGCGATGCATGCCGTCGGCGTCGATCACCGCGACGTCGCCCGTGCGATACCAGCCGTCGGCACCGAGCACCTCGGCGGTCGCATCGGGACGGTTGAGGTAACCGTCGAACAGCGTCTCACCCCGAACATGAAGCTGCCCAATGGTTTCGCCGTCGTGCGGCACCGCGGCGCCGTGCTCGTCGACCAGCCGCGTCTCGATACCGGCCAGCGGCAGGCCCACCCAGCCGGGTCTGCGCTCACCGTCGGCGCGGGTGCTGATCGTGATCAACGACTCCGTCGCGCCGTAGCGTTCGATGGGCCGGTGCCCAGTCCTGTTCTCCAACGCGTCGAACACCGGCACCGGCAGCGGGGCGCTGCCCGACACCAGCAGCCGCGCCGATGCCAGCGCTTCGGCCGATTCCGCGTCGTCGGCCACCCGCGACCACACCGTCGGAACCCCGAAGTACAGCGTCCCGCCGGCCGCCGCGTATGCCTGCGGACGCGGTTTGCCGGTGTGCACGAACCGATTTCCGATGCGCAAGGAACCCAGCAGACCGAGGACCAACCCGTGCACGTGATACAGCGGCAGCCCGTGCACCAGGATGTCATCGGGCGTCCACTGCCAGGCTTCGGCGAGCGCGTCGATGTCGGCGGCGATCGCGCGGCGGCTGACGACGACGCCCTTGGGCGGGCCGGTCGTGCCGGAGGTGTAGATGATCAGCGCCGCCGACTCGGCGGGCGGTTCGGCGTAGCGGTGCCACGAGCGCGCGTGCAGCCGCACCGGAACGTGCGGCAGACCCTCGGCCTCGGCCGGCTTCTCCCCCAACCAGGCCTGTGCGCCAGAGTCCGTCAGGATGTGCCTGCGTTCGGCGGCGCCGACGTCGGCGGGCACCGGGACGACGGGCACACCGGCGATCAGGCAACCCGTCACCGCCAGCACGGTCTGAACGGTCGGGGTGGCCAGCACGGCGACCCGCTGCGCACCGGCGACGCGCTCGGCCACCGACGTCGCCGCGCCCACGAGATCGCTGCGCGACAACTGCGCCCCGTCGATGCGGACGGCGTCCTCGATGTCGGCACCACCGGAGACCGCGGCGGGGTTCAGCGAAGCCAGCAGCATAAGCAGCGAGGTTACCCATATCGGCTCGGCGATACTGAGCGCGTGACTCACATCGAACGGCTGGCCTCGCGCGAGGTCTACCGGAACAACTGGATGGCGCTGCGTGAGGACGACATCCGCCGGCCCGACGGCAGCGACGGCATCTACGCGGTCGTGGACAAGCCGACGTACGCCCTGGTGATCGCGCGCGACGGCGACCGGTTTCGGCTGGTCGAGCAGTTCCGTTATCCGCTGGGTCTACGGCGCTGGGAGTTTCCGCAGGGCACCGCACCGGATCAGACCGAGCTCGCCCCCGCCGACCTCGCAGCGCGCGAACTGCGCGAGGAGACGGGTCTGCGCGCGTCGGAACTGGTGCGCCTGGGCCTGCTGGACGTGGCGCCGGGAATGAGCAGCCAGCGCGGCTGGGTCTTCCTGGCGACCGGCATCACCGAGGGCGAGCACGACCGTGAGCACGAGGAACAGGACATGCACAGCGAATGGTTCACCCGCGCCGAGGTCGAGCAGATGATGCGCGACGGGGTGATCACCGACGCACAGTCGATCGCGGCCTGGGCCCTGCTGGAGCTGTCAGGACGCTAGCGGTTGCGGCGCCAATCGACTTCGAACCTCGAGGCCTCCTGGTTCGTATAACAAGTAGCAGCGATCGGAGGAGGTGACAGGATGACCGCAATCTACGGGATGATGGCGATGATGCCGTTGGTGTTCGGCGGCGCCGGCTACTTCCTCGTGTCCTCCGCCGGGTGCGGCGAGGGTTGGAACCGCCCGCGGCGGTGACCGACGGACAATCGGCGCGACCCGCGCATCGAGACCAATCCGTGACGGTGTCGTAGCCTTCGGCAAACCGTGTCGCGAGGGGTTGGCCGGATTCGGCTCAGTACTGTTCAAGATATGTCAGTCCATGCCCTGAGCAGTACGCTGTTGGGGCTGACATGTGCTGCAGCCGCGAGCCTTTCGATGGTGCCGACGGCCGCTGCAGCGAACCCCGCGTGGAACGGTCGCTACGAGATCGTCACCTACGCGTCGGACAAGATGGGCACCAGCGTCGCCGCCGCGCAACCCGAACCCGACTTCAGCGCGCAGTACGTCCTGGCGACCGACTGCTCGACGGGGTTGTGCGTGGCCACCGTCGTGTCGGGTCCCGCGCCGAGCAATCCCACCATCCCGCAACCGGTCCGCTACACCTGGGACGGAGCGCGGTGGCAGTACGCCTACAACTGGCAGTGGGAGTGCTTCCGCGGCGACGGGGTTCCCAGCGAGTACGCGCCGGCCCGGTCGCGCGTGTTCTACGCTCCGGACATCGACGGACAGCTGTTCGGGACCTGGCAGACCGAGATCCTCGGCGGGGCATGCCGTGGCACGGTCGTGATGCCCGTCGCCGCCCGCCCCGTCAGCTCGCCCGGTATCCCGGTCGGTGTGGCACTCTAAGCGCCGCGACGTTGGGCCAGCGCCCGCACGAAGAACCTCAGGTTGGCGGGCCGTTCGGCGAGCCTGCGCACGAAGTAGCCGTACCACTGGCTGCCGTACGGCACGTACACCCGCACGTGGTTGCCCGCATCGGCCAGCCTGCGCTGCTCGCCATCGCGGATGCCGTACAGCATCTGGTACTCGAAATCGTCTCGGCCGCGGTGGCTCTCGGCGGCCAGCTCAGGTACGGCCGCGATGACCACCGGATCGTGCGAGGCCACCATCGGGTAGCCGTCCCCCGCCATCAGCACCCGAAGGCAGCGCAGGTAGGAGTCCGTGACGTCGTCGCGGTCGCGGTACGCCACGGACGCCGGTTCGTCGTAAGCGCCTTTGCACAGCCGGATTCGCGCCTTCGACGCGGCGAACTCCTGACAGTCGGCGTGGGTGCGTTTGAGATAGGCCTGCAACACCGTTCCAAGCCAGCCGAACTCGGTCCGCAGTTCGCGCACGATCGACAGCGTCGAATCGGTGGTGGTGTGATCCTCGGCATCCACCGTCACCCACACCCCGATTCGCTTCGCCCGCTCGCAGATGGTGTGGGCGTTCTCCAGCGCGATCTTCTCCCCGTCGCGGGGCAGCGCTTGGCCCAACGCCGACAACTTCAGCGAGACCTCGAGCGGTCGCACGATTCCCGTTCCCTCTGCACGCCGCGCCATCCCGTCCAGCAGCGTCAGATAAGCGTCGACGTTCTCGGTCGCGGTGTCGGCATCGGTCACGTCTTCGCCCAGATGGTCGATCGACACGAGACGGCCCGAATCGCGTAACCGCACAACGGCGTCGAGCGCATCGTCCACCGTCTCCCCCGGTACGAACCGGTGCACGACATCCCGAGTCACCGGGAGCCGCTCGGCGGTCCTCCGCAGATGGTCCCGTCGGCCCGCGGCCAGGATCGCCGGCCGCGCAACGCGCTCGAAGATCCCCATCACTGCCCCATGTGCGGGTAGGTGTGGTCCGTCGGCGGCACGAGGGTCTCCTTGATGGACCGCGCCGACGTCCACCGCAGCAGGTTCAGCGCCGATCCGGCCTTGTCGTTTGTGCCCGAGGCTCGCGACCCGCCGAAAGGCTGCTGCCCGACGACGGCGCCGGTCGGCTTGTCGTTGACGTAGAAGTTGCCCGCGGCATGGCGCAGTCGTCGCTGGGCCTGCAGCACCGCCGAACGATCGTCGGCGATGACCGCACCGGTCAGCGCGTACTTGGTCCCGGTGTCGACAACGTCGAGGATGCGGTCGTAGTCGTCGTCGCGGTACACGTGGATCGCCAGGATGGGCCCGAAATACTCACGGCAGAAAGCCTCGTCGGTCGGGTCGTCGGACAGCAGCACGGTCGGGCGGACGAAATAGCCCTCCGTATCGTCGTATTCGCCTCCGACGGCGATGGTCACGTGGGCGGTCTTGGCCCTCTCGATGGCCTTGACGTTCTTGGCGAACGCCCGGTCGTCGATCAGGGCGCCACCGAAGTTCGTCAGGTCGGTCACGTCGCCGTAGCGCAATTCCTCTGTCGCCGAGAGAAAA
Source organism: Mycobacterium sp. IS-1590 (assembly GCF_001500025.1). Taxonomy (GTDB): domain Bacteria; phylum Actinomycetota; class Actinomycetes; order Mycobacteriales; family Mycobacteriaceae; genus Mycobacterium. The sequence continues at coordinate 184,461 of NZ_LQIW01000051.1, read as the reverse complement.
TCGTCGCCCATCCGCTGCCACACCGAGCGCGCGATGAACGCCCGCGACGCCGCCGAGCACTTCTGGCCCTGGTAATCGAACGCGCCGCGGATCAGCGCGGTGCGCAGCACGTCGGGTTGCGCGCTGGCGTGCGCCACGACGAAGTCCTTACCGCCGGTCTCCCCTACCAGGCGCGGATAGCCGTCATAGCGGTCGATGTTGGCGCCCACCTCGCGCCACAGATGCTGGAACGTCGTGGTCGACCCGGTGAAGTGAATGCCCGCGAGCCGCGGATCCGACAGCGCCACCTCCGAAACCGCGACACCGTCGCCGGTGAGCATGTTGATCACGCCGGGCGGCAGGCCGGCCTGTTCCAGCAACTGCATCGTGAGATGGGCCGCAAAGGTCTGGGTGGGCGAGGGCTTCCAGATCACGGTGTTGCCCATCAGCGCGGGGGCCGTCGGCAGGTTGCCCGCGATCGCGGTGAAGTTGAACGGCGTGATCGCGTAGACGAACCCGTCGAGCGGCCGGTAGTCGGTGCGATTCCACACACCGCGCACACTGATCGGTTGTTGCTCGAGGATCTTTCGCGCGAACGAGACGTTGAACCGCCAGAAGTCGATGAGCTCGCAGGCCGCGTCGATCTCGGCCTGATACGCCGTCTTGGACTGACCGAGCATGGTGGCGGCGCAGAGCTTCTCGCGCCATGGTCCCGCGAGCAGGTCGGCCGCCCGCAGGAACACCGCGGCCCGTTCGTCGAACGGGGTCGCTTCCCACTGCGCCTTGGCGGCCATCGCGGCCTCGATGGCCGCCACGGTGTCGGCATGGGTGGCGTTGGTGAGCGTGCCCAGCCGCCCAGAAGGATCGGTGTGACGGTGTGGCTGCACCACGTCGATCCGTTCCCCGTCACCCATGCGATGCCGGCCGCCGATGACGTGCGGCAGGTCGACAGCGTCGGCGGCGACGGTGCTCAGTGCTTCGACGAGTCGGGTGCGTTCACCCGAGCCCGGCGCGTAGTCGTGGACCGGTTCGTTGGCAGGCAGCGGCACATCGCTGATGGCATCCATGACGAAATGATGCTCGGCCACGACACGTGATCCGATGGCCGATCCGACAACACCGTCGGCGATCTATAGTCGGGTCAGACAAAGGGGCATGCGATGGAGCCACGGTCCGGGCTGGGGTTGGGTCAGCTGCTGCTCGCGCTGGACCGCACCATGGTGACGCTGGTCGAGGCGCCGCGCGGCCTGGATATGCCTGTCGCGTCGGTCGCGCTGGTCGACGCCGACGACGTTCGGCTGGGGTTGGCCGTCGGCCCCGGCTCGGCGGATCTGTTCTTCCTGCTCGGCGTCGACGACGTGGAGGCGGTGGGCTGGCTCGAACGTCAGTTCGCGGGCACCGGCCAAGTGCCCGCGGCGATATTCGTCAAGGAACCGTCGCCTGCCGCGGTCGAGCGGGCGGTCGCGCTGGGCACCGCGGTGGTGGCCGTCGAACCCCAGGCCCGCTGGGAGTCCCTGTACAAGTTGGTGAATCACGCCTTCGATCATCACGGCGACCGGGGCGACCCGCACCACGATCCGGGCACCGACTTGTTCGGCCTCGCCCAGTCGATCGCGGACCGCACCCGCGGCATGATCAGCATCGAGGACGAGGACTCCCACGTACTGGCCTATTCGGCCTCCAGTGACGAGGCCGACGAACTGCGCCGGTTGACCATCCTCGGGCGCGCCGGCCCGCCCGAGCACCTGGCCTGGCTGGCGCAGTGGGGCATCTTCGACGCCCTGCGTTCGGGCACCGACGTCGTACGCGTCGCCCAACGACCCGAGCTGGGGCTGCGCCCGCGCCTGGCGGTCGGCATCCACCTCCCCGATGCGAAGGCCGGCCGGTTCGCCGGAACCATTTGGCTGCAACAGGGTTCGGCTCCGCTGACCGACGACGTCGAGGACGTGCTGCGGGGCGGCGCGGTATTGGCGGCCAGGATCATGTCGCGGCTCTCCGCCTCGCCGTCCACACACACCCGACAAATACAAGAACTGCTCGGCCTGTCGGGGGACGCCGCCGATGTCGCCACCCTCGCACGGGAGCTCGGCATCCCGGCCGACGGTCGGGGTGCCCTCATCGGGTTCCTCGACCCGGAGGGCACCACCGCGACCAGCGTGATCGCGTTGAGCGCCAGCGCGTTTCGTCCCGATGCCCAGATCACATCGAGCAGTGGGCGGGTCTATGTCCTGCTGCCGAAGATCGGTGGGCCCTCAGCGGTGATGTCCTGGGTGCGCGGTGTGGTCGCGACGCTCGACCGCGAACTGGGGCTGTCGCTGCGGGCGGTCGTCGCCGCCCCGCTCGCCGGGCTGTCGGCCGCGGCGAACGCGCGCGCCGAGGTGGACCGGGTCTTCGACAGCGCGCAGCGTCATCCCGGAGCGATCGGACGTGTCGCGTCGCTCGACGACGCGCGCACCACCGTGCTCCTCGACGAGATCGTCTCGCGGGTCGGACAGCGACTCGTCGACCCCCGGATACGTCAACTGCGCGAACAGGATCCGGTGCTCGCCGAAACACTCGGGGCCTACCTCGACGCGTTCGGCGACATCGCCGCGGTCGCCCAGCAAATGCACGTGCATCCGAACACGGTGCGCTACCGCATCCGCCGCATCGAGAAGCTGGTGGCGACGTCGCTGAACGATCCCGACGATCGATTGGTGCTCGCGCTCGGCTTGCGCGCGACAGAACCTAGCCGGCTGTGAGGCGTTGTGCCGCAGCCGAGATACGTTCGTCGGTCGCGGTCAGCGCGATCCGCACGTGTTTGGTCCCGCGGGCGCCGTAGAACTCCCCGGGGGCGACGAGGATGCCGCGCTGCGCGAGCCAGGCGGCGGTGTCACGGCACGGTTCGCCCCGCGTCGCCCACAGATACAACCCGGCCTCGGAGTCTTCGACGGTCAACCCGGCCGAACGCACGGCGGGAAGCAGGATCTCGCGCCGTTTTTCGTAGCGGGCCCGCTGCTCGCGTTCGTGTTCGTCGTCGTCGAGCGCGGCGACCATCGCGCCCTGCACCGGCGTGGGCACCATCATTCCGGCGTGCTTGCGAACGGCCAGCAGCTCCGAGACGACCCCCGGGTCTCCGGCGACGAAGCCGGCCCGATACCCGGCCAGCGACGAAGTCTTCGACAGCGAATGCACGGCCAGCAGCCCGGTGTGGTCTCCGTCGCAGACCGACGGATGCAGCACCGACACCGGTTGGGCATCCCAGCCCAACCCGAGGTAGCACTCGTCGGAGGCGACCAGGACCCCGCGTTCGCGCGCCCAGCCGACCACCTTGCGCAGGTGGTCGACGCCGAGCACCTTGCCCGTCGGGTTGCTCGGCGAATTCAGGTACACCAGAGCGGGGGTCTGCGGGCCGAGCTGTGTCAGGGAATCGGCCCGCACGATCCGCGCACCCGCCAGCCGCGCGCCCACGTCGTACGTCGGGTACGCCAGCTCGGGCGCGACGACGGCGTCGTCGGGACCCAGCCCCAACAACGTCGGCAACCACGCGATGAGCTCTTTGCTTCCGATCACCGGCAGCACGGCATCGGGCGCAAGGCCCGTAATGCCGTATCGCCGAGCCAGCGCGTTCGTGGCCGCTTCGCGCAGGGCGGGGGTGCCTGCGGTGGTCGGATAGCCGGGCGAGGCGCTCGCCGCCGTCAGCGCTTCGCGGATGACCGGCGCCACCGGGTCCACCGGGGTGCCGACGGACAGGTCGACGATGCCGTCAGGGTGCGCGCGGGCCAACGCGGTCACCTCGGCCAGGGTGTCCCAGGGGAACGCCGGCAGCGACGCGCTACGGGGCTGTCGCGGCTCTCGGCCGCGCTGCGCGGTCGGGTGCACACTGTGCCCTGCGTGAGCCGTTATCAGTCCTCACCTTGCGGCGGCATGCTCTTGACCGGCTCCGGGTCGTTGTCGGTCTGACCCACCTTCGACGCGCCGCCGGGCGAACCCAGTTCGTTGAAGAAGTCGGCGTTGATCTGTGTGTAGCTGCTCCACTGATCGGGCACGTCGTCTTCGTAGTAGATGGCCTCGACGGGGCAAACCGGCTCGCAGGCACCGCAGTCCACGCACTCATCCGGGTGGATGTAGAGCATCCGAGCGCCCTCGTAGATGCAGTCGACTGGGCATTCCTCGATACACGCCTTGTCTTTGACGTCGACACAGGGTTCGGCAATGACGTACGTCACCGTGTTCTCCTCAAGGTCTCCTCGATCTCCTGTCCGGTGGGCTGCCGTACGGGATGGGCATCCAAGCTCAGCCGCAAGTATCCGTGGTCGATACTTGGACGGTCGTCTCAGTGTGCCCTAACTTTCACGCCGCCCCTTGTTAGGGGTTGCGCGTGGTTACTGATACTAAACGTCGCACATACAGCTGCCTAGCAGACACCCCTTACTGCCCACCCACCTGTGACGACGGTGCGTGTTTGTTGCCGACACGCCGCCGTTCAGCAGCCTTTTGCGCACGCTCGCTGCGGCTCGAACTTGCTATACCTGCGAGATGGAACGTTGTGTCCCGCCGGCCGACAAGACGGCCGTCCTCCATGTCCGACAACTGACGGCGCCGGAACTCGACGCTGTACGCGCCGCCAAGCGGGTCTTCAAGGAGAGTGCGTGGGACGAATGGCGCACCACGCAGCCGCTCGGCTTCGAGGGGCCGAACCAGCAGTTCGAGGTCCACGCCGATTTCGCGACCGATCTGGTGTCGGTGCCGGGCGTGGTCGCCTGGTTCGTGCCCCGCGCCGGGCGGTATGCCCGTGCGGCCGTCCTGCACGACTATCTGTGGCGCTTTCCCGAACGCACGGGGTGCGACCGCCGAACCGCCGACTATCGCTTTCGCCTGCAGATGCAGCGCGACGGCGTGAGCCTACTGAGGCGCTGGATCATCTGGGCGGCGGTGCGGCTGTCCGCGATCCTGCAGGGCAAAGGAGGCGCCGGATGGTGGCAGGACGTGCCGGGCGCAGTACTTCTGGTGCTGCTCGTCGCGGCGCCGATCGTCGTTCTGCCCGCTCTCGCGATCCTGGTCTCGACGGTGGTGTTCTGGCTTCTCGAATCGGCCATCGCGGCGGTGGTACCCGACGAGGCACCACCTCCGCTACAGCTCAAGACCTGACGGGTCAGGCCTGCTTGACGGCCTCGATTTCGAGGGTGATGGTGACCTTGTCGCCGACGACGGCACCGCCGGTCTCGAGGGGCATGTCGATGTCGATGCCGAAGTCTCTGCGGTTCAGCACAACTGAGGCTTCGAAGCCCGCGACCTCGCCCTGTCCCATGCCGGGGTTGACGCCGCTGAACTCGACTTCCAGGGTGATCGGTTTGGTGACGCCCTTGAGTGTGAAGTCGCCATCGACGAGATAGGTGTCGCCGTTGGGCCGCACACCGGTCGAGGTAAAGGTGGCGATCGGATGCTTCGCGGTGTCGAAGAAGTCGCCCGACTTGAGGTGGCCGTCGCGTTGCTCGTTGCGGGTGTTGACGGAGTCGACCTTGATTTCGGCGGTGACCGAGGGGGTGCCGTCCTCGGCGACGGTGATCGCGCCGTTGACGTCGTCGAACGTGCCGCGCACCTTGCTCACCATCATGTGGCGTACGGAGAACCCGACGGTCGAGTGCACGGGGTCGATGGCCCAGGTGCCGACGGAAAGAGGGCTCTTGACGGCTGTGGTCATATTCGTTGCTCCTTCGTTTTGATTGGCCTACACGAGTAGAAGCGGACTACAGTCCGGTCTTATTCCCCGAGGCCCCTCACCGGCCGCGAGCGACCGCCAAATGCCACGGAAACGCGGCGTGTCCGTGTGCAAACGCGGTCGCTCGCGGCCTGGAAAGGTGAGGGAGGAGGCTAGGCGGCGAGGGGGGCGTACGTCGTGGAACGCTGGCGCGCCGGGCGCCCGATGCCCTCGGCGATCGCGACGAGTTCCTCGACGGTCTTGTAGGAGCCGAACTCCGAACCGGCCATCCGCGAGATGGTCTCCTCCATCAGCGTGCCGCCGAGGTCGTTGGCCCCGCCGGTGAGCATCACCTGGGTGCGCTCGACGCCGAGTTTGACCCAGCTGGTCTGGATGTTGGAGATCCGGCCGTGCAGCATGATGCGCGCGAGCGCGTGCACAGCGCGGTTGTCGCGATGTGTCGGCCCCGGCCGCGCACCACCGGCCAAATACAGGGGCGAGCTCTGATGCACGAACGGCAGCGGCACGAACTCGGTGAAACCGCCCGTGCGGTCCTGGATCTCGCGCAACACCCGTAGGTGGCCGACCCAGTGTCGCGGCTGGTCGACGTGGCCGTACATCATCGTCGAACTGGACCGCAGCCCGACCTCGTGGGCGGTCGTCACGACCTCGATCCACATCGACGTCGGCAGCTTGCCCTTCGTCAGCACCCAGCGCACTTCGTCGTCGAGGATCTCGGCCGCGGTGCCCGGGATGCTGCCCAATCCCGCCTCGCGCAACGAGGTCAGCCATTCCCGAATCGACAGGCCGCTGCGGGTGACGCCGTTGGCGATCTCCATCGGCGAGAACGCGTGTACGTGCATCGACGGCACCCGCTTGCGCACCGCGCGCACCAGATCGGCGTAGCCGGTGACGGGCAGTTCGGGGTCGATACCGCCCTGCATGCACACCTCGGTCGCACCCGCGACGTGCGCCTCCCACGCCCGGTCGGCGACCTCGTCGACCGACAGCGAGTACGCGTCGGCGTCGCCTTTACGCTGCGCGAAGGCACAGAACCGGCAGCCGGTGTAGCAGATGTTGGTGAAGTTGATGTTGCGGTTGACGACGAACGTGACGTCCTCACCGACCGCGTCACGACGCAGCGAATCGGCAAGCGCGGCAACGGCGTCCAGAGCGGGACCGTCGGCGCACGCCAACGCCAGGTACTCGTCGTCAGACAACCCGGCCGGATCGCGTTCGGCGGCGCGCAACGCCGCCAGCACATCGGTGTCGATGCGTTCGGGCGCCCTGGCCGCGAGCTCGGAGATCTTCTCGCGGATCGACTCCCAGTCACCGAACGCGCTGTCGAGGTCGCTGCGGGTCTCGGTGAGCCGGCCCGCGGCGTCGATAGCCGAGTGAAGGTCGGTGCGGCCCAACGACTCCGACGCCTCGTCGGGCTCCTGCCACGGCCGGCCGGTCGGGTTGACGTCCAGCGCCAAACCGGTGTCGGGGTCGGCCAGCGCGTCGACGTGTCCGCGCACCCGCGGGTCGATCCACGCCGCACCCGCCTGCACGTACTGCGGCTGCGCGGTGAGCCGTTGCACCAGGTCGTAGCCGGCGTCGGCGGTCACGGCGGCCAGCTCGTCGAGCGCCGGCCACGGACGTTCGGGGTTGACGTGGTCGGGGGTCAGCGGCGAGACGCCACCCCAGTCGTCGACCCCGGCGCCGACGAGGGCCAGACACTCGTTGCGCGACACCAGGTTCGGCGGCGCCTGGACCCGCATCTTGGGTCCCAGCACCAGCCGGGTCACCGCGATCGTCGCCAGGAAATCCTCGAATTCCGCATCGGGTGACGAGGCCATCGCGGTGTGGTCCTTGGCCCGGAAGTTCTGCACGATCACTTCCTGAACGTGCCCGAACTCCTTGTGCGACCGGCGAATCGCATGAATGGTCTCGGCCCGCTCGACAAGCGTCTCCCCGATCCCGACCAGCAGGCCCGTGGTGAACGGAATCGACAGCCGGCCGGCGTCGGCCAGCGTCCGCAGCCGGACCTCCGGGTCCTTGTCCGGGCTCCCGTAATGGGCGGCACCACGCGTCTCATACAGCCGCCGCGACGTGGTCTCGAGCATCATGCCCATCGACGGCGCTACCGGTTTGAGCCGCGACAGCTCCGACCAACTCATCACGCCCGGATTCAGGTGCGGCAGCAGCCCGGTCTCCTCGAGGACGCGGATCGCCATCGCGCGCACATAGTCCAGCGTCGAGTCGTACCCCCGCTCGTCGAGCCATTGACGGGCCTCGTCCCACCGCGCCTCGGGGCGGTCGCCGAGCGTGAACAACGCTTCCTTACAACCCAATTGCGCACCGCGCCGCGCGACGTCGAGGATCTCGTCGGGCTCCATGTACATGCCTTTGCCCTGTGCACGCAGCAGGCCCGGGACGGTGACGAACGTGCAGTAGTGGCAGGTGTCGCGGCACAGATGCGTGACGGGGATGAACACTTTGCGCGAGTAGCTGACCGGAAGGCGCCCCGAGGGCCCGCGCCGGCCGGCCGCTTCGAGTCCCGCGTCGCGCACCCGGGACGCGCTGGTGCACAGATCGGCGAGGTCATCCCCGCGGGCGGTCATCGCGATCGCGGCTTCGTCGACGTTGAGGGCCACCCCGTCGCGCGCGCGGCGCAGCACCCGCCGGAGAGCCGCCGGACTGGGCTGATCGGGTTTCGGTGGTATCACCGGGTCGGGCAGATCGGCGCCGTGCTGGGGGTTCAGAGCCACTCCCGTATAACCCCGCGCTCGTTGAGGATCATCCGCGCGTCTCACTTCCTGAAACATCGGCGCCTGACATATCGGCAACAGTAGTCCGGACGGTGGCGTCGGCGGCACGCTGCCATCGGATCGGTGAACCGCAGCAAACTCGCGCCGTCATTCGGTTACGCGCGAGCAAATATCGGCGTAGTTTGCTGAGGGTCGGGGCTTTGGAGGACTACGTGAAGCGCTCTGCATACTCAATCTTGACGATGGCAGTGATCATCCTGGCGGTGAGCGCTGTGGTGATCGCCCCGGTACGCCCTGCCCCGCCGCCGGAACCAACTCCCACCGTCCGACTGGTGGCGTTGGCGCAAACCACGACCTCGACGGTGCGAACCGGGCCCTCAGTTCCCGATCTCGAGCTGCCCGAGTTGCTGGTCTGGTGGCTCGAGAGAATCGTCGTCCCGCCGAGCGCCCGCGCCCCGTTCCCTTCCCCGAACTTCCCGAACGTCGTCGGCGGCAATTCGATCGACAGCGCGATCAAGAACGTCTACAACGCGATCGAACCGTGGGTGGAATGGGGCTTCGACGTGGCCGCATACGCCGTCGGCTGGATCCCCTACGTCGGCTGGCTCGCCCCGCAGATCGAGATCTTCTACAACTTCGGCGAACGCATCGTGCAAAGCATCACGTTCAACATCGCCGACTGGCTCGGCGGGAACATCAGCTTCTGGGACGGGCTGGTCCGCGTCGCCGTCGACACCATCAATTCGTTCATCTTCCTCGCCAACGACCAGCTTGCTTTCTGGCTCCCGCCGCTGCCGCCGATCCCGCCCATCGGCCCGTTCGCGGCCGAGGCCGCCGAAGCCGGGATCCAGCTCTCCGCGCTCGACGAAACGAACCTCCCCGAAGCCAAGGTGGACCAGGAAGACGAACTGGACGACGGTGTCAAGGACTTCGACGAGACGCTCACCCAGCGTCAGGGGATCGTCCAACAGGGCGTCAGCGAATTCGAGGGTGAGGTCGGCGGCGAACTCTCCGATGTCGACGGGGCGCAGCTCGAACAGGTGCCGGGGACCGAAAAGCTCGAGGGCGAGCCCAACGCCGACGGACTCACCGAGGGCGCCGAACCCGAACTCAATGGCGGGCCCGAACTCGAACTCGACGGTGAGAAGGAGTTGACGACCACCACCACGACGGACACCAGGGCCACCACGACAACCGTTCAGGCACAAGGTGAGATCCGCGCGTCGGCGATCGCCACACCGATCGGCACGACGAATCCGCAGACGACCGACGGCTCAGTTGCCCTGGATGCGAAGGATGACCTCGAGGCCGCCGCACCCCAGCCGCCATCGGCACAGGCGCCGTCGCCGAACGCGGCCGGGGACCTGGACCCGCAGGACGGTACGGACCAGAACTCCGCCGAGGCCACCGGGTCGGCGGCCGGGACGACGTAACGTCAGGTCTGCTTCACCGCCGCCCGCAGGACCGCCGCGGGCGGCAGCGTGCCGAGCACGAGGAGCAGCAAGGCCGCGTACTCCATGACGCCGGCCCCGCCGAAGATCAGGTCGTCTCCCGGACCGCCCAGCGTCATCAGCGCGACCGTCAACAGCCAGGTCCACAGCGGAACGGCCGCGACCCGCGGCGACGACGTCCAGTGCAACGCGGCCCACACCAGCGCGGCGTTGACCAGGCCGGCGATCAGCGCGCTGATCGGAAATGGAATGGATCCGAGGCGGAGCGGAAGGAACATGGCCGAAGCGATGGCGCACAGCACCCCATCGATGGCCAGCAGCGTCAGGACCGCCACGCGTCGAGGCGCGGCGGCGAAGGTGCGTGAGTTCAGGTCGGGATGCTGTCCAGCATGCCGGTGAGGGAACCGATCACCCACTGCAGGCTGTCGAACCGGTCCTGCCAGTGCTGCAGGTTGGGATCGAGGTCTGGATCCATGTGCCGTCCCTTCTCGCGCCGCCGACTGCGGGCGAGCTTACTCCCTCTTTGTGCCGCTATTGAAGGTCCAGTCCGGCCAGGAGGTCGGTTTCCCAGCCTCGGCTGTCGCGTTCACCGGCCGTTCCGGCGGCCAGGATGTAGTGCTCGGCGGCGCCGATCGGCAGCGCGATGTTGTTGGACAGCGCGAACGAGCGACCGTTCGGGGCGACGCTGATCTGCGTGGCGTGCGCGCGCATCGCCGCCACCTTGGCGCTCAACTGCCCGGGATCGTCGATCACCGCGTCGATCTCGTCGTCGGGGTAGCCGAACGGGACCTCGTCCACGGTCACCCGGGTCCACTGTGCGGGTGCGTCGTCGATCGCGGCCAGCGCTTCGGCGATCGCGGTCGTGGAGATCACCGCCCAGTAGACCTTCGGCACGGTCCACGGCTGGTCTGCGAACTCCGTCCCTCCCGCGGCCGCCACGGCGGCCATCGTCACCTCGTGCGTGTGGATGTGGTCGGGATGGCCGTAGCCGCCCCGGGGGTCGTAGGTGACGACGACGTGGGGGCGCAGGTCGCGGATGATCTCGACCAGCGCACCGACCGACTCGGCGGGATCGGCGTCGATGAACCTCTGGTGGTGACGCCGCGGTGTGCCCGCCATCCCCGAGTCGCGCCAGCGCCCGGCCCCGCCGAGGTACTCCGGTTCGTCGATGCCCAGAGCGTTGAGGGCGGTGGTCAGCTCGCCGATGCGATACCCGCCGAGCTGATCGGCCTCGTCCACGGCCAGGTGCGCCCACCGCTCGCCGATCACCTCACCCTCTTCGCCGAGCGTGCACGTCACGACGCGCACCTGCGCTCCGCGGGCGACGTAGTGGGCGATCGTGGCGCCGGTGGTCAGCGTCTCGTCGTCGGGATGGGCGTGGACGAACAACAGCCGCCCGCGGGGGCCAACAGCATCGCGTTCCATTCGCACCAGCTTGCCTGCCGGCTGGCATACATTCACGTGGTGTCCCGGCGCACCGTGGAGTTCGGTTGCGCGATCGTCATCATCGGCCTGCTCGCCGGCGTCGCGGGTGCGGCCACGACGCTGCTGCTGCACGGCGTCGAACACCTCACGTACCACTACTCGTTCGGCACCCTGCTCACCGGTGTCGGCGGGAGCAGTCCCATCCGGCGCGCCGCAGGCCCGATGGTCGGCGGGGCGCTGGCCGGTTGCGGGTGGTGGCTGCTGCGGCGGCGCACCGAGATCCCGTCGCTGTCCTCGGCGATCAGCGAGCCTCGGCGACTGCCCCGCGTGCCGTTGTGCATAGACGCGGCACTTCAGGTGTTGCTCGTCGGGTCGGGCGCATCGCTGGGGCGCGAGAGTGCTCCGCGTCAGATCGCCGCTGCGCTCGGCGATTTCGGGACGACGCGGCTGGCCCTGACCGCCCGTGATCGCGAGATCCTGCTCGCCTGCGCCGCGGGCGCAGGGCTGGGCGCGGTGTACAGCGTGCCGGTGGGCGGCGCCCTGTTCACGGCGAGCATCCTGCTCAGAACCTGGCATCCGCGCGCGGTCGGCGCGGCGTTGATCACGTCGAGCCTGGCGGTCGCGGTGGCAGCGCCGGTCACGCACCTCGAGCACGCGTTGACGTGGCCCGATTTCGAGTTGTCGCCGCTGTTCGTGTTTCTGGCGGTGGCGATCTCGCCGCTGGCCGCCGCCGTCGGCTTGGCGTTCGACCGCGCGATGACCGCTGCCCGTCCGCGGATCCAGGTGCGCTCATGGGTGCTCATCCCCGCCGTGGCCGCGGCCGGCTTGCTGACCGGCGTGTGTTCGATCTGGTGGCCCGAACTGCCGGGCAACGGCAGGAGCATCCTCACGGTCAGCGTCAACAGTGGGCTCACCCTCGGTGCGGCCGCCATGATCCTGTTGCTGAAGCCGCTGCTGACGGCGGTGTTCCTGCGCGCAGGCGCGGTCGGCGGCCTGATCACTCCCGCGTTGGCGACGGGTGCGGCCGCCGGGTCGCTCGTCGCGCTCGCGCTGAACCAGTGGGCGGGCACGGACATCCCCGTCTCGGCGTTGTCGCTGACGTGCGCGGCAGGTGTCCTGGCCATCACCCAGCGGGCGCCGGCGTTCGCCGCGTTGTTCGTATGGGAGCTGGCGCATCCGCCCTATTGGCTGCTGGTGGTGTTCGCGATCGCGGCGTTCGCGGCGCACGGCCTGCGCGGGCTGCGCGACAAGCGGCTCGCTGGTTGAGCCGCTACTGCTTGGTCTTCACCCATTGGCCGGCGTCGCCGACGATGCCGACGGGCACCGCGCCGGACAGGCTGACGTTCTGCACGCTGGGCCCGGACGCCACGATCGTGGTGTCCTGCAGGATCGGCAGCACCGTCGCCATGTTCCACAGGCGCGGTTCGACGGCCGTGATGACGTCGGCGATGTCTTCGCTGCCGTCCAGCGCGGCGTCGATCTTCGGCTGAATGCTGCGATCACAGATCCCGGTGATGTTGCTCGGCGCCTGGACCAGTTCGTCGGGTTCGGGGTCGGGCTCAGGGCTCGGTGTGGTCGCGGTGGGTGTGGGCCGCGTCGTGCTCGGGGTCGGGGTGGCGGGCGCGGTCGCCCGGGGCCCGGGCTGGACGGTCGCCACCGGCGTCGCCTCCAGCGCCCGGCAGCCGTAGCGCGACGCGAGCGCCGTGCTCAGATCGCCGCCCGCCTGATTCCAGCCGACCACCGCGTCGACCCGGTTGTTGGGCAGGGCTTCGTCGTACAGCGCCACGGGGTCGAGCGCGGACACCGATGCCGCGATGCCGACATTGCGCAGTTGGTCGGCCGCGGTGTTGGCCACGGCCACCGACGTCGGATCGTTGGCGGCCACCCCGATCACCAACGTCAACGGCTCACCGTCCTTGGCGATGCGGCCGCGGTCGCCGTCCGGCGGCGGGTTTCCGGGTGTGGGCGGCGCACTGGTCAGGACCGGTTCCACCTCGTACCCCGCGTCGGCCAGCAATCCGAGGGCGTCCTCCTTGGCCATCGCGGGCGGCGCGGTGGGGGTGTAACCCGGATCCGATGGTGAGCGCACCTGAGCCTGCGCCAACGTCACCGTGTTGTCGTCGCCCGCGCCCACAGCGGCGAGCAGGTCGACGTCGAGCAACCCGAGGATCGCCTTGCGCACTTGTGAGTCGCGCAACGCGGGCTGCTGGGCCCGCAGACTCAACCGCATCACGCGCGGCGTGACGATCCGCGCCGTGCGCACGTCGGGGATCGCCGAGAGTTGGGCGAACACGGCCGATCCGCCGTGCACCTGGGCGACCTGCGTGTCGCCGTTGCGGATCGAATCGGCCAGCGCCGCCGAGTCACCGCCCCGCCGGAACAACACCTGATCGGGCTTCGCCGGAGGGCCCCAGTAGCGGTCGTTGCGGGCCAGCAGGATCTCGTCGCGCTGGGGGTCGATGTTCTCGACGCGGAACTGACCGCCCGTGACCGGTAGGGCCCGCGCCAGGCCCGCGGCGAATCCGCCCGGGACGTCCTTGACGATGTGGGCCGGCAGGATGTCGTTGAACAACTCGCGCCACGCCGGATACGGCTGCGAGAACGTCACGACCGCGGTCTTGCCGCCTTCGACCGACTGCACGCCGGTGATCAGGTCGTAGCCCGCGGGGTCCACGACCCCGGGTTGGCTGACCATCTGCTGCCACAGGTACCAGTAGTCGTCGGCGGCGATCGGCGCGTTGTCGGTCCACGACGCCTCGGGGCGGATCTTGTAGGTGACGGTGAACGGGTCTTGGCTCGTCACCTCTGCCGAGTCCAACAGCGTGGTGTCGAGTTCCCAGCGCGACCCGGTCGGGGTTTTCGGATCGGCGATGGGCCGAAAGGAACTGGGCAGCACCAGCGAGCTGATCGCCGCGTTGACGGGCGACTGGTCGGACACCAGATGCGGATTGAAACCCGGGCCGATCCAGTCGATCGCCATGATGATCTGCGTCGCCTTCAACGGAGGAGGCGGCGGCTGCTGCATTGTGTCGGTGCTCTGCGGCGCGGGCGGTGGGCTGACGGTGCAGGCGGCCAGCAGTGTCACCATCGCGGACAACGTGGCGATGACGCGTCGGGGGCCGGGCACGACCAACAGGGTATCGGGCGGTTTTGCCTCGCCCGCCCGATCGGCGGGCGTCGCTTTCAGCCCCGGGCCTTCGCGCGGGCCTTGGCCCTGGCGCGCAAGCTCGCGTTCAGCTCCACCTTGCGCACGCGGACGACCTCGGGCGTGACCTCGACGCATTCGTCCTCGGCGCAGAACTCCATGGCCTGTTCCAGGGTCAGTTCCAGCGGCCGGGCCAGGGTCTCGATGACGTCGGCCGTCGAGCTGCGCATGTTGGTGAGCTTCTTTTCCCGGGTGACGTTGACGTCGAGATCCTCCGCGCGCGGGTTGATGCCGACGACCTGGCCTTCGTAGGTGTCCTGGCCGGGCTCGACGAAGAACTGGCCCCGGTCGGCGAGCTGGATCATCGCGAACGGCGTGATCTGACCGCTGCGGTCCGACACCAACGAGCCGCTGTGCCGGGCGCGGATCTCCCCCGCCCACGGTCGGTAGCCGTCGAAGACCGCGTTGGCGATGCCGGTGCCGCGGGTGATCGTCAGGAAGTCGGTGCGGAAACCGATGAGTCCGCGGCTCGGCACGACGAAGTCCATCCGCACCCAGCCCGCGGCGTGATTGGTCATGTCTTCCATGCGGCCCTTGCGAGCCGCCATCAGCTGTGTGATCGCGCCGACGAACTCCTCGGGACAGTCGATGGTCATCGCCTCGTACGGCTCGTGCAGTTTCCCGTCGATGGTGCGGGTGACCACCTGCGGCTTGCCGACCGTCAGCTCGAAACCCTCGCGGCGCATCTGCTCGACGAGCACGGCCAGCGCCAGCTCGCCGCGGCCCTGCACCTCCCACGCGTCCGGCCTGCCGATGTCGACGACTTTGATCGACACGTTGCCGACCAGTTCGGAGTCCAGCCGGTTGCGCACCATCCGCGCGGTGAGCTTGTGGCCCGACACCTTGCCCGCCAGAGGCGACGTGTTGGTGCCGATGGTGACGGAGATGGCCGGCTCGTCGACCGTGATGCGCGGCAGCGCGTGCGCGTGGTCCGGATCGGCGAGGGTGTCGCCGATCATGATCTCGGGCATGCCCGCGACGGCGACGATGTCGCCGGCGATGGCCTGGTCGGTGGGGTTGCGTTCGACGCCGACGGTCGCCAGCAGTTCGGTGATCTTGGCGTTGGTGACCACCGGTACGCCGTCGACCTCGCGCATCCAGGCGACCTGCTGGCCTTTGCGCAGCTTGCCGTTGTAGATGCGGACGAGCGCCAGACGCCCCAGGAACGCCGAGGCGTCGAGGTTGGTGACCAGGGCCTGCAGCGGGGCTTCGGGGTCGCCGGTGGGCGGCGGGATGTGCTCCATGAGGACGTCGAACAGCGGGTCGAGGTTGGTGCCGTCCGGGTTCTCGCCGTTGGCGGGTTCGGTGGTGCTGGCGATGCCGGCCCGGCCGGACGCGTACAGCGTCGGCAGACCGAGCGCCTCCTCGGCGGCCTTCTGCGCCTCCTCGTCGAGGTCGGACGCCACGTCGAGCAGCAGGTCGTGGCTGTCGGAGACGACCTCGCTGATCCGGGCGTCCGGCCGGTCGGTCTTGTTGACGACGAGGATGACCGGCAGGTGGGCGGCCAGCGCTTTGCGCAGGACGAAGCGGGTCTGTGGGAGCGGCCCCTCGGACGCGTCGACCAGCAGCAACACACCGTCGACCATGGACAGCCCGCGTTCGACCTCGCCGCCGAAGTCGGCGTGTCCGGGGGTGTCGATCACATTGATGACGGTCACGCTGCCGTCGCCGTGATGGCGGTGCACGGCGGTGTTCTTGGCGAGGATCGTGATGCCTTTTTCCCGCTCCAGGTCACCGGAGTCCATGATGCGCTCGGTGGCGTCGTCTCCGCGGTGGGTGAGCGCGCCCGACTGCCGCAGCATGGCGTCGACCAGGGTGGTCTTCCCATGGTCGACGTGTGCCACGATGGCGACGTTTCTAAAATCCACTTCGAGATTGTCGCAGCGCAGTCGGCCAATCACGAAAACGAGAGATGCCCGTCACGTGAAGCCCAATAAGCTCGCCGACCTCAAACCGAAGAAGAAGTGCTGCCGCAGCCAGCCGCGCTGCAAGCGTTGCCCGGTCGTCGTTCACCAGGTGCGCAAGGCAGAGCGCAACGGCATTCGAGGCAAGGATCTGGTGAAGGTCCACAAGCGCGCCCGCCGACGGAAATAGCGTCTACGGGTACGACAGCAGCACCATCACCCGGCCGCCGGGTGGCGGGACGGGGAAATCGCTTTCGTCGAAGCCGTAGTACTCGCGCTGCGTTTCGGTGATCTCGTCGGTCACCCGGCCCTGGGTGTGAATAGCGTTGTCCCGCATGCCCTTCATGACACCGACGAAGTCGGGCACCGACAGCGACTCGGCCAGCAGCAGCGCTTCCCCGCCGGACGAAAGTTCAACCAGCACACCGGCTCCCGCGAAGTTGTTGCCGCCGCGGCCGGTCCCTCGCGGCGCCCAGTAGACCGGTTCACCGGTCACGTCGCCTGCCACCCGCCGGTACTGCCCGATCGCGTCGGCGCTGTCCGCCGCGGTCACCACGGGCAACTTGTCGATGGTGCGCAGTTCATCCCACCACATGTACGCGAGCGGAATCGCGACGATCGCATACACCATCACGATCAGCATGAGCAGCGGTTTCCACGCCATCTCCCAACCGAGCTTGCGCTCCGAGACCCCCTGCGCCGCAGCATGTTCGGTGACTTCGGCCCGACCGAAGCGGAAGACGTACCAACTGAGCACTCTCGCCAGCGCCATCAGCGCCAACACGATGAGCCCGACGATGCCCGCGACGCGCCAGTAGAAGGTGCTGTCGCCGTGGTTGATCGTCATGAGAACCATGACGGCCGGGATGGGCGCGGTCAGAAGAAGCAAGAGTGAATACGACGGATGACTTGTCAGGTACTGGTATTCGACGCGCCACGCGCGGTTGCCGCCGAACACGGTGACGTCGCCGACGTCGGCGCGCACCATCGGTGTCCACGACCCCTGCTTCACCCGGGGTTTGACGAGGCTGCGAAAGAAGAAGAACCCACAGACCATCGACACCACCAGCGCACCCCAGAACACGCCCGGCATCGCCTCGCCGGTGCCCGGTACGCCGAACGCACCGCGGATGTCGATGATCTTGGCGATGAAGAAGGTCAGCGGGAGAGCGAAGAAGAATTCGACGAGCCACATCTGCACGAGTTGCGGGATGCGCGAACCGATCCGGTCAAAGGCGAGCACTCCTCGCCAGATGAACCGCAGTACGGGCATGAACGGCAAGACTATGTGGACAGGGGCCGTCGGGCGGCCGATCTCGGGAGATCCGGGCTAAGCGCCGAGCGCCCCTTTCAGGGCGGGCAGCCATGCTCGGTCGGCGGGCACCCACGCCAGCGCCTCGAGTTCGCCGACGCCGATCCAGCGCAGCGCGCGGTGGTCGTTGGGGTGCAGGGCGCCGCCGGTGTGCGTGACGCGGTAGGCGCGCAGGATCATGGTCGGGCCGAGTGCGACGTCCTCGCCCAGGCGCTCTCCCACGTCCACCACGACGCCCAGTTCCTCGTGCAATTCGCGAGCCAGCGCGGCTTCCTCCGTCTCACCGGCGGACACCTTGCCGCCGGGCAGTTCCCACAGGCCCGCCAGTTCGGGTGGCCGGTCGCGCTGCGCGACAAGCAGCGAGGCCTCTGTGATCAGAGCACCGGCGACGACGATCTGGTTCGACATCTGGTTCGACACTGCGGCTGACGGTATACGGTCGAAGCCATGGCTGTGTTAACGGACGAACAAGTGGACGCCGCACTGCCCGAGCTGCCCGGCTGGGAGCGAGCCGACGGCGCCCTGCGACGCTCCATCAAGTTCCCCGCGTTTCTCGACGGCATCGACGCGGTGCGCCGGGTCGGCGAGCACGCGGAGTCCAAGGATCATCATCCCGATATCGACATCCGCTGGCGGACAGTGACTTTCGTGTTGGTGACGCATTCCGAGGGTGGTATCACCGACAAGGACCTCGAAATGGCTAAGGACATCAACGGCATCGTCGGCCAGTAGAGGCGATCCAGGCCAACGTCGCCAGCGTGGCGACGATGTAGATCAAGCCCGCCCACGCCAGATACCACGGTCGCGGGATCACCCAGATCGTCGGCTGGGCGAAGCTCAGCAACCACGGCACCCCGATCGCCGTCAACGCGAGCCAGCCCCAGCCCAGCACCCGCGCGCCCCGCCGGGTGCTCAGCGGTCCGTGCAGCAGCCAGATCATCAGCGGGATCAGCCACACCCAGTGATGTGTCCACGAGATCGGCGACAGCAGCAGGCCGAACAACTGCACCACCACGATCGCACCCAGCCGGTCCGAAGCCCCGCCGATCGCACGCCACGCCAGGACCGCCAGCACCGCGGTCACCGCAATGCCCGCGACCACCGCGGGCCCGTATCCCGCATCGTGTCCGAGGATGCGCGATATGCCGCCGCGCCACGACTGGTTGAACGACGTGCCCACCGGGCCGACACGGTCGGCGTCGCCGAGCAGTTCGGTGAAGTAGCGGCGGGTCTCGTCGCCGACCACCAATGCCGAAAACCCCACGGTGGCAAGGAACACGACGGCGGAGAACACCACCGCACCCCATCGCCGCGCACCGAGGAAGTACAGCCCGGTCACCGCGGGCGTGAGCTTCAACCCGGCCGCGAGCCCGACCAGCAGGCCGGACAACCACCACCGCGTGCTGTACACCGCGTAGAGGACCGCCAGCACGAGCACCACGTTGATCTGCCCGTAGTCGAAGGTGCTGCGGAGCGGTTCGAGCCAGATGCCGACCGCCGTCCACAGCATCGCGACCCGCCGGCCGCCGGAACCCAGGAGTCGCTGGCTGATGCGCACCACGCCGTAGAGCGCGGCGATGATCCCGAGCTGCCAGAACAACGCGACGAGGCCGAACGGCAGCAGGTGAAGCGGATAGAACACGACCGCGGCGAAGGGCGGATAGGTGAACGGCAGCGGGAAGTCGGGCGTCTGCTCGGCGTAGACGTAGTCATAGAGCGCCCCGGGTTGGTCCAGCGTGCCGGCACCGCCGACGTAGACGTGCAGGTCGACGAAGTTCGCGCCGTTGGGCACCAGATAGGTCCACGCCAGTCGCGCCGCGATGCTGATCACCAACAGCACTGGCGCCGCAGCGGCCAGTCGGGCGGCCGTCCGCGACGTTGACGGGGCGGCGCTTGTCGAGGTGTCTATCTGCCCGACTCTATCGGCCGGTCACCGAAACCCCTCGCTTGCGTAACGGTTGAGTCACCGTCACACGTGTCACTTGAGCCACACCAGTAACTCCGTAGCTTCGGCCGAAGGCGTGCCGACACAACCGATTGGGAGAACCATGCACAGCACCGGAAAACTGTTCGCGACCACCATGATCGCCGCTGCGGGAGCGGTCTCGGCCGCGCTGGCGCTGAGCGCCACCGCCGCCGCCCAGCCCGCGGCGCCGGCACCGGCCCCCAGCGTGCCGGGCCTGCCGCTGATCCAGCAGCTGGCGTCCAACCCGGCCGCCGCGACGCAGCTCATGCAGGGCGTCACGTCGCTGCTGAACACCGCTTCGACCCCGGCCGCCCCGGCCGCGACGCCTCCGTCGGCGACGGCGACGGTCACCTTGCCGCAGCCGCCGTCGTCGTTGCCCGGCATGCCCGCAGCACCGGCGGCACCCGCCGCCACACCTGCGACCGCACCGGCCAACCCGGCCAACCTGCTGTCCAACCTGCCGACCGGGCTGGCCTCGCTGCTGCCTGAGGGCACGCCGCTGACCGGCCTCCTGCCCGCCGCGGCACAGGCGGCCACGCCGTCGGCCGCAGCACCGGCCGCCGCCGCCCCGGCCGCCGCAGCACCGGCCGCTGCGCCGGCACTTCCCGGCGCGGGTATGGCGCCGCTGCTGGTGCCGCTGTCGGCTCTTCCGTGATCCACGGGGCGGCGCCGAATCACGCACTGGCAGACACGACCACTACCACCACGTTCTGAGGGAGCCATGTCAGCTCGAAAGATGTTCGCCACCGCCGCCCTCGCGATCGGCTCATCGGCCACGCTGCTCGTCAGCGGCGTGACCGGTGTGGCCGGCGCCGAACCCGCGCCCCCGGCGCCGATCGACGGGCTGCAGGCGCCCGGCTTGACGGCGGTCCAGGGCATCAGCCCGGCGATCCAGCAGGCCGCCGCGGATCCCACGAATGCCGCGTCGACGCTGATGGCTGCGGCCGCGGTGTTCGCCGGTGACGCGGTCGCCCCCACCGAGTCGCGCAACGTGGCGTCGGCGGTCAACCAGTTCGTCGCCCACAACCCCGCACCCGGTGCGGTGCCGGGCGAGCAGGCGCACCTGCCGGCCGGGATCAACCCGGCTCACGCTGTCGGACCCGTACCGGAAGCAGCGCCGACACCGGAGGCACCTCCGGCCCCGGCGGCTGCACCGGTGGCTGTCGCCGCAGCGCCGGCGCCCGAGGCCGCACCGGCTCCGGCACCCGCGCCTGCTCCCGAGGCCGTACCGGCTCCGGCGCCGGCGCCCGCACCCGAGGGCGCACCGGCTCCTGCCGCCGCAACCGGACCCGGCTTCGGCCCGGACGCCCCGCCGACGCAGGACTTCATGTACCCGTCGATCAGCAACGGCTGCCTCGGCGACGGTGGAAACGTGCTGGCCACGGCGATTTCGGTGGCCGGACCCGCGAAGATCCCGACGCCGGGCCCCGGCCCGGGCCAGACCGCCTACGTGTTCACCGCGGTCGGCACGCCGGGTCCGGCAGCCGAGCAGAAGTTGCCGCTCAACGTCACCTGGGTCAACCTGACGACCGGCAAGTCAGGCAGCGCCACGCTGAAGCCGCGTCCGGATATCAACCCCGAGGGGCCGACCACCCTGACCGCGATCGCCGACACCGGCTCGGGCAGCATTCTGTCGACGATCTTCGGACAGGTCACGACCACCGAACGGCAGTGCCAGTTCATGCCGACGATCGGCTCGACGGTCGTTCCGTAGGGTCTCCCCACACCCCGCGAGCGACCGTGTTTGCGCCGCGACACGGCACGGCGGGGCGTGCAAACGCGGTCCCTCGTAGAGATCAGTAGGCCATGAAGAGGATCGCGTCCCGGTCGTAATCGCGGCCGGGATGCGCCTCGGAGAGGTGCGCCTGAGCCTTCTCGACCAGGTCCTCCTCGTCCTTACCGACGATCGCTTCGCCACACGGGCAGTTCAGGTGCGTCTTCATATCCCCACCTTCGCATAGGTCGCCACCGACAGGCCCAAGATATAGCCATGGATCTCTACGACGTCATGCGCACGACGTCCGCGGTGCGCGAGTACACCGGCGACGCGCTGCCCGACGACGTCCTCGAGCGCATTCTCGACAATGCCCGTTTCGCGCCGAGCGGCGGCAACCGCCAGGGCAACCGGGTCGTGGTCGTGCGCGATCCGGCGACACGCGAGTCGCTCATCGAATGCGCGATACCCGGCGCCAAGCGCTACATCGCGCAGCTGCGTAACGGTGAAAGCCCGTGGAATCCGTTGGCTCCCTGCGGGGTTGACGAGCAGACGATCGCGAAGGTGGAGGTGCCCAGCCAGTCACCGCTGCGCACCGCCGAGGTGGTGCTCGTGGTCTGTGTCGATCTGGGCGTCGTGGCCGCGTTCGACCAGCACCTCGACCGTGTCGGCCTCATCGCGGGGGCGTCGGTGTACCCGTTCGTCTGGAACATCCTGCTGGCCGCCCGCAACGAGGGGTACGGCGGCGTGCTCACCACGGCCGCCGTCGCCGAAGAGCCGCGAGTTCGTGAACTGCTGGGCATCCCGGACAACTACGCGGTCGCCGCCCTGGTGCCGCTCGGCAAGCCGGTCCGCCAACTGACCAAGTTGACCCGCAGGCCGGTCGCCGAAATCGCGTTCCGGGAACGCTTCGACGGCGAGCCGTTCGGCGCATGACCCCTGTCGAGGTCCGGTAACGGTTCGGTCGGCAACCAGACTCGATATGGCGTAGTCGATTCCGATCGCCGGGGTCTCATGCGATCTTGAGAACGTGACCTGCACGCTGGGCTACGCCACAGCAAGCGCCGCCGAGCAGGGCCTCGAGGGTCAGCTCGCGGCGCTCAACGCTGCAGGCGTCGATCCCCGCCGGGTGTTCACCGACCGGCTGTCGGAATCCGCCGACCGCATCGGCGCGGGACTGCACGCCATGCTCAGCTACGCCCGCTCCGGCGACACCGTCGTCGTTGAGGCGCTCGACCGGCTCGGCCGCACCGGCACCGAGGTCACCCGCACCATCGCCGAACTCTGCGAACGCGGCCTTCGCCTGCGCACGCTCAAAGAAGGCCTCGACACCGGGACCGCCACCGGCCGCGTCGTCGCCGGGGTCATCAAGACGTTGGCCCGCCTGGATTCCGAGGATTCCGCGGCCGCCGCCCCGTAGCGGCTCTGCTTAGAGATTCGCTCAGGCCTTCGCGGTCTTGGCGGCTGCCTTCGCCTGCTTTTTGAACGACCGCACCTTCTCCAACGAACCCGCGTCCACCACGTCGGCCACCGACCGGTATGAGCCGGGCTTGCCGTAGTCGCCGGCGGCCTTGCGCCAGCCTTCCGGGGTCACCCCGTACTGCTTGCCGAGCAACGCCAAAAAGATCTTCGCCTTCTGCTCACCGAACCCGGGCAGCGCCTTGAGCCGGCGCAGCACCTCGGCGCCGTCCGGATCGCCCTCGGTCCACAGCGCGGCCGCATCACCGCCGTAACGGTCGACGATCAACTGGGCCAGCGCCTGTACCCGTTTGGCCATCGAACCCGGAAAGCGATGAATGGCAGGAGTTTTCGAACACAACTCGACGAACTTCCCGGGATCGTAGTCGGCGATCTCGCGGACATCGAAGCCACCGAGGCGGTCGGCGATCTTCTTCGGACCTGCGAACGCCGCCTCCATCGGGTACTGCTGATCGAGCAACATCCCGGTCAGCAGTGCGAACGGATTGGATTCCAGCAGCGCGTCGGCCGCCGGATCTTGGACAAGCTGCAGTTTCGCCACGTCGCCAGTTTAAGGTGGCCCCAATCATGTCGGGCGAGCTCGCACTGGTTCTGGCAGCGGTGCTGATCCTGGCCGCGGTGGGCGCCGCGGTCATCGCCGTGCGCACCCGGCGGGTGGTGGCCACCCCCACCGAGCGAGCGGTCCACACCGCACTGCACACCGCGTCGCTGGCCGCCAGGGCCCTGCGCCAGGGGCTGAACACCGAGTCCGCGAAGACCGCCGCACCGTTCCTTCGCGGGTTGACCGGTACCGAAGGCGTGGCAATGTTCGGCGGCGACGGCCGCCCGCTGGCCCACGACCCACTCGACACGCCGTTGTGGTCGGTGGACGTGCGCGACGCCTGCGAACGCGCGGCCGCGGAGTCCATCTCCGGCGAGCGCCGTGTACTCACCAACGCCAAGGCGTCGGCCGTCGTCGCCCAACCGCTGTTCACCGAGGGCAGCGAGGTGGTCGGCGTGCTCGTCGTGGTCACCACCCGCTCCCCCGCGCCCGGCTTGCTCGGTGCAGTCGGGGAGGTCGCGCGCTACGCCGCCAGCCAGATCGAGCTCGCCGAGCTCGACGCCTCCCGCGCGCGCCTCGACCGCGCCGAAGTCCTTGCGCTGCGCGCGCAGATCAGCCCGCACTTCATCTACAACGCCCTCAACACGATCGCCTCGTTCGTGCGCACCGACCCCGACCGCGCCCGCGAGCTGATCCTCGAATTCGCCGACTTCACCCGCTATTCGTTCCGGGCCGCCGGGCAGTACACCACGCTGTCGGACGAACTGCGCAACATCGACCGCTACCTCACGCTGGAGCGGGCCCGTTTCGGCGATGCGCTGAAAGTGAAACTGCAAGTGGCGCCGGAGGTGCTCAACGTCGTGGTGCCGTTTCTGGCCCTTCAGCCACTGGTGGAGAACGCGGTGCGCCACGGGTTCGCCGGTCGCAAGGGTGGCGAGATCGAGATCATCGCCCGCGACGAGGGTTCGGACTGTGTGATCACCGTGGAGGATGACGGCGTTGGGATGGATCCGGACGCGCTGCGAGCCGGCCCCGGTGACGCCCTCGCCGATGGTTCACCCTCTGCCAACGGCCATTCCGCGCACGTCGGGTTGACCAATGTCGACCATCGGCTGCGGGCCGCGTTCGGCAACGATTACGGTCTGGTGGTCGAGACGGCGATCGACGCCGGCACGCGGGTAGTGATGCGTGTGCCCAAGTTCCGGTCAGGCGTGCGGGCCAGCGGAGGAGCGTTCGGGTGAGCAGGTTGTCCGTCCTTGCGGTCGACGACGAGGCACCCGCCCTCGACGAGCTGGTGTATCTGCTCAATCGGCACACCGACATCGGCGACGTCCTGGCGTGCAGCGAGGCCACGTCGGCGCTGCGCGAACTCAACCGCAGACCGTTCGACGCGATCTTCCTCGACATCAACATGCCCGGGTTGTCCGGCATCGAGTTGGCCGGTGTGCTGTCGAACTTTTCGCATCGGCCCGCCGTCGTGTTCGTCACCGCACACGACGACAGGGCGGTGGCCGCCTTCGACGTCGGCGCACTGGATTACCTGCTCAAGCCGATCCGGCAGGAACGCCTCGACGAGGCCGTGCGCCGCGTGCTTGCCGCGCGCACGGCCGAACCCGCCAGTGCCCGCGACGACGACGTGATTCCCGCCGAACTCGGCGGCGTCACCCACCTGGTCCCGCGCGACACCATCAGCTGGGTGGAGGCCGAGGGCGACTACGCCCGCCTGCATTCCGCCTCAGGCTCGCACCTGGTGAGGATTCCGCTGAGCACCCTCGAAACCCGCTGGCGCGAGAAGGGTTTCCAGCGTGTGCATCGGTCCTACCTTGTCTCGTTGCGGATGGTCACCGGGCTGCGCACCAGCGACGGTGCGGTGCTGGTGCGGCTACGGGCCAACGGCGCCTCACCCGCGGTCGAACTTCCAGTGAGCCGGCGTCAGGCACGCGAACTGCGCAACCGTGTCGTGCGCGATCCGATGCGCAACCTTCGGCCCGATGACTGAGCCCACCCGCCCGCAGCGCCAACGCGTCGTCCTCGGGCAACGGCGCGGCGCCCGCATGGTCCGCACCAGGGTCGAGGTGCAGGAGCAGACGCTCGTCGGTGACGCGCTGGTGCGCGGGCTGGTCCGCGCCCAACTCGGCCTCGCGTTGCGGCTCGCCGCCGTGGTGGTGGTTGTCGTCGTCGCAATCCCGTTGCTGAACACCGCTTTTCCTGAGCTCGCGGCGCTGACGGTCGTCGGGGTTCGGCTCAACTGGCTGGTGCTGGGGGCGTTGGTCTATCCGCTGCTCTACGGTGTGGGCAGGCTGTTCGTTCGCCTCGCCGAACAGGCTGAGCGCGACTTCGTCGGCGTCGTGGAGAGCGAACCGTGACCGGGTCCCCGTTGACGGCCGCCGCATTGCTCGCCGCAGCGGTGGCGACGGTCGCGATCGGCTTCTACGGCGTACGGTTGTCACGCACGACTTCCGACTTTCTGGTGGCATCGCGCACCGTGGGCTCACAGTGGAACGCCGCGGCCATCTCGGGCGAATACCTCTCGGCGGCATCGTTTCTCGGCGTGGCCGGGCTGATTGCGAAATACGGCGCCGACGCGCTGTGGTATCCCGTCGGCTTCACCGCCGGTTACCTGGGACTGCTGTTGTTCGTCGCGGCGCCGCTACGCCGTTCCGGCGCCTACACCGTGCCCGACTTCGCCGAATTCCGCCTCGGTTCTGCGCGGCTGCGCAAGACCGCCATGCTGGTCGTGGTCGTCATCTGCGTGTTCTACCTCGTCCCGCAATATCAGGGTGCCGGACTGGCATTGAAAACACTTCTGGGTGTTCCGGTCTGGATCGGTCCCCTGGTCGTCGGCGGCATCGTCATCGCCAACGTGGTCGCCGGTGGCATGCGGTCGATCACGTTCGTGCAGGCCTTCCAGTACTGGCTCAAGCTGACCGCGGTCGCGATACCCGCCTTGGCGTTGCTCGGGTTGTTCGCCACCGACCGCGGCGAACTCGGTGGCCCGCTTCCTCCGACGGTGTCCCAGCCCACCGCCGTCGCCATCGAGACCGACGTCGTGGTACAGGTCGAGCGGCCGGCCGGAATCACGGTCACCGGCACCCTGGACGGTGAACCCGTTGACGCACAACCGATCCTGTCGGCGGGAGAGCACACTCTCGGCGCCGGGACGACGCTGACGCTGGCGGCGGGCTCGGCCACCCCGGTGGTCGCAGGCGCGCCGAGCACCGGCACCGACTGGATCGCCTCGGGCGGCGGACTCGGCGGCGGCCATCCGCTCTACCAGGTGCTGTCGATCATCATCGCAACGTTCCTCGGCACAATGGGTCTGCCGCACGTGCTGGTGCGCTTCTACACCAACCCCGACGGCCGCGCGGCGCGTCGCACCGCGTTGGCGGTCATCGCCCTGCTGTCGTTCTTCTATCTGTTCCCGACGCTGCTCGGGGCGTTCGCCCGCCTCTACGTACCGCAACTGTTGATCACCGGAAATGCCGACGCCGCAGTGCTGTTGGCCCCCGGATCGGCGATCGGCGACCCCGCCGGGCAGGTGCTCGCCGCGTTGGTCGCCGCCGGCGCCATCGCCGCCTTCCTCGCGACGTCGTCCGGCCTGCTGGTCAGCATCGCCGGGGCGTTGTCCACCGACGTGTTGCGCGGTCGGGTGCGAGATTTCCGGATCGCGGCGGTCGTCGGCGGGTTGATCCCCATCCCGCTCTCGTTGGCGACCACGGGTGGCCTGGAGTTGTCCCGCAGCGTCGGGTTGGCGTTCGCGGTCGCCGCGTCGACGCTGTGCCCGCTGCTGGTGCTCGGCATCTGGTGGCGCGGGTTGACGGCCGTCGGCGCCGTCTGCGGGCTGGTGGTCGGCGGGATTCTCTCCGGCTCGGCCGTCACGCTCGCGGTGATCGGCGCCGTCGACGAGACCGCGCTGGGCGGTTGGCCGGCGGTGATGATCGGGTATCCCGCCGCGGTCAGCGTGCCCGTCGCCTTCGCGACGATGATCCTGGCCAGTCGCCTAAGCCGCGGCTCGACCCCCGCGGACGTCGCGCAGATTTTCGCCCGCATGCACGTGCCCGAGCGGCTCGGTATGGGCGTCGAGCGCCTTCCCCGGGCCTGATTCCGCTTCACCGCTCAACGTTGTCGATCGACCGCTCACCGCACCGGTGCTCGGTTTCGCCGTGTCAGGCGCGTCTGCCCTGGGTATGTGAGCCACATCTCATCTAACTTCGGCACCCGAGTCACCTGAGCCGTTCACACCGACGTCGAGGAGCACACGATGCCCCAACTTGACCTGCCGCATCGGGATACGCCGATCAGCGGCGAGGAATACCGGACCGTACAAGCGAGCCCGGAGTTCCAAGAGCTGCGGTCGCGGCTGCGCCGCTTCGTCTTTCCGATGAGCGCGCTGTTTCTCATCTGGTACGCCGCCTATGTGATTCTGGGCGCCTTCGCCCACGAGTTCATGGCGATCAAAGTGTGGGGTGACATCAACGTCGGCCTGTTGATCGGCATCGGCCAGTTCGTCTCCACGTTCGTGATCACCGGCCTCTACGTGCGCTTCGCCAACCGCGAACTCGACCCGCGGGCCGAGGCCATCCGCACCAAGCTCGAAGGCGGTGCGGCATGAGCACCCTGCTGGCCGCCGACCCGACCGTCGGCAATCCCGCCGCCAACATCGGCATCTTCGGGCTGTTCGTCGCGGTGACGCTGTACATCGTGATCCGCGCGAGCAAGAGAAACGCCACCGCCGCCGAATTCTTCACGGCCGGTCGGTCGTTCACCGGTCCGCAGAACGGCATCGCGATCTCCGGTGACTATTTGTCCGCCGCCAGCTTCCTCGGCATCGCGGGCGCGATCGCGGTTTACGGCTATGACGGCTTCCTGTACTCCATCGGCTTCCTGGTGGCCTGGCTGGTCGCGCTGCTGCTGGTCGCCGAATTGCTGCGCAACGCAGGGAAATTCACGATGGCCGACGTGCTGAGCTTCCGGCTCAAGCAGCGCCCGGTGCGGCTCGCCGCGGCCACCACCACGCTGACCGTCTGCCTGTTCTATCTGCTGGCGCAGATGGCAGGCGCAGGGGGACTCGTCGCGCTGCTGCTCAACGTCACAAGTGATTTCGGCCAGGCCGTCGTCATCGCCGTCGTCGGGGTATTGATGATCGTCTACGTGCTGATCGGCGGCATGAAGGGCACCACGTGGGTGCAGATCATCAAGGCCGTGCTGCTGATCGGTGGCGCCGCGTTGATGACGGCGTGGGTTTTCGCCAAGTTCGGTGCGAACTTCTCCGGAATCCTCGGCGCGGCCCAGTCCGCCGTGTCGGGTTCCTCCAACGAGGCCGTCGCCGCCCGCGATGTCCTGGCGCCCGGCGCGCAGTACGGCGCCTCGTTGACCTCGCAGATCAACTTCATCTCGTTGGCGCTGGCGCTGGTGCTGGGCACCGCGGGCCTGCCGCACGTGCTGATGCGGTTCTACACCGTGCCGACCGCCAAGGAGGCACGCCGTTCGGTGGTGTGGGCGATCGCGCTCATCGGCGCGTTCTACCTGTTCACCCTCGCGCTCGGTTACGGCGCCGCGGCACTCGTCGGGCCCGACACCATCCTGGCCGCTCCCGGTGGGCAGAACTCGGCGGCACCGCTTTTGGCGTTCGAATTGGGCGGGGTCATCCTGCTTGGCATCATCTCGGCGGTCGCGTTCGCGACGATCCTCGCCGTCGTCGCCGGCCTGACCATCACGGCGGCAACGTCGTTCGCGCACGACATCTACGCCAGCGTGCTCAAGAGCGACCGGGTCAGCGAGAGCGAGCAGGTGCGGGTTTCGCGGATCACGGTCGTGGTGCTGGGTGTCTTCGCGATCGGCCTGGGTGTCCTTGCCGCCGAGCAGAACATCGCGTTCCTGGTCGCGCTCGCGTTCGCGGTCGCCGCCGCGGCCAACCTGCCGACCATCCTGTACTCGCTGTACTGGCCGCGCTTCAACACCCGCGGCGCCTTGTGGAGCATGTACGGCGGCCTGATCTCGACCATCGTGTTGATCGTGTTCTCCCCCGCCGTGTCGGGATCGAAGACCGCGATGCTGCCCAGCGTCGACTTCGCCTGGTTCCCGCTGGCCAACCCCGGCATCGTGTCGATCCCGCTGGCCTTCCTGCTCGGCATCATCGGCACGCTGAGCTCACCCGACCGCGGAGATCCGGACATCAACGCCGAGTTCGAGGTGCGCTCGCTGACCGGCGTGGGTGCCGAGAAGGCCGTCACACATTGAGGTCAACCCCGCGACGTGTCTGAGGCTCTGACCCGCGCGGGCACGCGCACAGCGTTCCCGCTGCTGGCGTACGCGTTCGCCGCGATCATGCTCGGCACCACGATGCCGACGCCGATGTACGCGCTCTACGGCGAGCAGATGCAGTTCTCGGTGGTGACGACCACCATCGTGTACGCGGCCTATGCGGGCGGTGTGCTGTTCGCGCTGCTGGCCTTCGGACGGTGGTCCGATGCGATCGGCAGACGTCCGCTGCTGCTCGGCGGCGTGGTCGCGGCGCTGATCAGTGCCGGGGTGTTCCTGGTCGCGGACTCGGTGCCGCTGCTGGTTGTCGGCCGCGTCTTCTCCGGACTGTCCGCGGGCGTCTTCACCGGGACGGCCACCGCCGCGGTCATCGAAGCCGCACCGCCGCACTGGCGCGGCAGGGCCGCCGCGGTCGCGACCGTCGCGAACATCGGCGGGCTGGGGGCCGGTCCGATGGTGGCCGGTGTGCTCGTCGAGTACGCGCCCAAGCCACTGCACCTGAGCTTCATCGTGCACATCGCGCTGGCCGCGCTGGCGGGTGCGGCGGTGCTGTTGGTGCCGGAGACCTCGCCGCGGTCCGGACGCATCGCGCTGCAGCGTCTGGCGGTGCCGCCCGAGGTGCGTTCGGTGTTCATCCTCGCGGCGATCGCGGGGTTCGCCGGATTCGCCGTCACAGGCCTGTTCGCCGCCGTGGCGCCGTCCTTCGTGACCGAGGTCGTCGGCATCGACAATCAGGCCGTCGCCGGGCTCATCGCCGGTTCGATCTTCGCCGCGTCCGCCCTGACGCAGATCGCCACCAACTCCATGCAGCCGCAGCGGGCACTCGCCATCGGCTGCGCGATCCTGGTCGCCGGGATGGCTCTTCTCGCAGTCGCACTTCAACTCTCGTCGCTGATCGGGCTCCTCGCGGCCGCCGTGGTGTCGGGTGCGGGTCAGGGTATGAGTTTCAGCCGCGGCCTGGCCGCGATCTCCGAACGCAGCCCGGCCGACCGTCGCGCGGAGGTCAACTCGACCTACTTCGTCATCGGCTACGTGGCCATCTCGCTGCCGGTCGTCGGCGAGGGATTGGCGGCCCAGCAATGGGGATTGCGCACGGCGGGCGTCAGTTTCGCCGTGGCGGTCGCGGTTCTGTCAGGCATCTGCCTGGTGGCGATCCTGCTGCGCGAAGCAAGGGTGGCGCGGGAAACGCGCACGGCGGCGTCCGGGGCGTAATCATCTGAGCGACGGCGCAGATGCGCTACCGCACCTTTGAGTGCTTCTACTCATGCGCGACGCCGGCGCCTGCCCCGACGATCAATCACATGACGATGTTTCCGACCCCAGCCGACATCGAAGCGGCAACCCCGGTGTCCCGTGACCGTGCGATCGACGCCATCCGCATCGTGTCGTTGCTCGGGGTGGTGATCGGCCATACCGTGATGGCCACCAGCACGCTGCGCGACGACGTGTTCATCTGGAGCAACCTGCTCACCGCATCACCCGTTCTTCAGGCGCTCACCTGGGTGTTTCAGATCATGCCGCTGTTCTTCTTCGCGGGCGTGGCCGCCTGCGTGGAAAGTTGGAAGCCCGACAGCAGTTGGGGCAACTGGCTGCTGCGCCGCTGCACCCGACTCTACCGACCGGTGTTCTATTACCTCGCCTTCTGGGCCGTCGCGCTGCTCGCTCTGCGACTTGTGCTGCCCGAACACGTCTACGAACCGGTCGCCGGAATCTCGATCCAGCTGTTGTGGTTCCTGGGCGCCTACGTGTTGGTGCTCGCCGCGGTGCCGGCGTTGGCGCGCATCAGAACTCCCGGCCGAATGGTGGCCGCAGTCGCCGCCGCCTACGGGTTCATAGCCGTCGTAGACGCGGTGCGGATCAACGTCGAGGGCTGGGCCGCGCTGGGGTACCTCAATCTGGCCGTGTGGCTGATACCGGGCATGCTCGCCGTCGGCTATCGACGTGCACTGCTGAGCGCACGCGTGGCGGTCACCCTGGGCACCGCGATGCTGGCGGTCAACCTGGCCCTGGTGATGTTCGGGCCCTACGAGCTGAGCCTGGTCGGCATCGAAAGCCAGCAGCTCAAGAACATGACGCCGCCGTCGCTACTACTGGCGGGCCACGCAATCATGATGTGCGCCTTCGCAATTGCTGCCATGCCGGCGATCGCTCGGTGGGCGCGGCGGCCGCGGGTGTGGTGGCTGACCGCGATCGGCAACACCGGTGCCATGACTCTTTACCTGTGGCACATGCCCGCGCTGCTGATGATGCACCTGGCGTTCGACTACCTGGGCTACCCGCGGTTCGACCCAGCCGCCCCGAGCTTCATCGCCCTGTCGGTTCTGCAGGTGCTGATCATGGTCACGCTGGTTGCACTCTTGTTCGTCACGCTACGCCCACTGGAGAACGACCCGCTCCCGTTGTGGGACGGCGGATTCCTCGCCGCACCCGGTGTGCGCAGCGCGACAGTCGGTGTCCTGCTCTGCACGGCGGGCGCAGCCACCCTGGCCTCGATTGGTTGGGGATTGAAGGATCAGGGCCTGCTGTGCGTGGCGGTGATGTTGACGGCGCTTGTCGTCGCCCGTGGCCTGGCATCCGATGCCAAACTCCTCAGCGCGGCTCGTACCTCGCCGCTAGATCGTCGTCCGGCAACACTTGACGGCCAAACTCCTCAGCGCGGCTCGTACCTCGCCGCTAGATCGTCGTCCGGCTAGCCACTCTTGCGACGGAATTCCCTGCGATGCTCGACCGGGCCGTGCGCGCGCGGTTGTTTGGCTCCGCCGTCCTTGTGATCGCCCCCGCCCGCCGACTGGGCCTTCTTGCGCTCCAGCGCCTCCCGGAACCTGCGCTTGGTGTCGTCTTCCGGTGTCTCAGCCATGACGGCAGCCTAGCCCGTGGGCACGCGGCCGTCGCCTGCTTTATCGCTTGCCCGGCGGCATGCCATAGACGTGGCTGATCGGCAGCGTCATCACCACCCGGCGGTCGTCGACCATCGCGCGTCGGTAGTCGTCCCAGTCGGGATGTTCGCCGGCGATGTTGCGGTACAACGCGATCAGCGCCGCCACGGTGTCGTCGTCTGGCGACGCCGCCGGCGGGGTGAGTGTCGCGTCGCCCTCGGCGACCGCGTAGGACCAGCCGTCGTCCGAGCTGACGTGAAGCGATGCGCGCGGGTCCCGGCGCAGGTTGCGGGTCTTGGCCCGCGGCTCGGTGATCGACACCTGGATCGTCAACGCGCGCGAGTCGAAGTAGTACGACACGTTCGACAGTTGCGGGCGACCGTCGCGTTTGATGGTTGCCAGGACGCCCAGCGAGTTTCCGCCGATCAGGGCGAGCAGTTTGTCGTCGAACACGTGGCGTCCCATGCTCTCGAGCCTACGTCTCTACCATCGAGATGTGACCGTTCCCATCTCCCGGATCGACGGCAACGTGCTCGAAGGCGTATCCGCCACCGCGCTGTGGACGCTGTACTTCCGCGCCAGCGAGGCCAAGCGATCCGACGGGGTGCTCCGTGACCCGTGGGCGGTCACGCTGTTCGACGCCATCGACTACGACTACGACAAGTTCGGCAGGCCCAACCAGTCGCACGCCGTCCGCGCTCTGGCTTTCGACGCCGCCACTCGCGAGTACCTGACCACGCATCCGAAGGCTTCGGTGGTTGCGCTCGCCGAAGGCCTGCAGACCAGCTTCTGGCGACTGCAGCGGCAGGGTGTCGCCAACGAATTGACCTGGTACTCAGTTGATCTCCCACCCATTGTGGCACTACGGGAGAAGCTGTTGCCGCACGACGACCGCATCATCGCGCTGGCGCAGTCGGCGTTGGACCGCAGCTGGATGGACCACATCGACGCATCCAACGGTGTGTTCATCACCACCGAGGGCCTGCTGATGTATTTGGACCCCGACGATGCGCTCGGTCTGATCCGCGACTGCGCGGCCCGCTTTCCCGGGGGCCGGATGATGTTCGACTCCGTGCCGCCCTGGTTCAGTCGGCGCACTGTGCGCGGCAAACTGAAGCTGTCCGACCGATACGTCACACCACCCATGCCCTTCGCGCTGACCCCCGACGACGCTGTCGCGCTGGCCGGGCGCATTCCCGGTGTGCGCGCGGCCCACGACCTCGCCATGGTGCCGGGGCGTGGGCCATACAAGCTGCTGGCCTCGCCGATGTGGGACCGCGTCGGATTCCTGCGCAGGGGCCGCCCCAGCCACACCCTGCTGGAGTTCGGCTGATGACGCGCTACGCGGCCTTCCTGCGTGGGGTCAACGTCGGTGGCGTCAACCTCAAGATGGCCGACGTCGCGAAGGCCTTCGAGGGAGCAGGTTTCCGTTCGGTACGAACAATTCTCGCCACCGGCAACGTTCTGTTCGACAGCGGGTCGGGAGTCGACGCGGTGCGGAAGAAGGCTGAGAAGGCCTTGCGCGACACCTTCGGGTACGACGCCTGGGTGCTGGCCTACCCGATCGACACCGTCGCGGCGATCTCGCGCGCCTACCCCTTCGAGCGCGAGGTTGCCGACCACCACTCCTATGTCACATTCGTGACCGACGAACAGGTGCTCGACGAGCTCGCCGGCCTGGCCGAAGAGGCCTTGTCCGGGGAGAAGATCGAGCGCGGCGAGGGTGTCATCTACTGGCAGGTGCCCAAGGCTGCAACGCTCGACAGCACCATCGGCAAGACCATGGGCAAGAAGCGGTACAAATCGTCGACTACCACCAGGAACCTGCGCACGCTCGACAAAGTCCTGCGCTAGGTAGATTCGAGCAGGTGAGTCCCGAACCGAACGCTTCCTCCGCCAAGGCCGACGCCACCATGCTGACCGGTGTCTCCGAGACCGCGTTGATGACACTGAACGTGCGGGCCACCGAGGCCCGCCGACCGGACGGACTGATCGAGGACCCCATGGCGATCC
This sequence comes from Mycobacterium sp. IS-1590, assembly GCF_001500025.1. Classification (GTDB taxonomy): domain Bacteria; phylum Actinomycetota; class Actinomycetes; order Mycobacteriales; family Mycobacteriaceae; genus Mycobacterium. The sequence goes on along the minus strand of NZ_LQIW01000051.1, from coordinate 149,902 downwards.
AGCTCGCCGACTCCATCGACTTCGACTTCTCCAAATTCGGCCTGTCGCGCCGCCAGGACATGGCAGTGCGCGCCCTCGCGTTCGACCGCGAGGCGCGGCGATACCTCGGCGATCATCCTCGCGCCACGGTGGTGGCGCTCGCCGAGGGACTCCAGACCAGCTTCTACCGGATCGATGCCGCCGACGTGGGACACGAATTCTGTTGGCTCACCGTCGATCTCCCACCGATCATCGAACTGCGCAAGCGGCTGCTGCCCGCATCGGATCGGGTGCGCATGCTGGCCCAGTCGGCGCTGGACTACAGCTGGATGGATCACGTCGACACCGCACACGGCGTGTTCATCACCGCCGAGGGGCTGCTGATGTACCTACAGCCCGAGGACGCACTCGGCCTGATCGGCGAGTGCGCGGCTCGCTTCCCCGGCGGCCGGATGCTGTTCGAGCTGCCACCGGCGTGGTTCGCCCGGTTGATCAGCCGGGGCCTGCTGCGCCCCTCGTTCAGCTACCGCGTCCCGCCCATGCCGTTTCACATGACGCCCGCGCAGGTCGCCAACCTCGTCAACGAGATCCCCGGGATCCGCGCGGTGCACGACATCGCGCTGCCGCCGGGGCGCGGCAAGGTGCTCAACGCGCTGATGTGGGGGGCTCAGCGCCTGCCCTGGTTCGATTCCGTGCGCCCGGTCTTCACTTTGCTCGAGTTCGGCTGAGCCGAACGGCTCGTTCCGCGCCGCCTACCCGAACGCCGCATCCACATAGCGCAGCGCATCGTCCTTACCCATGCCGAGCGCCTTGGCCGCCGACACGAACGTGTTCGCCGCCGTCGCCATCGCTCCGTCCACGGGATCGGCATGCGCGACGAATGTGCCGAAGCGGCCGCGGGTTTCGAGGACCCCCGCCGACTCCAACTCGCGGTAGGCACGCGCCACGGTGTTCACTGCGAGGCCAAGCCGGCCCGCCAACTCGCGCACCGTCGGCAATCGCGTTCCCGGCGGGAGTCTGCCGTCGCGCACTCCGTCGATGATCTGCGTTCTGAGCTGGTCGAACAAGGCCCCCGACGAGCTATGGTCGATGCGCACCCAATCCCCCAACTCGGCCACGTGCTCAGTATCGCCCACAGCGGCTAGTTTGGTCATGTGCAGGTAACGGTCCTCAGCGGTGCGGGCATCTCGGCCGAAAGCGGGGTGCCGACGTTCCGCGATGCCGAAACCGGGTTGTGGGCGAAGGTGGACCCCTATGAAATCTCCAGCTCGGAGGGGTGGCGGGCACACCCGGAGAAGGTGTGGGCGTGGTACCTGTGGCGCCACTACATGATGAGCGCGGTGCAGCCCAACGACGGTCACCGGGCGGTCGCCGCCTGGCAGGACTACGCCGACGTGCACGTCGTCACCCAGAACGTCGACGACCTGCATGAGCGAGCGGGCAGCAAGAAGGTCTACCACGTGCACGGGAGCCTCTTCGAGTTCCGCTGCGACCGCTGCCACCAGACGTATTCCGGTGAGCTACCGGCCATGCCCGAACCGGTGGAGACCGTCGACCCGCCGCTGTGCGCGTGTGGTGGGCTCATCAGGCCCAACGTGGTCTGGTTCGGCGAGGCGCTGCCCGAGGACGCGTGGCAACGGTCGGTTGAGGCGGTCAGCGGCGCCGACCTGGTCATCGTCGTCGGCACTTCCTCGATCGTCTATCCCGCGGCCGGCCTGCCCGAGATCGCGCTCGCCAACGGCATCCCGGTCATCGAGGTCAACCCGGAACGCACACCGCTGTCCGACTCCGCGACGGCGTCCGTGCGCGAGTCGGCGGCCAGCGCACTGCCGAACCTGCTGCAGCGGCTCCCGGCCCTCCTCGGTTAGGGCCTCACCGCGCGGCCGATCGCGAACTCGGCGACCGGCAGCGGCACCCACCTCGGCATCGTCCATTCCCGCCGGGCACCCTCGATCTCGAACCCCGCGCCCACGATGCTCTGTTCGGTGCGGCGGTGGGTGTGGCAGTTTCCGAGCAGCCGCGGCCACACCGTCGCGTCGGCGATCCTCTGCAACCGTCCGCGACCGCCGTCGCTGGCGATGTGCTCGAGATAGCGGAGCTCACCGCCCGGGCGCATCAATGAAAGTAGCTGGCGCAGCACGGTATCCGGATCGTCGATCGAACAGAGCACCAGCGAGCAGACGACCGCGTCGAACGGCTCGCTGCCTGCAGCCACGAAGCGCTCGACCGTGTCGGTGCTGACGGTGACCGGCACGCGGGCGCCGACCGCGGCCCGCTGGGCCTGTTCGGCGAGACGACGTTCGGGCTCGACGGCCACCACCTCGCGCACGGTGGCGGGGTAGAACTCGAAGTTCGTTCCGGTGCCCGCACCGACCTCCAGAACCCGTCCCGACAAGCCTGCGAGGTTCTCGCGCCGAAGTTGTCGGATGGCGTCGGTCTCGTGGGTGGACATCACCGTCCACAACCGAGCGAAGAACGGGTTATCGACCGTGTCCGGCATGGAGCATTCCCTTCAACTGAGCGACGGTTTCCGGTGGTGGCGCGTCGAGGTCCACCGCACCCCGGGTGATCTGACCGAGACACACGGCCGTCAGGACCCGGTCGGCGAAGTCCTCGACATCCCCCCACGGTAGGTACGGCTTGGAGATCAGCATCGCGGCCACCCCGTGCGCGACGGTCATCAACTCCAGCGCCGTCGCGGTCGAGTCGCCCGGCGGATAGGTGCCCTCCGCCATCAGCCCCTCGACCGCGGTGCGCAGATGCACGAATGCCGAGCTGTTCAACGCGATGTCCACGTCGCTGCCCGGCCGGCTTTCCCCCATCGTCGCAATGCGGTACAGCTCAGGGGTTTTCATCGCGAACCGGACGTACGCCAATCCTTGCGCACGCAGCACCTCGACCGTCGACGGCTGCCCGGCCGCCACACCTTGCATCTCTTCGTCGAGTTTCTCGAAGTACCGTGCGCACACCGCGTCGAGCAGCGCGTCCTTGTCGGCGAAGTGCAGGTAGATCGACGGCGGGGTCACCCCGACCCGCTGCGCCACCGACCGGATGGAAACCTCTTTTGCGTTGCCCGACTCGAGCAGCAGGTCGGTGGTCGCGTCGAGGATCTCCTCGCGCAACTGCTCACCGGAACCCCGCGGAGCGCGTCGCCGTTTCATCGCGTACCCGCCGGTTCGACCGAGTCTTCACCCGGGGTGTGCGACGGTTCGGCAGACTCGCGCAGGCCGATGCGTTCGTGCAGCCTCGCCAACGGCTTGGGCGCCCACCAGTTCCACCGTCCGAGCAGATGCATGAACGCCGGCACCAAGCCCATCCGCACCAGCGTCGCGTCGGCCAGCACCGCCAGCGTCAACCCGACGCCGAACATCCGCATGAACGACACCTCGGCCGCGATCAGCGCGGCGAACGATATCGACATCAACAGCGCCGCCGCCGTCACCACACGGCCGGTCCTGGCCAGGCCGAGCGCCACGCTCTCGTCGTTGCGGGCCCGCGCCGACATCGACGGGTCGCTGCCCGACTGCAACCAGAACTCGCGGATGCGCGAGACCAAGAACACCTCGTAATCCATCGACAGCCCGAACGCGATGCAGAACAACAGCACCGGCATGTTCGCCACCAAGGTCCCGGTCGGCGTGGTGCCCAGCGCGCCGAGATGGCCTTCCTGGAAGATCCACACCAGCGCACCGAATGCGGCCGTCAACGATAAGACGTTGAGTATCAACGCCTTCACCGGCAGCACCACGCTCCCGGTGAGCAGGAAGAGCAGCACGAACGTGATGGCCCCGATCACCCCGAGCACCAGCGGCAGACGCGACGTGATGGCCGAGGCACTGTCCCGGTTCACCTGCGCCGTGCCGGTCAGCAGCACCGGGACATCGCCGGGAGTGCCCACCGCCTCCAGCCGGTCCAGTTGTGCTTCGGAGGCATCGCTGAACAGCGGCGCCTCACTGGCCACCGTGAGGAAGGCGCTGCCGTCCTTGACGCCGGTCGCGCCCGACGGTGGACCGACCGACCTGCCGTCGACGAACGTGCCACCGGGCGCGGACACCGACGACACGTCGGCGACCTGCGAGAGGTCGGCGGCGTAGCGGTCCACCATCGCCGGCGTGAGATCTCGGATGTCCGGGATGACGACAGTGACGTTGCGGGCCGAGTCGACGGCGAAGTTGTTGCGTAAGTCGTCGCCGACCTGGCGCGCCGACGCGGACACAGGCAGCACCCGCTCGTCCGGGAACCCCCACCGCGCGTTGAGGAACGGCGCACCGAGTACCAGCAGCAGCGTGACGATCGCCAGCCCGATCGGAAGTGCCCGGCGCATCACGACTTTCGTGCAGCGGTACCAGAATGTCTGCTCGACGGGTTTGCGAACCGGCTCCGGCCTGCCGAGAAGCCGGCGACCCAACCGCCGCACATCGAGCGCGTCCAACCGCTCGCCGAGCAGCACGATCGCCGCGGGCGCCACGACCACCGCGGCGACGGCCGCGAACGTCACCACCGCGATTCCGGCATAGGCGAACGATTTCAGGAAGTACATCGGGAACAACACCATCGCGACCATCGACAGCGCGACCGTCATCGCCGAGAACAAGACCGTGCGCCCGGCGGTCGCCATCGTGCGTACCAACGCCGATTCGGGTTCCGCCCCGTCGGCGATCTCGTCGCGGTACCTGCTGATGATCAGCAGCGTGTAATCGATTGCGAGCGCCAGACCCATTGCGACCGTGAGGTTCAGCGCGAAGATCGAGACGTCGGTGACGTAGGTGACGCCGCGCAGCACGGCCATCGAGCCGAGGATCGCGAACCCACCGATCGCCAACGGCAGCGCGGCGGCGAGCAGGCCGCCGAACACCCACACCAGCGCCACGAAGCACAGCGGGATCGCGATCGCCTCCATCTTCAGGAGGTCTTTTTCGCTCTGCCCGTTGATCTGCACGTAGATCATCGCCTCGCCGCCGGCGCGCACGGTGACGCCGTCGCGGTCGTGCACGAGTCGCTCGGTGAGTTCCTTCGCATGCTTCTGCGCGCCGCTCTCGCCGCCGGTGATACCGGCGACGATCAGCCCGGTCTTGCCGTCCTCGCTGACGAGCGCGGGCGCGGCGGTCGGCGGTGCGCTCCACAGCGAGGTCACCCCGACAACGGAAGGTGAGGCCCGCAGTTCGGCGGCAAGCTGCTCACCGACGGCACGTGCACTGGGGCTCTGCGCGCCCTCGTCGGAGTGCACGCTGAGGATCAGCTCCATGTCGCCCTGCCCGAACGTGTCGACCAGGAGCTGGGTGGCCTTCGCCGACTCCGACGTCGGATCCTGGAAGCCGCCGGCCGACAGGTGCTTGGCGACGGGGATGCCGAAGATCGCGCACGCGACCATCACCAGAACCGCTATCGCGATGATGCGCCGAGGCGCCGCTATGGCCAGGTGTGCGATCCGTTGCAGCACTCGACGTCCTTTCGGCCTGGACTAACGTCGATAACTTAACAACGGTAACTCAGCGCCGTCAACGCCCCTTCCGTACACACGAGTCACGGACCCACGGCGTTCATTGCGATTCTCCGCGATGAGTTACGGCAGTCCTGGTAGTCGTAATCGACATGACCACGACGGACGCGGCGACCGCCGCCACCACCACACGCGACACCGCGACGGACATCGGCCTGCTCATCCTGAGAATCGGTATCGGCGCGGCCATTCTTCAGGCGGGCCTCATCAAGGCCTTCGATTTCGGCGCCACCGTCGGTTTCATGGACTCCGCCGGTTGGCGGTTACCCGGACTGGCCGCGTTCATGGTCACGGCGGCCGAGACGCTCGGTGGCCTGGGCCTCATCTTGGGTGCGGTCACGCCGCTGGCGGCGTGCGCGGTGGTCGCAGCGATGGTCGACGCGTGGGCCGTCAACGTGTCGCAGTCGGCGTTCTGGTCCGAACCGTTCAACGCGCCGTTCCTGATCGGCGTCGGCGCCGCAGCGCTGCTGTTCCTCGGGGCCGGCGCCTACTCGCTCGACGCCAGGGTGTTGGGCCGGATGTCGTGGGGACGGCGCGTCGCCGTCGGCCTGCTGGTCGTGGCGTTCGCCGCCGCGATCCTGACCTGGGTGGCGCTGCTCGGCACGAACCCCATCCACTTCACCGCCGGGGCCTAGCCGGTCAGCAAATCGCTACTGGCCAGTAGCCCGCGACCCTACTTGGCGGTAAGAATTGCCACAGTATTCCGAATCGTGACTCAAAGATTCCTTAGAGGTAACACTTACTGTCGAGTACATGTGGATCGACGACACCAGTGCCGATGTCATCAAGGTCGACTTCGAGGCGCTCTACCACGGTGATGTCCTGGTAGAAGGCGACACCTCGGAGCAGCTCGACGACGAGCACACCCTGCGCACCGCCGTCTGACCGAACGCGCGCCGAGGGGTCGCGCATTCGTTCCGACGGTTCGGCCTCGAGCGCCCGAGCCGGTTCTGTTGCTGCCTGCTGTTGAACCCGCCCGCTAAATCGATTCCCGTCCCTAAGCCACGTTCTCTTCTTCGTCGTCGGCGATCATGTCGCTGAGCCGGCCGCTGATGATCTCCTCGGCCTCGTCGACGATGCGCGCGACCAGATCCCCGCAGGTCGGGATGTCGTTGATCAGCCCCATCGCGGTGCCCACGCTCCAGATGCCGGCGTCGAGGTCGCCGACCTCGTAGACCTTCACGCCGCGCGAGCCGGCGACCAGGTCCTTGACGTCCTCGAACTGACCGCCGCGGTTCAGGATCTCCACAACCTCACGCGACACCGCGTTGCTGGCCACGCGGGCCGTGTTGCGCAGCGGCCGGAAGATCAGCTCGGTGTCGAGTTCGCTGCCCGCGACGATCGCTTCCTTGACGTTCTGGTGGATCGCCGATTCCACGGTGCACATGAACCGCGAACCCATGTTGATGCCGTCGGCGCCCAGCGCCAGCGCGGCCACCAGGCCGCGCGCGTCGGCGAATCCGCCGGAGGCGATCATCGGGATGTCGATCTTGGCCGACGCCGCCGGGATCAGCACCAGGCCCGGGATGTCGTCCTCGCCGGGGTGGCCCGCGCACTCGAACCCGTCGATGCTGATGCCGTCGACGCCGAGGCTCTGCGCCTTGACCGCATGCCGCACCGAGGTGCACTTGTGCAGCACCTTGATCCCGTTCTCGTGGAACATCGGCAGATGGGGCGCCGGGTTCGACCCCGCGGTCTCGACGATCTTGATGCCCGAGTCGACGATCACCTGCCGGTACTCGTCATAGGGCGGCGGGTTGATCGTCGGCAGGATCGTCAGGTTGACGCCGAACGGCTTGTCGGTCAGATCGCGGCACTTGGCGATCTCCTTGGCCAGATCGGCCGGCGTCGGCTGCGTCAACGCGGTGATGAAGCCGAGCGCACCCGCATTCGCCACGGCCGCAACGAGTTCCGCGCGGCCGACCCACTGCATCCCACCCTGCACGATGGGATGCTCGATCCCGAACGTCTCGGTGAACTTCGTCCTGATGGCCATCGTGTCTACCTCGGTCCTTTTCTCTTCGCGCAAGCGCTCATCGGGGGGCCATCCGGATCGCGCCGTCCAGGCGGATCACTTCACCGTTGAGCATGGGGTTCTCGACGATGTGCACGGCCAGCGCGCCATACTCGTCGGGGTCGCCGAGGCGCGCCGGATGCGGCACCTGCTTGCCCAGAGACTGCTGCGCCTCCTCCGGCAGCGAACCCAGCAGCGGGGTCTTGAACAGACCCGGCGCGATGGTGACGACGCGGATGAACTCACGCGACAGGTCCCGGGCGATCGGCAGGGTCATGCCGACCACGCCGCCCTTGGATGCGGAGTAGGCGGCCTGCCCGATCTGGCCCTCGAACGCGGCTACCGACGCGGTGTTGATGATGACGCCGCGCTCGCCGTTGATCGGTTCGGTCTTGGCGATCCTCTCGGCGGCCAGCCGCAGCACGTTGAACGTGCCGATCAGGTTGACCTCGATGACCTTCTTGAAGCCGTCGAGCGGGAACGGCCCGTCCTTGCTCAGCGTCTTGATCGCGTTGCCGATGCCCGCGCAGTTGACGTTGATGCGCAGCGGGCCCATCTTCTCGGCCGCATCCAGCGCCGCGCTGACCGCGTCCGGATCGGTCACGTTGGTCTCGACGAACTGGGCGCGGTCACCGAGTTCTTTGACCGCCTCTTCGCCCTTGAGGTCGATGACGACCACCGATGCGCCCCTGTCGAGCAGGCGTTTGGTGGTGGCCAGGCCGAGGCCCGATGCGCCACCGGTGACGACGGCTACGGCGTCCTTGATCTCCACTTTGAGGGTGTTCCTTTCTCTAGGCCCAGTCTCGTAAGACGGCTTCGGTGTCGGCTCCGGCTTGGCCGGGTGGTGTCGGTGCCGGCGGCGCACTTCGGGAGAACCGCGGCGCGGGCATCGGTTGCAGGTGCTCACCGTCGCGATAGAAGGTGTTGCGCTGGGTGACGTGCGGTTCGGACTCGACCTCGCTGAACGACAGCACCGGCGTCACGCAGGCGTCGCTCTCGGCGAACACCTTGGCCCAGTGGTCGCGGTCCTTGCTCGCGATGACCTCGGACAGCTTGGCACGCAGCTCCGGCCAGCGGCTCGCATCGTTCTGATCGGGCAGGTCGGCGTTCTCCAGACCCAGGCCCTTGAGGAACTCCGCGTAGAACTGCGGCTCGATGCACCCGACCGCGATGTAACGGCCGTCGGCGCACGTATAGGTGTCGTAGTACGGCGCCCCACCGTCGAGGATGTTGACCCCGCGCTGATCGGTCCACAGTCCGTCCTGCAGGAAGCCCCAGATCATCTGCGCCAGCACGCTCGACCCGTCGATCATCGCCGCGTCGACCACCTGACCCTTGCCTGACGTCTGGCGTTCCCACAGCGCCGACAGGATGCCGACGAGCAGGAACATCGAGCCTCCGCCGAAGTCACCGGTCAGGTTCAGCGGGGGAACCGGCCGTTCGCCCGCGCGACCGATCGAGTGCAGCACACCGTTGAGCGAGATGTAGTTGATGTCGTGGCCGGCCTGCAGGCGCCGCGGCCCGGTCTGACCCCAACCGGTCATGCGTCCGTAGATCAGCCGTTCGTTGACCTTCGCGCAGTCCTCCGGGCCGAGGCCGAGCCGTTCGGTGACACCGGGGCGCAGCCCCTCGATCAGCACGTCGGCCTTGGCGACCAGGCGCAACACCAGCTCGCGGCCTTCATCGCTCTTCAGGTCGGCCGCGACGGAGCGGCGGTTGCGCAGAGCGGCCTCGCGCTTGCTGGTGGGGATCCCGCCGAGCTTGCCCGGCCTCTCGATGCGGACGACGTCCGCGCCGAGATCACCGAGGATCATCGCCGCGTGCGGGCCGGGTCCGATGCTCGCGAGTTCGATCACCCGCAGCCCGTGCAGAGGTCCCGCCATGCTTACCGCCCTTCGTTGGACAATCGCTTCCGGATCGCCGACATAGCTTACTTGTATAACCAAGTCGTGCGGTTCTAGGGTGCAGCCATGACAACCCTCGATTCGGGCGCACCCACATATACCGGTATCGACACTCTGACGGTCGACCTCGCCGACGGTGTGCTTTCGGTGACGCTGAATCGACCCGACAGCCTCAACTCGCTGAACCGAGAGATGCTGGCCGGTATCGCCGACACCCTCACGACGGCGGCCACCGATCGGCGGGTCAAAGTCGTGCGGCTCGGCGGCGCGGGCCGTGGCTTCTGCTCGGGGGCGGGCATCGGCGGCGATGACCAGGCGCAGAAGGAGGTCGACGGCCCGGCCTCGGTGCTGGACGCCGCCAATAACGCGGTCCGCGCGATCGTCAACCTCCCTCAGCCCGTGGTCGCGGCGGTGCACGGTGCGGCGGCCGGCGTCGGCGTCTCGCTGGCACTGGCCTCAGATGTCGTATTGGCTTCGGACAACGCCTATTTCATGCTGGCGTTCACCAAGATCGGGCTGATGCCCGACGGCGGCGCCTCGGCACTGGTGGCCGCTGCGGTCGGACGCACCCGCGCCGCCCGGATGGCGCTGCTGGCCGAAAAGGTCTCGGCGCGTGAGGCTTTCGACTGGGGTCTGGCCGCCGCGGTCTATCCGGCTGACGAGTTCGACGCCGAGGTCGACAAGGTGCTCGACAAACTGAAAAACGGTCCCGCGGTCGCGCTGCGCAAGACCAAGCACGCGATCAACGCAGCCACTCTGACCGAGTTCGAACCCGCATTGGGACGCGAACGCGAGGGCCAGCTGAAGCTGCTGACCTCGCCGGACTTCATCGAGGGCATCACCGCGTTCCAGCAGCGCCGCCAGGCCAACTTCTCCGACTTCTAGGGCACGTCCTGCGCCGAGTGTGGGGCACGTCCTGCGCCGAGTGTGGGGTCGTCACACGCTCGGCGCGCAGAATGCGTGCGGGTAACCCACGTTCGGCGCAGAGAAAATCGGTGGACTCGACGCCGACGCGTCGGCAACCATCGACAGGTGAGTACGCAATTTGAGATCCAACAGCCGGTGCGCGACGCCGGACGTTGGCGCGTGCTCGCACCGTTTTCCAATCGTGAGTACCGCCTGCTGATTGCGGCGGTGACGCTGTCGATCTTCGCCGACGGCATGTTCGCCGTGGTGTTGGCCATGCAGGTCATCGAGCTGAACAACGACCCCGTTTCGCTGTCGATCGTGACGACCTGTTTCGGCGGCGCACTCGTCGCATTCGTGTTGGTCGGCGGGATCGCCGCCGACAGATTCCCGCAGCGGGCGATCATCATCGCGGTCGAGGCGGTCAACGTGCTCGCCTCGACGGCCATCGCGGCGCTGGGAATCATTGGTGCACTGCAGATCTGGCATCTGGCGGTGGGCGCGGCGGCCCTGGGTGCGGCGGCGGCGTTCTTCTTCCCCGCCTACAGCGCCATCCTTCCCCGGATCCTGCCGCCCGAGCAGCTGCTCGCGGCCAACGGTGTCGAGGGCGTGGTGCGCCCGGTGTTCCAGCGCGCGATCGGCCCGGCCGCCGCCGGAGTGATTGTCGGCGCGACGTTCCCCGCACTGGGCGCGGTGGCGGTGGCCGCCTTGTTCGCCGTCGGGCTGGTACTGCTGGTCGTGACCCGGCCCTCGCTCAAACCTAATGCGGCACAGGCCAGCACGCATGTGCTGCGTGATCTCCGCGACGGCTTCGTGTTCGTCCTCGGCACGCCGTGGCTGTTGTGGACGCTGTTGTTCGCCAGCATCTTCGTGCTGGTCGTGCTGGGACCGATCGAGGTGCTGCTGCCGTTCATCGCCAAGGACCGCTTCGCCGACGGCGCACGGATGTACGGCTTCATCCTCGCGTTCTTCGGGTTGGGCAGCGCACTGGGAGCATTGACGGTGTCGTCGGGTCGCATGCCGCGCCGGTACCTGTCGGTGATGATGGCGATGTGGAGTCTCGGCGCCATCCCCCTGGTCGTGTTCGGCTTCACCTCATCGTTCGCGGTGATGGCCGTCGCGACGTTCGTTATCGGGTTCACCGACGGCACGGGAATGGTCATCTGGGGCACCCTGCTGCAGCGACGGGTGCCGACCGCGATGCTGGGCCGCGTGTCGAGCCTGGACTTCTTCGTCTCGCTGGCGTTCATGCCGGTGTCGTTCGCGATCGTCGGACCGTTGTCGAAAGTCGTTTCGATACAGACGATTTTTCTCATCGCGGGCATCGTGCCCGTGCTGGTGGCAGCGGTCGCGGTGTGGGCGGCAGGCATGCGCCGCGACGAGTTGGCCCACCCGCTGCGCTGAGTCAGACGCCGAAGATCGGCGGCAGCGCGAGCACCATCACCAGGCCCCAGAAGAAATGGGTCAGCATCGGTGCGAGTATGCCGCCGGTCGCCCGGCGCTCGAACGCGCAGATCGTGCCCAGGATGATCGCAGCGAAGCCGAGCATCGGATTACCGGTGGTGGCTGCGGTCGCGATGACGTAGAAGACCGTCGAGATCAGTATCGGTTTCATCGTGCCCAAGGCCGTGTAGAGCGCGCCGCGGAAGAACATCTCCTCGGCCAGCCCGTTGATCACGGTGATGAACGTCACCAAGACCAAAGGTCCGTAGTCGGCGTATTCCAGTACGCGAGTGATGTATTCGCGCACACCGGGAATCTCGCGCGCGATCAGGCCGCCGATGACGAACACCGCGCCCAGCACCAATCCCACCGCGGTGCCGGTGATCACGGGCCGTTGATTGCGACCGCGGAAGCGGATGCATCCCATGTGCAGCGGGCCGGACAGGAACGCGCCCAGCGCCCACACCCCGGCCAGGGCCAACGTCAGCCAGTAGAACGACGAGTCGCCCGGCGGCCGGGTCAGCGAATATCCGAGCAGCGCGGCGCCGATGACGAGCACGACCGCGACGACGATGCGCCTGCGTCGGATGACGCTTGGCGGTTCGTGATGCGGGACGGGGCACGCGCCGACGATCTCGCGGATCTCCCGAAGCAGCCCGGGGCGGGCCTGGGTTTTTTCCGTCACGTCGAACCGACCTTAGGGACGAAATGCAGCACTGTGTCCACCCCCGTGCGCACGGCCCCGGCGACGGGTCCGGGAACGCCGCCGATCAGCCCGAGCGCGGGCCGGGCGATCGACGGTGTGACCGCGCCTGCGACCTGTTGCAGACGCAGGGTGTCTCCACCCGCCCATTCGGGGTCGGTGTCGGCGAGGTGGTGCGGGTCGGTGAGCTCGTCGACGGGTCGACGCCGACGGCTCGCCAGCGCCCGGGTGATCGCCTCCTCGACGCCGATGAGCCCGGCGGGCGGGTCCGGCACGAACTCGCGCAGCCGGGTGTCGGAAGCGATCATCGGATGGTCCAGCGACTGCACGAGGTCCGCCGCTAGTCCGCCCGGCACCGGCAGTACCGCCGCCGTCACCCACGAGACGAGGCCGGTGTCGATGCCGTTGACCGGGAGTTCGGCCCTCCACTTGCCGGCGATACGCGCATACGTGCGCAGCAACTCGGCGTAGGACGTGGTTTCGGGGCCGGTGATGTCGTAGGCGCCGGCGGGCACACGCTCGCTGTCTGCGGCGGCGACGAGGTAGTGCAGCACATCGCAGATCGAGATCGGGTCGATCGGGTTCGCCGACCACGACGGCATCGGGATGACCAGGAACCGATCGCCCACGTAGCGCAGCATCTCGAACGACGTCGACCCCGCACCGATGATGATGGCCGCGCCCAGCCACACCACATCCGGCCCATCGTCGACGTGCAACGCCTCGGCCACCTCGGCGCGGCTCGCGAGGTGTTCGGAGAGTTCGTCACCGTCGGGCACGAACCCGCCGAGGTACACGATGCGGCGCACACCGGCGTCCTTGGCCGCGGTCGCCACGTTGGCCGCCGCGCGGTTGTCCGCCTCGCGGAAATCGGGCTGTCCGATGCCGTGCACGAGGTAGTAGACGACGTCGATGGGGCCGGCATCGGCGAACGCCGACCGTGCCGAGGCTTCGTCGTGGGCGTCCAACGCGACGGCGTCGACGCGGTCCCGCCAACCGAAATCGGCCAGCCGATCGGGATTTCGGCTGGCGGCGACCACCTCGTGGCCCTCGGTGAGCAGCTCGGTGACGACCCTGGAGCCGACGTATCCGGTCGCGCCGGTCACCAGAGTGCGAACACGTTTCACGGTAGGGCCTGTACCCGGATCGGACCCAGGAGAATCTAGGCCTTCGCGTCGCGGTGCAGATCGATCAGGTGCTGGTACACCTGCGCGTTGTACCGGTTGTGGTTGACCTCGGCGTCACTGAGGTCTCGGCGCACCTTGGCCGGGACCCCGGCGACCAGAGTCCGCGGCGGCACCACGAAACCCTGTGGCACGACCGCGCCCGCGGCGATCAGCGCGCCCTGGCCCACCGTCGCGCCGTTGAGGATGACCGCCCCCATGCCGATCAGCGCCCCGTCCTCGATGACGCACCCGTGCAGTACGGCGTTGTGCCCCACGCTGACCTCATCGCCGATGCAGACCGGGAACTCCGGGTCGACGTGGACGGTCACCCCGTCTTGGATGTTGGTGCCGAAGCCGATCTCGATGGGCTCGGCCTCGGCCCGCAGCGTGGCGCCGTACCAGACGCTGGCCCGCGCCGCGAGCGTCACCTGGCCGATCAGGCTCGCGGTGGGCGCCGCCCACGCTTCGGCATGCAGCGACGGCGTGCGACCACGAATGGAAACGATCAGCGGCTCAGGCATGCGGCTCATCGTATGCATCGGCGTTTCACCGCCTTTCGGGGCGCTATGTGGGCAGATTGACAAAGCCCAGGTCAGACGGTCTGTCGCGGCCGTTTGGCGAGGTGGCGACTTTGGCAGTCGCGCAGCACTGCCTTTAACATGCGTGTCGACCTGTCTAGCTGAGGAGCCGTAAGTGAAGACTCGCACCAGCAAAGCCCTTGGTGCCACCGCCGGTATCGCCGCGATCGCCTTTTCGGTGCCGCTGGCCGTGACCGCCTACGCCGATCCGCCCGCGCCCGAGCAGCCGGCCGAGCCGACCACCACGGCGACGGTCGAGATCCCGAACCCCGAGGGGAAGGGCTGTGACGCCTTCAAGGAGGCGGTGCCCGACTGGAAGGCGCTGAACAACCTCCCCGTGGGCCAGGCTCTGCAAGCCATCCCGGACGCCAGCACCTTCTACTCCGCGATCTCGGGCGGCTTCAATCCGGCCGTGAACGTGGTGCCCGTGCTGGAGAACGGCCCGTACGTGGTCTTCGCGCCGACGAACGAGGCGTTCGCCGCACTTGCACCCGCGCAGCTGGACGCGTTGAAGGCCAACCCCGCCGCGTTGACGGACTTCGACTATTACCACGTGTTCCTCGGGCTGCTGGGGCCCAAGGACGTCAAGGGGCAGCGGCCCACCCAGCAGGGTGCGGAGATCAAGGTGACCGGTGAGAACGCCGACGTCACGATCAACGACACCGCCAAGGTGGTCTGCGGCGGCATTCAGGCTGCGAACGCCCGGATCTACCTGATCGACGCGGTGCTCGATCCGGCCAACGCGCCCGAGGCCGTCACGCCGTCCGCGACGTCGACCAGCGAGACGACCACCACCCAGACGACGACCGAGACCACCGAGCCGGCCCCGCCGGCGGAGCCGACGCCGGCTGCCGACGCTCCGATCGGCTGATCTCACCCGGACACGCAAAAGCCCCCGAAACTCCGTTGTTTCGGGGGCTTTGGCGTGGGGGTGGCAGCTAGACGCCACGCCGGCTAGACACCCAGGTCGCGGCCGATGATCTCCTTCATGATCTCGGTGGTGCCACCGAAGATCGTCTGGATGCGCCCGTCGACGTAGGCGCGCGCGACGCGGTACTCCATCATGTAGCCGTATCCGCCGTGCAGCTGCACGCACTGGTCGACGACCTTCTTGGCGACCTCGGTGGCCCACCACTTGGCCTTGGCCGCCTCGACCGCGGTCAGCTCACCGTCGACCACACCCTGCAGGCAGCGGTCGATGTAGTTCTCGGTGACCTCCAGCTCGGTCTCCATCTCGGCGAGCAGGAAGCGATTGTGCTGGAAGCTGCCGATCGGCTGGCCGAAAGCCTTGCGGTCCTTGGCATATTGCAGCGTCTCGTCGAAGACTCCGCGGGCCCCGGCGATGGCCGAGATCGCGATGCCCAACCGCTCCGAGGGCAGGTTGGTCATCAGGTGGTAGAAGCCGCGACCCTCCTTGCCGAGCAGGTTCGCATTCGGCACCCGCACATTCTCGAAGTGCAGCTCGGAGGTGTCCTGCGAGTGCAGCCCCATCTTGTCGAGCTTGCGGCCCCGCGTGAAACCCTCCATGTCGCGCTCCACCACGAACAACGAGAAGCCCTTGTGGCCGGCCTCGGGATCGGTGCGCGCGACGACCACACACAGGTCACAGTTGATGCCCGACGAGATGAATGTCTTGGAGCCGTTGATGATCCAGTCGTCACCGTCGCGCACCGCGGACGTGCGGATGCCCGCCAGATCGCTACCGGCACCCGGCTCCGTCATCGCAATCGCGATGATCAGCTCGCCGCTGGTGATGCCCGGCAGCCAGCGCTTCTTCTGCTCGTCGTTGGCCAGCTCCTTGAAGTACGGGCCGACCACGTCGTTGTGCAGGCTCAGCGCCGGTCCGTGCACGCCGGACCTGGCGATCTCCTCGTCGATGATCGCGTTGAACCGGAAGTCATCGGACCCGCCGCCGCCGTACTCCTCGGGCATGTTGAACCCGATCAGGCCGTACTTGCCCGCCGCCGTGAACGCAGACCGGTCGACGATGCGCTCGGTCTCCCACTTCTCCTGGTTGGGTACGAGCTCGCGCTCGATGTACTCCCGGACGGTCTCCCGGAACGCCTCGTGCTCGGCGTCGTAGATGGTTCTTTTCACTTGCTTACTTGGCCTTCCAAATAGGCTGGCGCTTCTCGGCGAATGCCAGCGGTCCTTCCTTGGCGTCCTCTGAGCGGAGCACCGTCGAGATCTCACGCATGGTTCTCGACCATCCGCCTTCGTCACCGGTGATGACGCCGTCGTCGACGCCCATCGCCACGCGCTTGCTCGCCCACACCGCAAGCGGCGCATTGCAGGTGATGCGTTCGGCGAGCTCGAGCGCGGCCTCGACCGCGGTGCCGTCCGGCACCACCCGGTTGATCAGTCCCCACTTCAGGGCGTCGGCCGACGACATGGGCTCGCCGGTGAACAGCAGCTCCATCGCGACCTTGCGCGGCAGGTGGTCGACGATGCGAAACACCCCGCCCGCGGCGGCGATGAGGCCCCGCTTCACTTCGGGCAGACCGAATTTCGCGCGCTCCTCGGCGATCACCAGATCACTGGCCAGCGCCAGTTCGGTTCCTCCGCCCAGCGCGGTGCCGTTGACCGCGGCGATGGTCGGCTTGTCGATGTAGTGCCGTACGTAACCGGCGAAGCCCCACTCGGCGTGGTCCGGGTGGAACAGGCTCTCGCGCCGCGAGATGGCCTTGAGATCGGCCCCCGCACAGAAGGATTCACCGGCACCGGTGATCACCACCGCGCGCACCTCGGCGTCGTCCTGGGCCTGCTGCAGCGCATCGCCGACCGCGGTGCTGACCGCGCTGTTGACGGCGTTGCGCGCTTCGGGGCGGTTGATCGTGATGAGCATGACGTTCCCGCGGCGCTCGGTCAGCGCCGCGGGCGTCGTCATGGCTTCGGACACAAGCAACTCACAGCAGCTCGAGAATGGTGGCGTTGGCCTGCCCGCCACCCTCACACATGGTCTGCAGGCCGTACTTGATGCCGTTGTCGCGCATGTGGTACAGCAGCGTCGTCATGATGCGCGCTCCCGAGCCACCGAGCGGGTGGCCCAGCGCGATCGCACCGCCGTTCGGGTTCAGCTTCTTCTCGTCGGCGCCGATGTCCTTGAGCCACGCCATCGGGACCGGCGCGAACGCCTCGTTGACCTCGAATGCCCCGATGTCGTCGACGGACAGGCCGGAGCGCTTGAGCGCCTTCTGGGTGGCCGGGATCGGCGCGGTCAGCATGATCACCGGATCGGCGCCGGCCAGCACCGCGGTGTGCACGCGGGCCAGCGGCTTGAGGCCCAGTTCCTTGGCTTTCTCCGCCGACATGAACAGCAGCGCCGCCGAACCGTCGGAGATCTGCGACGAGTTGCCGGCGTGGATCACGCCGTCCTCGCGGAAGGCCGGCTTGAGTTGGCCCATCTTCTCCAGCGTGGTGCCGCGACGGATACCTTCGTCCTTCAGAACGGTGTTGCCCTCGTCGTCTTTGATGCCGACGATCTGATCGTCGAACGCACCCGCATCCTGTGCGGCGGCGGCCTTTTCGTGCGAGTCGAGCGAGAACTGGTCGAGATCGGTGCGGCTGAAGCCCCACTGCTCGGCGATCATCTCGGCGCCGATGCCCTGGTTCGGAGTCTGCTTGTAGCGGTTCTTGAAGTTCGCCGAGTACGGGTTGCCGCCGTTGGCCAGCGAGGCGCCCATCGGGGTGCGCGACATCGACTCGACACCGCCCGCGACGACGACGTCGTAGTGGCCGGCCACCACACCGGCGGCGGCGAAGTGCACCGACTGCTGGCTCGAACCGCACTGGCGGTCGACGGTGACGCCCGGGACGGTCTCCGGCCATCCGGCCGTCAGCAGGGCCGTGCGACCGATGTCGAGGGCCTGCTCACCGGCCTGCATGACGCAACCCCAGATGACGTCGTCGACGAGCGCGGGGTCGACGCCGGCGCGCTGCACCAGACCGTTGAGAACCTGCGCGGACAACTCAGCCGGATGCACACCGGAAAGTCCTCCGTTGCGCTTGCCGACGGGCGACCGTACTGCCTCGACGATGACGGCTTCAGCCATGACACTTCTCCTTCGAAGTCCGAGGATTCACCCGCATACGCGCGGGTCCACCCCCGAACGTAAACGAACAAGGTTTACTAGGTCAACCTACTGGTTGGTGGGCGTGGTGGGGTGGCAGACCGCCGGTCGGTTCCAGCGATTGCCGCGAACGTAGCGGACGTTCGCCCTGCCTGGTCATTCGGGATACGGTTCTGGTCCGTCCCGCCCCGAGCCCGACGGTGGCATCGCCAGTTGCTTTGCCCGGAGTAACCGATACACATGGTTTACTGAGTTGTACAGCTGGCCGCTCGGTCAGCCACAACGTGGGAGTGGGAGTGGCTCGAAGTACACCGTTGGCGCCGATGATCGGCCCGGACGGCGTCGGCGCCGGAACGACGGTGCGGTCACCGAAGACGGCCGAACTCGTCGCCGGCACGCTGCGCCGCATGGTGGTCGACGGTCAGCTCAAGGACGGCGACTTCCTCCCCAACGAAGCCGAGCTGATGGCCCACTTCGGGGTGAGCAGGCCGACCTTGCGGGAGGCGGTCCGTGTCCTGGAGTCCGAACGCCTCGTCGAGGTGCGGCGCGGTTCGCGCACCGGCGCCCGCGTTCGCGTGCCCGGCCCCGAGATCGTCGCCCGCCCCGCCGGACTACTGCTCGAGTTGTCCGGCGCGACGATCGCCGACCTGATGACGGCGCGCGCCGGGATCGAGCCGATGGCGGTGCGGCTGCTGGCCGAGTCCGGTTCGGCCGATGCGTTCGCTGAGCTCGACAGCCTGCTCGAAGAACACGTGCCCTCCGGTTGGCAGAACGACACCCTGGCAGAGACGACGGGCGACTTCCACAGGCGCGTCGTCGAGCTGTCGGGCAACGCGACGCTGTCCATCATCGCCGGCATGCTGCACGAGATCACGGTGCGCCACAACACATTCCTGTTCAAGGAGCGTCGGCCGGTGTCGCGGGCCGACTTCGACAAGTTGATGCGTTCGTACCGGAAATTGATGCAGCTGTTGAGATCCGGCGACGGCGCAGCCGCCGAAGCGCACTGGCGCAAGCACCTCGACACCGCTCGGGATCTGCTCCTGCAGGGACTCGAGGACGTCAAGGTCCGCGACGTCATGGGCTAGGGAGCGTCGGCGCTGTCCTTCTGCCAGGTGACGTGGACCGGGACCGTGTCGTCCCACGGTTGGCGTGTCACCATGTCGGCGACGCGGATGTAGCCCCGTTCGAACTCCCCTGTCGCCGCGTCGACCAACCGGTATTCCTGACGCTGCTTGTGGATCGGCTGCCCGTCGATCAGCACGACGATGACCTCACCCGGTTCGAAATTGCAGCGTTTCTGCAGGGCCTCGATGAGCTGTTCGTTGTGCATATGGCCGTCGCCGAAGTTCCAGCCGATGGCGGTGCTGCAGATGCGCTCGCCGTCGGTCAGCACATAGTCGTCCTCGTTGTGGCCGGCCATCGCACGGTGCGCGAGTGTGAACATCGCGCGGCCGTGAGTGTTGAACGCGCGGAACGCATATCCCATGTAGAGATACATCTGGGCGGTCTCCGGGCTGCCGTAGTACCGCTCCATCTGCGCCTGCGGCATGCTCGCGATCGAGACGACGTTCTCCTCGATCTTCGCCGAGGCCGACGGTTTCACACACCACAACCCGGTGTCCCAGTTGCCCGCGTAGTAGCGCATGCCCGGCAGGAACGACACCTTGCGCGGAAACAGGTTGCCCATCACCACGGTGCCGGCGACGACAACGAAAAGCACAATCGGCCACGGGCTCTGCAGATCACCGAGGCCGATCCCGGGGTGTCCGACGAACAGCGCCAGGACCGAGAACATCATGAAGACGTTCCACTCCAGGGGCACTCCCATCGGGATCGAGGACAGGATGCCGAAGTGGAACACCAGCATCACGAACGCGGCGATGTAGGTCGGCCAACCGCCGGGAGAGAAGAACAGCACCAGCGGGACCAAACCCTCGACGGCGGTGCTGAAATGCGCCAGCCACCGTGATGCCCGGCCGGGCCGCAGATCGTCCGGAAAGCGTTCGAAGAACCTGCGTTTGATCCATTTGGGGCGGAACACCGGGTTGTTGCTCATCATCGTGGAGATGACGAACGGGAAGTGCTTGTTGAGTTTCGATGTCGCAGCGCCGAGCCAGATCGTCAGGCACACGAGTTTGGCGGCGATGATGATGTCGGGCCCGGCGAACAGGAAGCAAACCGCCAGCGAGGCGTACACCTCGCCGCGGGCGGCCAGGAAGATCACCTTGTCGCGCAGCCCGAGCACGGCGAGAACGCCGAGGATGGCGGCGATCTGCCACACCGGCAGCACGCCGACGTCGGTGCCGAGTTCGGGTATCGGTCCGGTGCCGTCGGAGAACAGCGCCACGATCAGCAACACGAGGAGCACGCCGTAGAGCAGCGCATCGAACGGTGTGCGGGTGTCGCCTTTGGTCAGCGGGATGCGGGTCGGCCACGGTGGAAGCCGAATCGTGTTGGGTCGCAACCAGTACAGGATCGATCCCATCGGCGGGAAGAACCGGTTGTTGAGTGGTCCGAAACCGCAGCCGAGACCGACGACCTCGAACAGCATCGTGTACAGCACGACCTTCTCGAACACGATCGGCTCGTGGTACCAGGAGCCGACGTTGGTGAACCCGTCGATACCCGTGGTGGTGAGCACCACCAGCCATGCGCCGAGGATGTAGAGCAGGATCTTGACGACATAGAACAGGTGCAGAACCACCGGCGTGCCGAACCCCACCTCGGCCCAGTGCCGGGCCATCGGCACGATCTTCTCCGCGCGGCTGCCCTTACTCCACTCCTCGTAATCGACGACAGGCGCGTCCTGCTTCAAGAACCCCATGGGAACACAGACTAGAACGTGTTCTAGCTATACGGCTCCAGATGCTCACGTCCGCTTCGCGAAAACTACAACAGGGTCGCGATCGCCGAGGTTTCACGACCCTGGTGTGCGGTTCGCGAACTGCGCGGGCTCTGGTCAGGCGTCGGTCTTGGCCGGCGGCCGGTAGAAGATCGCCAGCTGCCCGATGCCGCCGAGCAGGCCCAGACCCAGCGAGATGACCAGACCCCACCAGCCGTGCAGCAGGTCGTAGAAGCTCGTCGAGCTGAACAGCAGATGGTCGAGGCTGAGCTTGCCCGCTCCGATCGTCGCGATGCCGACGGCTGCGGCGGCCAGCACGAGGTTGTACTCCCAGCCTTCCTTGACGATGAAGAAGCCGTTGGGCCGGTGCACGGTCCACGCCGCGACGAGCATGAGCGCCACGAAACCTGCCGCGGGTATCGGGGTCAGCAGTCCGACCGCGAGACCGATGCCGGCCGCCATCTCCGTCGTCGCGGCGACTCGGGCATGGAACTTGCCCGGCTTCATCCCCATGCTGTCGAACCACCCGGCAGTACCGCTGAGGCCTCCGGGCCCGAAGAACTTGTTGTAGCCGTGGGCGGCCATGGTCAGACCCAGGACCACCCGCAGGATCAGCACGCCGACGTCGTAAGCAGTCATGCAACAAAATCTAGGCCATGTGTTAAGTCGCTGCCCAGCCCCCTCGCCCAACCGGATCGGCCGGCTGTCCGAAGAAGCGCAGCTGTGGTGATTGCGCCAACGCCGCACGAGGCGATTCACACGACCGCATTGTGTCGCGCCACCTCTCGGAACCAATTCGCGCTGAGCTTGGGTGATCGCCTCTGAGTCGCAAGGTCGACCCGATAGAGCCCGAACCTTGGCTTCATGCCCGCGCCCCACTCGAGGTTGTCGAGCAGGCTCCAGTGAAAGTAGCCGCGAACCGGCACACCGTCGGCCGTCGCCCGCTGCAGTTCGGTGAGAAAAGCCCGGAGCCATACGACGCGGCCCGTGTCGAATCCTTCGGCGTCCTCCTCAGCGGTCGTCGGCATGCCGTTCTCGGTGATGAAGATTTCCTTGGCGTTCCATACGTCGACCAGGAGGCGCGTCCCCCAGTACATCGATTCGGGGCTGAGCATCAACGCGACCTCTGAGTTCGGGTACTGGGCGCGGGCATGCATCGGCTGATACGACCGCGCCGGGGGAGGCACCATGAAGCTTCCCGCGACCACTTCGTACCCGGGCTCCGAGTCGGATGCCTGGACAAAGGCATGGACCATATAGATGTTGGTGCCGATGAAATCGACCGGGCTGCTGATGATCTGCAGGTCCTCGGAGGTGAACTTCGGCGCGTCCGCGCCGTGCTGCGCGAGGAACGCATCGGTGTAACAGCCTTCCATCATCACGGTCATGTAGCCCGCGTTGAGCTCCCGCAATGCGGCCGCCGCGGCCGAGATGTTCTCTGCGGTCTCAATGATGGGAGCGGTGCCGACGAGCTGTTCCGCGGGCCCGACCTTGGTCGCCGGGCGGGCCTGAGCCCGAATGGACCGGACGGCCAGGCCGTGGCCGAGCACGGCATGGTGACGAATTTGGTTGACCTGACCCGGCGGCAGCTGCAAGCCCGGAGCGAGCATGCCCCTGCCGTGTCCCAGCTCCACGAAGCTGGAGAACTCGTTGATGGTAAAGAAGTGCCGCACCCGGTCGCTGAGCTGCGCCGCGACGTAGCCGGCGTAATCGCCGAACGCCTCAGCCGTGTCGCGCGACTGCCATCCGCCCTTGTCCTGCAGCGCCTGTGGCAAATCCCAGTGGTAAAGCGTCGCGAACGGCTCGATGTCATTGGCGAGCAGCTCGTCAACGAGACGACGATAGAAGTCCAGACCCTTCGAATTCGGCTGGCCAACCCCGTCGGGGAAGATGCGGGGCCACGAGATGGAGAACCGGTATGCCGTCGCCCCGATCGCCTTCATCAGCTGGACGTCTTCCTGGTACCGGTGATAGTGATCGACGGCCACGTCGCCGGTGGAGCCGTCCCTGATCTTGCCGGCGTGACCAAAGGTGTCCCAGATAGACGGACCTTTGCCATCTTCGTCCCAGGCGCCTTCGATCTGGAAGGCCGCCGTAGCCGTGCCCCAGAAGAACTCGTCCGGGAATCGACGGCCGGCCGACGCCGATGAATTTGTTGGTGTCCCAGGCATCACGTGCCTCCTCGCCGATGCGATCTCGGGGTTTTCCTCGTCGCTTCACCTCTCCGCGGTGCGAGCCCTACTGGTAATGGTCGCGGGATTCTGGCCGCGGCGCGGCCGAACGGCCGGTAAGGAATGGTCAGATGCTGGCCGCGTGGGTGTCGCTGACCCTCGCCGAAATACCGCCCCGCTTCGCCGACCGATACCTCATCGATCCAACGCCGCTGCCAGTCTCTCGATGTAGGAGTCGATGTCGCCGATCGCGGACTCGGCTGCATGCACGCTGACGGCGATGGCGTCTCCGATGCCGTGTACGCCGTGCGTCACGCCCATCATCGGCGACAGCCCTGGAAATCCAGCGGTGAATACCACCGGTGAGTTCCCGAAGCGTAGGTCGGCGGGACCGCGGTTCACACTGGAGACGACGGTGTTTCCCGTGACCGTCGGGGAGCGCAGTGTCGGGTCGAATCTTCCTACGCCATAGCGCAGTAACCAGGCAGGCACCGCGGCGGACGCTCGACCGGCCGCAGCCATCGCCGGATGGCCGGCCCGATGCCGCCGTTGCTCGAGGTCGTCGACGATGCGCAAGGTTCGCGCATCGAACGGCAGATCCGGGTACAGGCCGACACCTACGTTGCCGAAATGGTTGTGCGCGTGCCGGTCTCCCGCTTTCGCCATAGGCACTTCGGCGCCCAGCAGCGACGGGTCGTCACCGAACTCGCGCAGGTGCCCGGCCAACGCCTCGGACACCGCGGCAAGTACACCGACCGTCACCGTCGGCCCCGGCATCGCTGCGCGCCGCATGACCACCGTCCGAATGCTGCGCAATCCTTGCGGTCGCGCATTGCTGCGCAACGCCGGACGTGGATCCGCCGGTGGCGGAACCGATCCGGCCGACGTATCTCGCACCAGCCCGCGGTGGGCCCGCGCAGCCGCATAGCCGCGCCATGGCAACCTTACGCCCGAAAATAGCTCTGGCGCCGGAATATTCGGCACGATCTCCGGTCTTCCGAACAACCATGCCGCCAGCGCCGACGACCGTACACCGTCCCCGAGCGCGTGCGTCAGTTGCACCACCGCAACCGTGCCCTGTCCCACTGCGGGAACGTTCTCGACCCGCGGGAAGATGTGGAGCCGCCACGTCATAGCCCGCGGATCGAGTTGGTCCGAGCTCAACACCCCGGCCACGATCGCCAGACAGTCCGCCCAACTGTTTCCCGCGGCGTGCATGACGAACTGGTTCGCTGAGACGTCCGCGGCCACCCACTGCGGATACGTCAGCCGATTGCCGTCACGCACCCGCAGGCGCAACTCGGTGCAACCGCGCGCCCGGTCGCGGACTCGCGCGACGGCCAACGGGATATCGGCAACGGCCCCCGCGAAACCGTAGAGCAGAAACTGATCGCTGGGGATCTTCGCCGACATCAAGTACGTCTGCGCATCCACCGCAGCCAGTCGCCGCCCCATGTCCCCCAGACTAGGCGCGCGCAGCGCCGACGAAGTCGACGATGTGGCGCGCGACGGCTTCGGGCTGTTCCAGTTGCAGGAAGTGACCGGCCCGCGCGACGGTGGCGACCTCACTGCCCTCGGGCAGAACCCGCTGAACCCATCGGGCGTAATCGGCTGAGGCGCAACCATCGTCGGTGCCGTGCAGGTACAGCGTCGGCAGCTGCGGCGCCGACAGCCAATGCCGGTGCAGTTCGGCGTATTGCGCGGGTGGCTTGCTGTTGCGCACAGTGGCCCGGTAGTAGCCGAGCGCGGCGCGCCAATTCTCGGGCGCGCCGATCGCGTCGAGGACGTGGGCGACGTCCTCGGTGGCGTCGTAACCCGGCGACCATTGGCGCCACAGGCGGGGCACCACCCACGACGCGGATCTCTCGGGCAGGCCGGGCAATTGGAAGTACATGATGTACCAGCTGCGGAGCAACTGCCGGGGCAACTGCGCGGCGAGCCGGCCCGCATCCGGCGTCCGGCCAAGGGGTCGGAACGCGGCGGCAAGCGGTACCGACATGATGACGGCCTTCGAGAAGGGACTGTCCGGCATCGCGGCGAGCCCGGCGCCGGCGATCGCTCCCCAGTCATGCCCGATGAGCACATCGCGGCCGGTCGGCCCGGCCGCGTCGAGCACCCTCAGCGCGTCGTCCATCAGCGCGCCGACGTGGTAGCTGCCGTCCGATGCCGTCGACGACGGTGCGTAGCCTCGCATGAACGGCGCCACCACCCGCCATCCCGCATCGACCAGTCTCGGTGCGACGCTGCGCCATCCGTGCGCAGTGTCGGGAAAACCGTGCAGGCACAACGCGATCGGCGCGCCGACGGCGCCCCAGCTGAGCGCGCGCAGCCGCACACCCGGCGCATCGACATCGATGAGTTCGGGTTCGGCCACTACGGCCTACACCGGGTCGAACTTCGAGATGAGCCAGCGGCCGTCGATCTTCTCCAACGTCACCCGCACGCTCGAGGCGGTATCCGTCGGAGCGTCCTGGCCCATGACGACGGTCTGGTTGACGAACACCAACACCACGGCCTCGTCGGGGCCGGCCGACACGGATGCGGCCGCCGGCACCGAAGCCACCGCAGAAATCTGCTTCTGCTGCGCGCCGGGGATCACCACGTCGTTGATGAGCCCGGTGTAGGACTCCTCGAAGTCGCCGGTCAACAGGGAGCGAGCATCGTTGAGCTGCTGTTCGACGGTGTCCGGCTTGTACGACAGCATCGCCACCGTGCTGTCCTTGGCGACCTGGACCGACTCGGCGCGCGCCGCGTCCGCGTTGCGCACGGAGTTGTCCACCCACTTCAGGTAGCCCGCTGCACCCGCCAGCAGCAGGGCGAGGGCGGGCAGCACACCGAACGCGAAGACGCGGGCCCAGTTGATGCCTCGCCCGCCGGTGGGCTCTGCCGGCGCGGGCGAGGTCGTCTCGGCGGGCTCCGAAGCCCCCGCTGATTCGGTCGTCTCGGCGGGCTCCGAGGTCTTCGCCGACTCGGAGGTCGCTGCCGATTCGGAGGTCGTGGCGAATGCGGTGCTCTCCGCGGATGCGGTGCTCTCCGCCGGGGCGGCCGTCGTCGTCTCGGCCGTCGATTCCGTCAACTCGACCGCCTCGGATGCCGGCGTCGCGGCCTTCTCGGCGGACTCGTCGGTGGCGTCGTTGTCTCGTTTGCGCCGCGGAAGCCGATGTCTATTACTCACGGTACGAACTCCACATTCGAGATCTTGGCCTCGTCCTCGCCGGTCTTCTGCACCGAAATCCTCATCCGCCAAGACCGCGGCGCCTGCTCGGGTGCCCCCGCGTTCGTCGTGTTGACGGTCACCGCCACCAGCACCTTGGCCTCGTCGTCGTTCAACGACTCGATTCCGGCCTCGGCGATCTCGCCTTCCGACTTCGACTGTGCCTGCTTGACGACCTCGACGAACGGTTGCGCACGGGCCTGGAAGTCGTCGTAGAACGTTCCGGTCGACGAGTCCAGGACGCGTTGCACATCCTGCTCGGCGTGCTCGTGGCTGATCGTCGTGAGGTTCAGCGCGCCCTGCCGCCCGACCTGCAGGAAGAGGTTGCGCAGATCGTCGGCCTGCCGCGACTCGTACGCCCGGTACCCGAGCCACCCGGTCAGCGCCGCCAGGGCCACCACGACCAAGAGGCCGACGATCGTCGCCAGCCGAACGTGCGACATCGGCGCCTTGGGCGGAGCGGGTTCGGCGCCGCCGTCGGCGGCGTCGGCGGCGTCGTAATCCTCGACGGCCTCGGCATCCCCTGCCGTCTCGGGGGTCTCTGTCGCCGAAGCAGCCGGTGTCGTCTCGGCGGGTGTCGCCTCGGCAGGCGTCGTGGACTCGGGACCTTCGGCCGCGGCGTCCTTGCCGGGTGTGGTCTCGTCTGCCATCTAGGTTCCTCTGCGGCCCATGGGCCAGGTCGGGGTCGGGTAGACAGGTCGGCTACAACTTACGTGTCCGACACCATAGCGTCGGAACCTGCCCACGAAACGGCACCACATCCGTGCCGGCTCAGATACCGCAACGATCAGCGTCAGCTCCCCGGCGGGACGAGCATCGACTGCCACGGCCGCTCCCCCGCCGCACCATTGGCCAGGTTGGACTGGGTGTACACCTTGCCGTCCGGCCCGACGTATTCACCGGACGCGGGGTCGTACTCGGCGGCCGCGACGGGCAGCGGCGGCGTACCCGGCGGAGGCGGCGTGATGGCGACGGGCACATCCGGGGGCACATGCGGGATGGGCTGCCCGGACAGCGTCGCGTTCGGATCGCCCTTCCAGTTGTAGCCGTCGTTGAGCGGCACGTACTGCTCGTCGCTCTCGCACATCTGCCACGTCGGAGCCCGCTTGCCCGGCACGGTGACACACGGCAGGTTGCGGGCGCCGCGGACGTTGAACGGCGCGTCCTGCGGCGTCCGGCAGTACAGATCGCCCACCGGCCGGTCGGGGTAGTCCTCGAAGACCGGAACGCGCTGCTGCTGCGCGGGCAGGAACCCCGTCGTACACGGCGGCGGCAGATTCTGCGGCGGCAGCGGCAGCGGCGCGGGCAACGCGGGCAGGATCGCGTTGAGGTTGAAGATCAGCGAATCCCCCATGTAGTCCTGCTTGGTATTTCGCTTGTGCACACCCACGGCCTGGGTGACGGCGGTGCCCTGCGGCAACAACACCAGCAGCTGCTCGAGGCTCGGCTGATAGGCGAGCGCGACCTCTCCGATGCTGACCAGATTGGCCAGCACGATCGGCAGGGTCGGCTGCAGCCGTTCGAACAGGGCGCGCACCTCGTCGGCGGCCCCCGGCCCCTTGGCCAGGATTCCCGAGACCGCCGGATCCTGGCTCTGCACTTGACCGCTGATGCTCGCCAGGTTCGCCGCCCACGCCTGAATGGAGCCGGCGGTTTCGGTCTGGGTGTCAAGTATCGGCTTGGACTGATCGATCAGCGTGAGCAGCGGGTCGAGGTTCTTGCGGGCGTCGATGGCCAGCGTGGCGCTGCCCTGGACCAGCCGGCGCAGCTCGGGACCGAGCCCGCCCACTGCGGTATAGGCCTCGTCGACGACGGTCCTCAAGTTCTCCTGGGGGATCGCCTGCAGGCCCCGGGCCGTGTCGTCGAGCACCGTATTGATGTCCGCTGGAACCCTGGCGCGGTCCACCGGGATCACATCGCCGTCCCTCAACTCCGGACCCTCGCCGCTGCGCGGAAGCAACTGGACGAACTGCTCGCCGACGGCGGACACGCTGTGCACCTCGGCTTCGAGGTCGGCCGGGATCCCGACGTCGGAGTCCAGCGACAGCACCGCCTCGACTCCCCTGTCCGTGAGACCCACGCTTTTCACCTCACCGACCTGCACACCGCGGTAGGTGACGTTGCTCCTCGGATACAGCCCGCCGGTCTCCGGCAATTCAAGGGTGACGCGGTACTGGCCGACACCCAGGAGGCTGGGCAGGCGCATGTAACCGAAGACCATGATCCCCAACGCGAGGATCGCGATGGCGGAGAAGATGGCCATCTGAATGAGGATCTGTCGGGTCATTCGCATGCTACGGCCCCTGATCCCAGCGATACGGAGCGACCAACGGGTTGCCCCCCGGTGGCGGTACGTGGTGGTTGCACGGGCTGGGGAACTGGCCGATGGTGCGTCCCCACTGCAACTCCAACCAGGTCAGGTTGCACTCGAACCGTGTCCCGGTGAAAAAGGCCGAATCGATTCTGCTCAACGTCAGGTCGACGACCAACGTCAGGTTCGCGTAGTCCCCGCGCATCCAATTGAGCAACGTCTCCTTCGGGAACGGGAAAGTCGGCAAGAAGCTCAGCGCGCGGGTCAACGCGGGACCTGCGTCGGCCAACTCCTCGAGCACCACGCCGAGGTCCTTGAGCTCTTGCACCAGAGCGTCTTTGGTCTGGTTGACCGAGTCGGCGGCCAGCGCGCTGAACCTGCCCAGCTGGGTCAGCACCTCGGCCAGGTTCTGGCGCTGATCCCTCAGCACGGCCAGCGCATCGGGAATGGTCCGTAATGCCTTGTCCACCACCGGCTTCTGCTCGGCGATCTGGCCCATCAGGCTGTTCAGGCTCTCGGTGGCCTCGATGATGTCCTGCTTCTGGTCATCGAGGTGTCCGATCGCGATGTCCAATTGCTCGATGAGACTGCGCAGGTCATTCTCGCGGCCGGTGAACGCGACGCTCAGCGCCTCGGTGATGTCGTAGATATTGCCGATTCCACCGCCGTTGAGCAGCAGCGCAACTGCGGCGAGCGCCTGCTCGGTACTCGGATAGGCGCTCGACGACTCGAGCGGAATCAGCGAACCTTCTTTGAGCTTGCCCGCCGGCGGCGCGTCGGTCGGCGGGGCCAACTCGATGTGCAACGACCCCAACAGGCTTGTCAACCCGAGTTTGGCCGTCGCATTCGCGGGCAGTTCGACGTCACCGTTGAGTTCCATCGTCACCAGCGCATGCCAACCCTGACGCTCGATCTTGCGCACCGTGCCGACGTTCACATCGGCCACCCGGACACGGGAATTGGGCTCGATGTTGTCGACGTCGGGCATCTGCGCCTGAATCGTGAACGCACCCGGACCGGTGCCCTCGACGCCCGGCAACGGAAGCGAGTTCAGCCCCTGCCAGTCCGAACATCCCGACAGCAGCATCGCCGACACCGCCACTATCGCCACTCGGCGAAAAAGCCTGCGCCGCATCATGGCCCGACCCCCTGGGGCACCATCATCCCGTGCAGACCGTCGGCCGGGTTCGTCGAGACCGGCGCCTCAGCCGCCAACGGCGGGCCTGCCGGAGCAGGTGGCGCCGCCTGCGCCGACGGCGGCGGGGCCGCGGGCGCAACAGGTTGCGGCGGAATGTAGTCCGGCCGCAACCAGTCCTCGCTGTAGGTCAGCTCATTGGGCCGCGTCGTGGCACCGGAGAAGACGTTCTGCATGATGGGCAGGAAGTTGTACTGGCGGTTCTTCAGGATCGGCGCCATGTACTGCACGCACAGCTTGGCCGACTGCTCGGCATTCAGCCGGGACGCGGCCTGAATTCCGCCGCACAGGAACGAAATCGGGTTGGCGAAGTTGTTGAGCATCGGCAAGCTGCTCACCGCACCCTGAGCGGGCTGCCAGATATTGACGTAGTTCTGCAACGTGTTGGGCGCCACGTGCAGGAACTGCTTGACCTCAGCGAGGCTGTCGGTCAACGCCTGGGTCACCCCGGCCAACTTGTCGGACGTGGTGCCCAGCGCTTCGCGGTTGTCGGCGACGAACGTCTGGACTTCCCCGACGACGTTGTTGAGGTCGCGCAGCGCGTCGGCGACTTCGTTGGGATCGTTGGCGAGCAGTCCGGTCACGGACGCGAGGTTCTGGTTGAGCTGACGCATCACGTCGGTGCTGTCCTGCAGCGCCGAGACCAGGATCGCCAAATTCTTGACCGTGGAGAAGATGTCGGTGCTGTGATCGCCCAGGGCTGTCACGGCCTGCGACAGCTTGATGACGGTGTCGCGGATGTTGGAGCCCTCGCCACGCAGGTTGTCGGCAGTGGTGTTGATGACCGATCCCAAAGGGCTCACGTCCCCCGGTTCGGTCGGCTGCAGCGTCTCGGCGAGCTTCTGCAATTGTTGGCGGACCTCGTCCCACTCCACCGGGACGGCGGTGCGCGACTGCGGGATCACCGCGTCGTCGCCCATCACCGGTCCGCCGGTGTAGGGCGGGGTCAGCTGGATCGCGCGCGCGGTCACCAACGTCGGTGACAGGATCGCGGCCTTGGCGTCTGCCGGCACCTTGTGCTTGCTGTCGTACCAGAACGAGATCTTGACCCGGTCGGGCTGGGGTTCGATGGACTCGATCTTGCCCACGGGAACGCCGACGATGTTGACGTCGTCACCGGGATAGATGCCGTTGGCGTTGTCGAAGTAGGCGACGACGTGTGTGCGGTTGATCGCTCCGGTGTTGCGCAACAACACGATCGCGCCCGCGGCGAGTATCACGACCAAGGCAACGGCCAGCATGTTGCGCGCGCCGCGGGTCATCGTCCGGCCTCCGCGGGTGAGAGGTGGGCCTGCCCGCCGGGAGCGGGCACCGCGACCGGAGACGGCGTCGGGTCAGCGGTCGACTGCAGAGCCGGCGGCGCCTCGGCGGGGGGGCCGGGCGGCGGCCCGCCGGGCGGCGGCGCCGGCAACGGCTCGCGGTAGGGATAGCAGCCGGGACCCGGCAACGGCAGCCCGGGCGGTCCGCACGCCTGATCGCCGGGATTGCCGGTGATGGCGTCGGGGACCGTCAGCCGTGGTTCGCCGCCTTGACCTGTGCGCGGGAACGGCACCGGCAGCGCCGGCGTTCCCGGCTGACCGACCTGCGGGTCGCTCAGCTCGGACGGCAGCTTCACATTCGGATCCAGGCCGAGATCGGAGAACGCGGCATCGATGAACGGCTGCAGGAATTGGCCCGGCAGCAAGTTTGCGACGTAGTTCTTGAAGAACGGGCCGCCAGACACCGATTCGCCCAGCGACATCACGTAGTCGGTCAGCAACGACAGCGACTTCTGCAGGCGTTCCTTGCGATTGTCGATGATCGTCAGCACGCCGTTGAGCTTGTCCAGGGCGGGTCGCAGGGTTTCGCGGTTCTCGCCGATGAAACCCTGCAGCTGCCCGCTGAGCGCCGAGATGTTGCCCGAGACCTGATCCAGTGCGGCGCTCTGGTTCTCCAGCTCGGCCAGCAGCGCGTTGGTGTTGTTGACCAGGCTCACGATCTGGTTGCTGCGTTCGGCCAGCACCGTGGTGGCCTTGTCGGCGTTGTCGAGCAGACCACGCAACTGCGCGTCGCGTTCGTTCAGCGTGTCCGAGAACCGGGCCACACCCTCGATCGCGACACGCAGCTCGGGCGGGGTGTCGGAGAAGGTCTCCGACAACACCCTCAGCGAGTCCGACAACTGGTCGGTGTTCAAACCGCTGATCGCCGTGGCCAATTCGCCCAGCGCATCGGGCAGCTCGTAGGGCGACGTCGTGCGGTCGAGGGGGATCGTGCCCTCCTGTCGGCCGTCACCGCGGGAGGTGACTTCGAGGATCTTCGTGCCCAGCAGGCCCTCGGTCTTGATCGCCGCCTCGGTGCGATCGCCCAGCCGAATGTCACTGTCGACGGTGAACGTCACCAGGGCGCGCGGTCCGTCCAACTCGATGGACTTGACCCGGCCGACCTCGAACCCCGAAACACGCACGGCCTTACCGGCTTGCAGCCCGCCGACCTCGGCGAAGTAGGCCGAGTATTCGCTGCCCTGCAGGAACGGCAGCCGATCGTAGTTCAGCGACCCCAGCACGATGCCGATCGTCAGCGCCAGCCCGATGGCGCCGATGACGGTTTGATTCCGTTCCGAGAAGGACCTCATCGCGGCGCACACCTCCCGGTGGACTGCCCGGCGACTTTCACATACACCGGCTGGCCGCCCTTGCCGTTGAGTTTGAGCACGATGTCACAGAGATAGAAGTTGAAGAAGTCGCCGTAAAGCCCTTGCCGAGCAAGCGCTTGATGGGCGTCGGGCAGGGTGTTGAGTAGGTTGTCGAAGTATTCGTGGTCGGCGACCACGATTCCCGCGGCGCGGTCCGTTTCCTGGATCGCCTTGGTGAACGGTGGCCGAGCCTGGTCCAGGAGGTCCGCGACGGTTCCGGCTGCTTCGTTGGTGTACGCCAGCCCGTTGCTGATGTCTTGTTTGCGCTCGGCCAGCGTCGCGACCAGTTGGCTGAGCGCGTCGACCGCCTTGGCGAACTGGTCGTTCTGGTCACCGAGCGATCCCAGCACCACGTTGAGGTTGACGATCACGTCCCCGATCAGCCGGTCGCGGTCCGCCAAAGTCGTTGTCAGCGCCGCGGTCTGCGACAGGAACGAGTTGATGGTCGCGCCCTGACCCTGCAGCGCTTGGATCAGCTGACTCGACAGCGCGTTGACCTGGTCCGGATCGAGCGCACGGAACAACGGCCGGAAGCCGCCGATCAGCGCGTCGAGGTCGAGCGCGGGAGATGTGCGGGCGAACGGAATCGTGCCGCCGGGTTCGAGCTTCTTGACCCCGCCGACGCCCTCCTCCAGTGCCAGGTAACGACCGCCGATGAGATCGTCGTATCGGATGACGGCCCTGCTGCCCTCGGTCAGCACCACCGACTGGTCCGCGTTGAACTCCACCCGCGCTGTGGTATCGGGTTGGATGGCAACCTTTTCCACGCTGCCGACCTCGACGCCGGCGATGCGCACGAAGTCGCCGTTCTCTAGACCGGTGACATTGGTGAACTCGGCGACATAGCTGTTGGTGGCCTCCCCGAAGCGCATCTCGCCGAAGACCGCGAACAGTCCGAACACGCCGAGCAGGCACACAGCCAGGAACACGGCGAGACGCACCGCGTCCCGTCGAACCCTGGCGTTCATGCTGGACATGGCGTGTCACCTCTCATGGCGTCGTGGGTCATCCGAACGGAGGGCCCGGTCGTGCGGGAGTCGGCAGGGGCGTCGGTCGCAGGGGCGTGGGCTGCACCTGGGCGGGCGAATGGACGATGAAAGGTTCCGAACCCGGTGTGGGGCCGGGATCTCGCGGTGCCATCGGCGGCGGGGCGGCCGGGAGGCCCGGCCACAGTGGGGTGCCGTCGTCGGCGTACAGGTCCGCGCCGTAAGCCGGGGCGCCCGGGTACGGGATCGGGCCTATCGCGGGTCCGCCGAACAGGTTGCGGACGCTTGGCGGTTCGGGCACGGCGCGGGTGGTCGGCAGATAGTTGGCGTACCCGGGGAAGCCGATGCCGGGGTTGGGGCGCCAGTCGATTCCGGTGCCGAACCCGGTGTTGGTGACGAGGTTGCGCACCGGCCAGTTCTGCGCGACGTCGGGCAGCGAGCCGCAGCTGGGCTTGCCGCCCGGCCCGCCCTTGGCGCCGACGATCGGCAGGTGATTGGGGTACCGGTAGGGGTCGTCGCCGACGCCTAGGGCGACGTCCAGTACGAGCGTCCGCCCGTTACCGCCCGGCGCGTCGTACCCGCCGGTGTCCAGCAGGGTCTTCGCGCCGGTCAGCAGGCAGGTGTACTCCGGGCTGTACTTGTACAGCAGGTTCGTCGTCGGCTCGAGGACGTTGATGGCCTTGATCAGGTTCGCCTGGTTCGGTGCGAGCAGGTTGATTCCGCTGTTGGAGAGTCCGATGGTGGCCAGCAGCAGCGCGTCCAGTTGGCTGGCCTGGCCGGTGATCGTGGTGCTTGTGGTGCTGAGCGCGTCGAGGGTGCTCAGGATGTCTTGTGCCGCAGCGCTGTACGTGTCGTTGAAATCCCGCAGCGCGCGCAGGTCGGCGGTGATCGTCTCGTTGCGTGGATTGAGCTCGAGCAGAACCTGATTCGCGTCGGTGGTGGCCTGCCCGATCAGCTCGCCCTGACCCCGGACACCCTCGGCGAGCGCGTACAACGTGCTGTTGAGTTTGGCCGGGTCGACCTGCTCGAGCACGTCGACGACGTTCTGAAAGACCGTGTTGGCTTCGACGGTGACGTTGCGCGACTGGATCACCTGACCGGCGGCCAGTCGCTGTGAACTGGGATCACTCGGATAGATCAGATCGACGAATTTGGCGCCGAACACCGTCGTCGCCCGGATCTGCGCCTCGACGTTCGACGGGATGAACTGGATCTTGTCCTTGTCGATCTCCAGCTTCAACGCCACCGGTTGGCTGCCGCCCTGAATTGCGGAGACCCGCCCGACCTGCACGCCGCGCAACTTGACCTTGGCGTCGGTTTCCATCACCAGACCCGAGCGGTCGGATGTCAGGGTGACCGTCTCGGTCTTGCGGAAGGCGCCGACGAACAGGGCATACGTCAACCAGATCGCGGCGGCGACGATCACCACGAGGATCAACGTCCACCACGCGGGATGCAGGCCTTCGTCTTCGACGTCCATATCAGCCGGCCAGGTTGAAGTTGCCGGATTGACCGTAGACAGCGAGCGAGAGCATCACCAGCACGAAGGCCGAGACGATGAGCGATGTGCGCACCGCCCGCCCGACGGCCTCACCGACGCCCGCGGGCCCGCCTCGCGCGGTGTAGCCGTAATAGGTGTGCACCAGCATGATCATCACCGACAGCGCGATGGTTTGACCGAACGACCACATCAGGTCCGTGGGGTTGAGGAACGTCCTGAAGTAGTGGTCGTACACACCCGTGGACTGACCGTAGATCACGGTGGTGCCGAAGCGCGCCGCCCAGAACGCGGCAATCACGCCGACGCAGTACAGCGGGATCACCACCAGGAAACCGGCGACCACCCGCGTCGAGGCGAGGTAGGCGATGCTTCGGATGCCCATCACTTCCAGCGCATCGACCTCCTCGTTGATCCGCATGGCGCCGAGTTGTGCGGTGGCGCCCGCGCCGATGGTGGCCGACAACGCGACCGCCGTGGTGGCCGGCGCGATCAGCCGGACATTGAAGAACGCCGAGGCGAAACCGGTCAGCGCCTCGACACCGATCTCGGAGAAGTCGGTGTAGCCCTGCACCGCCACCAAAGCGCCGGTCGTCACGGTGAGGAAGCCGACGATCGCCACCGTGCCGCCGATGATGATGAGTGCCCCCGCGCCAAGGCCCATTTGGGCGATGATCCGGATCAACTCGACCTGGTAATGGACGACGGTGTAGCGGATCGAGCTCAGGGTGCGACCAAAGAACTTGGCTTGCATCCCGACGCGGTTCCACGGATCGGCGACGCTCTTGAACCGGGCTTTGAGCCAGGGGAACTGGGAATGCGGCCTCGAAACAGTCACATCGTCACCTTCACCGCCACTGCGGTCGCGACGATGTTGATCGCGAACAGCGCCATGAACGTGAAGACCACGGTCTCGTTGACGGCGTTGCCGACGCCCGCCGGGCCTCCGCCCACGGAAATGCCCTTGTAGCAAGCGATCATGCCTGCGGACAAACCGAACAGCGCGGCCTTGAGCAACGCGATGATGACGTCGGTGGTCCCGATGAGCAACGTGAGACCCGCGGCGAACGCGCCCGGTGAGACGTTCTGAATGTAGACCACGAAGAAATACGCGCCGGCCAGCCCCACGAGGATCACCGTCGCGGACAACGCAAGTGACACCAAGGTCGCGGCCAACACCCTTGGAACGACCAGCGCCTGAATGGGATTCACGCCCATCACCCGCAGCGCATCGAGTTCTTCTCGGATGGTGCGCGCGCCGAGGTCGGCGCACATGGCGGTGGCGCCCGCGCCGGCGACAACCAGCACCGTCACGATCGGCCCGATCTGGCGCACGGTTCCGAGCGCGGCGCCCGTACCGGAGAAGTCGGCGGCGCCGAACTCCACCAACAGGATGTTGAACGTGAAGGTGAGCAACACCGTATACGGAATGGTCAGCATCAGTGTCGGCAGTATCGACACGCGTGCGACAAACCACGCCTGAGAGATGAACTCACGCCACGCGAAAGGTGGCCTGAACATCCACACGAAAGTGTCCAGCGCCATGGAGTAGAAGCCGCCGAAGGCGCGCACGGGCTTGGCAATTGCATTGACAGCGACCATCAGTCGGCTCTCATCCGCGCGCTCCGCACTGCCATCTGCACTGCCATATAGCCCGCCGACCTTCCCTGACACCAACAACCCGCGCCCGTGATGGCTGTGGCGCACAGGGTACACACGGCCGGACGTCCGGGAACCGTATATCGGGAATTTGCGGATGGGCAAACGCCGACGTCGGTCAGGTGCGTTTGCGCACTACGCATCCACTGGCTAACTTTCGCGCACGGACTTTTCGAGTTCGCCGATGTACTGCCTGGCGCCCAGGGCTCGCAGCGCGAAGTCGAGCACGCGGGCCTTGGCCAGCCGCAGACCCTCATGGTCGTCGAAGGTCTGGCAGATCAGCACACGGCTGATGATCGCGTTGATGGCGACCGCGTCCTGCTCGGGATCGGCCAGCGGGAACGCACCGGCGTCGCGGCCGCGCCGCAAGATCTCCACCAGTGAGCGCTCGCGGTCGGCGTGGGCCTTCTCGCGCGTCTCGCGATAGCCTCTTGCGGCGCGGACCTCGTCGGAATCGATGACGGTGAAGTGCATCCGCATCTCCTCGTCGTGGATCAGCCCGAACATCGCCTCGATCCAGGCTTCGAGCTGCTCGGCGGGCGCCCCGGACTTCTCCTCGAGGACGCGGTCGAGCCGCCGCGCCAACGCGTCGGTCTCCTCGCGCAGCATGGCCAGGAACAACTCGTCCTTCGATTGGAAATGCCGGTAGAAGGCGCGCGTAGAGACTTCCGCCCGCTGCAGAATCGCAGCGACCGGGACGGGGCCCGTGTGCGGTTGCGACAAACAGTCGTAAGCAGCCTCGATGATGCGCTCCCGGTCACGGGCGGCAAACTCGTGCTGCACGAGCGCAAAGTATATTGACGCCCTCATCAAGGACACCGGGATCGACGGAAATTCCCGGTGGGTAACGTGAGCCACCGGGGCGAGCCGGAGAGGACGGCCGTGAACGCGACTGACAGCGAACCGCAAACCGTGAAGTTCCGCGGGTCGGAGGACATCACCTTGGTGGCCGACGAGTGGAACCGTGGCGCGCAGACGCAGCAGCCCTCCGTCCTGCTCCTGCACGGCGGCGGGCAGAACCGCTACTCGTGGAAGCAGACCGGACACGTCCTGGCGGGCCTGGGTCTGCATGTGGTCGCGCTGGACAGCCGGGGACACGGCGACAGCGACCGGGCGCCCAACGCCAACTACACCGTCGACGCATTGAGTGCGGACACGCTTGCGGTCATCGAGCAGATCGGACGCCCGGTCGCGTTGATCGGCGCGAGCATGGGCGGGATGACGGGCATGCTGGCTTCGGCCGCTGCCGGACCGGAGAAGGTCACCAAGCTCGTGCTCGTCGACGTGGTGCCGCGGTACGAGAAGGACGGTAGCGCCCGCATCCGCGAGTTCATGTCCAGCGGCATAGATGGATTCGAGACCCTCGACGAGGCGGCCGACGCGGTCGCTGCGTATCTGCCGTACCGCAAGCGCCCGCGCAACCCCGAAGGTTTGAAGAAGAACCTGCGGTTGCGCGACGGGCGATGGTTCTGGCATTGGGATCCAGCGTTTCTCACCGCACCGATCGACGACCGGTTCGTCCGCGAGGAGAAGCTCGAGCAGGCGGTGATGAGCTTGACCATCCCGATCCTGTTGATCCGCGGGAAACTCTCCGACGTCGTGAGCACCGCGGGGGTCAAGGACTTCCTGGAGAAGGTGCCTTCCGCGGAATTCGTCGAGCTCTCCGAGGCCGGGCACACCGCCGCCGGTGACGACAACGACGCGTTCTCCGAAGTCGTGGTGCAGTTCGTCAGCCGGTGACCGCGAGCCGCCACCCGCGGCGAAACTGCACCTCTGTGTCAAAGACTGTCGAAACTTGGTGCAGAAGTTCAGTTTCGATCACGGCGAGGCCTGCAGTCACGCCAGCAGCGGCACCGACTCCTGGCGGTCGCCCGTCAGGATCTCGAACATCGCGCGCCGGTCAGCCGTCAACTCGGTGCGCTCGAAAGCCTTGCCTGCCACCTGGATTCGGCAGCTGGCGATCGCGGAGTTGTAGCAATACTTCGCCGCGCCGTCGGTATCGGTGTACGTCAGCCCGATGACGTCGGACGGTTCGGTCACGATTTCGCCCTCGATCATCTGCTCCCCCACCCGACCGCCGAACGTCCATGAGAACGGCCGGTAGCGGCCGTGGGTCTGCAGGCTGCCGCGAATCGAGCGCACCGCGAACTCCTGGCCGGCGTGCCGGAACACGAACAGCGTCACACCGGGCAACAACACCGGCCCGAACGCCGCTCGGGCGGTGACGATCTCGAGCGTCGTATCCGGAGCGTCGTCGAAGCCGCAGACCTGTCCGAACGCATACGACGGCGTGTGCCGGGTGCCCCAGTTGTGGTTGACGCTGCCGGTCCAGCCGTCGAGAACGAGGCGGACGTCGTCGAGTTCGAGCATCCCGTCGAAGCGTGCAAGCGGATGGCGCACCGTCGTCTTGGCGGTCGGGAATCGCGCCGCGTAGGCACGGTCGGACAGCAGGCGAACCGGCGCCTCATCGCCCGGGGTGATGCGCAGGTCCCACCGCGCCGAGCGGTGCCCGCCGGTGACCACGCCCTCGGCCGACCGGTCGTCGAGGACGGTCGCGGCGATGCGTGCGGTCCAGTCCTCGTAGCCGTACTCGGCCGACTCGATGGGGTAGGGCTCCTTCAGCGCACGGTTGCCCGCACCGTCGGGGTCGAAGACCATCACCCATACATCGGCGGTCGGTTGCCCTGCCGTCGGGAGCAGCAGCGTTTCCCGGAGCCACAGCGCCTGGGGCAGGTCAGGGTGGTTGGCGCGGATGTATCGACTCTCGTAGTACGGGGGCTCCGCGAACGTCACCGGTTCAGCATCCAATACTTGTGGGGTGACCGGTGCCCAGATCGTGGCGTACGTATTGGCGATTGTGGCGGTGGCCGAAGCCGTCGCGCTCGCAGTGCTGTGGATCCGCTACACGCGCCAGCGCGAGGAACTCGACGAGATCCGGCGGCGTCTCGACACCAGGAACATGCTGTTCACCGGCGGCCGCGAAGCGGTGAAACAGGTGTGGCAGACCGCCAACATCCTGCGCAAGGACGGCCTCGGCGCGGCGGTGCGATCCTCGATCGAGGATCTCGCGGACTGGGCGGAGGTGGAGCGACCGGACCTGGCCCGTCTTGCACCGAGCGGCAAGATGGTGATCCTGTTCTCCGACATCGAGGACTCGACCGCGCTCAACGAACGCATCGGCGACCGCGCCTTCGTCCGGTTGCTGGGCCGCCACGACAAGATGCTGCGTCGACACGTGAAGAAGCACTCGGGCTACGTGGTCAAAAGCCAGGGTGACGGGTTCATGGTGGCCTTCGCCCAGCCGGAGGAAGCGGTGCGCTGCAGCATGGACGTGCAACGGTCACTTCGTAGAACCCCCAACGGTATTCGCGTTCGCATGGGTATCCACATGGGCAAGTCGGTACGCCGCGGCGACGACCTGTTCGGGCGTAACGTCGCGATGGCCGCACGGGTGGCGAGCGCAGCCAACGGCGGCGAGGTCCTGGTGAGCGAGGTGGTACGCGACGCTCTCGCCGATGTCGAGGACATCGAGTTCGGCGACGGCCGCGACGCCGAACTCAAGGGCTTCAGCGGATCACACCGGCTCTATGCCGTCGCGTCCTGACCGCCGGCGTTGGCCTCGGCCACCCGCTGGTGCAGCCGCGCTCTGATGTCGTCGGGGGTGTACGCGTTACGCCGCCGCTGATCGCGCGCGACCAGCGCCCCGCCCGCCACCACACCCGCGACGCTCGCCAGCCCGACCCACTTCCAGATACCGCGCATGACGCTCAGTCTGCCTAAGCTGCGGTGGTGAAACCAACCATCGTGTCGCTGGAGCAGGCGCTCGACGCGACCCGTACGGGCGATCTGTGGCTGTTTCGCGGACGGTCGGGGCCCGATCGGGCGATCCAGTCGCTGACCAACAGCCCGGTCAACCACGTCGGGATGACGATCGCGATCGAAGACCTGCCGCCGCTGATCTGGCACGCCGAACTCGGCGACAAGCTGACCGACATGTGGACCGGGCGCAACCAGCGGGGCGTGCAGCTCAACGACGCTCGCCAGGTGGTGCAGCGGTGGATCACCAACTATCACCAGCGCTGCTGGCTGCGCCAGCTCACGCCGTATGCCAACCGCGAGCAGGAAGACCGCGCGTTGAAGGTGGTCGCCCGCATGGACGGCACCCCGTTCCCGAGCACCGCGCGGCTCACCGGGCGGTGGTTCCGCGGTCGCCTGGCCGTCACCGACTTCACCCGCGGAATTCCGTTCGTGCACAGAAAGGTTCGCGATGCGACGCTACGCAGAAAACGGGAGAGGCTCCAAGTGGGGCTGCAGACCGCGTACTGCGCCGAGACCGTCGCCATCACCTACGAGGAGATGGGCCTGCTGACCTCCGAGAAGCACTACAACTGGTTCGATCCCGGATCGTTCTGGAGCGGCGACACCCTGCCGCTCGCGCCCGGCTATCAGCTCAGCCCCGAAATCGCCGTGGTACTGGACTCATAACGTTCCCCGGGAGCGGCGCTGCCAAGGCAAGGGAAACCCCTGCTTCTATTTCATTCCGGCCGCCATACCGTCATGGGCATGTTGACGTGGATGAAATTGACAGTGACACTCCTACTCGCTGCACTCACGATGCTGTTGTCGGGGTGCGTCTTTGCCACCGGCACAGTCATCAGTACGGTCCCGATTCTGTAGCGCTAGAGGCGGGCGAAGCAGGGGTTGGCGTCCTCCTTGGGGATGGCGGCGTCGCGACTCGAGAATGTGCCGACCACACCGGAGTCGGTGACCTCGACGCTGTCGGCTCGGATCCCGAGCGGGTAGTTGTCGTTGAGCTTCTTGGTCAGGTCGTTGAGCGCCGTTTGCACAGCGTCCTTGGGCAGCGGGCCGGTGACGTCGAGGACCTGCAGGTTGAGGTCGCCGTCGGTCACGACCGGCTTGGCGCTGACGCTGTTGTCGCCGGCCTCCAGAATCACCGTTCCCGCCGCGGGGTCCGTGCGCACGCCTGTGACAAGATTGCCGACACCGGGCAGGTTCGCCGCAACAGTGTCCTTGATACCGGCCGACTTCCACGTGAGGGTCGCATCGAGTGAGCCGATGGTGCCCTTGGAATCTCCGGTGTCCTGCAACCGCACATCGGCGAGGGTGACCTCCGCGGTCATACCGTCGGCGCTCTGCACCCGGTTGCCGTCAGTGGTGACCGAGATGTTCGTGTAATGCCCCGTCATGTGTTGCCACAGGAATGGCGGGTTCACACCGAAGGAGATCTTGACGCCATCCTCGGTCACGCACTCGGCGACCTCGGTCAGGATGTTGTCCGCACGCTGGCGCGCATAGAGCTCACCCGCGGCCAGGCCACCCGCCAACAAGGCGACCACGATCACGGCGATCAGCACGATCGATGTTTTGTTGAAGCCCCGCCGGCGGCGCGCTTTCTCGCCCGCGCCCGGCGCCGGCCGGAACGATGGCGGTGGCGGCGGCGGGAGTGTTTCCGGACGTTCGATCTGCTGGGTCGGCCGCATGTCGGCCGGTGAGGGTGGCCGTGGAAAGCGTTGTGTCGGACCGGCATCCGCAGAGCCTCGTGGCGTGCGGAGCTGCTCGGTCGGCTGCTCGCGGTGCGCCGGCGCCGGTTGCGTGGGTGGCTCCGGCGGTCGCGGCGGGCGCCGCTGCGCTGGGTTGGGTGGCGGCGCGCCA
Organism: Mycobacterium sp. IS-1590; assembly: GCF_001500025.1. Taxonomy (GTDB): domain Bacteria; phylum Actinomycetota; class Actinomycetes; order Mycobacteriales; family Mycobacteriaceae; genus Mycobacterium. The sequence goes on along the minus strand of NZ_LQIW01000051.1, from coordinate 107,416 downwards.
CGACGACGCCAGTCAGGCGGGCCCGGGCGGTGCGGCGGCTGCGTCACGTGCGCGATTCTGCCCTATCAGTGCTCGAGAAGCCCCCGCCAGGTGACCGAGCGCGCAGCTCTTGCTGTCAGCGGCCTACTGCTCGGCGCGGAACACGGTCTGGCGGCGCGCGAGGTAGGCCGCGAGGTTCTCCAGCGAGGAGTTCATCCCGTCCGCGTGGTCGGCCGCCGAGATCCCGACCGGCACGTCGTCCGCACGGAACTCGACCCGCGTGCCGCCGTCGACCCGCGTCACCGTCCACGTCATGGTCATCGTTCCGCCGAAAGTCGCGTCAGCAGAAGCGAAGTCGACGATCTGGACAACGCGGTCGTCGGGCTCTATCTCGACGAAGCGCCCCTCAACGGCATCGGAGTCGGCGTCGCTCTTACCACCATGCGCGGGCGGGTCGACGTACGTCAGGATCATTCGGTAGGCGCCGCCGGGGCGGGGATCGAAGTGTTCGAACCGGCCGGTCATCCCCGACGGCGGCAGCCACTCGACAAGCGCCTCGGGGTCGACGAGCGCCTCGAAGACGCGGCTCAGCGGGGCCTTGACCACCAACGATGCGGTATCCGTGCGTGTCATCAACAATATTGAACCCGATTCGCGATCGCCATTCTTGGGATCGGTAGCGCGCCCGCAGTTCTGTACTCATCGCATCGGCGACGCGACTCCCCGCGGAGCCTTCCCGAAAGGAACCACGCAGCCATGAGCACAGGACGCTTCAACAAAATGCTGATCGGGGCGCTGCTGTCGGGCGGTATCGCCTTCACCGCAGGGCTCACCGCGGGTACCGCCAACGCAACCCCGGCACCCCATCCGCAGCTGACCTTCGAACATTCCGACGTCACCGCCCCCGGCGACGGTTCGGTGCGGCCCGCCAGTCCTCAATCGCGGCTGTGCGACGGCTCCGTGCGCGTCACCGGTGCGACCCTTCAGACGTGCGACGGCTCGGTGCGCGTCGCCCTCCCCTGAGCGCGTACTTCGTCAGCGCGGCAGGGGCCGCCTGGCCTGCCACATGACCCCCGGCCCCCGAACATCTTTGTACTACCGAGCGTAGTACTCATACGTCACGACGGTCGTCGTCTGTCCGGATGGGGTCGTCTCGTCTCGGGGACCACCCGTCTGCACGAAGCCGGCTCGTTCCAGCACCCGACGAGATCCGATGTTCTCCGGGGCGGTCCGTGCCGTCAGCCGGGTCAGCCCGGCCTCGGCGGCCAGGCCGGCGACTGCGGACAGGCCTTGACGGGCCGCGCCGCGGTCGCGTCCCTGCGGAGCCAACCAGAAGCCGACCTCTGCACCGGACTCGTGGATGTCGAAAAGAACGATGCTGCCGAGGAAGTCGTCGGACGACGCGTCCGCGATGGCCAGCACGGCAAGCGTGTCGTCGGCCAGGCCGCGAGCGATGACGCCGTCGATCTGCTCACGCACGATCTCTGCCGAGTATTCACGCAGCGGTAGGTGTCCGAACCGTCGTACCGCGGCATCGTCGGCACCCGCGGCGAATGCGTGCGCATCCCCGTGACGCAGCCGCCGAACCGTCACGTTGCCTTCGCCGCGGGGCAACCGGTCGGCGATCCTCACTTGCGGCGCTTCGACGCCTTGTTGGCGCGGTTGACCTCGACCGCCGTGTTGATCAGCGCCTTGAACGCCTCTGGATCCAGTTCGTCGTCTTCGCGTAGATCGATCGATCGCCCGACGGGTGCCTGCAGGCTCGCATTGAACAGCTTGTTCGGATCACTGATGGAGGAACCCTTGGCGAAGTTCACCTTGACCTTGCCCTTGTACATCTCCAGCGTGCAGATGAGGCCGTCCAACGAGAACGCCGGTACGCCATCGGGGTTCGACGGCTTTCGCCATTTGATTTCTTCGACGACATCGGGCTCGGCCTGCTTGATCAAAGACCGGATCTCCTCGACCCGGTCGATGCGCCAATCGTCAGCCATACCTCGAATGTAACGTCTCGCCGCTACCACCCCGGCGGGACTACGTGCAGCAGTTTGGGTCCAGAACGGCGCACAACGCACCCAATGCATCGCGGTGCGGTCGGTGGTACACATTCATTCCGCGCCGATCGGACTCGACCAGCCCAGCGCGTCGAAGCTGCGTCAGGTGATGACTGACGGTCGATTCGGTCAACCCAAGCGCTGTCGCAAGTTCACCACTGTTCTGCTCGCCCGCCGACGAGCTGAACAACATCGACATGATCTTCACCCTGGCCGGGTCGGCGAGGGCCTTCAGCCGCAGCGCGACATGGAGTGCGTCGTCGTCGCTCATGGGGCCGGCGGCAACCGGCGCGCAACACACCGGCGCGGACATGTCGATCACGGGCAGGGCTTTGGGCATGCAATGAAGTCTGCCATGGGTCTTGACATATATCAAAAAGGTGAGGAAGGTGGTCGACAGCCGGCTACTTCGATATATGTCACACAAGTATGGAGGAAGATCATGTCCCGCGTTCAGCTCGCCCTCAACGTCGATGACCTCGACGAAGCAATCACCTTTTACTCGAAGCTGTTCAACACTGCGCCCGCCAAGATCAAGGAGGGCTACGCGAACTTCGCAGTCGCGGAACCGCCGCTGAAGCTGGTTCTACTGGAAAATCCCGGCAAGGGCGGCACGATCAATCACCTCGGAGTCGAGGTCGCGACGAGCGAGACCGTCCACGCCGAAATCGTCCGCCTGACCGGCGAAGGGCTGTTCACCGACGAAGAGATAGGCACCACCTGTTGCTTTGCCAAGCAGGACAAGGTTTGGGTCACGGGCCCGGCGGGCGAGAAGTGGGAGGTGTACACGGTGCTCGAAGACTCCGACACCTTCGGCTCCAGCCCGCAGCACGCCGGCGACGGTGACGCCGGAGGCGGCCTCTGCTGCGGAGGTCCGGTCGCTGGCAGTGACGACAAGGTGGCGGTGACGTCTGCCTGTTGCTAGATGCAATGCGGCCCGCCGCGACCTCGGGGAGACCCGGTCGCGGCGGGCTTCACCCGTAAGGGTGGTCAGCGCCCAGCGACTTTAACGCCAGACGGTCAGACGTTGAACCGGAACTCGACCACGTCGCCGTCGGCCATGACGTAGTCCTTGCCTTCCATCCGCACCTTGCCCGCGGCCTTCGCTGCGGCCATCGAGCCGGCCTCGATCAGGTCGTCGTAGGAGACGATCTCGGCCTTGATGAAGCCTTTCTCGAAGTCGGTGTGGATCACACCCGCGGCCTTGGGCGCGGTATCGCCCTGGTGAATCGTCCACGCGCGCGCCTCTTTCGGGCCGGCGGTCAAGAACGTCTGCAGCTTCAGCGTGTGAAAACCGGCGCGCGCCAACGCATCAAGCCCACGTTCGGTCTGGCCGATCGACTCCAGGAGCTCGGCGGCCGACTCGTCGTCGAGCTCCTGCAGCTCGGCCTCGATCTTCGCGTCGAGGAAGACCGCGTCGGCGGGTGCGACCAACTCACGCAGCTCCGCCTTGCGCTCCTCGTCGGTCAGCACCGTCTCGTCGGCGTTGAACACGTACAGGAACGGTTTGGTGGTCAGCAGATTCAGCTCTCGCAGCGGCGCGACGTCGGCTCCGGCGGCGAACAACGTGGTCCCTTCGTTGAGAACTTCTTGCGCAGCCACGGCGGCCTCGTACGCAGGCCGACGTTCCTTGTGCGTCCTGGCCTCCTTCTCCAGTCGCGGCAGCGCCTTCTCCAGCGTCTGCATGTCCGCGAGGATCAACTCGGTCTCGATGACCTCGATGTCGGATTTCGGATCGATGCGGCCGTCGACGTGCGCCACATCGTCGTCGCTGAACACCCGGACCACCTGACAGATCGCGTCGCTCTCGCGGATGTTGGCGAGGAACTTGTTTCCCAGCCCGGCGCCTTCGGAGGCGCCCTTGACGATCCCGGCGATATCAACGAAGGTGACCGGCGCATGAACGATCTTTTCCGAGGCGAACATCTTCGCGAGCTCCGCCAGTCGCGGATCGGGCAGCGGAACGACACCCTCGTTGGGTTCGATCGTCGCGAACGGGTAGTTGGCCGCGAGGACGTCGTTCCGCGTCAACGCGTTGAACAGCGTCGATTTCCCGACGTTGGGCAGACCGACGATTCCCAGGTTCAAGCTCACAGGGACCAGAGTCTAGGAGACCGAGACGGGCACGCCAGAACCGCGCTGACAGCCACACAGAGCCGGAGCCGGTACGGTCTACCTGTGTCAGCACAGCGCGCACGGTCGGCCGTCGGCGCCGACCACCGCTCCGCGCATCCCAACTTTCCCGGTGTGCCCGGGTGGGGTGGCGTGCTGATCGCGGTCACCTTGACGACCATCGGGTTCGCGTTCGACGCTGGATCGGGCAGCAGGGAACTCAGCTCGGTGTTCGCTGCGTGCTATGTCATCGGCTGCCTTGCGGCCGTTCTGGCGGTCCGCCAGCAAGCGGTGTTCACCGCGGTGATTCAGCCGCCACTGCTGTTGTTCGTCAGCGTGCCGGGGGCCTATTTCCTGTTCACCGGCGGCCAGTTCACCGGGGTGAAGGACCTGGCCATCAACTGTGGCTATCCGCTGATCGAGCGGTTCCCCCTGATGTTCTTCACCTCGGCCGTCGTGCTGCTGATCGGAATGTGCCGCTGGTACGTCGGGATGTCGACCCGTCGCGCCGCTCCAGCCGCCACCGAGGACAGTGAGGCCGAAAAGCCCGCGTGGGCGGCGACCGTCGCGACCGCGGTGGCGGCATCGGTGACCAAGATCTCGTCGCTGTTCGCGCGCCACCCCAGTGACGACGACGACGAGGTCGCTGCCCGGCCACGGCGCAAACGCCCCGACACCGCGCGCCGCGCCGCCCGCGCGGAGCGTACGGCGTCGCGAACCAGCAGAGCGGCCGCCGATCGCGGCGGTCGGCCTGCCAGACGCAGCACCACGTCGCGGTCCCGTCATGTGCGACCTCCGGCCACCGAGATCATCGAGCCGATCGCCGAGCGTCCGCGCCGCACCCGTTCCGGCCGGCACGCCGAGCCGCCATCCGCACCCGAGCCCCGGCGCCGACCGCGCCCGTCGAACCCGCGGCAGCCCGGTCCTGCGCCGTCCGAACGCCGCACGGGCTACGACCGCAGGAGTCAGGACCGGACCGCAGACCGGCCCGAGCGTCGCCGTCGCTTCGACGACTACCAGCCTCGGGAGCCGCACGGCCGAAACGGCAGCAATGGCAACGGGTCGGGCAACGGCACCCACCATCCGATCTCCCGGGTGCGCTACCGCGGTGAGGAGGCCGACGACCGCGCCGAGTACCGCACCCGTCGCCGCGCTCCCCGCGGCTGGGAGGCCGATTCCTGGGAGTACGACATCTAGCCGGGGACGTGCAGCGATCGCACGCCGGAGGGCGTTACGCGCGGGCGGGACGGATCTCCCGGGGCAACGCGAACACGAGCGTCTCGTTGGCCGTCGTCACCGGCTGCACCATGTCGTAGCCGTACTCGGCCAGCCGCTCCAACACACCGCGCACCAGGATCTCGGGCACCGACGCGCCGGAGGTGACGCCGACCGTCGTCACGCCCTCGAGCCATGCGGGGTCGATGTCGTCGGCGTAGTCGACCAGGTGGGCCGCGTCGGATCCGGCGCCCAAGGCGACCTCGACCAGACGCACGGAGTTCGACGAGTTCCGCGAGCCGACGACGATCACCAGCTCGCACTCGGGGGCCATCGCCTTGACGGCAACCTGGCGGTTCTGGGTCGCGTAACAGATGTCGTCGCTGGGCGGGTCCTGCAGGGTCGGGAACTTCTCCCGCAGCCGACGCACCGTCTCCATCGTCTCGTCGACGCTCAGCGTGGTCTGCGACAGCCAGATGACCTTGCTCTCGTCGCGCACGGTGACGTTGTCGACCGAATCCGGTCCGTCGACGAGCTGGACGTGGTCGGGCGCCTCGCCGGCGGTCCCGATGACCTCCTCGTGGCCCTCGTGCCCGATCAGCAGGATGTCGAAGTCGTCGCGCGCGAACCGCTTCGCCTCGTTGTGGACCTTGGTGACCAGCGGGCAGGTCGCGTCGATGACCTTGAGGTCGCGCTCCTTGGCGGTCTGATGCACGGTCGGGGCGACGCCGTGGGCGGAGAACACCACGATCGCGCCCTCGGGCACCTCGTCGGTCTCGTCGACGAAGACGGCACCGGCCTTGGCCAACGTGTCGACGACGTGCCGGTTGTGCACGATCTCGTGGCGCACGTAGACCGGAGCGCCGTGCTTCTCCAGCGCACGCTCCACGGTCTCGACGGCGCGATCCACTCCCGCGCAGTACCCGCGCGGTTCGGCCAGCAGTACGCGCTTCCCGGTCACGCCACCGGCGACCGAGCTCGAGGCGCCCGGAATCCCCATATTGATAGTCGGCGGCATGGCTACCAGGGTACGCACAGTGCCGTTCCAAGGCCGTTCGTCCCAGCCGAGAAGCCGCCCGTAGTCTGTGACCATGGCAACCGCACCGTATGGGGTCCGTCTGCTGGTTGGCGCGGCGGTAACCGCCATCGAGGAAACCCGCAAGCTGCCCCAGACCATCCTGATGTACCCGATGACCATCGTCAGTTCGCTCGCGCATCTGGTGATGAAGGTCCAGCAGGACGTCGCCGACCTGGTCAACAAGGGTGACGAGACGCTGGAGACCATCTTCCCGCCCAAGGACGAGCAGCCCGAGTGGGCCACCTTCGACGACGATGTCGAGGACTCCGAGGCGCAGAGCCCGGCCGTTCCGAGCGACGGCGAACGAATGACGGAGGGCCGCTTCGCGCTGTTCAGCAATGGTGAGCCCCAGTCGTCCCAGCAGAACGGCAGCGAGGACGACGGCGAAGCTGCCGACCTGGCGATCGGCGAGGCGCCCGAGATCGTCACCGAGCTCGACTACGAGTCACTGACGCTGGCTCAGCTGCGTGCGCGGCTGAACACGCTGCGCGTTGCCGACCTCGAGGCGTTGCTGGCCTACGAGGAAGCCACCAAGGGCCGTGCCCCGTTCCAGACGCTGCTCGCCAACAGGATCACCCGCGCGTCCGCCAAGTGAGCACCCCGGCGGGGCTGCGAAGATGACCGACGCCGAGCAGGGCCAGTCACCGGAGAACCCGTTTCCGGTCCGCTCCGTGTCGATGAAGATCAAGGACTGGATCGAGCGACTGGGCACGGTCTGGGTCGAAGGACAGGTCGCCCAACTCTCGACGCGACCGAACTCCAGCACCGCCTACATCACGTTGCGCGACCCGTCGGTCGACATGTCGTTGTCGATCACCTGCCCACGCGAGCTGGTGCTCAACGCGCCGGTGAAACTCACCGAGGGAACCCGGGTCGTCATGCTGGGACGGCCGAACTTTTTCGTCGGCCGCGGTTCGTTCTCGTTGCGGGTCAACCAGATTCGCGCGGTGGGCGTCGGTGAGCTGCTGGCGCGGATCGAACGCCTACGCCAGTTGTTGCACGCCGAGGGGCTCTTCGACCCCCGTCTCAAGCGGCCGATTCCGTTCCTGCCCAACACAATCGGGCTCATCACCAGCCGCGGCAGCCATGCCGAGCACGACGTGATCTCGGTGGCCACCGGCCGCTGGCCCGCCGTGCGGTTCGCGGTTCGCAACACCGCCGTGCAGGGCCCCAACACCGTCCCGCAGGTGGTCGCAGCGCTGCGTGAACTCGATGCCGACCCCGACGTCGAGGTGATCGTCATCGCGCGTGGCGGTGGCAGCGTCGAGGACCTGCTGCCCTTCTACGACGAGACGCTGTGCCGCGAGATCGCCAAGTGCACAACACCTGTGGTCAGCGCGATCGGACACGAACCCGACAACCCGCTGTGCGACCTGGTCGCCGATCTGCGCGCCGCGACGCCGACCGACGCGGCCAAGCGCATCGTTCCCGACGCGGCAGCCGAGCAGGCCTACATCACCGATCTGTGCCGTCGGGGTGGCCGCGCGCTGCGCAACTGGGTGCACCGCGAGCAGCATGCCCTGGATCAGCTGCGCAGCAGGCCGGTGCTGGCCCAGCCGCTGGCGGCGATCACCGCGCGCGCCGACGAGGTCACCCGGCTGCGGACGACCGCCCGCCGCGACGTCACCCGGCTGGTGGCCACCGAGACCGATCGCATCGGGCATCTGTCGGCGCGGCTGAGCACCCTGGGCCCGGCGGCGACGCTGGCCCGCGGCTACGCCGTGGTGCAGACGATGCCCGACGCCCAGGTTTTGCGCACCACCGCCGACGCCGCCACGGGTGTGCGACTGCGCGTCCGGGTGGCAGACGGGGCGATCAGCGCGATCAGCGAGGGGCCGGAAGGGGCAGAAAATGAAGCCCATTAGTGAGTTGGGGTATGAGGAAGCGCGGGAAGAGCTGGTCGCGGTCGTCCAGCAGCTCGAGCAGGGTGGACTCGACCTGGATACATCGCTCAAGCTATGGGAACGAGGCGAAGAGCTGGCTAAACGATGTGAAGAGCACTTAGCTGGCGCCCGTAAGCGCATCGAGGACGCCCTGGCCGCCAAAGACGGCGACGAAAGTTGACAGTGCAATGATTTCCGACCTGAAGGGTCGAAACTGTAACACGTTTCAGTTAGTCTGCTCGCCATGGGTGACTCAACGCTGACCACCGAACTGGGCCGGGTCCTCGTCACGGGAGGCTCGGGATTCGTCGGTGCCAACCTGGTGGCCGAACTGCTCAAGCGCGGACATGAGGTCCGCTCGTTCGACCGGGCCCCGTCGCCGCTTCCGGCGCAGCCCGGACTCGAGGTCGTCGAAGGCGACATCTGCGACTCCGATCAGGTGGCCGCCGCGGTGGCCGGCATCGACACGGTCTTCCACACCGCCGCGATCATCGATCTCATGGGCGGGGCGTCGGTCACCGACGAGTACCGCAAGCGCAGCTTCGCGATCAACGTCACCGGCACCGAAATCCTCGTGCGCGCCGCCCGCGCCGCCGGCGCCAAGCGCTTCGTCTACACCGCGTCCAACAGCGTGGTGATGGGCGGCAAGGCCATCTCCGGCGGCGACGAGACCCTGCCCTACACGGAGCGATTCAACGACCTGTACACCGAGACGAAGGTCGCCGCCGAGAAGTTCGTGCTGGCCGCCAACGGGGTCGACGGCCTGCTCACCTGTTCGATACGCCCCAGCGGCATCTGGGGCCGCGGGGACCAGACGATGTTCCGCAAGGTGTTCGAATCCGTGCTGGCCGGGCACGTCAAGGTCCTGGTCGGAAGCAAGAACGTCAAGCTCGACAATTCCTACGTGCACAACCTGATTCACGGTTTCATCCTCGCCGCCCAGCACCTCGTGCCGGGTGGCACCGCTCCCGGGCAGGCGTACTTCATCAACGACGGCGACCCGATAAACATGTTCGAGTTCTCCAGGCCCGTCATCGAGGCGTGCGGCGAGCGCTACCCGAAGATCCGCGTGCCGGGCCGGCTGGTGTGGTTCGCGATGACCGCATGGCAGTGGTTGCATTTCCGGTTCGGCATACCCAAACCGATGATCGAACCCCTTGGGGTGGAACGCCTTTACCTCGACAACTACTTCTCGATCGCCAAGGCCGAATGCGACCTGGGGTACCGGCCGCTGTTCACCACGCAGCAGGCGATGGCCGAGTGCCTTCCGTATTACGTCGACCTCTTCCACCAGATGAAGAGCGCGTCGAAAGAGCCCACGGTCAGGGTCGTAGCGTCCGCCCCGCCCGAAGGCTGAGTCGCGCGCCGAGCGGCTGGTCAAGTGGTCGCGAGCGCACGGCTACGTACGCTGCTCATCGACTTTTGCGGACATAACCGAGCGCTGAGGTGATGACACCGGGCATGGTGTTGGTGATGGTCGAATCACGGTTCACAACCAATGCCGGTGCTCGCCTGCACTTTCTCGACTCGGGAGGGTCCGACCGCGGAGCCCCGATCGTCTTCGTCCCCGGCTTCACCGACGTCGCCGACGACTACGTCGAAGTGCTGCCGCTGTTCGGCCGACGTACGGTGGTCGTCGACCTACGGGGGCACGGACGCAGCAGCGCACCCGAGGGCGGTTACGACTCAACGGTTCTCGGAGCTGACGTGGGCGCGGTCATCGACGCGGTCACCGACGGTCCCGTCCACCTGATGACGTTCTCCCGGGGTACCCCCTACGCGCTGACATGGGCGCTCGCGCATCGTCATCGGGTCCGCTCGATCTCGATCGGCGACTACGTGCCCGAGGAGATCACGCTGCCGAAAGAGGTCTCCACCTTCCTGCTGGACGGCCGGTGGCGCGGCACCCCAGTGCACGAACGGCTGAACCGGGCCGCCGGCGAGGCGATCTTCGGCGCCGCGCGCAAGCAGTCGTTCTGGGATCCGCTGGCGCGGTGGCAACCACCGCTGCTGGTGGTACGCAGCCCGAACAGCCCATTGATCTCCGACGCCGCCTGGGACCGTTATCGGGAGCTGTTCCCCTCGGCGTCGCTGCATGTGTTCGCCGACTCGCCGCACGACATCTTCCGCCCCGACCGCGAGCGCTATCCGGCGCTGGTGCGCGCGCACATCGACGCCGTCGACACCACCGAGGTCTGAGCCGCCCCACCGGCACGCGTCTAGTGTGCGCTGAGATCGCCGAAACCGTAGTACAGCGGCGATTTGGCGATCTGGTTGCACACTCGACGGGTGTCGGCGTCATCGCGCGACGCGGTCGGATTTCCCGAGGACTCGCTCATCTTCAGATCGCTCACCGGTCGGGCCCGCCGAACCGCTAAGTTGAAACGCGTTCCACTCGCCGTCGAAAGGGCAACTGTATGAGCAACGGGCGACCGGCCAGGACGGCTGTGGTGATCGGCGCGGCGTCGGGCATCGGCTTGGCTACGGCCCGCGCGCTGGCCGCCGAAGGCGACCGCGTCATGCTCGCCGACCGCAACGTCGACGGGGCCCGCGAACATGCCGCCGAACTCGGCGAGCCACACACCGCCGCGCACGTCGAGGTCACCGACGAAGCCTCGGTGCAGGCGTTGTTCGACCAGACCGGACCCTTGGACGTCGTCGTCAACTGTGCGGGGTTCAGCAACGTCGGCATGATCACCGACCTCGCCGTCGAGGACTTCCGCGCGGTCATCGACGTGTGCCTCAACGGGGCGTTCATCGTCGCCAAGCACGCGGGCCGCACCCTGCGCGAAGGCGGCGCGCTGGTATCGATCGGCTCGCTCAACGGGCGCCAGCCGGCCGCGGGGATGAGTGCCTACTGTGCCGCCAAGGCGGGCCTGGCGATGCTCACCCAGGTCGCCGCGCTCGAGTGGGGGCCGCGCGGCATCCGCGTCAACGCCGTGGCTCCGGGCTTCGTGCACACCCCGCTGACCGCGCCGGCCGCGGCCGTTCCCGGCGTCGTCGAGGAGTACGTCGAGAACACCGCGCTGGGCCGCGCGGGCACACCCGAGGACATCGCCGACGCGGTGCTGTACCTGTGCTCGCCGAAAGCGTCCTGGCTGACCGGTGAGGTGCTCGACCTCAACGGCGGCGCCCACATGAAGCGCTACCCCGATGTGATGGGACATGTCATGAAACTTGCTGAGCCGAAATGAGTTTCACTGGGAAGCAGGCCCTCGTCACCGGCGGGGGTTCGGGTATCGGCGCCGCCTTGTGCCGGGCGCTGGTGGCGGCGGGCGCCGAGGTGGTGTGCACCGACGTCGACGGTGATGCGGCCGAACACACCGTGGCCGGCCTCGGCGGAAAGGCCCGCGCCGCGCGCCTGGACGTGACCGATTCCGCGGCGGTACAGGCCGCCGTTGACGATGTGGTGAACCGGGCCGGCCGGCTCGACCTGATGTTCAACAACGCCGGAATCGTCTGGGGCGGCGACACCGAACTGCTGACGCTGGATCAGTGGAACGCGATCATCGACGTCAACATCCGCGGCGTGGTGCACGGGGTTGCGGCCGCCTATCCGTTGATGGTGCGCCAGGGCTACGGCCACATCGTCAACACCGCATCGATGGCGGGGCTGACCGCGGCCGGGCAGGTCACCAGCTATGTGATGACCAAGCATGCGGTGGTCGGACTCAGCCTGGCGCTGCGCTCGGAGGCCGCCGCCCGCGGCGTCAAGGTGCTTGCGGTGTGCCCGGCCGCGGTGGAGACCCCGATCCTCGACAAGGGGTCGATCGGCGGTTTCGTCGGGCGCGATTACTTCCTGCAGGCCCAGGGCGGCAAACCCTACGACGCGGACCGGCTGGCCCGCGACGTGCTGCGCGCGGTGGAGAGGAACAAGCCCATCCTGGTCAAACCGCGCATCGCGCACGCCCAGTGGATGTTTGCCCGGCTCGCGCCGACCCTGATGAACCGGGTGTCGATGCGCTTCATCGCCGACCAACGCGCCAAACAAGCGCAAGCCAGGTCCGACACGCTGTAGACATAGCGGCAATGAGTACCGAGTTCTCGCTGCCGCAACGCCGCGCATTGGCCGTCGCGACCGTCGTCGCCGTCGCGTTCGGCGCATACTTCCTGCGCGGGTTCTTCATCCTGATCGTGGTGGCCGCGGTGGCCGCCTACCTGTTCTCACCGCTGTACACGCGGCTCAACAAGAAGCTGGGCCGGGGGTTGTCGGCGACGCTGACCGTGCTCGCCGCGTTCGCCGCGGTGATCGTGCCGCTGAGCCTGTTCGTGACGTTGGCGGTCGTGCAGATCACGACGATGGTCGAGCGGGTCGCCGAGTGGGTCGGCCGCACCGACCTTTCCGCGCTCGGGGATCGGGCGCTGCAGTTCGTCAACGACCTGTTGCGCCGCGTGCCCTACATCGACACCACCGTCACCCCGGAATCGCTGCGCACTTCGATGGCACGCGTCGCCCAGGAGGCCGGCCAGTGGTTGCTCGGCCTGCTGCAGGGCGCGGCAGGCGGCCTGTTCGGCGCCGTCACCGCCGCGATCCTGTTCGTGTACGTGTTCGTGTCGCTGCTGACGAACCGTGAACGCGTGGTGGCGATGATCCGCCAACTCAACCCGCTCGGGGAGGGGATCACCGACGTCTACATGGCGAAGATGGGCGCGATGGTCAAGGGCACCGTGTTCGGCCAGTTCGTCATCGCGGTCTGCCAGGGCGTCGCGGGCGCCGCGTCGATCTACCTGGCGGGCTTCCATCAGGGTTTCTTCCTGTTCGCCGTGCTGCTGTCGGCGCTGTCGGTCATCCCGTTGGGCAGCGGCATCGTCACGATCCCGTTCGGTGTCGGAATGATCCTGTTCGGCAACATCTTCGGCGGCGTGTTCGTGATCCTGTTCCACTTGATCGTGGTGACCAACATCGACAACTTCCTACGGCCCATCCTGGTGCCGCGCGAGGCGCGTCTGGACGCCGCGCTGATGCTGCTCGCCGTGTTCGCCGGCATCAGCATGTTCGGCGCGTGGGGCATCGTGATCGGACCGGTGCTGATGATCGTCATCGTCACCACGATCAGCGTCTACCTCGAGGAGTACAAGGGCGTGCCGATGCGGCGGCCCGATTCGGCCGACGAAAAACCCAAGCGCCGAAACCCGTTCTGGTGGTTGGGCCGTCGCATCAAACAAGCGCGGGCCACAACGCAAGCCGCAGCCCAGGCCGACGAGAAACCTAAACCAGCCGTTCCTTGAGGAACGCCACCACGCGCTTGAGGGCCGCGTCGGTCGGATGCCCTTGCTGCTGACGCAGTTCCAGCGTCAGCACCGAGTGAGCCATCGCGCTCAGTCCGTGCTCGTTGCCCTTGCCCGAGTCGATCTCGATCACCTCGAACGCGTCGCCGAGCCGGTCCTTGAGCGTCTTGAAGCGTTCCGCGGGCACCAGCGGGTCTTTACTGAAGCGCAATCCCAGCGCGCACAACCCCTCGTCGGCGGCGCGGCGCTCGACGACCTTCAGCTCGGCCTCGGACAAGCCCGGGTCTCGGCGCTGCTTCGGTGTCAGCGGCAACGGCAGCGACGGCTGGCTCAGCACCGGCGCGAGGACGCTGTCGTCGACCGCGGCGGCCAGGGCGAAGCCACCGGTGAAGCACTGGCCGATGACCCCGACCCCCTTGCCAGGGGTCTGCGCGTTGAGGTCGCGGGCCAGCGCACGCAGATAGTGCGCGACGGGGCGGTCGGCGTTGGTGGCGAATGCGGCGAATTCCTTGGCCACGCAACCGCGAACCATGATCGGCACCATGCCCGGCCGCATCGGCGGCGCACCGGGCGTGCCGAACAACGACGGGATCGCGACGGTGAAACCGGCCTCGACGAGGTGGTTGCCCAGCGCCAGCACGCCGGGGTGCGCGCCGGGCATCTCGGGGATGAGTACCACGCCTGGGCCCTCACCCTTGCGGTAGACGTCATGGGTGTACCCGGCGGCGGTGAAGGGGGCGGCGGCCCATCCCGTGAGGTCGGCTACCGGAGCCGCCCCGGCGGCGACATTGGGGTCCGGAGCCGCCCCGGCGGCGACATTGGGGTCCGGTGCGGTCATGGGCGCTCTCCTACGGGACGGGCAGCGGCGTCGCGGTCTGCGTCGCCGCCGCCAGCGTACGAAAATCACCCGCATCCGCGGCGCCGGTCAGCGCGACCTGTGCCGGTCCGGTCGGACCGGCCAGGAGGGTCGTCCACACCGGTTCACCCGGCTTGTCGTCGTCGCCGCCGCCCTCGTAGACCACCCACCTCACGCCGTCGACTTCCTGCACCCCGGTGGGCACGGCATCGGACTCGAGTGACCCGACCAGCTTCTCCTCGTCGGCGTTGCTCTGGGTCAGGCTCACATACATTCCGCTCGGTGCGAGATAACCGACGGTGGAGCTGACGGCACGCGTGGGCTGGCCCGTCGCGGGGTCGGTGCGACCGGCCTCGATGCCGGTGCGGCTGCCCGAGTTCGACTGCCACCCCTCGGGCAGTTGCGGGATCCGGATCGGGATCTTCAGCGCATCGGCGTCGGCGCGTAACGCGGCGGGGGCGTCGAAGGACGGGACCGGGCCGGAACCGGGTCCCGCGCCCTGGAACGAGCACATCCCCAGCATCCCGGCCAGCACGATGCAGGCCACAACCAGCGGCGCCATCGACCAGAACATGTCCCGGCCGTCGTGCAGCAGCCGCGACTTGGCGGGCTTGGGTGCAGGAGCCGGTTGCGAGGTCACCCAGCCAGTATCCCAGCTCCCGGACGCCGACCCGCTAATGGGACAATCTGGCCCATGAGTCCGACCCGTGGTGAAGCCCCAGATCGAAATCTCGCGCTCGAGCTCGTCCGAGTGACCGAGGCAGGCGCCATGGCCGCCGGCCGCTGGGTGGGCCGCGGCGACAAGGAGGGCGGCGACGGTGCGGCCGTCGACGCCATGCGCGAGCTGGTGAACTCGGTCTCGATGCGCGGCGTCGTGGTGATCGGCGAGGGCGAGAAGGACAACGCGCCGATGCTCTACAACGGCGAAGAGGTCGGCAACGGGGACGGACCGGAGTGCGATTTCGCAGTCGACCCGATCGACGGCACCACGTTGATGAGCAAGGGCCTGTCCAACGCCATCTCGGTGCTCGCGGTCTCCGAACGCGGCACCATGTTCGACCCGTCCGCGGTGTTCTACATGAGCAAGATCGCCGTCGGACCCGAGGCGGTCGACGCGATCGACATCACCGCCCCGATCGGGGAGAACATCCGCCGGGTCGCCAAGGCCAAGAACGTGTCGGTCTCCGATCTGACGGTGTGCATCCTGGACCGGCCGCGACATGAGCAGTTGATCGCCGACGTGCGCGACGCCGGTGCCCGGTGCCGGCTGATCACCGACGGCGACGTGGCAGGCGCGATCTCGGCGTGCCGACCCAACACCAGCACCGACATGCTCGCCGGTATCGGCGGCACACCGGAGGGGATCATCGCCGCGGCGGCGATCCGCTGCATGGGTGGCGCCATCCAGTGCCAGTTGGCCCCCAAGGACGACGAGGAACGCCAGAAGGCCATCGACCGCGGCCACGACCTGGACCGCGTGCTGACCACCGAGGACCTGGTCTCCGGCGACAACGTCTTCTTCTGCGCGACCGGGGTCACCGACGGTGACCTGCTCAAGGGCGTGCATTTCTACAGCGGCGGTTGCACCACGCAGTCGATCGTCATGCGCTCCAAGTCGGGCACGGTGCGGATGATCGAGGCCTACCACCGGCTGTCCAAACTCAGCGAATACTCCGCGATCGACTTCACCGGCGACAGCAACGCCGTCTACCCGCTGCCGTAACCATCTGAGAAGTAAGGACATTCATGAGCGTCGACTCCGACAGCGCAACCGGGACCGAGTACCGCATCGAGCACGACACCATGGGCGAGGTCCGGGTGCCGGTCAACGCGCTGTGGCGCGCGCAGACTCAGCGCGCGGTGGAGAACTTCCCGATCTCCGGCCGTGGCCTCGAACGCACCCAGATCCGGGCCCTGGGCCTGTTGAAAGGTGCCTGCGCTCAGGTCAACAAGGACCTCGGCCTGCTCGCCGCCGACAAGGCCGACGCGATCATCGCCGCGGCCGGTGAGATCGCCGACGGTCAGCACGACGACCAGTTCCCGATCGACGTGTTCCAGACGGGTTCGGGCACCAGCTCGAACATGAACACCAACGAGGTGATCGCCGGCATCGCGGCGCGCAACGGCGTGACCGTGCACCCCAACGACGACGTGAACATGTCGCAGTCGTCCAACGACACCTTCCCGACCGCGACCCACATCGCCGCGACGGAAGCCGCTGTGCGCCACCTGATCCCCGCGCTCGAGGTGCTGCACGAGTCGCTGGCCACCAAGGCGCGGCAGTGGCGCACCGTCGTCAAGTCCGGGCGCACCCACTTGATGGACGCCGTGCCGGTGACGCTGGGCCAGGAGTTCAGCGGCTACGCCCGCCAGGTCGAAGCCGGTATCGAGCGGGTGCGCGGGTGTCTTCCAAGGCTCGGGGAACTGGCGATCGGCGGCACCGCGGTGGGCACCGGCCTCAACGCGCCCGACGACTTCGACGAGCGTGTCGTGGCCGTGCTGCGCGAGCAGACCGGCCTGGCCGAATTGCAGGTCGCCGCCAACCATTTCGAGGCCCAGGCGGCCCGCGACGGGCTGGTCGAGGCCTCGGGCGCGCTGCGCACCATCGCCGTGTCGCTGACCAAGATCGCCAACGACATCCGGTGGATGGGCTCAGGCCCGCTGACCGGTCTCGGCGAGCTGCAGCTGCCGGATCTTCAGCCGGGCAGCTCGATCATGCCGGGCAAGGTGAACCCGGTGATTCCCGAGGCGGTGACGCAGGTGGCCGCGCAGGTGATCGGCAACGACGCAGCGATCGCCTGGGGCGGGGGCAACGGTGCGTTCGAGCTGAACGTGTACATCCCGATGATGGCCCGCAACATCCTCGAGTCGTTCAAGATCCTGACCAACTCGTCGAAGTTGTTCGCGCAACGCTGCATCGACGGCCTGGTGGCCAACGAGGACCGGCTGCGTGAGCTGGCCGAGTCCTCCCCGTCGATCGTCACGCCGCTGAACTCGGCGATCGGCTACGAGGAGGCCGCCGCGGTCGCCAAGCAGGCGCTCAAGGAGAAGAAGACCATCCGTCAGACCGTCATCGATCGGGGTCTGATCGGTGACAAGCTGTCCGAGGAGGAACTGGACAAGCGTCTCGACGTGTTGGCGATGGCCAAGGTGAAAGACGACGAGCGCTAAGGATTTTCGCTCCTCGTCCCACTTGGCCGAGCGCCCGGACGAGGAGCAGGCGGTAGCGGACTTCCTCCGATCCGCATCGCAGTCGCCCTCGGCGTTGGTCATCGAGGGCGAGGCCGGGATCGGCAAGACCACTCTGTGGCAGGCGACGTCGGACCGCGCCCGTAACCGTGGCTTCCGCGTGCTGTCGGCCAGGAACCCGAGCGCCGAATCGGTGCTTGCCTACGCGACGTTGACCGAACTGCTCGCCGACGTCGATGCCGCCGAATTCGGCGACCTGCCCGCCGCCCAGCGCAGCGCCATCGAGCGGATCCGCAGCGCCGAGCGCGCCGATGCCGCACCCACCGACCGGCGTGCCGTCGCGGCGGCGTTCCTGTCGGTGGTCGAGGGTCTTGCCTCTCGGCAACCGCTGCTGTTGGCCATCGACGACGTGCAGTGGGTCGACCCGTCCAGCTCGCATGTCTTGTCGTACGCCGCACGTCGGCTGTCGGGGCCCGTCGGCATCCTGGGCACCGTGCGCACCGACGGTACCGGCGCCGACACCTGGCCCCAGCTGCGGCACCCGGACGCCACCCAGCGAATCTTGCTGCGGCCGTTGACGTCCCGAGCGCTGCATGCCGTCGTCACACAGCACCTCGAGCGTCCTGTGTCGCGCGCGAAGATGGCCCGTATCCAGCAGATCTCCGGCGGCAATCCGTTCTATGCGATCGAGCTGGCCAAAGTCTGCGACGACAGACCGGAGGCCCCGCTGCCCGAGACGCTGGCCGCAGTGGTGCAGGCCAGGCTGAGCGGACTGAATCCCGAGACGATGGAGGCACTGCTTGCCGCCGCCTCGGTGGCCAGCCCCTCCGTCGACCTGGTGGCCACCGCGGTCGGCGCCGAACACGAGCGGGCGGTCGAGTTGCTCGAGGCCGCCGAACAGCGCGACGTCGTCGTCATCGA
Organism: Mycobacterium sp. IS-1590; assembly: GCF_001500025.1. Lineage (GTDB taxonomy): Bacteria > Actinomycetota > Actinomycetes > Mycobacteriales > Mycobacteriaceae > Mycobacterium. The sequence goes on along the minus strand of NZ_LQIW01000051.1, from coordinate 88,900 downwards.
AGGCAGCCGGGTCCGCTTCACCCACCCGCTGTTGGCCACCGGTGTGTATTCCGGCGTTTCCCTCGAGGACCGCAGGCGGATGCACTACAGGTTGGCCGCCGTCGTCGACGAACCCGAGTTGCGGGCACGCCATCTGGCGCTGGCCGCGACCGCGGGCGACGACGCGACCGTCGGCGCGCTCGAGCGGGCGGCCACGACCGCGCACGCGCGCGGCGCCCCCGTCGCCGCGGCGGAGTTGATCGAGCTCGCCATCGCACTCGGCGGTGACACCGCCGAGCGACGAATGCGGTTGGCGGCCTATTGCTTTGACGGTGGAGATCCGGCCAGGGCACGCGCGCTGCTGGAGCGGGCGGTCGACGACCTCAAGCCGGGACCGGTGCGTGCGGAGGCCCGGCAGATGCTCGCGGTCGTGCGGTTCATCGACGACGGCTACACCGAAGCGGTCGAACTGCTCGCGACGGCGCTCGACGACGCGGCCGAGGGCCCGGCCAAAGCGGTGATGCTGACCACGTTGGCGTACGGCCACTATATGACCGGTGACCCTGCCTCGGCCCGACTCCGCGCAGAGGAGTCGGTGGCCTACGCCGAAAAGCTCGGTATCCCCGGCCTGCTCAGCCTGGCACTCGGGGTCCGGGCGACGATCGCGTTCTTCCTCGGCGGCGGCGTGGACGAGGCGAACATGCGCCGCGCGCTCGAACTCGAAGACGTCGAAACCTTCACGCCGATCATGCTGCGGCCCAGCGTCGAACACGCATTGATGCTCGCCTGCACCGGTGACCTCGACACCGCCTATGAGTGCATGCGGCAGATCTCACGCCGCTGCACCGACCGAGGAGAGGAAGGCGAAGTCGTCTTCGTCGACTTCTACGTCGCGTTGACCCGCATCTGGCGCGCGGACTTCGATGAGGCCAAGCGGGTGGCCCGCGGAATCGCCGATCTCGCCAGGCAACTCGGTGGTGAGTTTCCCGCGATGCTCAACCTGGTGCTGCAGGCCTGGCTGGCCGCCTACGACGGCGCCGAGAGCAAGGCCCGGTTGGCAGCGGCAGACGCGATCGACGCCTGCAGGCGCAGCGGCACCGCCTGGCACGAGGACTGGGCGTTGTCGGCGCTCGGCTTCCTCGAGGTTTCGCTCGGAAACTACGGCGCGGCAATGGAAGTCCTCGAAGCACTGCTATCGCGATTCGCGCCGGAGTCCACCGAGATCCAAGCGGCGGCATTCGTGCCCGACGCGGTCGAGGCACTCGTCGAACTGGGCCGCACGGACGAAGCAGAACCGCTGGTGGCCGCGCTGGAACGCAACGGCCGCCGCCTCGACCGCGCGTGGATGCTGGCGGTGGGCGCACGATGCCGCGCCATGCTGCATGCGGCCGGGGGCGATCTGCGCGACGCCGTGAGCTGTGCGCGCCGGGGCCTCGAGCACCACGACCGGTTGGCGATGCCGTTCGAACGCGCGCGAACCCAACTGCTGCTCGGGCAGCTGCAGGCCCGAGCGTACGACCCGCACGCCGGCTCGACGCTGAACGAGGCGCTGGCGACCTTCGAGGCCCTCGGCACGCCGGTGTGGGCGGAGCGCGCCAGGTCCGCGCGGAACGAACTGCGCTCCGCCGCGTCGAGGCCGGCCGCGCTGACCGCCGCAGAGCTCCGCATCGCCGAGCTGGCCGCCGCCGGGCTGACGAACCGCGACGTCGCAGGCGAACTGTTCCTCAGCGCGAAGACCGTCGAGGCCACCCTGGCGCGGGTGTACCGCAAGCTCGGCATCCGATCCCGCATCGAACTGGCCCGCGTGATGGGTCAACCCGGCCGCCAAGGGGTATAGAGAGCTCGCACGCTTGTGGGTCAACTGCAATTCTGGGGGACATGCAGGGGACGTCTTGATCGGTCAGTCGACACATCAGCGCGCCGTCGTTGCCTTCCTGGACGCGATGGCGCTGGGCCCGTCGGCGCTGCTGATCGACGGTGAGCCGGGGATCGGCAAGACGACGCTGTGGCTGGCCGCGGTCGAGCAGGCGCAACAGCGCGGATTTCACGTGCTGTCGACCCGACCGGCCGCCGCGGAGTCGGTGCTCGCATACACCGCGCTGGCCGACCTCCTCGAGGAGGCCGACGCGAGCGCCTGGGCCGATCTTCCGTCGCCGCAGCTGCTCGCGGTCGACCAGGTGCTGCTGCGCGCCGACGACGATGCGGTGACCGATCAGCGTGCCGTGGCCGCCGCGTTTCTCTCGGTGGTCGAACGGCTCAGCGAGGACCGTCCGGTCCTGCTGGCCATCGACGACCTGCAGTGGCTCGATCCGTCGAGCAAGCACGTCATCGCCTTCGCGGTCCGCAGGCTCACCGGGCGTGCCGGATTGCTGGCCAGCGTGCGGACCGAATCCGACGACGGTGCGGTCGAAGCCTGGTTGCAGTTGTCCCGGCCCGACGCCGTGAATCGAATCCAGTTGAGCCCGTTGAGTGTGCAGGATCTGCACCGTGCGGTCTCCGTGCGGCTGCGGCGACCCTTCTCGCGTCCCACCATCGGCCGAATCCACCAGGTGTCGGGTGGAAACCCGTTCTACGCCATCGAATTGGCCCGTTCCCTCGATGAACGAGCGCCGGGCATCGACGCGTCGCTACCCCGCACCCTGGCCGACGTCGTGCGAACCAGGCTGGGCAGCCTCGACACCGATGTCCACGACGCGCTGCTGGCCGCTTCGTGCCTTGCCGTGCCGACGGTTGAGGTGGTGTCGAACGCGACGACGCGCGACGAGGACCGGCTGGTCGAGTTGCTGGAGACCGCCGAGAGCAAGGGCATCATCGCGATCGACGGCAACCGGATCCGATTCGCCCATCCGCTGCTGGCCAGCGGGGTCTACACCGAGGCCTCCCCCGGCCGGCGCCGGTCGATGCACCGCCGACTCGCCGAGATCGTGGACGAACCCGAGCTCCGGGCCCGACATCTGGCGCTGGCCGCCACCAAAGGCGACGAGGTGACTCTGGAGGCCCTGGACATGGCCGCGGAATCGGCGCGGATGCGGGGTGCGCCGGCCGCAGCCGCCGAACTGGTGGACCTGGCCATCGGCCTCGGCGGCGACACCGCCCAGCGGCGGCTGCGCTCGGCGCTGCACCATTTCGACGCCGGGGAGCAGGAGCGCGCGGCGGCCGTCCTCGCGCAGGCCATCGCACAACTGCCCACCGGCGCGTTGCGCGCCGAGGCGTTGAGTCGACTGGCGGTGGTTCGGCTGTACGGGGACGGATTCATCGAGAGCGCGCGGCTGCTGCGCGAGGCACTCGACGAAGTCCACGACAACCACGCGCTGCGCGTTCAGACCTTGATCACCCTGGCGTACACGTTATTTCACGCCAATCAACTGCAGCAGGGTCTGGAGACCGCCGCGCAGGCCGTCACCAACGCCGAACCCCTCGACCAGCCGCATCTGCTCAGCATGGCGCTCGGGATGCTGGTCATACTGCGGTTCGCCGCCGGCGAAGGCTACGACGCGGAGACCTTGCAACGAGCGCTGAGCCTCGAGGATCCCGACGCCTACTCACCGTTGGTCTTTCGGCCCACCATGCAACACGCCCTGCTTCTGGAGTGGACCGGCCGGCTCGAGGAAGCGCGCGGTGTGGTGGACAAGATCCGGGCGCGCTGCCTGGAGAAGGGCGAAGAGGGTGAGCATGTCTTCGTCTCCCAGCACGTGGTGACGAACGCGATCGCGCGCGGCGACTTCGTCACGGCCAACCTGGTCGCCGAAGACGCCGTGGAGAAGGCCCGCCAGCTCGGGGGCAACACCTCGCAGTTCTTGACGCAGAGCTTGCGAGCGCAGCTGGCCGCATTCGCCGGCCACGAGGATCTCGCCCGCCGGGCGATCGAGGAAGCCCTCGAATGTGCAAGGCAGACCGGAACATTGCGCATGGCAGACCGCGTGCGGGCGACCCTGGGCTTTCTCGAGGTCTCACTGGGCAATCACGAAGCCGCCGCGGCCGCGCTTCAACCGATGCTCTCCGAATTCGACCCCGCCACTACGCCGACCGAACTGCCCCACGCCGCCTACTTGCCCGACGCGGTCGAGGCGCTGATCCATCTCGACCGCCTCGACGAGGCCGATCGACTCACCACCGCGCTGGAGAACAACGGTCGGAGGACGAACCGCGACTGGATGCTCGCGGTGGGTGCTCGATCACGTGGCATGCTGCTGGCCGCGCTGGGTGACCTGGATGCCGCACACGACGCCGCGCAGCGGGCGCTCGCCGCGCACCGCCGTCTGCCGATGCCCTTCGAGCGCGCACGAACGCTGTTGACCCTGGGGCAGATCGAACGCCGGCAACGCAAGAAGGAATCGGCCTCGACGCACCTTCAGGAGGCCTTGGAGGTCTTCGAGAGGCTCAATATCCCGCTGTGGGCGGCCAGGGCCCGCGCGGAGTTCTCGCGTGCGAGCGCGGGGCCTCAGCGCAGCGGGGATCTGACACCGTCCGAGCAACGGGTCGCAGAACTCGTCGCGGGCGGAATGAAGAACCGGGACGTCGCGGCCGCACTGTTCATCAGCCCCAAGACCGTCGAGGCCAACCTCGCGCGCATCTACCGCAAGCTGGGCATCAAGTCGCGGGCCGAACTGGGTCGACATGTCGGGCGGCCGAGCGGACCCCAAACAGGGGACCACACATAGGGAAACACCCTATTCCTCCTGTCGGGTCACAGGACTTACCGTCGTAACGCTGTCCTGCCACCTGCCATCGACTGGAGAACCGTGCGTCTCGACGAAGCTCCCGCAACCCCGGCCGACCACGGCGACACCCTGGTCACGACCGCCACCAGCCAGCCGGCCCTGAGCACCGGATTCGCGGTGCTGGGCCTGGTTTCGCTGCTCGACCTGCCGCGCGCCGATCGTGCCGACCTGGTGGTGGCGCTCAGTGGTGCGGCGGCAGCCGGTTGGTACCTCGTCGGTCGCAATCGCCGCCGCTAGCGGGGTTCAGGGCAGGGCGCCGGGGCTGATCTCCTCGAGCATCTCGGTCACCAGCGCGGCGATCGGCGAGCGCTCGCTGCGTAACAGCGTGATGTGGGCGAACAGCGGGTGGCCCTTGAGCTTCTCGATCACCGCCGCGACGCCGTCATGCCTGCCGACCCGCAGATTGTCCCGCTGGGCGACGTCGTGGGTGAGCACCACCCGGGAACCGGCGCCGAGCCGCGACAGCACGGTCAGCAGCACGTTGCGCTCGAGCGACTGGGCCTCATCGACGATGACGAACGAGTCGTGCAGCGAACGCCCGCGGATGTGGGTCAGCGGCAGCACCTCGAGCATGCCGCGCGAGAGCACCTCCTCGAGCACCGCCGGGCTGGCCAGTCCTTCCAGCGTGTCGAAGACCGCCTGCGCCCAGGGGCCCATCTTGTCGCTCTCGCTGCCCGGCAGGTAGCCCAGGTCCTGTCCGCCGACCGCATACAGCGGACGGAACACCACGACCTTGCGTTGGGTGCGACGCTCCAGCACGGCCTCCAGCCCCGCGCACAGCGCCAGCGCCGACTTGCCGGTGCCCGCCTTTCCGCCGAGCGAGACGATGCCGACGGATTCGTCGAGCAGAAGGTCCAGCGCCACCCGCTGTTCGGCGGAGCGACCCCGCAGCCCGAAGGCCTCCCGGTCACCGCGCACCAACTGCACCCGCTTCTCCGGCGTCACCCGTCCCAGCGCGTGCGACGTACCACCGAGAAGACGAATACCGGTGTGGCAGGGAAGATCTCGCGCTGCCTCCAGATCGATCTCGCCCTCGGCGAACAAGGCGTCGATCTCGTCACCGACCACCTCGACCTCGGCCATGCCCGTCCACCCGGACGTGATGACGTCCTGGGCGTGGTACTCATCGGCCGACAATCCGACCGCACCCGCCTTTACCCGCAGCGGGATGTCCTTGCTGACCAACGTGACGTGCTTGCCCTCGGCGGCCAGATTGGCCGCGACCGTCAGGATCCGCGCATCGTTGCTGTCGGTGCGGAAACCGGCGGGAAGCACCGACGGATCGCTGTGGTTCAGTTCGACGTGCAGCGAACCACCCTGTGTGCCAACAGGAATCGGCTGATCGAGCCGGCCGTGTTCGAGCCGCAGATCGTCGAACAGCCGCAGGGCCTGACGCGCGAACCAGCCGAGCTCATGATGGTGTCGCTTGGCTTCGAGTTCGCTGATGACCACCAGCGGGACCACGACCTCATGCTCGGCAAAGCGCGTGCAGGCCCAAGGATCTGACAACAGCACGGAGGTGTCGAGCACGTAGGTCCGGAGAGGCAAATCGATCACGTAGCGCTCCTGGTATCCGCGGGTCCCCCGCGAACCGTCGGCGGACACTGCGGCACCAGGGCCGGGGCCGGCCCTCTCGTGATCGCAACGATCGGGTACCGCCCGGACAGCAAAGCACGTCGCTAGCCATCGAAAACGACGCTACTCCCGTTGCGGGACATGCGCCGTGCAGGCGCGCCGTAGTGTTCGCCGCCGCTCGTTCGCGGTGTCGGCCCTGCGGTTACGCGGAGGTGAACTCGCGCATCTTCGGCTCGTCGGCCAGCCCCCACGCGGAGATCCGGTCGGCGATCACCTGACGCAGTTGTTCTGGCCCGAAGATTCCGGCCTCGGCGACGTTGCGGATCTTGTCGGCATACGCGTCGATGTCGCCGCCGACGACGTCGAGCTCCGCTGCGCGCCGCACGATGGCATCGACGGTTTCGTCACGGCTCGTGGACAGCAGGTGCGAGACCAGGTTGGCGAAGAACTCCTCGTGCCGCTCCTCGTCGCGGGCGATGCGGCCGATGAGGCCCTTGAGCACCGGCTCGGTGATCTTCGCCTCGAGGTTGCGGCAGAAGACGGCGTGAGCGCGCTCGAAGAAGGCCATGAACACCAACCGCTCGATCTGGCTGTAGGTGTCGGCGCGGTAGCCCTTCATCACGTGTTCGACGCGGACGTCCTCGTTGGCGGCCGGGTCGATCTCGCGGGTGACGACGAGGTAGTTGCGCAGGGAGATCGCGTGCAGGTGCTCTTCGGCTGTCCACCGGCCGATCCAGCGGCCCCACTTCTCTTCGAGGATGAAGCTGAAGACGAACTCGCGGTGGAAGCCGGCCAGGTTGTCCTTGGTGATGAGCAGGATCTCGAGCGCGTCGGTGACGTCCTTGGGCAGGGTCACCTGCGACGGGTCCCAGTCCTTACCGCCGAGAAAGGCGAAGTTCTCGCCCTGGTCGAACGGCACGTAGTCGTGCGCGTACCAGAGATCCTCGCTGTCGATGTGACGACGCAGCTCCTGCTGCACGACCGGCTCGAGCTCGAGGATCAGCGCATTCGGTACAGGTTTCTGTGCCATGCAGTTACAGTAACTCAATTCTGTGGGAATCGTAAAATTCCCGCCCAGCGTGGCGCGTGGGTCAGAGCGTCAGGCCCGGATACAGGGGATTGGCGGCCAGCAGCTCGGCCGACGCGGCGTGCACGCGCTCGGCGGTGCCGTCGGCCAGGGTGTACTTCGCCTTCGATACGCCCCCTGCGGCAGCAGGAGAAGGTTGGGTGTTCGACAGGACGTCCACGATCAGCTCGGCGACGCGGTCGAAGTCGTCGGCCCCGAATCCGCGCGTGGTCAGCGCGGGAGTGCCCAACCGGATGCCGCTGGTGTACCAGGCGCCGTTGGGGTCGGCGGGCACGGAGTTGCGGTTGGTGACGATGCCCGCGTCGAGCAGCGCCGACTCGGCCTGGCGGCCGGTCAGGCCGAACGAGGTGACGTCGAGCAGCACGATGTGGTTGTCGGTACCGCCGGTGACCAGCGCGGCGTCCCGCTTGAGGAAACCGTCGGCGAGGGCTTGGGCATTGTCGGCGACGCGCTGCGCGTACGCCTGGAATGCCGGCTGACGAGCCTCGGCCAGCGCGACCGCCTTGGCGGCCATCACGTGTGACAGCGGACCACCCAGCACCATCGGGCAGCCCTTGTCGACGGCGTCGGAGTACTCGGGCTGGGCGAGCACCATCCCGCCGCGCGGCCCGCGCAGCGACTTGTGGGTGGTCGTGGTGGTGATGTGGGCGTGCGGCACCGGATCCTCGTCACCGGTGAACACCTTGCCCGCGACCAGGCCGGCGAAGTGGGCCATGTCGACCATCAACGTGGCGCCGACCTCGTCGGCGATCTCGCGCATGGTCGCGAAGTTCACCCGGCGCGGATAGGCCGAGTATCCGGCCACGATTATCAGCGGCTTGAACTCGCGGGCCGCGTCGGCCACTGCGCCATAGTCGAGGAAACCGGTGTTCGGATCGGTGCCGTAGCTGCGCTGATGGAACATCTTGCCGGAGATGTTGGGCCGAAAGCCGTGCGTGAGGTGCCCGCCCGCGTCCAGCGACATCCCCAGCAGCCGCTGGTTGCCCAGCTTGTTGCGCAGCTTCTCCCAGTCCGCCTCGGACAGGTCGTTGACGTGCTTGAGGCCGGCCTCGGCCAGTTCGGGCGCCTCGACGCGGGTGGCCAGGATCGCCCAGAAGGCAACGAGGTTGGCGTCGATACCGGAGTGCGGCTGCACGTAGGCGTACGGCGCCCCGAACAGCTCACGGGCGTGCTCGGCGGCGATGCTCTCGACGGTGTCGACGTTCTGGCAGCCCGCGTAGAACCGGTGTCCGATCGTGCCTTCGGCGTACTTGTCGGAGAACCAGGAGCCCATGGTCAACAGCACCGCGGGCGAGGCGTAGTTCTCGCTGGCGATGAGCTTGAGCGAATCCCGTTGATCGGCAAGCTCTTTACGCGTCGCCGCCGCGATACGCGGCTCCACCGACTCGATCACCTGCAATGCGGCCCGGTAGGCGGCGCTCGCGGTCTCGGCGTACTCGGCGCCGGGAGCGGCAGCGTGGGAGGTCGCGGGGTCTGCAGTCATGCGGTCCAGCCTACGACGCCGCGATCGTGCACCCACCAGCCCATAGGGGTCGGCTTCACACCCACCCGGGTCGGCCTTGCGCAGCGCCGACCATGCCCGGGACCCGGAGTTGCCCCGGCTGCACCCACGATAGTCACATCAGCCTCGCAGATCACGGCTGCATCATCCGCACCCGGCCGAGATACCTGTGCCGGTGCCCAGCTACGAGCGAAAGATTCGCTGCCAGCGAATAATTCGCTGATAGCTGGGCAGCAACCCGGGTGGTGCCCTGGGGCCCGGCGCGGCGCGGCGCGGCAGGCGGCACACCGTGGTGTCGTGGGCCCCGGCGAGGGCGCGTGATTGTCAGGCGGCCCGCAGCGACGACGGGATCAACGGCTCGTCGAGCAACGTGCCGAACCGCTGGGTCAGGCTGACGTCCTCGGGCCTGGCGTCCAGCCAGCCCCGCAGCAGCCGGTACCCCTCGACGTAGGTGCTGGTGTAGGCGCGCCACAGCGGCGACGACAGGAACCGCAGCATCTGGCGGGCGCGCTGATCGTTGACCAGCAGCCACTGTTTGAGGAAGGCGACGACCTCATCGACGTCACGGTGCTCGTCATGCAGCATCAGAGCCGCGTCCTGACGCACTTCGGCCAGGGCTGCCGTCGCCTCCGACAACGCCTGAGCGCGCTCGCCGTCGAAGCGCAGCCCCAGGTCGGCGTAGATCTCGCCGGCCCACACCCCCCATTCGGGGCCGATCGCCGCGTACAGCGCGAGATCGGCAAGGCCCTCGGCCATCAGGCACTGCGGGGTGTTGACCAGAAAGATGGTCTGCTCGGCCTGTCCCCTGCCCTCGACCAGGCCGGCCTCCTTGCGGCAGTGCTCGGTGTGGTGACCCGGATACGACTCGTGCGCGACCAGCCGGGGCAGGTTCGACATCTGCTGCTTGAGGTCGGCGTTGACGGCCACCGTCGACTTGTAATCCCCGTGGTAGTAGTTGAAACCCGACCACGGCTTGTCCGTGACGACCTCATAAGTGATGGTCTCCGTGTCCGGCAGCGGATACTCGGCGCGCACGCGGTCGCGGAGCGCGCTGGAGAACGCCTGGATGCACTCTTCGAGGCGCGTGGGCGGAATCTCCTCGGCCGCGCGGTAGGCCTGCATCCGGTCGGCGAGCGAACCGGGCCCGCCCAGCACCTCGTCGAGCTGGCGATGGGCCTGCCGGTACCGCTCCGGATCGCTCCTGCTGATGTGCACGTCGAAATACGCCTCGACCTCGTCGACGAATCCGACCTGCTCGCCCGCGAACTTGCGGCCCGCGCACACCAGCGCCCGCAGGTGCGCGCCGATGTAGTCCTTGCGCGCCCCGTCCAGCCCGTCGACCGAGGTCAACTCCCCCAGCAGCCGCTCGGCCTGCCTGGCCAGGTCCGCTGGATCGGGCTGCGGTTCGGCGGCGACGGCACGGCGCAGCGCCGGGTCCCCGGTGTACGAGTCGACGTAACCCTCCTCCACCCGGTCGAAGCGCAGACCGAGCAGCAGATACTCGCGGACGAACGGATCTGAGGTGCTGGCGTCCATGATCTCAACCGTAAATGCAAGACTGGGCGCATGGCGCGGCTGAGTGAACCCAGCCCATATGTGGAGTTCGACCGGAGTCAGTGGCGGAACCTGCGTATGTCGACGCCGCTGAAGCTCAGCGAGGACGAGCTGACAAAGCTGCGCGGTATCGGCGAGAAGATCGACCTGCTCGAAGTCGAAGAGGTCTATCTGCCGTTGGCCCGGCTGATCCACCTCCAGGTCGCAGCGCGCCAGCGGTTGTTCGCGACCACCGCCGAGTTCCTTGGTGACTCGAACGGCGAGTCAGCGCAGAATCCCGACCGGCCTGTGCCGTTCGTGATCGGCGTCGCGGGCAGCGTTGCCGTCGGCAAGTCCACGACCGCCCGTGTGCTGCAGGCACTTCTGGCGCGCTGGGAGCACCACCCGCGCGTCGACCTGGTGACCACCGACGGGTTCCTCTACCCCAATGCCGAGTTGGTGCGCCGGAACCTGATGGGCCGCAAGGGTTTTCCGGAAAGCTACGATCGTCGTGCGCTGATGCGGTTCGTGACCACGGTCAAGTCCGGCGCGGAGTACGCCTGCGCGCCGGTGTACTCGCATCTGCTCTACGACATCGTGCCCGGCGAGAAGCAGATCGTCCGCCATCCCGACATCCTGATCCTCGAGGGCCTCAACGTGCTGCAGACCGGGCCGACGTTGATGGTGTCGGACCTGTTCGATTTCTCGGTCTACGTCGACGCTCGCATCGACGATATCGAGAAGTGGTACATCGATCGGTTCCTCGGCTTGCGCACGACGGCGTTCGCCGACCCGGCCTCGCACTTTCACCATTACGCCACGCTCACCGACGAGCAGGCCGTGTTCGCCGCCCGCGACATCTGGCACTCGATCAACCGGCCCAACCTGATCGAGAACATCCTGCCGACCCGGCCGCGGGCGACGCTGGTCCTGCGCAAGGACGCCGACCATTCGATCAACCGGCTGCGCCTGCGCAAGCTGTAACCGGCTACCGGTTGATCCGGCGGAGGCCCTGATACTGCAGTTCGGCCATGATCAATGTGTAGACGCCGGTGGCCAACGTGAGCACGACACCCGCGGTGGTCAACGGGAAGACATCGGCCAAGACGAACAGGACGGTGGCGACGGTGTACGCCACGTTTCCGACCGCGATCACGATGCCGGTGGCCCTGACCGACGGCATGGCGGCGAATGCCAGTACACCGATCGCGAAGGCGATGAAGAACGCGCCCACCGCATACTCGAATGCGATCGACGTCCCTGAAATCTCGGCCAGCCACCCCGCTAGCAACACACCGGCCAGGCCCATGAGCCCGCTGGCGATCGCGTCGGCCCGCAAGGCGAAACGCAGGAACGAGTCGTTGGACTCGCGCAGTTTTGGCGTGGAGATAGCGGTCATCGTATTTCCTTTCTGGTGGGGGTGAGGGACCGTTCCGGAGCCGACGCCGCAACCTCTGACGACGGCGGCTCCGGACCAGTCATATGGGGATCACGTCAGGCGACGGATCCCGAGGTACTGGGCCCACGCGAACGCGACGGTCGCGATGGTGAACGCGGCGATGCAAACGACGCCGAATTCGGTCAGCGGCAGCAGCCCGGTCGCCAGCACCGCGCTCACGACGACCGCGAACGCGACGTTGCCGGCGAGCACGCCGACGCCGACGCGCCGGACGTCGGGCACCCCGGCGGCCAAGAAGAGCGCGAGACCGTAGCCGACGAGCGCTGCGCCGGCGATCCACTCGCTGGTGGCCGACAGACCGCTCACTCGGGAGAGCGCGTCGGCGGCCATCACGATGATCAGCCCGAGGCCACCGCACAGGGTCGCGTCGGCGCGCAATGCGAAACGCAGTAGGGAGTCGCTTCCGGTGTCGCCGTCGCCGGCGGTGTCCCGTACCGGGTGGGTGGTTGCGGTGGTCATGGCACCGACACTGCTCAGATGCCGCTGCCAGATCGACGCAGGATGCTGCCAGCTACTGCCAACCGCAGGTCACGGGGCGTTGAACTCCCCGCGTTCTGGAACTCAGGGACTCAGGCGTCAGTCCCCAGCGGCCACCAGGTTGCCGCGAAGGTCGGCGGCGATGAGCCGCGCGGCGGCGTTCTGCCAGTTGTGCAGCGATCGCTGCGGCACCTCGGTGACGAACCACTGCCAGGCCTGGCGGGCCACGGGGTCGAGTCCGGCGGCGGTGGCGTTCTGCGCATAGGCGCGCACGCCGACGACGTACGGGAAGTACAGCGAGTTGTAGTGGCGCCACTCCTCAGTGGTGCCGAACTCGCCGCCGTCGCGCGGTTTGAGCCGGGCGATGCGCTCGGCGAGCAGCGCCTTGAGCTCGGTCGCCCGCTCCAGTGGCTGGTCGGGGGCGCCCCGCGCCGCCAACCGCTCGTCGATGATCGGCAGGTTGGTCAGGGGGCTGGCGATCAGCTTGGACAGGTCACCGTAGTGCCCGAGCGCGCGACGGGTGAGGCGGGCGAACGTCTGCTCGTCGACGCCGTCGAGCGGGTTGTCCTTGCGCAGCGGCAGCGCGGCCTCGGTCCTGCGCAGTGCGGCGCGGTCGGCGCGCAGGGCGGGTGAGCGCGAGAACGCCAACCGGTCGAGCGCACCGGCCAGCGGGTCGGCCAGCACGTTGATCGCGATCGCGATCGCCAAGCTGGTGAACAGCAGCACGGTCAGCGCGGTGTCGTGGCCGGTGACCGCCAGACCAATCAACGCCTGACCGCCGAACAGCACCGCCACCACCGTCGTCGCCGCGAACGAGCGCAGCATGTCGGCGCGCAGCGCCTGCCCCTCGTCGAACGCGTCCCCGATCGCCACCGCGACTCCGAGCAGCGCGACGTCGAACCCGGTGCCCGACAACGCCAACCAGCTCGGCACCAGCCCCAGCGGAATGATCAGGATGGCGTTGCCCAACGCGAAGAACAACGTCGCCACCACCACGAAGCCGACCACCGGTCCCGGCTGCGACCGGCGCAGCACCGCGTACACCATGGCGCCGAGCGAGGACAGCGAGACCGCCGCGAACATCACCCAATGGCCGAGGCGCAGCGGTCCGTCGACACTTCCGGCCATCGCGGCGCCGACGAAGGCGGTCACGGCCACCACTGCGACCAACCCCAGCTCGCCCGCACGGCTACGCCAGGTGTCACGGGGCCGGGACAGCTCCAGGAGCACCGCGAACCAGGCGATGCCCGGTACGACGACGAGGTAGACCTCGATGCGGCTGAGCAGGTCGGCTCCGCTGACGGTCCGCACGGCGTCCAGCGCGACCACCGCCGCGAAACTGGTCAATCCGATCGCTGCCAACACGAGCACGGGCTTACGCGGGTCGCGGGCCAGCAGGTACAGCCCCAACCACCAGCTGAGCGAAAAGACCACCGCCGACAGCGCAGCCATCACTTCAGTGTTCCATCAACTACGGCGGCGTCCCATCAACTACGGCGGTGCATCACATTCCGTACCGGCGATGGCGCACGGTGTAGTCGCGCAGCGCGCGCAGGAAGTCGACCCGCCGGAACGCCGGCCAGTAGGCGTCGGTGAACCACATCTCGGAATAGGCGCTCTGCCACAGCAGGAAGCCCGACAGCCGCTGCTCCCCGGAGGTGCGGATGACCAGGTCGGGGTCGGGTTGTCCGGAGGTGTAGAGGTTCTCCGATATCGCGTCGATGGTGACGGCCTCGATCAGCTGTTCACCGGTGCTGCCGTTGGCCAGCTCCTTGCTCAGCAGTTGGCGTACCGCGTCGACGATCTCCTGGCGCCCGCCGTAGCCGACGGCGAGATTGACGTGAAAACATCCGGGGCCCGCGTCGGTCGACCCGACGGCGTCGCGCAGCCTTCGCGCGGGCTCCTCGCCGATCAGCTCCAGATCGCCGACCGTGCGCACGCTCCAGTGGTTCGCGGGCGCACAGATCTCCTCGACGACGTCGGTGATGATCTCGATCAGGGGGGACAGTTCGTCGGGGGCACGCTGCAGGTTCTCGGTGGACAGCAGATACACCGTGGCCATCTCGATGCCGGTTTCCTGACACCAGCGCAACATGTCGGCGATTTTGCGGGCGCCCATCCGGTACCCGACGCTGACGTCGTCGTGTCCAAGGTCACGTGCCCACCGGCGGTTGCCGTCACACAGAACGGCAATATGGCGCGGCAGTTGGGATTTGGACCGTGCCAGCTCCTGGCGCAGCCGCATCTCGTACAGCCGGTAAGCCGGCTCTTTGAGGCGCGGGGGAATGAGCTCCACGAAGATCCAGACTACTGTGAGGTTCGAAAACCCCCATGGCATTAGTGGAGGTGACATGACCCGATCCATCGACACCACCGATTCCGATGAGTCCCGCGACCCACAACACACCGCGGAGGACTTCCCGGAAGCCGTTGTCGACGGTCTCGCCAATTTCATCGGCAAGCCGCGCGCGCGGGGCTGGATCCACGTCTACGCGGCGGGCATCGCAGCCGTCTGCGGCGCCACGCTGGTGTCGGTGTCGTGGTCGGTGCAATCCACCCGCGCGGGCGTCGCGACGCTGATCTACACGCTCACCATCGTGGCGATGTTCGCGGTCAGCGGGGCGTACCACCGGGTCAACTGGCGGTCCCCCACCGCACGCAAGTGGATGAAGCGCCTCGACCACTCGATGATCTTCGTGTTCATCGCGGGCAGCTACACGCCGTTCGCCCTGCTCGCGCTGCCGCAGACCGACGGCATGGTGCTGTTCTGGATCGTGTGGGGCGGGGCGATCGCGGGCGTGCTGCTCAAATGCTTCTGGCCCTCGGCGCCACGTTGGGTGGGTGTGCCGCTGTACATCCTGCTCGGCTGGGTGGCGGCGTGGTTCGTCGGGCCGATCACGCACGGTGCGGGCGTGGCCGCGCTGGTGCTGCTGATCGTCGGTGGCGCGCTCTACAGCATCGGCGGCGTGCTCTACGCGCTCAAGTGGCCCAATCCGTGGCCGACCGTGTTCGGCCACCATGAGTTCTTCCACGCGTGCACGGCGGTCGCAGCGATCTGCCACTACATCGCGATGTGGTTCGCCGTCTTCTAGCCCGCCACCTGCCCCGAGCGACCGCGTCTGCTCGATGACACGCCGCAGAACAGTGGCATTCTGCGGTCTCTCGCGCTACAGGGACGTGACGTTCTCGGGGGTCCAGTAGGCCTTCATCGACGCGATCTTGCCCTCCTCGTTGAAGGTCATCACGCTGATGATCTCGATGCGCATCTTGTTTTCGCCGAGGTCGACGGTCAGCGACCAGAAGAACGCCACCTCGTTGCCCAGGGCCCGCAGCGTGACGACGTCGGCCTGGGCGCCGGTGGTGGGGAGCGCATCGTAGAAACCGCGGATCGACTTGCGGCCGATGTGCACCTCGCCGCCGACCGGATCCTCGACGGTGCCGTCGTCGGCGTACAGCTCGGCGATGTCGTCGGCCTTGCCCTGTGCGGCCAGTTCGAGGTAACGAGCGACGGTCTTGGCGTTGTCTTCCGGCGTCGGCATGCGCCGAACGCTACACGGGCGCGCCCAGTGCGGCAGCGAGTTCCGGTGCCGTGGTGACCGGCAGGTCACACGTCCTGCCGCGACATACGTAGGCCGCGTCGGCGCCGCCGACCCGGTCGCGGTCGATCAACAGCTCCGACGAATTCGCCGCGCCACCCACGACGACCGCTCCCCCCGGCGCGAGCCGCCGCGCGGCCGACAGCAGTTCCGATCGAGCGGGGTCGTCGCACGCCACCGCGATCTGAATCGGCCCACGCACGGCCGCCTCCGCGGCGGCGAGCCAGTGCCCACCCGAGCGCGGCAGCCGGGTCAGGATCGGCGTGGCCGCCGCCAGCGTGGCTTCGGCCGCCGCGGCGTAGCGATCGGCCCGTTCGGCCGGGGCGAGGTGCGCGGCGGTGAGCAGCGCTTCGGCGATCAGGGACGCGCCCGACGGCGTCGCACCGTCGAGCGGGTCGGCCGGTCGCACCATCAACGCCTCGGCGTCGTCGGCGGTGTCGAACCAACGGCCGGGCCGATCCGGGTCGGCGAAGTGCTCGAGCGCGATGTCGAGCAGCGTCATCGCAGCCTCCAGCCACTGCCGGTCACCGGTTAGCTGGTGGATGGTGAGCAGCCCGGTGGCCAGCGCGCCGTGGTCTTCGAGGATCGCGGCGCTCTCGCCCACCGCACCGCCGAGGCTCGCCCGCCGCAGTCTGCGGTCGACCATGTGCAGATCCCAGATCGCCTTCGCGCATCGCGTTGCGGCGTCGAGGAATTCGGGCCGGTCGAGCGCGACGCCGGCTTCCACCAGTGCGGTGATCGCCAGCCCATTCCATGCGGTGACGATCTTGTCGTCGCGACCGGGTTGCGGCCGGGTGAGCCGGGCCGCCAGCAGCGCGGCCCGCACCCTGGCGAACCGTTCGGCGTCGTCGGGGTCGCGCGGCAGCTGCAGCACGGACGCACCCTGCTCGAATGTTCCCGCCTCGGTAACCGCGAAAATCTCTGCGGCCCAATCGCCGTCGTCGTCATCGAGAACCTCGCGCAGCTGGGCGGGGGTGAAGACGTACGTCGAGCCTTCGACCCCGTCCGCGTCGGCGTCCAACGACGAGGTGAACATGCCGTCGGCACCGAGCTCGTTGACGATGAACGCGGCGGTCTCACCGGCGACCTTGTGCGCCAGCGGGTTTGCGGTACGCCGCGCCCAATGCGCGTACACCCGCAGCAGCAGGGCGTTGTCGTACAACATCTTCTCGAAGTGCGGGACCACCCAGGCGGCGTCGACGCTGTAGCGGGCGAAGCCCCCCGCCAACTGGTCGTAGATACCGCCGCGGGCCATCGCCGTGCAGGTCCGCTCGACGGTTTCCATGGGCATGATGTCGCCGGTGCGCTCGTCGTTGCGCAGCAGCCCTTCGAGCAACGCCGATGGCGGAAACTTGGGCGCACCAGCGGGATTGGCGGCGAATCCACCGCGGGCGACGTCCTCGTCCTGCAGCACCGCGGCAACGGCGTGATCGCACAGCGCGGGTTGCAAGGGCGGTCCCCCACCGGGCAGCCCGGAAGCCATCGACCGAAGTTCCTCGGTGATCTTCTCGGACGCCTCCTCGACCTCACCGCGGCGGGTGCGCCAGGTGTCGGTGACGGCGGCCAACAACTGGAGGAAGGTCGCCTTGGGGTAGTACGTCCCGCAGAAGAACGGTTTGCCGTCCGGGGTGAGGAAGCAGGTCATCGGCCAGCCGCCCTGCCCGGTGAGCGCAACGGTCGCGTTCATGTACACCGCATCGAGGTCGGGCCGCTCCTCGCGGTCGACCTTGATACAGACGAAGCCCGAGTTGGCGGCGGCAGCCACTTCGGCGTCGTCGAACGACTCATGGGCCATGACATGGCACCAGTGGCAGGCCGCGTATCCAATCGACAGCAGGATCGGCACGTCGCGGTCGGCCGCCTCGGCCAGCGCCTCCGGCGTCCATTCGCGCCAATGCACCGGGTTGTCGGCGTGCTGACGCAGATACGGGCTGGTGGCCCGCGCGAGGGTGTTAGCCCCCTGGCTCACGTTTCGTCCCGTCGGGCGGCGCGTCGGATTCGATCGGCGCCTGCGACTCGTCGGACCGTTCGGTGGTCTGCTCTGCGTCCGAATCCTGCGGGTCGAACGTCTTCGGCACCTTGCGCAGATGCCGGTTCATCGACCGGACCAGCAGGAACGTGCCGATCAAGAGCAGCACCACGATCAGCAGGCCCAGCGGGCTGGCCTTGCCGAAGTCCGGTCCGGTGTCCCTGGGCGGGTCCTGGGCCAGCAGGTCGACGGCGAGCAGCAGATTCATCGTCCCTCGATCCCGGCGAAGAGGTCGTCCTCGGGCAGCGATACGGGCACGCGCGAGCGGGCCAGCTCGAACTCCTCGGTCGGCCACAGCCGTTGCTGCCATTCGATCGGGGCACGGAAGAAGTCCCCGTTTGGATCGATCTGGGTGGCGTGCGCGCGCAACGCGTCGTCCCGCAGGGCGAAGTACTTGGCGCACTCGACGCGGGTGGTGACGCGCTTGGCGAAGATGTCGTGGTCGGGATCCCAGTGCTTGAGCCACTTCTCGAACGGGCCGACCTCGCCGTGCTTGGCGAACTCGTCCTGCAGCAGCTGCATACGTTGGCGCACGAAGCCGTGCGTGTAGTAGAGCTTCTGGACGTCCCACGGCTCGCCGGCGTCGGCGAACAGGCGGTGGTCACCGGCCGCCTCGTAAGCGCCCATCGACACCTGGTGGCAGCGGATGTGGTCCGGATGCGGATAGCCGCCGTTCTCGTCGTAGGTGGTCATCACGTGTGGCCGGAACTCGCGCACGACGCGCACCAGCGCCTCGACCGGTTGCTCGAGCGGCACCACCCCGAGGCAGCCTTCGGGCAGCGGCGGAAGCGGGTCGCCTTCGGGCAGGCCGGAGTCGACGAAGCCGAGCCAGCGGTGCTCGACGCCCAGGATCTCGGCGGCCTTGGCCATCTCGTCGCGGCGGATCTCGGCCATCCGGCCGTGTACCTCGGGCAGGTCCATCGCCGGGTTGAGGATGTCGCCGCGCTCGCCGCCGGTGAGCGTCACCACGAGCACGCGGACACCCTCGTCCACGTATCGGGCCATCGTGGCGGCACCCTTGCTGGACTCATCGTCCGGGTGGGCGTGCACCGCCATCAACCGCAGTTCGCTCAACCTGTTCTGCCTTATCATCGCGCTGTCGTCTCCGGCGATACCAACCCGCGGAGACCTCTCAATAGTCCCTATAGTTCCAGTTCTGTAGATCTGTCCGAACCTGAGCCTAGGAAAAGGGCGTCAAAACCAGATGATTGATCGCCCCGCCGCACGCTATGGCCGCCAGCGGCGCTCCGGTGGCCGCCGCCGTTGGCTCGCCGTCGCGCTAACGTTGCTCGCGCTGGCGGTGGGGGTGACGGTCGCCGTGGTGGCGTTCGGGCGGTTCGAGAGCGAACCCGTGACGGGCGAACTGGGCGCCTACGAACTGGTCGACGCCGAGACGGTGTCGGTGACCATCAGCGTGACCCGCGAGGACCCGTCCCAGCCGGTCGTCTGCATCGTGCGGGCCCGCTCCATCGACGGCGCCGAGACGGGCCGCAGGGAGGTGCTGGTCCCGCCGTCGTCGCAACAGACCGTGCAAGTGACCGCGCCCGTCAAAGCGACCCGCCAGCCCGTGATCGGCGATATTTACGGATGCGGAACCGATGTGCCGTCGTATCTGGTGACTTCCTGAGATCACGGTGATTCGTCGGTCCGGCAAACGGCGAACTGCGAATTCGTGAAAATTGGTCGCCCCCTCGGTGCTACCATGGTCCGGTACACGGTTCCTGCTGGAGCCGTGTATTGCTGCATTTGGTGCTGTGATCGAGCGCGCCGATCGCGGCAATACACGTCAAGCCCCGGCGCCGTACCACGAGACGTCTTACGCGAGAAGAGCGCGAGAACGCCCCGCAAGACCAAGACAGACAGGAGCGCGACGACATGACCGATACGCAGGTCACCTGGCTCACCCAGGAGGCATTCGACCGGTTGAAGGCGGAGCTCGACCAGCTGATCGCCAACCGGCCCGTCATCGCCGCCGAGATCAACGACCGCCGCGAAGAGGGTGACCTCCGCGAGAACGGCGGATACCACGCCGCCCGCGAGGAGCAGGGCCAGCAGGAAGCCCGAATCCGTCAGCTGCAGGAACTGCTGAACAACGCCAAGGTCGGCGAGGCGCCCAAGCAGTCGGGCGTCGCGCTGCCGGGTTCGGTGGTCAAGGTGCAGTACGGCGACGATGAGGACGACACCGAGACCTTCCTGATCGCCACCCGCCAAGAAGGCATCAGCGACGGCAAGCTCGAGGTGTACTCGCCGAAGTCGCCGCTGGGCGAGGCACTCCTCGACGCGAAGGTCGGCGACGTGCGCACCTACACGGTGCCCAGCGGCAGCACGGTCAAGGTGAAGCTGCTCGAGGCCGAGCCGTACCACGCCTGACGGCGACCCCACAGCCGAATTCGGGTCGCGGGCGGGGTGCGGTTTAGCATCCGCTCATGGCGCAGATCGCCGAGGACCTGTTCTTGCTGCTGCTCGACAACGCGTCGGCGCAACCGGTTCTCGACCGTCAGCGCCGGGAGCGGGTGCTGGCTGCGGCGGTGCTGCTCGACCTGGCCCTGGCCTGCCGAATCCGGCCGTCGGTCGACGGTGAGGCGGTCGAACCGGGCCGCCTGGTCGCGTTGTCGGCGGCCGGCGCGATGGACCCGGTCACAGAACCCGCGTTCCGGCTGTTGCAGCGACGCCCGTTGCGGCCCCGCACGGCGGTCAAGCGACTGGCCAAGGACACCGAGGCTCATATCGTCGGGCATCTGGAGCGAACCGGTCAGATCCGACGTATTCCTCTGCCGGACAGGCGGTTCGGACACGAATTCGCGTGGCCGCTGATCAACCGCAACCGCGTCGGCCAGGCGCGTTCGGCACTGTTGTCGGCGTTGTTCGATCGCAGGCCACCGGGCCCGACAACAGCGGCGATCATCTCGCTGCTGCACGCGATCGACGGGCTGGGCGCACTGCTCAGCCTCAACGACCGGGGCTGGCGGTGGGTGCACGCTCGGGCGGGCGAGATCGCACTGGGCAGCTGGATCGACGAGTCACCGACCGCGTTGCCCGAGATGAACCTGGCGGTCACGGCTTCGGCGCTGCGTCCGGCGCTGTCCTAACCGCTAGCCCAGCGCCTGCTCGAGGTCGGCCAGCAGATCCGCGACGTCTTCGATACCGACCGACAGCCGCACCAGGTCATCGGGGACCTCCAGTTGGGAACCGGCGGTCGACGCGTGGGTCATCGCTCCGGGGTGCTCGATCAGCGACTCGACGCCGCCCAACGACTCGGCGAGGATGAAAACTTCTGTCCGCGAACAGAATTTGCGCGCGGCCTCCGCTCCCCCGCGCAGTCGCACGGAGATCATGCCGCCGAATCCGCTCATCTGCCTGGCCGCGATCTCGTGGCCCGGATGTCCGGGCAGGCCCGGATAGAGGACGGTCTCGATCGCGGGATGTCCGTCGAGGAACTCGGCGATGACGGCGGCGTTGTCGCTGTGCCGCTGCATACGGACCACCAGGGTTTTCAGGCCGCGCAGGGTGAGGTACGCGTCGAACGGCCCGGGCACCGCACCCGCACCGTTCTGCAGGAATGCGAAAGCGGCGTCGAGTTCCTCGTCGTTGGTCAGCAGCGCGCCACCCACCACGTCGGAGTGTCCGCCGATGTACTTGGTGGTGGAGTGCAGCACGATGTCGGCGCCCAGCAGTAGCGGCTGCTGCAGCGCGGGCGAGGCGAACGTGTTGTCCACCAACACTTTGACGTTCGATGCCGACCCGATCTGCGCGATCGCGCTGATGTCGGCGATCGACAGCAACGGGTTGGTGGGCGTCTCCACCAGGATCAGTCGGGTGTTCGGTGTGACCGCCGCGCGCACCGCGTCGAGATCGGCGAGTGAGACGGCCGTGTAATCGATCCCCCAGTTGGTGAACACCTTGTCGATCAACCGGAACGTGCCGCCGTACGCGTCGTCGGGCATCACGACGTGGTCGCCCGGGCGCAGGATCGCGCGCAGCGCGCAGTCGGTGGCGGCCATGCCCGACGAGAACGCCCTGCCGTACGCGGCGGCCTCCACCGCGGCGAGGGAGGCCTCCAGCGCCGCCCGGGTCGGGTTGCCGGTCCTGGCGTATTCGTAGCCGCCGCGGAGCCCGCCGACGCCGTCCTGGGCGAACGTCGAGCTGGCATAGATCGGTGCGTTGACGGCGCCGGTGGTCAGGTCAGGCCGGACGGCGTGGATGGCCCTGGTGGATAAACCCTGCGTGGACGGGCCGTGCGTTTGCTTCTTCGACATCACCGCTCAGCCTAGCCACGACTGTGGTGCACGCCGACCGGGTAGACATGTCCCATGAGCGCTGCGACCCGCCTCGAGGACATGCTCGAGCTGGATTCCCTGCTGTCACCCGAGGACATCGAACTTCGCCAGACCGTGCGCCGGTTCGGCGAACAGCGGCTGCGACCGTTCATCGCCGACTGGTTCGAAACCGGTCAGGTGCCGGTCCGCGAACTGGCCGCAGACTTCGGCAAGCTCGGCCTTCTGGGCATGCACCTGAAGGGCTACGGCTGCGGCGGATCGACCGCGACGGCCTACGGCCTGGTGTGCCAGGAGCTCGAAGCCGTGGACAGCGGGCTGCGCAGCCTGGTCTCGGTGCAGGGCTCGCTGGCGATGTTCGCGATCCACCGCTGGGGCAGCGAGGAGCAACGCAACCGGTGGCTGCCCGCGATGGCGGCCGGTGAGGCCATCGGATGCTTCGGGCTGACCGAACCCGACTTCGGGTCCAATCCGGGCGGGATGCGCACCACCGCGAAGCGCGACGGGTCCGACTGGATCCTGAACGGGTCGAAGATGTGGATCACCAACGGTTCGGTCGCCGATGTCGCGGTGGTGTGGGCCCGGGCCGACGACGGAGTGGCCGGCTTCCTGGTGCCCGCCGGCACGCCGGGATTCTCGGCGACCGACATGACGCACAAGTTGTCGCTGCGGGCCTCGGTGACCTCGGAGCTGCACCTCGACGATGTCCGGCTGCCCGCCGACGCGAAACTGCCCGAGGCTCGCGGATTGTCGGGGCCTCTGAGCTGCCTGTCGGAAGCCCGGTTCGGCATCGTGTTCGGCAGCGTCGGCGCCGCCCGGGACTGCCTGCAGACCGCGCTGGACTACGTCGGCACACGCGAGGTGTTCGACAAGCCGTTAGCGGGCTACCAGCTGACTCAGGCCAAGATCGCCGACATGGCAGTCGAACTCGGCAAGGCTCAACTCCTCGCTCTGCACCTCGGCAAGCTCAAGGACGAGGGCAGGATCAAGCCCGAGCAGGTCAGCCTCGGAAAGCTGAACAACGTCCGGGAGGCCATCCAGATCGCGCGCCAGTGTCGAACCTTGTTGGGCGCCAACGGGATCACACTGGAGTATCCGGTCATTCGGCACGCCAACAACCTGGAGTCGGTGCTGACGTACGAGGGCACCTCGGAGGTGCACCAACTGGTCATCGGAGAGGCGCTGACCGGCGTCAGCGCCTTCCGATGATCCGTTACTGCTGCGGAGTCGCCTGAGGTGGCGGACCGGGCGGCAAGGGTTGCGGGTTGAGGTCGGCGACCTGGCCACCGCTGAGCTTGCGATAGGCGTACACCTCGATGAGCGCGGCGACCGGAAGGGCGACGAGCAGGCCCACACCGCAGAGCAACGCCCCGACCAGTATCACGGCGAAGACCGCCAGGAAGGTCAGTAGGACCTGACCGAAGTTGTTCTTCGCGATGTCGAAGCTGGTCTTGATCGCATCGATCGGCGAGAGGTTGCGGTCCAACAGGGCGATCACGGTGAACATCGTGAAGATGACCACGACGAGCCCGGGAAGGACGCACAGCGCAAAGCCGATCGAGGTCAACAGCCCGACGATCACACTCGCGATGATGACGGCGCCGACGTTACGCGGCTTGAAGAACGACCCGATGGTCACCGGCCGGCCGTTGGCGACGTCCAACATGCCGTTGTAGTAGGCGGATTGGACGATCCCCCCGACGACCAGCGCGACGATCCAGCCGAGGATGGTGATCGCAAGACCGAGGGGACCGGAGACGTTGTACGAGAACGAGAACCCGTCGCCGTCGGACGAATAACTCGTCGACTCCGGATCAACCACCGCCGAAAGCGCGCTGAACACACCCTGCACCGCGAAGACGATGATGCCGAAGACCAGCGTCGGAACGATCAGTGCGGCGGCGTTGGACGTGAACTTCCCCCACGCCCACGAGAACGCCTCACCGACGCTATACCTCGGAGCGCCAGGGAATCCCGGCCCACCCGGCGGTGGATATCCACCTACGGGCGGGTAACCGCCCTGCCCCGGTGGCGGATAGCCGGCCCCCGGCGGGGGTGGCGGATAACCGCCCGGCGACGGAGGAGGTGGGTAACCCCCGGGCGGCGGCGGGGGCGGGTAACCCCCGGCCGGCGGCGGTGGCGGGTAACCCCCGGGAGGTGGAGGCGGGTTGTTTCCCGGTGGCTGGGGCGGTTGTTCAGTCATGTGACCTTCCCGGTTGACTACAACGGTACGCAGACGGTGCTGATGAGTTTATCCGCAATGGTCTGCCGTTTGGCGTCCCACAGCGGGAACAGATAACCGATATAGCAGATCGCGGCGTCGATGATGTGCGCCAGCTGCCGCACGACGGACATGCCGAAACCGATTGGCTGCCAGGTCTTTTCGCTGACGACTTTGAACTTCAGGACCGACTTGCCGATGCTGGAACCGGTGGTCCCCTGGCGGTAGCCGTAGTTCCAGATCACGTATGCCAGAACGAGTATCGACGAAATCGTGACGGCCAGCTGGCCGATCGTAGAGGCGCCCGTCGCGCAGAATTCGCCGAGTTGGTACTCGGAACTGTCGGTGATGCAAGCCGTTTCCTGTGTGCCGAGCAGCACCGCGTAACCGATACCCTGCAGGATGAAGATCGGGATCGAGTCCACCAGCCACGCCAACACGCGGGTGAACCACGACGTGTAAGCCTCTTTCGGAAGCGTCTGAAGCGGTTGCGCCGGAGGTGGATAACCGGTGGCGGCCGCCGGCGGCGGATTGCCGCCCCCCGGCGGGGGCGGTGGATGACCTCCCGGCGGTGGTGGCGGATAGTTCGCGGGCGGTGGCGGCTGATCGGTCATCGGACGACTCCAGTCTGCTTCTTAGCTGGGATCAAGCGTGCCTACACTACCGGAAAAGCGCCTTTGCGCAGGGTTTTCTACACGGAAACCGAATCGCTGGGATTCGGCGTGTCGCCCCGACCGACGAGCGATGGTGCGAGGGTTTTTGCCAGGCGTCGCGGGCCCGATGACGGTGAGGCGCTAGCGAACCCGGCGTTTACTCCCGTCGGACAGGAAACCGAGCAGGTCGTGGCGGGTCAGCACGCCGACGGGCTTTCCCTCCTCGACCACCATCACCGCGTCACATTCGCGAAGTTCCTTCGCCGCCGCGCTGACCAGTTCGCCGGCGCCGATCAGCGGCAGCGGTGGGCTCATGTGCTCGGCCACCGCATCGGCGAGCTTGGCCCGTCCCTCGAACACCGCGGAGAGCAGCTCGCGTTCGGACACGCTGCCCGCGACCTCCCCTGCCATCACCGGTGGTTCGGCACCGACGACGGGCATCTGCGAGACGCCGTATTCGCGCAGGATCCCGATGGCGTCGCGAACGGTCTCCGACGGGTGCGTGTGCACCAGGTCGGGTAGCGCCCCCGACTTGCCGCGCAGCACTTCGCCGACCGTCGACTCCTCCACCGACCCGTCCATGCGGCTACGCAGAAAGCCGTACGACGACATCCAGTCGTCGTTGAAAACCTTTGCCAGATAGCCTCTTCCGCCGTCGGGCAACAGCACGACGACCAACGCGTCCGGACCGGCCGCCTCGGCCACCTTGTTGGCGGCCACCACCGCCATACCGCAGGACCCGCCGACGAGCAGTGCTTCTTCGCGCGCCAGCCTCCGCGTCATCTCGAACGAATCGGCATCTGAGACCGCGATGATCTCGTCTGGCACCGCGGGATCGTAGGCCTTGGGCCAGAAGTCCTCGCCCACGCCCTCCACCAGATACGGCCGTCCGGAGCCGCCGGAGTACACCGAACCCTCCGGATCGGCGCCGATGACCCGGACCTTGCCGCCAGACACTTCCTTCAGGTAGCGACCGGCGCCGGTGATGGTGCCGCCGGTGCCCACGCCCGCCACGAAATGGGTGACCTTGCCGTCAGTGTCTGCCCAGATCTCGGGGCCCGTGGTCTCGTAGTGCGACTCGGGCCCCATCGGGTTGGAGTACTGGTCGGGTTTCCACGCACCGTCGATCTCGCCGACCAGCCGGTCGGAGACGCTGTAGTAGCTGTCGGGATGGTCGGGTGGCACCGCGGTCGGGCACACCACGACGTCGGCGCCGTAGGCCCGCAGCACGTTGCGCTTGTCCTCGCCGACCTTGTCCGGGCAGACGAAGATGCACTTGTAGCCGCGCTGCTGGGCGATCAGCGCCAGCCCCACCCCGGTGTTTCCCGACGTCGGCTCGACGATCGTGCCGCCGGGCTTGAGCTCGCCGCTGGCCTCGGCGGCGTCGATCATCTTGATCGCGATGCGGTCCTTGGAGCTGCCGCCGGGGTTGAGGTACTCGATCTTGGCCGCGACCGTGCCCGCACCCGGGGGAACAACAGAGTTCAGCTGTACCAGGGGGGTATTGCCGATGAGCTCACTGATGTGCCGGGCGATCCGCATGACTCCATCGTGTCAGGCGGCCTCCGCCGTCACCAGGTGGGCTACCAGGTCGCCTCGCGGATGTAGTCGCCGATCTGGCGCAGCGAGCGCTTCGCCTCGGGCACGATCGGCGCCGCGATCTGGAACACGTGCATCTGCCCCGGCCAGACCCGAACTTCGACCGGCACGCCCGCGGCGGCCAGCCGCCGTGCGGCCTTGCGCGCATCGCTCACCAGCACCTCGGAACCCGAGACGTGGATCAGCGTGCGGGGCAGCCCGGGTTCGATGTGGTCGAGCGGCTCGTAGATCTCTTCGGGCTTTCCGTCCTTGCGACCACGCCGCGCCGCATCCTCGATCAGGTCGACGAGCGCGTGGAACGCTCGCGGCGGGAACATCGCGTCGGTGCGGATGTTCGGGTGGTTGGCCCGAGCTTCGTTGTCGATCTCGAAGAGCGGCGACATCGTCACCATCGCGGCGGGCACCTCACCTTCGAGGCCTTCGCGCTGCAGGCGTTCGGCCAGGGCGAGCGCCAGGTAGCCACCCGCGGAGTCGCCGGCCAGCACGATCTGGTCGGGCTCATAGCCGTGCAGACGCAGCCACTTGTAGGCGTCGTGGCAGTCGTCGATCGCCATGCCGACGGAGTGCTTCGGGATCATCCGGTAGTTGACCACCAGCACCGGACAGTCCGCGTAGCCCGACAGCGCCTGCACCAGGCGGCCGTGCGAGTTGACGCCGCAGGTCAAGAATGCGCCGCCGTGCATGTACAGGATGACGCCGCGTTTGCCGTCGGCGGGCAGCACGCCGGGCGCCCTGACGAGTTGCGCGGTGCATTTCGGCAAAGAGATCGTGGCTCGCACGGTGCCGGGCGCCGGCCGCGCGATCCGGGAGACGAAGTCGACCAGACCCCAGGGCCACGGGAGGCGAGGCGCATAGCTACCGATAGCCAGCGTGGGCCGAACAGTTAGCAGAGCCGCGAGCGACGCCACCCGACCGCCGAGGCTCGGGCCGTCTTCGACGACTTCGACCGGCGCTCCGTCGCTGACTGGGAACTTACGCGGTTTACGCGTGTGAACAGGCGATACTCCTGGCCGGCGAACATGGCCGACCTTGCTTGGTGCGGTCATGACAACCACCCCCTCCGACGTTTCAAGCCGCCGTAGTGCTGAGTACGCCTAATTTTCTGGACGTGACTCGAGTCTTAGCTTGACACTCTACGTTCGTTTCAACAATCAGTGAGTCATATTCGATACCGGAGTTGATACCGCAATGTGACCGCTTATCGCTTCCCGCCACGCGGGTAGCCCCGGAAAACCCACTTAAACTTGCCTGCGTGGGCACACCGCGACGGACGAGCACCATCGCCTTTGCGGCCGCGGCCACGCTCGGCTCGGTTGGTTCGGCCTATATCGGGGCGCGCAACCTGCTGATCGGGCAGGCCGACCAGGCTCGCCGCGTCATTCCGCACGCGTGGGACATCCCGCCCCGCGCCGACGGCGTCTATGCACCCGGTGGCGGCCCCGTCGAGCGCTGGCGCCGTGGCGTGCCGTTCGACCTGCACCTGATGGTCTTCGGCGACTCGACCGCAACCGGTTACGGCGCCGCGTCCGCCGAGGAGGTGCCAGGCGTTCTGCTCGCGCGTGGTCTGGCCGAGGTCTCCGGAAAGCGGATCCGACTGAGCACCAAGGCGATCGTCGGGGCGACGTCGAAGGGACTGTCGGGCCAGATCGACGCCATGTTCGTGGCAGGTCCCCCACCCGACGCCGCGGTAATCATGATCGGCGCCAACGACATCACCCGGCCGAACGGCATCCGACCGTCGGCGAATCGTTTGGGAAAGGCGGTGCGCCGGTTGCGGGCCGCGGGCGCCGTCGTGGTGGTGGGCACCTGCCCCGATTTCGGCGTCATCACCGCGATTCCGCAACCCCTGCGGGCGGTGGCACGCAGCCGCGGCCTGCGGTTGGCCCGCGCTCAAACGGCCGCGGTGCGAGCCGAGGGCGGCGTCCCCGTGCCGCTGGCCGACCTGCTGGCGCCCCACTTCCGCTCCACCCCCGACGTGCTGTTCTCTCCGGACATGTTCCATCCGTCCGGCGCCGGCTATGCGTTGGCAGCCAACCAATTGTTACCCGCGCTGTGTAATGCGTTGAGCGACTGGCTCGGTGGCGCGGCGCCGGAGTTGCCGTGGCGGACACGGTCGGGTGAAGGCTTCGCGCTGTTGGCCCGGGTCGGCGGGCTGAGCCGGCTGTGGCGGCGGTCGACCGGGGTGCCCGCACCCATCGTGGCGACCGCGAGCTAGGTTCTCTTCATAGCCGTCAATGCGAGGAGACACCATGCCTGAAGCCGTCATTGTCGCGACCGCGCGGTCGCCGATCGGCCGCGCCGCGAAGGGTTCACTGGTCGACATCCGGCCCGACGACCTGGCCGCCCAGATGGTGCGCGCGGTGCTGGACAAGGTGCCCGCACTGGATCCGCGGGAGATCGACGACCTGATCATGGGCTGCGGCCAGCCCGCAGGCGAGGCCGGCTTCAACATCGGCAGGGCGGTGGCCGTCCAGCTCGGTTACGACTTCCTGCCCGGGACGACCGTGAACCGCTACTGCTCGTCGTCGCTGCAGACCACGCGCATGGCGTTCCACGCGATCAAAGCCGGCGAGGGACATGCGTTCATTTCGGCTGGCGTGGAGACGGTTTCGCGGTTCCCGAAGGGCACGGCAGATGGTTGGCCGGACAGCAAGAACCCGTTGTTCGCCGATGCGATGAGCCGCTCGGATCAGGCGGCCGCCGGCGCCGAGGAGTGGCACGACCCGCGCGAGGACGGCTTGCTGCCGGATGTCTACATCGCGATGGGTCAGACGGCGGAGAACGTCGCGCTGCACACCGGCATCAGCCGTGAGGACCAGGACCACTGGGGTGTTCGGTCGCAGAACCGCGCCGAGGAGGCCATCAAGAACGGCTTCTTCGAGCGCGAGATCGTTCCGGTGACACTGCCCGACGGGACCGTGGTGTCCAAGGACGACGGTCCGCGCGCGGGCACCACCTACGAGAAGATCAGCCAACTCAAGCCGGTGTTCCGGCCGAACGGCACCATCACCGCCGGCAATGCGTGCCCGTTGAACGACGGCGCCGCGGCGGTGGTCATCATGTCGGACACCAAGGCTCGCGAACTGGGGCTCACGCCGCTGGCGCGTGTGGTCTCGACGGGCGTGAGCGGGTTGTCGCCGGAGATCATGGGGTTGGGCCCGATCGAGGCGACGAAGAAGGCGCTGGCCAACGCCGGCATGTCGATCGGCGATATCGACCTCTACGAGATCAACGAGGCGTTCGCCGTCCAGGTGCTCGGCTCGGCGCGCGAACTCGGGATGGACGAGGACAAGCTCAACGTCTCGGGCGGCGCGATCGCCCTGGGCCATCCGTTCGGCATGACCGGCGCGCGGATCACGGCCACGCTGCTGAACAACCTGACGACACACGACAAGACGTTCGGCCTCGAGACGATGTGCGTCGGCGGGGGCCAGGGCATGGCGATGGTGCTCGAGCGGCTGTCCTAACCTCGCCACCGACCGGCCGACCAGCCCGCCGGCCGCAGCCCGTCGGCCGCAGCCCGCGGCGTCTAGTGTGCAACCAGATCGCGAATTCGACCGTTACGAGGCGATTTCGCGATCTGAGTGCACACTAGCGGCCCAGGCGCGCCGCACCCGGTTGACGATGTCGGCCGGATGGACGCCCGCGACGACGCGAATGTGTGTCCAGCCCCGGTGGGCGATGAACTCCGAGCGCACGATGTCGGCTCCCAGCCGCGACGGCAGCCGGTGCAATTCGCCGTCGTACTCCACCGCGATCATCACCTCGTCCCCCCAACCCATGTCCAAGCGGTAGCGGGCTCGCCCGAAGTCGTCATAGACGGGAATCTGCGTCCGCGGACGCGGAAAACCGGCTCGTATGAGCAGCAGACGCAACCAGGTTTCGCGTGGCGACTCCGCGCCGGCGTCGTACAGGTCGAGAACAGGCAACACTCGTGGCACACCCGGAGATCCGCGGTGCCGTTCGAGAAGCCCGGCGACGAGTTCACGGTCGAAACGAGTTGCATTGCCGAGCGCGTCGAGACGGGCCACCGCCTTTTCACCGCGGGTCAGCCGGGCGAGGTCGAACGCCGTGCGCTCCGGCGTCGTCACGGGCACGCCGGCCACAAGTTCCCATTCGTCGCGAGCCAGTCGATCTCGTCGCGTCACGATCCCCCGCGGCGCACGCGGGTTCGACCAGATGAGCTCGATCGGGACATCGTCGGCGATGTACTGGGAACCGTGTAGCGCCGCGGCCGCGAGGCCGGCAACCACTGCGCGCCGGCGAGTCCACAACCAGGCGGCCATCGTTCGTTGCGCCAAGTTCGGGGCCACGCCGTCGTCGATGTACACGCCGGGGAATAGAACCTGATAGCGGGTCCGCAGTTGATGCTTGTTGGCGACCTGGCCATAACGCAACGCTTCGCTTCCGAGGAACGGCACTTCCATGGCCCGCAGTGAAGATCGATGCTCGGACAGAAACCCGTTAACGGGCGCAGTGACGGCCGCGGTTGGGGATAACCAACGCAAACGATCGCGGTTGGGGATGACCAACACAACAGAAAAGGCCCGGCACGTTTCGTGCCGGGCCTTCTCGTCGGATTGCTAGTCGCTGTTGAAGTAGGACAGCAGTCGCAGGATCTCGATGTACAGCCAGACCAGCGTGACGGTCAGGCCGAGCGCGACGCCCCACGCCGCCTTCTCCGGCGCACCCGCGCGAATCATCTGGTCGGCCGCGTCGAAGTCGATCAGGAAGCTGAACGCCGCCAAGCCGATGCACAGCAGCGAGAAGCCGATCGCGAGCATGCCGCCGTCGCGCAGGCCAAGGCCGGCGCCGCCGTTCAAGCCGAAGATCGCCGCCAGGAAGTTGACGAGCATCAGGGCCAACACACCGAACAGGCCGGCGACGATCATCCGCGTGAACTTCGGGGTCACCCGGATCGCGCCGGTCTTGTAGACCACGAGCATGCCGAAGAACACCCCGAGGGTGCCGACGATCGCCTGCGTGATCATCGCGTAGCCACCGTTGGAGATGACGTTGGCGAACAAGAACGAGATCGCACCCAGGAACAGGCCCTCGAGCGCGGCGTAGCTGAGCACGATCGCCGGGTTGTCCTGCTTACGGCCGAACGTGGCGACCAACACGAGAACCAGGCCGCCGAGCGCGCCGACCATCGCCAGCGGCATGGCCAGGCCCAGGTTGACCGACGCGATGAAGTACGAGACGACGCCGACCGCGGTCAACACCGCCAGCGTGACGCCGGTCTTGGTGACGACATCGTCGATGGTCATCGGGCGGGCAACGCCTGCCTGGCGTTGCTCCGGGTACTGCGTCACATAGGGGTCGGCGTGAACCGCCTGCGTACCGTAGCCGGCGGCCCCTGTACCGAACTGCGCATATCCGCCCTGCGACTTTGGCAGGGATCGAAATACGGGGTTGCTGGATTCCCGCACCGTGGGTTCCTCTCCTGATGATGTCGATCGTCAATCGGCGAACACACCGACAACGAATCATGTCCCTGGTCGGTTCCCGGCTGCGCCGATCAACTTTCCCAGCTGTTTCACAGGAAACCCTACCCAAAGCAATCGCAGGTCGGGCAACGTTCTACATTGCATACTCGTGGGCGAAAACGAGGATGTCCTAGTAAGCGTTGACCGCGGCGTCGGCCTGATCACCCTCAACCGGCCCAAGGCCATCAACTCGCTGAACCACCCCATGGTTTCGACCATGGCGCGCGTGCTCGCCGAGTGGTCCAGCGACGACGCCGTCACCGCCGTCGTCGTCGACGGCGCAGGCGAACGCGGTCTGTGCGCGGGCGGCGACATCGTCGCGCTCTATCACAGCGCCCGGGCGGAAGGCTCCGAGAAGGGCCGCGAAGCGCGGGAGTTCTGGTACGACGAATATCTGCTCAACGCCCAGATCGGCCGGTTCGGGAAACCGTATGTCGCCCTGATGGACGGCATCGTGATGGGTGGCGGCGTCGGTGTCAGCGCCCACGGCAACGTGCGCGTCGTCACCGATACCACCAAGATGGCCATGCCCGAGGTCGGTATCGGCTTCGTCCCCGACGTCGGCGGCACCCTGATCCTGTCGCGCGCACCCGGCCAGCTCGGCTGCCACGCCGCGCTCACGGGCGCCAACTTCGACGGCGCCGACGCCATCGCGATGGGCTTCGCCGACCACTTCGTGCCCCACGACAAGCTCGAAGACTTCAAGGCCGCGATCCTCGCCGACGGCATCGATGCCGCACTGGCCGCCCACGCCATCGAGTCACCGCCGAGTAACCTTCTGCAGCAACGCGAATGGATCGACAGCTGCTACGCCGGTGCGACCGTCCCCGACATCGTCGCCGCGCTGCGCGCCCACGGTGACACCGCTGCCGGCGCGGCGGCCGACCTCATCGAGACCCGCTCCCCCGTCTCGGTTTCCGTTGCGCTGGAAGCGCTGCGCCGCGCGGCGAAACTCGACACACTCGAGGACGTGCTGCGCCAGGAGTACCGGACGTCGTGCGGGGCCCTGCGCTCCCACGACTTCGTCGAGGGCATCCGCGCCCAGGTTGTCGACAAGGACCGCAATCCGAAATGGTCGCCCGCCTCGTTGGCGGCGGTCACCACAGCCGACGTCGAGGACTACTTCGCGCCGGCCGATCGCGAACTGGAGTTTCAAGAATGAGTGACGAAACCAGCTTCTCCACCATCGTTGTCACGCGCGACGACCGGGTCGCGACCATCACGCTGAACCGGCCCAAAGCGCTCAACGCGCTCAACAGTCAGGTGATGGACGAAGTCACCACCGCGGCAGCCGAATTGGACAACGACCCGGCGATCGGCGCCATCATCATCACCGGTAACGAGAAGGCGTTCGCCGCCGGAGCCGACATCAAGGAGATGGCGAGCCTGTCGTTCGCCGACGTCTTCGCCAGCGACTTCTTCGCCGCCTGGGGCAAGTTCGCGGCCACCCGCACCCCGACGATCGCGGCCGTGGCCGGATACGCGCTCGGCGGGGGGTGCGAGTTGGCGATGATGTGCGATCTGCTGATCGCCGCCGACACCGCGAAATTCGGTCAGCCCGAGATCAAGCTCGGCGTGCTGCCCGGTATGGGCGGCTCGCAGCGGCTCACCCGCGCCATCGGCAAGGCCAAGGCGATGGACCTGATCCTCACCGGGCGCAACATGGACGCCGCGGAAGCCGAACGGGCGGGCCTGGTGTCGCGGGTGGTGCCCGCCGACACACTTCTCGACGAGGCCAACGCGGTCGCCAAGACCATCGCCGGGATGTCGTTGTCGGCCTCGCGGATGGCCAAGGAGGCCGTCAACCGCGCCTTCGAATCGACGCTGGCCGAGGGCCTTCTCTACGAGCGCAGGCTGTTCCACTCGGCGTTTGCGACCGAGGACCAGACCGAGGGCATGAGCGCGTTCACCGAGAAGCGCCCACCGACCTTCCGCCACCGTTAATCTGCGGGGGTGACCGAGACCCGCGACGACACCGCCACCACGGTCGACGAACCGAGGCGAGACCCGGTCAAGACGGACACTCCGTGGTGGGTGCGCCGATACACGTTCGCCGGCACGGCGCTCGGGCTGATTTTCATCTGGCTCTCGCTGACGCCGTCGCTACTGCCGCGGGGACCGCTGTTCCAGGGCCTCGTCAGCGGTGCCGCAGGCGCTTTCGGATACATGCTCGGCGTGTTCGTGGTGTGGCTGGTGCGCTACATGCTGTCGAAGGACGACAGCCCGCGCCCACCGCGACAGGCCTGGATCGCGCTCTTGGTCATCGGTGTCATCGGTCAGATCCTGATGATCATCTACTTCCACATCTGGCAGGACGAGGTGCGCGATCTCAACGGCGTACCGCGCATGGGCTTCTGGGATCACCCGCTGACGGCGGTGCTGTCGGTCGTCACGCTGTTCGTGCTCGTCGAGATAGGTCAGTTGATCGGCAGGCTCGTGCGGTTCCTGGTCCGCCAGCTCGAACGCGTTGCCCCACCGAGGGTTTCGTCGGTCGTGGTGGTGGTCCTGCTGCTCGCGCTCGCCATCGCCCTGCTCAACGGCATCGTGGTGCGTTTCGCCATGAGCACCATCAACAACACGTTCGAGGCCGTCAACGACGAGACCGATCCCGACTTCGCAGCGCCCACCACACCGCTGCGCTCCGGCGGCCCCGAGTCGTTGGTCAGCTGGGAGTCACTGGGACACCAGGGCCGGGTGTTCGTGGCGGCGGGGCCGACGGTCGAGGAGTTGACGGCGTTCAACGGGCGGCCGGCCGTCGAACCGATCCGCACTTACGCGGGGCTGAATTCGGCCGACGGCATCAAGGCGACCGCCGCGCTGGCGGCCCGGGAGCTGCTGCGTACCGGGGGGCTGGACCGCGAAGTCGTCGCCGTGGCCACCACCACCGGCACTGGCTGGATCAACGAAGCGGAAGCCTCGACGCTGGAATACATGTACAACGGCGACACGGCGATCGTGTCGATGCAGTACTCGTTCCTGCCGAGTTGGCTGTCGTTCCTTGTGGACAAGGAGAACGCGCGGCAGGCGGGCCAGGCATTGTTCGAGGCCATCGACGGGCTGATCCGGGAGATGCCCGAGGCGCAGCGACCGCGCCTGGTCGTCTTCGGCGAGAGCCTCGGATCGTTCGGCGGCGAAGCGCCGTTCCTCGCGCTCAACAACCTCATCGCCCGCACCGACGGCGCGCTGTTCAGCGGCCCGACGTTCAACAACACGATCTGGACCCAGCTGACCCACGATCGCGACCCCGGCTCGCCGATGTGGCTGCCGATCTACGACGACGGCCAGAACGTGCATTTCGCCGCGCGCGCCGAGGATCTGGCCCGCCCCGACGCACCGTGGGAAAACCCCCGGGTGGTGTACCTGCAGCACGCGTCGGACCCGATCGCGTGGTTCAACCCGGATCTGCTGTTCGCCGAACCGGATTGGCTCAAGGAGCCGCGCGGATACGACGTCTCCGGCCGGATGCAGTGGATTCCGGTGGTGACCTTCCTCCAGGTGTCGGCGGACATGGCGGTGGCCGTGGATGTGCCCGACGGGCACGGACACGTCTACGTCAAGGACGTGGCCAACGCGTGGGCGGCGATACTGCAGCCGCCGGGCTGGACACCGGAGAAGACCGAACGTCTGCGGCCGCTGTTGAGTA
This sequence comes from Mycobacterium sp. IS-1590, assembly GCF_001500025.1. GTDB lineage: Bacteria > Actinomycetota > Actinomycetes > Mycobacteriales > Mycobacteriaceae > Mycobacterium. The sequence continues at coordinate 53,064 of NZ_LQIW01000051.1, read as the reverse complement.
GCGACGAGAAAGACTAGGCGAGAACACTTTTCAAGGAGTGGTACCCGCCGATGACGTCGGTCGCGCGGTGCAGCCCCAGGTCGAGCAGGGCCGCCGCCGCCAGGCTCGAGGTGTAGCCCTCCGAGCACAGCACCACCCATTCGACGTCGTCGTCGACGGCCTGCGGCAGCCGTGCCTCGCTGGTCGGATCGCAACGCCATTCGAGCACGTTGCGTTCGATCACCAACGCCGCGGCGACCTCCCCCTCGCGTGCGCGCTGAGCCTGGGGGCGGATGTCGACCAGGATCGCGCCGCGCTCCAGCGCTGCGGGTACCTCGGCCGCCGGCAACCTGTGCAGGCGGGCGCGGGCGTCGTCAAGGATTCGGTCGATACGACTGGCCATGATCACTCCGGTGCGTCGGTCAGCTCGGTCCGGTTGCGGCGCAGCGTGTTTTGGTGCGTCACCTCGTAATACGACATCGCGGTCAACGGCGGCGAGTAGGCGTGCACGCTCAGCGTGGGCGCGACGGGGGCCGAGGTGTCGCGTTCGGGTGCCCACACCACGTCGTGCACCCATCCCAGCGGGAAGGCGGCCTGATCCCCGGCGTGTAGCCGGCGACGCCGCAATGCTCCACCATCCCAACGAGTCTCGCGCAGCGCACCGGAGATCACGGTCAGCGCGCCCAGCGAGCCACCGTGGTCGTGCATCTCGGTCGACCGATCGGGCACCCAGCTGATCAACCAGATGTCGAGCTCGTCATCGCCGTGCAGACGGGTGAACCACCGTTCGTCTCGGGGTGGCCCGCCGGCGGGCAGCATGTGGTCGTAGCGACCGCTGAGCACGTCGTCGGCGCAGCGGTCGGTGGCGAGCAAGAGATCGGGCAGCCGCAGCCGGGTCGGCGCGGACACCGCGGGTGCGGCAGAGGGCAGAACTGCAGGGGAGGCCATACAAGCTCCAAGAGAACCGGAAACGGGCAGGGTTGGGCGCTAGGGCCTACAACACTGCTGGCGTCCGGTCGTCATGAGGGCAAGTCTGCATGACCGCGCCGGCCCAACCCGGCGCGAGGCGACCGCCCCACCCGCCCCAAATTCCGTCGTTGCAGGCCAGAAGCCTGTTTGCGGGTTCTGCAGATACATTCAGCGTGAGTGCAACCTCGTCGGTCCGTGCGGCCGGTGTCCGCCACCGGTGAGCCGTTGCCTAGATTGACGGGCATGCGCATGCGTCACAGCGTCGCTACGGCCGCGGTGTTGGTGAGTGTCGTGGCGGGATGCTCTTCGGGTACCGAAGACACCTCCGAACCGCCGGCCGATTCGACCTCCGCGGAAACCAGCTCGCAAACACCAACCGCGGCACCGGGTTCGGTCGCGGTCTCCCCCGGCGGTGTCACCACGGCGGTCGGCGCTCCCGCCGATTCGACCGAGGACGAGTACTTCAAGGCCTGCACCTCGGCTCGCCAGTGGATGGTCGATCAGGGCGGCGACCCGAAATCGCAGATCGAGCCCTACCTGGGCATGTTGCAGACCTCGGATTCGGCGGGGCCGGGAACGTACGACACCCCGTGGACGCAGTTGCCGCCGCCACGTCAGGCCGCGGTCATCGTCGCCGTGCAGGCGGCGGCCGACGGCCTCTGCGGCTGAACCGGCGGCCCGAACCGGCGGCCCGAACCAGCGCAGCCGCGCGACAATGGCGGCATGGCTGGCAAGCGGGTGGCGCTGGCGCTGGGCAGCGGCGGTGCCCGCGGCTACGCCCACATCGGGGTGATCGAGGAACTTCAGGACCGCGGCTACCAGATCGTCGGCATCGCCGGATCGTCCATGGGCGCTCTCGTCGGGGGCCTGTATGCGGCGGGCAAGCTCGACGAGTTCTCCGACTGGGCGAAGTCGCTGACCCAGGGCGCCGTGCTGCGGCTGCTCGATCCCTCGATCACCGCCGCGGGGGTGCTGCGCGCGACCAAGATCCTCGACGCGGTTCGCGACATCCTCGGTGAGGCGCGGATCGAGGACCTGCCGATCCCCTACACCGCGGTCTCGACCGATCTCATCGCCGGTAAGTCGGTATGGCTGCAACGGGGCCCGGTGGACGCGGCGATCCGCGCGTCGATCGCGATCCCCGGGGTGATCGCACCGCACGTGCTCGACGGCCGACTGCTCGCCGACGGCGGCATCCTCGAACCGCTGCCGATGGCGCCGATCGCTGCCGTCAACGCCGACCTCACCATCGCGGTGTCGTTGGCCGGCAGCGAGTCCGGCGGCGTCGAAGAACCCGCAGAACAGGGTCCGCGCGCCACCACCGAGTGGCTGGCCCGGGTGTGGCGCAGCACCACGTCGCTGTTCGAGTCGAATGCGATGTTGAACCGCTTCGGCTCCGGACCGGAGGGTTTCCCGGCGGGCGGGGAGAGCGAGGAGGAGCTCGTCGACGCGACGAAGGAAGCGTCCGTGGTGCCCAAGCTCGGCAGCTTCGAGGTGATGAACCGCACGATCGACATCGCGCAGGCCGCGCTCGCGCGCCACCAGCTCGCCGGCTATCCGCCCGACATGCTCATCGAGGTACCCCGTTCGGCCTGCCGGAGCCTGGAATTCCATCGTGCCGCCGAAGTCATCGACATCGGTATCGAGTTGGCGGCCGCGGCACTGGACGCGTTCGACACCAAACCCGAAACGTCCGCCGCGACCGAAGATTAGAGGCCGAGGTGCGCCGCGATCTGGGCGGCGACGCTGCGGCCCTGCCTGCGTCCGGCCTGCGCCGACGGGGTCCGGCACGCGGGATCGAGCGGATTGGCGCCGAACGCCGCCAGTGACTCGTCGTCGGCGAACACGCCGAAAGCGTTGCGCGCGGCGACCTCGTCCCTGGCGCCCGTCCCGAACGGTGAAGGCGACGACAGTCCCTGAGGGATCAGGGCGACCACGGCATCGCAGTCGTCGGCCACCACCAGGTTGACGGTGCTGCCGACCCCGCCGTCCATGAAGCGGCGCGACCCGATGGTGACGGCCGGCCACACGCCGGGCACCGCGCAGCTGGCCGCCACCGCGTCGACCAGCGAGACACCCGAGGTGCGGTCGAAGGCCACCAGTTCCCCGGTCTCGGTGTCGATGGCGGTGATGCGCAGGTCGCGGTCGGGCCAGTCGTGAGACGGCAGGCGCTGTTCGATCACCCTTCGCCGCACTTCTTCGGTGACCGTGTCGGCGGCCAGCGCGATCGCACCGATGCGCTGCAGTTTCTCGGATTTCGAGCCGGGAGCGCTCATCGCGTCGAGAAACATCTGGGTGATGGTCTCGATCCCCGCGCCGGGGTTGATCTCCGAGGATGTCGCCGTGGTCTGCCGGTCGAACAACGCGGGCAGGCCGAGACCGCTCCCGAGTTGTGCGGCGACCGTGGAACCCGCAGATGTGCCGACCAGTACGTCGGAGGCCAACAAAGCGGCGGCGGTGGCGGGCGACTCGTCGGCGATGCCCGTCAGGATCCCGGTCTCCCACGCGATACCCGCCACGCCGCCACCGGCCAGCACCAGTGCACGTCTCGTCACACCCGGTGAGTGTGCCAGGCGAGCGGTATCGCCCGCGCGGCCCCCGGCGCTACGCGAGTTCTCGCGCCGCCTTGCCGCTGATCAACGGCAGGTCGAGATACGTTGCGATGCCGGCTTCTGCGGCGCACACGGCGGGCACCGAGTTCACGCAGTGCGCCGCGGTTCCGACGATGCCGTACTCGGGGCCCTCTCCACCGACCACCGACTGGAAGCCCTTGACGACGATGTTGACATCCGGGTTGCCGCGGACCTCCATCTCGTACCGCTGACCTTCGGAACCGAATATCCAAGGGGGATCCAGGTTTTCCTCGCCCATCAGCCAGTTCACAGTGACCCGCACGACCGGCTCTTCGTCGACGAGGGCCTCCCAGTGGAATTTGCGGCCCGCGACCTGTCCGGGCTCGATGACCCCGATCGGGGACTCGATCGGCGCTGTGGCGACCGCGATCTCCTGCGCGGAGCGGACTTTCGGATCGGCGCGAAAACCCATCTTGTCGACGATCATCTTCACCGCCTGGATGAAGCCGCCGTCGAGCAGCTTCTGCATGGGCCCGCTGAGCGCCTTGTCCGGAACCTCGCCGAAGCCCATCACGTGCCGCACGACGTCGGGGGCTTCATAGGTGCGAAGATCGGAATACTCCTCCGCCCGAACGAAAGTCACGCCCGTCGAGAAGGCGGAGAACAGGAGCGGAAACTTCTCGCTGATCCCGCCGGGTGCGATTCCGGTGCCGTGCAGCGTGGCGTTTCCGGCGATCGCCGCCTCCTGCAGAGGGGCGCCCTGCCGGTCGCTGGGATACACCCATCCGACCGGGGTGACGACGTTCTTACCGGACCGCAACAGCGCCGCCACCTCATCCGGATTGGGCAGCAGCGGTGCGTAGATCACCGCGTCGGCGTCGAGGGCGAGGATGTCGTCGAGGCTGTTGGTCGCCGTCACACCCACCGGCTCGGTGCCGATGATCTCGCCGACGTCCTTGCCCGCCTTGCCCGGTGAGTGCACCCAGCATCCGACGAGTTCGAGGTCCGGATGTTCGAGCACGCCCTTGATCGCAGCGACCCCGACGCCACCGGTCGCCCACTGCACCACCCGCAGGCTCATAACCGACTCCTTCACGGCGGAACTAGAACACGTTCTACTCTTGCAGGTCTACACCACAACCCCACCCGCGCGGGTCACAATGGCGGCGATGACCGCGATCAAGATCGGGTTCGGTGTGTTGGGACCGCTGCAGATGACGGTCGACGCCGCACCGGTCGCGCTGGGCACCCCCAAACAACGGGCGGTGCTGGCGGTGCTGGTGATGAATCGCAGTCGGGCGGTCTCCACCGACGCGTTGATCACCGCGGCCTGGGAGCAGTGGCCGCCGGCCGAGGCCAGGGCCAGCCTGCATTCCTACATCTCGAACATACGGAAGGTGCTGAGCAACGCGGGCGCGGATCCGAGGTCGGTGTTGGTGAACGCTCCACCGGGGTACCGGCTCGACGTCGACGAGTCCGCGTGCGACCTCGGGCGGTTTGTCGCCGAGAAGGCCGCGGGCGTCCAAGCCGCGGCCGCCGGTCAGTTCGAGCAGGCCAGCCGGCATCTGCGCACCGCAATCGCCGAGTGGCGCGGACCCGTACTCGACGACCTACGCGACTTCCAGTTCGTCGACGCGTACGCGACCGCCCTCACCGAAGACAAGGTGACGGCCCACACCGCGCATGCTGAAGCCGAGATCGCCTGCGGGCGAGCATATTCCGTCATCACCGAGCTCGAGGGCCTGGTCGTCGCACATCCTTACCGCGAGCCGCTGTGGGCCCAGCTGATCACCGCGTACTACCTTGCCGAGCGGCAGTCCGATGCCCTCGATGCCTATCAGCGGCTCAAGTCCACCCTCGCCGACGATCTCGGCATCGACCCCGGCCCGGCGATGCGCGCGCTGCACGAACGGATCCTGCGCCAACAGCCCCTCGATGTCCGAAAGGCCGCCCAGACCACCGCCGTCCACACCATCGGCGACATCGAGGCCAGGACCTCCACCGCCCCATCGTCGGCGATGGCGGCTCTGCACGCGGCGAGCGGCCGGATCCATCGGCTCACGGCCACGGCCACGCGAATCGGGCGGCTGGCCGACAACGACATCGTGCTCACCGGCGGCAGCGTGAGCCGCCACCACGCCGTCATCATCGATACCGGAACCAGCTTCGTGATCACCGACCTGCGCTCGGCGAACGGGGTCGACGTACGCGGTGAGCGAATCCGCGGCACCGCGATGCTCGGCGACGGCGACTCCGTGCGCATCTGCGACCACGAGTTCACGTTTCGGATAGAGCCGCATCCGGCCTGATGCCGCATTAGGGTGTTTTCGCCGGCTACCGAACCGCCCGAGGAGCATCCGATGACCGACCCCGAACGGGGGGAATCGCGTGTGGGTTCCCAGATCGGCCCGTATCGGCTGCGCCGGTTGCTGGGCAAGGGTGGCATGGGTGAGGTCTACGAAGCCGAGGACACCGTCAGGGACCGAATCGTCGCGCTGAAGCTGTTACCCGAGTCGGCCTCCAACGATCCCGTCTTCCGCAAGCGGCTACGACGCGAAGCACACTCGGCGGGCCGGCTGCAGGAACCTCACGTGGTACCGATCCACGACTACGGCGAGGTCGACGGCCTGCTCTACGTCGACATGCGCATGATTGACGGCACCGATCTGCGCAAGGTGCTCAAGAACTACGGCCCGATGACGCCCGCGCGTGCGGTGGCCATCATCAAGCAGATCGCCTCGGCACTGGACGCCGCGCACGAGAGCGGCATCATGCACCGCGATGTCAAGCCGGAGAACATCATTCTGACCCGCGACGACTTCGCCTATCTGGTCGACTTCGGCATCGCCAACGCCGCCACCGACGAGAAGCTCACCGAATTGGGCACCGCGGTCGGCACGTACGCGTACATGGCGCCGGAACGCTTCACCAACGACGAGGTCACCTATCGCGCGGATATCTATGCGTTGACGTGCGTGCTGCACGAATGCCTCACCGGATCGCAGCCGTTTCCGGGCGACAGCGTCACCGTCGTCATCACCGCACATTTGATGCAGCCCGTGCCCAAACCCAGCCGGCAGCGGCCCGGCATTCCGGCAGCGTTCGACGCGGTGATCGCCCGCGGCATGGCCAAGAAACCCGAAGACCGGTATGCCAGCGCCGGCGATCTCGCGGCAGCAGCGAATGATGCACTGACACAACGAGATCAGGATCAGGCCGCCACCATCCTGCAGCGCAGTGAGGCCGCGGGTACGGCTCCACCACCACCGCCGCCCGTCTGGTATCAGACGCCGCCGCCGACACCGCCGCCCACGCCACCCGGTGCCCATCCGGCCGCATTTCACACGCCGCCGCCGCCCGGGGGTGGCCCGCCGAGCGGGCCGATGTACGCGAGCGGGCCCTCGAGCGGGCCCATGTGGGCCACACCCCCGCCGACAGGGCCCCGGCCGCCGGGTGCACCGCGCAAAGGCACGCCGTGGCTGCCGGTCGCCGCGGCGATCGCCGTGTTCGTCTTGGTGCTCGGTGGGGTCGGGATCTGGTTCCTGGTCAAGCCCGACGACACACCGTCGGCATCGACAACCACGACGACCACGCCGTCACCGACCAGCGAGCGCACCACCAGGCGGACTCCGCGCACGACGACACCTCCACCGAATCCGGGCTCGCCCGACGCCAAGCTGCTCGGGATGCTGCCGCGCGGCTACGACGACGGCGTGTGCCAGCCGGTGCAACCGCCGGCCACCGGCGCGCTGGCCACCGTGGACTGCGGGCCGGCCTCGCCACAGGGCGGACCGGCGAACGCGCGCTACTCGCTGTTCGCCGACCAGCCGGCTCTGGACAAGGCCTTCGACGACTCCGTCGCGGCCAATCAGGAGCTGGCACCGTGTCCGAACGGCGGCGCGGACTCGCCCACCACGTGGCATTACACCGAGACTCCCGACAAGGTCGAGGGCCGCATCGCCTGCGGCGTCTTCAACGGCAACCAGGACATCGCCTGGACCATCAACGACGGTCTGCTGCTGGGGGACGCGCAGGGCGACAACCTCGTCGACCTGCACAACTGGTGGTTGAAATACGCCTGACGGCCCGCCAGGACCGCTTCAAGAATCCTTCAAGGGCGCTGTCGGACTCTGATGTCAGCCCGGGACCACCCGGAACCGACATTCACAGGAGTCACGATGTCAGCTCAGCACCGTTTCACCAAGGCCGACAGCGCTTCCCGCGCGCGCCGGTGGGCCGTCACCGCGGTCGCCACCGCAGCACTGGGACTGGCCGCCGTCGCGGGTGCAGGCACCGCCGCCGCGCTCAGCTCGGAAGATGACATGTTCCTGTCCGAGATCAGCGCCGACGGCATCGCCTACGACACCCCCAAGGCCGCGATCGGCACCGCCCACGATGTGTGCTCGAGGCTCGACGCGGGAGCGGACCCGGTCGACCTCGGTCTGGAGATCCTCGACAACAGCGACTTGACGGTCGAACAGGTCGCGACGTTCGTCGTCGCCTCGGTCGACCACTACTGCCCTCGGCACGTCGTGCTTTTCGGGTGACCTCCCGAGGCTTTCGTCGGCCCCTGGACAGGTGGCGCGCTGTATGTTTCTGTCAACCGCAGCGCAGCGAAAGGATCGAAGAATGTCGACCGCCGGAAGCAACAGGGTCTTCGTCGTCGGTGTCGGAATGACGAAGTTCGAGAAGCCGGGCCGCCGTGAGGGATGGGACTACCCCCAGATGGCCAAGGAGTCGGGCACCAAGGCGCTCGACGATGCCGGCATCGACTACTCCGAAGTCCAGCAGGGGTTCGTCGGCTACGTCGCCGGCGATTCGACGTCGGGCAACCGGGCGCTCTACGAACTCGGCCTCACAGGCATTCCGATCGCGAATGTCAACAACAACTGCTCGACCGGGTCCACGGCGCTCTTCCTTGCCGCGCAGACGATCCGCGGCGGGCTCGCCGACTGCGTCATCGCCCTCGGTTTCGAGAAGATGCAGCCCGGCTCCCTCAAGGGCGGCCACGACGACCGTGAATCCCCAATGGCCAAGCACGTCGCGGCGATGGCCGAGATCGACGAGTTCGGCTTCCCCGTCGCGCCGTGGATGTTCGGCGCCGCGGGCCGCGAGCACATGCGCCAACATGGAAGCACCGCAGAGCATTTCGCGAAGATCGGGTACAAGAACCACAAGCATTCGGTGAACAATCCGTACGCGCAGTTCCAGCAGGAGTACACCCTCGACGACATTCTGGCCGCGAAGATGATCTCCGACCCGCTGACCAAGCTGCAGTGCTCGCCCACCTCGGACGGCTCGGGTGCGGCGATCGTGGCAAGTGAGGACTTCGTCGACAGGCACGGCCTGGCGAGCCAAGCGGTGGAGATCGTCGGCCAGGCGATGACCACCGACTTCGAGTCCAGCTTCGACGGCAGCGCCAAGAACCTCATCGGCTACGACATGAATGTCAAAGCCGCGCAGCAGGTTTACGACCAGTCCGGTTTGGGTCCGGCCGATTTCCAGGTGATCGAGCTGCACGACTGCTTCTCGGCCAACGAGCTACTGCTCTACGAGGCGCTCGGGCTGTGCAGCGAGGGCGAGGCCCCCAAGCTCATCGACAACAACGACACCACCTACGGCGGGCGTTGGGTGGTCAATCCCTCCGGCGGACTGATCTCCAAGGGGCACCCCCTCGGTGCGACGGGTCTTGCTCAGTGCGCGGAGCTGACGTGGCAGTTGCGCGGGACGGCCGACAAGCGCCAGGTCGAGAACGTCACCGCCGCCCTGCAGCACAACATCGGGCTGGGCGGCGCCGCGGTTGTGACCGCTTACCAGCGCGCTGAGCGCTGATAGGGGATCATGGAGGGCATGCGCACCACAGGGATCCTCGCCGGAGTCGCCACCGTCGTGTGCGCGACGATCGCACTGCCCGCGGGCGTCGCATCGGCCGACGACCAGGAGTCGGCCCAGGAGGTCATCAGCAAGCTGCAGGACCAGGGCTACAACGTGACCATCGACAAGATCGGCACGGCCCCGCTGTCCGACTGCGTGGTCACCAGCGTGCGAAACCCCCAGGAATTCACCCAGCTGGTCCCGCTGCTCGGCGGTAACCAGGACGGAGTGCTGTTCCCCGTGACCATCAGCAAGCCGATCTCGGTGTCGCTGGACTGCAGCGGTCGGTAGAGACTTCGGTGTGGTCGATCGCAATCGCGGTCGACCACACCGAATCCACCGCATCAGCGTGAGCAGTCCGCGGTGACGGTGATCGTGCGCTGGGCCACCACCTGAATCAGATCGTCGCCGCGTCGCACCAATTCCGTTCGCTCACGGGCATTTCCGACATCGGTGATGACGCATTCGTCGAGGGGCGCACTCCCGATCCGGTTGACCTTGACGTCGAAGCCTTGCGCCTCGAGTGTGGCGATGGTCAACTCCGCCGAGTCGGCCGCCGACGCGACGGCCGCAGGCGCGATGATCGCACCGCATGCCATCGCGGCCAGCCCGACCATTGTCAACAGTATTGCGCGCATGCCGCGCTCCCTTCGTGACCCGAAGACCCCGGTGGTCTTTCAGGTGGTACGACGGGACAGCCGCGACGAAGGTTCAACACAATCCGGTGAAGCGACGATGTGAACGCGGTCGCCGAATGGTTCGCTCACACCTCGAAGGCGTGATGCGTGACGCCGAACTGCTCCACCAGCAGCCGGAACCTAAGCGGTGACCGGCTCCAGTGCACGCGCATCGAGGGCGACGATCGGATCCGTCGCGACGAACTCCGAGTACAGCAGCGGCATCGACGCGTCCACGGCGAACGTCGCCACCCCGCCCGCGTAGTCGGCCACGTAGAGCAGGCCACCGTGCGAATCCACCGCGACGCAGGACGGTCGGCCGTCGACGGTGATGGTGTCGACGATCTGCAGGGTCAGCGTGCACAGCACCGCGACGTGGTCATAGTCGACGATGTAGGCCCGGCTCTTGTCCTCGCCCATCGCGAGCTGCGTTGGGGCGCCACCGATCTCGATCACATCGGTGACAAGTCCCGAGGAGGACTCGATCACGTGGACCACCCCGCCGCGGGTCCGGTCCGAGCTGAGAACGAACGCCGCGCCGTCGGCGAGCGCGATGTCGCGAATCGGCGCACCGATCCGCACGGCGCCGCCGACACGCCCGGTCTCCAGTTCGACGGTGAGGACCGCGCTGCCACGCGCATCGGTGGTCGCGACGTAGAGCTTGGTCCCCGTCGGGTCGACGGCGAGGGCATCGATGCCGATGCCGGCGCCCGTTGCGATGTCGATGGTGCCCACGCGGTCCGCGGGGATGTCGATCACCGCGACGTCGATGTGCCCGTCACCGGTGCGGCCGGCATAGACGCGCTTGCCGTCCGGGCTCACGACCAGCGCCGTGACGTTGTATGCCAGGGGGTACGACGCAATCACCGAATTGGTGGCGGTGTCGAGAACGGTCACCTCGTCCTTGTGGGTCCAGGACGACGTGCTCACGTACGCGCGGTCGTCGTGGACTGCCACCGCGAACGGCTCGCCGGGAACCGCGACGATCGCTTCGGCGGCCAGGGTGCGGGCATTGAGCACCGCGACGCTGTCGTCGCCCGGGTGCGTCACCACGGTCGTGCCGGTGCCGGTTGCGGCGATATCGCCGATGGGCCCCCGGTTCAGCTTTACCGCACCCAAAGCTGTGGGCGCATGTTCAGGCATCAAAAAGTCAACCATCTAAATCGGTACCTCCGCCGGCATCGCCTGCACCGGCCCTAGATTCCAAGTCGTAACGCGCCGAAGCGGCGCGATCTGAACCGAGTCTAGCGACGAAATCCGGCCTCCCACGGCCGCGCCGAAATCGACGCCTGAGACAACCTGTGAACCTCTCAGACACCGCTTAGAAAATTGCGCGTTACCCGATTGTTACCAAATTCCGGGGCCCGAAAGACAGCCTATGACCTGTGTAAATGTCGCTGGCGCAAGACTTTCCGAATAATGTGGTCGATCGCATGCATAACGGTTTCTTACCTTTGTACGGTCAAAGTGAGCGGTAAATCACAAGGCGACACGCAGCAAATTTGCACCACGGGCCACGGCGGTCACACAAACCCGATGCGCCTTAGCCCACCAGCCGCAGCGTGGGCCTGCGGGGCGGCGTCGGCGGGTTCACGCGGACCAGGGGAATCAGCTCCTCGGGATCACACAGTGCCAGGACCCTCGACACGGCGGCACCGGGTAGCACGCGCCAGGGCACACCTGCCCGCAGCAGCCGGGCGTTGAGGGCGTGAAGGGCGGCGACCCCGTCGAAGGCGAAGAAGAAGATGCCCGACAGATCCAGCGTCACGTGTTGTGCGTCCGCGATCGCCTCGGTGACGACGGCCGCGAACTCCTTGGCGTTGGCGGCGTCGACTTCACCGGTCACCGAGACAACGAGGTGGCCAGGTGCACCGATTGCACTCGTGCTGGAGGCGACGGACAGCGCGCGCCTGGTCTGAAGTGACGGGCGTGGGATCGCCGCGACGGACATTTCTGGATTCCCGACCGCGTCCGGATTACCGCTGCCTGGCTCCGCGCTCGGCGCAGATACCGGGTGGGGCGCCCGCGACGCCCGGGAAGTTTCCGCCCATGCCTGCGCTCGCTTTCTGCGATGGAAGTCAGCGATGCGTCCTGTACCCGCCTCGTCGGCCGGTCAAACACGAATCAGGCAGAAGTGGCGAAAGGCTCTTGAGAGGCGAGCGGGCAATCGTCGAACTCGAGCTGCACGCGGGTGCCCGACGCCGTGCTGTCGATGGTGGCCCGATCGGACAGGGCGCGCATCAACTCGATGCCGCGACCGCGGGTGTTCGGCTTGCCGTCGGGTTCTTTCTCCAGCCAGGCTCCGTGGTCGGAGATGGTGGCGACCAGACGCCGATCCCCGGCATCGTAACGAGCCGTCACCGACATGGTTCCGGCTCGTCCAGCCTGGACATATGCGAATTCAGCGGCGTTGGTCAGAGCTTCGTTCACAGCCAGCAAGATGTCGCTGAGGCGGTCGGCGTCGAGTGCGAAATGGGTCCCCAGCCAATGCTTGAAGGCACCGCGGAACTCGGCAACGGTGTGCGCGTCTGCGGGGCCGTTGCTCGAGAAGCCAAGTTCTGACGGAGCGTTCATGGTCCTGTCTGATTACCCCGTCCGGTCCGAGCTCACGCAGTGAGGTTGTCGAGCGCCGCGTCCAACGAGGAGAACAGGTCGATGAGATCGGCGATCCCCGTGATCTTCAAGGGCCGGCTGGTGGCCGAACCGTCCGCGACGACGGCGAACCGCGTCGCGGTGCCATCGGTCTGGTTGTGGGTCTCCATCAGCACCTGCATACCCGCGGACCCCAGGAAATCGACGCTGGTCAAGTCGACGATCAAGCCCACCGGATCCTTTCCCAACGCCGCCTGCACGGCGTCGCGCAGTTGCGGCGCCGTGAGCATGTCGAGATCACCGGAGGCGGCGACGACAGCGACGCGTCCCACCCAGTTCTCGGTGCAAAGTTGTCCGTCCAAGCCTCACCTCTTGTTTGGCAACCACCGTAGCGGTCATATCCGATCCCCGAGGCTGCAGTCTTAACCCGCCACAGGGTAGCGACTCGAGGGGACCGATGTACAAAGGGGACCCGTCCGCGCAGGTCATCAGCTCAAAAGCTCGATTGTGGCCTACTCCGGTGGGTGTGCTGCGTCCACCAGTTGCGCCGCGATCAGATGCAACGCAGTGTTCTTCTCCTGGGAGAGCCTGACCAGGAGGTCGAACGCAGCGGACGCATCGACGCCGAAGCGCTCCATGATCATGCCTTTGGCCTGACCGATGATGTCGCGCGATGCGAGAGCGGTGTGGAACTGGTCGTCACGGCGCGCGGTCGCCAGACCGATCGCTGCGTGCGCCGCCACCGCCAGCGCCAGGTCCTCGAGGTGGGGTGTGAACGCGCGGGCGCGGTCTGAGTAGAGGTTGAGCGCGCCGATCTCCGAATCGTGCGTGTAGAGCTGGATGGACAAGCTGGACCGCACCGGGGTTGTTCCGAGGGCGCGTCCGATGAACTCGAGCCACCGGTCCTCGGTTTCGAAGTCGTCGATCCGCACCGTCACGTGCTCGTGGATGGCATCGATGCAGGGGCCCTGCTGGAGTTCCTCCTGCACGTTGTCGAGGTTCTTGGGCACCGGGCCCGTGGCCGCGACCGAGCGCACACGCCGGCTTTTGGGATCCACCAGCGAAATTCCCGCGTGGTGCACATTCGGCAGGATGCGCACCGCCGTCGCGGTCACCTCGTCGACCAGATTGTCGACGTCAATGTCCGCGCTCTTCTGGCTGTGCAGGCTGCGTGCCAACCGTGCGATCTCGTCGTGGAGACCCCCGTGCGTGTCCGTCATGTCTCACCCCACACAATCGGTTCCCGGCCATCGTATGACCGAACCCTGTCAGGGGCGGGCGCCTCCGAGGATGCGCACCAGGTCGGGCTTCATCGCTTGAAGCTGTGAACCCCAGTACGCCCACGTGTGCGTCCCGTCGGTTGGGAAGTTGAACACCGCGTTTCGTCCGCCGGCCGCCAGGTACTTGCGCTGGAACTCTTTGTTCGTCGACAGCGTGATGTTCTCGAGGAACTGCGCGCTGTACTGCGCACCGAAGTTCGCGCCGTCGTCGAGTTCAGAGGTCGCGCCGTTTCCGCAGTAAACCCACAGCGCGGTGTTGTTGGCGACCAGCGTGTTGACGTTGACCATCGGATCGTTGCGGCGCCACGCCGGGTCCGACGTCGGCCCCCACATGTGGGCTGCGCTGTAACCGCCCGCATCTTTCATCGAGAAGCCGATCAGAGTGGGCCACAGACCGTTTGACGGGTTGAGGTAGCCCGACAGTGAGCCGGCGAAGATGAATTGTCGCGGATGCCATACCGCCAGAGTCAGCGCCGCGCTACCCGACATCGAAAGGCCCACAACGGCGTTGCCGATCGGCGCCTGCCCCCGGTTGGCCGCCAACCACGCGGGTAGTTCCTGGGTCAGGAAGGTCTCCCATTTGTAGGTCACGGTGCCCGCGCTTCCCGCCGCGGGCTGATACCAGTCGGTGTAGAAGCTGGACTGTCCGCCCACCGGCATGACGACCGAGACACCGGACTCGTAGAACCATTCGAACGCACCGGTGTTGATGTCCCAGCCGTTGGCATCTTCCTGTGCGCGGAGTCCGTCGAGCAGGTACACCGAATGCGGGCCGCCGCCCTGGAACTGCACCCGGATGTTGCGGCCCATCGACGGGGACGGCACCTCGAGCGTCTCCACCGGCAACCCGTCACGCGAATACGCAGCGGCCGTCGGCGTTTGGATTCCAGCCCAGACAACCAGCATCGCGAACAGCGCAGCCCCGAGTCTGCCCACAGACGATTTCACGCCGGGAAGCTAGCAACTCAGCATCGACATGCTCGGCGTGCCACGCACCGCTTGACCAGCTTGTTACCAAACCTCAGCCATTGCGTCGGCGGCGGATCAACAGCCCAGTTCGCTGACCGAGAGGCTGACGATGTCCACTGCGGCGGCAACGGAGACGCCCAGGTCCTCGCGCACCATCAGCATCGAGTCGGCAGCGGGCACACCGCGCGCCGCGTTGGCGCAGACCTTGTTGCCCGCTGCGATGAGTTGGTCCGCGGACAGGAAGACGTACTGCTCTTGGAGCTTGCGCACAAACTCCGCCTGATCGGCCGCTGCGGGCGCGGCGAAGACGACTGCGGCGGCGGTGGCGCCGATCAGAAGGCCGATGAGGCGTCGCACGAGATTCCCTCCGGATGGTCATTTGTGTCCGCGGCGCAGTCGGAATCGGCAGACGCCCAAGAGCGCGAAACCCCGACACGCCCGCGTCCTGGATGGCACTCCATCCACATTGACGGATGCGTCATAACGTACCCGTTGTTAGGCCGACGAACCATTTACGCCATCGATAGATCACGGTTCGATAACGGCTTGATCAAGTGATCGCCGTCTCAGACCCGGGCATCCGCGCAGGTAACTCCCCGCGCACGGGCGCACCCCGGCGGTGTGCGTGACCAGTCGAAACTTGCCTGTCATTTTTTGCTGGCATACGGTCATAACGCCGATGACGTAACTGATGTGATTCGATGATTTTGTTCGGTGGTGACAACGCAAGTGACCATTCGCGACCGGGACCCAGTCCCGGCCCAGCGGGCAGCTGGTCTGAAAGCGCCAGCAGTGCAGCCCGATTCGTGGACGAACCATCTCCGCTCGCCGAATGAGGGCGATGCCATCGCGATGCATCGTCTCGTGGCCGAGACCAAAGTGCTCGATCTGAACTCCACGTACACGTACCTGTTGATGGCCACAGACTTTGCCAGTACCTCCATCGTCGCGGAGAAGGACGACGAGATCTGCGGCCTGATCACTGGCTACCATCCGCCGGAACGCCCCGAGATCCTCTTCGTCTGGCAGGTGGCCGTCTCGGCGTCAGCGCGCGGAACTGGCTTGGCCAGCGCGATGCTCGACGGCCTTGTTGACCGTGTTCGCGCCAATCGCCGAGGTCATCCCGTCACCGTGGAGGCCACGGTCGCACCGAGCAATTCGGCTTCGCGCGCGTTCTTCGGCGCGTTCGCTCGGCGACACGGGGTGCCGCTCATCGAGGAGCCCCGGTTCACCGCCGCACACCTGGCCGCCGATCAATCCCACGAGGACGAGCCGATTCTCCGAATCGGACCCATCACCACACCTTTGGCCGACTGACCCCTCAGAAAGGACACATGTCTACGCCAGCAACTCTCCCCCGTCCCGACGAATCAGACCTTCCCGAGGTCTATAGCTCCGTCGAATCGGAAGTGCGCAGTTACTGCCGCGGGTGGCCGACCACCATGGCCGTGGCCCAGGGATCGTGGCTGACCGACACCTCCGGTCGGCGCTACCTCGACTTCTTCGCGGGAGCAGGCGCCCTGAACTACGGCCACAACAACTCGGAGCTGAAGCGGCCGTTGATCGAATACCTGACCAACGACAACATCGTGCACTCGCTCGATATGGCGACGGCTGCCAAGACGGAGTTCCTGCAGAATTTCGAGCAGCTCATCCTCAAACCCCGCGATCTCGACTACAAGGTGCAGTTCCCCGGGCCGACCGGCGCGAACGCCGTCGAGGCAGCGCTCAAGCTGGCCCGCAAAGTCACCGGTCGCGAGTCGATCATCAACTTCACCAACGCATTTCACGGCATGACCCTGGGCGCGTTGTCGGTCACCGGTAACTCGATGAAGCGGGCCGGCGCCGGTATTCCGCTGGTGCACGCCACACCGATGCCTTACGACAACTACTTCGGCGGCGCCACCGAGGACTTTCACTGGTTCGAGCGCGTGCTCGACGACTCGGGCGGCGGGCTCAACCATCCGGCCGCGGTGATCGTCGAAACCGTGCAGGGTGAGGGCGGTCTCAACGTCGCGCGCATGGAGTGGTTGCAGGCGCTCGCCGAGTTGTGCAGCCGCCGCGAGATCCTGTTGATCGTCGACGATGTGCAGATGGGCTGCGGGCGAACCGGCCGGTTCTTCAGCTTCGAGGAGGCCGGCATCGTCCCCGACATCGTCACGCTGTCCAAGTCGATCAGTGGGTACGGCCTTCCCATGGCACTGACCCTGTTCCGCAGGGACCTGGACGTGTGGACGCCCGGCGAACACAACGGCACCTTCCGAGGCCACAACCCGGCATTCGTCACCGCCAGCAAGGCGCTCGAGATCTTCTGGCAGACCGAGACATTCAGCGACGACACGATCGCCAAGGGCCAGCAGATCCGGGACCGGCTGGAAACCATCGCCGGAAAGTATCCGGGCGTCACCGCGCGCGGACGCGGGATGGCGCAGGGACTCAAGTTCGAGGATGCGCCGATGGCATCGGCGGTGTGCCGCGCGGCGTTCGACCGCGGGGTACTCATGGAGACCAGCGGGCCCTCCGACGAGGTCGTCAAACTGCTTCCCCCGCTGACCACTTCCGAGTCGGATCTCGACGCGGGCATCGACATCCTGGCCGATTCGGTGGCCGCCACCCTTTCCTGACCACATCACGCCGAAAGGAGCACGACGTGATCGTGCGCACCACTGACGAGATCACCGGGACCGAACGCGACGTGTCGGCCAAGGACTGGAGGTCCAAGCGCATCATCTTGGCCGGTGACGGCGTCGGTTTCTCCTTCCACGAGACCACGATCAACGCGAACTCCGTCAACGAGTTCCACTACCGCCACCATGTCGAGGCGGTGTGGGTGGTCGAGGGCACCGGCACCCTCACCAACCACGAGACCGGCGAGGAACACCCGCTTGCGCCCGGCACCATGTATCTGCTCGACGGCCATGAACGCCACCGCGTCACGTGCCATACTCAGCTGCGGATGCTGTGTGTATTCAACCCTCCCGTGACCGGTCAAGAGGTCCACGACGAGACCGGTGCCTACCCTCCTCCGGCGGTGCAAGCAAGTTGAGCGACAACAGGTTTACCGACACCAGGGACCGATATCCCACTCGGCTGGCGGAACCGAGTGATCCGATCCCGCGTGCCGAGCCCACGGTGTGGGGCCGGGAGTCGGCCGGTCCGCTGTTCGAGACCGACCTGCAGTCGATCGAGGCCAACGGTTACCTGGTGCAGCGTTCGGCAGTGGACGACAACTGGCTGTCGACATTGCGCGGCGAGCTCGACAACATCGGCGCCAAGGCCGACCCGGAAGATCCGCGGATCATCCGCGAGCCCGGGGGCAGCATCCGGTCGGTGTTCCAGCCTCACCTGTTCAGCGATGTCATCGCCGAGGTGGTCACCCTCGACACCGTTTTGCCCGTGGCCCGTCAACTGCTGGGCAGTGACGTCTACCTGCACCAGGCACGGATCAACCTGATGCCGGGATTCACCGGGACCGGGTTCTACTGGCACTCCGATTTCGAAACCTGGCACGCCGAGGACGGCATGCCCGCCATGCGGGCCGTGTCGTGTTCGATCTCGCTGACCGAGAACTTCCCCTACAACGGCTCCCTGATGGTGATGCCGGGTTCGCACAAGACGTTCTACCCCTGCGTCGGGGCGACCCCGCGCAACAACCACACCTCTTCCCTGGTCAAGCAGGAGATCGGCGTCCCGAGCCGGGCGACGCTCACCGAGGCCGCCGCCCGCTACGGCATCGACCAGATCACCGGGCCCGCCGGCACCGCGCTGTGGTTCGACTCGAACGTGATGCACGGGTCGGGCTCGAACATCACGCCGTTCCCGCGTTCGAACGTCTTCCTGGTCTTCAACTCGGTGGAGAACCAGCTCGTGGCGCCCTACCGAGCCGAGACTCCGAGGCCCGAATATCTGGCTGCCAGGGACAGCCAACCCTTCAGCACCCCGTCACTGGTGCAGTGAGCGTGACGCCGGCCGCCCGGTAGCGGTGGCCGCGTCGCCTCCTCGATGGCGCCACACATCCGGCGTCACCCGTTTGCTCACCTACCTCGTGGCACCTCGGCCCGCCCCAGCTGGTCGCGCAAGCCCCCAGCTCGGAGCGCCGGCCGCCCGCCGCTCTTCGCAAACTGGACAGCGGCGCGACGCTGCTCCATCGACCATCCGACCGAAGCGGCGCGCGCGCTCCTCACGACTCATCAGCGGAAAGTGTCAGCAACCCCGCAGCCCACGCGGGATCTATTTGCCAAACCGCTTGCTTCGCAGGCGCTTGCCTGAAGGACGCCTACGTGCCAGCGAAGGTCTCACAGCGCTTTCATGATCACTTTCAAGCCCTTCAAAGCCGTTTTAGCAGGTAGTTGCCCCGGCATCGGCGGCCCAGCCGGCCGATAGCAGCAATCCGTCTGGGTAGGAAACTTGGGGCGACTTGCCTTCGGTATCGACGCGGGCGTAGGTTGCTATCCGTAACACGCGCGCAAACCAGGGAGGGGCTCATGAAGGGCAGCGCCAAGAAATACGTGACGACCGGGGTGGCACTTGTGGGGGCAGGCGTCATCGCCGCCGGTCCGATCGCACCGGCACCAGCGACCATGCAGGCGGAGAGCCGATCGCACGACGTGGCGCTGATGGCCGCGAACACCAGCGAAATCCAGCGTCAGTTCGAAGCGCAGCAGGCTTTGCTGGAGATATTCGCACCCGGCGCGGTGCTGGAGGACTTCATCGAGGGCACCCTCGCCGCGTTCAACCGGCCGGGCGGGGAAGCCGTCAACGACTACGACCCGGTCACCGGGTTTGAGAGTGTTGGCCGCATCGGCCAGGGATTCGCCGCATCGGCGCTGCGGATCGGGTCCACCGCGCTCGCGCCCCTACGCCTGATCGAACTCGCGCAGGCCATCAGCGAGGGCGACGGCACCGAGGCCTTCGAGGCGTTCGTGAAGAACATCGTCGACGCGCCGCTGTGGGCGATCGACCCCGCGCTGTTCGCCTTGCGTGACGCGCTGCCTGCACCGCTCGGCGGGCCGGACGGGCTGGTCGCAACGATTCGCGACCAGCTGTACAAGCTCACCCTCGAGATCAACGAGGGCTTGCAGGACCCGGGCGCGTTGGTGCAGCGCTTCGTCGACGGAACCATCGAGGCGTTCGAACGGCCCGGACCGGTCGCGTATGTGCCGGTGGACGGACCGATCGATGCGTTCTCTCGCGTGACGCAGGGTGCTATTGCGTCGACATTGCGTCTCGCTGCCGCCACCGTGCTCGGTCCGGTGGGCGTCGTCCAGGTGGCGGCCGCGGTCGCCCAGGGCGACACCGAAGCGGCGCTCGCCGCGGTGGAGAACATCGTCGACGGCCCGCTGTGGGTGGCCGACCCGGCGCTCTACGGACTGCGCGATGCGCTTCCGGCGCCGCTGGGCGGACCGGGCAACCTGGTCGAGAACTTCCGCAACGGAGTGTGGAGCGCGACCGAGCGGATCAACGGCGCGATCGAAGACGTCGTCGTCCGCACTGAAGCCCCGACAGGCCCGGAGGTCACCCCCGGGGTGACGGGCAATCAGCGCATGGCCCTCTCAGCGGATGCACCGGAAGTCTCGCTGCAGACAGCGCCGGAGGCGAAGAATGAAACCGGTCCGAAGCCGGCCTCAGAGCAGCCGAAGCCCGTCAAGCAGGAGAGCCGGCGTCTCACCGGCCTGCTGCCAAAGAACTTGCTCCCGAAGAGGCAGCCGTCGGCTCGCGACCTGGTGAGGAATTCGTTGAACTTCTCCCCTGGCGCCAAGACCGGTACGCAGGCCGCGACGGGTGAAGGCGCGAAAGTGGACGTGGACATCGACGTTTCGAAGAAGACCGATCCGGCGGGCGGCGCGCCGACTGGCACGACACAGGGCACCACACCCGGTGACAACGGCGCCGGCGGCAACGACGGCGGAAACAAGCCGAACTCGGACAACAACAAGTAACACTTCACCCAATCGGCAGCCCCGGGGCGATGACGCGCCGGGGCTGTCGACCGTTTTCACTGAACCAACGGAAACGTCGCTCCGGCTCAATTACTTTGGCTGATGTGGAACCACCCCACAGCTACGTACGGGACACTTCGGCGTCGGTGGTGCACCACGGGGACTACCTCAATCGCGACGTCCACCAGGCGCTCTGCGGTCTCGCGCTCACCAGCGCCACGTTGCTTGGCGATGCCGCGGGCGACGGGGCGATCTGCCCTGAGTGTGAAGCCAAGCTGGCGCAGTACCACGCCGCTTGGTGGCGTGAGCGGGCCCTGGCCGTCGAGGCCGAGCTCGAAGAGCTCCGCGTCAAGTACGGCCAGCTGACCGGACATGCCGAGGAAACGCAGGAGCCCAGCCCCCCACCCACGCAGACAACGGAGAGCCCCACCGCCGAAGAGGAGCCGACGTCCCTGCTGGGGCGCGCGCGAGTCGAGCTTGTAGGACTCTGCAGGCAGTGCGACGGGGTCGTGCCGTATTGGCGGCTGAAAACCACCATGCAGGCGTTCAGCGACGAGCTCAGCCCCGACGACCGTGTCCTGCTCGCCCAGGAGATCGGCGCTGACGGATCGCTGATCCGTTGGTGCACAACGGAAGTCGCAAACCTCGGATGGCAGGTGACCAACAGCCCCGTCCAAGAGGGAGCCGAGGCCATGTGGGACGCCTGGACCCATGACGCGTACCAGACACCCAAGAAGAACAAGTGGCGCCTGGGTCGGTCCCGGTCCCGGGACGCCAGTTGACGTCGGCTCCCCAGAGCAACCTGAGGCCGCTCTATCTCCTGGCGGACAGTCAGCTGCTGTTCTGGAAGCGACACGAGCGCCTGCTGCTCGAGCGAGCGGTTGACGACTTGGCTCGAGACGCACCGCTGAGCGCCGCCTACATCGGCGCGTCAAACGGCGATCGTCGCGCGTTCTACGACATATTCCAAGCGGCGATGGACGCCGTGGGAATCGCCGATATCCACATGGTCGGCTCGTCTTTCGGCCAGGACGACCGCGCCTTTCTCGAGCGAGCCCGCGTGATCGTCCTCGCGGGCGGCGACGTGCGGACCGGCTGGAACGTGTTCGAGAGCACCGGCATGGCGGATGTGATCCGGGCTCGCTATACCCACGGTGCGGTCCTGGTCGGCATTTCGGCAGGCGCGATCCAACTCGGGCGCTACGGAATCGTCGACAGAGCGGAGTCGGTCGCGCCGGCGCTGCTCGACGTGTTCGGGCTCGTCCCCGCTGTCATCGACACGCACGACGAGCATTCGGGCTGGGCCCGGTTGTCAGGAGCGATCGATGCGCTGCAGGGAGCCGCTACCGGGATCGGCGTCCCGTCGGGGGGTGGAATCATCGTGCACGACGACGCCACCTTCGAGCCCCTGCGGCGTCCTGCGCACGAACTCCGTTACCAGGATGCAGGTGTCGTGCACTCCCTGTTGTGCCCCGCTGAAGATTGACCGCTACTTGAAGTAGGGATCGAGCAACGTCGACCAGGCTTGGTCGAGTTGTTCCCACTCGGCTTGGCATCCCGATGCCCGCTCCTCGGGCAGTCCCCCAGTCGTGACCAGGTCCGCGTTGGCCTTGGGGTCAGAGCCGTAGATCCAGCACTCAAGGTTGTACATGCGGGTCTCGTCCAACGAGTGTTCGTCGGCGAGGTCGTCCGCGCTCAGTACCGTCTTCTCCGCACCGGAGGCGCCGAACGCGCGGGCGAAGTCCTTCACGGCCTGAACCGACTCGGGATCGGCGCGCCCGTCCTCACCCGGCGCCAGGAGTACGAACGCCGCAAGTTGGTCCGCGACATCCTCCTCACGCCCGGTGACGGGAAGGTCGTAGATGCTGATCGCCATGTGTCCGACCTCGTGATAGAACGTCGCGTACTCGGAATTGAGCGCCGACGCAGTCGGATCGGCGTCACCCGCCTCGGTGAAGACCCGCTGCGCCCAGTCCGCATCCTCGTAACAAAGGGTGATCGTGTTGTCGTCCGCGCTCCAGAAGGCGTTGGGCTGATCGCACTGCGATCCGCGCAGCGAGATGTCGTGGGGCAACCTGAGCGTCTCGTTGATATCGTTCGCCAGCTCTTCGAGCAATTGACCGTTCTGCATGATGTTGCGCCCATTGGTCGCTTCGGGCGTGGTCGCCATGTCGTAGAAGACGATCATCTCTCCGTCGGCGGGCGCGTCGGGGTCCGGTGCGGGATCGGGGTTCTGCGCAGCCGACGACGCTTGAGCGGTAGGCGATTTCGCGTTCTGGGTCTTCGCCTCCTCACCTCCAGAGCTTCCGCATCCTGCCGCCAGCAATCCCGCGGCAACCAGCGGCAGGACTCGCGACGGCGTCGCCCGACGCACGGGTTCTCGCGATGATTCGTGTGTAGTCAAGCGCGGATCTCCTCTCTCGGCCGTCGAGCGTGGGACGGCTGCGCTGATCGTATGACCGGCGCGTGGGCATTGGCGGCCAGTCGGCCGCAATGCAGGTCAGCCCTCGGTGACCTTCGCCTCGTACTCGGGGCAGAACGCCGCCGTCGCCGCGCCGACGAGCACACCAGCATCATGTGGATCGAGATGCTCTGCGAGCCCGGCGATCTCGCCCTCCAGGGTCGCACCGTTAGCCCAGTCCGTGCACACGCCCTTGCCTGCGGCGATCATGTTGTCGGGAGTGGCACCCGGCCACGTCACACCCGCCTCGTCGAGCACATTGAGGTAGGCGTCTTCGGGGCTGGCGGCCGCCAGCGGCGCGAGGAAAAAGGCGGCGGCTGTTAAACCGGCGAAAATGGTGCCGGCCGATATTGCTTTCATGTCATTTCTTCCGGTCGTCGGGGTGAACACGGCGAATCGTGGCACGGCGAGGCAGACGACGGGGTGATTTCGCTAAATGGCTACTCAGGAAATGGAATTTTTACGCGCAGCCGTTTTCCTCGGGCGACTATCCGCGCCGATACCCGCTGGATAGGGGCCATATCTCGAGCGATCAAGCTGGCCCAACCATACCGGATGGCACGGTCGTGACTGCCACCGCGCTGACATTTTTGGAAGGCCGCGAGTCGCCTGAAATCCCAAGTTCAATTCCACGTATTCGCGCGGCTTTCCGGTGCCACCGGCCGGCGCTTCACGTGAGGTCGGACAATGCGTGGGCGATGGGGATATCGCCGTTGTTGAACTCGACGGTGCGCCCAACGGTGCTGTCGTCCGTCAGGCACGCAGCGGCAACAAGCGCAACGTCTTCACGCGAGACTTCGCCGCCGACGGCATCGGGACCGACGGCGATCCGGCCGGTGGACGACTCCAGGGTGAGGCGGCCCGGACCCAGTATCGTCCACCGCAGACCGCTGGCTCGCAGATGCGCATCGGCAGCGGCCTTGGCCTCGGCGTAGTGAAAGAACGAATTGTCTTTGGGCACACCGTGGTCGGGATTAGCGCCGAAGTACGACACCATGATGAATCGGCGGACCCCGGCACGTTCGGCGGCATCGATGACACGGATGGCGGCGTCGCGGTCCACCGCGTAGGTGCGCGTCGGGTTGCCGCCGCCGGCACCGGCGGCGAACACCACCGCGTCGTGTCCCGCGATGATTTCGGTCAGGGCTTCGACGTCCAGGGCCTCGATATCGCCCACCAGTGGCTGGGCCCCGGTCACCATCACCTCTTCGGAGTGATCCGGGTTGCGGAACACCGAGGTCACCTCGTCTCCACGCTCACTGAGGATCCGGGACAGGTGCAGGGCCACCTTGCCGTGGCCACCGAAGATCAGGACGCGAGCCATACCTCCAACGTAGCCTCTCCGGACATATTCCTTGACAGGAATATGTCATGGGTCCTAGTGTCGAACCGTGCAGTCGACGGTCTTCGGAGCTCTCGCCGAACCAAGCCGCCTGAAGATCGTCGAATTGTTGCGCGCCGGGCCGCTTTCGGTCGGCGAGATCGCCGAGGCACTCGAAATCCGCCAGCCGCAGGTCAGTAAGCACCTTCGGGTGCTGGGTGATTCGGGGATCGTCGCCGGCCAGGCCCTGGCTCGGCGGCGGATCTACCACCTGGAGTCCGCACCGTTCGAGGACATCGGCCGCTGGGCCGAATCCTTCGCACAACTCTGGGAGACCCGCCTCGATTCGCTGGGCAGGTATCTCGAGTCCATCGGTGAACGCTCCGAGGGACGCGCCGATGACTGACCGCTGCACCGCCTGACCGTCTGTCGACACAAGGAGGATTCGCCATGTTGATGCAGATTTTCAAGAAGACCAAGAAGCTGAACCTCGAACGCTCGTACCGGGCCCCGATTGAAACCGTTTGGCAGGCTTGGACTGATCCAGACATGGTGCGGGAGTGGTGGGGTCCCGAGAAGACGTTCGTGCCGGAATGTGAGATCGATCCGGTGGTCGGCGGGAAGATCCACATCGTCATGGAGGCCGGTGAGGCCATGGGCAAGTACCAAGGCACCCGCTGGCCGATGACGGGGACGTTCACCCGCGTCGAAAAACCCTCGCGCCTCACCTATGACGCGCGGTCGTGGACCGAGGGCGAGGAAGACGGATCGACGATCGAGCACGTCAACGACGTCATCCTCACGGAGAAGGACGGGATGACGGTCGTCCGGCTCGACGTCACGATTACCAACATCGGTGCGAAGGCCAAGATGGCCGCGTTCGGCATGAAGTGGGGTTACAAGGCAGCGCTGGACAAGCTCGACAAGTACCTGTCAGGGCGGTGACGGCGCCGCCACGTGGCAGCCTCACACGGTGAAGTGTGATTTGTAGATCTGGCCATGAACGCCGACCGTGCGGTCGACGACCTGGGAGACAA
Source organism: Mycobacterium sp. IS-1590 (assembly GCF_001500025.1). Taxonomy (GTDB): domain Bacteria; phylum Actinomycetota; class Actinomycetes; order Mycobacteriales; family Mycobacteriaceae; genus Mycobacterium. The sequence continues at coordinate 27,393 of NZ_LQIW01000051.1, read as the reverse complement.
CGAAATCCGATGCAGCCGAGAGGTAGGCGTACGCGGTGGCACGATCCATCCCCTTGTCGTTCTGCAGAAAGTCCAGGGCGTTGACAACAGCCCGCCGCATCGCAATGTTCAGATCGCTGCTGTTGCCCCCGACCGCCCCGTCGGGATCGGACAACCCTATTGGCACCCAGGCGGATTCGGTCTCGGCGAACGGATAGTCGTATGCGACCGAAGGCGCGTCACCGGATCCCGGCTTGCAGACTGTCAGGCGGTAGGTGCCCCGCAGCGAGCCCTCCATTGCGGTGAGCGCCACTTCACCGTCACCCATCGCCATGTGCGGATCGCCGACGTAGAACAGGGCACCCTCTGCGAAAACCGGAAGGTAAAGGGTGGAACCCTCACCCAGCAGCCGGATGTCGATATTGCCGCCCGCGACCGTAGGCGGGATCGAATTCGCGGTTGGCGCAGTGACATCGCGGTCTTGGGAGAAGGCGACACCCATCAGGCCCATGAACGGTGACAACGGGAACCGCACCCGCGCGTCACCGTAGGACATGACGCCGTGACCGTCCTCCACGGCGGTGAAGGTGGAGACGTTGCCGTACTCGAGCGGGTTGTCGGTGGGCCTGCGGTCGGTGGCGACGGGCGGCATCACTTCTTCGATGCTGATGCCGTCCGGCGCGGATCCGTCGGCCTTGCGAGCGAGTGCACCTTTACCGTGGCGACTCGAGACCACTCCATACGGCACCCGCGGAATAGCCTGCAGCGTCTCGATTTTCAACACGTCGCCGGGCTGAGCGCCTTCGACGAAGACTGGGCCGGTCACCACATGCGGGCCGTCCTTGTCGAAGTCGCGCGGTGTGCGGTTGTATTCGGACGCGACCGCGATGGCGTCCTGCAGAACATCGGATTCCCTGACGCCCTTGCCGCCGAAGTACTCGACGGGGTTGCGGCCCTGGTCCTCGAGGATGCCTTCGTGGGAGACGGTGTCCACCGTGATCGTCTGCTCCGAGCGCATCCGAATGACCGGCGCGGCATGAACGGTGGGCACATAACCCCAGAGCACTTGATCGGGTGCCGACTGCAGATAGTGGTCGCCGGCGATGTCGCCGTGGTCGGGTTGGAGGATCTCGAAGCGGCCGGGCGTGGCGCCGGTCGCCGCCGGGGTTTCGTCCGTCGCACAGGCGGCCGCGACGGCGGTGATGCCCGCCCCGGCCCCCACCGCTGCCACCGCGCGCACGAAATCGCGTCGGCCGATCCCCCTCGTGAGGGTTTCGGCAGCGGCTTCGGCGAACGACTCATTCATTTAGATAACCTCCGGGTTGTCGGTCGCCCGAAGTTATCCACGCGGTGTTGCGGGGATGTTGCGGTCAGGTTCGAAGCCGTTGACGTCCAGACGCGGGGTGTCGAGCGCCGCTCCCAACTGATCCGAAACGAAACCGGCCGATCCCGAACGGGCTAACGTCACAGAGGTCGGGGCAGAGAAGGAGGTGTCGGATGCGCGGTCAGCGTTTCATCCTCTCGGTGGCGGGCGCGGTTACCGCGGCGACCATTGGGGCGCCGGCCGCCGTCCACGCCGCCCCTCCTCCCCCGAGCCCGGATCAGGCCAGTGCGGAGTGGACGATCACCGACGGTTATCTCGTGAAGCAGATCGGATGCACGCCCGATACACCGGGCGACCCGGTCTCGATCTCATGGGACCCACCGGGCTTCGTCCCGGCCGTCGGCGGGACAGGAATGATTCACGACGCCGATCCCGCCCTCGGCGGACAGTTCTCGGCCCGCTGGATTCCTTCGCCCGGCTTCTGGGACGTCGAGTACCAGTTCTGCTGAACCGTCTCGGCTCGGAACAGTCCCACTGGGATCACCCCTTGCCGCTCGGGGCCTCGGCGTTCGTTTGCGTTTCAATCAGTAGAGTTATGGGCAACCGTCCGCATGACGTGCGAACGCTCGCCGTTCCACGAGATCGATTTGGCTCAAACCGAACTCGCGGGCGGCGTGGCGATGCTTTCATAAGCAAATAACTGCAGCGGCGTCTGCACGACATAGGGGGTCAGCGGCATGCCACCGCCGGACGACGAGGAGCGTTCGACGTCGGTCGTGGTTGTCGGCAATCAGCGAGTCGTCTACGCGGGCATCGAGTCGTGGTTGAGGCGCAGCCACCCGCGCACCGAGATCATCGGCCATTTCACAAGTCCAGCGGGGTTCGCGGCGGCATATCGGACGGCCACTCCGGGACTGGTCGTGTTGTTCGACCTGCCCTGCGACAGCGGTGGACCAGACCTCGATGCGCTCCGCCAGATCTGCGACGCGGGCCATCGCGTCGTCGTCTACACCTGCTCGGTCAACGACGACATCGTCGCCGCCACGCGGGATGCGGGGGCCGTCAGCTGTATCGCCAAACACGAACCCGAACACGTGCTGGCGGCCGCTATCGACGCCGCAAGCAACGGCCACTCGCGCGTGGCCACGAGGTCGGCGCCGACGCTGCACAGCGGGCGGCGCAAGGCCCGGCCACAGCTGACTCACCGAGAGCAGCAGGTGCTGATCGCCTGGTTCCAAACCGAGAACAAGAATGCGGTGGCCGAGCGGTTGTACATCGAGCCCTCCACGGTCGCGACCCACCTGCAAAGGGTGCGGGCGAAGTACGCGGCGGTCGGCCGACCGGCGCCGACCAAGGCGGCTCTGGTGGCCCGCGCGATCCAGGACGACATCCTGTCCGTCGACGATCTCTGAAGTCTTTGCCCTGACAAATGTCATCTGAACAGATGAACTAATAACTTTTTGCTGGCACCTCTATAACGGTTGCGTTAATAATTCCCAATCCGCAGTGCACGGCAGATGCCGGCAAATAATGCGCGGCGGTCGAATCCAGCAACGGGAGGGCACGAACATGAAGAAAGTGATCGCCGCGGCAACGCTGGCGCTGGGAGGGTTGTTCACCCTTGGTGTCGGTATGGCGCACGCCGACGAAGTACAGGTCGAGGGCGCGTACTCGACGCTCGAGGCCTGCAATGTCGACGGCCCGAACGTCGAGATCGCCGAGGGCGACGGCAACTACGGCCACTGGGATTGCCGTCAGGGCGGCGACGGCCTCTGGTACGTCTGGCTGAGCAGCTGATGCCCTCTCAGATCAGCGGTCCGGCGGAGGTGTCGGACCGCTGATGAATTCGGCACGGGTGGCGTTACGGGTCGGGGCCGTCGCCTTCTCGCTCGGTGTAGCGGGTTTGGTGGGCACCTGCGGTATGGGAACGGCGTTCGCCGACGACGGCGGACAGTCGTCCTCGAGTTCGTCGTCGGGGTCTTCCAGCTCATCAGGGTCGACGAGCACGGCATCAGGGACGGCGGGCTCGTCATCGGGGTCGACGAGCACCTCTTCCGAAACGGCGAATTCCTCCTCGTCCACGGATCCGGGTCCGGAGTCGTCGACCGGTTCGCCGACGTCAACAATCTCGGGCACAAAGCCGAGAACGTCTGTCGGCGCGGGGCGGTCGACCATCAAGTCCAGCCCCGACGCCTCCGAGACACGGTCCACGAAAAAGTCGACAACCGAGCGGCAGTCCCCCGATTCGTCGGCCACAAAGTCGACCGAGTCGTCGAGCGGGACCGCCACGGCTGAGACCGCCTCGACGTCAATCGGCGACGTAGGCAGCCCGTCGACCGGTACGCCTGTGGTGGTTGACGATTCGGCCCCACCGGCCGATCCGGTCGTTGTCGAGGCCCCGATCGAGCGGGAGCAGAAAAAGAATCGTTCCGACCGATTGGGCACCGAGTCCTCGCTGACCCCGCAGAAGCCCAACGCGACCACCATCGGAACAACCGGCACGAGCCGGCCCGAAAGCACCATCAGTGCTCGATCCCTCGCACACGTAACCGACTCGGCCGCAGCCGATGTCGCAGCATCGGCTGAGATCACCGGTGCGGAAGCCGTCGCCGAAGCCGGCACGGGCACGCTGGTGATCGAGGCGCCGCTGGTGTCGTCGGGAAGGTCCGGTGGCGAGAACCACAACACCGTGGTGGCTCAAGCGCCCGATCCCGCACCTTCCACGACGCCGGTCGGTGTCGTGTCGGGCCTGTTGTCGGCGGTCGGTGTCGGCTCGCCGCTGTCCACAGTGGACGGTCCGGTGGAGCCGCTGCCGGGAGTGATACTGGTGGGCTCGCTGGACTTGGTTCGCCGTGATCTGGAGCGGATGAACGATGACCAATTGGCCGTCGACACCCAGCACGTCGCCAATACTCTGACGGCCGAAACCCCCTCGGAGGAACTGCTTCCCGGCACCGTGAGCACGACGTCGGACTCTGACCCCGGTCCTGAACACCCTTCGTGGTCGGTACCAGACCAACTGACCGTCGAACCCACCGCAGCCGAACGGGCCACGGCGTACCAGAAAGCGCAAACCCAGCGACTCGACGCGTTCAATCAAGCGCAGGCTGCGCGCACAGCCGCGTTCAACGAGCAACTAGCGCAGCACGCGGAGAATCCGCTGGGGGCGCTCGTCGCCAGTGCAGCGTTCGTGGTCTCCGAACTCGCCAACACCGCAGCGGTGGTGGTGACCGAATTCGTCAACTACATCTCGTACGCGATCACCGAGTTCGTCCACGGCCTGACGGACTGGTTCACCGCCCCGGCCGTCTTCACCGGCCTCTACGGCGAGCCGGATACGAATGCGCAGTACTGGCGGGTCCAGACGGCCGAAAACTGCGTTTTGCAGTCGGCGGCGATGATCGTCGGCCAACTCACCGGAACCACGCCGGAGGAAGCGGACATCGCCGCGAAGGCCATGGAGGCCGATAGCGTTGCCAACCCGGGTGAGAAGATGTACGAGGGTCTGCACACGCAGGATCGTGTCGACATCAGAGATGCAATTGCTCTTCTGGAAAGCGAATACGGCATCACGGCGACCCTCACGAAATATGACAAGACGGAGGGCAACCTCGCGTTGAGAGCCTTGGCGTTCGCATTGGAGGACAGCAGCAAGGCCGTGTCGGTCGGCGTTCAGGGCGGCACCATCTGGAGCGCTGTCGAAGGCGACCCGCTGCCCGGCATCTCCTCCGCGGACCATCAGGTGGTTGTCACCGGGATCGACTTCGACGAGAGAGTCGTCTACCTCAACGACAGCGGATTCCCCGAGCAGGGGAAGAAACTGAAGGTTCCGCTCGACGCCTTCATGAGGGCGTGGCAGACCGACAACTACGAGACGATGATCGCGCAGCTCAAGCAGCCGAACACGACTGCGTCCGAACCCGGTTCGCATCGGATCTCCAGTCCGGATTCCGGGGTGCTGCTAGAGGTGGCGTAGCAGCGTTACCAGCGGTAGTCGAGGAACTTCCCGTCGAACGTGACCACCACCCGGTCTCCGTCGGGATCCTCGCGGCGCCGGACGTCGACCTTGAAGTTGATCGCGCTCATGATGCCGTCGCCGAACTCCTCGTGGATGAGCTCCTTGATGGCGGGTCCGTATACGGCGAGCGCTTCCTGGAACCGGTAGATGGTCGGATCGGACAGCAGCGTCGGATCGATCCCCCGGGCGGGTTGGAGCTGCAGGCTCTCGCTCACCGCGGCATCGAGATCCAGTAGGGCACAGACTCGCTCCGCCTGCGCTTCGGGCACCGGGTGTTGGCCGAGCAACGCGGCGACACACCAGACGCGCGGCGCATCCAGAGCGTCGGCGATCTCGGTCCAGCTCAGCCCTTTTCGGGTCTTGGCGGCGATCACCAGTGCAGCGGCATCGGACTTCGGCATGATCGGGGTCATGCGCTGACCTTATTCGCCTCGACGTCGGCCGTCGGCGCGAGGGCGGGCAGTTCGAACCGCGGCGCTCCGGTACGCGCGTGGGTCGCGAACAACGTCAGCCCGACGAACGTCAAACCGCCCACGAGATTGCCTACCACCGTGGGGATTTCGTTCCAGATGAAATAGTCGGCGATCGAGAAGTCACCGCCGAGCATCAGCCCGGAGGGGAACAGGAACATGTTCACCACCGAGTGCTCGAATCCCATGTAGAAGAACAGCATGATGGGCATCCACATGGCGATGACCTTGCCCGACACGCTTGTGGACATCATCGCGGCGACCACACCGGTGGACACCATCCAGTTGCACAGCACGCCGCGGATGAACAGGGTGAGCATGCCCGGGGCGCCGTGTTCGGCGTAGCCGACGGTGCGGCTGTGTCCGATCTCGCCCAGTCGTTGTCCGACTTCGTTGGGGTCGACACTGAACCCGTAGGTGAAAACGATGGCCATCATGAAGGCGACGGTGAGCGCACCGGCGAAGTTGCCGACGAACACCCAGCCCCAGTTGCGCAGCATCGTACGCACGTTGACGCCGCGGCGTTTGTCCAGCAGCGCGAGCGGCACGAGCGTGAAGACGCCGGTGAGGAGGTCGAAACCGAGAAGGTAGAGCAGGCAGAAGCCCACCGGGAACAGCACGGCTCCGAGCAGCACGTTACCCGTCTGCACGGTGATCGTGACGGCGAAGGCGGCTGCGATCGCCAGGATCGCGCCGGCCATGTAGGCCCGGATCAGGGTGTCGCGTGTGGACATGTGCGCCTTGGACTCTCCGGCATCGATCATCTTTGCGACGAACTCGGACGGGCTGACGTAGGACATCGGTACAAACCCTTCTGGTGGACGGTCGTGCGTCAACGCTTTCGCACGGCGGTTGCGAAAACGCGACTTCGCGTATGCGTCCGTGTTGCCGAATGCGCACAACTGCAGGGCCGCTTGTGTGAGATTCGGCCTGTTGTCACCGCCCGGCACGCTTCATGGGCGCGGAGCTGGGTAATACGGTTGCGATGATGAGCTCGCAACGACCCAAAGTCCTTATCATCGGCGGTGGCTTCGGCGGCTTGTTCTGTGCGCGTCGGTTGGCGAAGGCAGATGTCGAGGTCACCCTGCTCGACCGCTCCGCCGACCACCTGTTCCAACCGCTGCTCTACCAGTGCGCGACCGGGAAGCTGAGCATCGGCCACATCAGCCGTCCGTTGCGCGAGGAGTTCGCCCGATACGACAACATCAAGACCCTGCTGGGTGAGGCGATCGAGCTCGACCCGTCGGCGCGCACCGTCACCGCGCTCCGGCCTGACGAAACGACGTTCGTCGTCGAGTACGACATCCTCATCCTGGCGGCAGGCATGCGGCAGTCGTACATGGGCAATGAGCAGTTCGCGCACTGGGCGCCGGGTATGAAAACCCTCGACGACGCGTTGGAGATCAGGCAGCGCATCTTCACCGCATTCGAGATCGCCGAAACTCTGCCACCCGGACCGGAGCGCAAGGACTGGCTGACCTTCGCCGTGGCCGGAGGCGGGCCCACCGGAGTGGAACTGGCCGGCCAGATCCGGGAGATGGCCACCCGCACCCTGACCAACGAATTCCACAGCATCCAGCCGCAAGAGGCGCGGGTGCTGCTGTTCGACGGTGGCCAGCGCGTCTTGAAGAAGTTCGCGCCGGACCTTTCGGCGAAGGCCACCCAGACTTTGGCGGAACTCGGCGTCGAGATGCATTTCGGTGTGCACGTGACCGATGTCGGGCGCGACGGCGTCACCGTCACCCCGAAGAACGGCGGGCCCGACCGTCCGTTCGCAGCGCGGACCGTGCTGTGGACGGCAGGCGTCGAGGCCGTGCCGTTCGCCCGCCATGTTGCCGAAATCCTCGGAGCGCCAACCGATCGCGCCGGTCGAATACAGGTCGAGCCGGATCTGAGCGTCGCGGGGCACCCCGAGATCTTCGTCATCGGTGATCTCGCTGGGCGTGACAAGCTGCCCGGCGTCGCGGAGAACGCCATGCAGGGCGGCCTGCACGCGGCAGCCTGCATTCGCCGTGATCTCGCCGGGCGCCCGCGCCGCCCGTACCGTTACCGCGACCTCGGATCGGCGGCCTACATCAGCCATGGCAACGCGCTGCTTCAAGTGGGGCGAATCCGCGTGTCGGGTTATCTCGGCTGGGTGGCGTGGGGGCTGATCCACATCGCGTTCCTCACCGGCGTGCGCAACCGCGTCAGCACAGTCGCGACCTGGCTGGCTTCGATCGCGCGCGCAGGTCGCTATCACCGCGCGTTCATGCTCGGCGCGGCGGATCGTCCCGAACAGCGCTACACGTATTCGACCTGGGACCTTCCGGAACCCGCACCCCCACACCACCGCGCTTCTCGTTCATGACCGCCCACCTGAACGAGGGTTGATCGACGATCCCCTCACCTTGACTGTGATGCCGATCACAGTAATATGACCAGTGGTCATTGCTGGAGGTGTTGATGCCGACTGTGACGTGGGCGCGGGTCGATCCGAGCCGGCGTGCCGCTGTGATCGAAGCGGCAGAAGCGGAGTTCGGGGCGCACGGCTACTCGCAGGGCAGCTTGAACGTCATCGCGCGTCGGGCGGGTGTCGCGAAGGGCAGCCTGTTCCAGTATTTCGCCGACAAGCGCGACCTCTACGCCTACATCGCCGACCTCGGCAGCCAGCGGGTGCGCTCATACATCGAAGACCGCATCCGGGAGCTCGACCCGGGTCGGCCCTTCTTCGAGTTTCTCACCGATCTGCTCGACACCTGGGTGGCCTACTTCGCCGACCATCCGCAGGACCGTGCCCTGCACGCCGCGTCGACCTTCGAAATCGACACCGAGGCAAGGGTTTCCGTCCACACCGTGATTCACCGCCACTATCTGGAGGTCCTGCGGCCGCTGGTGCGCGATGCGCATGCGCGCGGCGACCTGCGGGCCGATTGCGACACCGACGCGCTGTTGTCGTTGCTGCTGATGATCTTCCCGCACATGGCGCTGGCGCCCTATGTGCGCGGCATGGATCCGGTGCTCGGTCTCGACGACCCGACGCCGGATCAGCCCGCACTCGCGGTGCGCAGGCTCGTATCCGTGTTGGCCGACGCTTTCTCCAGCCGCAACCCAGCCCGAACGACGACCAAGGAGGTCCAACAATGACACGTAAGAATTCCGCGACACTCGATGCCGGTGGCCTCAACTGGGACAGCCTGCCGTTGAAGTTGTTCGCGGGGGGCAATGCGAAGTTCTGGAATCCCGCCGACATCGACTTCTCCCGCGACCGGGAGGACTGGGAGTCGCTGACCGAACTCGAGCGGGACTGGGCCGCTCGGCTGTGTGCCGAGTTCATCGCGGGCGAGGAAGCGGTCACCCAGGACATCCAGCCGTTCATGGCGGCGATGCGGGCCGAAGGACGTCTCGGCGATGAGATGTATCTGACCCAGTTCGCGTTCGAGGAGGCCAAGCACACCCAGGTGTTTCGGATGTGGCTGGACGCCGTCGGACTCACCGAGGACCTGCACCATTATCTCGACGAACTTCCTGCGTACCGCCAGATGTTCTACGAGGAGTTGCCCAGTTCGCTGGATGCGTTGACCGCCGACCCCTCCCCGGCCGCACAGGTGCGTGCATCGGTGACGTACAACCACGTCATCGAGGGCATGATGGCGCTGACGGGATACTATGCGTGGCACCGTATTTGCGTGGACCGCGGCATTCTGCCCGGGATGCAGGAGTTGGTGCGACGTATCGGCGACGACGAACGCCGCCACATGGCCTGGGGCACGTTCACCTGCCGACGGCACGTCGCGGCCGACGACTCGAATTGGCAGGTGTTCGAGGAGCGGATGAATGAACTGATTCCGCTGGCGCTGAAGAACACCGAAGACGCATTCGCGCTGTACGAAGAGATCCCGTTCGATCTGACGATGGACGAGTTCCAGCAGTACGCGAGCGACAAGGGAATGCGGCGATTCGGCACCATCAGCAGTGCCAGGGGTCGCCCGGTCGGTGAGATCGACCTGGACTACTCGCCGCTGACGCTGGAGGACACCTTCGCGGACGAGGACGAAAAGGCTTTGGCTGCCTCGGCGTAAACCAGGCCCACCGCCTGTCGGAACCGATGCCGGTGTCGGACGGATTCATTGGCGCGTCATGACGTAGTGCAGGCTGTGGTACACCTCGCGCAGCAGCATCGGGATCTGCGTGTGCAGGGTTCTGAAGCGGCTGCTGGGCGTGGGCGACGGGTGCGCGTCGAGTCCCAGGTCGGTGGCGATACGGGTGGCACGGCGCATGTGCAGCGGATCGCTGACGATGAGCATTCGGTCGACATCGTGCTCGGCGAGCAGCGGCATGGCGAAGGCGAAGTTCTGCTTGGTGGTGCGCGATCTGTTCTCGATGAGCAGACGGTCCGCCGGGACCCCGGAGGCGACCAGCCAGGCGCGGCCCGCCTCGGATTCCGAAAGTGTGTCTCCTTGTCCGACACCGCCCGTCAGGATGATCCGATCGATCTGTCCCGATTCGTACAGGGCGGCCGCGTGCCGCAGTCGCTCCTCGAGTACCGGCGACGGTCTGTCGTCGTCGACGGCCGCGCCGAGGACGATGGCCGCATCCGCCGCCGCTGAGTCCGACCGTACGCTGAAGGCACTGATATCGATGGCAAGGCTCACGACACCTGCTACCAACAGCGCCAGGGCTATCGCGATTCGTCGCAATCCTCCGACGAGCCGTCTGCGTCGGACCGGCCCGACTAACCGCACGAGGTCACGATACTGGGCCTCGACCAGCGGGCGCACACGGTTTACATGTGTGATGCGGCGGCAAACCTGATGCATCAGCGGCCGGCAACAGGGAGAAGACGATGACCGCCTCGTTAAGTGCAGCCAAGGCCGTCCTCGGCGGATTGAGCGGTATTCGTTCGTGGCAGGAGGACTGCTACCGCGACCTGCACCGTCATCCCGAACTGTCCCACCGCGAGCACCGGACCGCCCAGCGGGTCACCGAGGTACTCGCCGAATCCGGTTACCGCGTGCACGAGGGCGTCGGAGGCACCGGCGTGGTCGGGATCCTGGAAAACGGCGCCGGCCCAACGGTGTTGCTGCGCGCCGACATGGACGCCTTACCAGTGCACGAGGAAACCGGGCTGGACTACGCCTCCACAGTTCATGACATCGACCGGGACGGACATGAGGTCCCGGTGATGCACGCCTGCGGCCACGATATGCACGTCACTGCGCTGCTCGGGGCCGCGCGCCTGCTGGCCGACGGGCGCGAACACTGGCACGGCACGGCCGTGGCGCTGTTCCAGCCCGCCGAAGAAACCGGTGACGGGGCGCAGACCATGGTCGACGACGACCTGGCGCAGCTACTTCCCCGCGTCGACGTATGCCTGGGCCAGCATGTGCTGCCCATACCCGCCGGCACGGTCGGCATTCACGCGGGCCCGTTCCTGGCGTCTGCCGACAGCATGCGGATCACCGTATTCGGCCGCGGCAGTCACGGTTCGATGCCGCAATCATCGGTCGATCCTGTGGTGCTCGCCGCCATGATCGTGGTGCGGTTGCAGACCGTGATCTCCCGGGAGATCAGCCCCGTCGAATCCGCGGTGCTGACCGTTGGCAGCATCACCGCCGGCAGCAAGAGCAACGTGATCCCGGACCGCGCCGTACTGCAGCTCAACATCCGCACCTACAACGACCGCACACGCAACGCCGTCATCGACGCGGTGCGCCGGATCGTCAATGCCGAATGCGCCGCCTCGCGGTCCCCCAAGGAACCCGAGTTCGAGCTGTTCGACCGATTCCCGTTGACCGACAACGACGTTCCTACTACCGACCGGGTTCGAGACTCGTTCACCGCTGAGTTCGGTGATCAGTGTCTGGACCTGCCGCCGGGCGCGGCCAGCGAGGACTTCAGCGCCATCCCCACGGCACTCGGCGCGCCGTACACGTATTGGGGAGTCGGCGGCATCGATCCGGCCGTCTACCGGCACGCCGTCGAAGCCGGCCGGGTGGACCAGGACATCGCCGTCAACCATTCACCGCACTTCGCGCCCGCCATCCAACCCACGCTCGACGTCGCCACCAAGGCACTGGTAGTTGCCGCGATGCCCTGGCTCGCCAGCGGGTGAGTTCGATGCAGCCTGAGCAACCCGCGCGCCGTCAGTTCAACGGGTGCTGAGCCGACGCCACCGGCGGGCTGAGGTCCGCACGCGCGAGGGGGTGCGCGGGCGGGTCGGGCAGCACCGTGCGCCGGGTGATCTTCAGCTCGGCGTTCACGTGGACCAGCTCACCCGAGGCCAGTGGGTGCCACTTCTCGTGGTCCATCACCTCGCTGGCGAACACCACCGAGGGCGCGGCGTCCAAGTGCGCGCTGGACGCGCTGATCCGCTTGCTGCGCAAGCTGAAACGGCCGCGGCTGGGATCGGTACGGTCCAGCAGCCAGAGCTCGTGCGTGTCGGGGTAGCGCAATGCCCACAGGTCGGTGGCCGTGGCCAGCAGCACATTCACCGCGTAGATCGGCACGTTGGCGCGCAACCATCGCATCGCCTCCACCAGCCCGGCTTCGACGTCGCCGCCGCGGCCGCGGATGGATGCGGTGATCAACGCGAAGACCCGTTCGGAATCGGTGTCGCCGCGCACCAGGTCCTCGACGCCGAGTTCGCCGAGCCGCTCGTCGAGCGCGTCGGGATCACCCACCACTCCGTTGTGCGCGAAGATTCGCCGGTCCTGCAGGAAGGGGTGAGTGTTGTCGTCGTCCGCGGCGCCGGTGGTCGCGTACCGGACATGACCGATGAAGGTCGTGCCCGTCAGCTCGCGGGCCTCGGTCGCGAAGTCGCGGTCCTGCCACGCCGCGATCGGCTGCTTGAGCACCACCGGGGTGCCGTCGGCCTCGAACACCCCCAGGCCGGTGCCGTCCGGGTTGCGCCGGCTCTGCTCGGCCAGGCTGTCGGGGGCGTCCAGCAACCAGAACGTCGCGGTCACCGCGTCCCCGGCGTGCAGTCCGAACAGGCGACACATCAGTTCACCACCGCGAACTCACCATGCTGCCGGTCTACCCTCTCGCCGTCCGCCGGGACGGGTATCTCGCCACTTCCGATCTTCGGCGATAGCCCCCTGGCCTGTGAGCGGCGACCCGAGCTCCGCTCGTGCCGTCGGCGGTCATCGGTGCGACGATGCGGGGGTGATACGTGGGCGTGCGGTGGGGGTGGTGGCGGGAGTCGTCGTCGCGGCGGTCGCACGGCACTGGCACACCGGATGGGGCGCGACCGAATCAGAGAAGAGCGAGCGGCTCCCGGGTGACGAATATCCGGTGTCGCGCTTCGGGATGCGCGCGACGCGTGCCCTGACGATCGACGCCTCCCCCGAGCAGGTGTGGCCGTGGATCGTCCAGTTGGGGTTCGGCAAGGCCGGCTGGTACTCCTATGACCTTCTGGACAATCTCGGCCGCCCGAGCGCGCGCAGAATACTGCCGCAGTGGCAGCAGGTCAGCGTCGGCGATCCCGCGGCACCAATGAATCCGCTTCAGGGCGTGGACAAGTCGCCGTGGCGGGTCGCGCAGGTCGCCGCGCCCCGTGTGCTGGTGTGGCGGCACCCGAAGTCCGGGACGTGGGCGTGGTTCCTTCGCCCGCTGCCCTCGGGTGGTATTCGGCTGGTCACGAGGCTGCGGGTTTCCTACGCCTATCCAGGCGGGCTGGCCTTCGCCCCGATCCTCGAACTCGCCGACTTCCCGATGTACCGCAAGATGCTGCTCGGTATCCGCGAGCGCGCCGAAAACCACTACTGAGCCCGCTTCGGCTACCGTGGCCCCAGTCGGACTCGAACCGACACTGGACGGATTTTAAGTCGGGTCGAGCCGCGTTTCGCGACCTTCGGAGAGGGTCCGCCGAGAGGGCTATTTCTGTTGTTAGACACCGTTTTCGCGCGTCACCGGTACGTCTACGATCCGGCTCGAAGTCGCCCTAGATTCGCCCCCGGTCGCCGCGTTCGCGCCGCGACAGGATTTGCGCGGCGATGCTAGCTAGGCGTGCCGAGGCGGCGTGGCGCTAATGCTTCGCAGAGTGTCTCACTAAGCTGGAGCGCTATGGAGGGGTTTCCGTCTGAAGGGGGCGATGACGCGCCTGAGGAGGTCGACCCCCAAATTTCGGTACTCGTCGAGCAATTCCAAATAGCGCTGGAATCTGAGCCGGACGATACAGCTGTTGTGCAGCGGTTCCTAATGCATGGCCGATCCTATGCCGTGGATGATTCGCAAGAATTTGAGATCAAGCGTTCGATAGCGCAAGAATTTAGCTTAAATGTGTCGACGGACTTATTCATCGTAGGGTCCGCAAAACTTGGCTTCAGCATAGCGCCAAACCAGCGATGGAAACCGTTTGGCAATGACTCCGATATCGATATTGCGATCATAAGTCACGACCTATATCAGACGGTATGGCACGAGGTCTATGACTACAGCACATCGGGAGCGGATTGGCCTGATAAGCGCCAGTTCCAAAAATACTTGTTCCGCGGTTGGATTCGACCTGACTTACTACCGTCAGGTCCGACCTTCGATTTTGTCGATCGCTGGTGGGCATTCTTCCAGCAGCTTAAAGCAAGAGAAATTGCCGGACCTTTTAAAATCGCCGGAGCCCTATATCACGATACCGAGTTCTTACGAAAATACCACGCCTTCAATGTCGCAAGGTGTCGCAGGATAGGGGAAGAGTGACATGCAGACTAGCGCAACTAACCGGAAGCTCCGCGTACTCCTAACCGGCATTCGGGATAAGACGCTGATCCCTAACCCTCATTTCCAACGACGACTGGTTTGGTCAAATATGCATAAAAATGCATTCTTGCAAACGGTCCTTGACGGCCTTCCTTTCCCGGAGATATTCATCTCTGCTGGAGATGTCAACCCCAATACGGGGGACGGAACAGAATTGATTGTCGACGGCCAGCAGCGCATCACTACCCTCTACCAGTACTTCGTCGATTCCAAGGACCTTATTCTCGGAAATGATCTTCCGAAATACTCCGAGCTTGAACAAACTGATAAGCTGGCATTCCTTGAGTATGCCGTCGTAATTCGCGATCTCGGCCCACTTACTGAAGAGCAGACACGCGAAATATTCCACCGCATTAACAGCACGAACTACTCGTTGAACGCTATGGAGGTGAACAATTCCCGCTTCGACGGCGCCCTTAAACGTTGCGCTGAGGATATTGTGGCCAATGCTGCCGATGGATTCTTCCAGGCGCCGGGTCACCCCATTTTCTCAAGTCTAGACGGTAGGCGGATGAACGATACCCGATTTGCCCTCACTCTGATAATCACGATGATGAGTGGCTACTTCAACAGAGATGATGAACACGAGCTCTACCTTCAGAAGTATAATGACAGCTTCCCAGAAGAGGCCGCCATCAGGGAAAGGATCGAGCACGTTTGTCAGTTGATCGACTTTGCGCATTTCTCTAGCAAGTCGCGCATATGGCAAAAAGCCGATCTGCTGACTGCAATGGTCGAACTCGATCGTTTTTTACATCGCGACGGGGACCGGATCGATCCTGACCTCCTTCGCGATCGCGCACAGAGCTTCTACGAAGCTGTAGAGGCTGTTACACGATCCGTGAGCCCGGACCCGCTGGCAGCGCAGTACTACCGCCGTGTCAGATCGGGAATTAATGACCGCGTGAGCCGCTATGAACGCGGGCAAGCTTTCAGAACGAGAGTGCTGCAGGCGGGGGACGAGAACCCGCAGCTGTTCGAGCTTCAGGACTAGATCCGCCGCCGTAGCAGTACGACTTTGTTCGCCATCTCCGCAGAGCGAACTGGTGCGGGCGGCTCGGGCAGCGTATTGAGCGCGCCGCCGTCTTGCTCGGGGATGTAGTCGCCGTAGGTGTCGAGCCTAAGCGTGAACGTGCTGTGGCCCAGCCACTTCGACACTTGCATGAAGTGGGTACGGGCCGATAATTGAAGCACCGCGAAGGTGTGCCGAAGGTCGTTCGACTGCGGCCGCTTAGCCAACTCGCGGCGGATGATTCGTCGCCATGACCCGCCGTAAGTTGTGCACGCGTCCACAACTTCGTCGCGGGTCTCGTACCGTTCGGCGAGTTGCATTCGGCGCATTGTCTCCGACGCCTCTAAACCAAATTCCTCGGTGATTCTGGCGCGCAAGCCCTTTGGCAATTGCTTACCAACGCGAAGCTGGACCAAGGCGCGGCCGAACTCCTACCGTTCGGTGATGCTGTCGGTCTCGCTTTGCTTGATCTTGTCGTTGATCGGGCGCAGCTTCTCGATGTGAACTGCGTTGTCGTCGTTCATTTCTTGTTTCCTTCCGGGGTGATCCGGGGAAACAAAAAGCACCCCGGGAAACACCCTGCAGTGGTCGCAGGTTGTTTCCGGGGCACCCCGATTAACGATCGTGTCTAGTTCAAGTCCTTGGGTGGTTAGCGCCACAGCGTCAGGTCAGTTTGTCTTCTACGGCTAGTACGGCTGTCCACTCCCAGTCACGCCTTGCAGCCATCAGACATGCTCCCTGGCTTAACAAGACGCGCACTTGGTGGCCCCAGCGATCTACCCGGTTGCCCTTTCGCAGTCTGTTGAGACTCCTGTGTGAAGTTGTGCAGTTGATGCTATCGGCCTCCATCCAGTCCCAACAGTGTCCGGGCACAGCGAGTCAACTCGCCAGACCCGAGTCCGCTACCCCGGCGAGCGCGTCGACTGAGGCAACGCCCCAGCCCGGGCTTCCCCGTCGCTGGTCTCCTCTGATCTGGCGTGGAGTCAGCTTTTTTAGTCCTTGCCTGCGGGGCAACCAGCCCGTACAGTCATACCTCCAACTCAGTCCGCGACGTCGGTTAGGAGCCTTAACTCAAATGTCCGCTTTCACTCTGCCGCTGGTTCGAGGGAGAAGTCGTGCTCCCGCCAGTGTCTCGAGGAAGGCGGGCATCGATGTCGCTCATGCTGCTGTGGACTGTCCTTATTGGCGCAATCTTTCTGGGCGCGACTAGAGTCCTATCGATCGCCATAGTTGTTCGTGGTGCTGAGTCAAGGCACCGAGCGGACATTCTGCGGGGTCTCGCAGAATGCATGAAATGGTGGAAGCGGTGACGGCGTTGCACGCGCGCGCATCCCCGTTCGCAGATGGGAGTCGGACGCGCTACTTCGGTTCCAGGGAAGCGAAGTAGCCGGTTTCAACCTTCACATCTTCAACAACGCGCTCGGTGGTGGCGACGCCGATGGCGTTCTCCTTCAACAAATCACACAACCGGTCACCGTCGATCAAGTCGATGGGCGGCGCACCATCACGGTTGGCCTCGGTGCGAGCATCGTTCGTGAAAGTCCCGGTTGTGATCAAGAGACCCTTCTCGCCGCGACCGGCCATCGCTCCACGGAAGTCCCGAACGGCTGAGCTACCGACGCTGCCCTTGTACCGTTTGCACTGAAAAAACACTGGGAAGCTCAACAACGAGATTTGGTAGACCCCAAGACCGTCGATGCCGCCGTCGCCAGTTCGTCCCGTGACCACCGCGCTGCTGAATCCCGACTCCCTCAGCAGCCGCTGTGCCAGGCGCTCGAACGCTGTCGGGGACATCTTGAGCAGCGTTTCCAGAAGTGCATCTTTCCAATCCGCCTCGGCTTCGGCCTCGACCTGGTCCAGCTCGCCGGAGACGTTCGACTTCGAAGTCTTCTTTTTGCCCTTCTTCTTGGATATGTTCACGAATTGCTGATGCAGCGGGGCGATGTCTTCCTGCTTCGCGGCCTGGCCGGCCTCGGTCACCGTCCACACCCCGCGCTTGCTGTTTGTGAGCAGACCCATACCCTTGAGGTAGGTCCGCGCCCAGCCCAGGCGGTACTGGATCTCGGTGAGTGGGCCGTCGCCGTGCAATACGTTCTGTTGTTCTGCCGAGAACTGCTCACGGTCAATTACCGCCGCGTCCAACTCCGCAATTGACGCAGACCCGCCGAGGGCGATCGCGGCCTGCAGCGTGGGCCAGAGCATGTCCGTATAGGGCGGCACCGTAGCGGTCACGGTGAACAGCATCGCAGAGGTCAGCGGCAGTTAGCTAGCGCGCCGACCCAACCGCCGCGATCCCCCCGAGCGCCGCGACGGCGCCGCGATGAACGGGGTTCCGAGCCGACCCATTCGCCTCAATAGCGCTTCTAGCAGGCCTTTTCCGGTGCCCCCCAGTCGGACTCGAACGACACCGGGCGGATTTTAAGTCCGCTACGGCTGTCCGATCAGGTATCTGCTGCCGACCTCAGTCCTGGAGATCCATGTCGACCAGCACGCGCCGCAGTAGCTTTCCGGTGGTGTTTCGCGGTAGCTCGTCGATGAAGACCACATCGCGAGGGACCTTGTGGCGCGCCAGGTTGTCTTTCACGTACTGCTTGATCTCTGCCGCGTCTTGTTCGGCGCCGGGCTCGGCAACGATGAAGGCGCGCAACCGCTTTCCGAACTCGACGTCATCGACCCCGACCACCGCGACCTCGGCGATATCGGAGCGCGCCTCGAGGAGATTCTCGACTTCCTGCGGAAAGACGTTCTCGCCGCCGGACACGATCATGTCGTCGTCGCGGCCGTCGACGAACAGCAGTCCGTTCTCGTCGAAATGACCCATGTCGCCGCTGGACATGTAGCCGTCGATGATCTGTTTGCTGCGACCATCGGTGTATCCGGAGAACGGCGCGCCGTTGCGGACGAAGATCCTGCCGCGGCGGTTCGCGCCCTCAATCCGTCGATCGTTCTCGTCGTACAACACCACCTCGCAGGTCACCGGAGCACGCCCCGCGGTGCCGGGTGCGGCACGTAACTCGGCGGGGGTGGCGACGCTGGCGATGGCGCATTCGGTGGAGCCGTACATGTTGTACAGAACATCGCCGAAGGTGTCTTGCACCCGGTTGGACAGCTCCGGGCTCAGCGCCGAGCCGGCGATCAGGATGACCTTCAGTGACGACGTGTCGTACTTGGCGATGACGTCGGGCGCAAGCTCGACCATCCGGTGCAGCATTGTCGGGACCGCTACCAGCATGTCGGCCTTATGGTCGGCGATGAGCTTCAACGTGCCCTCCGCCTTGAACCGCCTGGTCGTCACGATTTTGTTGCCGAACGCTGCGCCGACGGTGTAAGTGGCCCAGCCGGTGCTGTGGAAGATGGGCGATACGATGACCATGGTTCCCTTGCGCGGGAACGGAATTCGGTCAACGATCTGCGCCGTGGCGAGTGGAGATACCGTTTCCCGCGGCGCCCCCTTGGGCAGCCCGGTCGTACCGCTGGTGAGGATCACCGAACCACCGGCTTTAGCCGGCGGGGGCAGCGGCTCGGTTGAGTTGGTCGCGAGGATGTCGTCGAGAGTCTGTGCGCCGGCGGGCAATTCTGCCCCCTCGTCGACCCATGTCAGCACCCGCGGCAGGTCGGCAGGCAGCGCGTCGAGCAGACCGAGGAACTCGCTGTCGTGGAGCACCACGGTCACCTTCTCGCGCTCGCAGACCTCGGCGAACTGAGGTTTGGCGAAACCGGTGTTCATCAACACCATTCGGGCACCGGCCTTTCCGCAGGCGGCCATGGTGATGACCAGACCGAGGTGGTCGCGGCACAGCACGCCGACGACCGAGCCCGCTGAGACCCCGAGGCTGTGCAAGCCGTGCGCCAATGCCCACGACTGGTCATCGACCTGTTTGTAGGTCAACGTCCCGCGCTCGTCGACGACCGCAGGCAGGTCCGCATACTTGCGCCCACCTTGAATCGCCATCGTGGCCTGCGGGCCGTAGGTGCGCGCAAGCTTGGCGGTCTGAACACCTGAACCCAGGTCCTTGAGGTCGATGATTCCGGTGTCGACGAGTCGTTTAGCAGCGCGCGCCGCCTCGGTGGCATGCTGCAACTTCTGCCGAACTCCGGCCAGCACGTCAGCCATCGGGCCTCCCCTCGCCACGGAAATTTGCGTGCACAGTAGCAGTCGCAAAGTGAATGGTGATTCCGAACGGACCCCGTCGGCGACGCCGCCCCTAAAGCCTCGGCGTTGTCGGTGAGCCCCCGGGACTCTCACCCAGTGCCAAAGGGCATCGATAGTGCCAGGACAGATGCCACGAGCCTTGCGGTCATCGATCCAGCGACTGGTCAACGAGGCGTCCTCGAGCAAGGGTGCCCCGGCTGCGGCTCGACACCTGGATGGACCAACCGATACCTCTGGAACTGGACACGAATACAGCACCACCAGACAACGCGCTGGACAACCTGAGGTTGTTGTGCCCTAACTGCCACCCACTCACGCCGACCTTCAGAGGCAAGATCACGAGGTCCGAGCACACGCTAAACTCAGCTACCTAGAAGGGGACGTAGCCTAATTGGCATCGGCGGGGCGCTTAAAACGCCCGACATTTGTGGGTTCGAGTCCCACCGTCCCCACAATCGTCAAGGAGTACGTCGGCTGTGCCTCTCGCACCTCTATTTCGTACCCGCGCAGTACAGACGCATTCGTGGTGATCGTCAAATCTTCACCTTCTCGGATTGCATCCCGACTTCGAGTGCAGCCACTCGGGAGATCATCCGCTGTGCAGGCTCCCCGCACCTGCCAACGCTCATGGTGTCGTTCTCACTGAGCACGATTTGCAGCACTACCGTCGGTCTCCGAGGGAGTGCTCGCGAAGCCGCTGGGCGACCTGCCCGAGCCACTCTTTGTACGTGTATTCGGGTAAAGGGTAATAACTCGTACCTAAAGTGCGCGTCACTAAATGTTCCGCGTCGGTTTCGGCGCACTCCCCAATCAGATCATTGATTTCTTGAATCAACGCGCGAAGCAACTCTGGAGAGGGCTGCTCGTCCTGAACGTAATTGTCGACAACCCCTTGCCAGTCAGCGGCTTCCAGATCCCAGTCCTCGTGGAAGTACGCCCCGAGGAAGTATCGCAATGGGCGTGATACCGGAAAGGAGCTCACGAGTTGATCATTCCTGTCTGCACGTGACGTCACAGCCCGCCACCACACCCGAGGCCTCATTGCATGGCATGCGAATCAGCCCGTATGTACGCCTCGAACATGCCGGGGGCCGTCCGCCTTGTATCCGAAGTTTCGTGACTTAGCCCGGCGCTATCTGTACCTTTCGAATGCTGCTTGGATTCCACGAAATTCAACCGGCTGAATGCGGCAGCGGACTGTAACGATCTGCTGTGGAAGTAGATCTCAGCACCACATCCCGGACAGTGGATCCAGTACTCAAACCGTGCATCGTCTGTGTCACTTCCCTGTTCACGGACATCGATCAACACATCGGCATCAGCGTTCTTGGGGCAAACGATGCCGTCCCACGAGCCTGAGGCGACTCTCTTAGTAACCTCGACCCAGTTCTTCGCTAGTGGTGTGTAGTCGGACACCTCAGGCACCCTGCCGCTTTCAGAAGCCGCACTTATTCATCGGACGACGCAATACGACCGTCAATCTCGTTGGCATGCTTGCGCAGCCGTGCGGTGATTTGAGCGAGCCACTCATTGAATGTGACCTTCGGACGGGGGTCGTAGCAGACGCCGATTCCACGTATTAGGAACTGCGCCAGGTCAGGTTCAGAGCGAGCCGTGCGCAGGTCGTCGATCTCTTGGGCAATCTGCCGCTGGGCTTCGGCCGTGGGGTTCGCCCTAGCGAAGTTGTCGACTATTCCTTGCCAGTCGTCAGCTTCCAGGTCCCAGTCCTGGTGAAAGTACGCACCGAAAAATTGGTCCAACTCAGTCGAAATCGAACCATCGTTCATGGTGTGGGATATCCCGTCAGCACGTACCAGCCACCTTTTCCGTCGCCTTTGAGAACCACCCTCACGCCGTTACCCGGTGTCAACTCGCCGCCACGTTCCAGCACGGTGCCACCACTAAAAGGCGCATCCAACTTGAGAGTACCGTTGGCGCCATTTGCCAGCCAGGCATCGATTGCGGCCCGGTTCTGCTGAAACGTGCCACCGACAGCGGAGGCCGTCTCATCGACAGAGCCGGCACCGCCTCCACCGTATGGACCAGCTGCGCCTGGCGTTTGGTCGACATGGGGAGCCGTGGCGCGTCGGGTAGATGATGTGCCCCCGCACTGCCGACGTCCAGGGCGTCGTCGACGTGGCGGGTGGCGTTGAAGACGTCAACTCCCACGCTAAATCCCGCTCTACAGCAGAGCAAGTCGGTGACGCCGCAGCGCGTCAGGGGTGGCTTGCTCGACCCACCGATGTTGTAGAGGTGGATACCGGAGGCGCTGCGCAGATTGGATCCCCGCACTCTGTGGCACAACCCAGTGATGTTCGTCGTCGAAGTCGGCGCGGTGTGGAGCACCATCCTCGCAATCGCCGAACCGTCGTGGTTCGCCTGGCTGGTCGTGTTCTGGCTCTCGCTGACCAATGATCTTCGCCAACCTTTGCCGAGGCCGTCGTCGAGGACCAGGACGAGGCCGGTCATTGAGACCTCGTCGTTCACCGTCGATCTCGCCGCGAAGAAGGTGACCAAGTACGGCTCCGAGGTCCATCTGACGCCGACGGAGTGCGGCATACGCGAGATGCTGGTCCGCAACCGGGGCAAGCTGGTCGGCCGGGAGGAACTTCTCAACGAGGTCTGGGGCACGGCTTACGCGAAGGAAACCCATTATCTGCGGGTGTATTTGGCGGAGTTGCGTCGCAAGCTCGAGGACGACCGTCGCATCCGGTGCATCTGATCACCGAAGCGGGAATGGGTTACCGCTTCCAGCAGTGACGTCACGTGTGCACGCCCCGCAGGTCATTGTCGCCAACTGCGCTGGCGCGCGATAGTGTCGATGTTCAGGGTCCACTGACGAAAGCGCAAAGATGTCAACGGTGAGGAAAGTCCGTATCGGAGGCCGGCTGACGATCGCCGGTGCGTTTGCGATCGCGGTGGCGGCGGCGCCGCTGACTGCCGCCTTCGTCGCCACCTCCCCCAGCCCGCCTGGCCAACTCGCCGCCTGCCCACCCGGCGAGGACAGCGACCTCTACAGCGGACATTGTGTGCCGTACCTGGTGCCCAATACCGCCTCGGCCGTCAACAACGCCTGCCCGCCCGGGGTCAGCGGCGCCGAATGCACCGGGTCGACCGGCAATCAAGTGCCGCCCCACGCACCGCCCGGGCCGTCGCCCGAGTTGCAGGAACTCGAAGACGTCGTCACGCCGGGCTACTAGCCGCCCGCACGTCCAGCAGGTCGTTGTCGCGCACGGCGTCGACGTCCAGAGTCCGGTATCCGTAGAGGTCGAACAGCACGGTGATCCGATCCGCGTCTCCGCCGAGCACAGTGCCCGCGCCCCATTCGCGATGTTCGACGGCCGTGCCCATGGCGATGGCCGGCACACCGCGGTCGGTGGCCGTGTGGTCGCGGCAGCGGTCGCAGTTGCCGCAGGGCTCGGGGAGATAGTCGCCGAAGTAGGCCAACAGGAACTGCCTTCGGCAGTCCGGTGTCTCGGCGTATGAGCGCATCATCTCGACGCGCGTCCGGTCGACCCGCTCCCCGATCTCGGCCATCTCCACGGCCTTGCGGACCGCGTCGTCGGCGGGCATGCCGGTGTTGGTGAAGCCCGACCTGGCCGATTCCACCGCACCCGCCTGCTCGAGCAGGTTGATCGACGACGTGAGCCGACGGCCCCGCTCACCGAGTTCTTCACGAAGGCCCTTGAGCCGCTTCGGCTTCCGGGCATCCAGAACGCTGTAAACCCGCCGCAGCAACTCCTCGTCCGGATTGCGGGTTGCGAAGAAGTTCCCGAGCGTGAGGTCCTCTGCGCGGTAGAACAGGATCGCCTCGGCAGGAGCGTCGTCTCGGCCGGCGCGCCCCACCTGCTGGTAATACGCGTCGACGGAGTCCGGCACGGATGCGTGCACCACGAACCGGACGTTGGGTTTGTCGATGCCCATGCCGAACGCCGAAGTGGCCACGACGACGCCGACCTCGTCGTCCCGGAACCGATCATGAACTTCGGTGCGCTGCTTGGTGTTCAGCCCCGCGTGGTACCCGACGGCCGACACACCACGCTGTGTGAGCTGCTCGGCATAGAACTCGGTGTCCCTGCGGGTCGCGCAGTACAACAGGCCCGGCTTGGCAAGCTGCTGCACCAGATCGACGACGTCCTGGCGTTTGTGGCCGTCATCGGTGTGGTGGCGAACTTCGAGTGAGATGTTCGGCCGGTCGAACCCGCCGGAGATCACCGTCGGCTCGCGCAGGCCGAGGATGTCGACGATCTCGCGGCGCACCACCGCCGACGCCGTCGCGGTCAGCGCGACGACCGGCGGCCTGCCCAACCGCTCGATCGCGTCGCCGACCCGAAGGTACGTGGGACGAAACTCGTGTCCCCACGCCGACACACAGTGCGCCTCGTCGACGACGACGAGCGACGGCCTCACCGCGGCCAGTCGTTTCATGACGTCGTCCTTGATGAGCTGCTCCGGACCCAGAAACGCATACCGTGCTTCACCGCGCTCGACGGACTCCCACGCCCGGTCGAGGGACGTTGCACTCTGGCGTGAGTTGATCGCCACCGCATCGGGAGCGTCGGACTCCTCGAGCGCGGCGATCTGGTCGTGCTGCAACGCAATCAACGGCGATATGACGATCACCGTCCGCGGCAGTAACACCGCCGGCACCTGATAGATCGCCGACTTGCCCGAGCCCGTTGGCATCACCGCGAGCGCGTCGCGACCATCCAGGATCGCGGTCATCGCCTCGAGTTGTTCTGGCCGCACCGTCTGCCATCCGAAAACCTTCTTGGCGACGTCGCGTAACCGTGTGGAGCCGCTCACCGGCTCATCGCGTCATCAGCGACAGGATCGCGCGGTTGAGCTGTCGGCGCGGCCAGCCCAGTCGACCGGCATTGGACAGCGCGGCACGCGCCGCGTTGCGGCCGCAGACACCGTGCACACCCCCGCCTGGTGACGCGCCCGCGCTGCCGAGGAAGACGTTCTCGACCGGCGTCTCCGCGCCGCCGAAACCCGGGAACGGCCGGAAGATCAACTGCTGGAACAGTTGTGACGTTCCACCGTTCACCGCACCGGCATGCAGGTTCGCGTCGCTGGCCTCCAGGTCCGACGGCCGCTGAATCGACTTGCCGACGATGTGGTCGCTGAACCCCGGCGCGTGCTTCTCCAACACCACGTCCACCGCCGCCGAGAGCTGATCGGCGGAGGCGTCGTCGGCGACGTCGCGGGGCAGATGCGTGTACGCCCAGGCACTTTCGGTGCCGGCGGGCGATCGGGTGGGATCGGAAGTGGTCATCTGGCCGAACAGCAGGAACGGATGCAGCGGCACGGTGCCGGTGTTGAGGTCGGCCATCCACCGGATCAGGCCGTCGTGGTCGGCGCCGAGGTGGACCGTCCCCGCATCACTCAGGCTCTCAGATCGCCACGGGATCGGGGCGTCGAGCGCGTAGTTGATCTTCAACACCGGTGTGTCCCAGACGAACCGGTCGATGCTCTGGACTACCGACTCGGGCAGGGCGTCGGCCGGGAGAAGGTCGCGGTACAACATCGGCGCCGAGGTATCGGCGATCACCGCCCGACGCACTTTCACGGTCTCACCGCCGGCGGTGTGCACGGACACCGCGCGTCGGCCGCGGACGTCGATCCGATCGACCTGCTGCCCGCACTGGATGCGGGCGCCCGCCGACGTCGCCCGGTTCACCAGCGCCGCCGTCAGTTGACCGGCCCCGCCTACCGGAACCGGAAAGCCGCCGTCCTGGGCCATCATGATCAGCATGTAGCCCATGACGCCGCTGCCGGGTGCGTCGATGGGAACATCGGCGTGCATCGCGTTGCCCAACAGAAGGAGTCGCGCGGCCTCGCCCTCGAACAACTGCTCGGCCATCACCCCAGCCGGTAGTAGAAGAAGATGCGCCAGCCGAAGCGCCTCGGCGGTGCCCAGCTCACGCAACAGTCCGACCGCTCCACGCATCGGCGGGAACGGCGCGAACAACGTCTCCAGCAGCGGTTCCTTGATGCGCTGCCACTGGGCGAACAAGTCGCGCCAGCGTGCTCCGTCGCGGGGCGTGCGGCGCTCGAGATCCTCGGCGGTGCGGTCGAGTTCGCGCCAGATCAGCGGTGCGTCATCGTCATCGGCAGAACTCGCATGACCCACGACCGCCGGCGAGTGCGACCAGCGCAGGCCGTGATCCTCGAGGTGCAGCGCTTTGAGCGCCGGTGAGGTGACCGAAAGCGGATAGAACGCGCTGTACAGATCGCTGACATAGCCGGGGAACAGTTCGGCGCTCTTGACCGCGCCGCCGGGTTGTTCCTGCGCTTCCAGGACCAGCACATCCCAGCCCTCGTCGGCGAGCATGGCTGCGGCGACCAAACCGTTGTGGCCGGCTCCGATCACCACGGCATCGGCGGAGCCTGACACGGTCACCTCGAGATCAGCCTGTTGGAGGCGGCCTTCACCGAGTCGGGCAGGAACCGGTTCATCAGGCCGAGCCCTTTCGAAAGCGGCGACGACGCAACGATTTTCTTCCTTCCCTCCATCAACGCGTCGTAACCCTGCTTGGCGACCTTTCCGGCATCGTCCTTCGGCATGCGTCCCACCAGGGTGTCGAGCATGCCCGCGCGCTTGAAGAAGTTGGTGTCCGTCGGCCCGGGCATCAGCGAGGTGATGGTGACGTCGGTATCGCGCAGTTCGTCCTGCAGGGCCTCGGCGAGCGACTGCACAAACGATTTTGAGGCGTTGTAAACGGTCTGATACGAGCCGGGCATCATCGCCACGATCGACGATGTGAACAGCAGCTTGCCCGAGTTGGCGCTCACCATGTCGGCGAGCACCAGCTTGGCCAAATGCGTCGTTCCCCGAACGTTGAGGTCGATGATGTTGAAATCCTCTTCGAGCCCGCGGTCGACGAATCGGCCGCCGCCTCCCGTACCGGCGTTGAGGGCGACGGCGTCCAAGCGGCGGCCGTTCTCGGTGGCGCTGCTGTAGAGCCGATCGACTTCGTCCTCTTGGCGGAGATCGACCTGAACCGCGCGGACCTGTGTCCCGCCTGCCGCGAGTTTGTCGGCGCTGGCGTGAATGCCGTCGTCGTCGGCGGCCACGATGAGGTCGTAGCCGTCGTCGGCGAACAGCTTCGCCAACTCGAAACCGATCCCGCTCGAAGCGCCCGTCACAAGCGCGAGTGGTCGTCCTTCAGCCATGGTGGCGGGCTACCCGACGGGGCCTTCACCAAACGCACGCTGCACACCGCGGCGTTAGCCGTCGCGATCATCACCGCCGTCGTCGGGACACTCTGCGCCGTCCTCGTCGTCTCCCTCGTCGGGGATGAGGTAGCGGTTGGGGTGGTGGTAGTTGTTGACGCGGGCTTGGCCGGTGTCGAGCTGCGGCGGGGGAAGCCATGCGGTGCGCCCGTCTTTGCGTATGTAGGTGCGCCAGCCGCCGGGTTTGACCCGCCGATTGTCGGGGCTACACGCCAGGGTCAGCTCATCGATGTTGGTCTGACCGCCAGCGGCCCAATCGTTGTCCCCGTGATGCACCTGGCACTGGTAAGCCGAGGCGGTGCAGCCGGGTCGGGTGCAGCCGTGATCGCGAGCAAACAGTGCCAGCCGTTGGGCTTTGGACGCCAAGCGTTTGGCCCGCCCCAAATACAGGATCTCGTCGGTGTGGTCGGCGAAGATCGCCAGATAGTGATGGGCCTCGGCGCCCTGGCGGATCACCTCGCT
>NZ_LQIW01000050.1 GCF_001500025.1 Mycobacterium sp. IS-1590 | reverse complement strand
AAAACAGGGCATGGCAAAAAACAACAACAAACAAAAACCACCAAACACACTATTGAGTTCTCAAACAACACACCCGCACGGCCGCGCCACTAGTCCGCGGCTTTGAAGCCGCGTACTCGTAGTGCGGACGCTCAGGAACCCACCGAAGTGGGATTTCCCTCTGGGAGTCGCCGCGCTCTTCGGGCTTGGCCCGTGTCGCAGCGACGAGTCCATAAGTTACGTGAGGGAAAAGTAGGAGTCAAATGGCCTGATAGAAGGGGTTTTTCAGCTCGATACCCGTCGCGCGCACCGGAGTGCGTTGACTCCTACCGAGGGGTTCAACGCTTCTCGACCCGTTGTTGTTCCCGCGGCGATCGAGCCCTCAAGCGACCCGCTCGATGCCGGCGATGTTGCGCTTACCGCGGCGCAGCACGAGCCAGCGGTCGTGCAGGAAATCCGTGGGCTGCGGCACCCAATCCTCGCTTTCGACCCGGGCGTTGTTGACGTAGACGCCGCCCTCGGCGACGGTGCGCCTGGCCGCACCCTTGCTCGGCGAGAGCCCACTGGTCACGAGCAGATCGACGATGGTGTCGGGGCCACCGGGCTTGAGTTGGGCGACGGCGGCCTCGCGCAACGCTGCGCCGAGTGTCGGCTCGTCGAGCTCTGCAAGTTCGGCCCGGCCGAACAGGGCCTGGCTCGCGTGCTCGACGGACTGCGTGGCAGCCTCGCCGTGCACCAACGTCGTGAGTTCGCGGGCCAGGCGTCGCTGCGCGGCACGTTCGTGGGCGCGCTCGGCGGTCGCCAGTTCCAGCTCGGCCACCTCGTCTGGCGAAAGAAAGGTGAACCATCGCAGATACCGGACGACGTCCGCGTCAGCGGTGTTGACGAAGTACTGGTACCAGGCGTACGGGCTCGTCATGTCCGGGTCCAGCCACAGGCTGCCGCCGCCGGTCGATTTACCGAACTTCTTGCCCTCGGAGTCGGTCACCAACGGGGTGGTCAGCGCGTGCACCGTGGCGCCGTCCTTCTGGCGGACCAGTCGGACGCCGGCGATGATGTTGCCCCACTGGTCGGAACCACCGATCTGCAGCGAGCAGTCGTACCGCCGGTGCAGCTCCACATAGTCGTTGGCCTGCAGCAACATGTAGCTGAACTCGGTGTAGGAGATGCCCTCGCCCTCGAGGCGGCGCCGGACGGTGTCGCGGTCGAGCATGACGTTGACAGAGAAGTACTTGCCGACGTCGCGCAGGAACTCGATCGCCGACAGAGGCCCGGTCCACGAGAGGTTGTTCTCGATGATGGCCCCGGTCGGGGAGTTGTCGAACTCGACGAAGCGCTCGAGCTGCCCGCGGATACGGTCCGCCCACTCCGCCACGGTGTCGGCGGTGTGCAGCGTGCGCTCCCCGGCGTCACGCGGGTCGCCGATCATGCCGGTCGCACCGCCTGCGAGAACGATGGGCCGATGGCCTGCCTGCTGGAAGCGACGCAGCGTCAGCAGCGGGATGAGATGACCCGCATGCAGGCTCGGGGCGGTCGGGTCGAAGCCCGAGTAGACGGTGACGGGCCCGGCCGCAAGAGCCTCGGCCAGCGCGTCACGGTCGGTGGATTGCGCGATCAGCCCGCGCCGCTCCAATTCGTCGAGGATCGACGTACCCATGCGTGCGATCTTTCCGTACTAGTCGCTTTCCCCGGGAGCCGGTGCCCGTGGGCTCCGCCGGTACGCCGACACCTCGGGCCGGCCTGCCAGCCAGAATCGCCACGGGCGGTCGGCGGCCTTGCTCACGCCGACGCGCGGGCCCTCGGCCGCGACGTGCCGTTCCCCGAGCGTCAACTGGACCGGGCTGTTCGGGTCGAAGATGTCGATCCCATTGTCTTCCATGGTGATTCCCAATGCCGAGCACAGGTTGCCCGGCCCTCGTGCCAGTGCGGCGGGGCGGACCGACTCGCCGCGACGGGCATGCGCGGCGCTCAGACCGGCTTCGATGGCGGCCGCCCGCAGCAGCACGGCGCCCGCCACGCCGTCCGTCGCACAGACGACGTTCGCGCAGACATGGATGCCGTGGCTGCGATAGGTGTAGAGCCGCCCCGGCGGCCCGAACATCACGCGGTTACGCGGTCCGGGGCCCCGGTACGAGTGGGCCGCGGCGTCGGGCCACGGTCCATCCGGTGGCCCGCCGTACGCCTCGACCTCGACGATCATCGCGCTGACGCCACGCGCGGTGAGGTCGGCG
The DNA here is from genome assembly GCF_001500025.1 of Mycobacterium sp. IS-1590. Lineage (GTDB taxonomy): Bacteria > Actinomycetota > Actinomycetes > Mycobacteriales > Mycobacteriaceae > Mycobacterium. The sequence goes on along the minus strand of NZ_LQIW01000050.1, from coordinate 248,138 downwards.
CCGAGCAGCCGATGAGCGGCGGTCAACGGGTCGACCGACAACAGTTCAGCGGTCACCGTCGACCAGGCCCTTCGGATTCATCGAGGTGATCCTACGGAGACCCTTGACACGGCGTGACCACCCGAGGATATTTCACCGCATGATGACTTCATCAAAAGATGAATTCCTTGGCGCACGTGTCACCCCCGCCGTCGAGATGGAGAATCTGCGGGTCATCCGCGGTAATCGCGTGGCCGTCGATGACGTCACGGTGGCGATTGCCCCCGGCACGATCACGGGCCTGCTGGGACCATCCGGCTGCGGTAAGACAACGCTGATGCGAAGCATCGTCGGTACCCAGATCATCAGTTCCGGAACAGTGGTGGTGCTCGGGAAACCGGCGGGGTCGGCCAGCCTACGTCACCGCGTCGGCTACGTCACCCAGGACCCCACGATCTACGACGACCTACGGGTCATCGACAATGTCCGCTACTTCGCCGCCCTGTACGGCGCCGGCGCCGACTCCGCCGATGAGGCCGTGACCGCCGTCGGGCTCGACGACCACCGAACAGCGTTGGGCGCCAACCTTTCCGGAGGTCAGCGCACCCGGGTTTCGCTGGCGTGTGCGTTGGTGTCGCACCCCGAGGTGCTGGTGCTCGACGAACCCACCGTGGGGCTCGATCCCGTCCTCCGCGTGGAGCTGTGGGCCCATTTTCAGAGCCTCGCTACGCAAGGCACAACGCTTGTGGTCTCCAGCCATGTCATGGACGAGGCCGATCACTGCGGCGACCTGCTGCTCATGCGTGAAGGTCGAGTGCTCGCCCACACCACGCCCTCGAAACTACGAGAGGACACGCGATGTCAGTCACTGGAGGAAGCGTTTCTGTCCGTCATCAGGCACAGCACCGCGGCCGGAGCCGGCTGAGCGCCCAGGCCTATCTGGCCACCACCAACCGCATCCTGCGCCAACTGGCGGCCGATCACCGCAGCGTGGCGATGATCCTCGTCGTGCCGAGCGTGGTCATCACGCTGATGTACTTCATGTTTCAGAATCTTCCGCACCCGCCCGGCACCCCGAGCCCATTCAACACGGCCTGCCTGATCATGCTCGGGCTGTTCCCGCTGGTGGTGATGTTCCTGATCACGTCGATAACGATGCAGCGGGAACGGGTTTCGGGCACGTTGGAGCGAATTCTGACCACTCCCCTGCGCCGACTCGACCTGCTGGCGGCGTACGGCACCGCGTTCTCGCTGGCAGCCGCGGCCCAGGCGACGATCGCGTGCGTCGTGTCGTACGCCTTCCTCGGCCTGCACACCGAAGGCAGCCCCGTGTGGGTCTTCGCGATCGCGATCGTCAACGCCGTCCTCGGCGTCGGGTTGGGGCTGCTGTGTAGCGCGTTCGCGCGCACGGAGTTTCAGGCCGTCCAATTCATGCCCGTGGTGATCGTCCCCCAACTTCTGCTGTGCGGGATCATTGTGCCGCGCGCCATGCTGCCGGAGTGGCTTCAGTGGATCAGCAACGTGATGCCGGCAAGCTACGCTCTGGAGGCGCTGCAACAAGTGGGGGCATACGCCGAGCCGACATTCACCGTGGTGCGCGACGTCGCGGTGGTCGTCGGCTTCGCGGTCGTCTCGCTCTGTCTGGCGGCGGCCACGCTACGACGAAGGACACCGTAATAACGTTGACCACCAACGCCGAACGCAAGCGCCCGGGACGGCCACCCGGTCCGTCAGACACCCGTGAACGGATATTGAACAGTGCACGGGAGTTGTTCGCGCGCAACGGTATCGACAAGACATCGATACGTGCGATCGCCGCCGCTGCGGGCGTCGACCCGGCGCTGGTACACCACTATTTCGGAACCAAGACCCAGCTGTTCGCCGCGGCCATCCACATTCCGATCGATCCCATGCAGGTCATCGGCCCGCTACAGCGGGTTCCCGTCGAGGAGATCGGCCGCACCCTGCCGTCCCTTCTGCTGCCGCTGTGGGATTCGGAGCTGGGGAAAGGTTTCATCGCAACCCTGCGGTCGATCATCGCCGGCAACGACTCCTCGTTGGTGCGGTCGTTTCTGCAGGAGGTGATCGCCAGAGAAGTCGGTTCGCGTGTCGACGATCCCCCGGGCAGTGGACCGGTCCGCGTGCAGTTCGTCGCCTCGCAGCTGGTGGGCGTGGTGATGGCCCGCTACATCCTCGAACTCGAACCGTTCAAATCTCTGCCGGTGGACCAGGTCGTCGAAACCATCGCTCCGAACCTGCAGCGCTACCTCACCGGGGAGCTACCCGGCTTCACCTGAGGAGCGGTCGAGCATCTGCTGATGTGCGGCGTCGTCGGTGATGTCGACGGCCTCGTCGATCAGCAGCACGGGGATCCCGTCATCGATGCGGTACGCACGGCGAAGCCGGGGGTTGTAGAGGAATTCGTCGCCGATGAGCAGCAGGGGTCCGCGGTCTTGCGGGCAGACCAGGATGTCGAGCAGTTTCTCGTCGAGGGCCACGGTGATCAGCCGGCCGGAACCGGCATGGCCGGCGCCTGCGTGACGGGGATGCCGGCAATGGAGCCTCCGCTGGCGGCAGCCTGCTGTGCGGCGCGCGCCTGCATCTTGCGCTGGTGGGTGATCGTTTCCTTGAGCGCTTCGACGAGCGGCGTCTGATTCGGCCGGTCCTCGAGGGCTTCCTTGAGTGCGGCGGCGTTCGCGTTGGACGGGCGGAAGCCCAGCTTGCGCAGCTTGACCGCGTCGTCGATCAGCACGGAGACCTGACCGCCGCCGTCGCCTTGCCGGTACTCCTCGTGGATCATCTGGAGCACCTGGTCGGCGTTGACCCTGGGCGCGGTCTCCTCGGACCTGTTGCAGTCGTCACCGGTGCACGGCGTCTTCGGGCCGTCGGCTTGCGGCTCAGGTGCCTCGGACTGAACGCTCGGCTCGGCCGGCTGCGCCATCGCCGCCGGGCCTGCGACACCGGTCAGCAGACCGACCGTCAACACGCCTCCGGCCGCACCGCCGATGACGAGGCGACGCCAGATGTCGCGTTGGCTAGCGGTTCGCGATGTCATCAATCCTCCAGCTCGGTGGCGCGGCGGCCGGACCGCCGACTCGCCGCAAGGCGGAGCCTAACAGCGCTCGGCTCCGGCGGCAGGTCGTCGTGAGGTCCCAGCTACTGGCCTTCGGCCAGTTCGGCGCGGACCGCCACGGTCAACCGCTTGTACCGCTTGGTATCGGGGTCGAGGTACCACGCGTTACGAGACGGCTTCGGAACGCCCTCGGCCCGCAGTGGGCTGACCAGCGGCCGGTAGGACGCGCTGAGCGCCATTCTCGGTACCACGTGGACGATGTCGGGCGGCTCACCCACCGCCAGGTTGGCGAGTGCCTCGGACAGGTCGGCGGACGGAATGCTGCCGCCGGGGCGCAGCTCCAGAGCGGTGATGGCGAGCTGCCGTCCGTTGGCGTGCACCCCGTAGGTGACCGAGAGGTCGACCGCCCCCAGGCAGCCGACGGCATCGTTGACCGTCGACGCGTAGACGCAGCCACGGTCGGTGCTGATGACGAGTCCGCGGCTGTCGACGAGCCAGTAATCGCCGTCGTCGTCGCGGCGGAACAGGTACTCGGTGGACACCCAGGTGTCGGCCGGTGCGAACACCCCTCGCTTGATCGGGGCGGTCGGGTCGACCGGACCGCGCGGTCGTGCGAGCAGCACACCGACCTCGTTGGTCTCGGCGTGGCGGACGAAGCCATGTTCGTCCTCCAGGATCAGGTCCTCGCCTGGGTCGTAGGCCGCCAGCGCCAGTTCCCGGCTGCCCGGGAGCGGCCGGCCCTTGCTGCCGATCTTGGCACCGGACACGTTGGCCAGCACGGCTTGTCCATCCGTGGTCGCGAAGAACTCGACGACGTGCGCGGGTTCGAAGATCTCGACCACACGCTTCCACAGCCCGGTCGGCATGCCCGACCCGATGAACAGCCGCACCGGGTGGCTGCCGTGCAGCGCGAACGACGGGTCGTCGATGACGTCGCGCAGCATCGCCCACGTGTAGCTGACGACGGTGACCCCGTACTGGCGAAGTTCGTTGAGAAACCGGTCGGGCCGCAGGCTGCGCGACAGCGCGATCCGCGAGCCGCCGACGGTGGCACCGCCGATCGCCACCAGCAGCCCCGACTGGTGGTGCAGCGGCGTCAGGCAGTAGACCGTGTCGCTGCGGCTGAGGTTGGCCGCCGACGCGGTGCCGAATGCCGAGATCGCCCATCGTGCGTTGGTGATCTGCCGGGCGACCAGGTCGCCACCGATCGAGCTGAACCCTATGAAGGCGAGGTCGCGGGCCAGACCGGGATTCGGCCGGTACCACCCCGGCAGGTCCACCGCGTCCGGGTCGATCTTCTCCATGTCGATGACGTCGCTGTCCTCGGGCACGTCGAGGTCGCGGGCCTCACCGCCACCGAGCACCAGCACACGCATATCGAGTCGCCGGGCGGCCTCGAGATTGCTGGGGTCGGCGATGATGTCCGACACCGAGCCGAGCCGGGCGGCGGTGGGCAGGTCGGCGTCGGGCGGCATCAGCACTGCGACCGCGCCCAGTCGCGAGAGCGCGGCGATCGCCACCAGCGCGCTGGGCCGGGTCTCCATCAGGACGCCGACGCGCGTGCCTTGGCGTACCCCGACCTCGATGAGGCCGCGAACGACGTTGTTGATGCGCCGGTCCACGGCTTCGTAGGTGTGAACTCGACCGTCGAACAGCAGGCAGTCACCGCGCGGGAAGTCGCGAGCCTGTTCGGACATGATGCGGCCGAACGAGATGCGGGTGTGCTCGTTGATCTGGCCGAGCCGGGCTAGGCGCGGAAGCGTGCGCGCCGTCTCGACAGCCAGGGCTCTGGCCGATTTGTTGGCGCTCACCACCGCGTCGGCCGCCGAGCGCGCGAGGGTCCATGCCATCTCCGTGGCCGCGGCGGTGCCGTGCGCAAGGCGCGAGCTGAGCGAGACGCCGGTCTCGTTGGGTTCGGCTGGCTGCAGCGCCATCGGGTTGACGCCTTCGGGCCGTTCACCGGTGCCGTCGAGCCATTTGACCCACTGCGCCACGGCCGGCCACGTCTGGCTGGATGCCTTCGATCCGACGACGAGCCCGAAATGGCCTGCGCGGATGAGGAATTCGTAGACATCGGCCTTCGGAGCGGCACGCTTGATGCCGCGCACCGACGCCGGCTGGCCGATGTCGTCGACCTCGCCCACGACGGCCAGGACCGGACATTCGATATCCGACAACGTGACCAGGTCGCCATGAATCGAGAAGCCGCCGCTCATCATCCGGTTGTGCGCGATGAACTGTTTCAGTAACTCCGCGATCGCGGGCCCCGACCACGCGATCCAGCCATCGGAGGCCAGGAACCGGCGTTGTTGCTCGCGGGGCAACAGGGCTTCGCGATCGTGCAACTGACGCAGGAAGTCGATGCGCGACTGGGCGGTCTTGATCGGGTCGAGCATCTGAAAGCCGGTGCGGGCCAGCCAACCCGGGATGTCGATCCGGCTGAACACATGGTCGGCCATGAAATCCGCGGCCGCAGGTGCCACGCTGGCCGGCAGGTTCATCGGCAGGGCGGCCAGGGTGTCGACCGGCGAACCGAACGCGATGATGCTCGCGAGATCCTTCGACCGTCGGTAGGCGGCGACCTGGTAGGCGAACATCCCGCCCTGCGAGTAGCCGGCGAGGTGCACGTCGCGCCCGGTGACCTCCTTGACGGTGTCGATGGCCTCGCTGAGCGCGACGACGTGGTCGGCCAGCGTGCGTTCCATGCCGCCTTCGACCTTGTCGGGCGAGCCGAAGTCGATGACCCACGGGTCGATGCCCGCGTTGTGCAGGATGCCCACGGCGCCGTCATCGCGGGTGACGTCCCACATGTCGGCCGACATCATCATCGGATGCACCATCAGCACCGGTGGGCCCGGTTGCTTTGCCCCCGGCCTCGTGTCGGGCGGGAAGTAGCGTCGCAGACGGTACATCGGGACGCTCTGGATGATCTGGAACGGCGAGGGTACGGCGCCGGTCTCCAGACCGCCGTAGCGCAGCACTTCCAGCCCGTTCTGCGCGGTCGCCACCAGGCGTCCGACCGGCTTGGTTATCGCCGACAGATCCACAGCGCACGCTCCCATTCCGGCCGAGATGAAAACCCCCGAATTGGCCGACGTCATCATGGCACAGGGGCCCGGCCGGCAGGGGCGACCTATCATCGGCGGCTGATGGCGAACCTGATCAATGTCGAGCGCGCGACCGTCGGCTACGGCACCCGCACGCTTCTCGATGCGATCAGCCTGGGTATCGACGAGGGTGACGCGATCGGCGTCGTCGGGCGCAATGGCGACGGGAAAACCACGCTGCTGCAGATCCTGACCCTCACCCGCGAGCCGGATTCGGGTCGGGTGACCCACACATCGGGGCTATCGGTGGGCTACCTGCGCCAGAGTGACGACTTCGCCGCCGGTGCCACCGTGCGCGACGTGATCGTCGGTGGCCGCCCCGATCACGTCTGGGCCGCGGAATCCGGCACGCGCGACGTCGTCTCCCATCTGTTGGCCGACGTCTCCCTCGACAGCGCGGTCGGCCGGCTCTCCGGCGGGGAGCGGCGCCGGGTGGCGCTGGCTGCGGTGCTGATCGCCGGTCACGACGTGCTCGTCCTCGACGAGCCGACCAACCACCTCGACGTCGAGGTGATCGGATGGCTGGCCGCCCATCTCAATCGGCGCGCAGCCAAGGCGCTGGTGGTGGTGAGCCACGACCGCTGGTTCCTCGACGCGGTGTGCACCAGGACGTGGGAGGTCCACGACGGTGCCGTTGATGGATACGAGGGCGGTTATGCGGCCTACGTGCTCGCGCGGGCCGAGCGGATGCGCCTGGCGGCCGGGGCCGAGGCGCGCAGGCAGAACCTCATGCGCAAGGAACTGGCGTGGCTGCGGCGCGGACCGCCGGCGCGGACGTCGAAGCCGAAGTTCCGCATCCAGGCCGCCAACGAGTTGATCGCCAACGAACCGCCGCCGCGCGACTCCCTGGTTCTGCAGCGGTTCGCCACGACCCGGCTGGGAAAAGACGTGTTCGACCTGCACCGGGTGCGGCTCGACGTCGGCGACACCGTGGTGTTGGACCAGGTGGACTGGTCCATCGGACCCGGTGCGCGGATCGGGCTGGTCGGAGTCAACGGCACCGGCAAGACGTCGGTGCTGCGACTGCTGGCCGGTGAGCTCGCTCCGACGGCGGGCACGATCAAGCGGGGCGCGACGTTGAAGATCGGCTACCTCAGCCAGGCGCTGGCCGAACTCGACCGCGACGACCGGGTGCTCGACGCGGTCGAGGACCGGCGCAGGGTCACCCAACTGGCGGGCGGCAGCGAGATCAGCGCCGACACCTTGCTGCGCGACTTCGGGTTCACCGGCGACAAGCTGACGACCCGGGTGGCCGAGCTCTCCGGTGGTGAACGACGCAGGCTGCAGTTTCTGCGGTTGCTGCTCGACGAACCGAACGTGCTGCTGCTCGACGAGCCCACCAACGACCTCGACATCGACACGCTGACCGTCATCGAGGACTACCTCGACGGCTGGCCGGGCACGCTGATCGCCGTCACCCACGATCGCTACTTCCTCGAACGGGTCTCCGACGTCACCTACGCCCTGACGGGCGGTGGCCGTTGCGACCTGTTGCCGGGTGGGATCGAGCAGTATTTGGCCGATCGCGCGGCCGCGGCGACACCGCAGACTGCCGCAACGTCAGGTGCGCAAGGCGAAACTGCGTCGGCGCGGGAGCGACGCACCGGCAAGGAGATGGCGCGCATCGAGGGGCAACTGGAAAAACTCGAGTCGCGCATCGCCGAATTGCACGAGTCCATGGCCGAGGCGGCAGCAGACCACGTCCGGCTGGGCGAACTCAACGCCGAGCTCCAAGAGCTGTTGAACCGCAAGGAATCTCTCGAAGAGGCTTGGCTGGCCGCCGCAGACGGCTGACGACGTAGCGTGGGGGCATGGCAACCAGAACTGCCTGCAACGACGGCGACGACTGATGCCGGAGGGTTAAGCGAGGACTCGGCGCAGGAAAGCGATCTGATCCGCGATCACCCGACGACGGACGTCGTCGCGGTAGAAGTCGAAATGGGCGAAGTCGTAGGTTTGCAGCTCACCTCGGGGTGTGAGTTCGGCGAGTTGCCGCGCATCGGACTCTTGGGCTTCCTTGTCCCGCTTGCCGACACACACCATCACCGGAGCGCGCACGCGCGGTGCGTGGTCACCCGGTTTGTAGCGCATCATCGCGAACAACGCCCGCGGCGCGACCTCGTTGCGCCATGTCGTGCTCTGCATGCCCTCGATGGTCTGCTGCGCTTCGGAACTGGCCATCACGGCGAGCTCACCGGGTTCTCCAACCGCTTTGATGTACGCCGGTGTTGCGCCCAGAGCGCCGCGCACGGTGTCGGCGGCCATCGCCCACAACAATCGCAGTGTGGCCGCCGCCGAGCGTCCCTCGACTTTTCTGGGGAACCCGTTGAAGGGGATCTGGGCGATCACCGCCGCGATCCGTGGGTCGCGAGCCGCCGCGGTGACAACGTGGCCGCCCCCGAGCGAACTGCCCCACAACACAATGCGGTCGGGGTCGATGCCGCTTTGGGCGCGCGCGAACGTGACCGCAGCAGCGATGTCGTCGAGTTGGCCACCGATGTCCACCAACTGCCTTGGCTCACCGGAGCTTTCGCCGAAGTTGCGGTAGTCGAACGTGAGGGCGGCGTAGCCCGCTTCGACGAAGCTCGTCGCGTTGGCCGTCAACGCCGGAGTGTCCTGCGTCCCGCCGAAGCCGTGGCACAGCACGACACAGGGCCGTGGTTCGTCCTGGTCGCCGTTGTAGAGGTAACCGACCAGAGTCGTCGCACCGGAGCTGAATTCGACGCGTTCGGTCATCCCCTCAACAGTAACCGCAGCCGGCCGGCGGTCTCGCGCACGGCGCCGAGCTGCCGGGCGACCTGCGTCGGCGCGGTGCCGCCGCGCGCGTCGCGGGAGTCCACCGATCCCTCGATGGTCAGGACCTCACGCACCTGCGGGGTGAGCTCGGGATGAATTGCGGCGAGGTCGGCGTCCTCGAGTTCTTCCAGGCCGATGCCGCGCGCCTCGGCCGCGCGCACCGCGGCGCCCGCGGCCTCGTGCGCCACCCGGAACGGCACTCCCCTGCGCACAAGCCATTCGGCGATATCGGTGGCCAGGGTGTAACCCAGCGGCGCGAGCTCGGTCATCCGGTCGACGTCGAAGCGCAACGTCGCCACCAGGCCCGCCATCGCCGGCAGCAGGAGTTCGAGCTGAGCGACGGAGTCGAACACCGGCTCCTTGTCCTCCTGTAGGTCCCGGTTGTAGGCCAGCGGTTGTGCTTTGAGTGTCGCCAGCAGCCCGGTGAGGTTGCCGATCAACCGGCCGGACTTGCCGCGGGCGAGTTCGGCGATGTCGGGGTTCTTCTTCTGCGGCATGATGGAGCTTCCGGTCGACCAGGCGTCGTGCAGGGTGACGTAGCCGAATTCGGTTGTGCTCCAGAGGATGATGTCCTCAGCCAGGCGGGACAGGTCGACGCCGATCATCGAGAACACGAATGCCGCCTCGGCGGCGAAGTCTCGCGATGCGGTGGCGTCGATCGAGTTGTCGGCGGCCGAGTCGAAACCGAGGTCCTCGGCGATCGTATCCGGGTTCAAACCCAGTGACGAACCGGCCAGTGCGCCGGATCCGTAGGGCGACACCGCGGCTCGCTTGTCGAAGTCCGCAAGTCGGTCGACGTCGCGCAGCAGCGGATGCGTGTGCGCGAGTAGGTGATGCGCGAGAAGGACGGGTTGCGCGGACTGCAGATGCGTCTTGCCCGGCATGATCGCGGTCGGGTGCGCGGCCGCCTGGGTTGCCAACGCGTCGACGACCTGCAAAGCCCCGTCGGCGACACGTCTGATCGCGTCGCGCAGCCACATCCGAAACAGCGTGGCCACCTGGTCGTTTCGCGACCGGCCCGCCCGCAACCGGCCGCCGAGCTCCGCGCCAACCCGGTCGATCAGGCCGCGTTCGAGGGCGCCGTGTACGTCCTCGTCGGTCAACAGTGGTTCGAAGCTGCCATCGGCGACGTCGGCGGCCAGACTGTCGAGGCCCGCGAGCAACCCATCGCGCTGATCGTCGGTCAGCAGACCCGCGTCGTGCAGCACTTGCGCATGGGCTTTGGACGCGCGAATGTCGTAGGGCGCCAGAACCCAGTCGAAGTGGGTGGACTTCGACAGGGCCGCGAGCGCGTCGGACGGCCCGTCGGCGAACCGCCCGCCCCACAACGATCCTTCGTTCGTGCTCATTTGCGGCCCCTCACTCTGCGTGAGCGACCGCGTTTGTACGCGTGACAGCGGCGTGTCGGCGGGCAGACACGGTCGCTCGCGGTGGTGGTGGTGGGTGGCGCTTACTCACTCGATACCCAGGTCCCGGCGGGCGGCGATGCTCGACGACAGACCGTGGATCTGGACGAACCCGCGGGCCGCCGACTGGTCGAACGTATCGCCCTCGTCGTAGGTGGCCAGGTTGAAGTCGTAGAGCGACTCGGCGCTGCGACGGCCGTTCACCGCGATGTGGCCGCCGTGCAGGACCAGCCGGATCTCCCCGGTCACGTGCTCCTGGGTCTTGGCGACGAAGGACTCGAGCGCGGTCTTCAGCGGCGAATACCAGAGACCGTCGTAGACCAGCTCCCCCCACTTCTGGTCGGTGTGGCGCTTGAACCGGCCGAGTTCGCGCTCCAGGGTGACGTGCTCGAGTTCGGTGTGGGCGGTGATCAGCACCATCGCGCCCGGCGCCTCGTAGATCTCGCGGCTCTTGATGCCGACCAGCCGGTCCTCGACGACGTCGAGCCTGCCGACACCCTGCTCACCGGCGCGGCGGTTCAGCTCCTCGATCGCCTGCAGCACCGTGACCGCCCGGCCGTCGATCGACACCGGTACGCCACGTTCGAAACCGATGATCACCTCGTCGGGTGTGCTCCAGTTGACCGTCGGGTCCTCGGTGTAGTCGTAGACGTCCTTGGTGGGCGCGTTCCACAGATGCTCGAGGAAGCCGGTCTCCACGGCGCGACCCCAGACGTTCTGATCGATCGAGAACGGCGAGCGCTTGGTGACGTTGATCGGAATGGCGTTCTCCTCGGCGAACGCGATCGCCTTCTCACGCGTCCACGCGTAGTCGCGCACCGGCGCCAGCACCTTCAGATCCGGTGCCAGCGATGCGAACCCGACCTCGAAGCGGACCTGGTCGTTACCCTTGCCGGTGCAGCCGTGCGCGACGGTGCCGCCGCCGTGCTCGCGCGCCGCGGCCACGAGATGCTTGACGATCAGCGGTCGACTGAGCGCCGAGACCAGCGGATAACGGTCCATGTAGAGCGCGTTGGACTGGATCGCCGGCAGGCAGTACTCGTCGGCGAACTCGTCCTTGGCGTCGACGACAACGGCCTCCACGGCGCCGCAGTCGATGGCGCGCTTGCGGACGACCTCCATGTCCTCGCCGCCCTGGCCGAGATCGATTGCGACGGCGACGACTTCGCGCCCGGTCTCCTTGCCGATCCAGCTGATCGCCACCGAGGTGTCCAGGCCACCGGAATAAGCCAGGATGACGCGTTCGGACATCAGCAGGTCTCCTTTTGTCTAATGCTTTCGAGTTTGATCGCTAGTTCGGCGCCGGTCATCGGTTCGCGGGCGACGACCAGGATGGTGTCGTCGCCGGCGACGGTACCGACGACGAACGGAAGTGCCGCGCGGTCCATCGCGCTGGCAAGATAGTGCGCCGCCCCCGGCGGGGTGCGCAGGATGGCCAGATTGCCGCTGGCGTCGGTCGACACGAGCAACTCGGCCAGCAGCCGCGACATCCGTTCGGTGCCACCGGAAACACCGCGCACCGGGCTGCCGTCCTCCGGGACGATGTACACGCCGACCCCGCCGTCGGCGCCGCGCAGTTTCACCGCGCCGAGTTCCTCCAGATCACGCGACAGCGTGGCCTGTGTGACCTCGATGCCCTCCTCGGCCAGCAGGGCGGCCAGTTCGGTCTGGCTGTGCACCGACCGCGACGACAGGATCGCCACGATGCGGGCCTGCCGCCCGGCCCGAGTCGCCGCTGAAGTCACTTCGCGCGCTCCAACAGCCACACCAGCAGCGCCTTCTGCGCGTGCAGGCGGTTCTCGGCCTCGTCCCATACCGCGCTCTGCGCGCCGTCGATCACGTCGTCGGTGATCTCTTCACCGCGGTGGGCCGGAAGACAGTGCAGCACAACCGCATCGGCGGCAGCCCGGCCGAGCAGGTCGCCGTTGACCTGGTACGGCCGGAACGGGCCGACCCGGTCCAGGCCGTCGTTCTCCTGCCCCATCGACGTCCACGTGTCGGTGACCAGCACGTCGGCACCGTCGGCCGCCGCGTCGGGGTTCTCGGTCACGGTGACGGTCGCACCGGTCTCCGACGCCCGCTTCTGCGCGGCCTCGACGAAGTCCGGATGCGGTTGGAAGCCGGCCGGTCCCGCGATCGTCACGTGCACACCCGCGGTCACGCCGCCCAGCATCAGCGAGTGCGCCATGTTGTTCGCGCCGTCCCCGAGGTAGGACATCCGCAGCCCCGCCAGCGTGCGCTTGCGTTCGGCGAGCGTCTGCAGATCGGCGAGCACCTGGCACGGGTGGAACTCGTCGGAGAGCGCGTTGACGATCGGCACGCTCGCACCGGCCGCCATCGCGGTCAGCCGGTCCTGGGCGAACGTGCGCCACACGATCGCCTTGACGTACCGCGAGAGCACCCGGCCGGTGTCCTCCAACGTCTCGTCGCGGCCCAGCTGAGTGCTGCGGCCGTCCACCACGACGGCATGCCCGCCGAGTTGGGCGATACCCAGCTCGAACGAGAACCGCGTCCGGGTGGAGTTCTTGTCGAAGATCACCGCCACCCCGCTCGGGCCCTCCAACGGGCGGCGGCTGAACGGCTGGGCCTTCAACTCGGCCGCAAGGGCGAGAACCTCGGCCTGTTCGTCGGGGGTCAGGTCGTCGTCGCGCAGGAAGTGCCTGGTCCTTCTCATGAGGCGGCGCCTTTGTCGAGGACCGCGGGAAGCGCGGTGAGGAACTCGTCGACCTGGGCCTCGGTGATCACCAGCGGCGGGGCCAGCCGGATCACGTCCGGCGCTGCGGCGTTCACCAGGAACCCGGCATCACGGGCCGCGACCTCGACGGCTTTGGCCACCTGGGCGGTCAGCACGACGCCCAGCAGCAGGCCGCGACCACGGACGTGATCGACCAGCGGGTGCCCCGAGGCCTCGATGCCCGCCGACAGGGTCTTGCCGAGCACCTCGGCGCGGCTGACCAGGTCGTCATCGGCCAGCACCCGCAGTACCGCGAGCGCGGCGGCGGTGCAGACGGGATTGCCGCCGAACGTGCTGCCGTGCAATCCGGGCGTCAACAACTCGGCGGGTGCGCCTGTGGCGATGCATGCGCCGATCGGCAAGCCGCCGCCGAGGCCCTTGGCCAGGGTCACGATATCGGGAGTGATCCCGTCATGTTGATGGGCGAAAAACGCTCCGGTGCGGCCCATTCCGGTCTGCACCTCGTCGAGCACCAACAGCGCGCCGTGCTGCGCGGTGATCTCGCGAGCGGCGGCGAGGTAGCCGGCGGGCGGAACCACCACCCCGCCCTCGCCCATGATCGGTTCGAGGAACACCGCCGCGGTCTCGTCGTCGACGGCGGCCCGCAGTGCCTCGATGTCGCCGTAGGGCACATGGGTCACATCACCGGGCAGCGGCGCGAACGGTGCCTGCTTCGAGGGCTGACCGGTCAGCGCAAGGGAGCCCATCGTACGGCCGTGGAAAGCGCCCTGCGCCGCAACCAGTTTGATGCGCCCGGTGAGCCGGGTGATCTTGAATGCGACCTCGTTGGCCTCGGTGCCGGAGTTGCAGAAGAACACCTTGGCCGGGGCCGACGGGCCCGTACCGAGCAGCCCGACCAGCGCTTCGGCCAGCGCGACACCGGGTTCGGTCGCGTACAGGTTCGACGTGTGGCCCAGCGTGTTGAGTTGAGCGGTGACGGCTTCGATGACCGCGGGGTGCCGGTGGCCGAGGATGTTGACCGCGATGCCGCCGAGCAGGTCGACATAGGTCTTGCCGTCGACGTCGGTCACCACCGCGCCGTCACCGCTGGACAATGCGAGCGGCGGGGTGCCGTAGTTGTTCATCATCACGGCCTGCCACCGCTCCAGCAGAGTCATGACCGCACCACTTTCGTCCCCGTCCCCTCGTCGGTGAGCAGTTCGACCAACACGCAGTGCTCGACGCGACCGTCGATGACATGTGCACTCGGCACGCCGCCGGCCACCGCCCGCAGGCACGCCTCGATCTTGGGCACCATCCCGGCCTCCAGTGTCGGCAGCATCTGAGTCAGTGCGGCGGAATCGATCTCGCTGACCAGCGAACCACGGTCGGGCCAGTTCGTGTACAAGCCCTCGACATCGGTGAGCATGAGTAGCTTCTCGGCGCCCAACGCCTCGGCCAGCGCGGCGGCCGCCGTGTCGGCGTTGATGTTGTGCACCACTCCGTCGCTGTCGGGGGCGATGGTCGACACCACCGGAATCCGGCCCGCGGCAATCAGATCCAGCAGCGATCCGGCGTTGACCCTTTCGACGTCGCCCACCAGCCCGATGTCGGTCGCCACACCGTCGACGGTCACGCTGCGCCGCACCGCGGTGAACAACTGCGCGTCCTCGCCGGTGACCCCGACCGCGTAGGGGCCGTGGGCGTTGATCAAGCCGACCAGTTCCCGGCCGACCTGACCGAACAGCACCATGCGCGCCACATCGAGCACCTCAGGGGTGGTGACCCGGAACCCGCCCTTGAAATCACCTTGTATGCCTAGGCGTTTGAGCATCGCACTGATCTGCGGACCGCCTCCGTGCACGACGACGGGATGGACGCCGCAGTTCCGCAGGAAGACCATGTCGGCGGCGAACGCGGCCTTGAGCACGTCGTCGGTCATCGCGTTACCGCCGTACTTGATCACCACGATCTTGCCGTGCAGTTGTTTGAGCCACGGCAGCGCTTCGGCCAGGACCTTGGCCTTGACCGGGGTTTCGACGCTCATGAGCTGTAGGCCGAGTTCTCTTCGACGTAACCGTGCGACAGGTCGGTGGTGCGGATGGAGGCCTGCGCCGACCCGTTGCCGAGGTCGATGGTGACGTCGATGTCGGCACCGGAGAGGTCCACGTCGCGCGAGCCCGGCTGTGGTGCTCCGTCCCGCCAGACCGCAAACCCGTTGAACGACACGGTGACCCGCTCTGGGTCTACCTTGAACGGCGCCATGCCGATGGCGGCCAGCACCCGGCCCCAGTTCGGGTCCGAGCCGAACAGCGCGGTCTTGACCAGGCTGTCTCGCGCGACGATGCGTGCGCCGAGCAACGCGTCGTCCTCGGAGGCTGCCCCGGCCACCGTGACGACGATGCGCTTCGTCACGCCCTCGGCGTCGGCCTGCAACTGCTGGCACAGGTCGTCGCACACGCGCAGGACCGCTTCGTCGAGTTCGTTCTGACTGGGGGTGATCGCGCTGGCACCGGACGACAACAGCAACACCGTGTCGTTCGTCGAACAGCTGCCGTCGACGTCGAGGCGATCGAAGGTGAGCGCGGTGGCGCGAGTCAGTGCGGCCCGCAACGCTTCCGAACTGGCGACGGCATCGGTGGTGATCACACTCAGCATGGTGGCCAGCGACGGGGCGATCATGCCCGCGCCCTTGGCCATACCGCCCACTGTCCAGTTGTCGGCGTGGTGCAGCGCGACCTGTTTGGGCACGGTGTCGGTGGTCATGATGGCCCGTGCGGCCTCTTCGCCGCCGGTGAGGCCGCCTGCCAACTCGTGCACGATCTCGGTGACGCCCGGCAGCACTTTGTCCATCGGCAGCCGGTCGCCGATCAACCCGGTCGAGCAGACCGCCACCTCGATCGCACCGGTTTCGGTACCCCAGTCGCTCAACGCCGCCGCGACCGCTTCGGCGGTGGCATGGGTGTCCTGGAAGCCCTGCGGTCCGGTGCAGGCGTTGGCGCCGCCGGAGTTCAGGATCACCGCGCGCAGTCGGCCGGTGGTGAGCACCTGCTGGCTCCACAAGACCGGCGCGGCCTTGACCTGATTGCGGGTGAACACGCCCGCGGCGGCGTAGTCGGGCCCCTCGTTGAACACCAGCGCCAGGTCCAGCGCACCGGATGCCTTGATGCCGGCGGCGATTCCGGTCGCGCGGAAGCCTTCGGGGGCGGTGACGCCCTGGGTGCGGAGCAGCCGGGTGGCGGTGGTCACGGTGCCATGCCCACGATCGAAAGCCCTTCGGTCTCCGGCCAGCCCAGCGCCAGGTTCATCGACTGCACCGCGGCCCCGCCGGTGCCTTTGACGAGGTTGTCGATCGCAGCGACTGCGACGAACGTCTTGGCGTCGGCATCG
Organism: Mycobacterium sp. IS-1590; assembly: GCF_001500025.1. GTDB lineage: Bacteria > Actinomycetota > Actinomycetes > Mycobacteriales > Mycobacteriaceae > Mycobacterium. The sequence continues at coordinate 231,713 of NZ_LQIW01000050.1, read as the reverse complement.
AGGGCGACGGCGAGTTGGGCGGCGTTGCTGCCGAGCACCGAACCCGTCTTGGGCAGTTGACCTTCGGCCAGCAGATGAACGAACGGCTCGGCGTCGTAGGCTTTTTCGTAGGCGGCGCGGATCTCCGAGAGCGGGGCGTCGGTGCGCGCGGTACAAGTGGCCAGGATGCCTCGAGACGTGGGGATGAGCACCGGCGTGAACGAAACGGTGACGTCCTTGGCGGTGACCGCGCGCAGCCCTTGAGCGATCTCCGGTGTGTGCCGATGTTTACCGCCGATGTTGTATGCCCGCGCCGATCCGATCACCTCGGCGCCCAGCAGATCGGGCTTGGCGGCGCGGCCCGCCCCCGAGGCGCCGCTGACCGACACCACGGTCACCGCCGGCTCGATGAGGTCTTCTGCCACCGCCGGCCACAGCGCCAGCAGGGCCGCGGTCGGATAGCAGCCGGGCACAGCGATCCGCTTTGCACCGCGTAGCCGGTCGCGCGCACCCGGCAGTTCCGGCAGCCCGTAGGGCCAGGTACCGGCGTGCTCGGACCCGTAGAACCGCTCCCATGCCGCGGCGTCGGTGAGCCGGAAGTCGGCACCGCAGTCCACGAGCAGGGTGTCTTCGCCGAGTTGTTCGGCCAGCTGAGCCGAATGCCCGTGCGGCAACCCCAGGAACACCACGTCGTGACCGCGCAGCACCTCGTCGTCGGTGGCTTCCAGCACCCGGTTGGCCAGCGGCAACAGGTGCGGGTGGTGTTCACCCAGCGAGGTGCCTGCACTGGCGGCCGCGGTCAGCGCGCCGATCGTCAGCCGCCCGTCGGCGTAGGCGGGATGACCGAGGAGAAGGCGTAGGATCTCACCGCCGGCGTATCCGCTGGCGCCCGCTACCGCGACTGAAATCATGCAGGCAATTCTGCATGTTTATGCATAGCCATGCAAATCCATTACTATCAGCGGCGTTGCTCGGCGCCGACCCGTTGCGCTGCGGCGGCCACGGCCGCTTCCCGCGCTGCGCTGGCCTCGTCCTCGGTGAGGGTGCGATCGGCGGCACGGAACCGCAGCGCGAACGCCAGCGATTTGCGGCCCTCGCCGACCTGCGGGCCGGTGTAGACGTCGAACAACCGCACATCCTCCAGCAGCGGCCCCGCTCCGGCCCGGACCGCGTCGACCACGGCCGCCGCGGCCACCTCCTCGTCGACGACGAGGCTGATGTCCTGGAACACCGCGGGAAACGGCGACACCCTCGGGGCCGGAAGCCGCTCGACGATGGGTATGGCGTCGAGGTCCAGTTCGACAGCACAGGTGCGCTTGGGCAGACCCGACCGCTCCACGACCGCAGGGTGCAGTTCACCGGCGTGGCCGACGACGGTACCGCTGTCGCGGTCACCCAGCACCACTTCGGCGCAGCGACCCGGATGCCACGGCAGGTGCTGGGCGGCACGCAGGCTCAGCTCGACGCCCGCGGCGCGAGCGATCACCTGCACCGCCTCGAACACGTCACCGGGTTGCACCGCGCGACCCGGGCCCCACGGCCCGGCGGGCTCACGTAACCCGGCCACCACCACGCCGACGTGTTGGGGCTGTCGCGGCAGCGACGTGTTCAGCGCGGCGATCTCGTCGTCGGTGGGCCTGCGGTCGGTCGGTATCCGCTCGGGGGAACGGGTGTCCGGCGTCGGTTGGACCACCTGCTGGATGGCGAACAACCCGACGTCCACGGTTCCGCGAGATACGTTGCGGCTCAATGCCTCCAGTAGGCCCGGCAGCAATGTGGTGGCCAGTTGCGGGCGGTCGGAGTCCAACGGATTGAGCACCGCGGTCGTCATCCGGCGGGTGTCGTCGGCGGGCAGGCCCCACTGCTCGAACACGTCGGCGGGCAGGAACGGGGTGGGCAGGATCTCCACATACCCGTTGAGCCCCAACGACTTGCCGATCGCACGCCGGCGTCTCTGCACCGGGGTCAGGCCGCGGCCGGCGGGGGCCAGCGGCAACACCGACGGAATGGTCTCCAGATCCTCGAGGCGCAGCACCTCTTCGACGAGGTCGGCGGGCTGGCCCAGGTCGGGACGCCAACTCGGCGGGGTGACGGTGAGCGTGCCATCGCCGGCGGTGACGACCCGGGCGCCGATCTGGGTGAGCCGCCGTTCCACGGTGCCCGGGGCGTATCGGACACCGGCGGTGCGGTCGGGCAGGTCGGTCGCCATCGTCACCGGCGGTGGCGACCAGTCGTCTCTGGGTGGCTCGCCGCGCCAGTCGGTCAACGTGGGTTCGACCGTGCCGTTGGTGATCTCGGCGAGCAGCGTGGCGCAGCGGTCCAGGGCGGCGACCGAGATCGCCGGATCGACGCTGCGCTCGTAGCGCCGTCCCGCCTCGCTGTACAGACGCAGCCGCCGCTGCGTGCGCGAGACGGCGGCCGGATCCCACACGGCGGCCTCGAGGAGGACGTCGGTGGTGGTATCGCGCACCTCGGTGGTGCCCGCACCCATCACACCGCCGATCGCGGCGGTAGCGACGTCGTCGACGATCAGCACATCGCCCGGGTCGAGGCGGCGTTGCACGTCGTCGAGGGTGACCACGGTCTCCCCCGGTTCGGCAAACCGCACCTGGAAGCCGCCGGTGATCAGGCTGCGGTCGTGGGCGTGCATCGGGTGTCCGAGTTCGAGCATCACGTAGTTGGTGACGTCCACCGCGGGCGAGATGGCCCGGATTCCGGACAGCAGCAGCCGTCGCTGCAGCCACCACGGCGAGACGGCGGCGGGGTCGATGCCGCTGACCGGGCGCAGTCCGAACCGCTGTACACCGGTGCCCGGATCGATCGACACCGGCAGCGCCTCGCCCTGGGCCGGCAGCGGGGCCACGTCGGCAGGATCGACGTAGGTGAGGTCGTAGGCGGTCGCGATCTCGCGGGCCAGACCTCGCACCGACAGGCAGTAGCCGCGGTCCGGTGTGATGGCCAGGTGAAAGACGACGTCGTCGAGGCCGAGGACATCGGCGGCGGGGGTGCCCGGTTCGGCGGTACCGGCAGGCAGCACGAGGATGCCCGAATGGTCGGTGCCGAGGTTCATTTCGGCCGTCGAGCAGATCATCCCGTCGGAGATCCGGCCGTAGGTCTTGCGGCTGGCGATCGTGAAGTCGCCGGGCAGCACCGTTCCGGGCAGCGCCGTCACGACCAGGTCGCCGACGGCGAAGTTGGTTGCGCCGCACACGATATCGCGTGGCTCGGCCTCCCCCACGTCCACTTTGACGGCGCGGATCGGCTTCTTGAACCCGGTGAGCTCCTCGATGGCGGCCACCCGCCCCACCGTCAGCGGGCCCGTGACGGGGCCGACCGGGATGACCTCCTCGACCTCGTGGCCGATGCGGATCAGCGTCTCTTCGAGGTCGGCAGCGCTCACGTCCCAACCCGGCGCGCCGGCCCGCACGACGTCGCGCAGCCAGCTGTACGGCAGCCGCATCAGGCCCCTACCCCGAACGGCAGGGAGAACCGCACGTCGCCTTCGACCATGTCGCGCATGTCCGGAATTCCATTGCGGAACTGCAGGGTTCGCTCCAGGCCCATACCGAAGGCGAAACCGGAGTAGACGTCAGGGTCGATTCCGCAGGCGCGCAGCACGTTCGGATTGACCATGCCGCAGCCGCCCCATTCCACCCAGCCGGCTCCGCCCTTCTTGTTCTCGAACCAGATGTCGACCTCGGCCGACGGCTCGGTGAACGGAAAGAAATGCGGACGGAACCGGGTGCGGGCGGCAGGGCCGAACTCGGAGCGGGCGAACGCGTCCAGCGTGCCGCGCAGGTGCGCCATCGTCAGCCCCTTGTCCACCGCGAGCCCTTCGACCTGATGGAAGACGGGGGTGTGGGTGGCGTCGAGTTCGTCGGTGCGGAAAGTGCGCCCGATCGAGACGATGTAAACCGGCGGCTGGCGTTCCAGCAGCGTGCGGATCTGCACCGGCGAGGTGTGCGTGCGCAACACCTGCCGCGACCCCTCAGGGGCGATGTGGAACGTGTCCTGCTCGCTGCGCGCCGGATGGTCGGGAGCGAAGTTCAGCGCATCGAAGTTGAACTGCTCGGTTTCGACCTCGGGTCCCTCGGCCAGTTCCCAGCCCATCGCGACGAACGTGTCGGCGATGCGCTCGCCCAGGATCGTGATCGGGTGCCGGGCGCCGATCGGTCGCCGGGTCGACGGCAGCGTCACGTCGATACGCTCGGCCACCAGCACCGCGGCATCCCGCTCTGCCCGCAGGGCCGCCAACCGCTCGTCGTACCCGTTCTGCACCTCGGTGCGGGCGACGTTGACCCGTTTACCCGCGTCGGCCCGATCCGCTTTGGCCAGCGACCCAAGCGACTGGCGCGCCAACGCGATCGGAGACCGGTCGCCGAGATGCTCGGTTTTCGCACGCGCGAGCGCATCGAGATCGGCGGCCGCCTCGAAGGCACGCCGAGCGGCGCTGACAGCCTCGGTCAGCGCTTCTTCGGACAGGTCTGCGGGCCGATCAGCCACCCGGCGATCATAGGCGATGGGCCGCTGGCCCTCGAACGCCCATAAGGCGCGCCGATCACCGCGGAAGCCGCCGGCTACTCCGCCGCCGGCCGCTCCTCGTCGCCTCCGGCGCCCCGCGGTTGCGGGAGCGTCTTCAGTCGATACATGACGAAATCGGCCGGCACACCGTCCTGTTTGGGCGCGAAGAGCTGCCGTCGGACGCGTTTGGCCTCGACACCGAGCGAATCGAACTCCTCGGCCGGGATGCGGTCCAGTGTGCTCTGCGAGACCACGAGCTCGCCGTGGGTCGCGCGACTCATCACCCGCGCCGCGATGTTGACGTCGACGCCCAGCCAGTCCGATCCGATGCGCAGTGGACGGCCCGTATGGACGCCCACCCGCATCCGCGGCGTAAAGCCCTCGACACTCACGCTTTTCACCCCTTCGCGTGCGGCGATCACGGCCCGCAGCGCGGTCGTCGGGTCCCGGAAAACCGCCATGAGGCCGTCGCCCATGCGCTTGACGATGTGTCCACCCGCCTCCAGTAGCGGGGGCTCGACGACCTGCGACACCTGACGCAGCAACCGCAGGGTGGCCTCGTCCCCGGCGCTCAACGACCACGCCGAAAAGCCGACGAGGTCGGTGAAGACGAGCGTCGCTTCACGGTTGGCGGGTTTTCCCGACATGCGTTCGGTGACGGCTTGCCACACCTGCAGCGCGCCCAGGCTGACCTCCCGTGTCGCGGCATCCCGCCGCAGCAGGCGGTCAGCAGCGCGCGCAGCCGCCCGCGGTCCACCGTCGCCGTCGGCCGACAGCGGATCCCCGAACTCCGGATCCCCGGGCAGCGCACGCCTCGTTCGACGCAGGAAGGCGATGACCCCCGGGCTGTGGTTGGGGTTCTGCAGCCACGTGCGGCGAAGCGCTTCGCCGCTGCTGCCGGATCGCTCATCGAACGACTCGACATTCACGGTTCGAGCCTAAGCGGCCGTCTTCAGGCGCGGCAATCGACCGTTTGCGAAATTGGCCTCCGTTTTACGAAGCCCGCCGCTCCGAGTTGCTGGTGTGAGGCGTCTACGTGCACTCCAGTCGTTCTCATCACCGCCCCCGGCGGTTTGACAGTGCATTTGCTGGTTACGCGGCTATGTTCGGCTGGTGGAGCGTCGGTAACACTGCGTTGCGACACCGTCTCGGGTCGTAGACAACGGTAGTTGTCAACATTATCGTTTAGCTTGACGCCGATTCAGCGAGGAATCAGATGACCGTGAGCACACCCGACCATCCCCTGGGCCCCGACTCGTTGACGTGGAAGTACTTCGGCGATCTGCGGACCGGCCTGCTGGGTGTGTGGATCGGCGCCGTCCAGAACATGTATCCAGAACTCGGCGCGGGCGTGGAGGACCATTCGATCCTGCTGCGCGAACCGCTGCAGCGCGTCGCCCGTTCGGTGTACCCGATCATGGGTGTGGTCTACGACGGCGAACGGGCACCGCAGACCGGTGAGCAGATCAAGAGCTACCACACCACGATCAAGGGTGTGGACGGCGAGGGCCGGCGCTACCACGCGCTGAACCCCGAGACGTTCTACTGGGCACACGCCACGTTCTTCATGCTGATCATCAAGACGGCCGAGTACTTCTGCGGCGGACTGACCGAAGCCGAGAAGCGCCAGCTGTTCGACGAGCACGTGCAGTGGTACCGGATGTACGGCATGAGCATGCGGCCGGTGCCGCAGAGCTGGGAGCAGTTCTGCGAGTACTGGGACCGCAAATGCCGCGAGGAGCTCGAGATCAACCGCGCCACTCTCGACATCTTTTCGATCCGGATCCCCAAGCCGTGGTTCGTGCTGATGCCCACCGGGCTGTGGGATCAACTGTTCAAGCCGATGGTCGGTGCGCAGCGCTGGATCGCGGCAGGCGTTTTCGACGACGCCCTTCGCGAGAAGGCCAACATGCGTTGGACGCCGGGCGACGAAGTGCTGCTGCGCCTGTTCGGCAAGCTCGTGGAGTTCGCGTTCGTGGCGGTGCCCGACGAAATTCGTTTGCATCCACGGGCTTTGACGGCTTACCGGCGTGCGCAGGGCCGCCTGCCCGCCGATGCTCCACTGGTAGAGGCGCCGGCGTTCATGGCTCCCCCGAGCGACCGGCGCGGCCTGCCGATGCACTACGTCCCGCCGCGCAAGTCGCTGCTCGACCGGGCGGGTTCCCTGGTGCACACGACGTTCTCTTTGGCGGGGCTGCGTCCGGCCCGCGGACGCCATAAGGCAGCCTAGAGGGCATGCTCGATTGGTCTGATGTCGATCTCGCCGTGCGCGATGCCGTCCGCGAGTTCGTCGACAAGGAAATCCGCCCGCATGTCGACGCGCTGGAAAGCGGCGAGATGGAGCCCTACCCCATCGTCCGCAAGCTGTTCGCGACGTTCGGCATCGCCGACATGGCGCGCGAGTCGCTGAACAAGCGTCTGGCCCGGCTGCGCGACGGCGGCGGCTCGGCGGAGAAATCGTCGGGCGGCGGCATGTTCGGCGAGGGTTCCGGCGGCATGGGGTTCGTCGTGGTCAGCGAGCTGTGCCGGGTGTCGATGGGCGTCGTCACCGGCATGGGGGTCAGCCTCGGGCTGACGGTACCGACGATCATGAGCCGCGGCACGCTGGCCCAGCAGGAGCGCTGGCTGCCCGATCTGGTCACCTACGACAAGGTCGGCGCATGGGCGATCACCGAGCCCGACTCGGGGTCCGATGCGTTCGGCGGCATGAAGTCCTATGTCGTACGTGATGGAGACGACTACATCCTCAACGGGCAGAAGACCTTCATCACCAATGGCCCCGACGCCGACGTCGTCGTGGTCTACGCAAAGCTCGACGAGGGGGACCCCAGCGTCGACAAGCGCGACCGCAAGGTGCTGACCTTCGTTCTCGACCGCGGTATGGAGGGTTTCGTGCAGTCGAAACCGTTCCGCAAGATGGGGATTCACAGCTCGCGCACCGGTGAGTTGTTCTTCAACAACGTGCGGCTGGGCCGGGACCGGTTGCTCGGCGAAACCGAAGGGGACGGAGCCAGTTCCGATGGTCGCTCCAGCGCGCGGTCGAACTTCAGCGCCGAACGTATCGGTGTCGCAGCGATGTCGTTGGGCGTGATCGAGGAGTGCCTGCGGCTGTGTGTCGACTACGCCAAGAGCCGCACCCTGTGGGGCCAGGAGATCGGACAGTTCCAGCTGATCCAGCTCAAGCTCGCGAACATGGCGGTGGCGCGGATGAACGTGCGCAACATTCTGTTTCGCGTGATCGAGGCAGCGCAGACCGGTGTGCCGATCTCGCTGCCGGAGGCGTCGGCGATCAAGTGGTACTGCTCGCAGGCGGCAACCGACGTCGCGATGGACGCGGTGCAGTTGTTCGGCGGCAACGGTTACATGACCGAATACCGCGTCGAACAGCTGGCGCGCGACGCCAAGTCGCTGATGATCTACGCCGGCAGTAACGAGGTGCAGATCACCCACGTGGCGCGGGGTCTGCTCAGCTCCTGACGCCTCAGCGGTCCTCGACGATGAACTGCGCGGCGCGGGCGGCCATGGCCATCACCGGCCCGTTCAGGTTGCCGGCCAACATGATCGGCATCGCCGAGCAGTCGACGATACGCAGGTCCTCGAGGCCCCGCACCCGCAACCGATCGTCGACGATGTCGTCGTCGCTGGGGCCCATGGCGCAGCTGCCGATGGCGTGGTATCCGCAGTAGCCGCCGTCGAGCGCCGCGTCGACGAGTTCGTCGTCACTCTGCGCCTGCGGTCCAGGGAAGGTCTCGTGGTCGATGTGCTCGGCGATCGGTGACTGCTCGAACAACTCCCTTGCCCGGCGCAAAAGGTTCGCGGTGGTGCTGCGGTCGTGGTCGCTGGTGAGGTAACTCGGGTCGAGCAGCAGCGGCGCCGCCGGATCCGCGCCGGTGATCGCGACGCTGCCCTCCGAGGTGGGCCGCAGGGTGAAGCCCAGGCAGGACACCCCGGGGTCACGCTCGAGGGCCACCGGCTCACCGTCGTTGTAGGCCGGAATAGTGAAGGGCCCCAACAGAAGTTGTCCGTCGACCCGCGGCATGTCCGGTGCGGTCTTCATGAACGCCAACACATCGAAGGTCGGCGTCGCCAGCGAGCCCCGGCGCCTGGCCAGATAGCGCGCGGCGCTTCTGGCCTGCCCGGCCCGGCTGGACAGCTGCCGGTTGTATCCGAGCTCGGCGTTGAGCCGATACTTCAGCGCGAAGCAACGGTGTTCGCGCATCCGCCTGCCCACGTTCGCGCGTTCGAGCAGCACCTGGACCCCGGCGCGGTCGAGTACCTCGCGCGGTCCGATGCCCGACAGCTGCAGCAGTTTCGGGCTGCCCATGCTGCCGAGGGCGAGGATCGTCTCGCAGTTGGCCTGGAACTCGGACCGCGCGCCGTTGGGCATTCGAACGGTTATGCCTGTGGCGCGCTCGTTCTCGATGACGACGCGGCACACCTCTGCCCGCGTGAGAACGGTGAGGTTCGGCCGTCGCATCGCCGGCCGGAGGAAGGCGTCGGCCGCGCTCACCCGGCGCCCCCTGCGGATCGTGGCCGGCGTGAAGCCGATGCGGGGCTCGTCGCTCTCGTTGATGTCGTCGAGCGGACGAAGCCCGGCGTTGGCGCCGGCCTGAACCATTTCCTGGCTGACGATGTCCTGCTCGGCCGCCACCGAGATGTGCAGCGGTCCGCCCGCGCCCCGGGTCGGCGAGGCGCCGAACGCGTTGTCCTCCATGGCTTTGAAGATGGGCAGGATCTCGTCCCAGCCCCACCCCTTGTTGCCCAGCCGCTCCAGCTCGTCGTAGTCGGCCCGGTTACCACGGTTGTAGACCATGCCGTTGATCGAACTCGAACCGCCGATCACCCTTCCACGCGTCCAGAATTCGGGACGTCGTCGCGGCCCGAACGGCGTCGTGGCATAGCGCCAGACATATTTCTCGTTCTCGAACAGCACGCCCGAGCCCTTGGGCACGTGGAGCATCGGATGCCGGTCGGGACCGCCGGCCTCGACGAGCAGCACCGTTGTCGCAGGGTCGGCGGACAGCCGATTCGCCAGTACGCACCCGGCCGAGCCGGCGCCCGCGATGATGTAGTCGAAGCGACGCATCGCCGCACAATACTTCGCCGAGCTAAGGTTGTGGGCCGATTTGAGCGTCGCAGTGACACAACGCGCTTCGACGCTATAGACGCTGTGCCCGCGCGCTCTGATACAGGCAGATCGCCGCGGCAGCGGCCACGTTGAGGCTTTCGGCGGCACCCGGCATCGGGATGCGGACGCGGTGCGTGGCCGATGCCGCCAGTTCCGCAGGCAGACCGTGGGCCTCCGGCCCGAACAACCACGCCGTCGGCTCGCCCAGTGCGGCCTCCAGAGCGGCATCGTCCAGTGACGCCTCCCCGTCGACCGTCGTCGCCAACACCTGCAGGCCGGTATCGGCGAGTTCCCGCACCGCCGAGGCGGGATCGTTGTCGGTGACAACGGGAACCGAGAAGATGCTGCCCGCGGAGGCACGCAGACACTTGCCGTTGTAGGGGTCGACGCTATGACCGACGAACGCGACCGCGTCCGCCCCCATCGCGTCGGCGATCCGAATCAGCGTGCCCGCGTTACCGGGTTCGGAGATGTCGACTGCGACCGCGACCAGGCGCGGCGAGGCGGCCAGCACCTGGTCAAGCGACGTCTCCGGTGTCGAGCACACGGCCACCAGGCCGACGGGGGTCACGGTCTCCGACAACGCTTTCGCGGCGCGTTCTGTCACCAGATGTACCGGGGCGTCGGCCAGCAGCGCACCGAATCGGTCGGCGGCCTCCTCGGTGGCGAACACCTCGGATACGAGTCCGCGCCGCAACGCCGCCTCGACGAGGTTGGGTCCCTCGGCGAGGAAGCGCGCGGCGCGGCGTCGCCCGACGTGACGGTGCAGCTTGACTGCTGCGACCACCCGGGCGGAGCGTTCGGTGAGCGTCAGGCAGCCTCGCCCGACGGCGCGTTGACGTCCTCGGGCAGTGCGCCCTTGGCGACCTCCACCAGCGTGGTGAACGCGGCCGGATCGCTGACGGCGATCTCGGCGAGGTTCTTGCGGTCGACCTCGACCCCGGCGGCCTTGAGCCCCTGGATCAGCCGGTTGTAGGTGATGTCGTTGGCGCGGGCGGCGGCGTTGATGCGCGAGATCCACAGCTTGCGGAACTCGCCCTTGCGGGCGCGCCGGTCACGATAGGCGTAGTTGAGCGAATGCAGCTGCTGCTCTTTGGCCTTGCGGTACAGCCGCGACCGCTGGCCCCGGTAGCCCTTGGAGGCCTTGAGGATTGTCCGCCGCTTCTTCTGGGCGTTGACTGCGCGCTTGACGCGTGCCATGGGAGTGTCCTTCGTTCAGGTCGTACGTGTTGGTCGGTCAGCCGTTGAGCATCTTCTTGATGCGGGCGTTGTCGGCGGCCGACACAACGGTGCGGCCGTCGAGTCGCCGGGTGCGCTTGCTGGGCTTGTGCTCGAGCAAGTGCCGGCGGTTGGCCTTCTGGCGCACGATCTTGCCGGTTCCGGTGCGACGGAACCGCTTGGAAGCGCCGCTGTGGGTCTTCGCCTTGGGCATGGGGTCCTCTGCTCTGTTGTTCTAGCTGTTTCGGTCGGGTGCTGGGGCCGGCTCGGCGGAGCCTTCGGCCTGTTGCGCCGCCTTGGCGCGAGTCTTCGCGCCGCGGTGCGGGGCCAGCACCATCGTCATGTTGCGGCCGTCCTGCTTGGCCGACGTCTCGACGAAGCCGTAGTCGGCGACGTCGGCGCCCAGCCGCTGCAGGAGACGGAAACCCAACTCGGGTCGCGACTGTTCGCGGCCGCGGAACATGATCGTCACCTTGACCTTGGACCCGGCCTCGAGGAAGCGGATCACGTGACCCTTCTTGGTCTCGTAATCGTGCGGGTCGATCTTGGGACGGAGCTTCTGTTCCTTGACGACGGTCTGCTGCTGGTTCTTGCGAGACTCGCGCGCCTTCTGAGCCGTCTCGTACTTGAACTTCCCGTAGTCCATGATCTTGCAGACCGGGGGTTTGGCATCCGGTGCTACTTCGACGAGATCGAGATCGGCATCCGCGGCGACGCGGAGGGCATCTTCGATACGCACGATGCCTACCTGTTCACCGCCCGGTCCGATCAGGCGGACTTCAGGTACGCGGATGCGCTCGTTGACGCGGGTCTCAGTGCTGATGGGGCCTCCTATGTTGTCCTCAAGGAGCCCACTCCGTCAGCTCTGCTCAACGAACAGAAAAGCCCTGCTCAGAGCAGGGCCCACAGCCGACCAGGACAGGCGCTGACGCCTGTGACCGGACCGCTGAGCCTTCGAAAAGATCCTGTGGCCAGCGGTGGGAGGGGGACTCCACTTGCTGTCCCTGGCGTTTGCCGGGACGGTCGCGCATGCCAGTCTAGCAGCCATGACCGATGACCCGAACTCAGCTGACCTCGGCGGCTCAGGTGATCTGAACGGCTCGGCCGTTCGTGAACTCGCCGAGATACCCGCCGTCGAGGTGATCACCCGGTCGGCCGTGATGCTGATGAGCGCCGCGGCCGAGAAGCTCGGGCTGTCGGCCGACAATCCCGACGAGAGCCCGCACCGCGATCTCGACGAGGCGCGCAGGCTGATCACCGCGCTGGCAGGCTTGGTGACCGCGTCCGCCGAGTATCTCGGATTTCATGCCGGGCCGGTGCGCGACGGCCTGAAGTCGCTGCAGTTGGCCTTCCGCGAGGCCAGCGCATCCCCGGACGAACCAGGGCAGGGCCCGGGCGAAAAATACACCGGACCCGTCTGGTCGTGAGTCGCCACCCATTTGGCGCCCTGACCGAATAATGTCGCGGCCTATGACCGTCGCGAGCCTGCCCGTCACCCGCCGCAGGTCGAGGTACTGGTGGGTGCCGGCAGCGGCGGGCTGGACGGTCGGCATCATCGCGACGCTCTCGTTGATGGCGAGCGTCTCGCCGTTCGTGCGGTCGGTCATCCGGGTTCCGCGCGAGTTCGTCAACGACTACGTCTTCAACTTCCCCGACACCAGCTTCGCGTGGGCGTTCGTGCTGGCGCTGCTGGCCGCGGCGCTGGCGGCACGTAAGCGGATCGCCTGGTGGATCCTCGTCGCCTACATGGTGGGCGCGATCGTCTTCAACGTCGCGGACCTGGTGTCGGGGGACGAGTCGGTGATGGAGGAGATCGGCGAAGTCATCGGGCTGGTCTTCCACGTCGCCGCAATCCTGTTCCTGGTGCTGGCTCGCGGCGAGTTCTGGGCCAAGGTGCGCCGCGGCGCCCTGCTGAAGGCGGCGGTCGTGCTGGTCGCGGGGATGGCGGTCGGCACCCTGATCGGATGGGGTCTGCTCGAGCTGTTCCCGGGCACGCTGACCCGTGGCGACCGGTTCTGGTACGCGCTGAACCGGGTCAGCGCGTTCGCGGGCGCGGACTCGTCGAATTTCACCGGTCATCCCCATGTCCTGATCAACGCCCTGCTCGGCCTTTTCGGCGCACTGGCCCTGATGGTCGCTGCGATCGTGCTGTTCCAGTCTCAGCGCGCCGAGAACGCCCTGACCGGCGCGGACGAATCCGCGCTGCGGGGGCTGCTGGAGTTGTTCGGCAAGAACGACTCGCTCGGGTACTTCGCCACGCGCCGCGACAAAGCGGTGGTGTTCGCGCCCAACGGCCGCGCCGCGATCACCTACCGTGTCGAAGTCGGTGTGTGCCTGGCGAGCGGCGATCCGGTCGGTGATCCCAAGGCCTGGCCTGCGGCGATCGAGGCGTGGCTCGCGCTGTGTCAGACCTACGGCTGGGCGCCTGGAGTGATGGGTGCCAGCGCGTCGGGCGCCGAGGCCTTCCGCGAGGCCGGGCTGAACGCCTTGCAACTCGGCGACGAAGCGATTCTGTATCCGGACACCTTCCGGCTGTCCGGGCCGGAGATGCGCGCGGTCCGGCAGGCCGTGACGCGGGCGCGGCGCGCGGGCGTGAGTGTGCGCATTCGCAGGCACCGGGATCTGGGCGCCGAGGAGATGGCCGACGTCATCGGCCGCGCCGACGCCTGGCGCGACACCGCGGACGAACGCGGCTTCTCGATGGCGCTGGGCAGGCTCGGTGACCCGGCCGACGGCGACTGCCTTCTGGTAGAGGCGGTCCGAAGCGACACCGGGCGCTCGGGTGCGAATGACGAAGTGGTCGCGATGCTTTCGCTGGTGCCGTGGGGCACCAACGGCGCCTCGCTGGACCTGATGCGCCGTGCACCCCAATCCCCCAACGGCACTATCGAGTTGATGGTCAGCGAGCTGTGCATGCAGTCCGAAGACATCGGCATCACGCGGATATCGTTGAACTTCGCCATGTTCCGCTCGGCGTTCGAGCAGGGCGCACAGCTCGGGGCGGGGCCGGTGGCTCGGCTGTGGCGCAGCCTGCTGGTGTTCTTCTCCCGGTGGTGGCAGCTCGAGACGCTGTACCGCTCGAACATGAAATACCAGCCGCAATGGGTGCCGCGTTACGCGTGCTACGACGACGCCCGGCTGGTCCCCCGGGTAGGTGTGGCATCGGTGATCGCCGAGGGCTTTCTGGTGCTGCCCTTTTCGCGGCGCCACGTGCAGCCGCACACCGGACACCACACCGCGGTGCCGCAGGATCTGATGGCCACGGGGCTGCTGCACCACGACGGTACGGCCCCCGACCTCGGCGGGCTGGCGGCCGATCTGCCCGATGCCGAGGAAACGCGGCTGCCGGAACAGGTGCGAGTGCGCATGGCCAAGTTGAAGGCTCTGCAGGACAACGGGACCGACGCCTATCCGGTCGGAAGTCCACCGTCGCACACCATCGCCGAGGCGATCGACGCCGACGACGACGTCGCGGTGACGGTGGCGGGCCGGGTGCTGCGCAGCCGCGACTACGGCGGCGTGCTCTTCGCCCAGCTGCGCGACTGGTCCGGCGAAGTTCAGCTGCTGTTGGACAATTCGTTGCTCGAATCGGCGACGACGGCGGACTTCACGCACGCAATCGACCTCGGTGACCTCATCGAGGTGTCGGGCACCATGGGCTTCAGCAAGAAGGGCACCCGATCGCTTCTGGTGCGTGACTGGCGGATGATCGGCAAATGTCTGCGCCCGCTGCCGGACAAGTGGAAGGGTTTGACCGACCAGGAAGCCCGTGTGCGCGCCCGTTACGTGGATCTGGCGATCAACACCGACGCTCGCGATCTCATCCGCGCGCGCAGCGGTGTGCTGCATGCGATTCGGGAAACCTTGGTGGCCAAGGGGTTCCTCGAGGTCGAGACCCCGATCCTGCAACAGATCCACGGCGGGGCGAACGCGCGCCCGTTCCTCACCCACATCAACGCCTACGATCTCGACCTCTACCTGCGGATCGCTCCCGAGCTGTACCTCAAGCGGCTCTGCGTGGGCGGGGTCGAGCGGGTTTTCGAGCTGGGCAGGGCATTTCGCAACGAGGGCGTCGACTTCAGCCACAACCCCGAATTCACGCTGCTGGAGGCGTATCAGGCGCACGCGGATTACAACGTCTGGATCGAGGGCTGCCGGCAGCTGATCCAGAATGCGGCCGAAGCCGCCAACGGCGCCGAGGTGTTCTATCGGCCCCGGGACGGCGGTGGACTCGAACCCGTCGACATCTCCGGTCAGTGGGCGGTCAAGACCGTGCACGGTGCGGTGTCGGAAGCCCTCGGTGAACAGATCGGCCCCGAGACCGAGCTGCCGCGGTTGCGCAAACTGTGTGACGCCGCGGCCATTCCGTACCTGACCCATTGGGACGAAGGTGCGGTGGTGCTGGAACTGTACGAACGGCTGGTCGAGGACCGCACCGAAGAGCCGACGTTCTACAAGGACTTCCCGACGTCGGTCTCGCCGCTGACCCGCCCGCACCGCAGCATTCCCGGTGTCGCCGAACGGTGGGACCTGGTCGCCTGGGGAGTCGAACTCGGCACCGCCTACAGCGAACTCACCGATCCGGTCGAGCAGCGGCGCCGGTTACAGGAGCAGTCGCTGCTGGCCGCGGGCGGCGACCCGGAAGCGATGGAACTCGATGAGGACTTCTTGCAGGCCATGGAATACGCGATGCCGCCCACCGGCGGTCTGGGCATGGGTGTGGACCGTGTCGTCATGCTGATCACGGGCCGCAGCATCCGTGAAACCCTGCCGTTCCCGTTGGCCAAGCCGCGTTGACAGCGAATCCACAGCGCCCCACAAGGATTGCCCGTCACTCTGTAGTTCGTGACAACGGCGACACTCGCTCATGCGCTCGCTCATGCGCTTCGTGGGCACCTGTCGTTGATGCATGGCTGGATTCCCACAGTGATCCAGGTGGCCGCTGCGATCGCACTGATCGGTGCGATCGGCTGGCGAACACGTCGGTGGCGCCTGGTGTGGGTGCCGTGGGCTGCGCTGTGCGGCCTCATGCTGGCGGCGACAACGTACACCTTCATTGAGTCGCAAGGTCTTTCGGGCAACCCGGCACCGCGTTCGCTGTGGGTGTGGATGGGGCTGACCGGCACCGCGTGCGCCGTGCTGATCGGGGGCTGGCGAGGCGCCCGCTGGTGGCGTCGCGGCTTGTCGCTGATGGCGCTGCCGTTGAGTGTGTTGTCCGCGGCGCTGGTGGTGAACCTATGGGTGGGTTACTTCCCCACCGTGCAAGCGGCGTGGAATCAACTGACCGCGGGACCGCTCCCCGACCAGACCGACGCGGCGGCGATGCAGGCGATGCAGAAGCGGCATCAGGTCCCGGTGAAGGGCACGGTGGTTCCGGTCCACATCGCCGACACGGCTTCGGGCTTCCGGCACCGCACCGAGTTCGTCTACCTGCCACCGGCGTGGTACGCGACCAGTCCCCCGCCTCCGCTTCCCGCCCTGATGATGATCGGGGGCGAGTTCAACACACCCGCGGATTGGGTGCGTGCCGGCAATGCGGTCGCCGCTGCGGACGACTTCGCCTCCGCTCACGGCGGGTACGCCCCGGTTCTGGTATTCGTCGATGCCGGTGGCACGTTTCAAAACGACACCGAATGTGTCAACGGCAAACGTGGCAACGCCGCCGACCATCTCACCGAAGATGTCGTGCCGTACATGATATCGACGTTCAAAGTCAGCCCCAGGCAAGCGAACTGGGGAGTCGTCGGCTGGTCGATGGGAGGCACCTGCGCCGTCGACCTGGCGGTGATGCATCCCGATATGTTCGCCGTCTTCGACGACATCGCCGGCGACCTGGGGCCCAACGCCGGCACCAAGGATCAGACGATCGCGCGACTGTTCGGCGGCAACGCCGCGGCGTACGCGGCGTTCGACCCGACGACGGTGATCCGCCGCCACGGCCACTATTTCGGCGTCACGGGCCGATTCGACGTCAACACCGCGGACACCGCGCAGAAGGATGCGGCCAGGCTGCTGTGCGGCCTGGGCACGGCGAATGGCATCGCCTGTTCGGTGGTGGTCCAGCCGGGTATGCACGACTGGCCTTACGCGGCACATGCGTTCGCCACGGCGCTGCCGTGGCTGGCAAGCCAACTGGGCACGCCGGGGGTCGCAGCCGCACCTGGGTTGACCACAGTCCGCGATGTCGGTACCCCGACACCGCCGCCGGAAGCGCCGCCTGGACTCCCGGTGCGCGCGGGCACGCCGAACTAGTTCGCAGCCAAGGCCCGTGCGCCACCGCGTCGGAACGGCTACGACGGGCAGTAAGACTGGGTCGCGGCCCCGACGAAGAACCCGCTCTGCTCCACGCTCCAGTGCGCGGGCCCGCTGATCTCGACCGCAACCTGCTCGGGCTTCTGCCCGGCGGCCACGTAATCACATACAGCGTGGGCCAGGTCGATCGCGTTCTTGGGACTCGAGAACGGGATCCCCTCGTCCTCGAGCACGGCGACGAAGATGTCGTCGGTGTCATCGGCCAGGGCCGGTGCCGCGGTGCCGAGCGCCATGGCGACGCCGACAACCGCTGAGAAGAGGATGGTGCCGCGCATGGTGGCTCCTTTCGCCGTTATTGGTGGACAGACGCTACGCCCCGCGTACGAGCGCCGCGGAAGTTTCGTCAAAATTGTCATACACGTCAGGGCGTGCAGGCGGGTATCTTGAACCACATGCCGGGCGAACCGGAACAGGATCAGCAACCCGCCGTAGACGCCGAGGTCGTGGAGCCCACGCCGGGATCCACCACGCCGGTCGAGCCCGTCGACAGCGGCTACACCCCGGGCGGCGTCCCGACGTTCGACGCCGTGCGGGAGAAGATCGAAACCCGCTACGGCACCGCGATCGGCGCCTCCGAGCTGGCGGCCGAGACCCCCGAAGGCCGCAGCGTCGCCGAGCAGTACGACGAGCGGCAGCGGGCGGCCGCCGAGCGCCTGGAACAGATCCGCGAGCAGATGCGCAAACAGTCCGACGAGTCTCAGTAATCGGCCTCGGCGGCGAGGATCTCGGCCAGGAACGCATCCGGACCCGGGTGATCCATCCGCGATCGTGCGTAGGCCCGCACCCTGTCGCGGGTCGGTGCGGACTCGTCGACATCGGCGCCCACCACCACCCTTGCGCCGCGCCAGTCATGGTTCCACGCAACCGTTTCCGAGATCGACGTCCCTTCGGTGTCGACGACGGGAAACGCCGCACGCCCGTCGGCGCCGAGAACGCCCGTCCCGCCGACGGCCCCGGACTCCAACCGCACCGCGATGCCGTGGGGCGAGCCCAGCCCCGTCAACTCCACGCCGACCACAACGCTCACACCGTCGCCGACGGCTTCCACCGACCATTCGACGGTGTCCTCGGCGGCGTCGAAGACACCCGGTGGTACGGCCGCCCAGTTGAGCGATGCAGTGCCGCCGGCGATGACCGCGCCACCCCGGACACGCGAATCGGCCCCTGCGGCAAGCGCATAGTCGGCGCGCCGAGAACTCACCGGGCCCACATCGAAGGCGACCCCGACGTCGTCGGCAACATCGCGGCACAGCTCAACTAGCGCGGTGACCCGCGGATCACCCTCGTGCGCAGCGGTGTTCAGGGCCGTCGCGTGCGGCGTGAGCAGATGGGCGATCTCCGAATCGAAGGTGTCGTCACCGAAGTAGTCCTGCGCCGCGGCGGTCAACAGCGCGACCTCGGCGTCCAGAAGGGCACCGTCGAGCGATGCGATCGCATCGCGCTGGCTGGCCGGCCACCAGCGCCGCAGCCAGTGGCCGACCGCGAGGCGGCGCAGTGGAGCAAGCGCGTCGGGCAGCAGAGACACGCCGGTCACGTCGACACTGTCGGACGCGGTGGGGTCGCCCAGCGCGGAGATCACGGCGTGGTGGCCGGTCTCACCGACCACCCGCCACAGCCAGTCGGCTCGCGCCGGATCGGTGAACGCGATCTGGGCGTCCGTCGGTTCGTCGACCGTCCACGACAGCACCGCTCCGCTGACCTCCAGCACGGCCACCAGCGGAGGCGGAGCCACCTGCGGTCCGGTGGTCCACAAGCCCGAATCCGTCATGAGCCTCATCCCGCCACCTGCAGCTCCAGCATCGTCTTGATCCGCTGGCGGTGGTCCAGGCTGACCGACCTCGCCACACCTTCCAGCACCGCGCGCACCTCGTCGACGTCGTCACACGGTTCCTGCCACACGTCGCGACCGTGCAGCCGCGCCCACAACCGGCTCAGATACGGGCGCGCGAATGCCGCGAGCTCGTCGATCACCTGCTGCTGACGCGGATGGATCGGCCCGTTGGCGGCCAGGTACCGACGCGCGTGCAGCACATAGGCCTCCTTGCGCAGCCGCGCCTGAATCTGCCGGGCCAACTCGTAGCGGGGCTCGGCGACATCGGCCAGCGGCGCGAGATGCACCGCGACCTCGATGCCTGCGACCAGCGCGGCCTGCTTGTCTTCTGCGATCAGACCCCACGGAGCGCACGCCCGGTCGACCTCTTCGGCGCACAGTGTCGGCACGTCGGGAAGTTCGTCGCGGTCCATGGCCCTTCGCAGCGTTGCGCGCACCCTGTCGATCACGCTGCGGTTCAGGGGACGGTCACTGTCCTGGCGACCGATGATGCTCGGCTGCTGTTGTGGTTCAACAGAACTGAGGCCGAGGTCCACAATGGACCAGGGCAGCTCTCCCGGCCCACCGCGTGCCCTGGCCCCGAGGTTGTACGGCGCGGCGTCTGCGATCAAGGCGTGCCAGACCCGCTGTCGCGCCGCGGTGGCCGAGTGGCTGTCGGCCGGGCCGAGCACGGTGGTCAGCCCCGCCATGAACGGACCGGTGATGCCGGTGCCGGCGCGCACGTCGCGCCAACTGCGGCTCAGCTGCTTCTCCAGTTCGGCGATGACCCTTTCGTCAGACACAAACCGGTTCAGCACCTCGATCGCGGTGCGGTCGCGTTCACCGTGGATCTCGCGCAGCACCTCTTCCACGTCGGAATCATGTTGCGATGGAGGGCCTTTCGTCACAGCCAATTCGAAACACACCGGAAAATACAGCTCTTGGGCATTGCCGGAGGTGATGCGTAGCCGACGCCGCTCCCGTTTGAGGACGTCGAACCAGGCTGCGGTGTCCCGCAGTTGCGCACCGTGCCCGACGATGGCGTCGTACATCGCATCGGCCACGTCGGGCGCCACGAAAGGTGCCGAGAAGTGGGTATTCGATCGCAGCCGCAGCACCAGCGGATCGATGATCCGCTTCACCGTCCGCCGCAACGGCCCGCCGTCGTCGCCGCTGAGCACCTCCACTCCGGGCCCGATGGCACGCCAGGCCCGGTCGATGACCGCCCGGCGCGGATGGGCGACGGCGACTGCCGTCTCGGTGCTCATCAGGACAGGATAGAAGCACGTCCCGGCTGTGGACAGCAGGAAAGTTGGGTTCGGTAGCCGCGCGGCCGCCCGACCCTTAGGTCATGTTCACTGCGCTGTTCGCGTTCCTCTGCATCATCTACATCGGCACGACGGCCGCCTCGTTACTACCGGCTTGGAAGCTCTCGCTCGTGGAATCCGGCGAGGCCGACGAGCGCCTGGCCACCGCCGATGACATCCTCGCCGCGCGAGCGGAGTTCGACCGGACGATGGTGCGAAAAGGCCTGCTCACCCGTGACCGACTCGAGTTGATCCGCAACGGTATCCGATCACGAGCGGTCGTCACCGCGATGCGGCCCACCGGACAGGCGCTCGAGGGCTGCCGGGAGGTCGAGCTCGATGTGATGGTCAAAAAGCTTGGAGGCGGGCAGTTTCCCGCCCGCGAGACCGCCCTGGTGCCGGCATCTGCGCTCGTGAAGGTCTCCCCCGGCAGCGTCATCGACACCTACTACCGTCCCGGCGACGAGACCGCCGTCGCGATCTGCGTGGCGCCGGTGTGATCAGCGGGCGCCGTCGACGGCGAAACTGGCCAACGACGCCCAGTACAGCGGGCTGGCGGTCAGATCGCCACCGCGCCAGTCGCGCATCCGTTGTCGCTGCCAGCGGTTCACCGCCCGGCCGGCCTCGTCGGCCTCATGGGCGCGGTCGACGGCGACGATCACCTCGCTCATCGGGTCGGCATCCGACGCCGCGAACTGCCGGTAACCCGCCGTCGTCGGTAACGACCACAAAGTGGCGGTGACCAGTTGGGCACCACCCAGAACCATCGCCGCCACCAGCCCACTGGCCTCGTCGAACTGGTAGTCCCCGCCGGATGCGCACGCCAGCAGAGCAACCCGCGGCGGGAAGGGCAATCTCGCGGCCATGATTTCACCCGCGGTCAGCGGCCACTCTTCGGCGAGGTGCAGTGCGGCGCGGTCCGCGTGGCCGGCCTCGCCGTCGGCGGCGGTTGCGTGACCGACGTACACCATGCGGCTGGGCCGCCGGGCGAGTTGACCGGCGAGCCAACCCCGGTCGGCGTCGGTGCGCCGGAACAAATCGACGATGACCGGTACGTCCGGCAGCACCGCGCGACGGTCGGCGAACTCGGCGAAATGGCGGGCCAGCACGGTGTCGGGTGACGGTCTGCCGAGCACAGAGCCCAACGCCGCGTCCGGGCGCTGGCCGGGAACGCGCGGGTCGAGCACCAACAGAACGGCGTGGTCGCTGGTGGTGTTCCAATCCGCCGGGGCCCGCGGTGAATTGACGATGTTGGGTGGCACAGCCATCATGACCTCGACCAGCTCCATCAACCTGGTGGCCTCGTCGTGCGGCGCCGCCAGCAGACCCCAGGGCATCCTCGCCAGCCGTGCGCTCGGCGAGACGAACAGCGTCGCGCGTGGTGACGCCGCATGCTCGACAAGCAGCTGCCAGGCAGCGGGTGCGATCAGCCGCGTGCCCAATGCGCGCGCGAGTTCGAATTCGGTTGTGGGCGAGGCGAATGCAGCTTTGGTGATCGCGCGGTCGAGGGCGTCGAGGCGGGTCTCGGCGCCGACCGGGTCGGGCAGGGCCTGGGCCAGCCGCTGCTCCGCTGCGATGAGGTCCGGCTGCTCGACCACCCACGTGACCGTTTTCGACGGGTCGCCGACGACCCGCAGGGCCGCATACGTCGCCACCCCGACGTCGGCGAAGCGCAGGACGAGAGTTTCGGTCAAGGCCACGTGTACCACGCGGGCTCGTCCGCGGTCACATCGCGGCCGTAACGCTCAGCCGCCAGCGTGCGGTAGCGGCCGATGATCGGTGCGGTGGCAGGGTCCATCACAAGCGGCGGCAACGGTCCCAGCCGGGTCAGCGACGCACCTGAAGTGACCGCTGGTCCGGCGGCGACGAGCGCGTACTCGTCGGCGGACTCCACCGGCACGGCCGCTGTGGCGGTACCCGCCCAGTCCATGGCATCGGCGGAAGTGGGTTCGGCGGTGAACGTGCCCCGCGCGCTGTGGTATTCGATGAGCTCGCTGACGAGCTCGGTGTTGCCCCACGCCCATGCGACGGCGAAGGCACCGGCGAGCATCGGGGCGGAAACGTAGGTCGCCCAGCGCATCCGGGCATCGGCGTCGGGAATCGAGTACCGCACCGAGTCGACGGCCATCGCGGCGGGAAGTTTGAGTTCGGCGGCCTTCTCCAGCTTTTCGGCCGCATGGGCGGGATCGGCCAGTGCATCGGCCCGCCAGACGTTGCCGAGCTGGTCGTCGAGGCGGGCGTACTGCAGCCAGCTGTGCCGCGGCCATGCGTCGAGCAGTTCGCGCGCCTCTTCGACGCGCTCGAGCGCTGCGGCGAAGTCTCCGCGGAAGATGTCTACCCAGCTGCGCTGCAACAGGATCCGGTGGATGTGCAGTGGTTTCTCGATCTCACGCCAGTGCCGTTCGGCGTGGCCGAGTCGTTCGTCGGCGTCATCGAGCGCGTTCACCGAGATGCTGATCAGACCGAAGTACAGCCAGCACCGCGAGACGTCGTGTGCACGAAGATGTTCGGCGATGGCCGGATACGCCTCGTGGACCAATGTCTGCGCCTGCGGCCGGTCCCCCGCGGTCCACGCCGCCGTCGCGCGTTCGAGCTGGGTGCGCGCCACGGCCAGCCGCCAGCCGCGCGACTCGGCGCGTGCCCCGGCCCGCCGCAGCCAGGGCTCGGCTTCTGAGAGTCGGCCGGTCTCGACGCAGAACCTGCCGTAGCCGGTAGCTCCCTGGACGAGCAGGTGGTCGTGGTGTTGTCCACCGTCGCCCGGCCGATTGATGACGTCGATCACGCGCTCCCACAGTGGGATCGACTTCACGTGCAGGTCGTCGTCGCACAGCGCGACCGCGCAGAGGATCTCGGCGTAGGTGATCAGGAACCGGTGTTCGGCGGCGAGTTCGGCCACCGGTTCGTCGTCGGTCAGGGCGATCAGCGCGGCCTCGGCGGTCTCATGGTCCCCGTGCGCGGCAGCCAGTCCGGTCTGTAGGAACTGTGCCCGCCGCCAGTGCCGGCGCACCATCAACTCGATCTCGGCCGTCGGCATCGTCACCGGTGCCGCGGCCTCGGGCCTGGTGCCCGCGAGTATCGCCGAATAGACGGCCAGGCGCTCACGCATGCGGTTCAGGCATTCCTCGGTGCCGCTGTACGCGGTGCGAACGAGGTAGATCTCGCCGAGCAGCGAGTACACCTCGAGCATCCAGTCGTCGCGGCCGGCCTGCTCGATCTGCGGCACCAGAGACAGCAGGAGATCCTTGGCCGCCTCTTCGTTGGCGGCGAAGGCCAGGTGACGGGCACGCTCGAGGTCCGCGGGGATCGCCACGGTCGAATCATAGAAAGCGGCGGGCATGCCTGGCACGCCCGCCGCTTCAGGAGGGGGATCGCTCAACTGCAGTTGACCTTGACGGTGAACGGCTTGGTGATCGACCCTGCCATCGGGTTCGAGATGTCGGCGCCGGTCGCTTCGCCGGTGATGGTGTAGGTGTCGCCGTCCACCTTCACCTCGGCCGAACCGACCTTGGCGCCCATGGTGTTGGTGACCGCGAGGGCGTTTCCGTCGACCACCATGCCCAGCGACTCCACTTTCGGATTCGCTTCATCGCTCATCACGATGCCCAAGCCCTGCTGACCGCCGACCGCGCCGCTGGCGACGTTGATGCGGCCGCCCTGCTTCACGCATGTGACGGTGTTGAGGTCCAAGCCCGCGAGATCCTTGCCGTCGACCTTCACCTCGGTGCTGCCACCGCTGCTCACGCCCGCCGCGCTGGCCGCGGGGGCACTTCCCTTGTCGTCTGAACAGCCCACCAGCACGGTGGCGCCGGCGACCAGTCCCATCAGACCCACAACAACGCGATTCATCGATCTTCCCTTCATTCGGACGTCGCCCCGATGGCGCCCGTCATGGCGGTAAGTCAAAACCGCGCCGGTCGCTACCGATCCCAAACTTTGTCGGCGTCCGACGGTACGGTTCGCAGGCGATGCGCAGATTCACGATCGACGAGCGGCGGGCACGGCTCGCCCGTCGGCACTTCCTCGGTGCGCTCGCGGACTCCATCGGAGCTGTCGTCGGCGGTGTGCTCGGGTTGCACGCGACCGATCCGGCAACGCCGTTCCTGTCGCTGTGGGCGCGCCTCCCGGGATTCGGAGTGGCCGATCTGGATGCCGAACTCTACGAGCGGCGCACGCTGGTCAAGCATCTGGCGATGCGAAGGACGCTGTGGACGGTACGTGCCGGCGACGTGCCGCTGATCCAATCGGCGGCAAGCGACAGAGTCGCCGAGACCGAGCGTCGGCGACTCCTCGCCGATGCGCAGAAAGCCGGTCTCTGTACCGATCCCGACGCGTGGCTCGACGCGGCCCGCAGTGCGGTCCTTCGGCACCTGAGCGAACGGGGCCCGACGAGCGCCAAGGACCTGCGCGAGGCGCTGCCCGAGTTGGCGGGGTTCTGGGACCCGGCCCCGGGTAAGCGCTGGGGCGGCGAGACCCCGTTGGCGCCGCGCATCTTGACCGTGTTGGCGGTGTGCGGCGACATCATGCGTGGCCCCAACGACGGGAAGTGGACCACATCCCGGCCGCGTTGGGTCGCCACCGGCGACTGGATCGACGCCGCCGATGCGGTCAACCCGCGGACGGCCCGCGGAGAGCTCGTGCGCCGCTGGCTCGCAGCGTTCGGCCCGGCCACCGTGACCGATGTCAAGTGGTGGTTCGGCAACACGTTGACGTGGGCGCGGGAGGCGTTGCGGGATGTCGGCGCGGTCGAGGTGGATCTCGACGGCACACCGGGCTTTGCCCTGGCCGACGATCTCGACGTCGAACCCGAAGCCGAACCGTGGTGTGCGCTGCTACCGGGTCTGGACGTCACGACGATGGGCTGGTTCGACCGCGACTGGTACCTCGGGCCGCATCGGGCGCAGGTGTTCGACCGCAACGGCAACGGCGGGCCCACCGCATGGTGCGACGGCAGGATCGTCGGTGCGTGGGGTCAGGACAGCGCCGGGCGGGTCGAGGTGCGACTGCTCGAGGACGTCGGCCGCTCGGCACAGGCCCGCTTGCAGAAACGGGCCGACGAGTTGACCGACTGGCTCGACGGCGTACGGGTCAGCCCGCGCTTCCCGTCGCCGCTGTCCAAGGGCTAGCGCCGAGACTGCGCTTTTTGACGGATTTCGACCGAATCCCGTCAGAAACCGCATTCTCGGTGAAGGCGCTAAGCGCTGACCTTGCTGCGCTTCCCGTTGCGCGCCTTGGGTTTCGGTCGTGCGACACCCAGGCACTCGGCGAGGAAGTGGCCGGTGTAGCTGTCGGGATTGGCCGCGACGTCCTCCGGCGTCCCGGACGCGACGAGGGTGCCGCCACCCGCTCCGCCCTCGGGCCCCATGTCGACGATCCAGTCCGAGGTCTTGATCACGTCGAGGTTGTGCTCGATGACGATCACCGTATTGCCTTTGTCGACAAGGCCGTTGATGACCTTGAGTAGCTTGCGGATGTCCTCGAAGTGCAGGCCGGTGGTCGGCTCGTCGAGGATGTACACCGTGCGGCCAGTCGACCGCTTCTGCAGTTCGGAGGCCAGCTTCACGCGCTGGGCCTCACCACCGGACAGCGTCGGGGCCGGCTGGCCGAGGCGCACATAACCCAGGCCCACGTCGACGAGCGTCTTCAGATACCGGTGGATCGAGGTGATCGGGGCGAAGAACTCGGCGGCCTCCTCGATCGACATGTCGAGGACCTCGGCGATGGTCTTGCCTTTGTAGTGCACCTCGAGCGTCTCACGGTTGTACCGGGCGCCGTGGCACACCTCGCACGGGACGTACACGTCGGGTAGGAAGTTCATCTCGATCTTGATGGTGCCGTCACCGGAACACGCTTCGCAGCGACCGCCCTTGACGTTGAACGAGAACCTCCCGGGTTGATACCCGCGCACCTTGGCCTCGGTGGTGGCCGCGAATAGGGTGCGGATCTTGTCGAAGACGCCGGTGTAGGTGGCGGGGTTGGACCGCGGTGTGCGCCCGATCGGCGACTGGTCGACCCGAACCAGCTTGTCGAGCTTGTCGAGCCCCGTCACGCGGGTGTGGCGGCCCGGCACCTGTCGCGCCCCGTTGAGTTTGTTCGCCAGCACCGACGCCAGGATGTCGTTGACCAACGTCGACTTACCCGACCCCGAAACACCGGTGACCGAGGTCAGCACCCCCAGCGGGAAGGCCACGTCGATCTCACGCAGGTTGTGCTCGCGGGCGCCGACGACCGTCAGCAACCGCTTCTTGTCGACCGGCCGCCGGATCGCCGGCACCTCGATCTCTTCCTTGCCCGAAAGATACGCTCCGGTAAGCGATTCCGGGTTCTTCAGCAGCTCGTCGTAGGGCCCGCTGTGCACGATCTGACCGCCGTGCTCACCCGCAGCCGGACCGATGTCGACGACCCAGTCGGCGTGGGCGATGGTGTCGAGGTCGTGCTCGACGACGATCAGCGTGTTGCCCAGATCCCGCAACCGGACGAGCGTGTCGATCAGCCGGCGGTTGTCCCGCTGATGGAGCCCGATCGACGGTTCGTCGAGCACGTAGAGCACTCCGACGAGCCCCGACCCGATCTGGGTGGCGAGCCGGATACGTTGCGCCTCACCGCCCGACAACGTCGCGGCGGCCCGCGACAGCGACAGGTAGTCCAGGCCGACGTCGAGCAGGAAGCCCAACCGCGACTGGATCTCCTTGAGCACCTGGCCCGCGATGGCCTGCTCGCGTGCACCCAGCGTCAGCGCGTTGAGAAACTCCGAGCACTCCGCGATCGACAGCTCGGCGACCTCGGCGATGGACTTCGGGCCGAACTCGCCCGCCGTCAGCGTCACCGCGAGGATTTCGGGTTTGAGCCGCGTGCCCTCGCACTCCGGACAGGGCACGTCGCGCATGAAGCCCTCGTAACGCTCCTTCATCTGCTCGGAGTCCGTCTGCTCCATCCTGCGCTGCAAAAACGCCATCACGCCCTCGAAATCGGCGTAGTACGAACGGGTTCGGCCGTAGCGGTTCTTGTACCGCACGTGCACCTGCTCGTCGCAGCCTTCGAGAATCGCCTTGCGCGCCTTGGCGGGCAGCTTCTTCCACGGCGTGTTCACATCGAACCCGAGCGCATCGCCGAGCCCCGCCAGCATCCGGGTGAAGTACTCCGCGGTCTGCCCCATCGACCAGGGCGCGATGGCCCCCTCCGCCAGGGTCAGGTCCGGATCCGGCACGACCAGTTCGGGATCGACCTCCTTGCGGATGCCCAGGCCCAGACATTCGGGGCAGGCGCCGTAGGGCGAGTTGAACGAGAACGACCGCGGCTCGAGGTCGTCGACAGCCAGCGGGTGACCGTTGGGGCAGGCCAGCTTCTCGGAGAACCGCTGTTCGCGGTGCGGGTGGTCGTCGTCGCGGTCGACGAACTCCAGCACGACGATGCCGTCGGCGAGGTTCAGCGCCGTCTCGATCGAGTCGGTCAGCCGCTGCTTGGCGCTGGCCTTGACCGTCAGGCGGTCGACGACCACCTCGATGTCGTGCTTCTCCTGCTTCTTGAGCTTCGGCGGGTCGGTGAGCGGATACACCACCCCGTCGACCCGCACGCGGCTGTAGCCCTGGGTGTTCAGCTTGTCGAACAGGTCGACGAACTCGCCCTTGCGGGTGCGCACCACCGGTGCGAGCACCTGGAAACGCAGCCCCGCGTCCATGGCCAGCACCTGATCGACGATCTGCTGGGGCGTCTGCCGGGCGATGCGCTCACCGCAGATGGGGCAGTGCGGGGTGCCCGCGCGGGCGTACAGCAGGCGCAGGTAGTCGTAGACCTCGGTGATGGTGCCGACCGTCGACCGCGGGTTGCGGTTGGTCGACTTCTGGTCGATGGACACCGCCGGGGACAACCCCTCGATGAAGTCGACGTCGGGTTTGTCCATCTGACCGAGGAACTGGCGGGCATAGGCCGACAGCGACTCGACGTAGCGGCGCTGGCCCTCGGCGAAGATCGTGTCGAAGGCCAGCGACGACTTCCCCGAACCCGACAGCCCGGTGAAGACGATCAGCGCCTCGCGTGGTAAATCAAGATCGACACTTCGCAGGTTGTGCTCGCGCGCACCCTTGACGACAAGGCGGTCAGCCACCCGGTTCCCTCCCGAAGAGATAGTTCAAAGCCACTCTATGTGGACCCACCGACAAGCCCCAGACGAGGCGGATACCGTGAGGACATGACCGTCGTCGACGACAACTACACCGGCCATGTCGAACCAGGGACCGGGGCCCGGCGCACGCTTCCCGGCGCCTCGATCGTCAAGGTCTCGGTCGGCCCGATGGACAACAACGCGTACCTGGTCACGTGTTCCCGGACCGGCGAAACCCTGCTGATCGACGCCGCCAACGATGCCCCGATCGTGCTCGAGCTGATCGAGAAGCACGCCCCGAAACTGTCCTTGATCGTCACCAGCCACCAGCACTTCGATCACTGGCAGGCGTTGGAAGAAGTGGCCAAGGTCACCGGGGTGCCCACGGCCGCGCACCAACTCGACGCGGACCCGCTGCCGGTGCGGCCCGATCGGCTCCTCGCCCACGGCGACACAGTCGACATCGGCGAGCTGAGCTTCGACGTCATCCACCTGCAGGGCCACACTCCCGGTTCGGTGGCGCTCGCGCTCGACGGCGCCGACGAGGCGACCCACCTGTTCACCGGCGACTGCCTGTTCCCCGGAGGTGTCGGCAAAACATGGGAGGACGGCGCCTTCGACCAGTTGCTCGGCGACGTGACCCGCCGCGTGTTCGATGTGTACGGCGATTCGACGGTGGTCTATCCCGGCCACGGTGACGACACCACGCTCGGCACGGAGCGCCCGCACCTGGCCGAGTGGAGAGAACGCGGTTGGTAGACGCGCCCATCGCTGTCGTCACGGGTGCCAGCCGCGGCGCCGGACGCGGCATCGCGCACGCGCTCGGCAGGCACGGCTGCACGGTGTATGTCACGGGGCGCACCGAGCGCGCAGACGAGTCCGTGCTCGACGGCACGATTCACGAGACCGCCGAGCTGGTGACGGCCGCCGGCGGCACCGGGATCGCCGTCCGCGTCGACCATGCCGACGACGAACAGACGAAGGCCCTCTTCGAACGGGTCGAACGGGAGCAGGGCCGGCTGGACCTACTGGTGAACAACGCGGTGATCATCCGCGAGGAGATGATGGGTCGAACCCGGTTCTGGGAAGAGCCCGTCCACGTCATCGACACCCTGAGGGTCGGCCTGCGCAGCAGCTACGTCGCGACGGTGTACGCGGCCCCGCTGATGCTGGCGCAGCGCCGCGGGCTGGTGGTGTTCACCTCCGCGCCCGGTGCGGCCCACTACGTGTTCGGCCCGGCATACGGCGTCCACAAAGCCGGCACCGACAAGATGGCCGCCGACATGGCGGTCGACTTCCGCGACTTCGGCATCGCGACGGCGTCGATCTGGATGGGTGTCCTGCTGACCGAACGCTTCAAGCAGTTGCTCGCAGCCGCACCCGACAAGCTCGCTCACCTGCTCGACAACACGGAGACACCGGAGTTCACCGGGCATCTGATCTGGGCCCTGTTCAACGACCCCCAACTGTTGGACAAGAGTGGCCAAACCTTCATCGGAGCTGAGCTGGCGGCGGAGTACGGGATCAAAGATGCCGGGGGTCGGGAACCGCCGTCGTACCGCGACCTGCACGGAATTCATCCGATCAGGCAATTCGACCGCATATTGCGGTGACACTGATGGTGTGGACGCCGCGCGGTGCCCGTCGTGCGGAACCGAAGTGGGGACGCAGGCCAAGTTCTGCAGCGAGTGCGGAACACCGCTGACCCGTGCCGCGGGAGCGGCCGAATACAAGCAGGTGACGGTCCTGTTCGCCGACGTGGTGCGCTCGATGGACATCGCCAGGACGGTCGGCCCCGAGCGGCTGCGCGAGATCATGGCCGAACTCGTCGACGTAGCGGGTTCCCTCGTCCAACGCTACGGCGGAACCGTCGACAAGTTCACCGGCGACGGCATCATGGCCGTCTTCGGTGCACCCCTCGCACTGGAGGATCACGCGGTGCGCGCGTGCCTGGCAGCGCTGGGCATTCAAGCCGAGATGCACGCCGTCGCCGCCGACGTCGGCAAGCGCGACGGTGTCGACCTGCAACTGCGCATCGGCCTCAACTCCGGACAAGTCATCGCCGGTGAAATAGGTTCCGGCGCTTTGGGTTACACCGCAGTCGGGGAGCACGTCGGGTTGGCTCAACGGATGGAGTCGACGGCCCCGCCGGGAGGGGTGATGCTCAGCGCGTCGACAGCGCGCCTGGTGGAGTCGGTGGCGGCACTCGATGCACCGGAGACGGTGCACGTCAAGGGCGGCGGCGAACCAATACCCGCCCGGCGGCTGCTGAGCATCGGCCGCGGGCAGGGCCCGCTGCGATCCGAGACCGCACTGGTCGGGCGGCGCTGGGAGAAGTCGGCCCTCGAGGGGCTGTTGGACAGGGCGATCGACGGTCAGGGCTCCGTCGTCGGCGTATCCGGACCTCCCGGCATCGGCAAGAGCAGGCTCACACGTGAACTCGCGGCGACCGCGGTCAGCCGAGGAGTGCCCGTGTACACGACGGTCTGCGAATCACACACCACCCAGGTGCCCTTCCACGTGGTGGCCCGGCTGCTGCGGGCGGCGACCGGCGTCGAGCACCTGGATGCGTCGTCTGCCCGTGCCCTGATCGAAGCGGGGACCTTCCCCGACGCCGGCCGTGACGACGTAGCCCTTCTCGAGGACATGCTGGGCATCGCCGACCCTGTGGTGGAGCCGCCGCGGATCGACGCCGACAGCCGTCGGCAACGCCTCATCGCGCTCGTGAATTCGGCTGCGCTGGCCACACCGACGCCTGCCCTCTACATCATCGAAGACGCCCACTGGATCGACGAATCCAGCGAGTCCATGCTCGCCGCGTTCCTCACCGTCATCCCCCAGACACCGCTGCTGACGATCATCACGTATCGCCCCGAGTATCGCGGATCGTTGACCCAGGTGCCGGGGACGCAGACCATCGCTCTCGGCCCGTTGAACGACGTGGAAACCGCCGATCTGGTCACTACCCTGCTCGGACCGGATCCGTCCGTGCGTGCGCTCACGCATACCATCGTCCAAAAGGCCGTGGGCACACCGTTTTTCGCCGAGGAGATCATTCGCGACTTCGTGGAACGCGGCGTACTGCACGGGCGCCCGGGGGCGTATGCGTCGACGGCCGAAGCCGCCGACGTCAGTGTGCCCGCCACGCTACAGGCGACGATCGCGGCCCGCATCGACCGACTCGATCCGGCCGCGAAACGCACCCTCAATGCGGCGTCGGTCGTCGGATCACGCTTCGGCACAGAGCTGTTGAAGGCGCTCGACATCGAACCGCGCCCGGCCGAGCTGTTGACGGCTCAGTTGATCGACCAGGTCACGTTCACCGATGAACCGGAATTCGTGTTCCACCACCCACTCATTCGCGCGGTCGCCTACGAAGCCCAGCTCAAGTCCGACCGGGCCGAACTGCACCGCCGCGTGGCCGCTGCCATCGAACGACGGAGCGCGGGCAACCTCGGCGATAACGCGGCCCTCATCGCCGAACACGCCGAAGCCGCAGGCGATCTGCACGCCGCATTCGGTTGGCATATGCGAGCCGCCGAATGGTCGAACAATCGCGACGTATCCGCCGCGTTGCTCAGTTGGGAGCGTGCGTGCCGAGTCGCCGATACCCTGCCCGAGGACGACCCGGACCGCAGCGCGATGCGCATCGCGCCACGCACCTTTCTCTGCGCGAGCGGCTGGCGGATGGCCCGCGAATGCGGCGCGTATTTTGAGGAGTTGCGCGAACTTTGCGAGTTGACGGGAGACAAGGCGTCGCTGGCCGTCGCGATGATGGGCCCGATGTCGGATCATCACTTCCGCGGTGAGACACGGGAATCGTCGCGGTGGGCCTCCGAGCAGATGGCGCTCCTGGAATCGATCGGCGATCCTGGGCTGATCGCGCAGGCCGCCTTCGGAGCCATCGGCATCAAGGTCCAGAACGGCGAGATGGCAGACGGATTGCGATGGGCGGAGACCACCATCGAGTGGGCCGCAGGCGACCTCACCAAGGGCGGCCTCGTGGTGGGCTCGCCCCTCGCGATCGCCACGGCGATGCGCGGGTTGGTCGGGTGGTGGTTCGGCCGTCGAGGATGGCGGCGCGACGTCGATGCCGCCTTCGCTCTGGCCGAGGAAAGCAACGAACCGCTCACCATCGCCCTCACCACCTCGTGGAACCTGGGGCTTGGTGTGGCCTTCGGCGCGGTCGCCTGCGACGGATCGGCGGTCGCGAAGGCCGAAGCGACGTTGTCAACCGCAGAGTCGTTCGCCTACGGGTACGCCGGCGAAATCGCGAGGTACGTCCTCGGTGGTCAGCTGCTGTATCAGGACACCGTGGACAACTGGGACCGCGGGCTTCAGATGGTCACCGAGGTCAGGGACGCCTGGACCAGGAACCGGACGATGCTTGTCGAGGTCACGTTCATGGACGCCCTGCTCGGGGTCGACCGCGCCAACCGGGGCGACTACGACGCGGCGGTCGCCCTCATCCGCGGCGTGGCCGACACAATGTTGGACCGCGGGCAGTACACGTACTGGATTCCGGTTGTCGGCTTTCTCGTCGACACGCTGCTCAAGCGCGGGTGTGACGGCGACGCCGCCGAAGCCGAGGCCGCCATCGACGAGCTCGAGCACGCACCGCTCGACGGAGCGGCCATCTGCGACATCTGGGTCCTGCGCTTGAGAACATTGCTGGCCCGGGCCCGCGGTGACGACGCCGGATACCGCCAACTCAGAGATCGTTATCGGAAGATGGCCGACGACCTCGGTTACGAGGGGCATCAGAAGTGGGCCGCCGCGATGCCCTGATCACGCGGGCACCGACCAGGCGACGGGCAGCCGTTTGATGCCGTGCACGAAAGCCGAATGCTGGACGGCCGGCTCCTCGGCGGCGACGATGTCGGGAATCCGGCGGTAGAGCTCTTCGAACAGCACCCGGATCTCGCGGCGGGCCAGGTTGGCACCCAGGCAGAAGTGGGCACCCCCGGCCCCATACCCGATGTGCGGGTTGGGATCCCGGGACAGATCGAACAACCACGGATTGTCGAATTTGGTCTCGTCCCGGTTGGCCGAGTTGTACCACATCGAGATCTTGTCACCGGCGTGCATCGCGATGCCGCGCATCTCGATGTCCTGAGTCAGGTTGCGCCGCATGAAGATGATGGGCGAGGCCCATCGCACGATCTCTTCGACCGCAGTGGCGGCCAGGCCGTCGAAGTCGGCCCACCATCTGGCTCTCTGCTCCGGGTACCGGGTCAGCGCCACGAGACCGTGACTGATCGCGTTGCGCGTCGTCTCGTTCCCCGCCGCGGACAGCAGGATGAAGAACGAGGCGATCTCATCGGATGTCAGTCGTTCGCCGTCGACCTCCGCCTGTACCAGGTTCGTGGTGAGGTCCTCGGCGGGGCGGGCACGCCGCTCCTCGGCCAAGTGCACGCCGTAATGGCCCAATTCCGTTACCGCGCTGATGATCTCTTCGAATCCGCCGGCGACCACCTCGTCGTCGCCGGCACCGAGGGTGACCGACGTCAGGTAGAAGATTCTCGCCTCGTCCTCCTCCGGGATGCCCATCATGTCGCAGATGATCTGCAGCGGCAGCAGGCTTGACACCTCGGCGACGAAGTCGGCCTGGCCGTCCGGATGGTCGGCGGTCAGCTTGGTCACGATCTGCCGTGCCCGCTCACGCACGCTGTCCTCAATGCGCGCCACCACCTTGGGTGTGAACGAACGGTTGACGATCTTGCGAAGCCGGAGGTGACGCGGGTCGTCGAGGCTGATCATCGAACCCACGTACTCGGCGACCTCGGCGGGCACGTCCGTGAGCGCCGTGCTGGTGGGAATGGAGCTGAAGATGTCGGGGTGTCTGCTGGCGTGGTGGATGTCGTCGAACGACGTCAACGCCCAATGTCCGGACCCGGCGGTGAAGCCCGGGAACTCCGGCGCGTCGAAGAAGGCGATCGGCGCTTCGCGACGCAACGTCGCGAAGGCGCCGTCGCGCACGTCGTCGTTGAGCTCCCAGAACTCGAG
Organism: Mycobacterium sp. IS-1590; assembly: GCF_001500025.1. Lineage (GTDB taxonomy): Bacteria > Actinomycetota > Actinomycetes > Mycobacteriales > Mycobacteriaceae > Mycobacterium. The sequence continues at coordinate 197,334 of NZ_LQIW01000050.1, read as the reverse complement.
CGAGCCGAGGTCGATGTCGGCGAGCGGTACGAACGGGGGCGGGGCACCGTTCTCACGCGGTGCGATTCCTGATCTGGCGAACGTCGCAGTCATAATTGACCTCCCCGTCGAGCGAATTGTCCCACCCGGACAAGGCCCGCATCGGATGTTGGGCAGCCATCTGACGATCGGCCGTGCGAACTTCGATAGATTGCCTGGTGACGAAGAAAGGGCAGACATGAACACCGATCAGTTGAAGAAGGCGCAGAGCGGCGCCGGGTTCATCGCAGCGCTCGATCAGAGCGGCGGGAGCACCCCCAAGGCGCTGAAGCTCTACGGGATCGCCGAGGATGCCTACTCCGGCGACGACCAGATGTTCGACCTCGTGCACGAGATGCGCACACGCATCATCACCAGCCCCGCCTTCGACGGCGACCGCATCATGGGCACCATCCTGTTCGAGCAGACGATGGACCGCGAGATCGAGGGCCGCCCGACCGCCGACTACCTGTGGAACGTCAAGAACATCGTGCCGTTCCTCAAGATCGACAAGGGCCTGGCCGAGGAGAAGGACGGCGCGCAGACGATGAAGCCGATGCCCGGCCTCGACGATCTGCTCGACCGCGCCGCCGCGAACGGCGTCTTCGGCACCAAGGAGCGTTCCGTCATCAAGCTGCCCGGCGCCGGCCTGGACGCCGTCGTGGCGCAGCAGTTCGAGGTCGCCGAGCAGGTGCTCGCCAAGGGCCTGGTGCCGATCATCGAACCCGAGGTCGACATCAAGAGCCCGAAGAAGGCCGAGGCCGAGGAGCAGCTCAAGGCGGCGCTGCTCGAAGGTGCGGGCAAGCTGGGCGACAAGAAGGTCATGCTCAAGCTGACACTGCCCGACGTCGACAACCTGTACAAGGATCTGGTCGAGCATCCGAACGTACTGCGGGTCGTGGCACTGTCCGGTGGCTACAGCCGCGACGAGGCGAACGAGAAGCTGGCGCGCAACATCGGTGTCATCGCGAGCTTCTCGCGCGCGCTGACAGAGGGGCTGACCGCCCAGCAGAGCGACGAGGAATTCAACTCCACGCTCGACCAGGCGATCGCGAGCATCGCCAAAGCGTCGAGCACCTGATCTCGCTGCGGGGCTACGCGTCGGCGCTCGTCGCCGGCGCGTTCCCCGCGCTCGCGTTTCCGGCACCTGCCCTGTGGTATCTGGCCTGGCTCGGGCTGGCACCGCTTCTGCTCGTGCTCCGGGCGGCACCGACGTCCGGACAGTCCGCCGCGCGAGCCTGGCTGGGGATGGCCGCGTTCGTCGGCGTCACCCAGTATTGGCTCTGGCCGAGCACCGGTCCCCCATTGGTCGTGCTCGCGGCCGCACTCGGTGCGTTGTGGCTGCCCTTCGGGTGGGCGGCGCACCGCCTGTTGGCCGGCCATGTCACCCCCGCTCGGGCGTTCGGCGCCGTGGTGGTGCTCCCCAGTCTGTGGGTGCTGGCAGAAGCGGTCCGATCATGGGACCGGCTCGGCGGGCCGTGGGCGGTCCTCGGCGCATCGCAGTGGAATCAGCCCGCCACATTGGCGCCCGCCACCCTGGGCGGCGTGTGGCTGGTCAGCTTCCTCGTGGTGGCGGTCAACACCGCAATGGTCGCCGCCCTCGTGCGGCGTTCGGCGGCACCGGCCGTGCTCGCGGCACTTCTTCTCGCGATGGGTCCCGCCTGGTTCTGGTGGGGTCCGGCACCAACGCCCGGGCCCACGGTCCGCGTGGCCCTCGTCCAACCGGGCGACATCGCCGAGTCCTCGGCGCGACAGACCGCCAGCGAGGCGCTGACCGAACAGCTGGCCGGGCAGCGACTCGACCTGGTGGTGTGGGGCGAAAGCAGTGTGGGCGTGGATTTGGCGGGCCACCCCGACGTCACCGCACGGCTTGCCGCCCTGTCGCGGCGTGTCGGTGCGCAGCTTCTGGTCAACGTCGACGCCCGGGCGGCATCGGGTGATATCTACAAGTCGTCGGTGCTGATCGGACCAGACGGGACGCAGGGCTCGTATGCCAAGACGCGTCTGGTGCCGTTCGGCGAGTACGTGCCGTTGCGGTCCCTGATCGGATGGGCCACGTCGAACACCCAGGCCGCGGGCGAGGATCGGCGTCGCGGGGACGGACCGGTCGTCCTGCACACCGACGCCGTCGCGATCGGACCGCTGATCAGCTTCGAGACGATGTTCTCCGACCTCGCGCGGGAAGCCGCCCGGCGGGGAGCCGAGCTACTCGTCTACCAGAGCTCGACGTCGTCGTACCAAGGCAGTTGGGCGCAGCCGCAGTTGGCGGCGATGCCCGCGGTACACGCGGCCGAAACGGGCCGCCCCGCGGTTCACGCCGGGTTGTCCGGGGTCAGTTCGGCGTTTGATGCTCGCGGCCACCGGCTGGCGTGGCAGCCCGCCGCCGAGCGCGGGGTCACCGTCGTCGACGTCCCGCTGGGCGCGCGGACGACCCTGTATCAGCGGTGGGGTGACTGGACGATCGCGGCGGCGCTGGTGGTGATTACGGCGTGGTGTGCACGATCAACACGTCGGTCTTGGACCGGCGTGCGACGTTGGCGGGAACAGAACCGAGCAACCGGCCGGCGATGGTGGACAGGCCGACGTTACCGACGACCAGCAGATCCGCCTTGACCTCTTCCGCGAGCTCCACCAGCGCATCGACGGGAGCGCCGACGATGGCCTTCTCCTCGACGTTCGTGGCCCCCGCCTGGTGGGCGCGTTCCTTCGCCTCGCGCAGGATCGCGTAGATCGGCGCGTTGCCGGCCATCTTGTAGCCCTCGTCCTTGAGCACATCGGCCGCTCGCTGATCTTCGTTCTGGGGGAAGTACGCCGTTGCGATGACCAGCTTGGCGTCACCGGCGATCTGACCAGCTTTCTCGACCGCGCGCAGCGACGAGTCCGATCCGTCCGTGCCAACCAAGACGGTCTGATAGGCGCTCATCCACATCCTCCCGATTTCAGTTCCGTTGCCATCCGGAACAGTAGCCGCTCGAGTGGCAGTTTCCTGCGATTTCGTCCTACTTCGCACCCAACGTCACCCTGGGCCGCCCCAGGTGACGCCGCCTACACCCGGTCATCACGATGACTTCCCCATCCATTCGGCGAGCGCGGTACAAGCGCACACGCTAGCGTTTTGCCGTTCGCGGGAAGGGTGGGTAGCAGCGCGTGGATCTGTCGCTGGTACAGCAACGCCTCGCGCGCCTCGACCCGTCGGGATCCCTTCGCGCCGGCCGGTTCGACGCTGCGCTGACGGCGATGTTCGCGATCGCGGTGTCGGCGGCGGGCGCGGCCCGACCGTCGCTGTGGTTCGACGAGGCGGCCACGATCTCGGCATCGACGCGGTCGATCCCCCAGCTGTGGGGCCTGCTGCACAACATCGACGCGGTGCACGGCCCGTACTACCTGCTGATGCACGGGTGGTTCGCGGTGTTCCCGGCCACCGAGTTCTACTCCCGGCTGTCGAGCTGCCTGGCCGTCGGGCTGGCCGCCGGCGGCGTCGTCGTCCTCGCGCGACGCTTCGCTTCCCGGACGACGGCCGTCTGCGCGGGCGTCGTGTTCGCGATCCTGCCCCGTATCACGTGGGCGGGCATCGAGGCGCGCTCCTATGCGCTGACGGCGGCGGCGGCCGTCTGGCTGACCGTGTTGTTGGTAGTCGCGGTCCGCCGCAATTTCCGATGGCTGTGGGGCTGCTACGGGCTGGCGCTGGTGGGCGCGTCGTTGCTGAACGTCTTCGTCGTGCTGATGGTGCTCGTGCACGCGGTGACGCTGGCCGCGGTGACGGCTCGGCGAGCGGTCGTGCGCCGCTGGATCGTGACGGCCGCGGTGGCGATCGCGCTGGTGGCGCCGTTTCTGGTGTTCAGCAGGAGCCAGATAGCGCAGGTCCGGTGGATCTCGCCTCCGGGCTGGCACACGGTCGCCGAAGTGCTGCAGGAACAGTACTTCGACCACAGCGTGGCGTTCGCGGTCTCGGCGGGGCTGGTGCTGGCCCTGCTGGCGATGCGGCAGTTCCGGCCGACGGACGCCGGTGTCCGGTCGCTGGTGGCGATGAGCGCGGCGTGGATCGTGCTCCCGACGGCCGTGCTGCTGCTCTACTCGGTGTGGTCAGAAGCCGTCTACTACCCGCGCTATCTGACCTGTACCTCGCCGGCGATGGCGTTGCTGTTGGCTGTCGGCCTCACCGCCATCGCCAGGTCGCGCGAGGCCGTCGTGGTGATGCTGACCGCTCTCGCGGTGGCGGCGACCCCGAACTATCTGCTCGAACAACGGGGTCCGTACGCCAAGGAGGGAATGGACTTCAGCCAGGTGGCGGACGTCCTCACGACACACGCCTCCCCCGGCGACTGCTTGGTGCTCGACAACACCACCAACTGGGCGCCCGGGCCGATTCGCCCCTTGACCGCCGCGCGGCCCGAGGCGTATGCGGGCCTGGTCGACCCCGGGCGCGGCCGCCGCGCAGCGGACCGAAACCGCTTGTGGGACAGCCATCTTGGCATCTGGGGTGTGGCCGATCGGCTTCGGCCCTGCACGGTACTGTGGACGGTTTCACAACGCGACGCCACCGTCCCGGATCGAGAAAGCGGGCCCGCGCTGGATCCGGGACCACGTCTGCGCCGCGCGCCCGCCTACCGGGTACCGCACGCGATGGGCTTCCGGCTCGTCGAGCGCTGGCAGTTCAGTTTCGCGCAGGTGGTCAAGTCGACGCGGTAGCGCGTGACCGCACCGGAACCGGGTACCCGATTCCCATGCCCACAAGGCCAGCCCACACCGCTGCGGAGTTCGTGCCCGACACCCGCGATCTCGATGCTCTGGCCGACGCCGCGCACGGTTGCAAGGGCTGCGATCTGTACCTCGATGCGACGCAGGTGGTGTTCGGCGGCGGTTCCTCCAGCGCGGACATGATGCTGGTCGGCGAACAGCCCGGCGATCAGGAGGACAAGGCGGGAGAGCCGTTTGTCGGACCCGCAGGCAAACTGCTGGACAAGGCGCTGGCGCAGGCCGGTATCGACCGCGAGCGGGTGTATGTGACCAATGCGGTCAAGCACTTCAAGTTCACGCTGCCCGAGCGCGGTAAACGACGGATCCACAAGACCCCGGGCCGCACGGAAGTGGTGGCTTGCCGGCCGTGGCTGCTGGCCGAGCTGGACGCCGTCAGACCCGAGGTGCTGGTGCTGATGGGAGCGACCGCCGCACAGTCGTTGATGGGCAGCAAGTTTCGGCTCACCGCGCACCGCGGCGAAGCACTGCAACTGCCCGAGACCGACGAGCTCGACGTCGCACCGGAAGTCGCCGTTACCGTGCATCCGTCGTCGGTGCTACGCGGCCCGCCGGAGGATCGGGAGAAGGCGTTCGAGGCGCTGGTGTCCGATCTGCGGTTCGCCGACGGCCTGCGCGCGCACCGCTAGCAGTCGACCACCGGCGTGGCTTGCCTCGAAGCAGCGAAGTGTTGCCCATACGCGGCGATGATGCGCTGAAAAGCACTGTCGCGCAGTTCGGTTGGAATGCGTTGATTTGCTCAACAACGGCCCATACGAGCGAGTGACGGGATTCGAACCCGTGTAAACGGCTTTGCAGGCCGGTGCCTAGCCACTCAGCCACACCCGCATTGACAGTGAGTGTCCCAGCGCGGTCAGTCACCGCCCAGCGTTGAAATCGCCGTGATCGTTAAGCGGTTCACCATCACGGTTGGCTGGGCTGTCGTCCGCTCCGCGTCGACGCGACCAGGCCCATCGCGGCGAGCGCGGCGAATGCCGCCAGCAGCCACCGCGCCGGTGTGGCATCACCGCTGTCGGTCATGTTCACGAGAACTCCGGCCAGCCCCGCGCCGAAGGCGCCGGAAATCAGCTGCACGGTGTTGATCGCGGCAGCCGCGGTCGGCCCCTCCGACGGGTCCTCCACACGGCTCATCGCCCATGCCGACAGATGCGGCCAGGCGATCCCCACCCCGGCGCCGGTCACGATCAACGCCGCGGCCCAGACGGCCACCACGGCCGCCGGTGCGTCGTCCCGCATGGTCACCGCCGCAAGCGCGAGGCCCACGGCCATCACCGCGGGCGCGACAGCGACCGTGCGCTTGATCGCTCGCGGGTTGCTCATCGAGGCGCTGCCGATCTCCCCGACCGTCCAACCGAGCGCCAGACCCGCACCGAGAAATCCCGCAGCGACCGGTGTGAGATCGGCCAACCGCTGCCCGAACAGCGGAACATACATGTCCGCCATCGTCGCGGCCATCAACACAGCGAGGGTCAGGTAGATCCACTTCAGCGGTCCGCGCGCAAAAGTGCTGGGCGGCAACACCTCAGCGGGTAGCCGCCGGTCGACGACCAGGAACACGGCCACCAAAAGGGCCCCGAAGCCGAGCAGCACGATCGTGGGCCACACATCGCGCGGGATACCGGCTGCGCTGACGGCCAACGCGGCAACACCCAACAACAGCAGCGACCACACGGGTATCGGCGTTCGCGGCGCTTCGAAGTCGGCGCGAGTGCGCCGGGGCAACGCCAGCGGGACCAGCACCGCGATGGCTGCAGTCAAGATCGCCAGCGCAGCGAACGCCCAACGCCACGAACCATATTGGGAGAACAGACCCCCGGCGGCGGGGCCGAGCAGCGTCCCGACGCCCCACATCGCCGACACCAACGCCGACGCCTTGGTCCACAACCGCTCGGGCAACGCCGTGTTGATCACCGCATAGCCCAACCCGGCCAGCAACCCGCCCGCCAGTCCCTGCACCGTGCGGCCGACAAGCAGGGTTTCCATCGTGGGCGCCGCCCCACATGCGAGGCTGCCCAGACCGAATACGGACAGCGCCGCCAGATACGACACCCGCGGTCCGAAGCGCATCAACGTCGAATGCACGGTGGTCGCCGCGATCACCGAGGCGACCAGATACACCGTCGTCACCCATGCATACAGTCGGTAACCGCCGATATCCGCCACCGCGCTGGGCATCAGGCTGATGGTGAGGAACTCGTTGGTGGCGTACAGCGCGACCCCGCCGGCCAGGACGGTGCTGGCGCCGAGGTACTTCGGTCCCAACAGGTCGCGCCAGCGTCCTGTACTGGTCGTCGGCGCGGTGTCGGTCACGCCGGACACGCTACGAGCTCAACCTTCGTTCAGGTCAAGCGGTGACCTCAACCGGCCGGGGTGATGAGCCCGTAGTGGCCGTCGTAACGGTGGTAGAGCACGGCTGCACGACCTTGGGCGGCGTCGATGAAGAACATGAACGGCAGCCCCAGCAGACCCATCCGCTCGGCGGCCTGCTCGACGGTGTGGATCGGCGGCGGGTGGGGGCTGATCGTCAGCGGCAGTTCGAACGGCGCCAGCTCGCCTTCCGAAGCCGGTTCGACCTGAGCCAACCGGTATTCGGACGGTCCGCTCTTGTAGAGCACGCTCGCCATCCCGGTGCGCTGCTCGGTGAACAGGTGAAAGTCGTAGTCGAGCAGGTCCATCTCGATGGCGGCCTCGTCCACCGTGCACGGCGCGAGGGTGAACGACTTGCGCCGCACGATCTGGCGCTCCTCGGGTGGGAGCGGAAGGCGGCTGGGCTGCTGAGCGGGTCCGGCGTCGGGCTCGTGCGAAACCCGTGTAGTTCGACCGTCGCGGCGAGCCTGCCAGTGGTCGGCGGCCCGGCGCAGTTGGCGTCCCAGGCGTTCACCCAGGCGGTCGATCGCGTCTCGCGCCGTGTCACCTGAGGCCTGAGCACGCACCAACCGGCCGTCGAGGTCGAGGTTCGCCTGCGCAATGACCGGCCGTTCCAGTTCCGGGTCACCGTGGCGCGTCAGCTTCACATGGGCATGTGCCAACGGTCGGTGTGCGAACCGGCTGACGTCTTCGATCTTGCCCCGCGCGTATTCGGCCGCGCCGGGAAGATCACCGCGTGTCGTCACATCGACGTGGACTGACGATTCGATATCGGCTCTGTCACTCATACTTTCGTTTGTACGCGAGGCGACAGGGCAAGGACCAGGGCCGAAGGTCCCGGACGGTGTTGTCGGCTATTTCAGACCGGCCGCGTCCATGCCGCGCAGTTCCTTCTTGAGGTCGTGGATCTCGTCGCGGATGCGTGCGGCCAGCTCGAACTGCAAATCCCGCGCCGCGGCCATCATCTGCTCGGTCAGGTCCCTGATGAGGTCGGCCAACTCGGCGCGCGGCATGTTGGAGGTGTCGCGCCCTTCGATGATGCCGGCGCTGACCGCCCGCCCAGGTTCGCCCTGCGCCCGGCGGCCCCGCGACGCGTTGCGCCCGGAACCACCCACCTCGACATCGTCGGCTTCGCGATACACCTGGTCGAGAATGTCGGCGATCTTCTTACGCAACGGCTTTGGATCGATGCCGTGGGCCTCGTTGTAGGCGATCTGCTTGGCGCGCCGGCGTTCGGTCTCGTCGATGGCTTCCCGCATCGACTCGGTGATGTTGTCTGCGTACATGTGCACCTCGCCCGACACGTTGCGCGCGGCGCGGCCGATCGTCTGGATCAGGCTGCGAGTCGACCGGAGGAACCCCTCCTTGTCCGCGTCGAGAATCGCCACCAGCGACACCTCCGGCAGGTCGAGACCCTCGCGGAGCAGGTTGATGCCGACCAGCACGTCGTAGTCGCCGAGACGCAGTTGGCGCAGCAGTTCCACCCGACGCAAAGTGTCCACCTCGGAGTGCAGGTAGCGCACACGGATCCCCATCTCGAGCAGGTAGTCGGTGAGGTCCTCGGCCATCTTCTTGGTCAACGTGGTCACGAGCACCCGCTCGTCGCGCTCGGTGCGCGTGCGGATCTCGCCGATCAGATCGTCGATCTGGCCCTTCGTCGGTTTCACGACCACCTTCGGATCCACCAAACCCGTTGGGCGGATGACCTGTTCGACGAATTCACCGCCGGACTGGCTGAGCTCGTACGGCCCCGGCGTCGCCGACAGATACACGGTCTGGCCGATGCGGTCGGCGAACTCCTCCCAGGTCAGTGGCCGGTTGTCGACGGCCGAGGGCAGTCGGAAACCGAAGTCGACGAGGTTGCGCTTACGCGACATGTCGCCCTCGTACATGCCGCCGATCTGCGGCACCGTCACGTGGGATTCGTCGATGACGAGCAGGAAGTCCTCGGGGAAGTAGTCGAGCAGCGTGGCTGGCGCGGAGCCCGCGGGCCTGGCGTCGATGTGACGCGAATAGTTCTCGATGCCCGAGCAGAAGCCGACCTGGCGCATCATCTCGATGTCGTAGTTGGTGCGCATCCGCAGCCGCTGCGCCTCCAACAGCTTGCCCTGCCCCTCCAGCTCGGCGAGCCGCTCCTCGAGTTCCTGTTCGATGGTCGAGATCGCATGCGCCATCCGCTCCGGGCCCGCGACGTAGTGGGTGGCCGGGAAGATCCGTAGCGAATCGACTTTGCGGACGACGTCTCCGGTCAACGGATGCAGGTAGTACAACTCCTCGATCTCGTCGCCGAAGAACTCGATGCGGACGGCCAACTCCTCGTAGGACGGGATGATCTCGACGGTGTCGCCGCGCACACGGAACGACCCGCGAGTGAACGCCATGTCGTTGCGGGTGTACTGCACGTCGACGAGCAGCCGCAGCAGCGCGTCACGCGGCACCTCGTCACCGATCTTGAGCTCCACGCTGCGGTCCAGGTACGACTGCGGCGTGCCGAGACCGTAGATGCAGGACACCGAGGCGACAACGACCACGTCGCGACGGGACAGCAAACTCGAGGTTGCCGAGTGCCGCAGCCGCTCGACGTCGTCGTTGATCGAGCTGTCCTTCTCGATGTAGGTGTCCGTCTGGGCGATATAGGCCTCGGGCTGGTAGTAGTCGTAGTACGACACGAAATACTCGACGGCGTTGTGCGGCAACATCTCCCGCAACTCGTTCGCCATCTGCGCGGCGAGCGTCTTGTTCGGTTCCATCACCAGCGTCGGCCGCTGGACCCGCTCGATGAGCCACGCCGTCGTCGCCGACTTACCGGTGCCGGTGGCGCCCAGCAGCACCACATCGTGCTCCCCCGCCTTGATCCGGCGCTCCAGTTCGTCGATGGCGGCCGGCTGGTCACCCGCCGGTGAGTAGGGGCTGACCACCTCGAAGCGGTTGCCGGTGCGCACGATCGCATCGACCGGGCGGTACTCCGAGTGCGCGAGCACGGGGTGTTCGGTAGCGAAAGCCATAATCACTCAGGGTAAGCGCGCACTCCGACAAGTTCATTCCCCGGACAGCCCTATCCTGTTCTCATCCACGCTCCCAAACACGAGACGTTCGACCTCGTCGCCCGCACCAACACCGATCCGAAGGGCATCGTGCGCGCCGTCGACGTCTTCACCGTCCAGCCCTGGGGCCTGTACATGGCCCGCCCCACCCCGGGGCGGGCGCAGTTCCACTATCTGGAGTCCTGGCTGCTGCCCTCGCTGCGACTGCGCGCAACCGTGTTCCACTTCAATGCAGGTCACGAGCTCGACCAGGACTACTACCTGGACGTGGGCCAGTACACACCTGGCCCCGACGCCTGGCACGCCGAAGACCACTACCTCGACCTGGTGGTGCGCACCGGCCGGGGTGTCGAACTGCACGACGTCGACGAACTGCTCACCGCGGTACGGCACAACCTGCTGGCACCCGAGACGGGCGAGCAGGCCGTGCAGACCGCGGTGGCCGCCATCGACGGGCTGGCCCGGCACGACTACGACCTCAAACGGTGGCTGGCCGGGCAGGATATGCCACTCACCTGGCGCGACGAGTAGACATGCCCGAACTACCCGACGTCGAGGGCTTCCGCAGGGAGCTGGTGCGTGAGCTGCCCGGGCGTCGTATCCGCCGGGTGGACGTACGCGACGCGGGAGTGCTGCGCAACACCTCCGCACGCGCGCTGGCCCGAAACCTGGTCGACCGCACCTTCGAGGAGCCTCGTCGGCACGGCAAATGGCTGATCCTGCCGACCGACGGCCCCGTGTTGCTGGTGCACAGCGGTATGACGGGCAGGCCGTACCACACGCTGGGCGACGACGACACCAAACACGTCCGGCTGGTCATCGCACTCGACCATGGCGAGTTCCGCTACGCGGACCTGCGCAAGCTGCGTGGTGTGTGGCTCCTTGCCTCCGAGGACGACATCGGCGAAGTGACGGGCAAGCAGGGCCCCGACGCCCTGCACCTCGACCTGCGCTCGTTTCGCGAGCTTCTGCGGGGTCGGCGCGGACGCCTGAAACCGACGCTGATGGATCAGGCCGTGATCGCCGGGCTGGGGAATCTGCTCGTCGACGAGATTCTCTGGCGTACGCGCCTGTCGCCGTCGCTGCCGGTGTCGACCCTGGACGACGACGACGTCAAGCGTCTCCACGAGGCGATGCGGGCGGTACTGCAAACCGCGGTCCGGCACGGGCGGGTTCCCGACCTACCGCGGTGGCTAACCGGCAACAGGGAAGCGCCCGACCCGACCTGTCCCCGCTGCGGCGCCCGACTCGCGCGCGGCCGCATCGCGGGGAGAACCTCGGTGTGGTGCCCGCACTGCCAACCGGCCCCCGGGTAACGAACCCCCTGCATACGGCGATCTTGATTCCGATGGCTACCGCTACGAATTTGTCTGCCCAGGTACGGCCGGTATTCTCTCGTCGCATGTCCCCCACAGCCCGCATCCGGACCGCAGGCGCGGCGGCCGCGGCGATGCTCGTGGGCTCGGTCCTGTTCCCGGGTGGCGCCGCGGCCCAGCCGAGCGCCGAGACCGAGGCGCAGCCTGCGCCGCCGGCGCCCGAAGTTCTGCACAACGTCATCTACCGAGCCCGCGCGGACGGCACCTCCCGCGGCGCGGTGGTGGCGTACAAGATGGACGACCACAACGTGAACAGCGCGCAGCCCACTCTGCTACCCGGCCAGACATTCGAGGTCAACGCGGTGCTCGCCGATCCCCAACTGGCCGGGATGGAGATCTCCATCGAATGGCCCTACGGCTCCAACCTGCACTGCGAGATCCTGGTCGACGACCAGATCGTGGCCAAGGCCGACCAGTTCATCGCGCCGCGACTGCTCCGACCCAAGGACGACCCGATGTACGGGGTGCTGCAATGCGGGGCGCCGCTGAACATCCCGGTCGACGGGGGCACCACCCCGACACCCGACGTCGGCACGCCGCCGCCACCCGAGGCCTAGTGCCTCACGGCCGCCACCCGGTGCTGTCGGCCCACTCCCAGGCCCGCCGGTACGCGTCGAGGAACCAGGGTTCCTTCGCCTCGGCATAGGCACCCGTTGAAACGTGCCCGTGCCCGGCGACCCGCCGCTTCAACGAGAGGTAGTCGGCCCGGACGCCGGGGTTCGCGCGCATCCAGTCCACGAACAGCAACGCGAACTGTTGGCCCGGCCACCCATCCACCCGGATGTGGACATTGGTCGGCCGCCCGGGATCGGCAGAGCTGTGAAGACGCTTGTGCCACAACGCCTCATCGTTCGACTGGTCGAACTCGGCGATGGTGCTGCGGGCGTCGGGCTTAGCGACGTCCGCGGTGACGGGCCCGCGCACATACCCCGCGGCGGTCAGCGCTTCGTCGAGTTCGTCGGCATCCGCGAGCGACGCGACCGTCACCTGGATGTCGATCACGTCCTTGGCGTCCATGTCCGGCACCGCCGTCGACCCGACGTGGTCGACCCGCACGGCGCGATGCCCGCACGCGGTCTTGAGTCGCGCCACGATGCGCCGCGCCTGATCGGCCCATGTGGGGTCGAAGGGCACCAGGACCGGCTGCGAGTCCGCCGGCCGATTCTCGTGCAGGTTGTGCGCGAAGGGCAGGATGCGCTCGTGCCACAGCTCACGGGCCTTCTCGACCAGTTCGCCCGCAGTGCCCGAGTTGTCGAGCCAGACGTCGGCGACGGCGCGGCGCTGCTCCTCGGTGGCTTGTGCGGCGATCCGGGCCCGGGCGTCCTCTTGGGTGAACCCGCGGTACTCGATCAGCCGCTTCACCCGCAACTCCTCATCGGCGTGGACGATGACCACCAACGGAAACATCGGCGCCATACCGGATTCGACGAGCAGCGGGATGTCCTCGATGATGACGGCGTCGTCGGCCGCGGCCGCGATGAGCTCGGAGCGGCGGTGGGCCACCAGCGGGTGCACGATCCCGTTGAGGATCTGCCGCTTCTCCTCGTCGCTGAACGCGATCGCGGCCAGCGCGGGGCGGTTCAATGCGCCGTCATCGTGCAGGATTTCCCTGCCGAAGGCGTCGACGAGCTTGGCCAACCCCTCCGTCCCCGGTTCGACGACCTCCCGGGCTATCACGTCGCCGTCGACGACGATGCCTCCCAGCTCACTGAACGTCGAAGACACCGTCGATTTTCCGGCGCCGATACCGCCGGACAGCCCAATGCGCAGCACGGCCCCAGTCTGTCAGGGCCGCTCGACGACGAAGGCCCCGGCTCGGTGAGCCGGGGCCTTCGGTCGTAACGAGTTAGGCGTTGCCTGCGAGCTTCTCACGCAGCGCCGCGAGCTGGGCGTCGCTGGCCAGCGAGCCTCCCGCCGACTGCTCCTCGCCCCGCGAGGTGCCGTTGGCCGCCGGACGGCTGGCCGCCTCGGCCTCGGCAGCGGCGAACTTCTCCATCTGCGCGGTGTGCATCTTGTGCCGGCGCTCGGCCTCGGCGTAGCGCGACTCCCACTCCTCACGCTGCTTCTCGAAACCCTCGAGCCACTCGTTGGTCTCGGAGTCGAAGCCCTCCGGGAAGATGTAGTTGCCCTGCTCGTCGTAGCTGTCGGCCATGCCGTACTTCGACGGATCGAACTCCTCGGTGTAGTCCTCGTTGGCCTGCTTGAGGCTCAGCGAGATGCGGCGACGCTCCAGGTCGATGTCGATGACCTTGACCATCGCGTCGTCGCCGACCTGAACCACCTGGTCCGGGACCTCGACGTGGCGCTCGGAGAGCTCGGAGATATGCACCAGGCCCTCGATGCCCTCCTCGACGCGGACGAACGCGCCGAACGGCACCAGCTTGGTGACCTTGCCCGGCACGATCTGGCCGATCGCGTGGGTGCGGGCGAAGTGACGCCACGGGTCTTCCTGGGTGGCCTTGAGCGACAACGAAACCCGCTCGCGGTCCATGTCGACGTCGAGCACCTCGACGGTGACCTCGTCGCCAACCTGAACCACCTCGGACGGATGGTCGATGTGCTTCCAGGACAGCTCGGAGACGTGCACCAGGCCGTCGACGCCGCCGAGGTCGACGAACGCACCGAAGTTGACGATGCTGCTGACGACGCCCTTGCGGATGGCGCCCTTCTGCAGCTGGTTGAGGAACTCGCTGCGCACCTCGGACTGGGTCTGCTCCAGCCACGCGCGGCGGCTGAGCACCACGTTGTTGCGGTTCTTGTCGAGCTCGATGATCTTGGCCTCGATCTCCTTGCCGATGTACGGCTGCAGATCGCGGACGCGACGCATCTCGACCAGCGACGCGGGCAGGAAGCCGCGCAGGCCGATGTCGAGGATCAGGCCGCCCTTGACGACCTCGATGACGGTGCCCTTGACGGCCTCGTCCTTTTCCTTGAGCTCTTCGATGGTGCCCCAGGCCCGCTCGTACTGAGCGCGCTTCTTGGACAGGATCAGGCGGCCTTCCTTGTCCTCCTTGGTGAGGACCAGGGCTTCGACCTCATCGCCCACGGAAACGACCTCGTTGGGGTCGACGTCGTGCTTGATGGACAGCTCACGGGAAGGGATGACGCCTTCGGTCTTGTAGCCGATGTCGAGCAGGACTTCGTCACGGTCAACCTTGACGATGGTTCCCTCGACGATGTCGCCATCGTTGAAGTATTTGATGGTCTTGTCGATGGCGGCGAGAAAGTCCTCGCTCGAGCCGATGTCGTTGACGGCTACTTGGGGCGAGGTGACGGAGGGACTTGGCATGTGGTGGGTTGCTCCGGACAGGTTCAATCGTAGGGACTTAGGACATTCGAGTTAAGGGTGTTACCCGCCGCAGAAGATGACGAAAACCACAGACAGGTACCCGTAGAGGTTACTCGACTGGGCACATGCTGGACAAACTCGGTCCCCACCGGCCGCTAGTCTGCTCTGGTGTCACATCCCGGCGCCCCGCACCACCCCTGGCTGCACGCACCGCCGTTTCAACGCAAGGTCCGCAAAGTCGGGGCGCCGCTGGCGGTGCTCATCCTGCTCGCCACCGTGGTGGGGCTGATCATCATCGGGCTGACCGCGCTCAACCCCATCGGAGCCGGGATCGGGCTGGTGCTGTCGAGCCTGGCCATGGTGGTCGTGGTCCTGGCGTATGTGTGGCTCGACCGCTTCGAACCCGAACCGCCGCGGTTGTTGGCCCTCGCCTTCCTGTGGGGCGCCTCGGTCGCGGTCGTGTTGTCGGTGATCCTGGGACTTTTTCTCGAGTCGTTGATCGTGGCGGGTGACTCCGACGGTGTCAGCGCGGTCTCGGTGGTGGTCATCGCGCCCGTCATCGAGGAGGCGGCCAAGGGCGCGTTCCTGCTGGTCATGATGACCGGTCGACGCCGCCGGGAATTGAACTCCCTGACCGACTGCCTGGTCTACGCGGGACTGGTCGGCGCCGGGTTCGCCTGGCTGGAGGACATCCTCTACATCGCCAGCGGTGAATCGCTCGGTGACTCGCTGCTGACCGCCGCGTTACGACTGGTCATGGCCCCGTTCGCGCATTCGCTGTTCACCACGTTCTTCGGTATCGGGGTCTACTTCGCCCTGCACCGCCGCGACGCGTCCGCCAAGGCCCTGGCTCTTGTCCTGGGGTACTTGGCGGCGGTCTTCACCCACGCGCTGTGGAACGGGTCGTCGCTGCTGGGCGTCGGCTGGTACCTCGGGATCTACCTGTACTGGATGATGCCGCTGTTCGCGCTGGCGATCGTTCTCGGCGTGCAGAGTCGCCGCCGCGAGCAGGCGATCGTCGCCAGCAAGCTGCCCGGCATGGTGCACGCCGGTCTGGTCACGCCCACCGAGGCCTCATGGCTGGGCTCGCTGCGGCACCGCAAGTTGGCGCTCGCCCAGGCCGCCCGGCAGGGCGGGCGTCCGGCCCGCAACGCGGTCAAGCGGTTCGCCGGCCAGGTCGTCGAATTGGCGTTCGTGCGCGACCGCATGGACCGTGGGTTCGGCGATCCGCGGGTGCAGGCGATGCTGGTCGAGGAGACCTACGCGCTCTACGCCGCCCGCGCGGCCGCCGGCCCGGCGCTGCAGTCGCTGGGCGGCTACCGCGGTCCCTGACCGGCGACCACGCGGTGCTGGACCAGCTGCCACAGCACCAGGCCGGCTTGTAGCCCCAACGCCACGGAGATCATCGAGATCACCGTCGCCGGGAAGGCGGAGTCTCCGTCGGCGCCGAAGAGTTCGGTCACCCCGATAAGGCCCATCGAGCCCGGCACCAGCAACCAGAAACCGGGCAGAATCATCGTGATTGCCGGCGGTGCGCCGCGACGCCGAGAGATGGCCAGCGCGGCGACCGTGAGCACCAGCCCGCCGCAGAAGCCGCTCGCGTAACTTCCGAACACCATGTCGCCGACGAACTGGGCGGCGAATGCGGTGTACACGATCAACGTCAGCCACGGCAGGAAAGACAGGGGCGGAGCCAGGAAGAGCAGTACGCCGATGGCATAGACCGCAACCCCCACCCACGGCGACCACGGGCCGATCTTGTTGACCACATCGGGACTGAGTTGGCTGCCGTCTGCACCGAGCAGCTGGGTGGCGATGAGAATGCCGAAGGCCAGCTGGGCGATCTGCATGAAACCACTGATCAACCGGCTGGAGCCGGAAATGACATCACGGGCGGTCAATTCGACCACGGCCAGCGTGATGGCGGCACCAGGCAGGAACGTCGCCAGCGGCGGGATCAAGGCACGCAGGCTGACGTGGTCGAGGCCCATCCGCTGCGCGCCGGCGATGCAGATGGCCGACACCGCGAACGCGCTGATGGCCGGGATCAGATGTTGCAGCACGGTGACGCGTCGCCCGGCCGCGCAGAAGGCGCCCACCATGAACCCGAGCACGGTGGCGATCAGCAGGTTCAGCGGCGTCGGCTCCATCACCAACGCGAGACCGGCGCTCTGGACCCCGTACCCGAGCACGGTGACCCAGCCCGGGTACCTGCTGCGCATCGCCAGGATGTCATCGAGTCGGGCTTCGCCGTCCTCGGGAGAGACCCGGCCGTGTCGGGCATCGGAGATCAGCCGGGCCAGCGGGAACGTCTGGTCGAACCGCAGGTCCTGGTCGAGGTTCGCCGCCTCGACCACGGTCCCGCTATCGGTGGACGGGCCCACCACCTGAACGTAATTGGGCAGCGCGATGTATCGGTTGGGCACGCCGTAGGCCGCCGACACCTGAGTCAGCATCTGCCGGATCAGGGTGACCGGGTAGTTGGCGGCACCCATGGCCGCCCCCAACCGAGCGATGAACCGGATTTGTTGGTGCGCAACGGATTCGGTCATCGCAATGGATCTAGTGAGCGGCGGTATCCCAGCTGCGGCCGTAGCCGACCGACACCTCGAGCGGCACGTCCAGCGGATAGGCATTGCCCATCTGCTCGCGGACCAGGGCATCGACCGTCTCCCGCTCCCCCTCGGCGACCTCGAAGAGCAGTTCATCGTGCACCTGGAGCAGCATCCGTGACTTGAGTCCCGCCTCCTTGAGCGCGGTGTCGACGTTGATCATCGCGACCTTGATGATGTCGGCCGCGCTGCCCTGGATCGGCGCGTTGAGCGCCGCACGCTCGGCGGCCTCGCGGACGTTGCGGTTGCTGCTGTCCAATTCGGGTAGATAACGCCGCCTGCCGAACACCGTCGAGGTGTAGCCGTCCTTGCGCGCCTGGTCCACGACGTTGCGCAGGTAGTCGCGCACCCCGCCGAACCGGTCGAAGTACTGCTCCATCTGCACCTTGGCCTCTTCGGTGGAGATCTTGAGCTGGGCGGCCAGCCCGTAGGCGCTCAGCCCGTAGGCCAGCCCGTAGGACATCGCCTTGACGCGGCGCCGCAACTCGGCGTTGACCTCGTCGATCGGCACCGAGAACGCGCGTGATGCGACGAAGGAGTGCAGGTCCTCTCCGGTATTGAAAGCTTCGATCAGGCCCTCGTCCTGGGACAGATGCGCCATGATGCGCATCTCGATCTGGCTGTAGTCCGCGGTCATCAGCTCCGCGAAACCCTTGCCCACCACGAAGGCGTCGCGGATCCGGCGGCCGGCATCGGTGCGGATGGGGATGTTCTGCAGGTTGGGCTCGGTCGACGACAACCGTCCGGTGGCCGCGATCGTCTGGTTGAAGGTGGTGTGAATGCGGCCGTCGGACGCCACCGAGTTGAGCAGCCCGTCCACGGTGACCTTCAACCGCGTGGCGTCGCGGTGGGTCAGCAGATGCTGCAGGAACGGGTGGCCGGTCTTGTCGAACAATGACTGCAGTGCGTCGGCATCCGTCGTGTAGCCGGTCTTCGTGCGCTTGGTCTTGGGCATCTCGAGCTCGTCGAACAGCACCACCTGCAGCTGCTTTGGCGAGCCGAGGTTGATCTGCTTGCCGATCACCGCATACGCCGCCTCGGCCGCGTCGCGGATGTGGTCGGCGAACTCGCTCTGCAGCCGGCCGAGTTGCTCGAGATCCACCGCGATGCCCACGGTCTCCATCTCGGCCAGCACCCGCTGCACGGGCAACTCCATGTTGCTGAGCAGTGCCAGGGAGTCGATGCGCGCGAGTTCCTCGTCGAGCGCGTCGGCGAGGTCCATCACGGCGCTGGCCCGCAGTATCACGGTCTGCACGGCCTGGTCGTCAACGCCGTCACTGTCGTCGAGCAGCGAAAGTTGTTGCTGCTCAGGGTTTTCAGCGCGCAGTTCACGCTTCAGATAACGCAGCGAGAGGTCGTCGAGCGTGAAGCTGCGCTGGCCGGGCCGGACCAGGTAGGCCGCCAGTGCCGTGTCGGAGGTGACGCCCGCGAGCTTCCATCCGCGGCCCTCGAGGTCGTGCATCGCCAGCTTGGCCTCGTGAAGGGCCTTCGGCGGGCCGGGGTCGGCAAGCCACGAGGCCAGGGCGGCCTCGTCGTCCTCGGTCAAGGTGGCGGTGTCGATGTAGCGTCCGTCCCCGTCGGCGGCGACGATGCCCAACGCCGTCGCGTCCGCGTCGAAGGCCAGATGTGTGCCGACGACGGCCAGCCCGAACCGCTTGCCCGAGCTGTGCTCGGCCAGCCACGCGGCCAGCTCCCCCGGCTCCAGGGCCCGCCCGCGCACGTCGAAGCCCTGGTCGACCTCGGGATCCGCTGAGGCCAGCGTGTCGAACAGCCGATCGCGCAGGACGCGGAACTCCAAATCGTCGAACAGCCGGTGGATCTGGTCGCGGTCCCACGGCTGCATGCGCAGGGTGTCGGGGGTCTGGGGCAGCGGGACGTCCCTGACCAGATCGGTCAGTTCCCGGTTGAGCACGACGCTGGACAGGTTGGCCCGCAACGCGTCGCCGACCTTGCCCTTGACCGTGTCGACGTTGTCGACCAGCGCCTGCAGCGAGCCGAACTCCGCGATCCACTTGGTCGCCGTCTTCTCTCCGACCCCGGGGATGCCGGGCAGGTTGTCGCTGGGGTCGCCGCGCAGGGCCGCGAAGTCCGGGTACTGCTGCGGGGTCAGCCCGTACTTCTCCTGCACCGCCTCCGGCGTGAACCGGGTCAGCTCGCTGACGCCCTTGCGGGGATACAGCACCGTGACGTCATCGCTGACCAACTGCAGCGAGTCGCGGTCGCCGGTGACCACGAGAACCCGGTAGCCGCCCTGCTCGGCCTGCGTGGCCAGCGTGGCGATGATGTCGTCGGCCTCGAAGCCGGGCTCGGCGAGCACCGTGATGCCCAGCGCGCCGAGCACCTCCTTGGTGATGTCGATCTGGCCGCGGAACTCGTCGGGTGTCGACGAGCGACCCGCCTTGTACTCGGGGTACTTGTCGACGCGAAACGTCTGGCGCGACACGTCGAACGCGGCGGCGATGTGGCTCGGTTGCTCGTCGCGCAGCAGGTTGATCAGCATGGCGGTGAACCCGTACACCGCGTTGGTGGTGAGTCCGCCCTGTGTCTTGAAGTTCTCGGCGGGCAGTGCGTAGAACGCCCGGTATGCCAGTGAATTGCCATCGAGCAACATCAATGTCGGCTTCTGATCGGTCGACTGGGGCGCCGTCTTCTTGCCGGTGGCGGTGGTGGCAGGGCTCACGGCCCTAACTCTAGGCACCGCCGCCGACATCGACCCCACCCGCGGCCGTTGTGCCCACGTCCCACTGAACTGGAACACGTTTCAGTTCTGCCCCGCGACTCGGTACTCTGAGCGGGTGTCAGCTTCCACTCAGCCCGCGATCGACGGTTGGTTCGCCACCGACGGGTCCGGAGCGCCCTACCTGATCGGCGGCAAGTGCCACCAGTGCGGCACCTATGTGTTCCCGCCCCGCGCCAACAACTGCCCCAACCCGGCCTGCGACGGTGACGAACTAGCGCAGGTGGCGCTGTCGCGGCGGGGAACCCTGTGGAGCTACACCGAGAACCGGTACGCTCCCCCGCCGCCGTATCCGGCGCCGGATCCCTTCGAGCCCTTCGCTGTTGCCGCGGTGCAGCTCGCCGACGAGGGGCTGATCGTGCTCGGCAAGGTCGTCGAGGGAACGTTGGCCGCCGACCTGAAGGTCGGTATGGAGATGGAACTGACCACGATGTCCTTGTTCGTCGACGACGAGGGCGTCGAACGTGTCGTCTACGCATGGAGGGTCGCGGAATGAGTCCCGAACCGCTGTACATCCTCGGCGCCGGCATGCACCCGTGGGGAAAGTGGGGCCGCGACTTCACCGAGTACGGCGTGGTGGCCGCACGGGCGGCGCTGGCCGAGGCGGGTCTGGACTGGCGACAGATCCAGCTCGTCGCGGGAGCCGACACGATCCGCAACGGCTACCCCGGTTTCGTCGCCGGCTCTACGTTCGCCCAGAAGCTGGGCTGGAACGGTGTGCCCGTGTCGTCGAGTTACGCCGCGTGCGCCAGCGGCTCGCAGGCACTGCAGAGCGCCCGGGCCCACATCCTCGCGGGATTCTGCGACGTAGCGCTGGTGATCGGCGCCGACACCACCCCGAAGGGTTTCTTCGCCCCGGTCGGCGGTGAGCGCAAGAACGATCCCGACTGGCAACGCTTCCACCTCATCGGCGCCACCAACACCGTCTACTTCGCGCTGCTGGCGCGCCGGCGCATGGACCTCTACGGGGCCACGCTGGAGGATTTCGCCGCGGTGAAGGTGAAGAATGCCAAGCACGGATTGGACAACCCGAACGCGCGCTACCGCAAGGAAGCCACGATCGACGATGTCCTGGCCAGCCCGGTAGTCTCCGATCCCCTTCGGCTGCTTGATATCTGCGCGACATCGGATGGCGCGGCCGCTCTGGTGGTGGCGAGCAAGTCCTTCGCCGAGAAGCATCTGGGCTCCGTCGAGGGGACTCCGTCTGTCCGCGCCATCAGCACGGTGACACCGCAGTATCCGCAGCATCTGCCCGAATTGCCGGACATCGCAACGGATTCCACGGCGGTGGTGGATGCGCCCGAGCGGGTGTTCAAGGACCAGATCCTCGACGCCGCCTACGCCGAAGCCGGTATCGGGCCCGAGGACCTGAGCCTCGCCGAGGTCTACGACCTGTCGACCGCGCTCGAACTCGACTGGTATGAGCACCTGGGTCTGTGCCAAAGGGGCGAGGCCGAACAACTGCTGCGCAGCGGGGCCACGGCGATCGGCGGGAAGATCCCGGTCAACGCGTCCGGCGGCCTGGCCTGCTTCGGCGAAGCCATTCCGGCACAGGCCATTGCGCAGGTGTGTGAGTTGACCTGGCAGCTGAAGGGCCAGGCGACCGGCCGCCAGGTCGAGGGCGCCACGGTGGGGGTCACCGCCAACCAGGGGCTGTTCGGGCACGGCTCGTCCGTGATTGTTGCTCGCTAGGCAGTTCGAACCCTACGGCCCCTCCTACTGGGGCGCCATCACCGTGTTCGCGGTCGGCGTGGTCGTGCTGGTGTGGACGGGTCGCAGACAGACCGACGGCCAGGCGCAGCGATGGGGCCGCGCGCTCGGCGGGCTGACCGCGCTGATCTACGGCGCGATCGTGATCTACAACCTGCTGCCACCGACGCTGGCCGGTTCGGTGCCGCTTCAGCTCACCGACCTGGCGACCGTCGTCGCCGCCTACGCCCTGTGGTCGCGACGGCAATGGGCGTACGCACTCACCTATTACTGGGGTCTCGTGCTGAGCGTGCAGGCGCTGATCTCACCGGTGTTGCGGGGTCCCGACTTTCCGCACTATCGCTTTCTGGCCTTCTACGCGATCCACCTGCTCGTGGTGTGGGCGGCGATCTATCTGACGTGGGGCCGCCGTATGCGGCCCGACTGGCGCGACTACCGACTGGCGGTGACGGTCACCAGCGTGTGGGCCCTGGTGACCGTCGTGTTCAACAGGGTCGCCGACACCAATTACGGCTTCACGAACCACAAGCCGGACACCGCGTCGGCGTTGGACTTCCTGGGGCCGTGGCCGGTGTACATCGTGAGCACCGCGGCCGTGGTCTTCGCCGTGTGGGCCTTGATGACATGGCCCTGGGTGCGGCGATGATCGTCGTCGTCCGGGTCAAGCCCGGCAGCGCGAAAGGCCCGCTGGTGGAGGTCGACGATACCGGCGAACTGACGGTGTACGTGCGTGAGCGGGCCGTCGACGGCAAAGCCACCAAGGCCGTGATCCAGCTCCTCGCATCGCATTTCGGAGTAGCACCCTCGCGGATCGGCTTGGTATCGGGGGCCGCATCGCGGGTCAAGCGCTTCACAATCGAGCGTTGAGCGCACTGTCACCGCGTCGCGAACGTGCGCAATCGCAGGGATTTCCGCGGCGTGTCGAGGACAGACACGCACGCTCGCGCAACGAGAGGGGGGATGTGATCAGGCGACGCCGAGGTAGGCGGCACGAATGCTGTCGTCGGCCAACAACTCTCGGGCATCGCCGGTACGGGTCACCTCACCGGTCTCGAGGATGTAGGCCCGGTCCGACCGGCTCAACGCCTGCTGGGCATTCTGCTCCACCAGTAACACCGTGGTGCCCTGGGCGTTGATCTCCGCGATGATCCTGAAGATCTGCGAGATGACCATCGGCGCCAGGCCCATGGACGGCTCGTCGAGCAGCAGCACCCGCGGCCGGGCCATCAACGCGCGGCCGATCGCGAGCATCTGCTGCTCACCACCGGACAGCGTGCCGCCGACCTGATTGCGGCGTTCGGCCAGCCGCGGAAACGTCTCCAGAATCCAGTCGAGTCGTTCCCTGTGTTCGGACCGTGAGGCGAATTTTCGTCCATAGCAGCCCATTTCGAGGTTCTCGACAACCGTCATGCCCGGGAACACCCCGCGTCCCTCGGGCGCCTGCACCAGCCCCTGGATCACGCGTTGGTGGGCCTTGACCTTGCTGACGTCGCGACCCTCGAACCAGATCGAGCCCGCCGTCAGGGGCAGCAGGCCCGAGATGGCGCGCATGGTGGTCGTCTTACCGGCGCCGTTCGAGCCGAGGAGGGTGACCAGCTCACCCTCGTGAACCTTCAGCGAAATACCGTGCAGTGCACGGATTCGCCCGTATTGCACGACGATGTCGCGTAACTCGAGGATGACGGGCCGTTCGGATGTCTCATTCGACTGCGTCATCGGGCACCCCCAGATAGGCGGCGATGACCTTCGGGTCCTCGCGGATCTCGGAAGGTAGTCCGTCGGCGATCTTGCGCCCGAACTCCAGAACCACGATGCGATCGGTCACGCCCATCACCAGCCTCATGTCGTGTTCGATCAGCAGGACCGTGTAGCCGTCGTCGCGGATTTTCTGGATCAACTCGATCAGGGAGGCCTTCTCGCGCGGGTTGAACCCGGCCGCCGGTTCGTCCAGACACAGCAGTTTCGGTTCGGTGGCCAGCGCGCGTGCGATCTCCAATCGGCGTTGATCCCCGTACGGAAGGTTCTTCGCCTTCTCCCCGCCGCGGTGCGCGATCCCCACGAAATGCAGCAGTGCGGCCGACCTTTCGATCGCCGAGCGTTCCTCGCGGCGGTGGCGCGGCGAGCGGATCAGTGCGCCGGGAACCGAGGTGAAGTGCCGGGCGTCGGTGCCGACCATGACGTTCTCCAGAGCCGTCATCTCGCCCCACAACCGGATGTTCTGGAAGGTGCGGGCGATACCGCGGCGGGTGATCTGGTGTCGTTTGATCCGGCCCAACGGCGCGCCATCGAACGTGACCGTTCCCGACGTAGGGCGGTAGACCCCGGTGATCGCGTTGAAGCACGTGGTCTTACCCGCCCCGTTCGGCCCGATCATGCCGAGGATCTCACCGCGGCGGATGTCGAACGACACCGAGTCCAACGCCGTCAGCCCACCGAACTTCATCGTCAGATCGGTTGTCCGCAAGAGGACTTCACCTTCGGCGGCCTGGATCTCGCGGTGAACGCCGGCCAGCTCTTCGATGGTCATCGCGCCGACTCCTTCTCCGGCGAGCGCAGCAGGTCGCGCGCGGCCTTACCGTAGGCCAGCAACTGCGCGCGTGCCGGGAACAGGCCCTGCGGCCGGAAGATCATCAACATCACCAACGCCAGCCCGAAGAACAGGTACTTCAGGTCACCGAGGTTGATGCCCAGGAACTCCACACCCAGTAGCCGGTTCGGCAGGTAGACGATGACGAACGCGCCGACCACCACGCCGAGTTTGTTGCCCTGCCCGCCGAGCACCACCGCGCACAGGAACAGCATCGAGTTGATGATGTTGAACGTCGGCGGCGCCACGAACTGCACCTGGCCGGCGTACAGCGCGCCCGACAGGCCGCCGATCGCCGCACCGATGACGAAGGCCCACAGTTTGAAGCGGAACGTGTTGACGCCCATGACTTCCGCGGCGTCCTCGTCCTCGCGGACCGCGATCCAGGCGCGTCCGACGCGGCTGCGTTCGAGGTTGCCGACCAGGATCAGGATTCCGATCATCAGCACGATGCCCAGCCAGAACCACCACGTCCCGTAGTTCGCGTCGCCCGCGGAGTTGCCGCTCGAGAAGACGCCGTCGGGCACGCGTTCGCTCGCACCCACCCGTGGGTAGGCGACCTCGTTCAGGCCGCGGGGCCCGTTGGTCACCTCCGAGAGGTTGTCGGCCATCAAGCGGATGATCTCGCCGAAACCGAGCGTGACGATCGCCAGATAGTCGCCGCGCAACCTCAGCGTCGGTGTGCCCAGGATGAGGCCCGTCAGCGCGGTGATGGCCATCGCCAGCGGCACACAGGCCAGCCACGCCCAGTCCTCGTTGAACCATCCCGTGGCGCCCATCTTGTTCCACGGGCTGTTCGGACTGGTCAGCAGCGCAACGGTGTACGCACCCACGGCGTAGAACCCGACGTAACCGAGGTCGAGCAGGCCTGCCTGACCGACCACGACGTTGAGGCCGATCGCGATGATCGCGACCATCGCGAACTGCGCCATGGTGCCGCCGAAGCTGATGTTCGGCGTGTTGAGCAACGGTGGCGGAAACAGCGGCAGCAGCGCGACCAGGCCGAAGGCGATCACCCCGAAGCCCCACTTCTGTACGCGGGAAAGCCCGTCCCACCAACGACGCAGCGCGTCGCCGGGTGCCAAGACCTTCTCGCCGACCCTCATGCTCGCGCCTTCCCCAGGCTTTCGCCGAGTATCCCCGTCGGCCGGAAAAACAGAACCAGAACCAGCAGCACGAAAGCCACGACGTCACGCCACTGGGTCCCGAACACGGCCTGCCCGTAGTTCTCCATGATGCCGAGCAGCAGGCCGCCCAGCAGGGCGCCGCGCAGGTTGCCGATGCCGCCGAGAACCGCGGCCGAGAACGCCTTGATGCCGAGCAGGAAACCGCCGGAGTAGATGATGCCCTGCGGCACTTTCAGCGTGTACAGCAGCGCGGCCGCCCCGGCCAGCAGGCCACCGATCAAGAACGTCATCATGATGATGCGTTCGCGCGAGACGCCCATCAGCGTCGCGGTGTCCGGGTCCTGAGCCACCGCCCGGATCCCGCGTCCGAATTTGGTTTGGTTGATCGTCAGGTCGGTCATCAGCGCGAGGACCAGCGCCGCGCCGACGATGATCAGGGTGATGTTGGAGACCGCCGAACCGAACACCGTGAACTGAGTTTCGGGTGCGACGAGCCGGATCGGTTGCTGCGCATTGGATCCGCCGTAGCCGTCGATGATCTTCGGCAGGATGAAGTGCACGAACTCCTGCAGCACGAACGACATTCCGATCGCGGTGATGAGAAACGACAGTCGGTCGGCCTTGCGTCGCCGCAGCGGCCGATAGGCCACCGCCTCCAGGCCGACCGCCGTGGCGCCGGACACCGCCATCGCGAACAGCATGGCGATACCGAGGTACAGCACCGTCAGCGCGATGCCTTTGTTGTAAGTGTTACCGCTGGGCGTGAAACCCAGGATCATGTCGAGGCAGAAGTACGCCCCGAACATGCCGAACATGAACACTTCCGAATGTGCGAAGTTGATCAGCTTCAGCACGCCGTAGACCAGCGTGTAGCCCACGGCAACCAACGCATAGATCGCGCCCCACGACAGCCCGTCGATCGTCAACTGCCAGAAGCCGTCTCGCAACCCGTCCAGGTTGAAGCTGATGTTCGCGGCCAAACAGGTGTACTGGTCGACGCACTCGGGTGGGATCCCGGTCATCCGGTGGCGGCTCCTCGCGGGGACAGGCCTCTAGCGAAAACGCGTCCGAGCCTTGCGGTCTCGGACGCGTTCGCCTCAGCGGCTATTGGACTTTGTAGATCCAGATCAAGCTGGTGGTCAACTCACCGTTCGGGGTCCACTGGTACTGCCGGGCCACGCCGCGACCGTCGTAGTTGCGGACGAAGTCGAGCAGCGCGGGACGGGTGATGGCGCCCGAGTCGATGCCCTTCAGCAGGATGGTGCCCAGGTCGTAGCCCTCGCTGCTGTACGTGCCGGGTTCCTGGTTGAATTTCTTGGTGTACTCGTCGGCGAAGCTGCCGGTGGCCGGGCCGCACGGGCACGACAGCACGGCGTCCTTGGACGCGTCGCCGGCCTGCTTGACGAACTCGGGGTCCTTGGTGCCGTCGGCGCTGGCGAAGGTCCCTTCGTAGCCGCCGTCCCGCAGCTGCTGCACGAACGGTGCGGCCTCGGCGTAGTAGCCGCTGAAGAACACCGAGTCCGGATTGGCACCCTTGATCTGGGTCACCGCCGCCGAGAAGTCCTTGTCGCCCTTCTTGACCGAGATGTTGCAGGACGAGTCGGCCACCGGGCCCAGCGTCTCGCGGACGGTCTGCGCCAGCCCCAGGCCGTAGTCCGTGCTGTCGTCGACGACGCAGACCTTCTTGTGGCCGAGGGTGTTCTTCAGGTAGTTGGCCACCGACGGGCCCTGCACGCCGTCGTTGCCCAGACCGCGGAAGAAGGTCCGCCAGCCCTTGTCGGACAGCGTCACGTTGGTCGCCGAGGCGGTGGCGGCGACGAGACCGGCCTGATTGAAGACGTCGCCGGTGGCCATGGTCTCACCGGAGAAGGCGGGACCGATCAGGCCGATGGTGAACGCGTCGTTGATGATCTGCGGCGCGATCTGGGTGGCCTTCTGCGGGTCGCCCTCGGTGTCGAAGGTCTTCAACTGGACCTGGCACCCGGGGTTCGCGGCGTTGTGCTTGTCCACGGCGAGCTGGATGCCGTTCTTGATGTTGATGCCCAGTGCCGCGTCGGGGCCGTTGAGCGCCCCGGCCATCGCCAGCGACACCGGCGGGCACTGCGCGTTGCCGTCCCCGGCGGGGTCGGCCGGCGCGGCACCCTCGTCGGCCTTGACCTCGGCACCGTTCTCGTCGATCTGGATCTGTTCGACGATCTTCAGATCGGTCTGCGCCTCACCGCCCTCGGTCGGCTCGGCCTGTTGGCAGCCAGCTATGCCGAGCACAACCAGGCCTGCGCTACTGATAGCAAATGCTTTCCGTGCCACGCGACCGCGCACGCTTCACCTCCGGGTCGTTGTGTTTGTCGGCTCCGGCGCCTCAGCCCGGTGGGCGGGGGCGGCGACGTTCCGGGAAGACCATAGCCAACGCTCGGCGCTGGTGCGTGGTGTTGAACCACGCGTCGCGGCCGTCGCGGTCAAACCACGCCATCGGAAACGCAGTTTTTACGGGGTGCCATGTCGGCGGTTAACTCGGTTCCGGCGCATCGCTCGGCGCGTCGAGGGTTTCGAGCACCACTTCGGCGACGCGCTTCATGGTGGTGCGCCGGTCCATCGCGGCGCGTTGGATCCACTTGAACGCCTCGGGTTCGGTCATCCCCTGGTTGGTCTGCAGCAAACCCTTGGCCCGTTCGACCAGCTTGCGCGTCTCCAACCGGTCCGACAGCGTGGCCACTTCCTGCTCCAGCGCGGCGATCTCCCCGAAGCGGCTCACCGCGACCTCGATGGCCGGGATGAGGTCGGTGACGGTGAAGGGTTTGACCAGATAGGCCATGGCGCCCGCATCCCTGGCACGTTCGACCAGCTCCCGTTGGCTGAACGCGGTCAGGATGACGATCGGCGCGATGCGCTTGCCGGCGATCTCGGCGGCGGCGTCGATGCCGTCGCGCCGGGGCATCTTGACGTCCATGATCACGAGGTCGGGTTTGAGGCTCTCGGCGAGATCGACCGCCTCCTGTCCGTCGCCGGCCTCGCCGACGATCTCGTAGCCCTCTTCGCGGAGCATCTCGGCCAAGTCCATCCGGATGAGCGCTTCGTCCTCGGCGACGAGAACACGGCGGCCCTTCACGGCCTCGGGTGGTGCCCCAGCAGCGGTTGCCATGGAAACCATTGTGGCGGTAGCAGTGCCGTTCAGCGAGTTCGGGGCATCATCTAAGGTGGTAAGCCGCGCACCAGAGCCGTACGACGACCAGAGCCCTCGTAGCCCAATTGGCAGAGGCACACGACTCAAAATCGTGACAGTGTGAGTTCGAGTCTCACCGAGGGCACCGAGAATCAGCAGGTCGAGACCGTTCGGCGTTACGCTCTAGTCGTGGAGATGAGGCTGCGGCCGGTCTGCGTGCCCGAAGTGGCGCTCGAAAACCGGACGCCCGCCCGGGTTCGGCATCACGCGGAAAGGTCCGTGCGACGCCGCCGGGTACTCGACGTCACCGCCATGATCAGCGCGGCCATCAGCGCCTTCTTCGGCTTTCAGGGTCTGCTCGTCGGCGTCGAGGTGTGGTGGATCCCGGTCCTCAGCCTCGTCAGCGCCGTTGCGTTCGCCACCATCCCCCTGCTGTGCCGGTTCGGCGAGCTGGTCGCGCCGCTGGTGTTCTTCGCCGTCGCGTACGTGACCATCGCGATCCAGTGCATACAGCTCGGGACCGGTTCGGGGCTGCAGTTCTACTTCGTCGTCGCGGCCGCGATCGTGGTGGTCATCCTCGGCATCGACCACATCGTGCTGGCCTCGGTGCTGTCGGCGCTGGGTGCGGCGACGGTGGTGGCTCTGGAGTTCTTCGTCCCGGAAAACACCGGCATTCAACCGGACTGGGCGCGCACGACCTCGTTCATCCTCACCGTGGCCACCGCGTGGATTCTCGTCGTGGCCACGCTGTGGTTCGCGCTTCGGGAGATCCGCCGCGCACGGTTGGCGATGGAGGCCGAATACGAGCGCTCCGAACGCCTGTTGACCAACATCCTGCCCGCGACCATCGCCGAGCGACTCAAGGACCCGACCCGTACGGTCATCGCCGACAGGTACGACGACGCATCGATCCTGTTCGCCGACATCGCCGGGTACACCGAGCGGGCCAGCGACACGAACCCGTGCGATCTGGTGCGGTTCCTCGACCGGCTCTACACCGATCTCGACGCACTCGTCGACCGTCACGGCCTGGAGAAGGTCAAGACAAGCGGCGACTCCTACATGGTGGTCAGCGGTGTGCCGCATCCGCGCCCCGATCATCTCGAAGCGCTGGCCTGCCTGGCTCTCGACATGGCCGACGCCGTCGCCGACCTGCGCGACCCACGCGGACGCAAGGTGCCCCTGCGGATCGGTCTGGCCGCGGGACCGGTCGTCGCCGGGGTCGTCGGGGCGCGCAAGTTCTTCTACGACGTGTGGGGCGATGCGGTCAACGTCGCGTCCCGGATGGAGACCACCGACGTCGAGGGCCGCATTCAGGTTCCCCAGGACGTGTACGAACGCCTGCGCAGCACGTTCGTGTTCGAGCCCCGCGGCGAGGTCGACGTCAAAGGCAAGGGCGTCATGACGACGTGGTACCTCGTCGGTCGTCGCGACGACGCCGCGGTGCGCGAGGCGGTCGAACTCCAACCGCTCAGTCGTCGACCTCAGTCGGTTTGAGCCGCTCGGCCAGTGC
Organism: Mycobacterium sp. IS-1590; assembly: GCF_001500025.1. Classification (GTDB taxonomy): domain Bacteria; phylum Actinomycetota; class Actinomycetes; order Mycobacteriales; family Mycobacteriaceae; genus Mycobacterium. Next base: position 167,039 of record NZ_LQIW01000050.1, on the reverse strand, counting down.
GGCCAGCCGCCGCAGGGTCTCCCGGTTACGGGGGTAGACGGCGATGTCGGTCAGCTTGTTGGGCATGACCGCGGCGGGGCCGCTCACCGGGAACTCCGTCATCTCCACCCGGCAACCGTCGGGAATGTCGTGCAGCCGCAGGACGATTCGCGCGCCACCGAAGGGCCGCCCCTTGGCGTGCAGCACCAACTCCTCGGGCGGCACACTCTTCTCCACGACGGTGACGTCGTTGAGCAGGAGCGGCCAGACGCCCACCGAATGCCGGATCTCGGATCCGGGTGCCGGCCAGTTCGGGTCGACGGCGCGCATCCGGCTGTTGCCGACCACCCATTGGGAGTACGTCCATCCGTCGGCCATGACGTCCCAGACCTGCTGACGGGATGCGTGAATATCGCGTGTCACAGTCACGGCCGGAGATATACCCCGATCGCGGAAAACAACCCACCCCGCGATGCGATCACAGATGCAAAACGCCGCGACCGGCGTTGTGAAACGCACAGTCGCGGCGTCGGCGGTTCGGCGAACCTGCTAGACCTTGCGGTTCTCCGACTTGATCAACCAGGCCAGCTTCTCGAGGCCCTCGATCAACTGATGGAGGATGTCGGCAGAGGTCGGATCCTCGGCGTCCACGGCGTCGTGAACCCGACGCATCGTGTCGACAGCGGCGTACACCCGACCCGTGATCAGGTCGACCGCGTCCTGGGTGCTCACCGCGTAGGCGGGGAACTGCGGCAGCGAGGTGCCGGCGGTGACCGTATCCGACCGTCCGTCGGGCCACGCTTCCAGCGCGCGCATCCGCTCGGCGATGGTGTCACTGCCCTCGCGGGCGAAGTCGACGAGTTCGTCGAGCTGTAGATGAAGGTCGCGGAAGTTGGTGCCGACGATGTTCCAGTGCGCCTGCTTACCCTGAAGATGCAGCTCGATCAGATCGACCAGAACCCGCTGCAGGCTGTCGCTGAGTTCCGGTGAGGCCTCGAATGCCTCGATATCTGCTTCTGAACGACGTGTTGTGGTGGTCATGATCGCTACAACGCCTCCTTTTTTGGATTGATTCCAGTTTAGCACAGTTCCTGGTCAGAGGCTATTTTGTTGGTCTTGTCTCTCCAGCAGACGGGCATATCCGGCGCCCATGCCCAGCAGCACCAGGCCGACGACGATGAACACCACGACCCGGAAGATGCCGTCGAGCGTGCCGAGGTCGAACAGGAACAGCTTCGCCATCGCCGCGGCCACCAGCGCCAGGCCCCCGGCGATCGGGACCGACCGGTCGGTTCGCGGCAGCCGCGCCGCGTAACCGAACAACGCGGCGGCCAGCCCGATCCAGCAGATTGTCGCCGCCATGTGACCGGCGTAGAAGCCGCTGTCGGTGCCACCGATCAGCACACCCGTGGTGACGGCGAACGTGGTGATCGCGTATCCCGCGACGACGGCGGCGACCGCCCACAGGGCCGAATTGCGCCGGTCGAACGCCCACACCATCGTCACCGACCACGCGATCAGCAGCACGCTGGCGATCAGCGTCGAGGCGGCCACCCCGGCGCTGGCCGACGTCCCCCACAGCAGCGTGTCCGGCGGGGCCCAGTTCAGGTAGTAGAGGGCACCGACGGCCGCGAAGCCGACCGAGATCGTCTTCGCCGTGAGGTGCTGCCGCCCGGCCAACGCCACCACCAGCGCCATCGCGAACAGCACCGGTCCCGCGATCGGGCCGTCGAACGCGACCACCACCGCGGTCAGCGCCGATATCGCGGACAGCACCGTCCAGATGCGCCGTACCGCGCCGTCGACGCCCGGCAACCGGTCGCCGATGAGCACGATGGCGAGCAGTCCGGCCGCCAGCGCGGCCGCCATCAGAGCCGCGACGACGCGGTCGGCGGCCAGCGCAACGGAGAGCACAGGCAGCACGCCGGCCCCGGTCAACACGGCCATCGCCGACCTGTTGGCTGTACCCGGCAGCAGGACGAGTGCCCCGGCGATCGCGAGCAACGCGCCGATGCCACACGCACCGACCAGCCACGGGTCGCGTCCGTCATCGAAGTGCACGCCGAGGAGCGCCACCAACAGCGGCAGAGTGCCCGCCGCGATCCGGGCGGCATGCAGCCAGAGCCAGTCCTTGCCGATCTGCACGGGCAGCGAGGCCGCCGACAGAGCGAGCATGAACGCCACGAGCAGCAGCGTGACACCACCGACCACGATCGGCGCCAGCACCAACAGCGGCACCAGCACGAGCAACCCCAGCTGCTCGGAGTTCCATCGCCGGGCCAAGGTGAGCCCGCCGCCACCGATGAGTGCGGCGAGAATCAGGCCGACGGGCGGAGCCACCCAGTCGTAGATCGTGGTCAACGCGATGACGTCCATATAGGCCGCGGCGATACCGGTCGCCGCCAGGGCGACCGCCCCGGTGCGGCCGCCGGGCCTGCGATACAGCCACCAGCCGGCGCCCACGAGCCCAGCGGCCAGCGCCGTCCCGGCCGCGACGCGGATCTGAGGGCTCAACAGGCCCGCCTGCGCGGCCAGCACGAGGAGGAACACCACCCCGATCAGCGTCACCGCGACACCGGCGACCGCCAGCAGCTTGCCGATCCAGCCCTCATCCCGGGCCGGCTTCGGCGGTGAATACCCAACGGGCTCAACGTGTTGCGGCTGATACTGCGGCGGCGCGACGTAGGCGGTCGGGTGGTATTGCGGCTGGTATTGCGGTGACGACGCCAGCTGCCGGTCGAGTTCGGTCAGGTCCGACGACACCCGCGCCAGGTACGCGGAGATCGCGGCGACATCAGCGGACAGGCGGGCGACGACGGCACGCTGCGGTTCGGTCATGCTGACATCGTCACAGCACAACGGCGTCAGCGGGATGAGTAGGACTACTCGTCTAAACCGTGTTCGATCGCGTATCGCGCCAACTCGACACGGTTGGCGACCTGCAGCTTGCGGAAGGTGGCCTGCACGTGGTTCTCGATGGTGCGGTGACTCAGCGAGAGCCGCGCCGCGATCTGTTTGGCGGTCAGCCCTTTGGCGACGTACCGAAGGATCTCGGTCTCCCGCTCGGTCAGGCTCGGGGCCTGCGGGCCGCCCTTGTTCTGCGCGATCCGCCGGTACTCGCCGAGCACAAGGCCCGCCAGTCCGGGTGTGAACACGGCCCTGCCCTCGGCGGTGGCGCGCACGGCATCACCGAGTTCCTGCTTCGAAGCGCTCTTCACCAGGTATCCGGTCGCCCCGGCCTTCACGGCCTCGAGCACGTCCTCGCGTTCGTCGGAAGCCGACAGCACGAGGATCTTCGACGACGGCGATACGGCGAGCACGTCGGCGGTCGCCTGCGCGCCGTCACCGTCGGCGAGCCGCATGTCCATCACCACGACATCGGGCTGCACCGCTGCGGCGCGGCGTCGCGCGGCACCGCAGCCGTCGGCGGTGGCGACCACGGTGAAACCGTCCTCTTCGAGGTCGCGGGCCACCGCATCGCGCCAGATGGGATGGTCATCGACGACCATCACCGTCGGGGTAGCGTCAGTTCCCATTCCGTCCCGCTCTCCGGACCGGTGGTCAGCTTGGCGCTGCCACCGAGCCAGTTCATCCGTCCGACAATCGATTTCGCGACACCGATGCGGCCCTCTCGCACGGCCTCCTCGAGCCGTCCCTCGGGGATCCCGATGCCGTCGTCTCGGATGCTCACCGTGATGGTGTCACCGAGGTCCTCCAGCAGCACGTAGGTGTGGGCGTCCGGTCCGGCGTGGGCGACCACGTTGTCGAGCGCGTTGACGACCGCGGCGGACAGCTCCGTGGCCACGACCGCGTCGACAAGGACGGGTGCGGCGGGCAGGCTCACCGAAACACGGTCAGAGGCGCGCTGTCGCAATACCGCACCGAGGTCGGTCATCGCCCCGACGCGTGGTTCGGCCTCACCGGAGCTGACCAGCCGCCTCAGCGCCCGTTCCTGCTCACCGGCGAGTTCGGCGAGTTCAGCTGTCGCTCCTCCGATTTCGCGGCCGCGACGCGAGACCAGGGCGAGCACCTGGATGGCGCCGTCGTGCACCTCGCGAGACAACCTCTCCCGCTCCTGGTGGGCGGCCGCCAGCCGAGCCGCCTGCTCGAGTTCGGAATGGGCCCGTCGGGCGGTCTGCGCGGCCATGCCCACCGCGAGACCAACCGCGAGTTCGATGACGATCGTCGCGTTGCGGCCGAGGTCGTAGTTGATGAAGCCCTTGACGACGGTGCTGGCGACCATCACGAGCACGCCGGTGAACATGCCCGCGATGGGGCCGGCGACGATCGCCGCGGAGATGGTCGCATTTGTCGCCCACAAGGTCGTCGGCCACGACTGGTTGTCGAACGCCCACTGCGACGAGGCGACCACCTCGGTCGACAGGATCAACGCCACGACCACTGCGAGCTCGGCCAGCACGAACACCGGGCGCCGGCCGAACCCCTGCAGATAGGCGACCGCGCACAGCGCACTGAACCCCAGCAGCACTGCGAACAGTGCCCACGCCACGGCCGGGCGGTCCAGGTCGGGGTTCACCGACACCTGGAATCCGAGCGCGTACAGGCAACTCAGCAGTCGGAACACCTGGGCGGCCCGCCACAGCGGCGTGGCCGGATCCGGGGCGTTGGCCGGCATCTGTCTACAGCACCTTGGACAGAAACGCCTTTGTGCGTTCTAGCTTGGGGTTGGACAGCACTTCGCGCGGCGGTCCGCTCTCCACGACCACACCGCCGTCCATGAACACCAGTTGATTGGCCACCTCGCGGGCGAACCCCATCTCGTGTGTCACCACCACCATCGTCATACCCTCGGCGGCAAGCTTTTTCATCACTTCGAGCACCTCGCCGACAAGTTCGGGGTCCAGCGCCGAAGTGGGTTCGTCGAACAGCATCAGCTTGGGGCTCATCGCCAGAGCGCGGGCGATCGCGACGCGCTGCTGCTGGCCACCGGACAGCTGGGCGGGATAGGCGTCGGCCTTGGCGGTCAGACCGACCTGGTCGAGCAGGTCTCGTGCGCGCGCCACCGCCTCGTCTTTCTTGACGCGCTTGACGTGAATGGGAGCCTCGATGACGTTCTCCAGCACCGTGCGGTGGGGAAACAGGTTGAAGTGCTGGAAGACCATACCGATGTCGCGGCGCTGCCGGGCCGCTTCGCGCGGGGACATCTCGTGGATCTTGTTGCCCCGCTGCCGGTATCCGATCAGCTCACCGTCGACGTACAGACGCCCGGCGTTGACCTGTTCGAGGTGGTTGATGCACCGCAGAAACGTGGATTTGCCCGAGCCGGACGGCCCGACCATGCACAACACCTCGCCGCGTCCGATCTCGAGCGTGACGCCCTTCAGAACCTGCAGCGCACCGAAGTTCTTGCACACGGCCTCGGCTTTGACCATCGGTGTCACGGGTGCGCCTCCCCCAGCGTCTGCGCCTTGGCCAGCGCCTCGAGCTGTTTGGTGGTCAGCTTGCGTGACGCGCCACGCGAGTAGTAACGCTCCAAGTAGTACTGGCCGACCATGAGCACGCTGGTGATCGCCAAGTACCACGTCGCGGCCACCAGCAGCAGCGGAACGGGTTCGAAGATGCGCGCGGCGATCTCACGCGATGTGATGCCGTACAGGTCCAGCGTGAACGGTACCGCGGTCACCAGCGACGTGGTCTTCAGCATGCTGATCACCTCGTTGCCGGTCGGTGGGATGATCACCCGCATCGCCTGCGGAAGCACGGTGCGCCGCATGGTCATCCCCCAGGACATGCCCAGCGCTGTGGAGGCCTCGGCCTGGCCCTCGGGCACGGAACTGATTCCCGCGCGGATGATCTCGGCCATGTACGCGGCCTCGTTCAGCGCCAGTCCGAGGATGGCCAGCAGGAAGGGAATCGACAGCGACTGCAGGTCGACCTGAAGCAGCGAGGGCCCGAACGGCACCCCGAGCTGGAGGTTCTGGTAGATCGTCGGCAACAGTCCCCAGAACACCAGCTGCACGTACACCGGGGTGCCGCGGAAGATCCACAGATACACCCACGCAACGGCTTTCAGCACCGGGTTCGGAGACAGTCGCATCACCGCGAGCAACACACCCAGCAGGATCGCGAGCACCATCGAGTAGATGGTCAGTTGCAACGTGTTGAGCACCCCGACCGTCAAAACCCGTTCGTTGAACAGGTACTCCCAGTAAGTGGACCAGCGATAGGAGTCGTTGGTCGCCGCGCCGTAGAGGAACAGTGCGACGAGTATGGCGATGACGACCGCCGCCACCCACCGCCACGGATGGCGCAGCGGCACCGCATCGATGGCGGCGGGGGCAACGGGTGACGACGTGTCGACATCGCTCATGAAAGCGTCCTTTACGAGACCGCGCCGTTGATGACCGGCTTGTCGATCATCCCGTTCTCGACGCCCCAGTTGGCGGCGATCTCGCGATAGGTGCCGGCTTCGATCAGGTGCTCGAGGGCCTTCTGCAGGGACTGCGCCAGGGCCGAACCCTTCTGCACGGGCCAGCCGTACGGCGCCGAATCGAAGATCTCACCGGCGGACTCGAGTTTGCCGTTGCTCTGCTTGATCGCATATGAGGTCACCGGGGAGTCCGCCGACATCGCGTCGACCTGGCCCAGCACCACCGCGTTGGTCGCGGCGTCCTGGCCGTCGAACGGGACGATCTCTATCGGCGGCTTGCCGGTATCGGTGCACGCCTTGCTCTTCGCCGGAAGTTCCTGGGCCTCTTGGGTGGTGGTCGCCTGCACCGCCACCTTCTTGCCGCATGCGTTGTTCGGGTCGATCGCCGATCCCGGCCGCTGCGCCCACAGCGTGCCCGCGTTGAAGTAGGTGACGAAATCGACGGTTTTCTCCCGTTCTTTGGTGTCGGTGAACGACGACATGCCGACGTCGTAGGTGCCACCCTGGATCGACGGGATGATCTTCGCGAAGTCCGACTCGCGGTATTCGGGCGTCAATCCGAGCGTGGCCGCGATCGCATTCATCAGGTCGACGTCGAAGCCGACGATCTTGCCGCTGGGATCCTTGAATTCGTTGGGCGCGTACGGAATGTTGACACCGACGACCAGCTCGCCGGACGATTTGATGTCCTCTGGAACGGTATTGGCAATCTCGTCGACCTTGGCCGCCGGCGCCGTGGGCGACGCACTGGTGGCATCGCCACCGCCACCGCCTCCTTCGCCGCTGGCGCATCCGGACATCGCCAGGGCGCCGGCCGCGGCGAATACGACTGCGAAACGCCAGAATCTACCTCGACGGTTGTGACACTCACCTAACACGGATGCCCCTACTTTCTGCGTCGTGGGATCGATGCATAGCACCGGTACCGGAACAGTAGTAGAGACGCCAGGCTGCGGCAGGGGAACCAAACGGCGCGCATGCGCGGGGCCGCACCATTGACGGTCGAATCGATACCGAATTGCGACGATCATTTCCGTTTCGCTATGTCACACTGCGCCCATGACTAGCACCGCGCCGCCCAACCTGTTGCGGCATCTGTGGAAAACAACCTTGGTCTCCGGACTTCTCGCAGTAGTCCTGGGCGCGCTCATCTGGCTGTGGCCGGGCAAGACGATCGTGGTCGCCGCGATCTTCTTCGGGGCCTACCTCTTGATCGCCGGTATCGCCCAGGTGATCTTCGCGTTCAGCCTGCACGTCTCCGCCGGCGGCCGGGTGCTGCTGTTCATCTCCGGCGCCGCGGCGCTGGTCCTTGCCGTGTTGTGCTTCCGTAGCCTGCAGGAGTCGATCCTGCTGCTGGCGATCTGGATCGGCATCGGCTTCATCTTCCGCGGCGTGGCGACGGCGGTCTCGGCGATCAGCGACCCGACACTGCCGGGGCGTGCATGGGAGATTTTCGTCGGCGTGATCAGCCTCATCGCCGGTGTGGTGATGCTCGCCCTGCCGTTCGAGTCGCTCGCGATCCTGACGGTCGTGGCCGGCTTCTCGCTGGTCGTGATCGGCATCTTCGAGATCGTGTCCGCGTTCGGGATCCGTAAAGCCTCGAGGGAGCTCACCGACGCGGGGTCAACCCCCTCACCTGCGGCCGAGGAGTCGGTGAGCTAACACACACTGACGTCTACTACACCCTGTCGTAGGCTGGGGCCACAGCCACGGAAGAGGGTGAGATGGACGCACTCGATGTGTCGCGGTGGCAGTTCGGCATCACGACCGTCTACCACTTCATTTTCGTCCCGCTGACCATCGGCCTGGCGCCGTTGATCGCCGCCATGCAGACCGCGTGGCTGCTCACCGGGAATTCGTCCTGGTACCGCCTCACCCGCTTCTTCGGCAAACTGTTCCTGATCAACTTCGCCCTGGGCGTGGCCACCGGCATCGTCCAGGAATTTCAGTTCGGCATGAACTGGAGCGAGTACTCACGGTTCGTAGGTGACGTTTTCGGCGCACCGCTGGCGATGGAAGGACTGGCCGCCTTCTTCTTCGAGTCGACGTTCCTCGGCCTGTGGATCTTCGGGTGGACCCGGCTGCCGCGCCTGGTACACCTCGCCTGCATATGGGTGGTGGCCGTCGCGGTGAACCTGTCGGCGTTCTTCATCATCGCGGCCAACTCATGGATGCAGCACCCCGTCGGCGCCCGGCTCAACCCGGAGACCGGGCGCGCGGAGTTGACCAGCATCGTCGAGCTGTTCACCAACAACACCGCGATCGCCGCCTTCGCGCATGCGGTGTTCGGTGCGTTCCTCACCGCCGGCATGTTCGTCGCGGGCGTGTGCGTGTGGTGGATGATCCGCGCGCGGGACGACAAGCGTTCCGAGGCGCAGACGATGTTCCGGCCGGCGGCGATCATGGGATGCCTGGTCGTCCTCGCCTCGACGCTCGGTCTCGTCGTCACCGGAGATGTGCAGGGCAAGCTGATGTTCGAGCAGCAGCCGATGAAGATGGCGTCGGCGGAATCACTGTGCCACACCGCAACCGACCCAGACTTCTCCATTCTGACCGTCGGCACCCACAACAACTGCGATAGCGTCACGCATCTCATCGAGGTCCCCTACGTTCTGCCGTTCCTGGCCGAGGGCGAATTCGAGGGCATCCGCCTCGAGGGTGTCAAGGACCTTCAGGACCAGTACATCGAGAAGTTCGGACCGGGCGACTACCGGCCCAACCTGTTCGTCACGTACTGGTCGTTCCGCGCCATGATTGGATTGCTCGCCGTCCCAGTGCTTTTCGCGGTGGTAGTGCTGTGGCTGACACGTCGTCGCCGGATTCCGCAGTCACGCCGGCTCTCGCGCTTCGCGCTGGTTGCGCTACCCGCCCCCTTCTTGGCCAACAGCGCCGGATGGATCTTCACCGAGATGGGTCGTCAACCTTGGGTGGTGGTGCCCAACCCCACCGGGGATCCGATGATTCGGCTGACCGTCGCCGACGGGGTCTCAGGCCATCCGGTCGGCATGGTCGTCGCCTCCCTCGTCGCCTTCACGCTGGTATACGCGGCGCTCGCGGTCATCTGGTTCTGGCTCATCCGCCGCTACACGATCGAAGGGCCGCAGGCACACGACTCCGAGCCCGCCGCGCCGCTACCGCCCGGCAGCGACGAGGTGGCGCCCTTGTCGTTCGCTTACTGAGTCGTTCGCGTACTAGAGGAGTGGTGGCAATGGCACTGCAGGAACTGTGGTTCGTGGTGATGGCCGGTCTGTTCCTCGGCTTCTTCGTGTTGGAGGGCTTCGATTTCGGCGTCGGCATGCTGATGGGGATGATCGGCCGCACCGGCGGCGGTGACCCCGAACGACGCCGCCGTGCGGTGCTGAACACCATCGGGCCCGTCTGGGACGGCAACGAAGTCTGGCTGATCACCGCGGGCGGGGCCATGTTCGCCGCCTTCCCCGACTGGTACGCGACGATGTTCTCGGGTCTGTACCTGCCGCTACTGGCAATCCTGCTGTCAATGATCCTGCGCGTCGTGGCGATCGAATGGCGCGGCAAGATCGACGATCCCGGTTGGCGGCGGTGGGCCGACATCGGGATCGCCGTCGGATCGTGGGTGCCCGCCGTGCTGTGGGGTGTGGCGTTCGCCGCGCTGGTACGCGGGCTTCCCGTCGACGCCGACAAGCAGCTGCGCATCGCGTTCGGTGATCTGGTCAACGGTTACACGCTGCTCGGCGGCCTGACCACCGCCGGATTGTTCCTGTTCCACGGCGCGGTGTTCGTGGCGCTGAAAACCGATGGCACCGTGCGTGAAGATGCCCTGCGATTTTCCGGCAGGCTGGCACTGCCCGTGACCGCGGCACTGGCGTCGTTCGGGCTGTGGACGCAACTGGCGTACGGCAAGGACTGGACCTGGCTGGTGCTTCTTGCCGCGGCTCTGGCGCAGCTGGCAGCGGTCCTGCGGGTCTGGCACGGTGTCCGAGAAGGCTGGGCGTTCGCGTACACGACCTTGACCGTCGCGGCGGTCGTGGTTCTGCTCTTCGGCGTGCTCTACCCGAATCTAATGCCATCCACGATAGATCCTGCCTACAGCCTGACAATCGACAACGCCGCCTCGAGCCCGTACACGTTGACCATCATGAGCTGGGCGGCGCTGATCTTCGCACCACTGGTGCTGCTCTATCAAGGTTGGACGTATTGGGTCTTTCGGCAACGTATCTCGGTCGACCGGATCCCCGAACCGGCGGGATTGACGCGGCGGCGGAGATGAACCTGTGGCGGTCCTCCCCCGCGATGCGGCGCTATCTGGTCGCATCGGTGGTGTGCGGGGTGCTCATCGCCGGCGCGACGATCGGTGCGGCGGTCGTGCTCGCCGATGTCGTGGCAGGGGTGATCACCGACCCCACCTCGCATCACCTCCGCCACTGGGCGGGCCCGCTCGCAATCCTGGTTGGGCTGTGGGCGATTCGCTCTGTCGCGCACTGGCTTCAGAGCAGGCTGGCCTCGACGGGCGCGACACAGGTGATCGCCGACCTGTCCGGTCAGGTTCTCCGCGCTGTCACCGCACTGCCACCGCGACTTCTCGCGGCCGAACGCGATACCACGGCCGCGCTGATCACCCGCGGCCTCGACGGTCTGCGACCGTTTCTCACGGCGTATCTGCCCGCGATGTTCCTCGCGGGCATCCTCACACCAGCCGCGGTGCTGGTGATCGCCGCGGTCGACTGGCCCTCGGCGCTCATCGTTCTGATCGCGCTGCCGCTCATCCCGATATTCATGGTGTTGATCGGTCTGCTGACCAGGGACCGTTCGGAGACCGCCCTGGCGGCGATGAGCACACTGCAGTCGCGGATGCTCGACCTGATCGCGGGCATACCGACGCTGCGGGGACTGGGTCGCCTCGAAGGATCCGCCGGCCGCATCACCGAACTGGCTGCGGCGCACCGTCGTTCGACAATGGCTACCCTGCGGATGGCTTTTCTGTCGGCGTTGGTCCTCGAACTGCTGGCCACGTTGGGCGTCGCGCTCGTCGCCGTTGGCATCGGGCTGCGGCTGGTATTCGGCGAGATGACCCTCACCGCAGGCCTCACCGCGCTGCTGCTGGCGCCGGAGGTGTTCTGGCCGCTTCGCCGCGTCGGGGTCGAGTTCCACGCCGCCCAGGACGGCAAGACCGCGGCCGAGGCCGCACTCCGGCTCCTGCACAAGCTGCCGCGTAGACCGGCGGCGACCCGCACGGTCCGGGCGGCCGGGGCCACCATCCACCTCGGGACCCTCGACGAGGATGTGGAGCCGGGGCGGGTGACGGTGCTGACCGGTCCCAACGGTGTCGGCAAGTCGACGCTGCTGCACACGATCCTCGGCCTGCATCCCGGTCAGGTTTCGATCGACGGCATCGATGTCGACGACCTCGACCTGCGGGCATGGTGGGCCCAGGTCTCCTGGCTACCGCATCGTCCGATGCTGGTGCCGGGCAGCGTCCGCCACAACCTCGAGTTGTTCGGGCCGATCGCCGATCTCGACGAGGCCTGCCGCTCAGCGGGTTTCGACGAGGTCCTCGCGACGCTTCCCCAGGGCCTGGACACCGTGCTCGGCCGCGACGGTTCGGGCCTGTCACTCGGTCAGCGCCAGCGGCTCGGGCTGGCCCGGGCGCTGGGCTCGACCGCGCCGGTACTCCTGCTCGACGAGCCGACGTCTCACCTCGATGCGGCGATGGAGACCCGTGTGCTCGACACGATCGTCGCGCGGGCCCGCGCCGGCACCACGGTGCTGGTCGTCGGTCACCGAGATTCGGTGCGCGCCATCGGTGACCGCGTGATCTACATGAGGGAGCTCGTCGATGCGTGAGCTGCTGAGGGCCCGGCTGGGGCGCTTGTCGCTCGCGGTCCTGCTCGGTGTCCTGTCGTTGGGCAGCGCGCTGGCGCTGGCCGCGATTTCGGCCTGGCTGATCACGAGGGCGTGGCAGATGCCACCGGTGCTGGACCTCACGGTCGCGGTCGTCGCGGTGCGCGCGCTCGGTATCTCCCGCGGCGTGCTGGGGTACTGCCAGCGGCTGGCGTCACACGACACCGCGCTTCGCTCCGCGGCCGACACCCGCGAGTCGCTGTATCGGCGGCTGGCGGATGCGCCCGCCGACACCGCGATGCGGATGCCCGCCGGCGAGCTGGTGGCCCGGATCGGCGCGTCGGTCGACGACCTGGCCGACGTCGTGGTGCGCGCCGTGCTGCCGATCGCCGTGGCAGCCGTTCTCGGGTTGGCCGCCGTCGTCGGCATCGGCCTCATCTCCCCCGAGGCGGCGGTCATCCTGGCGCTGTGCCTGCTGATCGCGGGCGTGGTCGCACCCGCGCTGGCCGCCCGCGCCGCCGAGGCGACGGAACATGCAGCCACACAACATCATTCGGGGCGCGACGTCGCGGTGATGCAGGCTCTCGAGCACGCACCGGAACTTCGCGTCTGCGGACGCCTCGATGCGGTACTGGCCGAGGCCGAGCGCCGACACCGCGACTGGGGACGCGCCACCGACAGGTCGACCGCCCCCGCAGCGGTGGCGGCCGCGGCCTCGACCGCGGCGATAGGCGCCAGCGTGTTCGGCGCTGTGGTCGCCGCGATCGCGATCGCCGACTCGGTCCCAGCGACGACGCTCGCGATTCTGATGCTGTTACCGCTGTCGGCGTTCGAGGCGAGCGCGGCCTTGCCCGCGGCCGCGGTGCAGCTGACCCGGTCGCGTATCGCGGCGCGCCGCCTCGCCGAGATCACCGAACCGATCGACTCCCCGCGTGAGCGGCCGGCCGTTCCCGAGGTGTCGGTGGCGCGCGGCGACCGTGTCGCGATCGTGGGCCCGAGCGGATCGGGCAAGACGACGCTGTTGCTCTCCATGGCCGAAAGCGACCCGTCCGCTGTCTTTCTCGCCGAAGACGCCCACATTTTCGCCACGACGGTGCGGGACAACCTGTTGGCGGCGCGCGGTGACGCGACTGACGACGACATCCGGGCGGCCTTGCAACGGGTGGGTTTGCGCGACTGGTCGAACACGTTGCCGGAAGGGCTGTCCACCGTGCTGTTCGGCGGGGCGGCCGCCGTGTCCGCCGGGCAGCGCCGGCGTCTGCTGTTGGCGCGCGCACTGCTCACCACCGCCCCAACGGTGTTGCTCGACGAACCGACCGAACACCTCGACGCCGCCGCTGCCGACCGGATTCTGATCGGCCTGCTCACTCCCGGGGGGCTATTTCCCGCCGACCGCACGGTCGTCGTCGCCACGCATCATCTACCCGGCCAGCTTGAGTGTCCTACCCTCATTCTCGCTGGTCGCGGAGTAACCTCCTCGACATGAGCGATCCGGAACACCCCGAAACGCCTTCGCAGCCGCCACCGCCGCCACCGCCTCCACCGCAGCCTTCGTCCCAGCCGCAGTACGGGGCGTATCCAGGCGGTTATCCGCCGCCTCCACCGCAGGGTTACGCGTATCCACCGCCGGCGACCGCGCCGAAGAACGGCATCGGCATCGCGGCCCTGGTGGTCGCGATCATCGCGCTGCTGTCCGTCTTCGGCGGCATCGTGCTCGGCGTCGTCGCCGTGATCCTCGGCTTCATCGGCTGGGGCAGGGCCAAGCGCGGCGAAGCCACCAACGGCGGTGTCGCCATGGCCGGTATCGTGCTCGGGTTCCTGAGCATCATCGAGGCCATCGTCGTCATCTGGCTCGCCGTCTGGGGTTTCAACCAGGTGGGGGGAACCGACTACGTCGATTGCGTGTCGCGCGCCGGCAACGACCAGGACGCCGTGCAGCAGTGCGCCGAGGAGTTCCAGCACCGCGTCGAGGACCAGTTCGACGTGACGCTCACACCGACGCCTTAGTCAGCGGGGCGGGAAGTACTTGACGATCCCTTCCTGCACCACGGTCGCAACCGGCTGACCGGACCGGTCGAAAAAGTGTCCGGTTCCCAGGCCGCGGGAGTCGGCGGCCACCGGTGAGGCGGTCGAGTACAGCAGCCATTCGTCGAAGCGCACCGGCCGGTGGAACCACACCGAGTGATTGGTGGTGACCGCGAAGATCCGGTCGTAACCCCACGACAGACCGTGTGTGGTGATGATCGAGTCGAGCACGGTGGTGTCCGACGAATAGACGAGCGCGGCGGCGTGCAGCACCGGGTCCTCGGGCATCGTCCCGAGCGCCTTCATCCACACCCGGTTGTGCGGCAGCTTCTCGCCTCTGTCGCGCATCACCCAACTCGGGTCGTTGGTGTAACGCCACTCGATCGGTCGCAGCGCGTTGACGAAATGCGGGACGACGTCTTCGTAGCCGCGCAGCAGTTCGTCCACCGGCGGCACCGACTCCGGATCGGGCAGCTCCGGTGGCGCGATCGCGTGCTCCAGGCTGCGACCGCCGGCCAGGAACGACACCATGGCCGTGGTCAGCAGCCGGCCGTCCTGCATGACGTCGACGCGGCGGTTGGCGAACCGGCGTTCGTCACGGAGCCGCACGATGTGAAACTCGAGATCCTTCTCCGGATCCCCACCCGCGATGAAGTGAGCCGAGAGCGCACTCGGCGGCGTCGGATGCTTCAAGCTGCGGCCCGCGGCAACGAAGGATTGGGCCATCATCTGGCCGCCGAATGTGCGAACGGGGTTCTTGCTGGGATGCGAGCCGACGTAGATGTCGTCGTCGATCTGGCGGAGGCGGAGAATCTCGAGCAGCTCGTCGAAGTCCGCCGTCACACGTCGTCCTCGCCGATCCGGTGCACGTGGATCAGATTGGTGGAGCCAACCGTGCCCGGCGGGATGCCCGCGATGACGACCACCAGATCCCCTCGCTTGTAGCGCCCGAGCTCGAGCAGCGACTTGTCGACCTGACGGATCATTCCGTCGGTGGTCTGGATGTGCGGCACGATGAACGTCTCGGTTCCCCAACTCAGCGCGAGCTGGCTGCGCACCTCGGGAAGCGACGTGAACGCCAACAGCGGCAGCGGCGTGTGCAGCCGCGCGAGCCTGCGCACCGTGTCGCCCGACTGGGTGTAGGCCACCAGCGCCTTCGCGTCGAGGCGCTCGCCGATGTCGCGGGCGGCATAGGAGATGACGCCGCGCTTGGTCCGGGGCACATGCGTGAGCGGCGGAGCCGCAACGGAGTTCTCCTCGACCGCCTTGATGATGCGCGCCATCGTCTTGACCGTCTCGAGCGGGTACTTGCCGACGGAGGTCTCACCGGAGAGCATCACCGCGTCGGTGCCGTCGAGGATCGCGTTGGCGACGTCGGACGCCTCGGCCCGGGTGGGCCGCGAGTTCTCGATCATCGACTCCAGCATCTGGGTCGCGACGATGACGGGTTTCGCGTTCTCCCTTGCCATTTGGATCGCGCGCTTCTGCACCAGCGGGACTTCCTCGAGCGGCAGTTCCACACCGAGGTCGCCGCGGGCCACCATGATCGCGTCGAATGCCAGTACCACGGCCTCGAGGTTGTCGATGGCTTCGGGCTTCTCGAGCTTGGCGATGACGGGCACCCGACGTCCGACCCGGTCCATCACCTCGTGTACGAGTTCGATGTCGGCCGGTGACCGGACGAAGGACAGCGCCACGAAGTCCACGCCGAGGCGCAGTGCGAACTCGAGGTCGTCGATGTCCTTGTCGGACAGGGCCGGCGCGGACACGTTCATCCCGGGTAGCGACATGCCCTTGTTGTTGCTGACCGGACCGCCTTCGGTGACGGTGCAGACGATGTCGTTGCCTTCGATGCTTTCGACGACGAGACCGACATTGCCGTCGTCGACCAGGACCCGGTCACCGGGCGTGGCGTCCTCGGCCAGGCGCTTGTAGGTGGTCGACACGCGGTCGGATGTTCCCTCGACGTCGTCGACGGTGATGCGCACCGTCTCACCGGCCGCCCAGAACGTGGGGCCATCCTTGAAGCGGCCGAGCCGGATCTTGGGGCCCTGCAGGTCGGCCAGGATGCCGACCGCACGGCCGGTGGCGTCCGACGCGGACCGAACCCGCTTGTAGTTGGCCTCGTGATCGGGATAGTCGCCGTGGCTGAAGTTGAGCCGCGCAACGTCCATTCCCGCTGCGACCAGCGCACGGACGGCGTCATCGGTCGCGGTGGCCGGACCGAGGGTGCAGACGATCTTTCCGCGTCTATTCACGACACTCGAGCATAGTCGTTATCGATTCAGACGACGGCCAGCGGAAGTGCGCCCGGCGTCACCGGGGCCGGCAGATCCGACTCCCCCATCAGAAACGTGTCGACCGCATGCGCGGCGCTTCGGCCCTCGGCGATCGCCCAGACGATCAGTGAGGCACCGCGATGGGCATCGCCGCAGACGAACACGCCGGGGGTGTTGGTCTGCCAGTCCGAGCCGCACGGCAGTGCGCCGCGCCGGTTCAGCGTCAGGCCCAGTTCGTCGAGGAGTGGCATGTGTTCGACACCGTCGAAACCGATGGCCAGCAACGCGAGTTCACAGGGAATTTCCATCGGATCGCCGACCGGCGTGATGACGCGGCGCCCTACCGGGCTTTTCATGTCGCGCTCGACCTTGACCTCGGCGATCTGAAGCGCACGGAGCTGACCGCTGTCGTCGCCGACGAATCGCTGGACGGCGACCTCGTAGCGTCGATGCCCGCCCTCGGCGTGGGCCGGTGAGAGCCGGGTCCGTAGCACGATCGGCCAAGTCGGCCACGGAGTGCGCGACTCGTCGCGGGTTTCCGGCGGTTCGGGGTTGTAGTCGAGCTGGGTCACCGACAGTGCGCCCTGACGGTGTGCGGTGCCGAGGCAGTCGGCGCCGGTGTCACCGCCGCCGATGATCACGACGTGCTTGCCCTTCGCGCTGATCGTGCTGGGCCCATCGCCCTCGCATTCCTTGTTCGCGGACACCAGGTGCTCCATCGCCAAATGGACACCCTTGAGATCACGACCCTCGACCTGGTAGTCGCGTGCACGCAGCGCGCCGACCGCCAGCACGACCGCGTCGTACTGCGCGCGCAGTTGCTCGACGGAGATGTCGACGCCGACTTCGGTCTCGGTGACGAATCGCGTTCCCTCCGCACGCATCTGAGCCAACCGCTGATCCAGCGTCGCTTTCTGGAGTTTGTACTCGGGGATGCCGTAACGCATCAACCCGCCGATGCGGTCGTCACGCTCGTAGACGGTCACCTCGTGGCCGGCGCGCGTGAGCTGTTGTGCCGCGGCCAATCCCGCCGGGCCGGAGCCGACGATCGCGACACTCTTACCGGAGGCGATGGCGGCGGGCTGCGGTTCGACGATGCCGTTGAGCCAGGCATGGTCGGCGATGGTCTGCTCGATGCGCTTGATGGTGACGCTGCCGCCGGTCTGCTCCTCCGAGATCGACAGCACGCACGCCGCCTCGCAGGGTGCCGGGCACAACCGGCCGGTGAACTCGGGAAAGTTGTTGGTGGCGTGCAGGCGGTCGCTGGCCGCGTCCCATCTGCCGCGGCGCACCAGATCGTTCCACTCCGGAATCAGGTTGCCCAGCGGGCAGCCCGCGGTTCCGGAGTGGCAGAACGGTATTCCGCAGTCCATGCACCGACGGGCCTGCTGGGACACCTCGGCGGCGCGCCGGTTCGGGTCCTGCTGTTCGTAGACCTCGCGCCAGTCGCCGACGCGTTCGTCGACCGGACGTTTGGCCGCCTCGACCTTCGGAACTCTCAGGAATCCGGTGGGATCAGCCACGGCTGGCCTCCATGATCGCAGTGTCGACGTCGCGCCCCTCGCGCTTCGCGGTGAGTGTGGCCTGCAGGACGCGCTGGTAGTCGCGGGGCATGATCTTGGTAAATTGTGTACTGCGCCTTGGCCAGTCCGACAGCAGTGATGTCGCCAGGCTGCTGCCGGTGAACTGAGCGTGCCGGGAGATCACGTCGCGCAGCCACGCCAGATCTTCCGGGTCGAGATGCTGCAACTCCACCATCTCGGTGTTGACCCGTCTCGGGTCCAGGCCCAGGACAAAGGCGATGCCGCCGGACATGCCCGCGGCCATGTTGCGACCGGTCTTGCCGAGCACGACGACCCGGCCGCCGGTCATGTACTCGCACGCGTGGTCGCCGACCCCCTCAACCACCGTCAGCGCACCCGAGTTTCGGGCGGCGAAGCGTTCGCCGGCCCGACCCCGCAAATACACCTCACCCGACGTCGCGCCGAACAGCAGCGTGTTGCCGGCGATCACGTTGTCCTCGGCCAGGAACAGCACGTCGTCCGGCGGTCGCACGATGATCCGACCGCCGGACAAACCCTTTCCGACATAGTCGTTCGCGTCGCCGACGAGTTCCAAGGTGATGCCGGGTGGCAGGAAGGCGCCGAGCGACTGGCCGGCGGAACCGGTCAGGGTGATGTGGATGGTGCCGTCGGGAAGACCCTGTGCGCCGAAACGCCGGGTCACCTCGGAGCCCAGCAGCGTGCCGACGGTGCGGTTGACGTTGCGGATCGGTAGTTCGAGTCGGACGGTATGCGCGTCCTCCAGTGCGCCCTCGGCGAGCTGGATCAACGTCTGGTCCAGTGCCTGGTCCAGTGCGTGGTACTGGTCGCGGACCTTGCGGCGGGGCGCGGCTTGGCCGGTGTGCCCGTCGGCGGGCACTGCGAAGATCGGTGAGAGGTCCAGGCCCCGGGCCTTCCAATGCTCGACACTTTTGTCGGTATCGAGCAGCTCGGCGTGGCCGATCGCCTCGTCGAGGGACCGGAATCCGAGCTCTGCCAGGTATTTGCGGATGTCTTCGGCGATGAAGCGGAAGAAGTTCTCGACGAACTCGGGCTTGCCGGTGAACCGGGCGCGCAGTTCCGGGTTCTGCGTGGCCACGCCGACCGGGCAGGTGTCGAGGTGGCAGACCCGCATCATGATGCAGCCCGACACGATCAGCGGTGCGGTGGCAAACCCGTACTCCTCGGCGCCGAGCAGCGCGGCGACGATGACGTCGCGCGCGGTGCGCATCCCGCCGTCGCACTGAACCGTGATCCGGTCGCGTAACCCGTTGAGCATCAACGTCTGCTGAGTCTCGGCCAGCCCGATCTCCCATGGTGCGCCGGCGTGCTTGAGGCTCGTCAGGGGCGCGGCTCCGGTGCCGCCGTCGTACCCCGAGATCAGCACGACGTCGGCATGCGCCTTGGACACGCCGGCGGCGACGGTTCCGACGCCGACGCTGCTGACGAGCTTGACGTGGATGCGCGCCTGGTCGTTGGCGTTCTTGAGGTCGTGGATCAGCTGAGCGAGATCCTCGATGGAATAGATGTCGTGGTGCGGCGGCGGCGAGATGAGACCGACGCCCGGGGTGGAGTGCCGTGTCTTGGCGATGTTGGGATACACCTTGAAGCCCGGGAGTTGCCCGCCCTCACCGGGTTTCGCGCCCTGTGCCATCTTGATCTGGATGTCCGTCGCGTTCACCAGGTAGTCGCTGGTGACGCCGAATCGACCGGAAGCGACCTGTTTGACGGCGCTGCGGCGCGTGGGGTCGTAGAGACGATCGGTGTCCTCGCCGCCCTCCCCCGAGTTGGATCGGCCGCCGAGGTTGTTCATCGCGATCGCCATCGTCTCGTGGGCCTCGACCGAGATGGAGCCGTAACTCATGGCGCCGGTGTTGAATCGCTTGACGATCTCCTCTATGGGCTCCACTTCGTCGAGCGGCACCGGCGGCCTGAGCCTCTTGAACTCGAACAGGCCGCGCAGGGTCCCGCCTTCGCGGGAGAGGCGGTCCACTTCGTCGGAGTACCGCTGGAAGATGTCGTGGCGCCCGGTACGGGTCGAATGCTGCAGCAGGAACACCACTTCGGGTGTGAACAGGTGCAATTCGCCTTCTCGCCGGAACGCGTAGTCGCCACCGACCTCCAGGCGTCGGTGCACGCGCTCGGTCGGGTTCTCCGGGTAGGCCCGGCGGTGGCGCTGTTTGACCTCCTCGGCGATCACGTCGAGGCCCACACCACCGAGTTGGCTAGGAGTGTCGGTGAAGTACTCGTCGATGACGGCCTTGTCGATGCCGACCGCCTCAAAGGCCTGCGCGGCCGTGTAGGAGGCGACGGTGGAGATACCCATCTTGCTCATCACCTTCATGACGCCCTTGCCGAGTGCCTTGCAGTAGTTGCGTACTGCGGCGGCGGGTTCGATTCCGGTGAGTTCACCTTCGCGGACCAGGTCCTCGATCGACTCGAACGCGAGGTAGGGGTTGACCGCGGCCGCGCCGAAGCCGATGAGCATCGCAATGTGGTGCACCTCGCGGGCATCGCCGCTCTCGACGACCAGTGCCACGGTGGTGCGTTCCTTGGTCCGCACGAGGTGGTGGTGAACGGCCGAGACGGCCAGCAGCGACGGGATCGGCGCACGGGTGTGGTCAGAGTCCCGATCGGAGATGACAAGCGTTCGTGCGCCTTTGGCGATCGCCTCGCAGGCTTTGGTGCGGAGGTCTTCGAGGGCCTCGGCGAGGCCTTCGCCGCCGCGTTCGACGTCGTAGAGGGCCTTGAGCACGGTGGTGCGTAGGCCGGGGTGTTCGCCGTCGTCGTTGATGTGAACGATCTTGTTGAGCTCGTCGTTGTCGAGAACCGGCCAGCGCAGCACGATCTGGCGACAGGACGCGGCTGACGGTTCGAGCAGGTTCTGCTCCGGGCCCATGATTCGGGCCATCGACGTGACGATCTCTTCGCGGATTGCGTCCAGCGGCGGGTTGGTGACCTGTGCGAACATTTCGACGAAATAGTCGTAGAGCAGTCGGGATCGTTGTGAGAGGACCGCGGCCGGTGTGTCGGTACCCATGGATCCCAACGGTTCTGCCCCGGCGGCGGCCATCGGTGTGAGCAGAACGCGCAGATCCTCTTCGGTGTAGCCGAAGGCGATCTGGCGTTTGACGACGTTGTCGTGGTTGGGCTGCACACGGGTGCGGTCGGGCAGGGTGGCGATGTCGAGCAGTCCGGAGTGCAACCATTCGCCGTAGGACTCTTGCGCCGACAGGTCGGCCTTGATCTCGTCGTCGGAGACGATGCGCCCGGCCGCGGTGTCGACGAGGAACATCTTGCCCGGCTGCAGGCGGCCCTTGGCGACGATCTGCGCCGACGGCACGTCGAGCACGCCGCTCTCGCTGGCGAGGATGACGCGGTCGTCGATCGTGCGCCACCACCGGCCGGGACGTAATCCGTTGCGGTCCAACACCGCGCCGACGACTGTGCCGTCGGTGAAGGTGACACAGGCGGGGCCGTCCCACGGCTCCATCAAGGACGCGTGGAACTGCCAGAAGGCACGCTCGGCGTCGTCCATGGTGGTGCTGTTCTCCCAGGCCTCCGGGATCATCATCAGTACAGCGTGGTGCAGGCTGCGGCCGCCGAGGTACAGCAGTTCGAGCACTTCGTCGAAGGAGGCAGAGTCCGAAGCGTCCGGCGTGCAGATCGGGAACAAGCGGGACAGATCGCCGGGGATGTTGGCGCTGGCGAGCATCGCTTCCCGTGCGCGCATGCGGTTTCGGTTGCCGCGGACGGTGTTGATCTCACCGTTGTGGGCCACGTAGCGAAATGGGTGCGCCAAGGGCCACGACGGGAACGTGTTTGTCGAGAACCGGCTGTGCACGATCGCGATGGCACTGCGGCAACGCTCGTCGCGCAGATCCGAAAAGTACTGCGGCAGCTGCTTTGTGGTGAGCATGCCCTTGTACGCCATGGTGCGGCTCGACAGCGATGGGAAGTAGACGCCTTCGCGCTCGGCCCGCTTGCGGAGCGGATAGACGCGTCGGTCGAGGTCGATTCCGCCGACGTCGCTCGTCGACGTCACGAACAGCTGCTCGGCGTGCGGCATGCAACTCAGCGCGGTGGCACCGAGATTCGCGCCGAGAGGGTCGATCGGCAAGAGGCGCCAGCCGAGAACCTTCAGCCCCTCGTCGTCTGCGATGGCTTCGACGGTTTCGCGGGCGGCCGCGCGGGCCGCGGGCTCCTGCGGCATGAAGCAGATGCCTGCGGCGAAGGTGTTGCTTCCGTCGAGCGCGGGGGCCGGGAGGTCGAAGTCGACAACTTCGCGCAGCAGGTCGACGGGCAACTGGATAAGGATTCCGGCACCGTCGCCACTGTTGGTCTCGGCGCCGGCGGCGCCGCGATGGTCGAGATGTTCGAGGGCGGTCAATCCGTCGGCGACGATGGAATGCGAACGTCGCCCCTGGATGTCGACAACCATGGCGACACCACAGGAATCCGCTTCATTGGCCGGGTCGTAGAGACCTTGGGGCTCGGGGAATGCCGAAAACAGCATCGTGGGGCACCTTCGCAGTCCGGAAGAGTTTCATGTCCGGGACTGCACCGGCCCGCAGCCGATTGTAACAGCGCGGCTATGGGCTCACCCGTCGAGAACCGTGGGGACCAGCGGGAATCCGGGCAGATTGCGCATCACGGTCCAGGTCAGGGCTGAGACGACAATCACGACGATCAACGGGGCGTTCAGCAACGGTTTGTTTCGACGCCACCGGACCAGAAGCCACGCCATCAATAAGGGAAGGCCGACGAGCAGGTAGACATTGTCGACGACCGCTGCGGCCAGGTCGCCGTGCAGTAGGTCGTGCGTCATGCGCAGACCACCGCAGGCGGGGCAGTCCAAACCGGTGATCGCCTTGAACGGACAGGCAGGGAAGACGAAACTCGGGCGATGTGGGTCGCCGATGCCGATATAGGCCAGGGCACCAGCCAACACGGCGCCGGTACCGAGTGCGCCGTACAGCCGCTTGCGGCTCGTGTCGGCGCTAGGTGCCATCGCGCAGAGGGCGCCCCTGTGGATCGCGGACTTTGTCGGTGAGCAGCATGACGGCGTCGATGATGCCCCAGATGATGGCGCCGATACCGCACGTGATCAGGCCGACGACCAACTGGGCGATACCGAGCCCGGTATAACCGAGGTAAATACGGCCGATCCCGACCAGTCCGAAGAGTCCGAGCAACTGCAACAGGCCCGCGACCAGTTTGGACTTGTCGGAATAGGGCTCCCCCGTGATGGGGTGACGTCCGTAAGGCGCCAGCGGGTCGCCGTATGCCGACGGGTAACCCCCGGGGGGCGCGCCGTACTCGCTGCCTGGCGGGGGCGGGTATTGCGGCTGGTAACTCGGCTCCTGAGGGGGCGTGCTGCCATGCTCACTACCACCGAACTGCGGCTCCGTCATGGCTCCCAGCATGCCAGACAGGGGTGTGCCAGTCAGTAAGAATTCTGTGGCGCATTGACCCCGAGGTGTAGCCCAGGCATGCGCGGGCGTTTGCCGAAACCCGCGGTCGTGGCGAGATGGGTCAACGGATTGTCGCTCAGGAGGATTCGCTGGAGCGACTGCGGAATGACTTCGCGGTCCCCGATGGTCGGGCGTGTCAGAACGGTGGCGGTTGATAGTTGGCGGCCAGCCAGGCTTGTCGCTGCCGCTCTTCTTCGGCGATCAACTCGGCGCGCTCGCGGCGTTCGGCCTTGATCCGGTCGCGAAGGTCGTCGTCACGCGTCTGTTTGCGCCGGGGCATCATCAAGGTTCGATCGGCGGTGTCGTCGGAGATATCCGCGGGAACGTCGAGCTCGCCCGTCGACTGTCCGAGCGCTGGAAACATGCTTGCGCCATGGGGTTCGCTCCGCCACACGTGTCCTGTCGGAGCTATCAACTCGATTGTGCCGTCGGACAGCTGTCGATCCGTCCAACCACGAGGCCCACTGAAGAACGTCTTGAGCAGATGGTGAGTCCGGCAGTAGTGCTTGGTGTTCGACGGATGCGTCGGCCCCTGGGGCCAAGGCGTGGTGTGGTCAACGTCGCAATGTTGCACCGGCTTGTCGCAGCCCGGCCATCGGCACGTTAGGTCCCGCCACTGGAGGAACTCCCGCAGCGCGAGGTTGGGCCGGTAGCTGTTGCCGCCCTTGGCTTCCGGGGTGGGCACGGTCAACGGCTTCGATTGCGCGGTCTTGGCTACCCTGCGAACCGACTCGGCGGGCAGGACTCCGAACCCTTTCAGGTAACCGGGTTTGTCGCTGGTTCCATCGACAGTGCCTTGTTCGGCCAGCAAATGGATGACCGCCGACTCAACGGCCGCGCGCTCGGCGGCCGCCGGGCAGTCGTCAAGCCCACATTCGCAAGGCAGTGTGGCCTCCATGCGAGAAAGCGGACCACAAGCGTCAGCGCGGCGCTGATCCTTGGTTCGAGGGTCGTTGTCGCACACTGTGGCGGCCAAAGCGTCGAGCCTGGCATTCAGCGCCGCACCGTCCTCGGCGCGTAGATTGCCAGTAAGCCAAGCCATTCCGGGGTCACCCGGTTCGATCTCGACGTGGCGATTGTTCTCGGATCGGCGCGGCACCCGCACCGCCTCCGGGTCGAAGCGCGTGACGAACATGTCCACGCGGTCAACCAATTTGGGACCCGAGAGCTTCATCCACTTCTCGGCTCTGGCAGCCAAAGCCTCGTCGAGCGCGGGCATGATGTCCGGTTCCACGTTCTGAGTACGCGACATGATGGTGGCCACTACCCGGTAGTCGATCCACCCCCGCCGAAAGATCTCAGCCACACGGGGGAGCCGCTCGCGCAGATCCTTCGCGGCATGGACTTGACCGAGTGCGCGGGCATGACTGATGTTCTGCACCGGCGATATCTCCGCCGCCACGACGACCGCGACGTCGGTGAAGAACATCCTCGCTTCCTCATGTTCCCTCTCGCGCCGCGCATAGAGTTCGGCCACGAGCGCCAGCCTGCGCCCCATCGCCGCAGCCTCCTCGCGAGCCTCTTCACCCATGAGGGTGAGAAGATCGCCACTGGAAGCATCCTCGAACATGTGTTCGACACTACTCGAACACTATGACACGACAACACATTCGAACGGTGGCCTGGGGATAACCCGGAAAAGTGTCTAGCCTCTCCGGCGGCGGCGCAGCCACTTGCGCACTCGCCCGCCGTCCGAGGTCTCGGCATTGTCTGCGGGCTCTTCGGATGCGGCTTCGCCCTCGACGGCGCCAACACCGCTGACCTCGGCAGTGTCGGCTTCGTCGGTTGATTCTTCGGCTGTCGCCGCATCTTCCGTCGCTTGCGCGTCGGTCGGCTCCGTGGCTTCGGCCTCCGCTTCGTCGGCTAGCTCCGCGGCTGTCGCCTCACCCTCGACGGCGGACTCGTGTGCCTCAGCGGCGTCGGCAATCGCGTCGCCGGCCTCCTCGCCTTCGACGGTGCCCACACCACCGATATCGGCGGGCTCACCGGAGTCAGGCGCTTCTTGGCCTTCCGCGGTGCCATCGCCCTCGGCCTCGGCACCTACCGATGCCTGCGTGTCGGTCGGCTCCTCGGCTTGCGCTTCCGCCGCTCGCGCCAGCTCTTCGGCTAGCAGCTCATCCTCGGCGGCTGGCTCACCGGCTTCGTCGGCTTCTGCCTCGGCCTCATCGGCCAACTCCTCGGCTGCAGCCTCGCCCTCGACGGCGGACTCGTGCGCCTCTGCGGCATCCGCGAGCGCGTCACTGGCCTCTTCACCCTCGACCGCACCGACACCGTCCGCGTCAGCCGCCTGCCCGGCTTCGGCGAACTCCTCCGCCTCAAGAATCTCCTCGGCAGGCGCCTCGTCCACCTCGTCACCGAGGGCTTCGGCCGCCGCGACCGCCTCTACCTCATCGGCTTCTGCCTCGGCCTCATCGGCCAACTCCTCGGCAGCAGCCTCGCCCTCGACCGCGCCCTCGTGTACCTCAGCCGCCTCCGCGAGCGCGTCACTGGCTTCTTCACCTTCGACCGCACCGACACCGTCGGCGTCGGCGACACCACCGGCGTCGGCGGCACCACCGACTCCGGGGACCGCCGCGCCGCTTACGTCCGCGCCTCCAAAGGGCTCTTCCGCGGCAACGACGTCCTTCCGCCCGCGCTTCGGCCAGAACCGCAACCTGCGCCGTTCCTTCGCCGGCGGCGTCGCAACCGTCTGCGCGGCCGCAACGTTCGCCAACTCTTCGGCTGCCGCCTCGCCCTCAACCGCGGATTCGTGCGCCTCGGCGGCGTCGGTCAGCG
The DNA here is from genome assembly GCF_001500025.1 of Mycobacterium sp. IS-1590. Taxonomy (GTDB): domain Bacteria; phylum Actinomycetota; class Actinomycetes; order Mycobacteriales; family Mycobacteriaceae; genus Mycobacterium. Next base: position 140,755 of record NZ_LQIW01000050.1, on the reverse strand, counting down.
CATCACTGGCCTCCTCGCCCTCGACGGCCCCCACGCCGCCTTCGGCCGCCGAGCCCGCATCCGCGAATTCCTCCGCTTCGGCGATCTCCTCGGCCGGCGCTTCTTCCACCTCTTCGGCCAGCGCCTCGGCCTCCGCGACCGCCTCGAAGTCCGACTCGTCGTCGCCCTCGGCCGCGAACTCTTCGGCCTCTTCCAGGTCCTCCGCCGGCACACCCGCGACGTCCGCGCCGAGCTCTTCGGCCGACACGTCCTCGGCGGCGGTCGCCTCGTCCTCGGCAACGTCTGCCGTGAGCGATTCGGCGCTCACCGATGTCTTCGATGTCTCGTCTTCCTCAGCGGCGGCCTTGGCAGCGGCGAACACACCTGTCGTCGACGCCACCGCGGCCAACTCTTCGGTGAGGTCTTCGACGGTCGGCCGTTCCGGCTCTGCCGTACCCCTGAGGGACGCCGGATCCTCTCGGCCCTTCGGCGCGGCCATGATGTACACGACGGCACCGATGAACACGAACGTCGCAGTGAAAGAGTTGATCCGGACACCTTCGATCAGCGTCGCATCGTCGACCCTCAACAGCTCGATCCAGAACCGGCCCACGCAGTAGCCCGCGACATACAACGCGAACAGGCGACCGTGCCCGAACTTGAAACGCCGGTCGACGTAGATGAGAACCGCGAAAACCAGCAGATTCCAGAGCAGTTCGTACAAGAACGTGGGATGGACGAGGTGAACGACTTCGCCGGTCGACACGCCGTTGAGATTGTCGATCATGCCGGATGAATCTCGGCGCTCGTAGATCTTCAGCGCCCAGGGCAGCGTCGTTTCGGCGCCCCAGAGCTCCTGGTTGAAGTAGTTGCCGAGGCGGCCGATCCCTTGCGCCAGAATGACTCCCGGCGCGACAGCGTCCGCGAACGCCGGCAGCGGAATGCCTCTGCGCCGGCAAGCGATCCACGCGCCGACGGCGCCGAAGGCGACCGCGCCCCAGATTCCGAGACCACCGTCCCAGATTCGGATCACGCCGGCCAGGCCGGCACCGTCGTCCCCGAAGTAGCGCCACCAGTCGGTCGCCACGTGGTAGAGCCGCCCGCCGATCAACCCGAACGGCACAGCCCACAAGGCGATGTCGTAGATGACACCGCGTTCTCCCCCGCGTGCCTCCCAGCGCCGGTCACCGATGATCAGCGCCGCCACAATGCCGACGATGATGCAGATCGCGTATGCCCGAATCGGCACGGGACCGAGCTGCCAGACGCCCTGAGCCGGGCTGGGGATGGCGGCCAAGACACTCGTCGTCACGCAGTAACCCTTCGCCTGACGCCGTCCGCAAGCTCGGCTGTCAACGCTCCCACCGCGTCGACACCGTTCTGCAACGCCGACACCAATGCCGAACCCACAATGACCCCGTCGGCGTACGCGCCGATCTCAGCCGCCTGGGCTCCCGACCGCACCCCGAGACCCACGCCCACCGGGATATCCGACACGGCCTTCACTCGGCGTACCAGTTCAGGGGCGGCCGTGGACACCGCGTCGCGCGCACCGGTCACACCCATCGTCGATGCGGCGTAGACGAATCCGCGTGATGCCTGCACCGTCATCGTGAGCCGTTCCGGTGTCGATGACGGCGCGACGAGGAAGATCCGGTCCAGATCGTGGGTGTCCGAGGCGGCGAGCCATTCGTCTGCTTCGTCAGGGATCAAATCGGGAGTGATCATCCCGAGACCGCCGGCCGATGCCAGATCTCGGGCGAATGCGTCGATGCCCCACCGCAGCACGACGTTCCAGTACGTCATGACCACGGCCCTACCGCCCGCATTCGTGATCGCCTCGACCGCGGCCAGTGAATCGCGCACTCGCACTCCGCCGCGGAGCGCGGCCTCGGTGGCCGCCGCGATCGTCGGGCCATCCATACCGGGGTCGGAGTACGCGACGCCGACCTCCACGAGGTCGCATCCGTTTTCGACCAGCGCCGTCATCGCCGAGATCGAGCTGGGCACATCGGGAAATCCGGTGGGCAGGTAGCCGATCAGCGCGCTACGCGCCTCGCTTCGGCAGGTGTCGAACAACGGCGCCAGCCGACTCACGGCGCACCGTCCAGCAGACCGAACCATTTCGCCGCGGTCTCGACGTCCTTGTCGCCACGTCCCGACAGATTCACCAGCACGATCGCCCCGGGCCCGAGCTCTTGCCCCAACTGCAAAGCACCCGCGAGCCCGTGCGCCGACTCGATCGCGGGAATGATTCCCTCCGTACGGCAGAGCAACGAGAACGCGTCCATCGCCTCGGTGTCGGTGATCGGCCGATACTCTGCGCGGCCGATGTCCTTGAGAAATGCGTGCTCCGGCCCCACGCCTGGATAGTCCAAACCCGCTGAAATGGAATGTGATTCGATGGTCTGACCGTCCTCGTCCTGCAACAGGTACGAGAACGAGCCCTGGAACGCACCCGGCGATCCCCCGGTGAAAGTTGCTGCGTGCCGCCCGGTTTCGACGCCGTCGCCGGCGGCCTCGTAACCCACCAGCCGCACGTTGGGGTCGTCGATGAACGCGTGGAAGATCCCTATCGCGTTCGACCCGCCGCCGATACAGGCTGTCACCGCATCGGGCAGCCGGCCAGCCTGTGCCTGGATCTGGGCACGCGCCTCGAGCCCGATGACCCGCTGAAAGTCGCGCACCATCGTCGGGAACGGGTGCGGTCCGGCGGCCGTGCCAAAGCAGTAATAGGTGTTGTCGGCGTTGGTCACCCAGTCGCGGAAAGCTTCGTTGATCGCATCCTTCAACGTCTTCGAGCCCGCCTCGACCGACACGACCGTCGCCCCCAGAAGGCGCATCCGCGCGACGTTCAACGCCTGGCGCGCCGTGTCGACGGCACCCATGTAGATGATGCACTCCAGGCCGAGCAGCGCGCACGCCGTCGCGGTCGCCACACCATGCTGCCCCGCGCCGGTCTCGGCGATCACCCGGGTCTTGCCCATCTGCCTGGCCAACAGGGCCTGGCCGAGGACGTTGTTGATTTTGTGAGATCCGGTGTGGTTGAGGTCTTCTCGCTTCAGAAAGATTCTGGCGCCGCCGGCGTGCTCGGACAACCGTTCGGCTTCGTACAGCGGTGACGGGCGGCCGCTGTAGTGCCGCTGCAGCCGATCCAACTCGTCGAGAAAGGTCTGGTCCCCACGCGCCTTCTCGTAGGCGGTGGTGACCTCCTCGATGACGGCCATCAGCGCCTCGGCGACGAATCGCCCGCCGTAGACACCGAAGTGGCCGCGCTCGTCCGGGTCGTGGGCGGTGGGTTCCGCTACGGCCGCGCTGGAACGGGGCAGCTCAGGCCCGGCGAGATCGGCCACTTCTCAACGCGCGGGTTTCGGGCACGACGGATGGGTGCCTGCGGTGACCAGATCGGCGACGGCGCTTCGGGGGTCACCGCTGGTGACCAGACCCTCGCCGACGAGCACCGCGTCGGCGCCCGCGCCAGCGTATGCCAGCAGATCGGCGGTCCCGCGAACCCCCGACTCCGCGACGCGGATGACGTCGGTCGGCAATCCCGGAGCGATCCGCGCGAAGCAATCCCGGTCGACCTTCAATGTCTTGAGATCGCGTGCGTTCACGCCGATTACCGCGGCGCCGGCCGACAGCGCGCGGTCGGCCTCCTCCTCGGTGTGCACCTCGACCAACGCGGTCATACCGAGAGACTCCGTGCGCTCCAGCAACGACTCCAGCACCGGCTGCTCCAGCGCCGCGACGATGAGCAACAGCATGTCTGCACCGTGGGCGCGAGCCTCGTGGATCTGGTAGGGGCGGACGATGAAATCTTTGCGCAACACCGGGATTGACACGGCGGCGCGCACCGCGTCCAGATCATCGAGCGAGCCGTTGAAGCGACGCTGTTCGGTGAGCACGCTGATGATGCGCGCACCACCGCTTTCGTAGGCGCTCGCGAGTTCGGCGGGGTTCCCGATGGGGGCCAGCTCACCGCGCGATGGACTCGCACGTTTCACCTCGGCGATCACCGCGATTCCCGGAGCGCGCAGCGCTGCCATCACGTCCAGCGGGGGCGGCGCGTCCTTCGCCTTGGCTTTGATGTCGGCGAGGGGGATGACTGCCTCGCGGGCGGCGACGTCGGCCCGGACTCCCTCGATGATCGAGTCGAGTACCGTCGCCGAACTCATGAGTGCCGCTTCCCTTCCCCCGAAAACACCGAACGATCTTCAACCACGAAGGGTAGCCGCCACCACGACACCGCCGATCACCGGCCCTTGTTGTCCGGATTCGTCGCATCCTGCGTCGGATCGGAACCCGCATCGAGGGCGTCCCAGATCGCGCGCTCGGACATCTCGCCTGCGGTTTCGTCGGCCTGGGTGACGGCGCGTCGCGAGTACCGGGCCGCACCGGGCCGCTCACTCACCGCAGACCGCATCAACAGCACCGCGCAGGCCAGCGCCACCGCCGCGGCGACCACGGTGATCACCGCCCCCACGTAATGCCGCTGCGTACCGACCAGGTCCGCCACAGGCGCGTCCGCGATGTGGGAGGCACGTACCGCCACGTCCCGGATGACCCACAGGCTGATCGCCAGATAGGCGGTCCCGGCGCTGGCCGCGGCGACCAGCAGAGCCAGCAGCCGAAGCGGCCATCCGCGCACCGCCAGGGCGGCGACCGCCGCGGCCAGCAGGAGCACCGCGAGCGGGATCAGAGCGGTCGACCAGGTACCGCCGGACAGGGCGACCGTCTTCGGCTCGCCGAGACCGTCGAACGAGGTCACCTCGACCCACGTCATCCGCGAGGCCACCCACAGCCCCGCCGCGGCGAGCACCAGACCCAGCTGGGCGACCCTGATCATGGCTCGGTCAGGGTCTCGGCGGCGGCGATGGCGTTGAGCACCGCGCGAGCTTTGTTCGCCGCCTCGGTGTACTCGTATGGCCCGTTGGAATCTGCGACGACGCCCCCGCCCGCCTGCACATACGCGGTGCCGTTGCGCATGAGTGCGGTGCGGATGGCGATCGCGAAGTCGGCGTTGCCCGCGAAGTCGAGATAACCCAGCACGCCGCCGTACAGGCCGCGACGCGTCTTCTCGACCTCCTCGATCAGCTCCATCGCCCGGACTTTCGGGGCGCCGGAAAGGGTTCCCGCCGGGAAACAGGCGGTCACGGCGTCGAGCGCGGTCTTGCCCTCCGCCAGCAGTCCGGTCACCGTCGACACCAGGTGCATCACGTGGCTGTAGCGCTCGATGTGGCTGTAATCCTCGACGCGCACCGTGCCGGGCCGGCAGACCCGGCCCAGATCATTACGGCCCAGATCGACGAGCATCAGATGCTCGGCGCGTTCCTTCTCGTCGGCCTGCAACTCCTTTTCGAGCAGCAGGTCTTCTTCCTCGGTCGCGCCGCGCCACCGCGTGCCCGCGATCGGATGGGTTGTCGCCCGCCCGTCCTTGACGGTGACCAGCGCTTCCGGGCTGGAGCCGACAACCGAGAAGTCCGGTCCGCCTGCGGCGTTGGGCACGTTGAGCAGATACATGTACGGACTGGGGTTGGTCACCCGCAACATGCGGTACACGTCCAGCGGATCGGCCTCGGTCTCCATCTCGAACCGTTGCGACGGCACGACCTGAAACGCCTCGCCGGCCTCGATGTCGCGCACGAGTTTGTCGACGATGGCTTCGTACTCCTCGAGCGTGCGCTGAGCGCGGTGCGACGGCTCGGGTCGGCTGAACGTCGCAACCGTCGACGGCAGGTGCTCACCGAGCGCGGCGGTCATCACGTCGAGACGAGCTACCGCGTCGTCGTACGCCCAGTCCACCCGTTCGTCGGTGCCGTTCCAGTTGACCGCGTTGGCGATCAGCGTGATCGTGCCCTCGTGATGGTCGACCGCCGCGATATCGGTGGCCAACAGCAGCAGCATGTCCGGAAGGCCGAGATCGTCGACCGCCAACGACGGAAGCTTCTCCAGGCGCCGCACCATGTCGTAGGCGAAGAATCCGACGAGCCCGCTCGACAACGGCGGTAAGCCCGGCAGCGGCTCCGTCTTCAACAGCTCCAGCGTGGCTCGCAGCGCCTGCAGCGGGTCGCCACCTTGCGGCGCGTCCTGCGGCGTCGTGCCCAACCACACGGCCTCACCGTCACGGACAGTGAGCGCCGACGGCGCGCCGGCGCCGACGAAGGACCAGCGCGACCACGAGCGGCCGTTCTCCGCTGATTCGAGCAGGAACGTCCCCGGCCGGTTGGCGGCCAGTTTGCGGTATGCCGACAGCGGGGTTTCGCTGTCGGCGAGGACCTTGCGAGTCACCGGCACCACGCGATGCTCGGCGGCCAACGCGCGGAAGTCCTCCCGCGAGGTGGTGATCGCGAGGTCGGCCGTGGTCTGCACGCGTCAAGTGTCCCAGACGCGCCGCAGTGCGGCGTCGTGCGTCGGTGCTCGAACCCGACGCAATGGTCGATCCGACTGCCCGACACCAGCCCAAACGTCGGCCTGGACGATCGCGCGGGCCGGTGACTCGATCACTTCGCGGCGTAGCGTGGCCTCCATGAAAACGGGTGACCGAGTTGCCGAGTTCGAATTGCCGGACCAGACGGGCAGGGTGCGAAGCCTCAGTGAGTTGCTCGCGGACGGCCCGATCGTGCTGTTCTTCTATCCCGCCGCGATGACGCCGGGGTGCACCAAGGAGGCCTGCCACTTCCGCGATCTGGCCGCGGAGTTCGCCGCGGTCGGTGGCAGCCGCGTCGGAATCAGTACCGACGCGGTGGACAAGCAGGCGAAGTTCGCCGACAAGGAGCGGTTCGACTATCCACTGCTGTCCGATGCCGACGGCGCCGTCGCAACGCAATTCGGCGTGAAGCGCGGCCTGCTCGGCAAGTTCATGCCGGTCAAGAGGACCACCTTCGTGATCGACACCGACCGCACGATCCTGGCCGTGATCGCATCGGAGATCAGCATGGACAGCCACGCCGACAAGGCACTCGAGGTGCTGCGTCAGCGCCAGTCGGCCTAGTGGGCGAGTCGGTGCCGATACGTCACGGAAGCGCCTGCGCTTAGGGCGTTGCGGGACCGATGAACTCGACGCCCGCGCGGATCGCCGGCCGATGCCGAAGAATCCGGTAATGCGCCAACCGGCCGAGGCCCTTGGTCGTCATCAACTGCGCGCCCGGCCAAGACGCGACGACGCGCTGGCTGGTCTCATAGGGCGTGTCCGGGTCATCCGGATCATGGATGAGCAGCAGCGGCGGGTAACCGGTGCGGGCGCCGACGACGGTCATGTTGGTTTCGTACAGCGGCATCTCGATGCGGCGTTCGAGGCCGCGCTGCAGTCCGGCGCGGATACGGGGGCCGAAGCCGTGGCGTCTGGCGAAATAGTCTAGATAGAGCGGGAATTCGCCCATCGGCGCGAGGTACACCAGCCGCTCGACTTTTGCGCCGTAGGCGATCGCGAACGTCGTTGCGTTCGCGCCGAGAGAGTGGGCGACGACCGCGCGGGCCGGCCCATGTTCGCGGATCATGGCCCCGACCGCGTGTGCGCATTCGATGGCCGTCGTGCGCCCGGGCTTGAGTGCGCCCGCTTCGGACTCGTTGTGGCTCGGCAAGTCGAACGCGATCACCCGGTGACCGGATTCGATGAGCGGTTTGACGAACGTGCCCAGATGCGGGCGCCGCCCGCCCCAGCCGTGCACCAGATACACCGGGGGCCCCTCGCCCCACGATTCACCCACGACTCGGTGACCATTCCAGCGCGCTTCGATCGGCTCGCCTGGCTTGACGCCGGGGGGCATGCGCAGGTTCGACTCCATGACCGGCGGGGTGCACCACAGTTCGACTGCCCACCGCGACCCGATGCCGGGCGCGAAGCGCTCCAGCCACCAGAACGCCCGGCGGACACGCGGGTCGACGGGCGGCTCGATGCCTGATCCCTCTAGCTCGACGGCGACGGCACGATCTGCTTCTGTCACGCGGGCCCCATCAACAGGTCCGCATCGAAGCAACTGTGATCGCCCGTGTGACAGGCACCGCCGACCTGATCGACCTCCAGCAGCACCGTGTCGCCGTCGCAGTCGAGCCGCACCGAGTGGACGTATTGAGTGTTGCCCGACGTCTCGCCCTTGATCCAATGCTGTTGGCGCGACCGCGAATAGTAGGTCGCGCGGCGGGTTTCCAGCGTGCGGGCCAGCGCGAGATCGTCCATCCACGCCACCATCAGAACCTGCCCGGTGCCGCGCTCCTGTACGACGGCGGTGATCAACCCGTTGGCGTCGCGTTTGAGTCGCGACGCGATGTCTGCATCGAGCGTCATCGAACGGTTATCCCTTCGGCCGCCATCGCCGCCTTCACCTGCGCGATGGTGAGCTCTCGGAAATGGAACACGCTGGCCGCCAGCACCGCATCGGCCCCCGAGGCGATGGCGGGTGCGAAATGCTCGGGTGCCCCCGCACCGCCGCTCGCGATCACCGGCACGTTCACGGCACCGCGAACCGCCTCGATCATCGGCAGATCGAAACCGGCCTTGGTCCCGTCGAAATCCATCGAATTCAACAGGATCTCGCCGACACCGAGTTCGGCGCCCCGCGTTGCCCATTCAACAGCGTCGAATCCGGTCCCCCGACGCCCACCATGGGTGGTGACCTCCCACCCCGACGGCGTCGGCTCCTGATCCCGCGGCACCGTGCGGGCGTCGACGGACAGCACGATGCACTGCGAACCGAACTGCCGCGACAATTCGGCGAGGAGTTCTGGGCGGGCGATCGCCGCGGTGTTGACCGCCACCTTGTCGGCACCCGCCCGCAACAGGACGTCCACATCGGCCACCGAGCGCACCCCGCCGCCGACCGTCAACGGGATGAAAACCTGCTCGGCGGTGCGTTTCACGACCTCGAGCATGGTGGCTCGTCCCGAGGACGACGCCGTCACGTCGAGGAACGTCAGTTCGTCGGCGCCCTCGGCGTCGTAGGCCGCGGCCAGTTCGACGGGATCGCCTGCGTCACGCAGATTTGCGAAGTTGACACCCTTGACCACCCGGCCGTCGTCGACATCCAGGCACGGGATCACCCGCACCGCCAGATCCTTGCCGTACATCAGAAATCCTTGGGATCGCCGACAGAGGCAAGCAGATCGAGCAATTCCTCGTGCACACCGGGGGCGCCGGCGAGTGCCGACGGGCAATCCACCGTCCACTCGTTGCCCGCAAGGTCGGTCACGACACCGCCCACAGCGCGGATCAAGGCCACCCCCGCGGCGTGGTCCCACACGTGACCACCGAAACTGATTGCGCCACCGAGGATTGCGGCCGCCGTATAGGCCAGGTCGATACCGGTGGCCCCGTGCATGCGCATGCGTGAGCACTTGCGGCTGAGGCTCTCGATGACCGCGAGCCGGTAACGTCCCGGCACCTTGCCGCGGGAATCGACGCTGAATGTGCTGACCCCGACCATCGAGTCGGACAGCGCTGCCCGGTCCAGCGTGGGCGACTCGACTCCGTTGTAGCGCAGAGGCCCTCCGACCACGGCAGTGAAGCGCTCCTTGGTGAAGGGCACCCAGGTCAGTCCGGCCACCGGCTCGCCATCACGCACCAGGCCCAGCAGGATCGCCGCCATCGGCGAACCGGCAGCGTAGTTGAAGGTGCCATCGATCGGATCGAGCACCCACACCAGCGGCGACTTGAGATCCGCGCCGCCGAATTCCTCGCCGTGCACCTCGATTCCGGTTCTGGCGGTCAATGCCTCGACGACCTGACGTTCGATGGCCAGGTCCACCTCGGTGGCGAAGTCGTCGCCCTTCTTCTGCACCGCTGAGTCCGCGCGGTGGCCGTCGACGAACGGGATCGCTGCGTCGTCGAGGATCTGCGCGGCCTCGGCGACCAGGGCGTCGAGGTCGCCCGCGTCCAGGGCCATTACCGCTCCACCGCGGCCAGGGCCTCCGGCAGGGTGAATCGACCGGCGTACAACGCTTTTCCGACGATCGCCCCTTCGACACCACGATCGGTCAGCGTGGCGATCGCCCGCAGGTCGTCGAGGCTCGACACACCGCCGGACGCAATCACCGGCGCGTCCGTTCGGTCGGTCACCTTCGAGAGCAGTTCGAGGTTGGGTCCGTTGAGCGTGCCGTCCTTGGTGACATCGGTCACGACGAAGCGCGAACAGCCTTCTCCGTCAAGCCGTTCCAGGACCTCCCAGAGGTCTCCGCCGTCGGTCTCCCATCCGCGGCCGCGGAGGCGATGGTCTCCGTCGACGATCTTCACGTCCAGGCCAACGGCCACCTTCTCGCCGTGTTCGGCGACGACCTTGGCGCACCACTGCGGGTTCTCCAGTGCTGCGGTGCCGAGGTTCACCCGCGCACAGCCGGTGGCGAGCGCCGCCGCCAGCGACTCGTCGTCACGGATGCCGCCCGACAGCTCGACTGCCACGTCGAGCTTGCCGACCACCTCGGCCAGCAGTTCTCGGTTGCTGCCCCGGCCGAACGCGGCGTCGAGGTCGACGAGGTGGATCCACTCCGCGCCGTCGCGTTGCCACGTCAGCGCGGCCTCCAGCGCAGAGCCGTATTCGGTCTCGCTGCCTGCCTGGCCCTGCACCAGGCGCACAGCGCGGCCCTCGACCACGTCGACGGCGGGAAGAAGAATCAGTCGTTCCGGCACTGTGGTGGTCTCCTCTTCGCGCGAGCGCTCATCGGTGGTCAACCTAATGCCTTCACCCAGTTAGCGAGTAATGCGGCACCGGCATCGCCGCTCTTCTCCGGGTGGAACTGCGTGGCCGACAGTGGTCCGTCCTCGACGGCGGCGAGGAACGGCACATGGTGCGTGGCCCATGTCAGTTTCGCCGCCGGATCGCCCTCCCACTGCTGGGCGGCGTACGAGTGCACGAAATAAAAGCGGGTGTCCGCCTCCATTCCGGCGAACAGTGTGCTGCCCTCGGGGGCGTCGACCACGTTCCAGCCCATGTGCGGGATCACCGGCGCGTCGAGTCGCACCACGGCACCGGGCCATTGGCCGCAGCCGGTGGTCTCGACCCCGAACTCCACACCGCGGGAGAACAGAATCTGCATACCGACACAGACGCCGAGCACGGGCCGGCCGGCCGCCACCCGGTCGGCGATGAGCTTGGGGCCGTCGATCTTGCGCAGTCCGGCCATGCACGCCTCGAACGCCCCGACGCCGGGTACCACAAGCCCGTCGGCGTTCAGTGCGGCGTCGGCGTCGGCGGTGACCGTGACGTCGGCACCGACGCGCTCCAAGGCTCGTTGAGCCGAGCGAAGATTGCCCGAACCGTAGTCCAGGATGACGACGTTGGTTGTCACAGAGTGCCTTTCGTCGACGGCACACCGGTCACCCGCGGGTCGTATTCGACAGCCTGTCGCAGCGCGCGGGCGACGGCCTTGTACTGCGCCTCGGTGATGTGGTGGGGGTCGCGTCCGTAGATCGTGCGCACGTGCAGCGCGATGCGGGCGTTCATCGCCAGCGACTCGAACACGTGCCGGTTGACGACGGTGTGGTACGGCGCCGAGGAGCCGGCGATCGTGAAGTGCAGCATGTGATCCGGTTCGCCGGTGTGCACGCAGTACGCCCGTCCCGACACGTCGACGGCGGCGTGCGCGAGCGTCTCGTCCATCGGGATCCACGCGTCACCGAAGCGGCGGATGCCCTTCTTGTCACCGAGCGCCTGCCCGAGCGCCTGCCCCAGCACGATCGCGGTGTCCTCGATGGTGTGGTGGCCCTCGATCTCGACGTCGCCCTTGGCGCGCACGGTCAGGTCGAAACTCGCGTGACTGCCGAGCGCGGTCAGCATGTGGTCGAAGAACGGCACACCGGTGTCAACGTGCACCTGCCCGGTGCCGTCGAGGTTCAGTTCGACGACGATGTCGGACTCTTTGGTCTTGCGCTCGATGGTCGCGCGACGGGGTTCGTTCACGGTGCTCCTACTGGGGATAGTTCGGTCGCGGCCAGGCGGGCGCTGGCGGCCAGCAGCGCGTCGTTCTCCTCGGCCAGGCCGGTGGTGGCGCGCAGATATCCGGGGATCCCGACGTCGCGGACGAGGATGCCGGCGTCCAGGTAGCGCTGCCAGGTCGCGGGGGCGTCGGCGAACTCGCCGAACAGCACGAAGTTGGCGTCGCTGTCGATCACGCGAAAACCCATCTCCGACAGGGCTTGTGTGACCCGGTTGCGTTCGGCGATGAGGGTGGCGACGCTGCCGAGCGTGTCGTCGGCGTGGCGCAGTGCGGCGCGGGCGGCGGCCTGGGTCACTGACGACAGGTGGTAGGGCAGCCGGACGAGCAGCATCGCGTCGATCACCGCGGGTGCGGCGATCAGATAGCCGAGTCGGCCGCCGGCGAACGCGAACGCCTTGCTCATCGTGCGGGTGACCACGAGCCGGGTCGGGTACTCGTCGATGAGGCGCACCGCGCTGGGCTGCGACGAGAACTCGCCGTAGGCCTCGTCGACGATCATCATGCCGGCGCTCATCGCGTCGAGCAGGCGGCGGAGATCGTCAAGCGGAACGCTCTGTCCCGACGGGTTGTTCGGGCTCGCGATGAAGACGACGTCGGGGTTGTGTTCCTTGATCGCGCGCACGGCCACGTCTATGTCGAGGCTGAAGTCATCGGCGCGGTTGGCCACCAGCCACTGCGTCTGCGTGCCGTCGGAGATGATCGGGTGCATCGAGTACGAGGGCACGAATCCGATTGCGCTGCGCCCGGGCCCACCGAAGGCTTGCAGGAGCTGTTGCAGGATCTCGTTGGAACCGTTTGCCGCCCATAGATTTTCGACAGTGAGCTGAGTGCGTGTCTGCGCCGAGAGGTAAGCGGCCAGATCGGTTCGCAGCGCCACCGCGTCGCGGTCCGGGTACCGGTGCAGCTCCCCCGCGACCGCAGCGACGGACGCCGTTACGTCGTCGATCAGCGCTTTGGTCGGCGGATGCGGGTTCTCGTTGGTGTTCAACCGCACCGGCACGTCCAATTGCGGTGCACCGTAGGGTGATTTTCCGCGCAGATCATTCCGCAGCGGAAGCTCGTCGAGCGTCGCCTTCTTTCCGACGGTCACCTTTCGAACCTCCGCCGCACCGCTTCGCCGTGCGCGGGCAGGTTCTCGGCCTGAGCAAGCGTGATCACGTAGCCGGAAACATCTTTCAGCGCGGCCTCGTCGTAGTCGACGACGTGGATGCCGCGCAGGAACGTCTGCACCGACAGCCCGCTGGAGTGACGGGCACAGCCCGCGGTGGGCAGCACGTGGTTGGATCCCGCGCAGTAGTCGCCCAAGCTGACCGGTGCATAGGGACCGACGAAAATCGCCCCCGCGGAACGGATTCGACCGGCCACCTCGCGCGCATCGAGGGTCTGGATTTCGAGGTGCTCGGCGGCGTAGGCGTTCACGGTTCGGATGCCGGCCTCGAGATCGCCGACGAGCACCGTGGCGGACTGCTCTCCACCCAGCGCGGCGGTCACCCGCTCGCGGTGCACCGTCGTCTGGAGCTGGTTGGCCAGCTCACGGTCGGTCGCGTCGGCCAATTCGACGCTCGGGGTGACCAGCACGCTGGCGGCCATCTCGTCGTGTTCGGCCTGGCTGATCAGATCGGCGGCGACGTGGACGGGGTCGGCGGTGTGGTCGGCCAGGATCGCGATTTCGGTGGGGCCGGCTTCGGCGTCGATGCCCACCTGGGAGCGGCAGATGCGCTTGGCCGCGGTGACGTAGATGTTGCCCGGGCCGGTGATCATGTCAACGGGCGCGAGTTCGGCGCCGTCGGTGTCGGTGCCGCCGTAGGCCAGCAACGCGATGGACTGCGCCCCGCCGACCGCCCACACCTCGTCGACGCCGAGCAGCGCGGCGGCGGCCAGGATCGTCGGGTGCGGGAGGCCGTCGAACTGCGCCTGCGGCGGGCTGGCGATCACCAGGGAGTCGACGCCGGCGGTCTGCGCGGGCACGACGTTCATCACGACGCTGGAGGGGTACACGGCGTTGCCGCCGGGCACGTACAGCCCGACGCGCTCGACCGGTACCCAGCGCTCGGTGACCGTGGCCCCGGGGGCGAGCGTCGTGGTCGTATCGGTACGGCGCTGGTCAGCGTGGACTGCGCGGGCACGTTCGATGGCCACCTCGAGCGCGGCACGGACGTCTGAGGGCAGTTCAGCCAGGGCGCTGTGTAAGCGAGCCGTGGGTACGCGGACCTGCGCGGGTCGCACACCGTCGAACGAGTCACCGTATTCGAGCGCCGCCTCGGCTCCGCGCGCGGCGACCGCGTCGACGATCGGGCGGACCTTCGGCACCACCGTGTCCACGTCCACGCCGCCGCGCGGCAGGGCGGACCGCAGCTGCGCGGCGGACAGCTGCGCGCCGCGCAGGTCGATGCGGGCGATCGGGGATGACGGTGGGCTCACACAGCCATTGTCCCAGAACAGGCCAAATCGATATCACCGCGGCGAAAGGCAGCGCCTCTGGTCAGGCGAGGCGGCCGCTCACTTGCAGAGACCAGCGATTTTGCCGCTGGTGGCGTCGGCATTCTTCAGCCGGGCTGCTTGGTCAGGGTCGGCGTTCGCGATGCCTGCAATCGAGCGCGCCCCGATGTCCATGAGCTGGTTGCCGAACGAGCGGATCGCATCAGCCAACTCCGATGGCGTATCCGGATGCAGGCGGGCCAGCAGATACGCCCCGCCCTCGTATAGCGACAAACGAGCATTTGCACCCACCGCCAAAGTTCCCGTCGCGTCCTGCGGGCCACCAGGGGGTTGCAGGTTGGTGTTCAGCTGAACCCCACGCCGAACGAGGTCGAACGCCTGGCAGGAGGCGGCCTTCGGGTCATCGGTGGATGTACCAGTAAAGACCGACGCGGGTCCAGCTGAACCGCTGTCCTGGGTCGTCGAGGCCGGCTCCTTGACCAACGCCCAGACCGCGACGCCTAACGCTACAAGCGCCACGACCAGCGCGAGAACGGAAACGATGGACCCCCGTGAAGACTGCGATGCCTCAGACATGCGGCCGATCGTATAGAGGAGTTCGACTCTCCGTGCAGCAAACTTCGAAATCAGTCGTCGATCGGCGTGTACAGAACAAGATCAATTCGCAGAACGTTGCCGACGAGACTGTTGCTAACTCAAGCAGTTAAAGTCTGAAGTTAGCTGGATAGGTGCTGGCGCTCGATCTTGAATGCCTTTGTCCATGCCTCTTCGCAAAATGGCTATTCCCGTCGTCCTCACCGCCATAGAGGGGCGGCACGCTCGAGGAACGTATGTCTCTGGCGTTAACTCGCTAAGGCATTCAGCCCAGCTCACATACGGTTTTTCGTGGCTGTATGCAGCCCACAGAATCAACGCGAGCATCAATATCGTGATTGCTGCAGTCACCCGCCGATTGCGAAGGGTCGTTGCGCCCGTAAACGCTTCCGCCCTCGGATATTGCATCCCTTGCAGAATTGACTGGGCGGTTGATTTGGCTTTTTTTCACGAGATTCTAAAAGTTGCTAGGCAAAGCGAGCGCTAGGTGTCAATATGTCTGTGATCGACATCATCGATTAGCTGACGACGAGAGTGAACACGAGGTCCAGCCACTCGGCCACTTGCTTCGCGAACGGACGTCAGAGGCGTTGGGGTAACTGGATCGGCCGATCCAGGTTCGACAGAAGGGGTACGTATGTCCAGGAAATCAGCTGGCGGTAACCACCGCGCAGCCTTAGAGCGAGGTGCGGTCGCACGGCGTGCTGTCGGCGGTGCAATGCTGGGCGGGGCGATGACCGCCGCGTTTGTCGGCTTCGGGTCGATCGGAACTGCGCAAGCGCAGGACGAAGCCGACGTCTGCTCACTCGTACCGTGCAATTTCTTGCCGACTGACTTCCTCGGCCTCGGCATAGGTGAGGGTGCCGATTTCAGTCGGAACGGTGCGTTCGATCCGGCGCCCTTCATCAACGCATTCGATCCTTTCCTGGACAACCCGCTGGTCAAGGTGTTCACGTTCGGGGCGATCGGCAACGGTGCTGACGGCACGAGCCTGTCCCCTGATGGCGAAGACGGCGGCTGGCTGTTCGGTAGCGGCGGCGACGGCTACAGCCCCACCGACTCGCTTGCGGACGTCCTTTCCAGACCCGGCAACGGCGGCAACGCCGGCTTCTTCGGTAACGGTGGCCAGGGCGGCAACGGACGCGACGCGGCTTACGTCACGGTAGGAGGCGTAACGACGCAGACCAGGGCCGCGGAGAACGGCGGTGACGGCGGCAACGGTGGCGTGATCGGTAGCGGCGGCGGCGGCGGTAACGGCGGCGGCGACGACAATCCCGGCGGCGTCGTCCTTGACCTCGACGGCGGCATCCTTGACGCCGACAGCAACGCCGAGGGCGGCCAGGGTGGCCAGGGTGGCACGGGCGGCTACGTCGGCGTCGGCGGCGACGGTGGCGACGGCGGCGACGCAACGGCTGTCGGAGGCAACGATGCCACCGGCGGCGACGCAGGCGATGGCGGCACCGGCGGTACGGGGGGCGGCGACGGCGGCACGGGCGGCGATGCCGAGACCCCGGCCGGCGTGGCCGAGTCCGGCGAAGGCGGCGACGGCGGCGACGCGGACTACATCGGTAGTGGCGGTGCGGGCGGCGACGCCGGTGACGCCGATACGGACACGGGCAGGGCCGATGGCGCCGACGGCGGGAACGCTGGCAACAGTGGTGTCATTTTCGGCAACGGCCGTAATGGTGGCGTTGGTGGCGATGCAACAGCCACCCAGGGCGGCACTGGCACCACTTCCGCCGGAAACGGCGGCAGCGGCGGCGACGGCGGGACCGTCCTCTCCAACGGTGGTGACGGCGGTGCTGGCGGAAACGCCGACGGCGGCGTAGCCGACCCCGATAGCGGCGGCACCGGCGGGACCGCCGGCACCGGCGGGAGTTTGGGTGGCCGCGACGGCAGCTCCGGTGCTGACGGCGACAACAGCCCGTAATCACCGAACTGGCTGAAGCCGCATCACAACTGGCGATGCCCGTCCCCTGCCTGGGGGCGGGCATCGTCACGTAATGTCCCAAAACATGTCCGCCAAGGATCACCCCAACAACGCGCCGGGCGTGCCGATGGTGTATCCGCCCACGTTCGAGCGTCTGCAGATCAAGTACATGAACCCGATGGTCAAGCGGGTCTCGCGGTTCATCCCCGGTCTCGCGAAAATCCGGCACCGCGGCCGCAAGTCCGGCAAGACCTACGAAACCGTCATCACCCCGTTCCGCAAGGGCAACACCCTCGCGGTCGCGCTGGGCCACGGCAAGACCGACTGGGTGAAGAACGTGCTGGCCGCCAACGAGGCCGACGTGCTCTTCGGCTCGCGCACGGTGCACATCATCAACCCGCGCATCGTGCCCGCCGGCGGCGACGCGCAAGGCCTACCTTTCATGGCCCGCCTCCAGGCCAAGAAGATGGGCGTCTTCGTCGCCGACATCGCCTGAGCTACAACCGGCTGAACACCGTCTTCCCCGTCATTCTCGGCCACAACTCCGGCGCCTCCTCCCACGGGATCACACGTTCCACAGCAGCCGAAAGATCCTGTCCGGCAAGCAGTTCCAATACCTCCGGTAGCACCGCGCGGGCATTGACCCGCCCCGTGACGAAACGCGCGCCGCGCGTGTACATCGACAGCAGCGGCATCTCCACCGCGCCCTGGTAGTAGATGCCGGTGTCGGTGCACACACCATCCGGCCAGGTCGCCCGCAGCGTCGCCGCCAACAGCGCCGGGTCCGCCGACGTGTGCACCGTCACCGGATACGGATCAGCGGTCTTGTCGGGCTTCTCGCGGTCGTGCACGACCGCGCCCAGCTTCTCGGCCACCGCAAGCCGGTGCGGATCGGTGTCGACGTAGTCCACGTGCACACCCGCCGCGACCGCCGTCGCCGCCGCGTACAGGCCGATCGACAGCCGTCCCACGACCAGCACCCGTTGATCCGCCACCGGTAGCGAAGCAAGCTCGTCGCGATACGGCCCGACGCCGCGCCAACCGTCGGGGATGTTGTCCGACATCGAGGCGACGGCGATGGGGTCGGCGCCCTCGGGCAACGGCACGAGCATCGCGTCGGCATACGGCACCAGCACCAGGTCGGCCATGAAACCGCCGCCGTCGAGACCCGACAGCGGCGCCATCCCGTACGTCGCCATCAGCGGCACGGACGCACACGACCCGGTCACACCCCGCAGACACGCGCCGCACTCACCGCAGCTGATCTGAAACGGCACAACAACCCGATCGCCGACCGCGACACTGCGCACGTCGTCACCGATCGCGACCACCTCGGCCACCCCCTCATGCCCGACCGCATGACCAGGCGGCATCGGCAGCCGACCCTGCACCACCGCCACATCGAGGTCACAGCACGCCACCGCAATTGGTCTGACGAGCGCTTGCCCCGGACCGGCGAGTTGCGGGTCGGGTGCCTCACGCCAGGCGTACTTACCGGCGTCTTCGAGCATCAGCTGTTGCATGGTCACGCCCTTCTTTAGTGATCGCTCAACTATTCTTGAGCGATCTTTCTAGTAAAGTCAAGACATGCCTCGCCCGGACCGCAGTCGCGCCGCTCTGATCGACACTGCGGCACTACTGTTCCGCAGGCAGGGCTACGCGGCGACCGGCGTCAACCAGATCCTCGAGCTCGCCGAGGTCAAAGCGGGCTCGCTGTACCACCACTTCCCCAAGGGCAAACAACAGTTGGCGGCCGCCGTGGTTGCGCGTGTCGGCGCCGACATCGAACAGCGACTGCGGGACCTGCTGGCCACAGAGGCACCCGTACCCGACCTCATCGACGGCTGGCTCGACCTGATGGCCTCGGGACTGACCTCCGACCCGCGCGACGGCTGCCCCATCGAGCCGATCGCCACCGAGTCGGTCGACGCCAGCGCACTGGTGCGGCAAGCATCGGCGACAGCGTTCGCAGGCTGGCGCCGGGCCATCGCGGACCGGCTGCATGCCGACGGGTGGGCGCAGGACGACGCCGAGCAGACCGCGCTGGCTCTGAT
The DNA here is from genome assembly GCF_001500025.1 of Mycobacterium sp. IS-1590. Taxonomy (GTDB): domain Bacteria; phylum Actinomycetota; class Actinomycetes; order Mycobacteriales; family Mycobacteriaceae; genus Mycobacterium. The sequence goes on along the minus strand of NZ_LQIW01000050.1, from coordinate 121,834 downwards.
AGCGCTCGTCGAGGGTGCGTTGATACTCGCCCGAACCGCAGGTGACACCGCCGCCCTCGACTCTGCGAAGGCCGCAGCTCGGACGCTGCTGAGCCGGTGAGCTACTTGCAGAGCTCGGTGATGCTCTTGTTCTCCGCGTCGGCGTCGGTCAGCCGTTTCGCTTGCGCCGGATCGTCATTGGGCACTCCGGCGGTAGCGTTGGCGCCGATGTCCATCAAGTTGTTGGCGAACTGTTCGACTTTCTCCGCGAGCACCACCGGGGTCGCCGGATCGAGCCGCTCCAGCAGGTACTGACCTCCGTCGTACAACGAGATCCGCGCATTGGCAGCTACCGCCTGCGCCCCGGTGACGTCCTGCGGACCACCTTCGGGCTGCATGTTCGTGTTGAGCGTGATGCCTTTGCGGACCACGTCGGCGGCGCTACAGACTCGTGTCTTGGCGTCGGCGACCTGGGTGGAATCGTATTCGGGCTCAGACGCGCTGGTTCTGAACAGCGCCCATCCGGCGAGCGCCACGGCGACAACGGCTACCACCAGGCTGACGACGACCAGCAACGCAAGACGCCGAGACGAATCCTCTTCCACGCGACCGATGTTAGCGGTCGGATCAGATATCGAGTCCGATATCGAGCACCCGCACCGAATGCGTGAGCGCACCCACCGCGAGATAATCGACACCCGTGCCCGCATATTCGGCTGCGCTTTCCAGCGACAGCCCACCCGACGATTCCAGCTTGGTTGCCGGTGACCGGGAGTCACGGCGCTGCACGGCGATCTGCGTCTGCCACACGGGGAAGTTGTCGAGCAGCACGAGTTCGACGTTTTCGCTTAGGACTTCGTCGAGCTGCTCGAGCGAGTCGACCTCGACCTCACATTCGAGTCCGGGCGCCGACGCGCGCACCGCCCGTAGTGCCGCCAGCACCGACCCCGCCGCCGCCACGTGGTTGTCCTTGATCAGCGCCGCATCCCCGAGCCCCATGCGGTGATTGACCCCGCCGCCGACGCGCACCGCGTACTTCTGCAGTGCGCGCAAGCCCGGCAACGTCTTACGAGTATCGCGGATCTTCGCCGCCGTCCCGGACACCGCTTCGACCCACCCCGCGGTCGCGGTCGCGATGCCCGAGAGGTGACATACCAGGTTCAGCGTGGTGCGTTCGGCGGTGAGCAGCCCCTGCGTGGGCGCTTCGACGGTGAGCACGACACCGCCCGGTTCGAGGTGGGCGCCGTCCTCGACGCGATGCTTGACCAGATAGTTGCCGGGGCCGATCACCTCGTCGAACGCGAGCAGTGCGATGTCCACACCCGCGATCACGCCGGCCTCACGGACCACCATCGACGCCGTGGTCCTGGAGTCGGCGGGAACCGTCGCCAGCGTGGTGACGTCGGGCCCGTACCGCAGATCCTCTTCGAGGGCGCGGGCGATCACCCTGCGAGCCTCGGTGAGCTCGTCGGCGTTCAGCTCCATCAGCAGCACACTTCCGCCGGCTCGAGGGTGCGTGCCTGCAAGGGGTCGATGTCGGGGTAGTCCCGGCGATGATGACAACCTCGAGATTCGGTACGGGCCAACGCCGCCGCGGCCACCGCCATCGCAGCGTTGGTCAGCGCGGCGTCCTCGAAGTCGCCGCGTGAGTCGATCACCCGGGGCGGCGCGGTGTCGAGTTCCTTGGCCAGGATGCGCAGTCCGTCCGCGTCGCGAACCACACCGGCGTTCTTGGTCATCGCCCGCTGCAGATCGGCACGGGGCAGGGCCCGCCGCACCACCGGCTCCGGCGGCCGCGCCGTCACGGGCCCGACAGCCAAAGAATATGCGGCAGCGACCTTTCCGGCCCTACTCCCGACCACGAGACCCTCGAGCAAGCTGTTCGACGCCAGCCTGTTCGCGCCGTGCATACCCGTCCGCGCCACCTCACCCGCGGCAAACAGGCCCGCCAGGTCAGTGCGTCCGTGCACATCGGTGACCACGCCGCCGCAGCTGTAGTGCGCGCCCGGTAGCACCGGAATCGCCTCGAGCGTGGGATCGATACCCGCAGCCCGACAGGCGGCCGTCACCGTCGGGAATCGCCTCGCGAAGTTGTCGATTCGCCGGGCGTCGAGAAACACACAAGGCGCGCCCGTCTGCTCGATGCGGGCGTGGATCGCCGCGGCAACCACGTCACGGGGCGCGAGGTCACCCATCGGGTGAACCCCGGCGGTGACCGAACGGCCTTGCGAGTCAACGAGTATCGCGCCCTCACCGCGAACGGCCTCGGTGATCAGCGGGCGCCTGCCCCCGTGGTGGCCGTCGAAGAGCATGGTGGGGTGGAACTGGATGAACTCGATGTCGCCGACCGGAACTCCGGCCCACGTGGCCAGCGCGACGCCGTCTGCCGTCGACCCATCTGGGTTGGTGGTCGCCGAGTAGAGGTGACCCAGTCCCCCGGTCGCGAGTATCACCGACGGTGCGTGCACCACGCCGAACCCGTCGTCGTTGAGCACCAGGACACCGGTGACAGCGCCGGCGTCGTGCAGGATCTCGACCGCGACGTGATTGGTGCGGATGTCCAGCGTGGCCGCCGCGCGGTTGAGGGCTCGCTGCACCTCGGCGCCGGTCGCGTCGCCCCCCGAGTGGATGATCCGGCGCCGCGAATGCCCTCCCTCGCGGGTCAGCGACCACGTGCCGGGTGTCGACTCATCGAACTGCGCGCCGTGCTCGACAAGTTCGGCGACCGCGCGGTACCCGTCGGTTACGATCGAGCGCACGGCGTCGGGATCACACAACCCCGCCCCCGCGGCGAGCGTGTCGGCGATGTGCGCCTCGATCGAGTCACCGTCCTCGCGCAGGGCGTCGGGCAGCACGACGGCGATCCCGCCCTGGGCATAGAACGTCGCAGTGGTCCCCTCTAGTTTGGGGGCCTTGCTGAGCACCATGACTTTTCGGCCCTGACGATGCGCGGCCAGGGCGGCCACCAGGCCCGCCACTCCGGTCCCGATCACCACGACGTCGGCGCGCTGCTGCCAATGACCGGCCCACCTGCCGGCACCGCAAGCCGCCGGACGCGTCATTCTCCGCCGCCGGGCTGGCCGATCGCGATCATGCGTTGCACGCTGGCCCGCGCCAGCCGTGCGGTCTCGGGATCGACGTGCACCTCGTCCTTGCCCTCCACCAGGCAGCGCAGCAGCGCGGCGGGGGTGATCATCTTCATGAACCGGCAGGACGCGCGGTCATTGACGGCCATGAAGTCCACATCCGGTGCGGCGCGGCGCAACTGGTGCAGCATCCCGACCTCCGTGGCGACCAGCACCTGCCGCGCACCGGTCTCGCGGGCGGCGTCCAGCATGCCGCCCGTCGACAGAATCTTGACGCGTTCCTCCGGGAAGGAGCCCTCTCCTGCGAGGTACAAAGCCGATGTCGCGCAACCGCATTCGGGGTGGACGAACAGCTCGGCATCTGGATGGGAGCGAGCCTGATCGGCGAGCTCGTCGCCGTTGATCCCGGCATGCACGTGGCACTCGCCCGCCCACACGTGCAGGTTCTTGCGGCCCGTGACGCGCCGGACGTGTGCGCCCAGGAACTGATCCGGACAGAACAGCACTTCGCGGTCCTCGGGAATCGACGCCACCACCTCGACGGCGTTGGACGACGTGCAGCAGATGTCGGTCTCGGCCTTCACCGCCGCGGTGGTGTTGACGTAGGACACCACGACCGCGCCGGGATGCTCGGCCTTCCACGCGCGCAGTTCGTCGGCCGTGATGGAGTCGGCGAGCGAACAGCCGGCCCGCTGGTCCGGAATGAGCACCGTCTTGTCCGGGGACAGGATCTTGGCCGTCTCGGCCATGAAGTGCACGCCGCAGAACACGATGGTGTCCTCGGGCACCTCGGCAGCGATCCGCGACAACGCCAGCGAATCACCGACGTGATCGGCGACATCCTGGATGGCGGGCAACTGGTAGTTGTGCGCCAACAGCGTCGCGCCCCGCAGATCGGCAAGGCGACGAACCTCGGCGGCCCACTCCTCGTCGCCGTCGACCCCGGAGAAACCGGCCGGACCGTCGACGATGCGGCTCGAGAGGTTGTCTGCGGGCATCCGGTCCAGAACCGTCATGGCCGCCTCCTTCGTCCAAATCGAGTTTTCGACTTACAATCGAAAACATGGCACATACTAGCACCGCCCACGAGGTGCTCGCCGCCGTGTTCCAGGTTCGGGAAGTCGCCGACGGGAAATCAGCACTTCACGTGCTGTTGTGGCAGCGAGCACTGGATCCTCAGCGCGGCAGGTGGTCACTTCCGGGCGGGTGTCTCGGTGACGACGAGGACATGACGAGCTCGGTGCGCCGTCAACTCGCCGAGAAAGTGGATTTGCGTGAGCTTGCCCACCTCGAGCAGCTCGCGGTGTTCTCGGATCCGCGCCGGGTCCCCGGAGACCGGACGATCGCGTCGACCTTCCTCGGGCTGGTGCCCTCCCCCGCGACTCCGGCGTTGCCGCCCGATACGCGTTGGCACCCGGTGAGCGACCTGCCGCCGATGGCGTTCGACCACGGCACCATGGTCGAACACGCACGCACTCGCCTCGTCGCCAAACTGTCGTACACGAATATCGGGTTCGCCTTGGCGCCAACGGAATTCGCGCTGTCCGCGCTGAGGGACATCTACAGCGCCGCGCTCGGCCACCACGTCGACGCCACGAACCTGCAACGCGTGCTCGAGCGCCGCAACGTCATCACCCGCACCGGCACCACCGCCCGGTCCGGCCGCAGCGGTGGCCGGCCGGCGGCGCTGTACCGGTTCACCGAGGCGCGCTACCGCGTGACGGACGAGTTCGCCGCCCTGCGCCCGCCCGGGTGAGTCGACTGGATTCTTAAGGCTTCCTTAAGTAAGAATGGCCGAATGTCTCTGGGCAACGCCGCGCCAGCAACAGGTGCCGAGTGGATCGGGCTCGTACCCCACGAAGACCTGAAGCGCGGCACCCGTCCGCAGCTCCCCAGCGAGGACCCCTTCTACGACCCGCCAAGCGGCTTTCAGCACGCCGAACCGGGCACCGTCCTGCGCAGCCGCGACGTCGAGCTGGCGTTTCTCGGCCTGATCCCGCAGAAGTTCACCGCGACGCAGCTGCTGTACCGCACCACCGACATGAACGGTGCGGCGGAGGCCACCGTGACCACGGTGATCGTGCCCGCCGAGCGGGCCAACCGCGACGTCATACCGGTGATCTCCTATCAATGTGCGATCGACGCGGTGTCCTCGCGCTGCTTCCCGTCGTACGCGTTGCGCCGCAAGGCACTGGCTCCCGGCGCTCTCGCCCAGCTGGAGTTCCTGCTGATCGCCGCCGCGCTCGCCGAGGGATGGGCCGTGTCGGTACCGGACCACGAGGGCGCACACGGGCTCTGGGGCACGCCGTACGAGCCGGGATATCGCATTCTCGACGGCCTGCGTGCGGCGGTGAGCTGCGAACGGCTCGGGCTGACCGAATCGGCGCCCATCGGCCTCTGGGGCTACTCAGGCGGCGGCCTGGCGTCGGCGTGGGCGGCCGAGATGCACAGCCAGTACGCCCCCGAGCTCAACATCGTCGGCGCGGTGCTCGGTTCCCCCGTCGGGGATCTCGGACACGCCTACCGGCGGCTCAACGGCAGCCTGTACTCGGGCCTGCCCGCGATGGTGGTGGCGGCGCTGAGTCATGTCTATCCGGACCTGGACCGGGTCATCCAGGAGCACGCCACCGACACGGGCAAGGCGATGCTGACGCGCATCCAGGACATGACCACCGCGCAGGCGGTGCTGCGCTTCGCGGGTATGGACATGGGCAAGCTGGTCGACCGGCCGCTCAACGAGATTCTCGACATGCCCGAGGTGAAGCACGTCTTCGACAGCATCAAGCTGGGCACCGCGGTGCCCACGCCGCCGGTGCTGATCGTGCAGGCCGTTCACGACAGGATCGTCTCGGTCGACGACATCGACGAGCTCAGCGAGATCTATCGAAGTGGCGGCGCCTCGGTGACGTATCACCGCGACATGTTCAGCGAGCACATGTTGCTGCACCCGATGTCGGCGCCGATGGCGCTGCGCTGGCTGATCGACCGGTTCGACGGCAAACCGCTGTCGGAGCACCTGGTCCGCACGACCTGGCCGACGCTGCTGAACCCGATGACCTATGTCGGAATGACGCGGCTGGTCCGGATCGCGGTCAAGGTGATGACGGGCCGGAAGGTGGAGCGCTCTCCGCTGTAACGGCCGGGGCGGTCGGCGGGACGAATGCCGGCACCTCGACCGGCGGCCATGCGCCGAGATCGTCGCGCGCGGTGGACACGGCGGCCAGCGAGTACACGAGCGCCGCGACGGCTGCCGGGAACAGGATGGTCAACGCCGCCTGTATCGGCGAGGGCCCGAAGAAGACCGGCGGCGCCTCGGTGACGTAGTGCACGCGGTTTTCGGGGGTGAGCGGCGCGGCGGCCACGTCTATGGTCCCGTACCGCAGGTGGACAAGAAGTGCGCCCACACCGGCGGCCACCCCGGCGGCCAGCATGCATCCGGTCGCCAGCGCCGCCGTCATCACCGGTCCGCGATGCGCCCGCCACTGCCATACCGCCACCGCCGCGACGACCGCGACGACACAGAGCATTCCCACGAGCAGGAACGCCGCGACGAAGAAGTGGTCGCTCTCGTTGCCCAGGTGCGCGCGGACGCGGTCACCGTCGCGCGTCAATGCCACGACACCGCGCACCGGCGGCGCCAGCCATGCCCACACCGCGCCGACCACAGCACCAGTGGCCGCGAGTGCCGCGCCGACGGTCAGCGCCGCGCGGGTACGTGAGAACCGCGGCGCGGCACTGTCGAATCTTGGCTCGGCCTCAGCGTGGTTCATCGCTGCTCCAGATCTTTCGAATCTGTCAGCCCGTGCCGTGAGCACTTGGCCGACCAGCCGTCGGGGCGCACTTGCACGATCATCCGCCTGCCGCATTCGGCGCAGAACCGGGGCGGCTCCAGACCCAGCTGGGCCGCGGTCGGCACCGTGATGCCGTCGGGCTCGCCCGTGTAGACGTTGAACGCCATACCTGTACGTTCTACCGGCCGGCCTCAGAGACTGGCATTGAGCGCCTTGATCGGCATCTGCAGATCGTCGAGCAGTTCGAGGTCGGCCTCGGCGGGCCGGCCCAGCGTGGTCAGGTAGTTGCCGACGATGACGGCGTTGATCCCACCGAGAATGCCCTTCTTGGCGCCGAGGTCCCCGAGGGTGATCTCCCGGCCGCCCGCAAAACGCAGCATGGTGCGCGGCAGCGCCAGGCGGAAGGCCGCGACGGCCCTGAGCGCATCGGCGGCAGGCAGCACCTCCAGATCGCCGAACGGGGTGCCGGGTCGGGGGTTGAGGAAGTTCAGGGGCACCTCGTGCGGGTCGAGTTCGGCCAGGTTCGCGGCGAACTCGGCGCGCTGTTCGAGGGTTTCGCCCATGCCCAGAATTCCGCCGCAGCACACCTCCATGCCGGCCTCGCGCACCATCTGCAGGGTGTCCCAGCGCTCTTCCCACGTGTGCGTGGTGACGACGTTGGTGAAGAACGACCGCGCGGTCTCCAGGTTGTGGTTGTAGCGGTGCACGCCCATCTCGGAGAGCCGCTCGACCTGTTCCTTGGTCAACATGCCCAGGGAACACGCGATCTGAATGTCGACCTCATTGCGGATCGCCTCGATCCCCGCAGCGACCTGTGCCAGCAGCCGCTCGTCGGGTCCGCGCACGGCGGCCACGATGCAGAATTCCGTCGCACCGGTCTTGGCGGTCTGCTTGGCCGCCTCCACCAGGCTCGGCACGTCCAACCACGCGCTGCGTACCGGCGAGGCGAAAAGTCCTGACTGCGAACAGAAGTGGCAATCCTCGGGACAGCCGCCGGTCTTCAGGCTGATGATGCCCTCGACCTCCACGTCGGGACCGCACCATGCCATGCGCACCTCGTGCGCCAACGCCAACAGGTCGTCGAGGCGATCATCGGGCAACTGCAGCACCTGCAGCGTCTGGTCCTGGTTCAGGCCTTCGCCGCGCTCGAGCACCTGCTCGCGGGCCACTGCCAGAATGTCGCTCACCCGATCACCTTCCTGTGAATTGAACACGTCGGCGAGCCGACAATTGAACGGTGTTCAGGTTAGGGTACGGGCGTGCAGCTTCACAAACGCGACGTGGTGGCCGCGGCGGCGACGTTGTTGGACAGCTACGGCCTCGACGACCTGACGATGCGGCGCCTCGCGCGCGAGCTCGAGGTCTCCCCCGGCGCGCTGTACTGGCACTTCACCAGCAAGCAGCAGCTTCTGGGTGCGGTCGCCGACCGAATTCTCGAGCCCGTCGGCGACACCACCGGAGGCTGGCGGGACCGGGTGTCGGGCATCTGCGTGGCCCTGCGCGATGCGCTGTTGTCGCATACCGACGGCGCCGAGTTGGTGTCGGCCAGCTTCGCGGCCGGGCAGTCGACCGCGATGGCGCAGATCCTCGAACGGCTCACCCAGGCGGCCTGCGACGCCGGCGTGCCCGTCGGCCACGCCGAGTTGGCCGCCCGCACCGTCGTGTACTACGTGCTGGGCTTCACCGTCGACGAGCAGTCGCGCCTGCAATGGGACGCCGCCGGCGCCGACCTGCCCGGCGACCAGTCGGTGTTGACCGAGGACGCCTCAGCACGGTTCCGCTTTGGGGTGGGCCTGCTCATCAGCGGGATCCGCGTCGGTGAACGTGAGCTTGTTCTCGAAGATTCGCCGATTTCTCGCGCATAAGCGCACGCTCGACGAGGATCGACGCAGTAATCACCGTCGACGATGTACGGCGCATCACCGCGACGCTGCCGCGGTCATACGAGGCGGTGGTCCGCGACAGCATCAGGTTTCGGGTGGGGCGCCTCGTCTACGTCGCGTTCTCGCGCGACGAGACGGTGATGGGCGTCGCCTTTCCCAAGGAGGAGCGGGCCGCGATGGTGGCCGCCGAGCCCGACAAGTTCGCGCTGCCACGCAAGTCGGAGATGCGGTTCAACTGGATTCTGGTCAAGCTCGACGCGATCGACCACGACGAGCTACGCGAGCTGGTGATCGACGGTTGGCGGATGTGCGTGCCGAAAAGCGTTGGCGCAACAGTCAGTTGATGGGATATTCGACCCGGTTGTCGCCGTCCCAGTGACGCAGGCCGGTCACCGCGCCCCGCAGTTCGCGCCCCACCGATCTGATCGTCAGCGCCGTCGGCAGCTTGTCGGGCGCGACGCGACGCGCCAGCGTCACATGCGGCGTCCACTGCCCCGGATCGGCGTGGCCCAGGACGCCGCCCGGGATGTGCGGCAGGCACAGCTCATGCACCTGGCGATGCAACGCCAGCAGTTCTGATGAGGGCACCACCAGCCGCACCAAGGTGACGACGCGACTGCCGAACAGCATCGGGGCCCCGACGGTGCACGCCAGCGGCAGCAGTTTCAGTATTGGACGTAAGGCGGTGTTGACCGCCTCGTCGATGTTCTCGGCGACGGTCACCGTGAGGTGCGGCCGATTGGTCGGGGACTTGTTGCTCGCCTGACTGCGAATCCCCGCGCGCGTCAGGTCGTCCCAGATACCGCGGATCTTCGCGTCCGTGTCCGGATCGAAGACCAACTCGACTGAGTGCACCATCGTCACACCAGGCCTGCGACCCACGCAGGGGCGAAAGCCGATGCGCTCATGCGCTCGAACTCCGACCCGCTCAGCGCGCCGGCATGCGCAGGCAGAATCCCCCGCACCGGGGCCAGCTCGGCCAAGGCTTCGCGGTTGCCCTGTTCTGCGGGGCCCGGGTCGGGCGGCCACGCGCCGATGACCAGGCCGGCGCACGGAATGCCCGCGTGCGCAAGGGCTTCCAGCGTCAGCGCGGTGTGATTGAGTGTGCCGAGCCCCGCGGCGACGACGACCAGCACCGGCGCGCCCAGGTCGGCTGCGAGGTCACGTAGCGTCGCCCTCGCCCCGATCTCGACCAGCAGCCCGCCGGCCCCCTCCACGAGCGTCAGGGGCGCGGCCACGGATCGCACCGACTCGACGAGCTCGGAACGTGTGGGCAGCGTCATGCCCGCTCGGCGCGCGGCCGCGGCGGGCGCCAGCGGCTCGGGGTATCGCCACCCACCGTGCAGTCGGATCACACCCGAGAGCCGCCCGACGTCGGCGAGGTCGTCATCGTGGGGACTGCCGGTCTGTACGGGTTTGCACACCGCGACGTCGATGCCGGTCAGCCGGGCGTGGCACGCCAGCGCGGCGGTGGCGACCGTCTTTCCGACGCCGGTGTCGGTGCCTGTGACGAGGAGCGTGCTCACCGGCGCACGGTCGCCAGCACGTCGGCGAGAACCTCACTCGCCGAACGCATCTCGTCGTCGGTCAGCGACGCCCGCGCGGTGAGCCGCAGCCTCGACGTGCCGGCGGGCACGGTCGGCGGCCGGAAACATCCCACCCGCACACCGCGGTCCAGGCATGCCAGCGCGGCGCCGAACGCGACGTCAGCATCACCGAGAACCACCGATACGACGGCCGATTCGGGCCGCTGGGTCACCGAGCAGATCGATGCGAGCCCGGCGGCGCGGTCTATCACGGCCCGCGCGCGCCACGGCTCGGCGATGAGGATGTCGAGCGCGGCCCAGGCCGCACCGATCGCGGCGGGCGCCAGCCCGGTGTCGAAGATGAACGGCCGCGCCGCGTCGACCAAATGGTCACGCACCGCCGCCGGGCCCAGCACCACACCGCCCTGGCTGCCCAGCGCCTTGGACAGCGTCGTGGTCATCACGATGTCGGGCGCACCGGCCAATCCGACCTCGTGCAGCAAGCCGCGTCCGCCCGCGCCGCGCACCCCGAGGCCGTGGGCCTCGTCGACGATCAGCAGTGCACCGTGGCGTCGGCACACGTCGTGCAGCGCACGCAACGGTGCAAGGTCACCGTCGGCGGAGAAAACCGAGTCCGTCAGCACCACCGCGCGCTCCTCATCGCGCGCCGCCAAGGCCGCCTCCACCGCGGCTACGTCGCGGTGTGGCGTGACGACGACCCGCGCCCGCGACAGCCGGCAGGCGTCGACCAACGAGGCGTGTGTCAAGGCGTCGGACACCAGCAGCGACCCGGCACCCGACAGCGCGACGACCGCGCCGAGGTTGGCGGTGTAGCCCGACGAGAACACCAACGCGGCCTCCGCGCCGACGAATGCGGCCAGCGCGGCTTCGAACCCTTCGTGCAGTTCGGTGTTTCCGGTCACCAGCCGCGATCCGGTGGAACCCGCACCCCAGGTCCGCAGTGCAGCCACCCCGCCTTCGATGACCTCGGGATGCTGCGACAGGCCCAGATAATCGTTGGAGGCCAGGTCGAGTTCGGTGCCTACCGGTGGCCGCGGGCGCAGGGAACGTCGCAGACCCGCGGCGCGCCGCTGCCTTTCGACATCGTCGAGCCACGCCAGCGGTGAGAGACCTGCGCGCGTCACCGTGCTCCTCGCATCGGACTTGAACAGCGTTCAGGTTAGGGCACCCGCGCGCGAGCGCACAAACGGCGTCTCAACCCAGCGCTTGGGCGACCGCGACCATCCCCGAGGTGATCTGGTCGATCTCGCCGGGCGTGCAGATGTACGGCGGCATCGCGTAAATGAGGTTGCGGAACGGGCGCAGCCAGAGCCCGTTCTCCAGGGCGGCCGGCGTCGCCACGGTCAGGTCGACGGGCCGGTCCATTTCGATCACCCCGATCGCGCCGAGCACCCGCACGTCAGCCACGCCGGGTAGCCCCGACGCCGCGGCCAACCCCGAACGCAGTCCCGCCTCGATCTCGCGCACTCGCGCCCGCCAATCCTGCTCGAGCAGCACCTCGACCGCGGCAACCGCGACCGCACACGCGAGCGCGTTGGCCATGAACGTGGGTCCGTGCATCAGCGCGCCCGGCTCGTTCGAGCCGATCGTGTGCGCGACGTCGCGCGTGCACAGCGTGGCCGCCAGCGTGATGTAGCCGCCGGTGAGCGCCTTGCCGACGCACATGATGTCGGGGCTCACACCCGCGTGGTCGGCCGCGAACAATTCCCCGGTGCGGCCGAAACCGGTCGCGATCTCGTCGAAGATCAGCAGCACGTCGTGCCGGGAGCAGATGTCGCGGAGCCCGGCGAGGTAGCGCGGGTCGTGAAACCGCATCCCGCCCGCGCCCTGCACGACGGGTTCGACGATCACCGCGGCCAGTTCATCGGCGTGTTCGACCAGTTGCCTCTCGAACGCCTCGGTGTATCCGGGGTCGTAGTCGCGCGGGACCGGCGGCGCGAACTCCTGCGTCATCAGCACATCGGTCCACAGCGAGTGCATCCCGCCGTCGGGGTCGCACACGCTCATCGGAGTGAAGGTGTCGCCGTGGTAGCCCCCGCGCCAGGTCATCAGGCGATGCTTGGTGCCGCGGCCCATGCTGCGCCAGTACTGCAGCGCCATCTTCACGGCGACCTCGACCGACACCGATCCCGAGTCGCTGAAGAACACGGTGTCCAGGCCGTCGGGGGTGACCTCGACGAGCAACTGTGCGAGCCGCGCGGCCGGTTCGTGGGTGAGCCCGCCGAACATGACGTGATTCATGGTGGCGAGCTGATCGGTGATCGCCGCATCGAGCACCGGATGGCCATGGCCGTGGATCGCGGTCCACCACGATGCCATCGCGTCGAGAACGCGCAGTTCGCGACCGTCGTGATGGACGGTGAGCCAGGCGCCGTGCGCCCCGACCGCGACGACGGGAGCCAAGGCTTCCGCGCCGATGGTGCTATAGGGATGCCAGACGTGGGCGGCGTCGATCGCACCGATCTCGGCAGGCGTCATGGCTGGCACCTTCGGTAGATTATCGGTCGACCATGATGACCCTCGCTCCTCCCCGGTCGGCGCCCGTCCGCTATCCGGGACGTCCGTCGCGCGCCGCGAAAGCTCCGAGCGGCACCCGTCCGCCGGCGGCCTACCGACACGACCTCGACGGCCTGCGCGGCATCGCCATCGCGCTCGTCGCCGTCTTCCACGTGTGGTTCGGCCGGGTGTCCGGCGGTGTGGACGTGTTCCTCGCGCTGTCCGGCTTCTTCTTCGGCGGCCGGCTGCTGCGCGCGGCGATGACACCGGGTGTGTCGCTGCGGCCGGGGCCTGAGGTGACACGGCTGATCCGGCGGCTGTTGCCCGCGCTGGTCGTGGTGCTCGCGGCCTCCGCGCTGCTCACCGTCCTGATCCAGCCTCAGACGCGCTGGGAGACCTTCGCCGATCAGAGCCTGGCCAGCCTCGGCTACTTCCAGAACTGGGAACTGGCCAACTCCGCGTCGAACTACCTGCGCGCAGGCGAGGCAGTGAGCCCGCTGCAGCACATCTGGTCGATGTCGGTGCAGGGGCAGTTCTACATCGCGTTCCTCGCGATAATCTTCCTGTCCGCCTTGCTGTTCCGGCGGGTCTTCGGCCGGTACACGCGCGTGGCATTCGTCGTGCTGCTCAGCGTGCTGACCATCGCGTCGTTCGTCTACGCCATCTACGCCCACAACACCGACCAGGCCACCGCCTACTACAACAGCTTCGCCCGGGCGTGGGAGCTGCTGCTCGGGGCGCTCGTCGGCGCACTCGTGACACATCTGCGGATGCCGATGTGGCTGCGGACGACGGCCGCGGTGGTGGCGCTGGCCGCGATCCTGGCGTGCGGAGCGCTGATCGACGGTGTCAAAGAGTTCCCCGGGCCGTGGGCGCTGGTACCGGTCGGCGCCACCGTCCTGTTCATCTTGTCCGCGGCGAACCGGGTCGCCGACCCGCACACCGCGGGCCGGATGCCGCTACCCAACCGCCTGCTGGCCACGGCGCCCTTCGTGTCGCTGGGTGCGATGGCCTACTCGCTGTATCTCTGGCACTGGCCGTTGCTGATCTTCTGGCTCTCCTACACCGGCCACAGCCGCGCCACCTTCGTCGAAGGAGCGGTGGTCTTGCTGGTGTCCGGCGTGCTGGCGTGGCTGACGACCAACTACGTCGAGAACCCGCTGCGCTACCGCAGTTCCTCGGCCCAGCGCACGGCCGCTCCGAAGAAGACGCGCCGCCGCAGGCCGCCGGTGGTGCTGGGGTCGGTGGTCGCCCTGCTGGGTGTCGCGTTGACCGTCACCTCGTTCACCTGGCGTGAGCATGTGCTCGTCCAACGCACCAACGGGGCGGAGCTGCTGTCGCTCTCGACACAGGACTACCCCGGCGCCGCTGCGCTGCTGAGCAATGCCAGGGTCCCCAAGCTGCCGATGCGCCCGAGCGTGTTGGAGGCCAAGAACGATCTACCGGAGACCACCGAGGACGGGTGCATCAGCGACTTCGACACCGTCGACGTGATCAACTGCACCTACGGTGACAAGAACGCCAAGCGCACGATCGCGCTGGCCGGCGGGTCGCACGCAGAGCACTGGATCACCGCACTCGACCTGCTCGGCAAACGACACCACTTCAAGGTGGTCACCTACCTGAAGATGGGGTGCCCGTTGACCACCGAAGAGGTACCGCTGGTGATGGGCGACAACCGCCCGTACCCGAAGTGCCACGAGTGGAACAAGCGGGCGATGGCCAAGATCGTGGCCGACCGGCCCGACTACGTCTTCACGACCTCCACCCGACCCTGGAACATCAGGGCCGGCGATGTGATGCCCGCGACGTATGTCGGCATCTGGCAGGAATTGTCCGCCAACAAGATCCCGATCTTGGCCATGCGGGATACGCCGTGGCTGGTCCGGAACGGTGAACCGTTCTTCGCCGCTGACTGCCTGGCCGACGGCGGTGACGCCATCTCCTGTGGAACACGGCGATCCGACGTACTCTCAGAACGGAACCCGACGCTCGATTTCGTCGAACGGTTCCCGTTGATGAAGCCGCTCGACATGAGTGATGCGGTGTGCCGCAAGGATATCTGCCGAGCCGTGGAGGGGAACGTGTTGCTCTACCACGACGCTCATCACATTTCGAAGACGTACATGCGCACGATGGCTCCCGAACTCGGCCGTCAGATCGCCGCCGCCACCGGTTGGTGGGTTGGCTGATGCCTTCCGGCGAACCGGCTTCCCGCACGCGAGGAGGACCGGAGACTTCCGTACCCACCGTCTGGCCGGGAGCGGCCTATCCCCTGGGCGCAACCTACGACGGCGCGGGCACCAACTTCTCGGTGTTCTCCGAGGTGGCCGATCGCGTCGAACTGTGCCTGATCGGCAAGGACGGTAGCGAAGAGCGGATCAACCTCGACGAGGTCGACGGCTACGTCTGGCACTGCTACCTACCGACAGTCACCCCCGGGCAGCGCTACGGCTTTCGCGTGCACGGCCCGTGGGACCCCGCATCGGGTCACCGGTGCGACCCGAGCAAGCTGCTGCTCGACCCGTACGGCAAGTCGTTCCACGGTGATTTCACGTTCTCCCAGGCGCTGTTCTCCTACGACCTGAACGCCGAGGATCTGGCCTCCGGCGGTACCCCGCCCCGCGTCGACTCCCTGGGGCACACCATGACCAGCGTCGTGATCAACCCGTACTTCGACTGGGTATCGGACCGCGCACCGCGCACGCCGTACCACGAGACGGTGATCTACGAGGCCCACGTCAAGGGCATGACGCAGCGCCATCCCGGTGTCCCCGAGGGGCTCCGCGGCACCTACGCGGGCCTGCACCACCCGGTGATCATCGACCACCTCAAGTCGCTGAACGTGACCGCCATCGAGTTGATGCCGGTACACCAGTTCCTCCACGACCACCGGCTCATCGACCTTGGTCTGCGAAACTACTGGGGCTACAACACTTTCGGATTCTTCGCACCACACCACGAGTATGCCGCGAACAAGCATGCCGGCGGCGCGGTCGCCGAGTTCAAGAACATGGTCCGCTCCTTCCACGAGGCCGGGATCGAGGTCATCCTCGACGTGGTCTACAACCACACCGCCGAGGGCAACCACCTCGGCCCGACGCTGAACTTCCGCGGCATCGACAACGCCGCCTACTACCGGCTGCTCGACGGCGATCTGCGCCTGTACAAGGACTTCACCGGTACCGGCAACAGCCTCAACGCCCGCCACCCGCACACCCTGCAGCTGATCATGGACTCGTTGCGCTACTGGGTGATGGATATGCACGTCGACGGGTTCCGTTTCGACCTGGCCGCCACCCTGGCCCGCGAATTCTACGACGTCGACCGCCTGAGCGCGTTTTTCGACCTGGTGCAACAGGATCCGGTGGTCAGCCAGGTCAAGCTCATCGCCGAACCCTGGGATGTCGGCGAGGGGGGCTACCAGGTCGGCAACTTCCCAGGTTTGTGGACCGAATGGAACGGGAAGTATCGCGACACTGTGCGTGATTACTGGCGGGGCGAGCCCGCGACCCTCGGCGAGTTCGCATCGCGGCTGACCGGTTCGTCGGACCTCTACGAGGCGACCGGCCGGCGCCCGAGCGCGAGCATCAACTTCGTCACCTGCCACGACGGCTTCACGTTGAACGACCTTGTGTCCTACAACGAGAAACACAACGAGGCCAACGGCGAGGACAACCGCGACGGCGAGAGCCACAACCGGTCCTGGAACTGTGGCGTCGAGGGCCCGACCGACGATCCGGACATCCTGGCGCTGCGCGGTAAGCAGATGCGCAACATCATGGGCACGCTGATGGTTTCGCAGGGCACACCGATGATTTCGCACGGCGACGAGATCGGCCGCACTCAGCGGGGCAACAACAACGTCTACTGCCAGGACTCCGAGATCTCCTGGATGGACTGGTCGCTGTGCGAGACAAACGCAGACCTGCTCGAGTTCACCCGCAAGGTCATTCAGCTGCGCAAGGACCATCCGGTATTCCGCAGGCGACGATTCTTCGAGGGCAAACCGATCCGCAGCGGCGACCAGATCCGCGACATCGCGTGGCTGACCCCCGCGGGCGAGGAGATGACCCTCGAGGACTGGGGTACCGGGCTGGGCAAATGTGTTGCGGTGTTCCTCAACGGTGACGCCATCGCGGCGCCGAACGAACGCGGGGAGCGAGTCGTCGACGACTCATTCCTGTTGTGCTTCAACGCCCATGACCGTCCGCAGGTTTTCGTCACCCCGTCGGGTAGCTACGCGAAGGAGTGGACCGCGGCGCTGGACACCGCGGACACCGCCGGAGCCACCGACCTGGTGGCCAAGGCCGGCGAGAAGATCTCGCTGCCGGCGCGCTCCCTGCTGGTGATGCGTAAGACGGCGTGATGACGCGCCGCACACCGATCCGGTCGACGTACCGCCTCCAGATGCGTGGCGACGCTTTCACTTTCGCCGACGCCGAGAAACTGCTCGACTACTACTCGGCGCTCGGCGTTTCGCACCTGTACCTGTCGCCGATCCTGACCGCGGCCGAGGGCTCCACGCACGGCTACGACGTCACCGACCCGACTACGGTGTCCGCCGACCTCGGTGGGCCCGAGGGGTTCGCGAGCTTGTCGCGCGCCGCGCGCGACAAGGGCATCGGCTTGATCGTCGATATCGTGCCCAATCACGTGGGTGTGGAGAAACCTCGGCAGAACGCGTGGTGGTGGGATGTGCTCAAGCATGGGCGCACCTCGGCCTACGCGTCTTTCTTCGACATCGATTGGGATCTCGACGGCGGGCGCGTCGTGCTGCCGGTGCTCGGTTCCGACGACGACGCAAATGATCTCGAGGTCGACACCAGCGGTGACGAACCCGTGCTGCGCCTCGGTGACCTCGTCTACCCGATCGCCCCCGGGACCGAGGACGGGACCGGTCCGCAGGTGCACGATCGCCAGCACTATCACCTGATCGGCTGGAAAAACGGCGTCTGCGGCTATCGCCGATTCTTCTCGATCACCTCGTTGGCCGGATTGCGCCAGGAAGACCGCGCGGTATTCGACGCCACGCACGCGGAGGTGAAACGATGGTTCGACGAAGGTCTGGTCGACGGCATCCGCATCGACCACCCGGACGGGCTGTCGGACCCCGCCGGATATCTGACCTGGCTGCGTGAACTCACCGGACCCGACGCCTGGATCGTGATCGAGAAGATCCTGGCCGCCGACGAGCCCCTGGAACCGACGCTGCCGGTCGCAGGCACCACCGGCTACGACGCGATGCGCGAAATCGGCGGGGTGTTCGTCGATCCCTCGGGCGAAGAGGCGCTGACCGACCTGTTCGAGTCCACCGGGGTGGCCTACACCTCGATGCCCGACCTCGCGCGCACCCTCAAGGCGAATGCCGTCACGGTGACCCTGGGCAGCGAGCTCGCCCGGTTGCGCCGCACCATCATCGGCGCCATCGGCACCGACCACGACGACCTGCCCGCCGCGATCGCCGCTCTGCTCAGCCGCATCCACGTCTACCGCTCCGACTACCGCTCGCTGTCGGGTGTCCTGCCCAGCGCACTCGCCGAAACAGCATCTGCGGAACCGGAGTTGGCGGAGCCACTGGCGACGATCGCGGCCGCACTGGCGGTCAGCAAGGAGGCCGAGGTCCGGTTGCAGCAGCTGTGCGGCGCGGCGACGGCGAAATCGATGGAGGACTGCCTGTTCTACCGTGACGCCCGGCTCGTCTCCCTCAACGAAGTCGGCTCCGAACCGCACCATTTCGGGGTCAGCGTCGCCGAGTTCCACCAGCGGGCCGCGGTGCGCGCGCGGATGTGGCCCGAAGCGATGGTCGCGATGACGACCCACGACACCAAGCGCGGCGAGGACGTGCGGGCGCGCATCGGAGTGCTGTCGCAGGTCCCGTCGCTGTGGGCGGAGTATGTCACGGCCTGGGAGCAACGCACCCCACCTCCCGACCCCGCCACCGGATTCTTCCTGCTGCAGAACATGTTCGGGGTCTGGCCGACCGACGGCCGGGTGTCCGGCGAGTTGCGTGAGCGGCTACACGCCTATGCGGAGAAGGCCATCCGCGAGGCTGCGGTGCACACCACCTGGAACGATCCGGACGATGGGTTCGAGTCCCGGCTGCATGCCTGGCTTGATGACGTGATCGATGGCCCGGTGGGCACCGAGTTGACTGGTCTGGTCGCGCGGCTCGACCTGTATGCCCGCAGCGATGCGCTCGGCCAGAAACTGTTGGCGCTCACCGCGCCCGGGGTCCCCGATGTCTACCAGGGCACCGAGCTCTGGGAGGACAGCCTGGTCGATCCGGACAACCGCCGGCCCGTCGACTACGGCGCCCGCCGCGAGGCGCTGCAAGCGATGCGTCATCCGAAGCTGCGCGTGCTCACCTCCGCCCTGGCGCTTCGGCAGGAGCGGCCCGCGACGTTCGCGTCGGGCGACTACACCCCGGTGCTGGCCGACGGATCGGCGGCCCAACACCTCCTGGCGTTCCTGCGCGGTGAGGACGTGTTGACCGCGGTGACCCGGCATTCGGTGCGGCTCTCTGAAACCGGCTGGGGGGAAACCGCTCTCGTCCTGCCCCCAGGCACCTGGGCGGACCGCATCGGCGGTCGTCGGCACAACGGGCGGGTGCTGGTCGCCGAGCTCTTCACCGAACTGCCGGTCGTCTTGTTGGAGCGGGTCGATGCCTGAGTTCAGCGTGTGGGCGCCGCGGCCGCAGCGGGTCCGGCTCGATGTCGACGGTGAGCTGTACGAGATGATCCGTTCCGACGACGGGTGGTGGCGCGCCGAGGTCGAGGCGGGGCCCGAGGCCCGCTACGGCTTCGTCCTCGACGACGACCCGAAGGTGCTCCCCGACCCGCGCTCCCCCCGCCAGCCCGACGGCGTACACGAGAGATCGCAGCTCTGGCAACCGGATCCGTCGGCATGGACGGACGCCGACTGGGCCGGCCGCTCGATCGAGGGTGCGGTGATCTACGAGCTGCACGTCGGAACCTTCACTCCGGAAGGGACTTTCGACGCCGTGATCGAGAAGCTCGACTATCTCGTCGATCTCGGGATCGATTTCGTCGAGCTGATGCCGGTCAACGCGTTCGGCGGCACCCACGGGTGGGGTTACGACGGCGTGCTCTGGTACGCGGTGCACGAACCCTACGGCGGTCCCGACGCACTGGTGCGCCTGGTCAACGCCTGCCACCAACGCGGACTCGGGGTGCTGATCGACGCCGTGTTCAACCACCTGGGCCCATCGGGAAACTACCTGCCCAAATTCGGACCGTACCTGTCCGCGGGCAGCAATCCGTGGGGCGAGTCGATCAACATCGCCGACGCCGACGCCGACGAGGTGCGGCGCTACATCATCGACTGCGCGCTGCGCTGGATGCGTGACTTCCACACCGACGGGCTGCGCCTGGACGCGGTGCACGCGCTCGTCGACACGACGGCGATCCACATCCTCGAAGAGCTGTCGGCCCAAACCGATGCGCTGGCCGCGGAGTTGGGCCGGCCCCTGTCGTTGATCGCCGAGAGCGACCTCAACGACCCGCGGCTCATCACGCCCCGCGACAAGGGCGGTCTGGGGATGACCGCGCAGTGGGACGACGACATCCACCACGCGATCCACTCCGCCGTGTCCGGCGAACAGCAGGGCTACTACAACGATTTCGGAACCGTCGAGGCGCTGGCCACGACGCTGAAGAACGGTTACTACCACGCGGGCACGTACTCGTCGTTCCGGCACCGCAGACACGGGCGTCCCCTGGACACCGCCACGATCCCGGGCACCCGATTGTTGGCGTACACGCTGACCCACGATCAGGTGGGCAACCGAGCGGTCGGCGACCGACCGTCGCAGAACCTGACGTTCGGCCAACTCGCCGTCAAAGCGGCCTTGGCGCTCGCGAGCCCTTACACGGCCATGCTTTTCATGGGCGAGGAATGGGGGTCGTCGTCGCCGTTCCAGTTCTTCAGCTCTCATCCGGAGCCGGAACTGGCGCGGGCCACGGCCGAGGGCCGCAAGCGCGAGTTCGCCGAGCACGGGTGGGACGCCGACGAGATCCCCGATCCGCAGGACCCCGAGACCTTTTTGCGCTCGAAGCTGAACTGGGACGAGATCGACGAGGGTGACCACGGCCGGTTGCGGCGGGTGTACCGCGAGCTGATCGCGTTGCGACACAACGAGCCCGACATGGCAGACCCGTGGCTGGACAACCTCGGGGTCGACTACGAGGAAGACCGTCGTTGGATCGTGCTGCACCGCGGGTCGCTGTCGATCGCGTGCAATCTGGGCGCCGATGATGTCGATGTTCCGGTCACCGGCGAGGTGGTGCTGGCGTGGGATCCGCCGACGGTCGGAGCGGATTCGACGCGGGTGCCGGGGCACTCCTTCGCTGTCATCCGCCGAAACTGAACTTATTCGCTACGCGGCGGCGAAAAGTGCGACACAGCTTCAGTTTCGACGCAGGACGCGCGAAACCGACTGCCTCAGAGCAGGTAACGGTACGCCGGCGAGTCGGGTTCGAGCGCCTCGACGTGGATGTCCGATGCGCGCATGCGCTCGAGCAGGCCCTCGAAGTCGGTTGCCGAACCCAGCTCGATTCCGACCAGCGCCTCGCCGGTCTCGCGGTTGTTGCGCTTGACGTACTCGAACAAGGTGATGTCGTCGTTCGGGCCGAGGATCTGGTCGAGGAATCTGCGCAGGGCACCCGGTTCCTGCGGGAAGTCGACCAGGAAATAGTGCTTGAGACCGAGATGGACCAGTGAACGCTCAAGCACCTCGCCGTAGCGCGACACGTCGTTGTTGCCACCCGAGATCACGCACACCACCGTCGATCCGGGTGCGATGTCGGCCTCCATCAACGCGGCCACCGACAGCGCTCCCGCCGGCTCGGCGATGATGCCCTCGTTCTGGTACAGGTCGAGCATCGCGGTGCACACGGCACCCTCGTCGACGGTCGTCATCGACACCATGTCGCCGGCCGCGGCCAGCACCTCGTACGGCAGGGTTCCCGCGCGGTTCACCGCCGCACCATCGACGAACTGGTCGACGTCGTCGATCGTCACCGGCTCACCCGCCGCCAGCGCCGCGATCATCGCGGGCGCCCCCGCCGGCTCGACTCCCAACACCGACGTGCCGTTGGTGCGCTCGACCAGATAGGTGGTGATGCCGGCGATGCATCCACCACCGCCGACCGGAACGACGACCAGGTCGGGCTCGGTGTCGAGCTGATCGAGGATCTCGGCGGCGATCGTGCCCTGTCCGGCCATCGTGCGCAGATCATCATAGGGCGGCACCAAGGTCGCACCGGTGCGCGCGATATCTTCGGCCGCGGCGGCCGCGGCGTCGTCGTAGGTCCTGCCGCCGACGATCAGCTCGATGAACTCGCGGCCGTGGTAGCGGATCCGGTCGCGCTTCTGCTTGGGCGTCTTGCCCGGTACATAGACCCGGCCGCGGACCCCCATCGAGCGGCACGCCATCGCGAAGCCCTGCGCGTGGTTGCCCGCCGACGAACACACGACGCCCGCGGCCAGCTCGTCGGGCGACAACTGCATCAGCAGGTTGTGCGCGCCGCGCAGCTTGTAGGACCGTACGGGCTGCAGATCCTCGCGCTTCAGATACACCGTCGCGCCCGTGGCGTCCGACAACCGCTCGCTGAGCTCCAGCGGGCTGCGCAGCACGACGTCCGCAATTCGCTGAGCGGCCTCGTCGATATCCACCGCACGAAGCGGCGACGTCCTCGGGCTTTGGCTCAGTTCAGCGGACACTGGTCAATGGTGCCACCAACCAGCGGTTCTCAAGAAATCGGTGTCAGCACGAACACCGGTATCTGGCGGTCGGTCTTCTTCTGATACTCGGCGTAGTCCGGCCACGCCTCCACGGCGCGCTCCCACCAGACGGCCTTCTCGTCCCCGGTGACCTCCCGCGCGTCATACTCCCTGGTCACCGCCCCATCCTGCAGTTCGACCCGCGGATGAGCCTTGATGTTGTGGTACCAGACCGGATGCTTCGGGGCGCCGCCCAACGAGGCCACGACCGCGTACTGGCCGTCGTGTTCCACCCGCATCAACGGGGTCTTGCGGATTTTGCCGGTCTTCGCGCCGACGGTCGTCAGAAGGATGAGGGGCTTACCTTTCATGTCCACACCCTCGGTGGTGCCGGACTCCGTGATCTGGTCGGCGTGTTCGCGCACCCAGTCCCACGGACTGGGTGCATACTCTCCGGAAAGTGGCATTTCACCAGCTTAGACTCGCTGTAGATCCGCCAACCTGATTCGGTGTTTCGGCTGGCCGAAAATTTGATTACGAGCTATCGTGGATGCCATGACCACCGCAGGTAACTTCCGCACCGCAGCCGCACGCGCGACGTGCGACGTGTCGGTCGCGGGCGTGCCGTGGCCGGCGTACAAGCTGATCGCCCTCGTGCTCGGCGCGCTGGTGGCGTTGGTGGTCGGGATTGCCACCGCGACGGCGGCCACCGCGGTGCTGGTCGGCGCGGCGGTCGGCACCGTCACATGGCTCGCGTTCAGCGCGCTGTGCTCGGCGCGCCCCTAGTCCTCGATCAGCCTCTTCAGCGTCGCCAGGTCGGCGGCCACCGCCTCGGTGTCGGCATCGAACTCCTCGTCGGTCATTCCGGACCGTCGTCGCACGCTGAACACCACCTCGCAGCGTGCCGCGTCGGCGTCGGTCGGCACGCTCCAGGGCTGCACCCGCACCGGGTTGTAGACCGCTTCCCCGGTGGGCAGCCGCACGACGTGATCGAGCACGCCGAAATCGTTGCGCGGCGAGAACTCGACGGTCACCTCGCCCATCGGTGAGTCGGCGACCCAGCCGCCGGCGGACTGGCGAAGTCCGCCCTGCGCGAGACCAGCCGCCCACCGCGGCCACGTCTGCGGATCCGCGGCGAACTCGTAGACCGCCTCGGGTCGCGCGGCGATCCAGATGCTGACGTGTCGTGACTCCATCCGACCATCCTCGCGCATCAGAATGACGTGATGGAATCACCGCCCGAACAGCACCGCGCGCCGGCCTGGCTGCGGCGCGGTGATCCGGAAAGCACGCTGCCCGTTCTGATCGCGGTGATGGCCGTGATGGCGTTGCAGCTCGCAATCCCGAAGGGCTACACGCTGGTACCCCGGTGGCCGCTGGTGCTGCTGGAGGCACTTCTGCTGTTGGCGCTGCTGGCGATCAACCCGCGCGTCATGACCCGGCGCACGCGGTTCGGCCGGTACACCACATGGGTCCTGCTGGCGGCGATCACCCTCGACAACACGCTGTCGGCGGTCGTGCTGGCCGTCGGCATCCTCAGCGGCGACGAAAGCAACGACGCGGCGGTGCTGCTCGGCAGCGGCGCGTCGATCATCGTCACGAACGTGATCGTGTTCGGCATTTGGTACTGGGAGCTGGACAGGGGTGGGCCCTTCGCGCGGCATGCGGGCGAACGGCCCTATCCCGATTTCCTGTTCCCACAGATGACGACTCCGCATGTGGCCGAACCGGATTGGCGTCCGACATTCGTCGACTACCTCTATGTCAGCGTGACGAACGTGATGGCGTTCTCCCCGACCGACACCATGCCGCTCGCCCGGTGGGCCAAGATGATGATGACGGTGCAGGCGATCGTCGCACTGGGCACCGCCGGACTCGTCATCGCGCGGGCGGTGAATGTCCTGAATTGATCGTCAGCCGCCGAGGCAGCCGGGACCCAGCAGGGCCTTGAGGTCGCCCATCAGGGCCGACGAGGGCGTGACGCGCAGCGATGTGTCGAGCTCCAGCGTGGTGATCCGCTCCCCGCTGATCAGCCGCAGATGAACCTGTGACGTGCCGGGATGGCGGGCCAGGACCTGTTTGAGCGCGGTCACCTTGTCGACGGTGCACTGCCGGGTCGGCAGGCTAACCGCGAGCGGTCGATCCAGTTGCGCATTCGAGAAGTCCGGCACCACAAGGTCATTGGCGATCAACGAGATCCGATCGTCGCGGATCGCCACCTTCGCACCGACCAGCACGACGGCGTCGTCGGCGATCTCGCCGCCGAACGTCGAGTAGGTCTGCGGGAAGAACAGCACCTCGATGCCGCCGGTCAGGTCCTCCAATTGCGCCGAGGCCCAAGGTAACCCGTTCTTGTTGACCCTGCGGTTGACCGAAGCCAGGATGCCGCCGACGCGCACCTGGGTGTCGTTGGGGAGGTCGCCGTCGAGGATGGCCGGGATCGCGGTGTCGACCTGGGCGGCCAACAGGTGGGCGATGCCGTTGAGCGGATGACCGGACACATAGAGGCCGAGCATCTCGCGTTCCAGCGCGAGTTTGTGCTTGTCCTCCCACTCCTCGTCGGGCACCTTGATGGTGAACACCGCGTCGGTGGCCGTGTCGGCGCCTCCGAACAGGTCGAACTGCCCCATCGCCTCGGCCTTCTTGGTGCCGAGCACGGAATCGACGGCGTCGGTGTGGATGAGGAACAACCCTTTGCGCGGGTGTCCCAGCGAGTCGAACGCGCCGGCCTTGATCAGCGACTCGGTGACCTTCTTGTTGCAGGCACCGATCTCGATCTTGTTCAGGTAGTCGGAGAAGTCGATGTACTTCCCCTTCTCGGTGCGCGTGTTGATCAGCGAGGCAACGACATTGGCCCCGACGTTGCGCACCGCCCCGAGCCCGTAGCGGATGTCCTCGCCCACCGAGGCGAAGTTCAGCCCCGACTCGTTGACATCGGGCGGGAGCACCGTGATGCCCAGTTTCCGGCAGTCGGCCAGGTACACCGCGGCCTTGTCCTTGTCGTCACCGACCGACGTGAGCAGCCCGGCCATGTACTCGGCGGGGAAGTTGGCCTTGAGGTAGGCCGTCCAGTACGAGACGAGGCCGTACCCGGCGGCGTGCGACTTGTTGAACGCGTAGTCGGCGAACGGCAGCACGGTGTCCCACAGCGCCTTGATGGCGGCGGCAGAGAAACCGTTGGCCTTCATGCCCTCGGAGAAGCCCTCGAACTCCTTTTCCAGGACTTCGCGCTTCTTCTTGCCCATGGCTTTTCGGAGAATGTCGGCTCGGGCCAGCGAGTACCCGGCCACCTTCTGCGCGATCCGCATGATCTGCTCTTGGTAGACGATCAGGCCGTAGGTCTCGGCGAGGATCTCGCGCAGCGGCTCTTCGAGTTCCGGGTGGATCGGCTTGATCGCCTGGCGGCCGTTCTTGCGGTCGGCGTAGTCGTTGTGGGCGTTCATGCCCATCGGGCCGGGGCGGTAGAGCGCGATCACCGCGACGACGTCCTCGAACCCGGTCGGCTGCATGCGCCGCAGCAGGTCGCGCATCGGCCCGCCGTCGAGCTGGAACACGCCGAGCGTGTCGCCACGGCCCAACAGCTCGTAGGTGGCCTTGTCGTCGAGTGAGACGGATTCGAGGTCGAGCTCGATGCCGCGGTTGGCCCGGATGTTGTCCAGCGCGTCCCCGATGATCGTCAAGTTGCGCAGCCCGAGAAAGTCCATCTTCAGCAGGCCGATGGCCTCGCACGACGGGTAGTCCCAGCCGGTGATGATCGCGCCGTCCTGGGGGCGCCTCCACAGCGGGATCGCGTCGATGAGCGGCTCGGAGCTCATGATCACCGCGCAGGCGTGCACACCGGCGTTGCGGACCAGGCCCTCCAGCCCACGCGCCGTCTCGTAGATGGTGCGGACGTCGGGGTCGGTGTCGATCAACCCCCGGACCTCGGCGGCCTCCTTGTACCGCTCGTGGTTGGGGTCGGTGATCCCCGACAGCGGGATGTCCTTCGCCATGATCGGCGGAGGCAGCGCCTTGGTGATCCGGTCGGCGATCGCGAAGCCGGGCTGGCCGTAATGCACGCGCGCCGAATCCTTCAGCGCCGCTTTGGTTTTGATGGTACCGAAGGTGATCACCTGGGCGACCCGGTCGCTGCCCCACTTGTTGGCGGCGTACCGCAGCATCTCGCCGCGGCGGCGGTCGTCGAAGTCGATGTCGATGTCGGGCATCGACACCCGCTCGGGGTTGAGGAACCGCTCGAACAGCAGCCCGTACGGGATCGGGTCGATGTTGGTGATGCCCAGTGCGTAGGCGACCAGCGACCCGGCGGCCGACCCGCGGCCGGGCCCGACTCGGATGTCGACCGAACGCGCGTAGTTGATCAGGTCGGCGACGATGAGGAAGTAGGACGGGTAGCCCTTGTCGCAGATGACCTTGATCTCGTAGTCGGCGCGGTCGGTGTACTCCTGCGGTACGTCACCGGAAGGGAAGCGACGCTCGAGCCCGGCGCGGACCTCGTGCCGCAGCCAGGACTCCTGGGTGTGGCCCTCGGGCACGGGGAAGACCGGCATCCGGTCGCGGACCGTCCACACGTCCTCGTAGGACGAGACCCGCTCGGCGATCAGCAGCGTCGAGTCACATGCTCCGGGCACCTGGTCGTCCCACAGCGCTCGCATCTCGGCGGCCGTCTTGAGGAAGTAGCCGTCACCGTCGAACTTGAACCGGTTCGGATCCGAGAGCGTCTTGCCGGTCTGGATGCACAGCAGCGCCTCGTGATTCTGGGCGGCGTCGCGGGTGACGTAGTGGCAGTCGTTGGTGGCCAGCGGCCGGATGCCCAGCTTGCGCCCGATGTCGAGCAACCCCTCGCGCACCCGGCGCTCGATGTCGAGGCCGTGGTCCATCAGCTCGAGGAAGAAGTTGTCCGGCCCGAAGATGTCGCGCCACTTGGCGGCCGCAGCCACGGCCTCGTCGACGTGGCCGAGCCGCAGCCGGGTCTGCACCTCGCCCGACGGACAGCCGGTGGTGGCGATGATGCCCTCGGCGTGCTCGGCGATCAGTTCGGCGTCCATGCGCGACCACTTGCCGAGTTGACCCTCGAACGACGCGAGGGAGGACAGCTTGAACAGGTTGCGCAACCCGGTGGCGTTCTCGGCCACCATCGTCATGTGGGTGTAGGACCCGCTTCCGGATACGTCGTCGCCCTTCTGGCCGGGATCGCCCCACAGGATGCGCTTGGTGTCGAATCGCGAACCCGGCGCGATGTAGGCCTCGACACCGATGATCGGCTTGATCCCGGCCTCGGTGGCGGCGTTGTAGAACTCGCTGGCGCCGAACATGTTTCCGTGGTCGGTCATCCCGATCGCGGGCATCTCCAGACGCTGAGCTTCGGCGAGCATCGGCTTGACCTTCGCGGCACCGTCCAGCATCGAGTACTCGGTGTGGTTATGCAGGTGCACGAACGACCGCGAATCCGAAGGGCTCATAGGAGGGCCAGTCTATGACCGCCCTCCGACAGTTCCCGGCGTGTCGGAAATGCGTGTCTTCGAGTCGCGCGCCGAATTGCGACTTCTCGCTAGACCGCGAGGCTCTGCGTCGATTGGAGCAAGCCCTGGCGCAACAACCTGTTCAGTTGCTTGGCAACTGCAACCGCCGGTTCGGATCCGTGGACGAACCGGCCGAAGAAGCCCATCCCCCAAAACATCGCCGAGAGCATGTTGACCACCGCGCCCGCGTCCGCGTCCTCGGGGATCTCACCGCGGCGGATCGCCTCGTCGACCATCCACGTGTAGAAGTCCGCCACCGCCTCGGCAACCGGTGTGACGCTACCGCGCAGCCCCGGATGGCGGTGCTGCTCAAGCCGCGACGCGATCACGAACCGCATCATCGAACCGTCCGAGGGATCGAGCTCACCGGCGGCGGCAATGAACGCAGAAAGCTGTTTCAGCAGCGTATTTCCCTGTTTCGCAGCCGCGATCGAAGCCGAAACCGCCGCGTAGGCCTCACGCTGAAGACAGTCGTAGAGATCTTCCTTGGTGGCGAAGTAGTAGTGCATGGTCGGCCGGCTGATCCCCGCGCGCTGCGCGATGGCTTTGAACGTCGCCGCCTCGTACCCACGCTCGTTGATCACCGCACGTGCGGCCGAAAGAATGTTCGCGCGCGTCTCGGCCGAGTCGGATCCCACCGGACGTCCCCGCCCGCGCGGGCTGAGCACCAGCTCGGTCTCGTCAGCCACGAGCAAACGTTAAGACATTGCTACTTCAAGGTCAACCGGCAGTTTCGCAAAGTTCATGATCGGGCCGCGAGCGTCCGATGGCGTCGACGCTGAAGACGACCAGCGCCAGCCAGATCAATGCGAAACCCAACCAGCGGGCCGGTGGCATCGGCTCCCGGCCGACGAACACGCCCCACGTCAGCTGCATCACCGGCGTCAGGTAGAACAGCAGGCCGATCGTCACCAGCGGCAACCGCTGCGCGGCCGCGGCGAACAGCAACAAAGGCACCGCGGTCAGGACGCCGGACAGCACCATCAGCGCGACGTGGTCACCGCCGTGGTCGGTGAACGTCGCCTGCCCGGTGCTGTGCAGCACAACGATGTACACCGCCGCGAACGGTGTGGCGATGCCCGCCTCCACGCCGACGCTGACCCGCGGGTCGGTCGTCACGACTTTCTTCAGCGCGCCGTACAGACCGAACGACAACGCCAGGCCCAGACCGATGTAAGGCGGCGCGCCGACTTCCACCGTCAGCACCACCACACCGGCCACCGCGACGGCCAACGCCGCGAACTGCGCGCCGTTGAGCCGCTCCCGGAACACGATCAGCCCCAGCGCCACCACCACCAGCGGGTTGATGAAATAGCCGAGCGCCGCGTCCACCACGTGCCCGTTGTTGACGGCGTAGACGTAGATCCCCCAGTTGATCGAGATCAACGCAGACGCGGCAGCCAACAGCAGCCAGGTACGACCGGTGAGTCGCTTGAAGTCGCCGAGCCTGCGCACGACCGCGATCACCACGATCATCAGCAGAAAATTCCACACGATGCGGTGCGCGAGCACCTCGAGGGCCGATGCCGGTTTCAGCAGCGGGAAGAACGCCGGAAACGTCCCCCAGCACGCGTAGGCGCCGACCCCGAACAGCAAACCGGGTCTGCGGGTGTCGCTCACAGCTCGTGGTTGCGCAGGGCGTCGAGGGCGTGTTGCAGATCAGCCGGATACGGGCTGGTGATCTCGATCCGGCGCCCGTCGGCGGGATGCGCGAAGGCCAGCGATCGCGCGTGCAGCCACTGCCGTTCCATGTTGAGCCGCTTGGCCAACGTGGGATCGGCACCGTAGGTGAGATCGCCGACGCACGGATGATGCAGCGCGGCGAAATGCACCCGGATCTGGTGTGTGCGGCCGGTTTCCAGTTCGATGTCGAGCAGGCTCGCGGCGCGGTGTGCCTCGAGGGTGTCGTAGTGGGTGATGCTGTGCCTGCCGTTCTCGGTGACCGCGAACTTCCAGTCATGTCCGCGGTGACGCCCGATCGGAGCGTCGATCGTGCCGCTCGACGGGTCGGGATGCCCCTGTACCAGCGCGTGATAGCGCTTCTCGACGGTGCGCTGTTTGAACGCCCGTTTGAGCGCGGTGTATGCGCGTTCCGAGAGCGCGACGACCATGACCCCCGAGGTGCCGACATCGAGGCGGTGCACGATGCCCTGGCGCTCGTGGATTCCCGAGGTGCTGATCCGGAAGCCCGCCGCGGCCAGGCCGCCCAGCACCGTCGGACCCGACCAGCCCACGGTGGCGTGCGCTGCGACACCCGGCGGCTTGTCCACCGCGACGATGTCCTCGTCGGAGTACAGAATCGCCATCCCGTCGATCTCGACGGGCGTGTTCTCCACCGGCGCAGGCGCTTCGGGCAACCGCACATCCAGCCAGGCGCCCGCCGTCAGTTTGTCCGATTTGCCCGCGGGGGCGCCGTCGATCTCGACACCGCCACCTTCGGCCAGCGCGGCGGCGGCCGTGCGCGACAGGCCGAGCAACCGAGCCAGACCCGCGTCGACCCGCATGCCCGCCAGACCCTCGGGGACCGGAAGCGACCGATCGGCCATCTATTCGTCCTCGCCGGCCTTGCGCCTGCCCGGGGTGTCGTAGTCGAACCCGAACAGGGACAGCCCGACCAGCAGGATCGCCCCGCCGACCACGCACGGGTCGGCCACGTTGAACACCGGCCACCACCCGATGGACAGGAAGTCCACGACGTGACCCTGCAGCGGGCCGGGCGAGCGGAAGAACCGGTCGATGAGGTTGCCCAGCGCGCCGCCGAGGATCATGCCCAGCCCGACCGCCCACCACGGTGACACCAGCCGGCGACCCATCCACACGATCCCGATCACCACGCAGGTGGCGATCAGCGTGAGCACCCACGTGTAGCCGGTGGCCATCGAGAACGCCGCACCCGAGTTGCGGACCAGGGTCCAGGTCACTGTGTCGCCGATGATCGAAACGGGCTGGCCCGGGGTGAGCAGTTTGACCGCGAGCACCTTGGTGACGATGTCGGTGACCAGCACCACGGCCGCGATGCCGAGCAGCAGGCCCAGCCGTCGCTTCGGCGGCGCGGTCTCCTGGGTGGTCTCGTCGGCCACTTCTGGGTCGTCAGTCACTGGACCATCATCCCAAAACGTCGACGCGGAAGAATTTCGCACCATGGTCGTCTCGGCGTCGTCACCATTGCTCGCCGGTTCACGGGTTGCTCTGGTAACGCGCCAGTTCGGCGATGTAGTCCGGCCAGTCGAGGGAATCGACGGGGTTCGCGCGCTCGATGCCGGGCGTGTCGACCGGAAATGTGCGGGCCTGGCCCGGTCCGCTGATCCTGGTCTCGAACCGGACCGTCATCACCCCGTGCCCGGCGCCCTGGATCCACCCGTGGCCGAAGTCCGGATGGGTGACGTCGTCGCCGATGCGCCACGCGGGCGCGGTCGCGGCGAGTTCGGAGACGGTCGGCGGCAGCCCGGTGTGCGCCACGTCGTCGTACGCCGCGAGCTCCAAGTCCGGGAACAACGACTCCTGACGGACATCGGAGAGTCCCGAAAAGCCAACGCCCAGAAGACGAATCGGCCCGACCTCGACGGGGTCGAGCAGCAGCCTGCGCGCGGTGGCGATCAAGGTGGCCGCGTCGGTGGTGGCGTACGGCAGCGTCGCCGAGCGGGTGAGAGTGCTCATATCGGACTTCTTCAGCTTCACGGTGACGGTGCGCGCGCCGCGGCCGTCCTTCTCCAGACGCCGGTGGGCGTGCTCACCGATCGGGTCCAGCGCTTCGCGAAGCTGGTCGAGGGTGGTCAGGTCTTCGGGAAAGGTGGACTCCGCGCTGATCTGTTTGGCGGGCGCGTTCTCGGCCACCGGGCGGTCGTCGATGCCGCGGGCGAGCCGGTGCAGCGCGGGCCCGACGGTGCCGCCGAGGATGTCGGCGGCCTCGGCCTCGCTCAGTGCGGCGAAGGCGCCGATGGTCTCGATGCCGAGCCTGTGCAGCTTCTCCCCCGCGACGGGTCCGATCCCCCATAGCCTGCGCACCGGCAGGCCGTCGAGCAGCGCGCGCTCCTCGTCGCGGCGGACCACTCGCATGCCGTCGGGTTTGGCCAACCCGGATGCGATCTTGGCGAGTTGTTTACCCGAGCCGGCCCCGATCGACGCGACGAGTCCGGTCTCGCTGAGCACCCGGGCGCGCAGGGTCCGGCAGAAGTCCTCGACCTCTCCCGCCGACGCGCCCGCGAGCTCGGCGGGCTCGCCGAAAGCCTCGTCGTAGGACAACTGCTCGAGAACCGGGACCATCGCGCGCACGGTCTCGAACACCCGGCGACTGGCCACCCCGTAGACCACCCCGCGCGGCGGAAGGACCACCGCCGCGGCGCCGACCAGCCTGCGGGCCTGGTGCATCGGCATCGCCGATCTGGCGCCGTAGACCCGGGACTCGTAGCTCGCCCCGGCCACCACACCGCGCCCGCCGAGCCCGCCGACCAGCACCGGGCGCCCCCGCAGCGTCGGACGGGTCAGCTGCTCGACGGACGCGAAGAAGGCGTCCATGTCGAGGTGCAGAACCCAGCGAGCGTCCACAGTTGCAGATGCTATGGCGCTAGCCTGACCTGCATGGCACACCCGGGCGCCGAGCCCTTCGACGTCGTCATTTCAGACGACTCGATTCGGCTGGGCCAGTTTCTCAAACTGGCCGGGCTCATCGACTCGGGCGCGGACGCGAAATCGGCGATCGCCGACGGGCTGGTCACCGTCAACGGCGAGATCGAGCATCGACGCGGCAGGCAGCTGCGCCCCGCCGACGTCGTGGTGTTCGCCGGCCGCGGCGCGCGCGTCGCCGGCAGCTAGCGGTCGACCTTCGCGATCGCGACCTTCACACCGTCGCCGATCTCGCTGCCGTTCTCCGGATCCCCGAAATCGAATGCGGTCGCGAGGATCTCGCCCGCGATCAGGTCGCGGTGCGTACGCGCCCAGGCCTGCCGCTCCTGCGGGACCGACATCACGACCGTGATCCGGTCGGACACGTCCAGACCCGTCGACTTGCGCAGGTCCTGCAGTTCGCGGATGCGGTCTTTCGCCCAGCCCTCGGCCTCCAACTCCTCGGTGACCGTGCCGTCGAGCACCACCAGCCCGGCCTCGTCCGACAGCGCCGCGGTGTACTCCGGATCGGCGGCGACCAGCCGCGAGCTGTACTCGTCGGGCTGCAGCACCGCCGGTCCGGCGGTCAGCGTGCCGTCGGCGTTGACGACGGCCTCTCCCGCCTTGACCGCCTTGATGGCCGCCTGCACGTCCTTGCCCAGCCGCGGGCCGGCGACACGCGCGTTGACCGCGAGCTCAAATCGACCGTAAGCGTCGATGTCATCGGTGAGCTCGACGGCCTTGACGTTGAGCTCGTCGGCGAGCAGGTCGGTGAACGGCTCGAGTCGCTGCGGGTTCTGCACGGCCACAGTGAGTTTCGGCAGCGGCAGCCGCACCCGCAGCTTCTTGGCCTTGCGCAGCGACGACGCCGCCGATGCCACCTCGCGCACCAGATCCATCGTCGCGACCAATTCGGCGTCGGTGGGTAACAGATTCTCCTCGGGCCAGTCGGTCAGGTGCACCGACCGCTCACCGGTCAGGTCGCGCCAGATGCGCTCGGTGATCAGCGGCAGCAGCGGAGCGGCCAACCGGGCGGTCACCTCCAGCACGGTGTGCAGGGTGTCGATCGCGTCCGGGTCCTCCTCCCAGAACCGCGAACGCGACCGTCGCACATACCAATTCGTCAGCGCCTCGGTGAACTGCCGTAGCTCCTCGCAGGCCCCGGAGATGTCACAGACGTCCAGCGACGCGGTGAGGTCGTCGCGCAGGACGGCGAGTTTGGCCAGGATGTAGCGGTCCAGCACGTGTGTGGAGTCGGTCCGCCAGGTGCCCTTCTTCGGCGCGTACAACGCGAGGAAGGTGTAGGCGTTCCACAGTGGGAGCAGCACCTGCCGGACGCCTTCGCGGATCCCCTGCTCGGTGACGATCAGGTTGCCGCCGCGCAGGATCGGCGAGGCCATCAGGAACCACCGCATGGCATCGGAGCCGTCGCGGTCGAACACCTCGGTCACATCCGGGTAGTTGCGCAGCGACTTGCTCATCTTCTGGCCGTCATTGCCGAGCACGATGCCATGCGCCACACACGTTTTGAACGCGGGTTTGTCGAACAGCGCGGTGGCCAGGATGTGCAGCGTGTAGAACCACCCGCGGGTCTGGCCGATGTACTCGACGATGAAGTCGCCCGGGAAGTGCGCCTCCTCGGCGCCCGGCCCGCCCGTGAACCACTCGGCGTTCTCGAACGGGTAGTGCACCTGCGCGTACGGCATGGAGCCCGAGTCGAACCAGACGTCGAAGACGTCCTCGATGCGTCGCATCGTCGAGCGGCCCGTCGGATCGTCGGGATTGGGCCGGGTCAACTCGTCGATGTAGGGCCGGTGCAGATCGGTCGGGCGCACCCCGAAGTCACGCTCGAGCTCGTCGAGGCTGCCGTAGACGTCGATGCGCGGATAGGCCGGGTCGTCGGACTTCCACACCGGAATCGGGGTGCCCCAGTAGCGGTTTCGGGAGATCGACCAGTCGCGTGCGCCGGCCAGCCACTTGCCGAACTGACCGTCCTTGACGTGTTCGGGATACCAGGTGATCTGCTGGTTGAGCTCAACCATGCGGTCGCGGAATTCGGTGACCTTGATGAACCAGGACGACACGGCCCGGTAGATCAACGGATTGCGGCACCGCCAGCAGTGCGGATAGGAGTGTTCGTAAGTCTCGTGGCGCAACAGCACCGCACCGTGCGGGACCGCCGGCCCGGTCTGGTTTTTCAGGTCGCGGATGATCTGCGGGTTGGCGTCGAAGACGTGCTGGCCGGCGTAGTCGGGCACGGTGGCGTCGAAGCGCCCCTTGGAGTCGACCGGTGTGACGGCCTCGATGCCCGCGGCCTGCGCGGTGAGCATGTCGTCTTCGCCGTAGGCGGGCGACATGTGCACGATGCCGGTGCCGTCCTCGGTGCTGACGAATTCGGCGGGCAGCACACGGAAGGAGCGGGGCGCGTCGGCGAAGTACGGGAACGGCGGCAGGTAACGGGTCTCGAGCAGTTCGCGCCCGGAGAAGGTGGCCAGGATCTCGGGCTCCTCGCCCAGTTCCCGCGCGTAGGCCGCGACCCGCGCTTGGGCCAGCACGAAGCGCCGCCCGTCGGGCGCCTTCACCTGCACGTAGGTGACGTCGGGATGGACCGCGACCGCCTGGTTGGACGGCAGGGTCCACGGAGTCGTCGTCCAGATCAGTAGGTACGCGCCGGTCAGATCCCCCTCGGCGACCTGAAAGCCGACGGTGAGCGCGGGGTCCTGGCGACTCTGGTAGACGTCGTCGTCCATGCGCAGTTCGTGGCTGGACAACGGTGTCTCGTCGTTCCAGCAGTACGGCAACACACGATTGCCCTCGTAGGCAAGGCCCTTGTCCCACAACTGTTTGAAGGCCCAGATCACCGACTCCATGAATTCGGGTTCAAGGGTCTTGTAGTCGTTGTCGAAGTCCACCCAGCGGGCCTGCCGGGTCACGTAGGCACGCCATTCGTTGGTGTACTTGAGCACCGAGGCGCGACAGGCGTCGTTGAACTTCTCGATGCCCATCTCCTCGATCTGCGCCTTGTCGGTGATGCCGAGTTGGCGCTGCACCTCGAGTTCGGCGGGCAGGCCGTGGGTGTCCCAGCCGAACCGGCGCTCCACCTTGTAGCCGCGCATGGTGCGATACCGCGGCACGATGTCCTTGACGTAACCGGTGAGCAGATGCCCGTAGTGCGGCAGGCCGTTGGCGAACGGAGGACCGTCGTAGAAGACGTACTCGGGGGCGTCGTCGCGGCGGGCGATGCTGGCGCGGAAAGTGTCGTCGCGGTCCCAGTATTCGAGGACCTCGGCTTCCAGCGCGGGGAATTTGGGCGCCCCGGCGGCCGGCTTCGGGTAGGCGGTCATATCTCCTGTGCCTCGTTCGGCTTCCGGGTGGGGAAGCCTTCGATGTTCGTCAAGGCACGGGGACGACGCCGCGCTGGTGCGCGAGAGCCGCGGTACCACCCCGCTTGCGCACCACTACTGAAGAGGTGCGCCGCTCACTTAGGGCGTTGACGGGCCCACCCGTTCGGTTCTACTGAGCTCAGACCGCCGCAGAATGGGTGGCGCCGAACCGTTCTTCCGAAAGCTCCCCGGTGATGGCCGGATCCAAGCCGTTGACGCCGATCTTACCGCTTGCGGAACGTCAGGCCGGAGGCAGCGCGTCGGAGGTCATCTCGACGAGCGCGAGCGGGAACTGTTCGGACAACTCCTCGATCGTGTACGGCTCGAACCGGCTGGTGTCGTACCACCAGTCGACCCGCACGTCGCCGTCGGCGCGATAGACACGCACCTCCAAGGCGTGACCGAGGCCGGGCGGCGTCTCCTGCACCGGCACCGTGTCCGTCGGCAGTTCGCCGATGTAGTTGAAGTACACCTCTGGCGAAGCGGCCACCTCGCGCTCCGAAGCGGCGGCCAGCGTCTGGTGCACGGAGGCCAGCACCTCGGTGGCGCTCGCGTGTTGACCCGCCACACACACCAGGGGTACGGCATCGAGCAGGGAGCCGCGCTCGCTGGCGATGTCGACCCGGACCATGCCCTCTCCGAGTGTGCGGGCGATGGTCCTGCTCAGCGCGGCGATCAGGATCTCGTCGGCCGGCAGGCCGAGCCATTCGGTGGCCCCGTCGAGTTCGGCGGTCAGCTCATCGCTTGCCGGGGTCGACACTTTGATCATGCTGGCCGAGGTGACGGCATCGGCGTCGTAGTCGGTGATTCGGACCGTTGCCGTAGCAAAGTCGCCGAGCGGGTGCAGGACCTCTGTCGGCGAAGCCAGGTAGGGAGCAACCATGGGACCAAAGATAGCCCAGGTGTCCCAGAAATGGGAGACACCTCCCAAAACTGTGACGCCAGTGTCAATTTAGGCAAACTCCTCCAGTTTGCGGACCGCACTGCCCAAACCCGGGACGTTGGTTTAGAGTGGACAGGTGCCTCGGACAGACGAGAACGGCAGACAACTCAAGGCGCTGCTCGACTACCTGCTCGACGGGGACATCGAGGCCAAGGACATCTACGACGCGCTGGGCACCTCCAGCAGCACGTACTACCGCCGCATCAAAGAGCCGGACTATCCCGACGCCGAGGAGCTGCGGCGAGTCGCCGACCGGTTCGGTCTGAGCTATCCCGACCTGCAGATCAGGTTCGGGCTGATGACCAGGCAAGAAGTGCTCAGTTACGTCGAATACCTCGAACGCACGGGTGGTTCCGGCCAGACGGCGGTGCGGGAAACGACCAAGGCGCGGACCCGGATTCCCCGGCTCTCCGAACTGCGACCGCGGAGTGACGCCCCGCCCCTTTAGCCGTACACTTTGCTGAGTACCACGGCAGCTCCGAAGGCAACCCTATGGCTTTGGCGACACTGATCGCGATCACGCTTTGCTGTATCGCGTGGAGCCTGTGGATTCGCCGGGTCACCTGGTCCTCCCGCTGGGAAGTGGCCGCCACCCTCAACATCGCCCTGCAGGGCATGGCGGTGCTGTTGATGTCCCCGTGGGCCTCGGAGACACTCGGGGTCGCCCTGCACGCGCTGACCGGCAAATGGAACCTCGAGGACTTCATCGGCCACGACTGCTACATCGTCGCCGCATCGGCAGTCGTCTACAACGCGCTCGGCCGCCTGCAGGACGACCACCTGCTGCAGAGGTCGTTCAAGCAGTACGTCGAAATTCCGGCCACGCTGTGCATCCCGCTGCTACTGGTCACCTTCTCCCTCGGCAACGGCGCACGGATCTTCAAGCCGGACTTCTTCCAGGTGCCGACCGACTTCTGGCTGAACATGTACTGGCTCATCCTGTGCGGCATCCTGATCTATCTGCTCGGCTACGGCAGCCGGGCCCTGCTGGTGCTGCGCAGGGATCCGCGGTCGCGCAAGATCGCCAACGTCTATCTGATCTCGTCCGCCGCGGGCATCGCCGCGTGCGTGGTGCGGCTGCTCACGGCCTACATCCCGGCACTGCAGCAGCACGACGGCGGCACCACGCTGGTCTGGGTCTTCGCCTGTATGTGCGGCGCTGGGTTCGCGCTGACCTCGGCCGAGTCCTGGCGTCAGAAGACGAAGTGGTTCAGCAGCGCTTCCCAGTGACTCGCGCCTAGCCCGCGACCGGGCGCGACACGCTGTAGAACGGCGCGCCCAGATCGGGCACGGTCTGATAGCCACGCCTGCGCGCCCGCGCCGCGTCGCGCCGGATCAGCACGCCCAGCCCGGCGAACGTCGCCTGGTCGAGCACCATCCGGGTGAGCAGCCGATTGTGTACGAACCCGAACGCCAACCCGGTGCTCGGATCCGCCCACCCGACCGACCCGGCCAGCCCGGCATGGCCGAATCCGGGCATCACACCGGGCGGCAACGGTAGTGAGTGATAGCCCAGATTGAAGCTCAACGGCACGACGATGTTGCGGTCCGGCCAGTAGCTCGCCCGGCCGGTCAGCGCCGCGACCCGCTCCTCGGACAGGAACTGCTTACCCTCGATGCGGCCGCCGTTGGCGATCGCGCCGTACATCTTGGCCAGGCTCCTGGCGGTGGCGACACCGTTGGCAGCGGGGATCTCGGAGTCCAGGAACGGGGTGTCGCCCTGAACCACGGATTTCATGCCGGGGAAGTACATCGAACCGAACATCCCGGACACACCGAGGGCCGCAACGCGCGGGGCGACGAAGTTGAAGATCGGGTTGGCGAGGGCGCCCTGCGGGGCGAGGATCTGGGCGGCCCGCGTGGGCGCATCGGCCGGCGGGCGGCCCAGGTGCAAACCGTCGGTGTCGAGCGGTTCGGCCAGCTCCTCGCGGATCAGATCGCGCATGCCCTTTCCGGTCACCGCCCGGCCCAGCCCGGACATCAGCCAGCCGTAGGTCAGCGCGTGGTAGGCCTGATGTCCGAACAGCAGCTTGTTGACCGGGGCGGATGCCACCCGCTCCTCCATCACCCGATGGTCGAGCAGCTGGGCCTTGGTGCATCCATTGAGGTGCGAGAGCCCGGCCCGGTGCTGCATCAGCTCGCGCACCGTGATCGCGGCTTTGCCCTTCACGCCGAACTCGGGCCAGTACTCGGCCACCGCGGTGTCGTAGTCGATCAACCCGCGGTCGGCGAGTCGGTGGATGACTGTCGATGCCATGCCCTTGGTGACCGAGAAGACCATCGCACCGGTGTCGGCGTTCCAGTACTGCGTGCCGCGACGATCCGCGTAGCCGGTCCACACGTCGACGACGGGCTCACCGTGCAGGTAGATCGACAGGGCGCCGCCGCCGTAGCGACGGCCGGGGAACAGTCGCGAGAAACCACGCAGGGTACAGGCGAAGTTGGCATCGGCAGCGCCCTGGACACCGTGCGGGAGCGCGGCGCTGCGCTCCCGTTTGTTGACACCCGTCACAATTTATTTAATTTACTCGCAGCCCCGGCAAATAAACCTGCCGTTACCTATTTGTTAGGTTCGCGCATGTCAGCGGCGTTCAGCAGGTGCTGCGCAGCAAGCGCCGGGGTCAGCTCCCCATCCCGTACCTGACGCTCGATCTCGGCGCGAACCCGCTTCACCTCCGGGTTCGACAACACCCGGTCCAGAACCGAATCGCGCACCATCGACCACGTCCACTCGACTTGCTGAGCGCGCCGGCGGCTCTCGAACTCCCCCGCCTCGGTGAGCACATCGCGGTGTTTGAGCACCGTCGTCCACAGCTCCTCGAGACCCGTGCCCTCCAGCGCACTCATCGTGAGAACCGGTGGGCGCCAGAGAGTTTCGCGGGGGTAGATGAGGCGGATCGCGCCGGAGAGCTCCCGGGCGGCCCGCTTGGCCTCGATCGCGTGTTCACCGTCGGCCTTGTTCACCACGACGATGTCGGCGAGTTCGAGAACGCCCTTCTTGATGCCCTGCAGCTGATCGCCGGTGCGCGCGAGGGTGAGGAACACGAACGTGTCCACCATGTTGGCGACGGTCACCTCGGACTGCCCCACGCCGACGGTCTCGACCAGCACCACATCGAAACCGGCCGCCTCCAGCAACACGATCGTCTCGCGAGTCGCCTTGGCGACGCCGCCGAGCGTGCCCGAGGTCGGCGATGGGCGGATGTAGGCGTCGGGGTGTACGGCCAACTGCGCCATGCGGGTCTTGTCGCCGAGGATCGAGCCCCTGGTCCTGGTCGAGGACGGGTCGACGGCCAGCACGGCGACGCGGTGTCCCTGGTTGATCAGGTACATGCCGAGCGCTTCGATCGTCGTCGACTTGCCGACGCCGGGCACCCCGGTGATCCCGACGTGCAGGGAACTGCCCGCGTGCGGGGTCAGCTCGAGGAGCAGGTCTTGAGCCTGCTCGCGATGGTCGACACGCGTCGATTCCACCAGCGTGATGGCTCTGGCCAGGGCGGCGCGGTCGCCGTCCGCCACGGCGGCCGCGAGGTCGGCGGTGGGGTCGGCCATCTAGTCGAGGCGGTAGCCCAGCCGCTCGGCCAGCTTGTGCAGGAGGCCGACGGCCGCGTCGGCGATCACCGTGCCGGGCGGGAAGATCGCGGTGGCCCCGGCCGCGTAGAGCTCGTCGAAGTCGCCGGGCGGGATGACCCCGCCTACCACGATCATGATGTCGGGCCGGCCGACCTCGGCGAGCGCCTCGCGCAGCGCGGGCACCAGCGTCAGGTGCCCGGCCGCGAGCGACGAGACGCCGACCACGTGCACGTCGTTGTCGGCGGCCTGGCGCGCCACCTCCTCGGGGGTGGAGAACAGCGATCCGACGTCGACGTCGAAGCCGATGTCGGCGAAGGCGGTCGCGATCACCTTCTGACCGCGGTCGTGGCCGTCCTGGCCCATCTTCGCGATGAGGATGCGCGGCTGGCGGCCGTCGGCTTCGGCGAACTTCTGCACGAGGTCGGTGGCTTGCGTGATGTTGCTGACGCCCTTACCCCCCATCTCATCGCGGTAGACGCCGGCGATCGTACGGATCTCGGCGATGTGGCGCCCGTAGACCCGCTCGAGCGCATCGGAGATCTCGCCGACGGTGGCCTTGGCCCGCGCGGCGTTGATCGCCAGGGCGAGCAGGTTGTTGCCGAGGCCGTCCTCGCCCGCAGGCTCGCGGGTGCCCGCAGCCCGGCTCAGCTCGGCCAGCGCGGCGTCCACCTCGGCCTGGTCGCGGTCGGCACGCAGCCGCTCGAGCTTGGCCATCTGCTCCGCGCGCACCCGGCTGTTCTCGACCTTGAGGACCTCGACCTCGTGGTCCTCATCGACCTGGTACTTATTGACGCCGATGACCGTCTGCTGGCCGGAGTCGATACGCGCCTGGGTGCGCGCGGCGGCCTCCTCGATGCGCAGTTTCGGGATGCCGTCCGAGATCGCCTGCGCCATCCCGCCGTGCTCGACGACCTCGCCGATGTGCATCCGCGCGGCGGTCGCGAGCTGATGGGTGAGCCACTCGACGTAGTACGAGCCGCCCCACGGGTCGATCGGGCGCGTGGTGCCCGACTCCTGCTGCAGCAGCAACTGGGTGTTGCGGGCGATGCGGGCCGAGAAGTCGGTCGGCAGCGCCAGCGCCTCGTCGAGCGCGTTGGTGTGCAGCGACTGGGTGTGCCCTTGGGTGGCCGCCATCGCCTCGATACAGGTCCGCGCGACGTTGTTGAACGGATCCTGCGCGGTCAATGACCAGCCCGAGGTCTGCGAATGAGTACGCAATGACTTCGATTTGGGGTTCTTGGGCCCAAATTCAGCGACCAGTTCGCTCCACAGCAGCCGGCCGGCCCGCAGCTTGGCGACCTCCATGAAGAAGTTCATGCCGATGCCCCAGAAGAACGACAACCGCGGCGCGAACTTGTCGACGTCGAGCCCGGCCTCGAGGCCCGCCTTGATGTACTCGACACCGTCGGCCAGCGTGTAAGCCAGCTCGAGATCGGCTGTGGCACCGGCTTCCTGGATGTGGTAGCCGGAGATCGAGATCGAGTTGAACTTCGGCATCTTGACGCTGGTGTAGCCGAAGATGTCGGAGATGATCCGCATCG
Organism: Mycobacterium sp. IS-1590; assembly: GCF_001500025.1. Classification (GTDB taxonomy): domain Bacteria; phylum Actinomycetota; class Actinomycetes; order Mycobacteriales; family Mycobacteriaceae; genus Mycobacterium. Next base: position 79,747 of record NZ_LQIW01000050.1, on the reverse strand, counting down.
AGGCCTGCGGCGGATAGATGTAGGTGTTGCGGACCATGAACTCTTTGAGGATGTCGTTCTGGATGGTCCCGGCCAACTTCTCCGGCGGCACGCCCTGCTCTTCGGCGGCGACGACGTAGAGCGCGAGGATGGGCAGCACGGCGCCGTTCATCGTCATCGACACCGACACCGTGGACAGGTCGATGCCGTCGAACAGCTGGCGCATGTCGAGGATGGAATCGATTGCCACGCCGGCCATTCCGACGTCGCCCTGCACCCGCGGGTGGTCGGAGTCGTAACCGCGGTGGGTGGCCAGGTCGAACGCCACCGACAGGCCCTTCTGCCCCGCGGCGAGGTTGCGTCGGTAGAACGCGTTGGACTCCGCGGCGGTGGAGAAGCCCGCGTACTGCCGGATGGTCCACGGCTGGTTGACGTACATCGTCGGGTACGGCCCGCGCACGAACGGCGGTTCACCCGGGAAGGTGTCGAGCGGATAGCCTGCGGCGACTGCGGCGTCGCGGTCAGCGCCGATGTAGACGGGTTTGACGTCGATGCCCTCCGGCGTCACCCAGTCCACCTGGTCGGCGCCGTATCCGTGTGCCGCGGCGGCGGCCTCGACGTGCGCGGTGACGGCTTCCTCGGTCGGCGCCTGCGCACGCTTGTCACCGTGCAGCGGGACGTCGGCGAAGCTCCCGACGGTCTTTCCGATCCCGGCTGTGGCAGTCACCTCAGGCCCCCAATCTGGTGAGCAGGTCCGATAACGTGGCGACCGCGTCGATCTTGGCGGTCAGGTAGCCGTCCGGTTTGGAATCTGCTTCCGCGACGGCTTTTTCCGGCCCGGCGAGCAACACATGCGAGACACCCGCCGCGCGCGCCGAGGCGACCGCACCAGAGGCCTCCTCGCCGTAGCGGGCGTCGGTGCCGCAGATCACGGCGATCGGCGGTGTCTGGTCGGCCTCGGTCACCGCTTCGATGCCGCCCGACGCGAGCAGGTTCGTCGCGAAGGTGGTGCGCACGTTGTGTTCGGCGAGGGGACCGAGCGGCAGCAGCAGCACCTTCGGCCTGGCCCCGGTCTTTTCGAGGAAGGCGTCGGAGCGGTCCCGCAGTTCCTCGAAGCCCGCCGCGTACCGGGCCACCCCCGGCAGTGAATCTCCCTGGGGCAGAGCCGGATCGGCGATGTTGGGAAACTCGTTCACACCCGTCAGCGCGGTCCGCCGGTGGGCGATGTCCTCGGCGCGCCGCTGCGCCACCTCGGCGATCCGGGCGGCGACGTGGTCGCGGGCCTGTTCGAAGCCACCGCGGGATTCGATGTCCTGGAAGTGTTTCCACGCCTGCTCGGCGAGTTGCTCGGTGAGGTCCTCGACATGCCAGGAGCCCGCGGCCGGGTCGAGCACGCGGCCAAGGTGTGACTCCTCGAGCAACAGCAGTTGGGTGTTGCGCGCCATCCGGCGCGCGAAGCTCGGCGCCGTTCCCGGGAAGCCGCCGGGGATCGCGACGTCGAACGGGTGAACCTGGATGGTGTCGGCCCCTCCGATCCCGGCCGAGAAGGCGGCCACCGTGGTGCGCAGCATGTTCACCCACGGATCGCGCTTGGACATCATCGGCAGCGATGTCGTGGCGTGCAGGGTGACCGCTCCGTGCTCCGGGGCTCCGAGGACCTCGGCAACCCTGGCCCACAGCAGGCGCACGGCCCGCAGTTTGGCGATCGTCATGAACTGGTCGTCGTCGGCGGCGATGCGGAAACTGATCTGCCGCAGCGCATCCGGGACAGCGACTCCGCCCTCTTCCAGCTGCCGCAGGTAGCTCACACCCGCGGACACCAGCCCGGCGAGCTCCCAGGATGCATTGGCGCCGAGGTTGTGGAACGCCGGTCCGTCGACGGTGATGGCGCGCACACCACCGTCGTGGTCAGTGAGTTTCGCCGCGGTGTCCACAACGTCGGCGATCTCAGGTGCCACGCGTCCGCTCAGCGGTGCGGTCAACGGGTCGGCGCCGAGGTCCACCGACAACCGGCTGCGCTGATCGGCGTCGAGGTCGCGCAGCAACCCGAGCACCGCGTCGGCGGCGGAAACGTAATCCGGCCCGGCGATCTCGAAGAGCACCGGTACGAGGTCGAGGAAAACGCCGTCGAACAACCGGTCCAGCTCGGAGGCCGCGACGCCCGAGTTGCCACCGACGCGCACGACGAGCGCGCTGACCCCCTCGGTGAGGCTGAGCAACACGGCGCCGTTGTGTTCGGCCACGTTGGCGGGTCCGTTCGCCGGGAACGCCTCGGCGACTTTCCAGCCGGCCTTGACGTCACGGAGCGCGTCACCGCCGCGCACGAACGGCCACTGCCCGGGCAGCGGAGCTTCGGGCAGCGCGTCGGCGCCGGTGTACAGCGGGCGGATCGCGAAGCCGTCGTAGGTGGGCGAATCCAGCAGCCGCTCGGGTTCGGCGGGAAGCTCGGCGGGATCTCGCCGGGTGCTCTTTGCCAGTACCGCGGCAACCGCTGAGCGCCAGCGCTCGCGATCGGCCTCGACCACAGTGGGTTTCTGCACGATCATCAGGCTAAATGATCGCAGTCACAGCGGTGTCTGCCGGTCGGTGGACTCGCGGCCCGGCGGACAGGTGACTCCGGCCGCGGTTCCGTAGTCTTGGTAGGCGTGAACTCCGTCGTCAGCACCCTGCGCGCGGTCCGCGCGGCGGTGATCGCGACGCTTTCCAGCGTCTCCCGGGTGCGTCTGGTCGGCTCACTGGCGGCGATTGTGATTCTCGTCGCAGTCGCGTTGCTGGTCCCCGTACCGACCGCCGTGCAGTTGCGTGACTGGGCCACCTCGGTCGGGCCGTGGTTCCCGCTGGCTTTTCTGGCCGCCCACATCGTGGTGACGGTGTTCCCGTTCCCCCGCACGGCGTTCACGCTCGCCGCAGGCCTGCTCTTCGGCCCCGTGCTGGGGATCCCCCTGGCCGTGACGGCGGCCACGATCAGCGCGGTCATCGCGGTGCTACTCGTGCGCGCCGTGGGCCTGCGACTGGACCGGGCGGTGCGCCATCCGCGCATCGAATCGCTCAACGGGCGGCTGCGCGAACGCGGTTGGCCGACGGTGCTGTCGATGCGGCTGATCCCGGCCGTGCCCTTCGCCGTGCTCAACTACGCCGCCGGCGTGTCGTCGGTCCGCGTGCTGCCGTACGCGCTGGCCACCCTGGCCGGGCTGGTACCGGGCACCGCGGCGGTGGTGATCCTCGGCGACGCGCTGACCGGCAACGTCAGTCCCCTGCTGGTGCTGATCTCGTTGTGCACCGCCAGCCTGGGCGTCGCGGGCCTGGTCTACGAGGTCCGCGCGCACCGGCGTCATCACCGCGAGCGCACGGCCGAACCGGTCAGCGGGAGTGCGCCCCACCGCCCGGCTCGCGCTCCTGCGGTACAGGATTCGACTGTTGACCGATGCCCGGGAACGAGGGCGGTGCGTTGATGGGCGCGGGCCCATCGACCGAGGTGCGCGCCTCGGCTTCGGCCTTCGCCACCGCGCGGGCGATCTCCGGATCGGTCTCGGTGTTGAACCAGTCGGCGACCTCTTCGTCGTCGTCGGTCTTGGCCGGCGCGTCGTCGACCGGCGACGGGGTGTAGCGGAACACGCCGTCCTCCCCGGGTGCGCCGAGCAGCTTGGTGAAACCCTGTAGCGCCGAACCGAAGTCGCTGGGCACCAGCCACACCTTGTTCGCCTCGCCCTTGGCCATCTGGGGCAGGGTCTGCAAGTACTGGTAGGCCAGCATCTCGGGCGTGGGGCGGCCCGCCTTGATGGCCGCGAACGTCTTCTCGATCGCCTTGGCCTGACCCTGGGCCTGCAGGTAGGCCGCGGCGCGTTCACCCTGGGCGCGCAGCATGCGCGACTGACGGTCGGCCTCCGCGGCCAGGATCGCGGCCTGTTTGGCGCCCTCGGCGGCCAGGATCTGTGCCTGCTTCTGACCCTCGGCCTGTTTGATGGCCGATTCCCGGTTGCCTTCCGCGGTCAAGATCATCGCGCGCTTCTCGCGGTCGGCGCGCATCTGCTTTTCCATCGAATCCTGGATCGACGGGGGCGGGTCGATGCTGCGCAGTTCGACGCGCGCCACCCGCAATCCCCAGCGGTTGGTGGCCTCGTCGAGCACGCCGCGCAACGCCGTGTTGATCTGGTCGCGCGAGGTCAGCGTCTGCTCCAGCGTCATGCCGCCGACGAGGTTGCGCAGCGTGGTCGTGGTCAGCTGCTCGACGCCGACGATGTAGTTGCTGATCTGGTAGACGGCGGCCTGCGGGTTGGTCACCTGGAAGTAGACCACCGTGTCGATCTGCACGGTCAGGTTGTCCTCGGTGATCACCGGCTGCGGCGGGAAGGACACCACGCGCTCGCGCAGGTCGACGCGGGCGCGGATTCGGTCGATGAACGGCAGCAGCAGCGTCAGCTGGCCGGACACGGTCTTGCTGTAGCGGCCGAGCCGCTCGATGACCGCGGCCTCGGCCTGCGGAATCAGCGCGATCGACTTCGCGACGATGATGGCGGCGAACACCACCAGCACGCCGACGAGCACCAGGCCCGCGACGGCACCATCCATGACGATTCCTTCCCTCGTACCCAGCGTCTTCTAGGCGAGCTTCTGGACGACGGCGGTGGCACCGTCGATGTGCACGACGGTCACCTGGTCCCCCGGTTCGTAGACATCGTTCTCGTTGAGCGGGCGCGCCGTCCAGACTTCGCCGTCGAGTTTCACCTGGCCCTCGTGCTGGGCCACCCGGTCGAGCACCAGCGCGCTCTTGCCCTCGAGCGCCTTTGCCGGGTCGGGCAGACCGCTCCCGGCCTGGAAGTGCCTGCGCAGCGCGGGTCGCACGAGCACCAGCAACAGGATCGACACGACCGCGAACACCGCGCCGTGGACCCACAGATCGTCGAAGATCAGGCTCGATCCTGCGGCCGCCAGCGCCCCGCCGCCGAGCATGAGCAGGAACAGGTCGCCGGTCAGTGCTTCGGCACCGGCGAGCGCCAGCGCGGCAATCAACCAAATCAGCGCAGCGGGCATGACACCACCCTACTGTCGTGCCCGACCGCCTGCGGGCGTAACAACTACACTTCGAACATCATGTGGTGTCCCAGTGTTTCGCTGTCGGTGTGGGCCAATGCCTGGTTAGCGGGCATGGCGGCGCCCGACGATGTCCTCGACGCGCTATCGCATTGGGCGCCAAAACATTCCGTGACCGCTTACGATTCCGTGGCGGCTGGCGCGACCGGTCTGCCCTGGCCCGATCTGGTGGATACGGGCGCGGTGTCGCTACTGCAGACGCTGCGCACTGCCGCCGGCCCCGGTGTGACGGAACCGCCGATCGGTCTGGCACTGCCGGTCCCCGGCGATGTCCGGGGCCTGCCCGCAGGAACCCAGTTCCAGCGCGATGCGGTGACCGCGGGTGAGGCGTTGGTCGTCTTCGGCGTGGGCTCGATCGGCCTGGTGCCGGACTTCGAGTACGACGAATTCGAGGATGACGACGAGTTCGACCGCGATCCCTGCGGGCTGTCGTGGACGGCGTACTCCATACCGTCAGCGACCACGCCGGCCGGATACGTCGATCTCGCCGAGGCGGAGTACGCCCTTCGATCGGCGGTCCGCTCCGCGGCCGACGCACTCGGGGCGCTTCGGGCCGGCGCAGCGGAGATCGACGTGGAGGATCCCCGCGGCCTGGTCGAGCAGGTGCTGGAATCCACCCGCATGCATCGCCTTCCGGACCATGCGCCGAACCGGGCGGTGCGCGTGCTGGAGAACGCCGCACACGTCGACGCGATCATCTCGGTCAGCGCCGGGCTGTTGCCGATCGGACTGCACAGCTCCGCTGAGGTGCAGATCGCCACCGACGCGCTGCGGCCGCTGTCGACGGTGGTGCGCTCGGCGCGACTGGCCGCGGTCGACGCGGTCCTGCACTCGGCCTGGCGAGGCTAACCGCAGGCCGGCGTGCACACCACACCGTCGACCGAATATCCCTGCAGCGGAGGTGGATTCGCGCCTCGCACCCGTACCGGGTCCCGGCCGTCGCGCAACTCGGCGAACAGATCGGCGGCGACACGCGCGAGATCGGCGTTCGGCGTTGCCGCCCTCGCCAGCGTCACCCCGGCTTCCTCGGCCTGTTCGCGCAGTTCGTGGTCGAGGTCCCACACCACCTCGATGTGATCGGCGACGAAACCGATCGGGCAGACGATCACCGCTGTGGTGCCGTTCTCGGATAGGGACGAGAGATGATCACCCACATCGGGTTCCAGCCAGGGCACCTGCGGCGGCCCGGAGCGTGACTGCCACACCTGGTCGTAGTCGTCGTATCCGGCCGCGGCCGCGACCAGCCCGGAGGCATATGCCACCTGCCGCTCGTAAAGCTCTGTGCCACAGCGTGACCGCGCAGCCAGCGGAATCGAGTGTGCGGTGAACACCAGGCGTGCGTCCGCCGGTACCGTCGTCGCCGCCTCGGTGATCGCGTCGGCGAACAACCGGACGAACAGCGGATGGTCGAAGTACTGACGCAGCTTGACCATTTGCGGGGCCGAGGCGCCCGCCGCCTGCCGACCCCTGGCGATGTCCTCCACGTACTGGGTGCAACTCGAGTAACCGCCCCACGCGGATGTGGTGAACACCGCCGCGCGGCGCACCCCGTCGTCGCGCATCGCGGTCACGGCGTCCTCGACGTAGGGCTCCCAGTTGCGGTTGCCGAAGTACACCGGAACGTCGACGTAGGTGCGCAGCCGCTCGATCACCGCGCGGTTGATGCCGTTGATCGGCGAGACGCCGCCGAAATGCAGGTAGTGCTCGGCGACCGCCGCCAACCGCTCCCGCGGGATGCCGCGTCCACGAGTGACGTTCTCCAGGAACGGGATCACGTCTTCGGGACGCTCCGGCCCACCGAACGAGAGCAGCAGGACGGCGTCGAAACCCGTCACAGCAACTGCGTGCTGGCGCCGCCGTCGGCGTAGATGACCGTGCCGGTGGTGGCCGGCAGCCAGTCCGACAGCAGGGCGCACACGGTCTTGGCGACCGGCGTCGGGTCCTTCATGTCCCAGCCGACCGGTGCGCGCTGATCCCAGCCCTCCTCGAGCAACCGCATCTGCTCACCGGCCTCGGCCCCGAGCGCGCCGCCCACGATCGCGCTCATCGCGAGCGTGCGGATCGGTCCGGCCGCGACGAGATTCGAGCGCACACCGTACGGCCCGGCCTCGCGCGCGACGAAGCGGTTCACCGACTCGAGCGCACTCTTGGCCACCGTCATCCAGTTGTAGGCCGGCATCGCGCGGGTCGGGTCGAAGTCCATGCCGACGATGCTGCCGCCGCGGTTCATGATGGGCAGCGTCGCCTTGGCCAGCGAGGCGTACGAAAAGGCCGAGATGTGAATGCCTTTGGACACGTCCTCATAGGGGGCGTCGAAGAACGGGTTGATGCCCATGCCCGACTGCGGCATGAAGCCGATCGAGTGGACCACGCCGTCGATCTTGTTGCCCTCGCCGATCACCTCGGTGATGCGGTCGGCCAGCGTGTCGAGGTGCTCCTGGTTCTGCACGTCGAGCTCCAACAGCGGCGCGGGGTTGGGCAACCGGTCGGCGATCCGCTGGATCAGCTTCAGCCGGTCGAATCCGGTCAACACCAACTCCGCACCCGACTCCTGGGCGACCTTGGCGATGTGGAACGCGATCGACGAATCGGTGATGATCCCCGTGACGAGGATGCGCTTGCCTTCGAGCAAACCGGTCATGTGAAAGTCCCTCTCCTTCGCGAAAAGATCTAGTGGCCCATACCCATGCCGCCGTCGACGGGGATGACCGCGCCGGCGATATAGCTCGCATCCTCGGACGCCAGGAAGCTGACCGCGCCCGCGACCTCCTCGGCGGTGCCCACGCGCTTGGCGGGGATGAAATCCAGCGCCCCGGCCTGGATCCGCTCGTCGAGGGCGCGGGTCATCTCGGTGTCGATGTAGCCGGGCGCGACGACGTTGGCGGTGACGTTGGCCTTGGACAGCTCACGGGAGATCGAGCGGGCCATGCCGATCAGGCCGGCCTTGGCGGCCGCGTAGTTGGCCTGGTTGCCGATGCCCCACATGCCCGACACCGAACCGATGAAGATGATCCGGCCGAAGCGCTTGCGCTGCATGGTGCGGGATGCTCGCTGCGCCACTCGGAACGCGCCCGTGAGGTTGGCGTCGATGACCTCGGTGAACCGCTCCTCGGTCATCCGCATGAGGAACGCGTCCTTGGAGATGCCGGCGTTGGAGACCAGCACCTCGACCGGGCCCTGATGCTCCTCGACCTCTTTGAAGGCGCGGTCGACGGCGGCGTTGTCGGTGACGTCGCAGACCACCCCGAACAGCCCTTCGGGGGCTCCCGAGCCGCGGTGGGTGACGGCGACCTTGTGACCGTCGGCGGCGAGGCGCTGTGCGATGGCAAGGCCGATACCGCGGTTGCCGCCGGTCACCAGCACGGAGCGGGAGACGAAAGGCGGACGACCACCGGCCGATTCGGATTCGGCGGTCGCTCCGGTGTCATTGCTCGTCGCGTGCGCAGTCATGCCCGCCAACCTATCGCCTGCCCGCCATTCTTAAGAAATCGCCTTAGTGAAGCGTGGCGCTCACAGCGGTAGCCGGCGGTTGATCAGCAGCGCGGCGACGGCCGCCACGGCCGCGAACAACGCGCCGAGCCGCAGCCAGCCGGTGGTGGCCTCGCCGCGCACGGTCTCGTACCCGATCTGGTCCTGCAGGGTGTCGTAGACCTTGTTGAGTTCGTCGAGGTTGGAGGCGGTGTAGGAGTCGCCCCCGGAGAGCGCGGCGACCTTCTTCATGCCCTCGTCGTCGACGGGGACCGGGACCCGCTCGTTGTTCACCTCGACCGAGCCGTTGGGGGTGCCGAACGAGATCGTCGAGATCGGCACACCCTGGTCCTTGGCGGCCCGCGCGGCGGTGAACGCGCCCTTCGGGTTGTCCGGGTTGTTCGGCACGGTTTCCTTGCCGTCGGAGAACAGCACGATGTGCGCGGGCGGCGGCGTGTCCCCACCGCCGATCACGGCGCCGACGGTGGAGATCGACGACAGCGCGGTGAAGATGGCCTCACCGGTCGCGGTGCGATCGGCCACCTGAACGTTTTCGATCGCGCGCCTGCTCGCGTCGCGGTTGGTGGTCGGCGACACCAGGACGTTGGCGGTGCCGGCGTAGGCGATCACGCCGAGGTTGATGCCCGGGGTGAGCTCGTCGACGAATTTCTTCGACGCCTCCTGGGCGGCGGCCAGCCGGCTCGGTTCGACGTCGGTGGCCCGCATCGACTGCGAGACGTCCATCACCAGCATCACCACGGCGCGGTTGCGGGGCAGCCGCTGGTCGTGGGTCGGCCCGGCCAGCGCGATCGTGCACAGCAGCAGCGAGATCGCCAGCAGCGCCGCGGGAACATGGCGCAGCGGGCTCGGCCGCTTGGGCGCGACGCTGTCGAGTAGTTCGGTGTTGGCGAAGCGCTGCAACCGCTTTCGCCGGGCGATCTGGGCGGCGGCGTACAACCCGGCCAACGCCAGCAGCAGCACGAGGAACAGCAGGAACCACCAGATGTGCTGAAAACCGGTGAGCGAGAGTGGACCCAGCAGTGGAAGCGTCATGTCAGATCGTCATCCCTCGCGCATCAGTTCGGCAGACGACGGTTGATGAACAGGGCGGCGAGCGTCGCCATCACGAGCGCCAGCGTTCCCAGCCGCAGCCACCCCACGCTCGCGTCGCCGCGGATCGTCTCGTAGCCGATCTGCTGCTGCAGGTTGGCGTAGACCTCACGCAGCTGTTGGAGGCTCGACGCGGTGAACGCCTCGCCACCGGACAGATCGGCGATCTTCTTGAGCATCTCGTCGTCGACCGGAACGGGCTGGCGCTGGTCGTTGATCTCGACGTAGCCGTACGGCGTGCCGAACGAGATCGTCGAGATCGGCACACCCTGGTCCTTTGCGGTGCGGGCCGCGGTGTACGCGCCCTTCGGGTTGTCGGGGTTCGACGGCACGGTCTCCTTGCCGTCGGAGAACAACACGATGCGCGCGGGCGGGGGTTCGTCGCCGCCGCCGATCACCGCACCCACGGTGGCGATCGCCTGCAGCGCGGTGAAGATACCCTCACCGGTCGCCGTGCGGTCGGCGAACTGGAGCTTGTCGATCGCGGCCTTGGTTGCCTCCCGACCGGTGGTCGGCGACACCAGCACCGTCGCCGTGCCGGCATACGAGATCAATCCGAGGTTGATGCCGGGGGTGAGTTCGTCGGCGAACTGCTTGGACGCCTCCTGCGCGGCGGCCATGCGGTTGGGCGCGACGTCGGTGGCCCGCATCGACTGCGAGACGTCCATGACGAGCATCACCACCGCGCGGTTGCGCGGAATGCGGACATCGTGGGTGGGGGCGGCCATCGCCACCGTCAGGAAGACCAGCCCGATCACGAGCAGGATCGCGGGCACATGCCGCCAGCGCGAGGGTCGTTTCGGCGCAACGCTTTCCAGCAACTCCATGTTGGCGAACCGCAGCATCCGCCGGTGCCGGGCCACCTGCACGACGAGGTAGAGCCCGACGATTCCGAGCACCACCAGAAGAAACAGGAAGAACCAGGCGTTTTCGAAACCCGACAGCGTCATGGGTCCGAGCAACGGCAATGTCATGTGCGCCTAATCATCTCGATATCAGGCGTGGCCCGCCAGCGCGCCACGCCTGCGGTTGGCGACGAACCGGACGACGTCGGCGATCCAATCGCGGTCGGTGCGCAGCGTCAGCAGCGGTGCATCGCATCGCCGCAACGTCCTGGCCACCTCCGCGCGGTGCGCCGCGGCCGCCCGCTCGAAATCGTCACGCAACTGCTCGTCGATGGTGAACTCACGGGTCACCCCGGTCTCGGCGTCCTGCAGCACGACTTCGCCCACCGCGGGCAGTTCGACGTCGCGCGGGTCCAGCACTTCGATTCCGAGCACCTCGTGGCGCCCCGCGATCGCCCGCAACGGACGCATCCAGTTGATCGGGCCGAGGAAGTCGCTGATGATCACCGCCATCCCGCGGCGTCGCTCGGGCCTGCGCAGCGCGTCGATCGCGGCGGCCAGGTCGCCGCGGACACCGGCGGGCGCCTTGGGCATCGTCGCGATGGCGCGCAGCATCTCCTGCTCGTGCATCCGACCGGACAGCGCAGGAACCCGACGCACGGTGTCGCCGTTTGCGATGATCGCGCCGATCCGGTTGCCGCCCCCGCTGTTGAGAAATGTGATCGCCGCCGCGGCGGCCACCGCGAGATCGCGCTTCTCGCAACCGGTTGTGCCGAAGTCGAGGCTGGCCGACATGTCGATCACGAGCCAGGTCTCGAGTTCGCGGTCGGCGATCATCTGCCGTACGTGCGGATGCGTGGTGCGCGCGGTGACCGACCAGTCCATCCGGCGCACATCGTCGCCGGGCTGGTAGAGCCGCGACTCCCCCGGTTCCGAACCCGGGCCGGGAAGCAGGCCGAGGTGGTCGCCGTGCAGCACGCCGTCGAGCTTGCGCCGCACCGTCAACTCGAGCTTGCGCAGCGCCGCGCTCAGTGCGGGATCACGGATCTCACCGCGCTTCAGCGACGGCAGATCAACGGAGCGTCGGGAACTGGTCACCGATTGCTGGCCGCACCAGCGGCGGCGGGCACGACGGGCGGCACCGAATGACCTTGCTGCGGAATGGCGTTCACCTGCGGCAGGGCCACGGTCTGCAGAATGCGGTTGATCACGGTCTCGGCGGAGATCTCATCGGCCAGCGCGTCGTAGGTCAAGACCAGCCGGTGCCGCAGCACGTCGGGGATGACCTCGACGACGTCCTGCGGGATCACGTAGTCGCGTCCACGCACGAGAGCCAGCGCGCGCGACGCCGCGATGATGCCGAGCGATGCGCGCGGTGACGCGCCGTAGGCGATCCACGCCTTGGCGTCGGGCATGCCGAACTTCTCGGGCTGACGGGTGGCGGTGACCACCCGGACGACGTAGTCGACCAGCGCGTGGTGCACGAAGTTGTTGGCCGCCACGTCCTGTAGACGCAGCAGGTCACCGGGCGCCAGGATCTGCTTGGGCTCCGGCGGTTTGACGCCCATCCGGTAGATGATCTCGCGCTCTTCCTCGGGCGACGGGTAGTCGATGTTCAGCTTGAACAGGAAGCGGTCCCGCTGGGCCTCGGGCAGCGCGTACACGCCCTCCTGCTCGATCGGGTTCTGTGTGGCCATCACCAGGAACGGCTGGGGCAGCGGAAACGTTTTGCCGCCGATGGAGATCTTGCGCTCGGCCATGACCTCCAGCAGCGCCGACTGCACCTTGGCGGGGGCGCGGTTGATCTCGTCGGCGAGCAGGAAGTTGACGACGACCGGCCCGAGTTCGATGTCGAACTCCTCCTTGCCCACGCGGTAGATGCGGGTACCGACGATGTCGGTGGGCACCAGGTCCGGCGTGAACTGGATGCGGGCGAAGGTGCCGCCGACCACCTTGGCGAAGGTCTCGACGGCCAGCGTCTTGGCCACGCCCGGCACGCCCTCGAGCAGTACGTGGCCCTTGGCGAGCAGGCCGACCAGCATGCGCTCGACCAGTTGGTCCTGTCCGACGATGATCCGCTTCACCTCGAAGACGGCCCGCTCGAGCGTGTGGACCTCCTGCTGCAGACCGCCGTTCTGGGAAGCCGGGCCCGACGGTGCGGCGTGTGAGCCCTGGTATCCCTGTGCCGGTGCCTGGCCGGGGTAGCCTCCAGGCCCCTGCGACGGCCCACTCGGTGAGGTCATCAACGTTCCTTCCACATAACTCGCTGGTCAGTGCCGCGCTGCCCCGTCGGGGCGGCACGCTCGCCGTCAACTATTCCAGGCACGGCAGAATCCGTCGACGCCGCCCGAAACGTTCAGCTTCGGCTCAGCTTCCGCTCAGGATTCGATGATGCGCGCCACGTACGGCTGCAGGCCGGAGTGACGCACCGGGCCCACCGTCACCTTGCCCGCGCTGCCCGAGGACTCGAGCATCTGACCGCCGCCCAGGTAGATGGCGACGTGCTGGCTGCCGCCGGGACCCCAGAACAGCAGGTCGCCGCGTTTTGCCTGCGATGTCGGCACCTTGCGGCCGGTGTCGTACTGGTCACCGGAGTACTTCGGGATCAGCACCCCGACGCCCGCGAACGAGAACTGGGTGAAGCCCGAACAGTCGAACCCGACGGTGTTGGCCCCCGAGTCGATACCCCGGCTCGGCCCGTTCGGCTTTCCGCCGCCCCACGAGTACGGCACGCCCATCTGTGACGCACCGCGACGGATCACGTATTCGATCGCCTGCGGTCCGCGCACCCGGCCCGGCGCCACGCTCGCCGTCGCCGCCTCCGGTGGCGCGAGACCCAGGGTGGACAAGAACTTGCGGCCCAGGCTCATCGTGACCTCGGTGGCCTGTGCGGTCGCCGCGAGCGACGCGTTGGCGATCGCGAGGGGATCGCCCGGCGCGCCGGCGCTGATCAATTTGGGCAGCGTCGGATCCCACTGGCCGTCCTCGGGTGCGGACGCCGCCGGCGTCGCCAGCCCGACGGTGAGCGCGACGGTCGCCACCAGCAGCGCACAACCGCTCAAGAACCGAATCAGCTTGAAACGCAAAGTTTTCCTAACGTCTTTCGCTTCTGACCTCTCACCATTCGATGAGACGAGTCGCGTACGGGGTCATACCGCTGGTACGCACCGGCGAGATCTTCACCACCGAACCCGTATAGGGCGCTTCGATCATTTGTCCGTCGCCGAGGTACAGCGCCACGTGCTGGCTGGCGTTGGGGCCCCAGAACAACATGTCGCCGCGGCGCATCTGTGACGTCGGGACCTTGCGCCCAGCGTTGTACTGCGAACCCGAGTAGTGGTCGAGCTTGATGCCGACCCCGGCGAACGCGTAGAGCATCAGGCCCGAGCAGTCGAAACCGACTGTGCCCGCGCCGGAGTCGATACCGCGGCTCGGTCCGGCCGCGTTTCCGCCGCCCCACGAGTACGGCACGCCCATCTGCGACATGGCGCGTTTGATCACGAACTCGGTCGCCTGCCTGCCGTAGACGCGGGGAATCGCGCCGTTGTTGAAGGCCGGCGCGGCGGCCGGTTGCGGCAGGATCCCCAGCGATTGCAAGAACTTGCGCCCCAGGTCCTGGGTCACCTGCGCCGAGGTCGACGCGATGCCGAGAACCGCGTTGATGATCGCGATCGGGTCGCCGCTCACGAAGGCGCTGGGGATCGCGGGCAACGTCGGATCCCACGGTGTGGCCCAGTTACCGGTGCCGGGGTCGACGCCCTGCGGGGCGCGGTCCCAGTCCGGGCTGCCCGGCGTCGCGGCGGCCGCCGGTTGCGCCGGAGCACCCCCCGGCTGCGCCGGGGCGGCCTGAGTGCGCGCCTCGGCGAGCTTGGCCTGCGCGGCCTTGCGCTCGGCGGACAGCTTGTCGAGTTGGGCCTGCTGGGACTTGAAGGTCTCCTGCGCGTTGGTCAGGGCCGAAACCGCGGACTGCTGGCTGGCTTCGGCGTCGGCGACGGCCTTGTCCGCGTTCTGCTTGGCCAATCGCGCCGCGGACTCACGGTTGACCTGCTCGGTGCGGGCCCGCTGCAGATCGGCGATCACCTGCTGCGAGCTGATCGCCAGTGTCTGCCCCGCCGCGGCGGTCTTGATGACCTCGGCGGGATCGCCGGCGGTCAGGTACGAATCGGAGGGGCCGTTGACGTATGTCGCGGCGGCGAACGAGTCGAACCGCTTCTGCGCCTGGTCGATGGCGATGTTGGCGTCCTCGACGCGCTGACGGCTCGCGTCGACCTCACGCTGGGCGGCATCGGCGTTGTCCCGTGCGGTCTGCACGTCCAGGATCGCCTTGTTGACGCTCTCCTGCTGCTGCTGAATCTGGGCGCCCAGATCCTGCAGCCTCTGGTCGGCATCGGCGACGGCGGCGACCAGCGCCGCGAGGCTGTCGGGGCTGCCGGGTTGGGCGAGGGCCAGGCCAGGTGTCGTGGACAACATGGCTGCCACGACCAGGGCCGCGCAGAACCGTCCACACGGCCGCGTAGCGGATGCGCCAGGGGTGCGTCTCATCCGACTCAGTTCTCCTATTGCTTCAGGCGAACGTGCGGACACATTCGTCGCGGTGACTGTGCTCATTTGTCACAACATGCACATCTACAACACAGTTACCGATTGCACCGTACGTCACATCTGACGCCAAAGAAACTTAAGTCGCGAATTACAACTTTGTAATTGGAAGAAGTGTTATCGCGTCGTGACTTCGCCAATATCGGGGCGGTGTGATCTCACGCCAAAACCGTTGTCGCAGTGAGACTTCAGGCGTTCTCGCGCGACGCGGCACGCTTGGCGCGGACCTGCAAAAGTCGCGTGCCGATAACGGCGGCAACCACTCCCAAGACCACCAGAATCGTCAATGCGGTCCACGGAAAGTGCGATGCCGTCAACTCGCCGAGGAAATTCTTCGAACCCTGCACCGGGCCACGCCCTTCGGCGACGTCCTGACCCGCCTCGAGCGTCATGCGATCGAATGTCGTACTGAAGGTGCCCGAGTCCGTCGGGCTGAGCACCAGCACCGTCGACCCCGGGAACGCCTCGCCCACCTCGGTGGCGATATCGCGCAGTGGGGTGTCGATCGGCGGGTTCTCGTCCACGACGACGACCTTCAGGTCGATCCCCTTCTGCTGGGCTTCGGCGACCACCGCGGGCAGGCCCTCGTTCTCCGGCCTGGGTGAGGCACTCACCCCGTCGTCGCGAACGTCCTCGATGACCAGGTTCAGACAGGTGTCGACCGGCGTGGTCGCGGGGTCCATGCCCACGGGCCCACAGACGTCGGGCGGGATGTACGCCGGCAGATACGGAATCACATGCGGTCCGAACACAGAAGAACCGTACGTGATGGGTACCCGACAGGGTGACAGCACGCGCAGCGGTACGAGACTTCAAATCCGACCCCGACCGTCTTGCAGGACAAGCGTACTGTTAGAGTTGTAACGCGGCCGTCACAGCCCGTCGGCTGCGAGAACTAGCCGGGAGTTGATGTGAGCAAAGGTAATACGGAAAATTCTTCCCCCAATTCATTTGACGCCCGCGACACCCTGAAAGTCGGAGACAAGAGCTACGAGATCTACCGCCTCGACGCGGTGCCGGGTACCGACAAGCTGCCGTACAGCCTGAAGGTCCTCGCCGAGAACCTGCTGCGCAACGAGGACGGCGCCAACATCACCAAGGACCACATCGAGGCCATCGCCAACTGGGATCCCGAGGCCGACCCCAGCGTGGAGATCCAGTTCACCCCCGCGCGCGTGGTGATGCAGGACTTCACCGGCGTTCCGTGCATCGTCGACCTGGCCACCATGCGCGAGGCGATCGCCGACCTCGGCGGCGACCCCGAGAAGGTCAATCCGCTCGCCCCGGCCGACCTGGTGATCGACCACTCGGTGATCGCCGACCTGTTCGGCCGCGCCGACGCGTTCGAGCGCAACGTCGAAATCGAGTACGAGCGCAACGGCGAGCGCTACCAGTTCCTGCGTTGGGGTCAGGGCGCTTTCGACGACTTCAAGGTGGTGCCGCCCGGCACCGGCATCGTGCACCAGGTCAACATCGAATACCTGGCCAGCGTCGTGATGGACCGGGACGGTACCGCTTACCCCGACACCTGTGTGGGCACCGACAGCCACACGACCATGGTCAACGGTCTCGGCGTGCTCGGCTGGGGCGTCGGCGGTATCGAGGCCGAGGCCGCGATGCTGGGCCAGCCGGTGTCGATGCTCATCCCCCGTGTCGTCGGCTTCAAGCTGACCGGCGAGCGCCAGCCCGGAGTGACGGCCACCGACGTCGTGCTCACGGTCACCGAGATGCTGCGCGAGCACGGTGTGGTCGGCAAGTTCGTCGAGTTCTACGGCGACGGCGTGGCCGAGGTTCCGCTGGCCAACCGGGCCACGCTGGGCAACATGAGCCCCGAGTTCGGTTCCACCGCAGCGATCTTCCCGATCGACGAGGAGACCATCAGCTATCTGCGCTTCACCGGGCGCAGCGAGGAGCAGCTGGCGCTGGTCGAGGCCTACGCCAAGGAGCAGGGCATCTGGCACGACCCCCAGCGAGAGCCCAAGTTCTCCGAGTACATCGAGCTGGACCTGTCCGACGTCGTGCCGTCGATCGCCGGGCCGAAGCGCCCGCAGGACCGCATCGCGCTCAACGAGGCCAAGGCGGCCTTCCGCCGCGACATCACCGACTACGTCGAAGACGGCGAGTTCAACGGGGACTACTCGGAACTCGACGAGGCCATCGACGAGACCTTCCCGGCGAGCGATCCGGTGCGCAACACGTCGTTTTTGTCCAACCGCAAACCCCCGCCGCATGTCGAAAGCGCCGCGCTCGAACCCAACGGCCGGCCCAGCAAGCCGGTGACCGTGAGGTCCGATGAGCTCGGCGAATTTGAGCTCGACCACGGCGCGGTGGTGATCGCAGCCATCACGTCGTGCACCAACACCTCCAACCCCGAGGTGATGCTCGGCGCGGCGCTGCTGGCCAAGAACGCCGTCGAGAAGGGCCTGACCACCAAGCCGTGGGTGAAGACGACGATGGCACCGGGCTCCCAGGTGGTGACCGACTACTACGAGAAGGCCGGGCTGTGGCCGTATCTGGAGAAGCTGGGATTCTTCCTGGTCGGCTACGGCTGCACGACCTGCATCGGAAACAGCGGCCCGCTGCCCGAGGAGATCAGCAAGGCCGTCAACGACAACGACCTCGCGGTGGCCGCAGTGCTGTCGGGCAACCGCAACTTCGAGGGCCGGATCAACCCGGACACCAAGATGAACTACCTGGCGTCGCCGCCGCTGGTGATCTCCTATGCGCTTGCCGGCACGATGGACTTCGACTTCGACGCCATGCCGCTGGGCCAGGACAAGGACGGCAACGACGTCTACCTGCGCGACATCTGGCCGTCGCAGTCCGACATCAACGACACGATCGCCAACGCGATCAGCCAGGAGATGTTCACCAAGAACTACGCCGACGTCTTCAAGGGTGACGAGCGCTGGCGCAACCTGCCGACCCCGGAGGGCAACACCTTCGAATGGGCCGACGAGTCGACCTACGTGCGCAAGCCCCCGTACTTCGACGGGATGTCGGCCGAACCGGAGCCGGTGACCGACATCAAGGGCGCGAGAGTGCTGGCGCTGCTGGGTGATTCGGTCACCACCGACCACATCTCCCCCGCGGGCGCGATCAAGCCCGGAACACCGGCCGCTGAGTACCTGGAGTCCAACGGCGTCGAGCGGGCGGACTACAACTCCTACGGTTCACGGCGCGGAAACCACGAGGTGATGATCCGGGGTACGTTCGCCAACATCCGGCTGCGCAACCAACTGCTCGACGACGTCTCCGGCGGCTACACCCGCGACTTCACCAAGGACGGCGAGCAGGCGTTCATTTATGACGCCGCGCAAAACTATGCGGCGCAGGACATCCCGCTCGTCGTGCTCGGCGGCAAGGAGTACGGCTCGGGTTCGTCGCGGGACTGGGCGGCCAAGGGTACGCGGCTGCTGGGGGTGCGGGCGGTCATCACCGAGTCGTTCGAGCGGATCCACCGGTCGAACCTGATCGGAATGGGCGTGATCCCGCTGCAGTTCCCCGAGGGCGAGTCGGCGGAGTCGCTGGGCCTCGACGGCACCGAGACGTTTGACATCACCGGCATCGAGGAGCTCAACGAGGGCAAGACGCCGAAGACGGTCCACGTCACCGCGGAAAAGGAAGATGGTTCCAAGGTCGAGTTCGACGCGGTGGTGCGCATCGACACCCCGGGTGAGGCGGACTACTACCGCAACGGCGGCATCCTGCAGTACGTGCTGCGCAACATGCTCGAGTCGCAGTAACCGAAGAAGGGACAACCGCGTTGCCCCGGGTCACCGACGACCACCTGGCGGCGCGTCGTCGGCAGATCCTCGACGGCGCCCGCCGGTGTTTCGCGGAGTACGGCTACGACAAGGCGACCGTGCGGCGGCTCGAGCAGACGATCGGGCTGTCGCGCGGCGCCATCTTCCACCACTTCCGGGACAAGGACACGCTGTTCTTCGAACTGGCCCGCGAGGACGCCGAACGCATGGCCGATGTCGCCGCGCGCGAAGGGCTCGTCCAGGTGATGCGCGACATGCTGGCCGCGCCGGATCAGTTCGACTGGCTGGCCACCAGGCTCGAGATCGCCCGAAAGCTGCGCAACGATCCCGACTTTCACCGCGGCTGGGCGGAGCGGTCGGCCGAACTGTCGGTGGCCACCACCCAGCGGCTGCGCATGCAGAAGCAGGCGGGCCGGCTGCGCGACGACGTTCCCAGCGCCGTGCTGCAGACCTATCTCGACCTCGTCCTCGACGGCCTGGTCGCGCGTTTGGCGTCGGGCGACGATCCCGAAAAGCTCAGTGCAGTACTGGACCTGGTCGAGGCGTCACTGCGGCAGCGGACTGACCGGGAGGCCGTGCAGCAAGCCGACTAGCGGCGCCTGCTGCGGTGATTCGGGCCGCCACGGCTGCGCATCGTCGTACCCGACTCCCGCAGCATGCTGTGGATCGAACCGTACGAGCGGCCCGTGGACGCGACCAGAGTACGGATGCTTGCCCCACCCTCGTAAGCACTCCGCAGCTCGTTCAGCAACTGGTCTCTCGACTTGTCCAGCTTCTTCATCAGCACCTCCCCGCTTCGATGCCCCGACGGATACCCAGCGTAGGAAGCGGTTACACACAACGGGAGAAAATGACCAAACGCTTCGCGCAATGGATCGAGCCAACCTCGATCAGGCGCCGGTTCAGGCGAGCTCGATGAGATCCGAGTAATCGTCGGACCAGTAGTCCTCGGTGCCGTCGGGAAGCAGAACCACGCGTTGCGGTTCGAGTGCCTCGGCGGCGCCGGGATCGTGGGTCACCAACACCACCGCGCCGACGTAACTGCGCAGTGCATCGAGCACCTGCTCACGCGAGGCGGGATCGAGGTTGTTCGTCGGCTCGTCGAGCAGCAGTACGTTCGCGGTCGATGCGACCAGGCCCGCCAGCGCCAGCCGGGTCTTCTCTCCGCCGGACAGGGTGCCCGCGGGCTGATCCAATTGCGGTCCGCTGAACATGAAGGCGCCCAACAGCCCGCGCAGGTCCTGCTCGCCGGTGTCGGGTGCGGCGTGCCGGATGTTCTCCCACACCGTCGCGTTGTTGTCCAGGGTGTCGTGTTCCTGGGCGAAGTACCCCAGCTTGAGGCCGTGACCGGGTTCGAGGCGCCCGGCGTCGGGCGTCTCGGTCCCCGCCAGCAGGCGCAACAGGGTGGTCTTGCCGGCACCGTTGAGCCCGAGCACCACCACCCGCGACCCTCTGTCGATCGCCAGGTCGACACCGGTGAAGACCTCGAGCGAGCCGTAGTTCTTGGTCAACCCCTTGGCGACCAGCGGGGTGCGCCCGCACGGCGCGGGGGTCGGGAACTTGATGCGGGCCACCTTGTCGGCGACGCGTTCCTCGTCGAGTGCGGCCATCATCCGATCGGCACGACGCAGCATGTTCTGCGCTGCAACGGCTTTCGTGGCCTTGGCGCCCATCTTGGCCGCCTGGGTGCGCAGCGCAGACGCCTTGCGTTCGGCGTTGGCGCGCTCGCGGCGGCGCCGGGCTTCGTCGGTCGCGCGGGCATCGAGGTATTTCTGCCAGCCCATGTTATAGACGTCGACCTCGCTGCGCACGGCGTCGAGGAACCACACCCGGTTCACCACGTCGGCGAGCAGGTCGACGTTGTGGCTGATCACCACGAGGCCACCGGAATGGTTCTGCAGGAAGTCACGCAGCCAGCCGATCGAGTCGGCGTCGAGGTGGTTGGTCGGCTCGTCGAGCAGCAATGTCGTGCTCGAACCCGCGCCGCTGTCGGAGGCGGCGAACAGGATCCGCGCCAGCTCCACGCGTCGGCGCTGCCCACCGGACAGTGTGCGCAGCGGTTGGGTCAGGACGCGCTCCGGCAGTCCGAGGCTCGCGCAGATACGGCCGGCCTCGCTCTCGGCGGCATAACCGCCCAGCGCGGCGAACCGCTCCTCGAGCTGACCGTACTTCCGCACGGCCTTGTCGCGGGCGGCGTCGTCGGCGACTTCGGCCATCAACACCTGCTGCTTTTCCAGGTCGGCGAGCAGAGTGTCCAGGCCACGCGCCGACAGGACCCGGTCGCGGGCGAGCACGTCGAGGTCGCCCTCTCTGGGATCCTGTGGCAGATAACCGATTTCGCCGTTACGGACGATGTCGCCCGCATACGGCTCACCCTCGCCGGCGAGGATGCGCATGGTCGTGGTCTTGCCCGCGCCGTTACGCCCGACCAGTCCGATCCGGTCGCCGGGCTGCACGCGAAGCGCGGTTCCGTCGGTGGACAGCAACGTGCGCGCCCCGGCGCGGACCTCGAGGTCCGTTGCGGTGATCACGCTGTGCGGTCCTTACTTGTCGTCGGTGAATACGGGGTCCCGTTTTTCGGCGCGCGCTGCCACCGCTTCTTCGAAGTTGGCGGTGAGCAAACGGACGAACAATTGTCCGAGGCCCTCGGCTTGCATGTGCCCTTCCAGGCTACCGGCGTCCAGTCCACTCCAAAGTGTGCGCTTGGTCAACTCGATTCCGGGCCGGGAGAACGCCGCGATGCGCTCCCCCATCTGGTAGCAAACCTCGAGCAGGTCATCGCCGGGTACCGCGCGCGACACCAGGCCGATGCGTTCGGCCTCCGCGGCGTCGACGTCGCGGCCGGTCAGCATCAGCTCGAACGCCCGTGACGTGCCGATGGCGCGCGGCAGCAGATAGGACAGCCCCAGCTCGCTGGCGGTCAGCCCGTTGTTGATACCGGCCGCGCGGAAGTAGGCGCCGTCGGCCGCCACCCGGATGTCGCAGGCCAGCGCCAGGCACAGGCCCCCGCCGATCGCGGCGCCGTTGACCGCGGCGATGACCGGCTGGTGCATCTTGCGCAGGCCGAGGATGACCTCGTCGAGCACCTCCATCGAGCGCAGCGCGAACGTGGGCCGGGTCAAGCCGTCGATGTGGGGTACCGAACCGGCCGACTTGTGGTCGGCGCCCGAGGAGAATCCGCGGCCGGCGCCGGTGAGCACGACCGCCCGCACGGAATTGTCGTAGGTCAGCTCGTCGAGCACCTTCTTGAGCGGAACCATGACGTCGAACGCCATGGAGTTCATCCGTTCGGGCCGATTGAGGGTCACCAGGGCGATGCCGGGACGCGGCCGGTCGACCAAGACGAAGTCAGTCACGCATGCACGCTATCGCGTGCCGACGCTCACTCCGGCTGGCCGTTGTCCTGCGCCGCGATCGCCGCGTCGATGTCGAACTCCTTGACGCGCTGAACCAGTTCCTCGAGGGCCGCGGGCGGCAACGCGCCCGCCTGGTTGAACACCAGCTTGCCCTTCTTGAACGCCATCAGCGTGGGGATGGACCGGATGTCGGCCGCGGCGGCCAGCGCCTGCTCGGCCTCGGTGTCGACCTTGGCGTACACGACGTCGGGGTGCTGTTCAGAAGACGCCGCGAACGTGGGGGCGAACGCCTTACACGGGCCACACCAGGACGCCCAGAAGTCCACCAGCACGATCTCGTTGTCGTTGATGGTGTCGTTGAATTGTTCGGCGGTGATGTCTTGGGTAGCCACGTTGATTCCTAACGCTGATGGTCAGCTCTGTGTTCCCAGCCTACGGGCGGATACCCAGTTCAGTGCGGCCGCGCTCGAAGAACTCGGTGATCCGGGCGGCCAGCGTGTCGACGTCGTGGGCCGCGTCCAGTGGGTGGAGCGCTCCGAACGGCGCATTCCAGAACGGACCCGTCCGCTTCTGCCACGGGCCGACGTAGGCATACGGCGTCGGATGGGTTTCGTCGCCGGCCGACACCCCGTAGTTCACCTCGTCCTCCACAGCTGCGACGTCGAAGTGCTCCGGCCACAATGTCGGATGCTGCTGCGGCAGAACATGCTTCAGCGCAAACCCACCCGCGTAGTGGGCGCGCTGCAGCCACGCCGCGGCATCGGGGTCGAGTGCGAGCTCGGCGTCGGCGGGCAACGGGTCGACGATCCGGTAGACCCCCTCCGGCGGCCCGGGCGCCACGCCGACCGCCTCGGCGACGGCCGCGACGCTGCCGGTCAGCGGAACGCTGCCGTCCGGAAAGACCAAGTCGGTGCCCTGCACCGACAGGGGTAGCGCGACAGCGGCGAAACCGTCGGGGCGCACCGCGAGCCTGATCGTGCCCGCGGACCGATATTGGGGGCCCGCGATCAGGCTTTCGGCCACACCACGCAGTTGACGGCGGGTGGCGACGTAAGGATGGCTCATACCGCATCGAGAGTACGGGCGCGGGCCAGCAGCTGGGATTGCCGTCGCGGCCACCAGAACAGCTCAACGAGCAGTGCGACCAGGTAGATGACGGATGCCACCGCGTTACCCCAGGAGCCGAATATTGCGTCCCAGACCGCCGCGGCCAGCGCGACGATCAGGGCGATGACCAACACCCACCGCAGTGGACGGGCCTCTTCCGCCGCGGCGCACAGCCCCCGCGCGTAGTCGACTTCTGGCCCCGCCAGCCGGGAATCGGCCAGGTCGACCCCGCTTCGCACCGCGCGCACGACCGCGACCCGCTCCTGACCTGTGAGGTCTCTCGATCCCGGCCAGTACCGGTTCATCCGGCGCGCCATCCAGATGCCGTAGAACGTGCCGACGACCACCGTGACGATGACAGCGCTGAGGAGGAAGCCGGAATCGAGCCACGCCAAAACACCGAGGCTGAGCCCGACACAGCCGCCGATCAACAGCGCGCGCCGTCCGAACCCGCCCCGCCAGACGAACGCCGGGACCGTGACCACGAGATCATTCTGAGCTCTTCGTACATGACTTCGTACGACAATGTCGGCAATGCCGAATACCAACACCACCTTCCCTGCTCCGGCAGGCCCGGTGCCGGCGTGTCAGATTTCCGTCAACGCCTTCGGCCGCAGCAGCAATGTGGCCACCACGCTGATCAACGCTGTCACCACGAGATAGGTGCACGCCAACCACGGCGACTGGTTCGTGGCGGCGATCAACGCGGTCAGGATCAGCGGGGTCAGACCCGACGCGTAGACCCCCGACAGCTGATACACCGTGGACAGCCCGGTGTAGCGGATTCGTGCCGGATACAGCGACGCGTAGAGCGTGCCCTGGGCGCCGTAGAACCACGCGTGAATCACGCCGAACACCACCAACATTGCGAGCGCGTAGGCGGTCATGCTGCCGGTGTTGAACAACGCAAACACCGGGAACACCGCGACCGCGTAGGCAACGATTCCACTCGCGTACACCGCTCGCGCCCCGAACCGGTCGGTCAGCAGTCCCGAGACGGGTAGCAGCGCGGCCATCAGCAGCGCCGCGACGGTGACGGCGATCAGCACCGGAACCCGCTCCAGCTTCAGTGTCCCGGTCGCATACGAGATCACGAACACGCCCCACGTGTTGAAGGCCGCGCCCTCGCCCCATCGCGACAACAGTCCCAGCACCGTGTTGCGCAGCGCGGGACTGCGGAACACGTCACGCAGCGGCGCCGCGGAGCGGTCGTCCTCGTCGCGGACCTTCTCGAAGGCCGGTGTCTCGGTCGCCTTCCATCGCACGATGAATCCGAAAATCACCAGCACGATGCTGAACAAGAATGCGATCCGCCAACCGTACGACTCGAAAGCATCGTCAGGCAGGGCGATTTGGAGCAGCGCGAACACGCCGGTGCCCAGTGCGAGCCCGAGCGCCAGACCGACTTGGGGCACGCTGCCCGCCAGGCCCCGCCGATGCGCCGGACTGTGTTCGACGGCGAGCAGGATCGCCCCGGCCCACTCGCCGCCGAGCGCGAAACCCTGTACGACGCGCAGGAGTACCAACAGGATCGGCGCGAGCACCCCGATCTGGGCGGCGGTGGGTAGCACCCCCATCAAGGCGGTCGCACCGCCCATCAGGACCATGGTGAGCGCCAGCGTCTTCTTCCTGCCGATCCGGTCGCCGACGTGGCCGAACACGAAGCCGCCGATCGGGCGCACGATGAACCCGACCGCGAACGTCGCGAAGGACAACAACGTCCCGACCACAGAGCTCTGATCGGGAAAGAACGCTTGGTTGAACACCAGGCTCGCCGCGGTCGCATAGAGAAAGAAGTCGTACCACTCGATGGTGGTTCCGACGAGGCTGGCGACCAGCGCGGTGCGCATCCTCGACGCGTCCGCCGTCGAATCGACCAGCGCGCGTGCGGGTTCGGGTGAGACATCTGTCGCCGTAGACACGAGGTTCGACGATCCCCGATGCGGCGACGGCAGGCACAGGTTTGTGCACGCCGTGATTCAAAGGCCGCTGCCTGAGCTAGACGGTGAAGCCCAGCGCCCGCAGCTGCTCGCGGCCGTCCTCGGTGATCTTGTCCGGACCCCACGGCGGGTTCCACACCCAGTTGATCTTCAGCTCGTTGACCAAACCCGCGCCGACCAGTGCCGTGCGCGACTGGTCCTCGATCACATCGGTGAGCGGACAGGCGGCCGAGGTCAGCGTCATGTCGATCAACGCGACGTTGCCCTGCTCCCCCTGCTCGACGTTGATCCCGTAGACCAGGCCCAGATCGACGACGTTGATGCCGAGTTCGGGGTCGACGACGTCGCGCATCGCCTCCTCGAGATCGAACAACAGCTCTTCGTTGGGCACTGCGGTGTCACTCATCCTGCCTCCTGAAATCTCTCCGATGCCTGCGACAGCGCATCTTTGAAAGCCATCCATCCCAGCAGCGCGCACTTGACCCGCGCCGGGTACTTCGCAACGCCGGCGAACGCGATGCCGTCGCCGAGGGCGTCTTCGTCACCCTCGACGGTCCCGCGCGACGAGATCATCTCGCTGAAGGCGGCGACCGTTTTGAGTGCGTCGCCGACGCTCTGGCCGATCACCTGATCGGTGAGCACCGATGTCGAGGCCTGGCTGATCGAACAGCCCTGGCCGTCGTACGAGATGTCGATCACCTGCTCACCGTCGTCGGACAGCGTGACCCGCAGCGTCACCTCGTCGCCACACGTCGGGTTGACGTGATGGACCTGGGCGCCGTACGGCTCGCGCAATCCGCGGTTGTGCGGGTGCTTGTAGTGATCGAGGATCACTTCCTGGTAGATCTGCTCCAGCCGCACGTCAGTCCCTGCCGAAGAATTCCACGGCCCGCCGCACACCGGCCACCAACCGGTCGACCTCGTCGACGGTGTTGTACACCGCGAAGGATGCCCGTGCGGTCGCGGCGATCCCGAACCGCCGATGCAGCGGCCACGCGCAGTGATGGCCGACGCGCACTGCCACGCCCTCGTCGTCGAGCACCTGGCCCACGTCGTGCGCGTGCACTCCGTCGACCACGAAGCTCACCGGCGACGCCCGGTTCTCCAGCGACGTCGGACCGATGATGCGCACACCGTCGATCGCGCTCAGCCCCTCCAGCGCGGCGGCCACGAGCTCGGATTCGTGCGCTTCGACGGCACCCATCCCGATCTCGCGCAGGTAGCGCGCGGCCGCGGCCAACCCGACCACTTGCGAGGTCACCGGCGTTCCCGCCTCGAAGCGCTGCGGCGCGGGCGCGTACGTCGTCTCCTCCATCGTGACGGTCTCGATCATCGAGCCGCCGGTCAAAAACGGCGGCATCGCGTTCATCAGCGCGGAGCGTCCGTACAGCACTCCGATCCCCGTCGGCCCCAACATCTTGTGCCCGGAGAACGCCGCGAAGTCGACGTCGAGCGCGTGCAGGTCGACAGGCTGGTGCGGCACCGACTGGCAGGCGTCGAGCAGGGTCAGCGCGCCGACGGCCTTGGCCCGCGCGACCAGTTCGTCGACCGGCGCCAGCGCACCGGTGACGTTCGAATGATGGCTGAACGCAACGATTTTCACGCGCTCATCGAGCTGCAGGGAATTCAGGTCGATGCGCCCGTCGTCGGTGACGCCGTACCACTTGAGCGTTGCTCCCGTCCGGCGAGCCAACTCCTGCCACGGAACCAGGTTGGCGTGGTGTTCGAGTTCGGTCGTCACGATCACGTCGCCGGGCCCGACGGCGTGGTCGAACCGGGTGTCCCCCATCGCGTAGGAGACCAGGTTGATCGCCTCGGTCGCGTTCTTGGTGAACACCAATTCATCGGGATCGGCGCCGACGAACGCCGCGATGTCGGCGCGGCCGTCCTCGTAGGCGTCGGTCGCCTCCTCCATCAGCTGGTGCGCACCGCGGTGCACCGCGCCGTTGGAGGTCACGAGGAACTCGCGCTCGGCGTCGAGGACCTGCACCGGCCGTTGCGAGGTGGCCCCGGAATCCAGGTACGCCAACGTGTTTCCGCCGCGCATCTGTTTCGTCAGGATCGGGAAGTCCGCGCGGATGGCGGTCAGATCCAGCGGGCGTACGGTGGCGGTCATGGGCTACGCCTCCGCGGCCGCCGTCTGCGTGAAGCGGACGTAGCCCTTCTCCTCGAGCTCGTCGGCGAGCTCGGGACCACCGGAGGTGACGATGCGTCCGTCGACGAACACGTGCACGAACTGCGGCTGGATGTAGCGCAGGATGCGCGTGTAGTGGGTGATCAACAGCACGCCGCCGTTCTCGGCCTCGGCGTAGCGGTTGACGCCCTCGCTGACCACCCGCAGCGCGTCGACGTCCAGGCCGGAGTCGGTCTCGTCGAGGATCGCGATCTTCGGCTTGAGCAGGGCCAGTTGCAGGATCTCGTGGCGCTTCTTCTCACCGCCCGAGAACCCCTCGTTGACGCTGCGTTCGGAGAACGACGGGTCGATCTCGAGGTCGCCCATCGCCGACTTGACCTCTTTGACCCAGTGCCGCAACTTCGGCGCCTCACCGCGCACGGCTGTGGCGGCCGTACGCAGGAAGTTCGACATCGATACTCCGGGCACCTCGACGGGGTACTGCATCGCGAGAAACAGGCCCGCGCGGGCGCGTTCGTCGATGCTCATCGCCAGCACATCCTGGCCGTCCAGCGTGATCGAACCGGACGTCACCGTGTACTTGGGGTGACCGGCGATCGCGTAGGACAGCGTGGACTTGCCCGAACCGTTCGGCCCCATCACCGCGTGGGTCTCCCCCGACTTCACGGTCAGGTCGACACCCTTGAGGATCGGGATCTCGGTCTGCTCAGGGGTTTGCACCGAGACGTGCAGGTCTTTGATTTCAAGTGTGGTCATTATTGGACTGTTCTCGATTCCGTGATCGCTAGTTCTCGTTCGATTGCTTCGGTGAGGCGCTCGCGCACCGCGGGCACGGCGATCTTCGCGATGATCTCGTTGAAGAAGCCGCGCACCACCAGGCGTCGCGCCTGATCTTCGGGGATGCCGCGGGCCCGCAGATAGAACAACTGCTCGTCGTCGAAACGCCCGGTGGCACTGGCGTGGCCGGCGCCGATGATCTCGCCCGTCTCGATTTCGAGGTTGGGCACCGAGTCGGCCCGAGCGCCGTCGGTGAGCAGCAGGTTGCGGTTCACCTCGAAGGTGTCGGTGCCGGTGGCCTCCGCGCGGATCAACACGTCGCCGACCCACACGGTGTGCGCATCGGGCCGGTTGGATGCCGGATCACCTTGCAGCGCACCCTTGTACAGCACGTCGGATTTGCAGTTCGGGTGGGCGTGGTCGACCAGTAGCCGCGACTCGAAGTGCTGGCCGTCGTCGGCGAAGTAGGTGCCGAGCAGCTTGGCGTCGCCGCCGGGTCCGGTGAAACGCACGGTCGCCGTCGTCCGCACCACGTCCCCGCCGAGTGTCACGTTGACGTGGCCGAGCACGGCATCCTTGCCGAGGCGCGCGTGATGCGCGCTAACGTGCACGGTGTCGTCGGCCCAGTCGGCGATCCAGATCACCCCGAGGCCGGCCGAATCGCCGACGATGATCTCGACGTTGTCGGCGTAGGTCCCGCTGCCGCGCAGGTCCACCACGACGATCGCGCGCGAGAGCTCCTCGACGCGGATCTGCAGATGCCCGTAGGCCACCGCACCCTCACCGGGGCCGGTGATGTCGATCTCGATCGGTTCGGTGACCTCGGTGTCACGGGCGACCGTGACGATGGTCGCGCTGTCGAACGACGAATACGCCTGCGCGGCAACCCGGTCGGCGGGCACACCGCCCTGGCCGAGCCGTTCGTCGTCGCGCCCGACCGTCTCCACGGTGACGCCGGGCCGTTCACCCACGGTGATGGTCGCGCTGCCCGAACCGACCGCGGAGCCGTCGTGCAGACCGCGCAGGCGCTTCAACGGCGTGAACCGCCAGATCTCGTCGCGTCCGCCGGGCACCTCGAAGGCGTTCACATCGAAGGAGGTGAAGATCTCGCCCTTGTTGAGTGCCGACCCTGCCGGTGTCCCTTCGACGGCTGTCTGCAGATGGGAACTCACTTAGCCCACGGCCCCTTCCATCTGCAGCTCGATCAGCCGGTTGAGCTCCAGCGCGTACTCCATCGGAAGCTCCTTGGCGATCGGCTCGACGAAGCCGCGCACCACCATCGCCATCGCCTCGTCCTCGGTCAGGCCGCGGCTCATCAGGTAGAACAGCTGATCCTCACTGACCTTCGACACCGTGGCCTCGTGGCCCATCGTGACGTCGTCCTCGCGGATGTCGACGTACGGGTAGGTGTCGGAGCGGCTGATCGTATCGACAAGCAGCGCATCGCATTTCACGCTCGACCGCGATCCGTGGGCACCCTTGTTGACCTGGACCAGGCCGCGGTAGGAGGCCCGGCCGCCGCCGCGGGCAACGGATTTCGACACGATGTTGCTCGACGTGTTCGGTGCCAGGTGCAGCATCTTGGCGCCGGTGTCCTGGTGCTGCCCCTCGCCGGCGAACGCCACCGACAGCACCTCACCGCGAGCGTGCTCACCGGTCATCCACACCGCGGGGTACTTCATGGTGACCTTGGAGCCGATGTTGCCGTCGACCCACTCCATGGTCGCGCCGGCCTCGGCCCGGGCCCGCTTGGTGACCAGGTTGTAGACGTTGCTCGACCAGTTCTGGATGGTCGTGTAGCGGCAGCGGCCCCCGGACTTGACGATGATCTCCACGACCGCGGAGTGCAGCGAGTCGCTCTTGTAGATCGGCGCGGTGCAGCCCTCGACGTAATGCACGTAGGCACCCTCGTCGACGATGATCAGCGTGCGCTCGAACTGACCCATGTTCTCGGTGTTGATCCGGAAGTAGGCCTGCAGCGGGATGTCGACGTGCACACCGGGCGGCACATAGATGAACGAACCACCCGACCAGACCGCGGTGTTCAGCGCGGAGAACTTGTTGTCGCCGGCGGGGATCACGGTGCCGAAATACTGCTTGAAGATCTCCGGGTGCTCACGCAGCGCGGTGTCGGTGTCGAGGAAGATGACGCCCTGGGCCTCCAGGTCCTCCCGGATCTGGTGGTAGACCACCTCGGACTCGTACTGGGCCGCGACACCGGAGACCAGCCGCTGCTTCTCGGCCTCCGGGATGCCCAGCTTGTCGTAGGTGTTGCGGATGTCCTCGGGCAGGTCGTCCCACGTGGCTGCCTGCTTCTCGGTGGACCGCACGAAGTACTTGATGTTGTCGAAGTCGATGCTCTCGAGGTTGGACCCCCAGGTCGGCATCGGCTTCTTCTCGAAGGTGCGCAGCGCCTTGAGCCGGATGTCGAGCATCCACTGCGGCTCGTTCTTCTTGCCGGAGATGTCACGAACCACCGCCTCGGACAGCCCGCGCTGTGCGCTGGCACCCGCGACGTCGGAGTCCACCCAGCCGTAGCCGTACCGGCTCAGCGAAGCGATCGCCTCGTCCTGGCTGAGCGGTTCGCCTACCTTGTGGACCTCAGGTGTCGTCGTCATCTCGACGCTCCTTGCTTGCTAGTGGGGGCTGTAGGGGCTGAAGCACTGATCTTTTCGACCAGGGGTACGTGCGTTGTGCAGGCGCAGTCGCCGTTGACGATGGTGGCGAGCCTCTGCACGTGGGTTCCCAGAATCTCCGCGAAGGCCTCACGCTCGGTCTCGCACAACTCGGGGAACTCCTCGGCGACGTGAGAGACCGGACAGTGATGCTGACACAGCTGGATTCCGTGGATTGCTCCAGGCGCCGGTGTCACCGAAGTGACGCTGGTCGCGTAACCGGCCTTGCTCAGCGCGTCGGCCACCCGGTCGGCTCTGGATTCAACGTCATCGGGACCCTCGGTCACTCCCGCCAGGATTCCGTCGATACGGCGCCGCGCGAACGTCCGCACCGCGTCGTCGCCGCCGATCTCCCGTAGCTGACGAATGGCCGCCACGGCCAGGTCGTCATAGGCGTGGCCGAGTTTGGCACGTCCCGCCGCAGTGAGCCGATACCGCTTGGCGGGCCTGCCGCGGCCGGTGTGCTGCCACGCCGCCGCGGCGCTGGCCTGCGCATCGCCCGCCTCGATCAACGCATCGAGGTGGCGACGCACGCCTGCAGCGGAGATTCCGAGCTGTTCGCCGATCTCACCGGCGGTGATCGGTCCGGATTCGAGCAGCAGTTGCACGATCGCACCACGCGTGTGGCGATCGGCTCCTGCCTCCGGACTGAATTTCACAACACTATTGTGACGGAATTCGGAAACCGCTGTAAAGCAAGGGCACCCTTAGCGTGACAAGTGCCATAACGTGGACGGTTACGCTGCTGAGGTGGCAGCCCGCCTCCCGTCGTTCAGCTCGTCGATCGCCCGTTGGCACGCCGACGAACGCCCGGTGGGCTCGCCGCTGAACGACGCCGAGGTCATCGCGCTGCGCCGGACGCGGCTTTTCGGTGCCGCGGGCACCGTCCTGATGGCGATCGGCGCGCTCGGCGTCGGGGCCAGGCCGGTGGTGCAGGACCCGACGTTCGGCGTGCGGCTGCTCAACCTGCCCTCGCGCATCCAGACCGTGAGCCTGACCATGACCACCACCGGCGCGGTGATGATGGCGCTGGCCTGGCTGATGCTCGGGCGATTCACCCTCGGTGACCGGCGCATGTCCCGAAGCCAGCTCGACCGGTTGTTGTGGCTGTGGGTGCTGCCGCTGCTCATCGCCCCGCCGATGTACAGCCGAGACGTCTATTCCTATCTGGCGCAGAGCGAGATCGGCGTCAAAGGCCTCGACCCGTACCGGGTCGGTCCGGCCACCGGCCTGGGTCTGGACCACGTGTTCACGCTCTCGGTGCCCAACATGTGGCGCGAGACGCCCGCACCGTACGGGCCGCTGTTCCTGTGGATCGGTCAGGGCATCTCGGCGTTGACCGGCGAGAACATCGTGGCCGCGGTGCTGTGCCACCGGTTGGTCGTGCTGCTCGGCGTGGGCCTGATCGTCTGGGCGACCCCGCGCCTCGCCCGGCGCTGCGGCGTCGCCGAAGTGAGCGCGCTGTGGCTGGGTGCGGCCAACCCGCTGCTGATCATGCATCTGGTCGGGGGCATCCACAACGAGGCGCTCATGCTCGGCCTGATGCTCGCCGGCACCGAATTCGCGCTGCGCGGAGTCGACGCCGCCGCGCCTCTGCTTCCCAGGCCGCTGGCCTGGCCGCAGGACCGTGAGCAGTGGGCGCGGTGGTGGCCGCTGACGATGCTGCTGGTCGGCGTCGTGCTGATCACGCTGTCATCGCAGGTCAAGTTGCCCTCGCTGCTGGCCCTGGGCTTCGTCGCGATGGCGCTGGCCTGTCGGTGGGGCGGCACCGTCAAGGCGTTCTTCCTGGCCGGCGGGTCGCTGACCGCGGTGTCGGTGGTGGTGATGGCGCTGATCGGGTGGGCCAGCGGCCTGGGGTTCGGGTGGCTCAACACGCTGGGCACCGCCAACGTGGTACGCAGCTGGATGTCGCTGCCCACCCTGTTGGCCCTGGGCACCGGTCAGGTCGGCATCCTGCTTGGCCTCGGGGACCACACGACGGCGGTGCTGGGGCTCACGCGTGCGATCGGTGTGTCCATCATCGCGATCCTGGTGACCTGGCTGTTGCTGCTCGTTCTGCGGGGGCGCCTGCATCCGGTGGGCGGGCTCGGCGTCGCGCTGGGTGTGACGGTGCTGCTGTTCCCGGTCGTCCAGCCGTGGTACGTGCTGTGGGCCGTCCTCCCCCTCGCCGCGTGGGCCACCCGGCCGGCGTTCCGCAGCACCACGATCGTGGTGACGCTGGCCGTCGGCATCTTCGGCCCGACCGCCAACGGCGACCGCTTCACGGTTTTCCAGATCCTGCTGGCGACCGCGGCGAGCACCGTGATCGTCGCGGCGCTGTTTCTGCTCACCTACAACCGGTTGCCCTGGCGCAGCGTGGCGAGCCCGCCGCATGAGCAACCGCCGCCACCGCCGCCGCAGCCCGCGCGGCCCGACGCTTACGCTGAGTCCCCGTGACCCACTCTGGATCCGGGGCGTCGTCCCCCGTCCCCGTGCGCCTCAGCGGGGTCACGAAGCGCTACGGGTCGACCGTCGCGGTGTCCGAACTCGATCTGCAGGTGCAGGCCGCCGAGGTGTTCGCACTGCTCGGGCCGAACGGCGCGGGCAAGACCACGACCGTCGAGATGTGCGAGGGCTTCGTCCGCCCCAACTCCGGCACCATCGAAATCCTCGGACTGGACCCGTTCGGCGACAACGCCCGGCTGCGTGAGCGCATCGGCGTGATGCTGCAGGGCGGCGGCGGATACCCGGCCGCCCGCGCTGGCGAGATGCTCAACCTGGTGGCGTCCTACGCGGCAAACCCGCTCGATCCGGCGTGGCTGTTGGACACCCTCGGGCTGACCGAGGCGGCACGGACCACTTACCGGAGGCTGTCCGGTGGTCAGCAGCAGCGGCTGGCGCTCGCCTGTGCGGTGGTCGGCCGCCCAGAGCTGGTCTTCCTCGACGAGCCGACCGCGGGCATGGACGCACATGCGCGAATTGTGGTGTGGGAGTTGATCGATGCCCTGCGTCGCGACGGGGTGACCGTGGTGCTCACGACCCATCAGCTCACCGAGGCCGAGGAGCTCGCCGACCGCATCATGATCATCGACCACGGCGTTCCGGTGGCCACCGGTTCGCCCGAGGAGCTGATGCGCAGCGGCGCCGAGAACCAGTTGCGGTTCCGCGCCCCGCGCATGCTCGACCTGTCGCTGCTGGTTTCCGCGCTGCCCGAGAGTTACCAGGCGACCGAGACCGCGCCGGGTGAATACCTGGTGGAGGGCGCGATCAACCCCCAGGTGCTGGCGACGGTGACGGCGTGGTGCGCACGTCTCGACGTGCTGGCCACCGATATGCGCGTCGAACAGCGAAGCCTCGAGGACGTGTTCCTCGACCTGACCGGGCGGGAGCTGCGGCCGTGACGAGCACTCGCGCGAGGAACCGAGAACTATGACGACGAATCGCTTTGCGCCGGGCACCTTCACACCCGATCCGGGGCCGGCCACGGTGCAGAAAATGCTCGCCGCGCAGTTCGGCCTGGAGTTGCGGCTGCTGTTGCGCAACGGCGAACAGCTTCTGCTGACGATGTTCATCCCGATCACTTTGTTGGTGGGCTTGACGCTGATGCCTCTGGGGTCGTTCGGGCCGAACCGGGCTGCGACGTTCGTGCCCGCCATCATGGCGCTGGCCGTGATCTCCACCGCGTTCACCGGGCAGGCGATCGCCGTGGCGTTCGACCGCCGATACGGAGCCCTCAAACGTCTTGGCGCAACGGCCCTTCCGGTGTGGGGCA
This sequence comes from Mycobacterium sp. IS-1590, assembly GCF_001500025.1. Classification (GTDB taxonomy): domain Bacteria; phylum Actinomycetota; class Actinomycetes; order Mycobacteriales; family Mycobacteriaceae; genus Mycobacterium. The sequence goes on along the minus strand of NZ_LQIW01000050.1, from coordinate 45,148 downwards.
TCATCGCGGGCAAATCACTGGCTGTGGTCGCGGTGGTGTTCCTGCAGGCGATCGTGTTGGGCACCATCGGGGTCGCGCTCGGCTGGCGCCCGCACCTGGCGGGGCTCGCGCTCGGCGCGGCGGTGATCGCCTTGGGCACGGCGGGTTTCGCGGCGTTGGGGTTGCTACTCGGCGGCACTCTGCGCGCCGAGATCGTCTTGGCCTTGGCGAACCTGCTCTGGTTCGTCTTCGCGGGGCTCGGCGCGCTGACGCTCGAGGGCGGCATGGTGCCCTCCGCCGCGCAGTGGGTGGCCCGGCTGACGCCGTCGGGCGCCCTCACCGAAGCGCTGACTCAGGCGATGACGTTGTCAGTGGACTGGTTCGGCCTTCTGGTGCTCGCGGCCTGGGGCGCCGTCGCCGCGTTGTGCGCGCTGCGCTGGTTCCGGTTCACCTGAGTCCGGTAGCCGGCTCACCCACTACTACGGCCTGTAGTTGCGCTGCTCTACCATCGGAACCGTGCGACGCGCCTTTCTGCGGCTGGTCGATCTGCTGCCGCTGCCCAGCCTGCGCACCCAGCGCGTCATCGCCTTCCTCGTCATCCTGACCCAGGGCGGGATCTCGGTGACGGGTGCGATCGTCCGCGTCACCGCGTCCGGGCTGGGCTGCCCGACCTGGCCGCAGTGCTTCCCGGGCAGTTTCACACCGGTGCCGGTCGCCGAAGTGCCGGTGGTGCACCAGGCGGTCGAGTTCGGCAACCGCATGGTCACCTTCCTCGTCGTGCTCACCGCCGCGGCGGCAGTGCTGGCCGTGACGCGCGCCCGTCGCCGCCGCGAGGTGCTCGTCTACGCGTGGCTGATGCCGGTGTCGACCGTGGTTCAGGCGGTGATCGGTGGCATCACGGTGCTGACCGGGCTGCTGTGGTGGACGGTGGCCATCCACCTGCTGGTCTCGATGACGATGGTGTGGCTCGCTGTGCTGTTGTTCGTCAAGATCGGTGAGCCCGACGACGGAGTGCCGATCCGACGCGTGCCCGAGCCATTGCGGCAACTGACGTTTCTCACCGGGCTCGCGCTGGCTGCGGTGCTGGTGACCGGCACGCTCGTGACGGGCGCCGGCCCGCATGCCGGGGACAAGAGCATCGAGGCGCCGGTGCCGCGGTTGCAGGTGGAGATCGTGACTCTGGTGCAGGTGCATGCGACGCTGCTGGTGGCGTACCTGTCGCTGTTGGTGGCGCTGGTGTTCGCATTGCGGGCCGTGGCCGCACCGCGATCTGTCGTGCGGCGACTGGCCGTGCTGCTCGCCCTTGTCGCCGCCCAGGCTCTGGTTGGGCGCGTGCAGTATGCATTGGATGTGCCGGCCGCGTTGGTGGCCGTGCACGTGGCGGGCGCCGCGCTCTGTACCGCCGCGACGGCCGCGCTATGGGCGTCGATGCGAGAGCGGGCCGAGCCCGAACCGGTCGAGCGCTGATTCCACGGCGACGACGAACTCGCGCTGCTGCCGGTCCCTGGTGGTTTCGTCCAGCTGCATCCAGCCCAGCGACGGTTCGACCAGTTCGACTTCCAGCACGCGCGGGTCACGGTGTCCCCCGATGACGTCCACCCGCGCGTAGAGCAGCTCGTCGACGGACAGGTCCAGGTGCGCGGCCGCCGCCGCCAGGGCCTGGTGGCCGAGGTCCCAGACCTCGAAGTCGGGATCGGCGGGGCTGAGGGCCTCCTGCGCGTAGGTGCCCGACTCGTCGAACGCGGGCGCCTCGCCGGGCTGCTGCAGGATCGGGCCCTTCGTGAAGGCATGTGACTGCGCGCCGCCGATGAACACCAATGCGGTCTCGCCGTCTTCGATGCGCGGGTCGTACGGCTGGACCAACACGGTCCGACCGGCGGCCAGCAACCGGTCGGCATGCTGTCGCGCATCGTCGTGATCGGAAAAGCGAAGCGTGTCAACCGATCCCCCGCCGACGGCGGGTTTGACCACGACTTCGGCGCTGTTCGGCAGTCGTACCGCCTCGCCGGGTGCGAAGAACCGGCTCGGGACCGTCGGCACTCCAGCCGCCGCCAGGTCGGCCAGGTAGCGCTTGTCGGTGTTCCAGGACACGACCCGGGCCGGGTTGAGCAGGTTGCCGACCCGTCGCGTCCAGGACAGGAACTCGTCGAGCCGATCGACGTAGTCCCACGTCGCGCGCAGGATCACCAGATCCGCCTTCACGGTCGCCGGGTCGTCCCACGACATCCAGCGCGCGTGGAGCCCATGCTTTCCCAGGGCCGCGACCAGGCCGGCGTCGTCGCCGTCCCCCTCCGGCAGTGCCGGGCATCCGGCCAACACGATGCGCGGATGGAACAGGTCGGGCCGCGCGAGCTTCACGATTGCCAGGATATTGGGAAGATGTGGCCATGCATGCCATCGAAGTCGCAGAGACCGGCGGACCCGAAGTCCTCACCTACGTCGAGAAGCCACAGCCCACGCCGGGCCCCGGGGAGGTGCTCATCAAGGCCGAGGCCATCGGCGTGAACTTCCTCGACACGTACTTCCGGTCCGGCCAGTACCCGCGGGAGACGCCGTTCATCGTCGGCAACGAGGTGTGCGGCACCGTGGAGGCGATCGGCGAAGGCGTCGCCGCGCTGAAGGTCGGTGATCGCGTCGTCACCGCCCAGGCCAACGGCGCCTACGCCGAATACAGCATCGCCCCAGCCGATTTCGTGGCCTACGTACCCGAAGGCGTGGCCCCCGACGCGGCCGCCGCATCCCTGCTCAAGGGCATGACGGCGCACTACCTGATCAAGTCGCTGTACCCGGTCCAGCAGGGCGACTCGGTGCTTGTGCATGCGGGCGCGGGCGGTGTCGGGCTCATCCTCACCCAGTGGGCGACCAGCATGGCGGTGCGCGTCATCACCACCGTCTCGACGCCGGAGAAGGCCGAACTGTCGCGTGGGGCGGGTGCGGTGCGAGTGCTCGACTATCCCACCGATCCGGCCGCGTTCGGCGCCGAGATCAAGGAGATGACCGACGGTGGCGTCGCGGCCGTGTACGACGGGGTGGGGGCCGCCACGTTCGAAGCCAGCCTGGCCAGCCTGCGGGTGCGGGGAACGCTGGCGTTGTTCGGCGCCTCGAGTGGGCCGGTGCCGCCGTTCGACCCGCAACTGCTCAACGCGGCGGGCTCACTGTTCCTGACCCGGCCCACGCTCGTGCACTACACCCGCACCGCCGACGAATTCGCGTGGCGCGCGGGTGAACTTCTCGATGCGATCGCGGCGGGCACGCTGACGATCACGGTCAGCGAGCGCTACCGCCTCGCCGATGCCGAGCAGGCGCACCGCGACCTGCAGGGTCGCAAGACGGTGGGTTCGGTGGTGCTGGTGCCCTAGTAAACGGCGCCTAGAAAACCGTGGGCAACGCCAGGACGGAGTCGACCGCGAGGGCCAGGAACACGACGGCGAGATAGTTGTTCGACTGCAGGAAGAGCCGCAGGGGCTTGACCGCCTCGCCCCGCCGCACTCCGTTGTAGAGCTGGTGCGCCATCACCAGGAACCATCCTCCCGCCAGCAGCGCCACCGACGCGTACAGCCAGCCGGTGACGGGCGTCAGCGCCAGCGTCGCGGCCACCGTCAGGTAGGTGTAGATCAGGATCTGCTTGGTGACCTGACGTTCGGTGGCCACCGCGGGAAGCATCGGGACACCCGCGGCGCGGTAGTCCTCCTTGTAGCGCATCGCCAGCGCCCAGGTGTGCGGCGGCGTCCAGAAGAAGATGATCGCGAACATGACCAGCGCGGGCCAGGCGATCGTCCCGGTGACCGCGGACCAGCCGATCATCACCGGCATGCAGCCGGCCGCGCCGCCCCACACCACGTTCTGCGAGGTGCGGCGCTTGAGCAACAGGGTGTAGACCAGCACGTAGAACGCGATCGTCGCGCCGGCGAGATGGGCCGACAGCATGTTCGTCGTCCACCACAGCCAGAAGAACGACGCCACGGACAGGGCCAGCCCGAATACCAGCGCGTGACTGCGTGGAACCGTGGCACGCGCCAGCGGCCTGCGCTCCGTGCGCTTCATCACCTTGTCGATGTCGGCGTCGGCCACGCAGTTCAATGCGTTGGCGCCTGCCGCCGCCAGCAGTCCGCCGAACAGAGTGTTCAGGATCAGCAGCGGATCGACCGTGCCGCGGCTCGCCAGCAGCATGGCCGGGATGGTGGTGACCAGGAGCAGTTCGATGACCCGCGGCTTAGTCAGCGAGACGTAGCCGAGAAGCGTGTCGCGGATTCGCGTCCGGAACCGCCCCCGCGGCGACATCGAATCCCCGTCGACGAGGTGATGACCGTCGCGAACTCTCACGCAGTTGCTCCTGTCGAAATGGTCCCCAGCGCGCGGGCGTCTACTACAGACGATGGTAGACCGCACGGGAACACCGGCCTAATCCTGCCCGGCATCTACCGCCGGCACTCCTGCATTGGACGACCCTCCCGCACTAGGGTGGTTGAACGTGCAGCTGAGAAATGCTCTATGCCGACCAGGAGTGCGCCTGTGACCACACTCGAAGAAATCTCCGCGCTGACCCGCCCGAACCACCCCGAGGACTGGACCGAGGTGGACTCGTTGGCGGTCGACACCGTCAGGGTGCTGGCGGCCGACGCGGTGCAAAAGGTCGGCAACGGCCATCCCGGAACGGCGATGAGCCTGGCGCCCCTGGCCTACACGCTCTTCCAGCGCCAGATGCGCCACGACCCCAGCGACGTGCACTGGCTCGGCCGCGACCGCTTCGTGCTGTCGTGCGGCCACTCCAGCCTGACCCTCTACATCCAGCTCTATCTCGGCGGGTTCGGGCTCGAGCTGGACGACATCGAAGCCCTGCGGACGTTCAAGTCCAAGACCCCCGGCCATCCGGAGTTCCGCCACACCGACGGCGTGGAGATCACCACCGGCCCGCTCGGGCAGGGCCTGGCGTCCGCGGTCGGCATGGCGATGGCCTCGCGCTACGAGCGCGGGCTCTTCGACCCCGACGCCCCGTGGGGTGAAAGCCCGTTCGACCACTACATCTATGTGATCGCCTCCGACGGCGACATCGAAGAGGGCATCACGAGCGAGGCGTCGTCGCTGGCGGGCACCCAGCAGCTCGGCAACCTGATCGTGTTCTACGACAAGAATCAGATCTCGATCGAGCACGACACCAACATCGCGCTGTCCGAGGACGTCGCGGCCCGCTACCGCGCCTACGGCTGGCACGTGCAGGAGGTCGAGGGCGGCGAGAACGTCGTCGGCATAGAAGAAGCAGTGCAGGCCGCCAAGGCGGTCACCGACAAACCGTCGTTCATCGCTCTGCGCACGATCATCGGCTATCCGGCACCCAACAAGATGAACACCGGCGACGTGCACGGTTCGGCGCTCGGCGAGGAAGAGGTCGCGGCCACCAAGAAGATCCTGGGCTTCGACCCCGACAAGACCTTCGAGGTGCGGCCGGAGGTCATCGAGCACACCCGCAAGCTGGTGGATCGCGGCAAAGAGGCACACGCCAAGTGGCAGACCGACTTCGACGCATGGGCCGAGCGCGAGCCCGAGCGCAAGGAGCTACTGGACCGGCTGCTGGCTCAGAAACTGCCCGACGGCTGGGATTCGGACCTGACCTACTGGGAGCCGGGCTCCAAGCCGTTGGCCACCCGAGCCGCGTTCGGCCAGGTGCTCAACGATGTCGCGCCGAAGCTGCCCGAGTTGTGGGGTGGTTCGGCGGACCTCGCGGGCAGCAACAACACCACGATCAAGGGCGTGAATTCGTTTGGCCCGCCGTCCATCTCGACCGACGACTTCACGGCGGACTGGTACGGCCGGGTGCTGCACTTCGGCGTGCGCGAACACGCGATGGGAGCGATCCTGTCCGGCATCGTGCTGCACGGCCCGACCCGCGCGTTCGGCGGCACGTTCCTGCAGTTCTCCGATTACATGCGGCCGGCCGTGCGACTCGCCTCGCTGATGGACATCGACACCATCTACATCTGGACCCACGACTCCATCGGTCTCGGTGAGGACGGCCCGACACATCAGCCGATCGAACACCTTGCGGCGCTGCGCGCGATCCCGAACCTGTCGGTGGTTCGGCCGGGTGACCCCAACGAAACGGCGTACGCATGGCGCAGCATCCTGGCCCGCGGCAACGGCAGCGGCCCGGTGGGTTTCATCCTGACCCGCCAGGGCATCCCGGTACTGGAGGGCACCGACGCCGACGGGGTGGCCCGCGGCGGCTACGTCCTCGGCGGCGGTGACCCCGCCGACGACGCGGACGTGATCATCATCGCGACGGGTTCGGAACTACAGCTGGCGGTGGAGGCGAAAAAGCAGTTGGCGGAAAAGGACATCACGGCTTACGTGGTGTCGATGCCGTGTGTGGAGTGGTTCGAGTCGCAACCGCGCGAGTACCGCGATTCGGTTCTGCCTCCGAGCGTTTCGGCGCGCGTCGCGGTCGAAGCTGCCGTCGCGCAGAGCTGGTACAAGCTCGTCGGCGACACCGGCGAGATCGTCTCGATCGAGCACTACGGCGAGTCCGCCGATCACAAGACGTTGTTCCGTGAGTTCGGGTTCACTCCCGAGGCTGTGGTGGCCGCCGCGGAGCGATCGATAGACAACTGAGGTCGAAACGCTAGGAAAGGCACAGCTATGGCTCAGAATCCGAATCTCGCGGCATTGTCCGAGGCCGGCGTGTCGGTGTGGCTCGACGATCTGTCGCGCGACCGACTGCAGACAGGAAACCTCCAGGAACTGGTCGACACCAAAAGTGTCGTCGGGGTGACCACCAACCCGTCGATCTTTCAGGCCGCGCTGTCCAAGGGACACGCTTATGACGATCAGGTCAAGGAATTGGCGGAGCGGGGCGCAGACGTGGACGCCACGATCCGCACCGTCACCACCGACGATGTCCGCAACGCGTGCGACGTGCTGGCCAAGCAGTACGAGCTTTCCGACGGCGTCGACGGGCGGGTGTCGATCGAGGTGGACCCGCGGCTGGCGCACGACACCGACAAAACGATCCTGCAGGCGATCGAGTTGTGGAAAATCGTCGACCGTCCCAACCTGCTGATCAAGATCCCGGCGACGATGGCGGGCCTACCCGCGATCACCGCGGTGATCGCCGAGGGCATCTCTGTCAACGTCACGCTGATCTTCTCGGTGGAACGGCACCGCTTGGTGATGGACGCCTACCTCGAAGGCCTGGAAAAGGCCAAGGAAGCCGGCCACGACCTGTCCAAGATCCATTCGGTCGCTTCGTTCTTCGTGTCCCGGGTGGACACCGAGATCGACAAGCGGCTGGAGAAGATCGGGTCGCAGGAGGCGCTGGATCTGCGGGGTAAAGCCGGTGTCGCCAACGCGCGACTCGCCTACGCCGCTTACGAAGAGGTGTTCGTCGGCGGCAAACGCTACGACGCGCTCAAGGGCGACGGCGCCCGCGTGCAACGTCCGCTGTGGGCGTCGACGGGCGTGAAGAATCCCGAGTACTCGGACACCTTGTACGTCACCGAGTTGGTCGCCCCGAACACGGTGAACACCATGCCGGAGAAGACGATCGATGCGGTCGCCGAGCACGGCGTGATCACCGGCGACACCGTGACCGGCACGGCCGACGAATCGCAGGCGCTGTTCGACAAGCTGTCCGCCATCGGTATCGACCTCCCCGACGTCTTCCGGCTCCTGGAGGACGAGGGTGTGGAGAAATTCGAAAAGTCGTGGCTCGAGTTGCTCGAGGCGACGCAGGAACAGCTCGACGTGAACAAGCCCCCAGCCAAGAAATGACGGACTGGGTGAATCCGCTTCGCGACAAGCGCGACAAGCGGATGCCCCGGATCGCGGGGCCCTGCGGGATCGTCATCTTCGGTGTCACCGGCGACCTGTCGCGCAAGAAGTTGATGCCGGCGATCTACGACTTGGCCAACCGTGGCCTGCTGCCCCCGTCCTTCTCGTTGATCGGATTCGCCCGAAGGGACTGGGCCGACGAGGATTTCGGCCAAGTCGTCTACGAGGCGGTGAAGAAGCACGCCCGCACACCGTTCCGGCAGGAGGTGTGGGACCGGCTGGCCGAGGGATTCCGGTTCGTTCAGGGCACGTTCGACGACGACGCGGCATTCGGCCGGCTTGCCGAGACACTGGAGAAACTCGACGCCGAACGCGGAACCGGCGGCAACCACGTTTTCTACCTGTCCATTCCCCCGAACGCGTTCCAGCCGGTGTGCGAGCAGCTGCACAAGTCCGGTTTGGCGAACCCGCAGGAGGGTCGCTGGAGCCGGGTGGTGATCGAGAAGCCGTTCGGTCACGATCTGGAGAGTGCGCAGGAACTCAACGCGGTCGTCAACAGCGTGTTCCCCGAGGAGTCGGTGTTCCGCATCGACCACTACCTCGGCAAGGAGACGGTGCAGAACATCCTCGCGCTGCGGTTCGCCAACGAACTGTACGAGCCGATCTGGAACAACAACTATGTCGACAGTGTGCAGATCACGATGGCCGAGGACATCGGGCTCGGCGGCCGCGGAGGGTATTACGACGGGGTCGGCGCCGCGCGCGACGTCATCCAGAATCACCTCCTGCAACTGCTGGCCCTGACCGCGATGGAGGAGCCGGTCAGCTTCGGGCCGAAGGAGCTGCAGATCGAGAAGATCAAGGTGTTCTCGGCCACGCGGCCGATGCAGCCCCTGAGCGAGACCACCGCACGCGGGCAGTACGCCTCGGGCTGGCAGGGCAGCGAGAAAGTGGTCGGCCTGCTCGAAGAAGAAGGCTTCTCGAAGGATTCGAAGACCGAGACCTACGCGGCCATCGCCCTGGAGGTCGACACCCGGCGGTGGGCCGGAGTGCCGTTCTTTCTGCGCACCGGAAAACGACTGGGGCGCAGGGTGACCGAGATCGCACTGATCTTCAAGCGGGCACCGCACCTACCATTCGACAAGACAATGACCGAGGAACTCGGCCAGAACGCCCTGGTGATCAGGGTTCAGCCGGACGAAGGCATCACGACCCGGTTCGGCTCCAAGGTGCCCGGCAGCGCCATGGAGGTCCGCGACGTCAACATGGACTTCTCCTACGGGTCGGCATTCGCCGAAGACTCCCCCGAAGCCTACGAGCGGCTGATCCTCGACGTGCTGCTCGGTGAGCCCTCGCTGTTCCCGGTGAACCGGGAGGTCGAATTGTCCTGGGAGATCCTCGATCCCGTGCTGGACTACTGGGCCGCCCACGGTAAGCCCGAGCCGTACGAGTCGGGCACCTGGGGACCGGCCTCTGCCGACGAGATGTTGCATCGCATGGGCCGGGAATGGAGGCGACCGTGATCGTCGACCTGCCGAATACGAACACGAACGACATCAACAAGAAGATCACCGGTCTGCGCGAGGAGGGCGGCGCGATCACCCTGAGTCGCGTACTCACCCTGGTCGTCTCGCTCGATTCCGATGAGCTGCTCGAAGAATCCATCGAAGCCGCCAACTTCGCCAGCCGCGAGCACCCCTGCCGGGTGATCATCGTGGTGCCCGGGGACCGCAATGCCGACGACGCCAGGCTGGACGCGCAATTACGCGTCGGCGGGGATGCCGGCGCCGGAGAGATCGTCGGGCTGCGCCTGCACGGCGAGCTCGCCGACCATGCGAGCGCCGTGGTGCTGCCCTTCTTGTTGCCCGATACCCCGGTCGTGGCGTGGTGGCCGGCAGGCGGGCCGGCGGTGCCTGCCGAGGACCCGTTGGGCCGGTTGGCGATTCGTCGGATCACCAACGCGACGCAATGTTCTGATCCGCTGGGCGCGATCAAGGGGCGCCTTGCCGGTTATACCGCCGGAGACACCGACCTGTGCTGGGCGCGGATCACGTACTGGCGGGCCCTGCTGGCCGCCGCCGTCGATCAGGAACCACACGCGCCGATCGCGTCCGCGGTGGTGTCGGGTCTACGCGACGAGCCGTCACTTGACGTGCTGGCGGGTTGGCTCGCCGCTCGGATCGACGGTCCGGTGCACCGGCAGGTGGGCGAGTTGAAAGTCGAGCTGATCCGCGACGGTGAGACGATCACTTTGCGTCGGCCGCAGAACGGCGTCACCGCGACGCTGAGCCGCACCAGCCGGCCCGAGGCCCGAATTCCGTTGGCGCGCAGGGAGGCCAAGGAGTGCCTGGCCGAGGATCTGCGCAGGCTCGACCCCGATGAGATCTATCACGAGGCCCTGCAGGGAATCGACAAGGTGCAATACGCATGAGCGCGACCATCGAGCGTCATCCCGATACCACGACGTTAGTGGCGGCCGCGGGAGATCGGCTTGTCGCAGCGATTGTCGCGGCCATCGACAAGCGCGGGTCGGCGCACATCGTGCTCACGGGCGGGGGCACCGGCACCGGGCTGCTGAAGCGCGTCGCCGAGAAGGGCACCGAGATCGACTGGGCGAAGGTGCATCTCTATTGGGGCGATGACCGTTTCGTGCCCGAGGACGACGACGAGCGCAACTACAAGCAGGCCCGCGAGGCGCTGCTGGACCACATCGACATTCCGTCCGGCAACGTGCACCCGATGGCCGCGAGCGGCGCGCAATTCGGCGACGACCTCGACGCGGCCGCGGCGGCATACGAGCAGGTGCTGGCCGCCAACGCCGAGGGCGGCGAGCCGGCGCCCGACTTCGACGTGCATCTGCTGGGGATGGGCGGTGAGGGCCACATCAACTCGCTGTTCCCCCACACCGCCGCGGTGCGTGAGACCGAGCGTCTGGTGGTCGGCGTCGAGGACTCCCCCAAGCCGCCGCCGCGCCGGATCACGTTGACGCTGCCCGCGGTTCGCCGGTCGCGGGAGGTGTGGCTGGTGGTCTCCGGTGACGGAAAGGCCGACGCGGTGGCAGCGGCGATCGGCGGTGCTGACGCCGACGACGTGCCCGCGGCGGGCGCGGTGGGCCGCGACGCGACGGTGTGGCTGCTCGACGAGGCCGCGGCGAGCAAGCTCTGACGCGGACTCAGTCGCGCTGCGCCTCGTAGCGCAGCAGGACCGTGCCACACGGGAAGGTGCGGTTCTCCACCAATCGCAGCGGTATCCACGATGGCAAGGACGGGAAGAACGGGGTGCCACCGCCCACGGCGGTGGGTGCGATGACGATCCGGTACTCGTCCACCAATCCGGCCTGCACGATCGGCGCAGCCAGCGTCGCGCCGGCCACCTCCATCTGGCCGTCGGTCTCGGCCTTGAGTTTCGTCACCACCTCGACCGGGTTGCCGCGTTCCAGGCGGGAGTTCCAGTCGACGGAATCGATGGTCTGTGAGAACACGACCTTGGGCATGTCGCGCCAGATGTGGGCGAAGTCGACGATCAGAGGGGTGGCGTCGGGGGCCTGATCCGCGGTCGGCCAGTACGCCGACATCAGCTCGTAGAGTCGCCGGCCGTAGAACGCCAGCGCGGTCTCCCGTTCGAAGTCATTCCAATACCGGTGCACTTCGTCGCTCGGATCGGACCAGTTGATGTTGCCCTCAGCGTCGGCGATGTAGCCGTCCACCGACACGTTGAAGCCATAGATGAGTCTGCCCACGTCCTTCAGACTGCACGAGCGGAACGAACTCATCGCCGCCGCGGGCTTACTTGGGCCGACTTGTCGGGAGCGTGAGTAGTATCGAATGTATGTTCGAGACATTCGAGGATGCGACGGTGATCGAGGTCATCACCGCGTCCTCGCGCGAACAGAGCGCGGCATGCGGCCGTGAACTCATGGCGATCGGCGAGCTCTATGCCCGCCGCGCCCCTGAGCAGGATGACGAGCGGGAGAACTGGGCGATCGACGGCCACGCCAATGTGGTCGCCGAAATCGCGGCGGCACTGAACATCAGCCGCGGGCGAGCGGCCAGTCGCCTGCACTACGCCATCGACCTCCGTGAGCGCCTGCCCAAGGTCGCCGAGGTCTTCGCGAGCGGACAGATCGACTTTCGGATGGTGACCGCCCTGGTCAACCGCAGCTCCAATGTCCAGGACGACGATCGCCTTGCCCGGCTCGACGCGGCTTTCGCGAAATGGTCGCCGAAGTGGATGAAGTTGTCCGGGCCGAAGCTGCACGAGCGCGTCGACATGTGGGTGGAGAAGTTCGACCCGGACGGGGTTCGGGAACCGAAGCCGCCCAGCGACGACCGCTATGTCGAGGTCGGTCCGATCAGTCCAGGCATGGTCGGGGTCTGGGCCAAACTCGCCTTCGCCGATGGTGTGGCTTTCGACACGCGCCTCGATGAGATTGCCGCAACGGTCTGTCGCGACGATCCGCGCACCGCTTCACAACGCCGAGCAGACGCGATGGTGGCGATGAGCGCAGGGCAGATGCGGCTCCAGTGCGGCTGCGGCGCCGAGGATTGCCAGAACGGCTCCCCCAACGAGCCAACAAGTCAGGTCGTCGTCAATGTGATCGCCGAGCAGGCCACGATCGAGGGCCGGTCGGACAATCCGGGATACCTCCCAGGCTTCGGCGCGGTGCCCGCCTCGTTGTTGCGCGAGATGATCGCGACCGCGCGGGTGCGCCCCGTTCCGCTGCCCGAACCCTGCCCTGAGCAGGGCTACCGACCGTCTGCGGCGTTAGCTCGTTTCATCCGATGGCGTGACCTGACGTGCCGCTTTCCCGGATGTGATGTACCGGCATCTGCGTGCCAGATCGACCACACGGTCCCGTATCCAATGGGACCCACCCATCCATCGAACTTGAAGCTGCTCTGCGGGTTTCACCATCTGCTGAAAACTTTCTGGTGCGGCGCCGACGGGTGGTCAGACCGACAGCTCGCGGACGGCACGGTCATCTGGACGGCACCCAACGGGCAGACGTACACGACCACCCCCGGCGGTGCCGAGTTCTTCGAACAGCTGGGCCGGCCCACGGGCGACATCGTGGTCGCCCCGCACCCGAGCGGGCCAGACGATCGTCATCGCGGCGCGAAGATGCCGATCCGCAGGCGCACCCGCGCAGAGGACAAGGCATATCGGATCGCGCTGGAGCGCCAACACAACGCCGAGCGCATCGCTCGCAAAGAGTTGCTCCTCGCCGAGCGACTCGCCAGGGACGACGAACCACCGCCGTTCTGACCAGCGTTCAGCTCGAGAGGGCCGAGAGATCACCGTTCTGTCCATCGCGGAAGCCCTCGTCGTAATCGGCTTTTGCGGTCGTGGTGTCCGATCCGACCATGACAATTCGCGGATCCATCGGGCACTGCCGAGACGTGGTTTCTCCGTGGCTCACATGTGTTCAGACGTCGGGTTACGCCCGGCGGTTCCCCGGCTGCCGTCATAATGGCCCTCATGGCAGACAAGGGTGGTCGACCGGTCCGTACCGGGCCGGAACGCATCAGAAAGCTCGCCCAGGCGGCGCTCAACGCCGACGTCACCGTCGAGCAGGTCGACACCATCCTGGAGGGGCTGAGCGAGACGCTCGAGGACCTCAACAGCTCCACCGCCAACCTCGATGCCACCCTGGAGCGGTTCAACGAGACCATCAATCAGATCAATCAGCTCGCCCCGCGTCTGAACGCCGTGGTCGACCGTATGGAGGGCATAGTCGGGCGGGTGGAACGCATCGTCGGGCTCGGTGAGTCGGTGATCTCGCCGCTCGCCGCGACCGAGCAGGTGGTGCGCGGGGCGGTGAACAAGATGCGCCGCTCGACCGGTCTCTAGATCTCCTGCTGTCTAGCCGCTGTTGCGCAGTGCGCTCGCCAACCCGCTCATCGTGAGCAGGATTCCCCGCTGGACGAGTTCGTCGTCGTCCCCGGACCGATAGCGACGCAGCAGTTCGACCTGGAGATGGTTCAGCGGTTCCAGGTACGGGAAGCGGTTGAACACCGAACGGGCCAGCGCCGGGTTGTCGGCGAGCAGATCGTCCTGGCCGGTGATGAGCTTGTGCATCCGGATCGTGCGCTCATGCTCGTCGGCGATCTTGTCGAACACCCGCCGCCTCAGCTCCTCGTCGTCGACCAGTTCGGAATACCGCGCCGCCAGTCCCAGATCGGATTTCGCCAACACCTGGGCCATGTTCGACAGGACGGTGCGGAAGAACGGCCACCGCCGGTACAGGTCCCGCAAGACCTCGACGCGGTCCTCTCCCGATTCGGATCCCTCGGCGATCCACTCCTCGAAGGCCTTCCCGGTGCCGTACCAGCCCGGCAGCATCACCCGCGACTGACTCCACGCCAGCACCCACGGAATCGCCCGCAAATCCGCGATCGACGTGGTCGGCTTGCGCGACGAAGGCCGGCTTCCGATGTTGAGCGCGCCGATCTCGCTCACGGGCGTGGAGGCCTTGAAATAGTCGACGAAACCCGGTGTCTCGTGGACCAACTCGGCATACGCACGTTGGGCGCGGCCGGCCAGGTCGTCAAGCACCTCGTAGGCCGGGCCGGCCTCGTCACCGAGACCTTCCACGTCGAGCAGCGTGGCCTCCAACGTGGCGGCCAGCAGGGTCTCGAGGTTGCGATATGCGGCCTCCGGTTCGGCGTATTTCGCCGCGATGACCTCACCCTGTTCGGTGAGGCGAAGCGATCCGTTCACCGCGCCCGGCGGCTGGGCCAAGATGGCGTCGTAGCTCGGACCGCCACCCCGGCCCACCGTGCCACCGCGACCGTGGAAGAGCCGCAACCGGATTCCGGTCTTGTGCGCCGACTCCACCAGGTCGAGTTCGGCCCGGTACAGCGCCCAGTTCGCCGCGAGGTAGCCGCCGTCCTTGTTGGAGTCGGAGTAGCCGAGCATCACCTCCTGGCTGTCGCTGCGCGCCGAGACGATCGATCGGTACACCGGAAGGTCCAGCGCCGCTTCGAGAATCGACGAACCACGCTGCAGATCGTCGATGGTCTCGAAGAGCGGCACGATACCGACGGGTGCGTACGGCCTCTCCCCGGAGACGTCGAGCAGCCCGACCTCTTTGAGCAGTATCGCCGCCTCCAACATGTCCGACACGGATTCGCACATCGAGATGATGTAGTTGGGAACCGCCCGGGAACCGAAGACCCGCACCGCCCGCGCGGCCGCCGCGACGATGTCGAGTTCCTTGCGGGCCAGCTCGGACAGTTCGGCGCCGGCTTTGACCAGCGGGCGCCGGGTCGACAGCTCACCGGCGAGCAGTTCTACCCGGTCCGCCTCGTCCAGCGAGCCGTAGTCGGGGTGTACGCCCGCCCACGCCAGCAGCTCGGCGACGACCTCCTCGTGCACATCGGAGTTCTGTCGCATGTCGAGACCGCACAGGTGAAATCCGAAGGTGCGCACGGCCTCCCGCAACCGGGCCAACCGATCGTCTGCCAGCACCGCGCTGCCGTTGGTGCGCAACGACTCGTCGACCACGTCGAGGTCGGCGAGCAACTCTGCCGGCGACTCATAGCGTTCGAGCCCAAGATCGAGTTCATGCTCGGGCTGCTCGTCGAGGATGTCCTTCGCCGTCGACGTCAGCCGGGAGTGGATCACGCGCAGCGCTCGCCGGTAGGGCTCGTCGGCCCGCGCCGGTTCCTCGCACCGGGCCGCCAACGCGTCGAGTCCGTCGCTGATGCGTACCAGCCGCGCCGACATCGACAGCTCCTCTTCCAGCGCGGTGATCTCGGTGAAGTAGTGATCCAGTGCCGTGTACGCGGCTCTGCCGGTCGCACGGCGGACGACGTCGGCGGTGACGTTCGGGTTGCCGTCCCGATCCCCGCCTATCCACGATCCGGGACGCACAATCGGCTCGTCCAGCAGTCCGGTACCGGGCCAACGGGCCTGCAGCTCGTTGCGCACGTCGGCGTTCACCTGCGGTATCACCTTGAAGAACGCGGCTGGGTAATACCGCAGACCTGTCTCGATCTCGTCCTGGATCTTCAACCGCGACAACCGAACCAGCGCGGTCTGCCACAGCGTCAGGATGTGGCGGCGCAGCTCGCGCTCGAAATCGCGGCCGTCGGCCTCGCTGCGCCCGTGCAGGCGCAACCGCATCAGCTCGGTGATGCGGTGTTGAGTGTCGAAGACCGTGCGGCGCCTGGTCTCGGTCGGGTGCGCGGTGATGACCGGCGAAACCATCGCCCCGGCGAGCGCTGCGGTGACGGCCTCGGCATCGAGGTCGACGGCGTCGAGTTTGGCGTACGTGGCGGCGAGGCTGCTGTTCTGCGGCGGCTCCCCCGCTTCGACGTGGACCGCCCGGCGGCGCTCTCGGTGGATGTCCTCGGCGACGTTGGCCAACAGCGCAAAGTGAGTGAAGGCGCGGATCACCGGGATCGCCTGCCTGATGTCGATGCCGTCGAACATCCCCGCCAGCTCCGCGCGGTCGATCTCGGAGCGGCGCACCCGGAACGATTCGACGCGGGCGCGCTCGACGAGATCGAACACCTCGTCGCCGTTCTGCTCGCGCACGGTGTCGCCGAGTATCGCGCCGAGAAGGCGGATGTCCTCGCGCATCGGCTCGGTGGCGTCACGACCCACCTTGGTCCGCTGTACCGCGCCGATCGGTTCCAGCGCATCGGGAAGTTCGGCCATGCGCTCAGTATCGCCGTCGCGGTCGGGGTCTGCGCGGCGGGAATTCCCGGCACCGCTGAGAGCGCGCAAGAAAAATGTCCGAAACCGACACTGCGGCCCGATTCCGGCGCACGCTTGGTACATCACACACCCTCGTCAGAGGACCGACGATGACGAATTCACCTCCACTACTGCATCGACTGATAATCGCCGGCTGTGCCGGCGTCCTTGCCCTGTTGAGCTGGCCCGCCACCGCGGCCGGGGCGCCCGACGACGGCTCGTGGGACGTCGAGCAGTACGACAATTGCATGAAGCAGACGGTCCGCAACGCCGACCTGTGCTGCGTCGACTCGGGCGGCGTGCCGACCAGTGACCCGAACGACACCCAGTCCGACGGATCACCGAACTGCTATGCCCCGCCTGCACAGGCGCAGCAAGCGGAGCAACAGCCGGCCACCCCGATAGGGCCCGGCGCGGTCCGGGGAGACCTGCCCGTTCTACAGCTGCCGCCGGCTCAACCGCAGCAACCGGTGGCCCCCATGCCGCCGCGCGTGCTCGCGCCCTAGAACTGGGGAGCCCGCACGCGGGCAGGTGGATCGGCACCGTCTACAACGGGCCCTGCGTTCCGCGTCAGCTGTACTTGATGAGCAGCGCGACGCCTACGATCGAGACGAGCCAGATGCCGGTGACGAACAGCGTCAATCGGTCGAGGTTCTTCTCCACCACCGTCGAGCCCGACAGGCTGGACTGAACGCCGCCGCCGAACAGCGTGGATAGGCCGCCGCCCTTGGCGCGATGCAGCAGCACCAGGAGCACGACCAGGACACTGGTCACTACCAGGGTGATCTGCAGGGCCAATTCCATGGGCGCCAGACTACCTAATCGGCGGTGGCGCCCACTAATCGGATGGTCAGGGCAGAGGGCCGCCGGCCGCGATGGCCGACAGCGTTGCGAACTGCTCACCGTCGAGCGAGGCGCCGCCGACGAGGGCTCCGTCGATGTCCTCCTGCGCGACGATGTCGCCGACGTTCTTGGCATTGACCGAACCGCCGTAGAGCACCCGGACACCGGCGGCCACCTGAGGCGTCGCCAGCTTGCCCAGCTCGTCGCGGATCGCCTTGCAGACCTCCTGGGCGTCGGCCGCGCTGGCCACCCGGCCGGTGCCGATGGCCCACACCGGCTCGTAGGCGATCACGGCCTGGCCGATCTGTTCGTTAGAAAGGCCCGCCAGCGACCCGCGCAACGACTCGACGTTGTGCTCGACGTGGTTGCCCGCCTCACGGACCTCGAGTTGCTCACCGATGCAGATGATCGGCACCAAACCGTGCCGAAAAGCCGCCGCGGCCTTGGCCGCCACGACGGCGTCGTCCTCGTGGTGGTAGGTGCGGCGTTCGGAGTGCCCGACGACGACGAACGTGCATCCCAGCTTGGCCAGGAAGGCACCGCTGATGTCGCCGGTGTAGGCGCCCGAATCGTGCTGTGAGAGATCCTGCGCGCCGTAGGTCAGCAGCAGCTTGTCGCCGTCGACGAGGGTCTGGACGCTGCGCAGGTCGGTGAATGGCGGGATCACCGTCACGTCGACCTTGTCGAAGTACTTCGCCGGCAGGGCGAACGCGATCTTCTGCACCAGCGCGATCGCCTCGAAGTGGTTGAGGTTCATCTTCCAGTTGCCGGCGATCAGCGGCTTGCGGCTCACGATTTCGGGACCTCTCACTCTTCTAAAACAGCGATACCGGGCAGTTTCTTGCCCTCAAGGTATTCCAGCGAGGCCCCGCCCCCGGTCGAAATGTGGGAGAAGCCCTCTTCGTCGAGGCCGAGCTGACGGACCGCAGCGGCGGAATCGCCGCCGCCGACAACGCTGAAGCCGCCCTTACCGGTCGCGGCGATGATCGCCTCGGCGACGCCCTTGGTGCCCGCGGCGAAGGCCGGGAACTCGAAGACGCCCATCGGTCCGTTCCAGAACACGGTCTTGGCGTTGGACAGCAGCGTGGTGAACCGCTCGACCGACCCGGGACCGATGTCCAGGCCCATCTTGTCGGCCGGGATCTTGTCGGCGGCGACGATTTCGGCCGTCGCGTCGGCGGCGAACTTGTCGGCCACCACGATGTCGACCGGTACGTGGATCACGTCGGCGTAGGTGTCGAGAAGCTTGCGGCAGGTCTCGATCATGCTTTCCTCCAGCAGCGAGGTGCCGACCGAAACGCCTTGTGAGGCAAGGAACGTGAAGCACATGCCGCCACCGATGATCAGGCTGTCGGCCTTCTCGGCGAGCGATTCGATGACCGCCAGCTTGTCCGACACCTTGGACCCGCCGAGCACGACGGCGTAAGGCCGGTCGGTGGAGGTGGTCAGCTGTTCGAGCACCTTGACCTCCGCGGCCACCAGCGTGCCCGCATAGTGCGGGAGCAGGGTCGCGACGTCGTACACCGACGCCTGCTTGCGGTGCACGACCCCGAAACCGTCGGAGACGAAAGCCCCGTCCTCACCGACGAGCTCGGCGAGCTGCCGGGCCAGCGCCATCCGTTCGGCGTCGTCCTTGCTGGTCTCACGGGCGTCGAAGCGGATGTTCTCCAGCAGCAGGATGTCGCCGTCGGTCAGGCCTTCGGCACGGGCGAGCGCGTCGGTGCCGACGACGTCGCCGGCCAGCTGAACGTGGCGACCGAGCTGCTCCCCCAACGCCTTCGCGACCGGAGCCAGTGAGAGCTTTGGATCGGGCTCACCCTTGGGCCGACCGAGATGCGCGGTGACGATCACCTTGGCGCCGGCATCGGAAAGCGCCTTCAGCGTGGGCACAGACGCGGTGATTCGACCCGGGTCGGTGATGTTGCCCTCATCGTCGAGCGGGACGTTGAGGTCCGACCGTACGAGCACTCCCCGATCCGAAACACCTTCTGCGAGAAGGTCTTCCAGAGTCCTGATGGAAGACGAGGCCACGGCTTACAGCGACTTGCCGACGAGCGCGACCAGGTCGACAAGCCGGTTGGAGTAACCCCACTCGTTGTCGTACCAGGACACGGTCTTGGCCTGGTTGTCGATCACCTTGGTCAGGCCGGCATCGAAGATCGAGCTGTGCGGATCGGTGACGATGTCGCTGGAGACGATCGGTGCGTCGTAGTACTTCAGGATGCCCTTGAGCGGACCGTCCGCGGCGGCCTTGAACGCCGCGTTGATCTCGTCGGCGGTGGCCGACTTGGACAGTTCGGCGGTCAGGTCGGTGCACGAACCCGTGGGGATCGGCACACGCAGCGCGTAGCCGTCGAGCTTGCCCTTCAGCTCGGGCAGCACCAGGCCGATCGCCTTGGCGGCGCCGGTGGAGGTCGGCACGATGTTCAGGGCGGCGGCGCGGGCGCGGCGCAGGTCCTTGTGCGGGCCGTCCTGCAGGTTCTGGTCCTGCGTGTAGGCGTGGACCGTCGTCATCAGGCCCTTGACGATGCCGAACTCGTCGTTGAGCACCTTGGCCAGCGGGCCGAGGCAGTTCGTGGTGCACGAGGCGTTGGAGATGATGTTCTGGCTGCCGTCGTACTTGTCGTCGTTGACGCCGAGGACGATCGTGATGTCCTCGTCGGTGGCAGGTGCGGAGATGATGACCTTCTTGGCGCCGGCGTCGAGGTGGCCCTGCGCCTTGTCCCGCTTGGTGAAGATGCCGGTCGATTCGACGACCACGTCGACACCGAGGTCGCCCCACGGCAGGGCCGACGGGCCCTCCTTGACCTCGAGCGCCTTGATCTTCTGATCGCCGATGACGATGGTGTCGTCGCCCTCGAGGCTGATCTCGGCGGGGAACCGGCCGAGGATCGAGTCGAACTTCAGCAGGTGCGCCAAGCTGGCGTTGTCGGTGAGGTCGTTGACGGCAACGATCTCGATGTCGGTGCTCTTGCCCTCGGCCTTCTGCGCGGCGAGCGCCCGGTAGAAGTTGCGCCCGATGCGGCCGAAGCCGTTAACGCCTACCCGGATGGTCACTGGTCTCTCCCTTAGTTGCCTCAACGTGTAGTGCTCGACCGCCAGCCTAGTGGTGTGATAGCGGCCACGTGCCACCTGGTCAGCCATGATCAGCCGGCATCGCCGACGAGGGACGCTCGGTGGGCGATTTCGTGACTTTGGTCCCTGCCGGCCAACAGCCGGCGGCCCGATACTCGGACCATGAAGGTCGATCATCAACTCGCCCCCGCGGCCGAGGATCGGCAGGCGGCAGCGGTGGAGCGTGCCGCTGAGCTCCGTGAACTCTCCCTCCGTCTGTCGGCAGGCGAGCAGGTCGACTCAGCTGATGTCGACCGCGCCGTGTTGCGCGCGCACGAAGCCCATGCCCGCGCGCGCACGGCGCATCTCGCCGCCGCCGAGCGCCACCGACTCGCGGCCGAGGCTCATGACCGTGCCGCCCAGGTGCACCGACGGGCGGCGGCCGAGGGTATCGGCGATGTCGCCACCCATCTGAGCGCCGTTGCGGTCCATGAAGCCGCCCGCGACGCCGACTATGCCGGCGCCGAATTGGCCCTGCGAATGGCGCGCAAGGAGTAGCTGAGGTCAGCGGTCACAGCGCCGCGAGACTCTGGTCGGCGTATGGGTTGCCGAGCCATTTCCGGCGAATCCGCTGAAGTGTGCCATCGGCTTCCAGCTCGGCTTGCGCGACGGTGAGCCGCCCGAGAAGCGTTTGATCATCGAGCGGGACGGCGATTGCGATGTCCTCGACGGTGATACCGCGCTGGACGACCTGCACGCCGGGAACGTCCCTGACCAGTTCGGTGAGCACCGGCGCGAGCTTCATCACGGCGTCGCAGTCGCCGGTGGAAAGGTCGGTCAACGCGTCGCGGATCGAGCCATAGTCGTAGAGGCGCACGGTGCCGGCCTTGCCCTCCGCGACGAGCCGTTCGGCGATCGGCTGGCTGGTGTTGCCCCGCTGCACGCCGAGGGTCAGGCCCTGCAGGTCGTCGATGGAGGTGACGCGCGGCAGCCGGCGGGTTTCGACGGCCAGCGCCTGACCGGAGATCACGTACGGCGGGAGGAATGTCGCCTTCCTCTCGCGCTCAGGTGTGACGGTGGTCCCGGCGGCGACACAGTCGTAGTCCGATCCCAGCGCGTCGAAGATGCCGTCGAAGTCGGCTCCGTCGTAGGACACGAATTCGACGGTCGCGCCGATCTTCTCGCCGAGCGCGTGCATCAGGTCGATGTCGAGGCCACCGTTGTCGGGCATCCCGTTGAAGGGCGGGTCGGGCTCCGCCACGCCGACTCTCAATGTCTCCATGGGTTCACCGTAGTTCTTGCAGCTGCGCACACGCCTGGTCGATCTGCTCATAGGCGTAGTTCGCAACCGCAGATGTCGTCATCGTTTCGCCGCGTTGGATCAGCGTTTCATATCTTCCGTCGCCCAGCACTTCTCGTAGATGTGCAACCGTGGCCTCGACTTCAGGAATCGTCACCGCCGTCATGGGGCCGTGCGCGAACCCGAGGAGCGTCGCGGACTCCTCGTACCTCCCACGTCGGTCCAGCAGAACGGCCAGATTGGCCAACGGCACACCAATCACGGCGATGTTCCCGGAGTCGCGGTAATTGCGGATGGCCAGTGCTATGCAGTCCAGGGCTGCCTGCGGGTCACCATGCTCGGCTTCCACGCGGCCCAGTGTCATCGCCAGAATCGATTCGTTCGCGCGGACTCCGTTCTCCTGCGCGATCTTCAGGCCGCGACGCAGCGCTCTCAGTGCCGCTGCGGGATCGGTGTCCCGCCACACGTATCCGTACGCCAGGAGCGCGTACGAAAACGCGTACGGATTCCGCTCTGTGTCGGGATTGTCGAGCAGGTCGGCCGTGACCGCCATGGCTTCTGTCGACCGGTTCGCGAGCGCGAGCGCCATGGCGAGGCTGGAGCTGACGAAGGAGCGCCTATCGCGACCCGAATCGAGTTCGGCACAGCACACGTCAACCCACAGGTCTGGGCGGCCGATCGACAGATAGGCACCACCGAGATTGCACTGGATGCTGGTGAAGGGCGCGTCCCAGCCGATATGATCGCGCAGCGCCGCATGGCCGGCTTCGCCGTAGCGCACGCCGTCGTCGATCCGTCCTGCGAAATAGCACAGCGACGCGATGACATACAGATACCCGAGGTACTGACTGCGGGCCGCCCTGGCCGATTCGAGGATTTCCTCCGCCCACGACGTCGGCTCGTAGTTCTCGACGCACATGCCGAGGAAGCCCGCGAAAGTAGTCAGGGCGGCAGCGGTCTGAATGTCCGCATGGTCGGCGGCCCAGCGGAAGGCGATGCGCAAGTCGGGCAGTTCTGTCATGAACCATCGGTAGGCCTCGCCTTGGCGCGGGCTGTCCCACAGATCCAGAACACTCGCCGATCGCCTCGCAAAATGCCGTGGGTGCGCGTTTCGAGCTTCCTCGGCGTGTCCGGTAGAGACTAGTTGTTCCTCGGCGAACTCGCGAATGGTCTCGAGCATGGAGAAGCGGGTCGGCACCACCGCGCGGTCGGCCGTGAGCAAGGACTTACGGACCAGCGAATCCAACACGTCGAGGATCGTGTACTCATCGGCTCCATCGCATTCGCCTACTGCACAGACACTTTTGAGGTCGAAGCCACCCGCGAACACTGAACAGCGTTCCAGCAGTCTCCTTTCCGAGTCTTCAAGCAAGTCATAAGACCACGCCACCGCGTTACGCAGGTTCTGGTGACGATCCATCCTTCGCCGCGACCCGACGAGTAACGCGAATCGGTGATCGAGACGGTCTCGAATTTCTTCGACACCCATGGACGAAGTCCGCGACGCAGCCAGTTCGATGGCCAGCGGCAGGCTGTCGAGACGCCGACAGACTTCTCGAATGACAGGCTCGTCGTCGAGCATCATGCCTGGCGCAACGTTATGGGCACGCTGGATGAACAGGTCGACCGCGGCCGCGAGTTCGAGCGATCGCACCGGCCACGTCTGCTCATCGCTCAGCGCCAGGCCTTCGCGGCTTGTGGCGAGCACCCTGACAGTCGTTGAGGCCCCGAGGATGGCCTCGATGAGATCTGCGGTCGCATCGAGTACGTGCTCGCAGTTGTCGAATACCAGCAGCCGCAGACGATCTTCGAGGGTGCTCGCGACCGACTCCGCCATGGTCTTGCCGGGTTGTTGGGTGACGCCGAGCACCGCAGCGACCGCATCGGGCACTGCGGCTTCGTCGTTGACGGCACTGAGTTCGAAAAGCCATACCCCATCGGGGAATTCGCTCGAAAGCTGCTGGGCGACCTCCAACGCCAGCCGTGTTTTTCCCACCCCTCCCACGCCGGTCAAGGTGACCAACCGTCGAGTCCGGACGGCGCTGGCGAGCTCCGCCAACTCGGCCTCGCGTCCGACCAATGGAGCGGGGACGCGGCGGAGGTTTCCCGATCCGGGGTCGAGCGTCCGAAGCGGTGGGAAGTAAGTGCGTAATCCGGGCGCGTGCAGCTGAAACAGCGTTACCGGGACAGAGACATCGCGTAACCGACGCGGACCCAGATCCACGAGCTCGACGCCCGCAAGAAGAACTGCCGTCGACTCGGCCACCAGGATCTGCCCACCATGCCCGGCCGCCATCACCCGGGCCGCGCGGTTGAGCACCGTGCCGAAGTAGTCGCCGTCACGAAGCTCCGCCTCTCCTGTCGCGACACCCATGCGCACCGACAAATTCAGCTCGCGCTGGGCGTCGACGGCAGCCGCCACGGCGGCGCTCGGCGACGCGAACGCGGCAGCAAGACCATCGCCGCTGTGGCTGAACACGAATCCGTCATTCGCCTCGATGGCGGACCGCAACACCTTGTCATGGCAAGCAAGCGCGACCCGCATGGCATCCGCGTCGGACTCCCACCGACGAGTGGAACCCTCGATGTCGGTGAACAGGAACGTCACGACTCCGGTGGGCGGGTCACCCGCGGACACAAGTGAAGTGTCGGCCGAGTGGCCGCTTGTCACACGCTTTTCGCCGAAATGCCCGCCGTATGGCGAATCGAGTTAGGCGTCCTCGAGCAGGTCCGGGGTGACGGCCGCCTCGGTGTCGGGAATGCCGTCTTGTTTGGCCTTGCGATCGGCCATCGACAGCAACCGCCGAATGCGGCCCGCCACAGCGTCCTTCGTCATCGGCGGATCGGCGAGCCGGCCCAACTCCTCCAACGACGCCTGCCGGTGCTCGACGCGCAACTTGCCGGCGGCGGCGAGATGGTCGGGCACCGTATCGCCGAGGATCTCCAGCGCGCGTTCCACGCGTGCGGCCGCGGCGACCGCCGCCCGGGCCGAGCGACGCAGGTTGGCGTCATCGAAGTTGGCCAGCCGATTGGCGGTGGCCCTGACCTCGCGCCGCATCCTGCGCTCTTCCCATGTCAGCCGGGTGTCCTGCGCCCCCATCCGCGTCAACAGCGCACCGATCGCCTCACCGTCGCGCACCACCACCCGGTCGGTACCGCGCACCTCGCGTGCTTTCGCGCTCACCCCCAGCCTGCGGGCGGCGCCGACAAGTGCCAGCGCGGCCTCCGGACCCGGACAGCTGACTTCCAACGCCGACGAGCGTCCCGGTTCGGTGAGCGATCCATGCGCCAGAAATGCTCCGCGCCAGGCTGCTTCGGCATCGGCCACGCTGCCGCCGACCACCTGTGCCGGCAGCCCACGCACCGGGCGGCCCCGCAGATCGAGCAGACCGGTCTGCCTGGCCAACGCCTCGCCGTCCTTGGCCACCCGCACCACATACCGGGTGCTCTTGCGGATCCCGCTGGCCGATACGACGTGCACCGTGGCGTTGTAGCCGTACAGGTCGTAGATGTCTTTGCGCAGCCGCCGGGCGATGATGCCGAGATCGACCTCCGCCTCGACGACCACACGACCCGAAACGATGTGCAGTCCGCCGGCGAACCGCAGCAGCGAGGCGACCTCAGCGCGCCGAGCACTGACCGAATTGACGATCAGCCGACTCAACTCATCCTTGACCTCGGCTGTCATCGCCACGGGTCGTCACCTCTCGGTCCATTCGCTGTCGACGTGGGCACTGCCGGCGCCGGAGCGGCGGCGCCGCGAAGACGCACACCTTCCAATGCCGCGGCCAAGCGCGCCGGGTCATGTAAAGGTGTACCAGGTCTGGATACGTCGGCAAACTGAACTTGAGCACGAAGGATGTTCG
Source organism: Mycobacterium sp. IS-1590 (assembly GCF_001500025.1). Taxonomy (GTDB): domain Bacteria; phylum Actinomycetota; class Actinomycetes; order Mycobacteriales; family Mycobacteriaceae; genus Mycobacterium. The sequence goes on along the minus strand of NZ_LQIW01000050.1, from coordinate 19,639 downwards.
CGGTTCGACGCAGTTGCTCACGCTCACGCTCGCTGGGCACCCGGCTGGCGTCGACGATGATGTCGTGCACGCTGAAGTCGGGCGCATGCTGCGACAGCACGTGGATGTGTCGCTCGACCGAGAAGCCCGCCGTCTCCCCCGGTTCGGCCACCAGGTTGAGCACCAGAGCCCGCCGCGCCGCGGTCGCTTGTAGCGCAGCCGCGAGCTCGGGAACCAGCACATGCGGGATGACGCTGGTGAACCACGAGCCAGGGCCCAGCACCACCAGGTCCGCCGCCATGATCGCGTCCACGGCCTGTCGGGTGGCGGGCGGATCCCCGGGCAGCAGCCGCACGCGGCGGACCTTGCCCACGGTCGTCGCGATCGCCACCTGTCCGCGGATGACCCGGCTCATGCGGGGGTCGGATTCCAGACCCGCCACGTCGGCCTCGATGCCGAGCCCCATCGGGCACATCGGAAGCACGCGACCCTTCACGCCGAGGATGCGGCCGAGTTCGTCGAGCGCGGCGACCGGGTCGGCCAGCACCTCGCTGAGACCCGCGAGAAGTAGGTTGCCGATCGGATGTCCGGCCAACGCCCCGCTGCCACCGAACCGGTGCTGAATGATCGTCGCCCACAGTCGGCCATGTGGACTGTCAGATGCCAACGCGGCCAACGCCATTCGAAGGTCACCCGGAGGCACGACATCCAGCTCGTTGCGCAGTCGGCCCGAAGAGCCGCCGTCGTCGGCGACCGTGACGATGGCCGTCACGTGCGGTGTCAGCCTCCGCGCCGCCGACAAGGTCGCATAGAGCCCGTGTCCACCACCGAGTGCAACGATGCGCACCGCGGCGAGCCGCGAATCAGATGAAGTCATTCGCGACCCAGATCCCGATGCAACACCCGCACCGTCAGGTCATCACCGCCCTGAAGCTGCGCCGCCAATGCCTCGGCGATCGCCACGCTTCGATGTTTGCCGCCGGTGCATCCGATGGCGACGGTCATATATCGCTTCCCCTCGCGGCGGTATCCGTCGATGACTACGTCGAGCAGCCGATGATAGGTCTCCAGGAAGTCGCCCGCACCGGGTTGCCCGAGAACATAGTCGCGGACCGCGGGATGCTGACCGCTGTGCGGGCGCAGGTCGTCCACCCAGTGCGGGTTCGGCAGGAACCGGACGTCCATCACGGTGTCGGCGTCCATCGGCAACCCGTACTTGTAGCCGAACGACTCGACCGTGACATTCGTGTGCGCGACGGTCTCGCCACCAAAGGCGCGTTCGATGCTCTCGCGCAGCGCGGGCACCGACAGCGAGGAGGTGTCGATCACCAGATCGGCCGACGCACGCACCGGCGCCAACAGCGCGCGCTCGGCCGCAATACCTTCTGCCAGAGTCTGATTGCCCTGGAGCGGATGACTCCGTCGGTTCTGTTCGTAGCGGCGCACCAGGCTCTCGTCAGAAGCGTCCAGGAAGAGCACCCGCGGCGCGATGTTGCGGGTCGCGAGCTCGTTGCGGACCCAGTCCAGGTCTCCGGTGAAACCGCGCGAACGCACATCCATCACCACCGCCAGCTGGGTGATCCGCGAACCGGCCGCCAGCCCCAACTCGACCATCTGCGCGATCAGTTCCGGCGGAAGGTTGTCGGCGACGTACCACCCCAGATCTTCGAGCACCTTGGCCGCGGTGCCCCGGCCCGCGCCCGAGAGGCCGGTGACCAGAACCACGTCGATACCGGAGTCGGCGTTGGCCTCGTCGCGAAGCTCCTCGTGCATTCCCTGGTCCGTCATCCCGATACCCTGCTCTGATCATCGTCGACGGCCGGCTCGGGCGCGTCGCTTTCGGGCGGTACGCCGAGCGCGTCGAGCACGGCGCGGGCGGTGGCGACACCGATGCCGGGTACCGCGGTGATCTCCTCGATCGACGCCTCCTTCAACCGGGCCACCGAACCGAAGTGGGTGACCAGTGCTTTGCGGCGATGCTCACCGAGCCCTCGAACCGAGTCAAGCGCCGAAGCGGTCATCCGCTTGGAACGCTTGCTGCGGTGATAGGCGATGGCGAACCGGTGCGCCTCGTCACGGACGCGCTGCAGAAGGTAGAGGCCTTCACTGTTGCGCGGCATGATCAGCGGGTCGGGCTCCGACGGAACCCACACCTCCTCCAGGCGCTTGGCCAAGCCGATCACGGCCACGTCGGTGATACCCAGTTCGTCGAGCACCGCCTGTGCGGCGTTGACCTGTGGCGCACCACCGTCGACCACGAACAGATTGGGCGGGTAGGCGAACTTTCGCGACTTCCCCTCCGCAGAAAGCTCTGTCGGATGCTGCACGTCGTGCAGGTGACGGTAGAACCGGCGCCTGGTCACCTCCGCGATCGACGCGACGTCGTCGGAGCGGCCCTCGCCCGCGGCCTCACGGATCGCGTAGTGCCGGTAATCGGACTTGCGCGGTAAGCCGTCCTCGAAGACCACCAGCGAGGCCACCACATCGGTGCCCTGCACGTGGCTGATATCGATGCACTCGATACGCAACGGCGCCTCGGCCAGCCCCAATGCGTCCTGAATGCTCTGCAGCGCAGCGGTTCTCGCGGTAAAGTCACCGGCACGCTTGAGCTTGTGCTGGGTGAGCGCATCCTGCGCGTTGCGACGGACCGTCTCGGCGAGCGCGCGCTTGTCACCGCGCTGCGGCACGCGCAACGACACCCTAGAGCCGCGCAGCTGGCTGAGCCAGGCCGCCAATTCGTCGGAGTTGCCGGGCAGGCACGGAACCAGCACCTGGCGGGGTACGGGATTGGTCGCCTCGTCGCCGCCGCTGTCACTGGCGCCACCCAATTCGGCCTGATCGCCGTAGAACTGCGTCAGGAACTGTTCCACCAAGCGTTCCTGGCTTGATTCTCCGGGCTCCCCGGACTTTTCCACGATCCAGCCGCGCTGGCCGCGCACCCGGCCGCCGCGGACGTGGAAAACCTGCACCGCAGCTTCCAGTTCGTCGTCAGCGAATGCCACCACGTCGGCGTCGGTGCCGTCGCCGAACACCACCGCCTGTTTCTCCAGCGCCCGTTTGAGAGCGCCGATGTCGTCGCGCAGGCGAGCGGCCCTCTCGAAATCCAGTTCCTCGGCGGCCTGGTTCATCTGGTGTTCCAGGTCGCGGATCAACCGATCGGTTTTACCGGCGAGGAAGTCGCAGAAGTCGAGGACGATCTGGCGGTGCTCTTCGGCACTCACCCGACCGATGCAGGGAGCCGAACACTTGTCGATGTAGCCCAGCAAGCACGGCCGATCGATTTGCCTGTGGCGCTTGAACACTCCTGCCGAACACGTGCGGGCCGGAAAGACCCGCGTCAGGAGGTCGAGGGTTTCGCGGATCGCCCACGCATGCGAATAGGGTCCGAAGTACCGGACGCCCTTACGCCGCGCCCCGCGATACACCATCAGCCGCGGGTACTCCTCGTTGAGCGTGACCGCGAGCACCGGGTACGACTTGTCGTCTCGATACCTGATGTTGAATCGCGGATCGAACTCCTTGATCCAGTTGTATTCGAGCTGGAGCGCCTCGACTTCGGTGTTGACCACCGTCCACTCGACGCTGCCCGCCGACATCACCATCTGCCGGGTGCGCGGCGCCAGGTTGACGACGTCGGCGAAGTAGGAGTTCAGTCGGCTGCGCAGGCTCTTGGCTTTGCCGACGTAGATCACCCTGCCGTGCGGATCGCGGAATCGGTAGACGCCCGGTTCGACGGGGATCGACCCGGGAGCGGGTCGGTACGTCGATGGATCGGGCACGGAATCCAGGTTACTGCCGCGTTCCGACGGCCCCGATCCACTACCGTCGAGTGATGCGGATCTCGTCGCTGACCAAGGTGATGGCCCCGCTGACCGGGTTGGTGCTGGTGTTCGCCGGCTGCTCGACCGACGAGGGCGCCGAGCCCGAGGCCGCCGGACCGTGTGCGATCGTCGCGAACGGCACCCCGGTGGTCAAGACCACCGCCGCCCCCTCTCCCGGGTCGCCGCCGACCTCCCGCGACATCTCCGTCAATCCCGAGGTGGCCACGGGTTACCGCACCGACATGACGCCGGTGCGCACCAACAGCTATTCGGTGGCCACCGCGAATCCGCTGGCCACCCAGGCCGCGTGTGAGGTGCTCCGCGACGGCGGTACCGCGGCGGACGCGCTCGTCACCGCGCAGGCCGTTCTCGGCCTCGTCGAACCGCAGGCGTCCGGTCTCGGCGGCGGCGGCTTCCTGCTCTACTTCGACGCGGCCTCCGGTCAGGTCCAGGCCTACGACGGTCGCGAAATCGCGCCGGCCGCGGCCACGGAGAACTATCTGCGTTGGGTGTCGGAAACCGACCGCACGGAGCCCAAGCCGGACGCCAGGGCCTCGGGCCGCTCGATCGGTGTGCCCGGCATCGTCCGGATGCTGACCGAAGTGCACGCCGATCACGGCACGACGGGTTGGCGCGATCTGTTCGCTCCCGCAGTCAGGATGGCCGACGACGGCTTCGACATCAGCGCGAGGCTTGCGGCGGCCATCGATGACGCGGCACCCGAACTCAAGCGCGACCGCCAAGCCGCCGAATACTTCCTCAACGCCGATGGCAGCCCCAAGACCGAGGGCACCCGGCTGACCAACCCGGCGTACTCGAAGACGTTGGGAGTCATCGCAACCGACCCCGCGTCGTTCTACACCGGCGCCATCGCCCGCGACATCGTCGCCGCGGCGGCCGACGGATCCGGTGGGCGGACGCCGAGCCTGATGACCGTCGAAGACCTCGCGGGCTACACGGTCAAGGAACGCGATCCGCTGTGCAGGCCGTACCGCGGACGCGAGATCTGCGGGATGCCACCGCCGTCGTCCGGTGGCATCGCCGTCCTGGCGACGCTCGGCATTCTCGGACACTTCCCGATGGCCGATCACAAACCCTCCGACATCGACCTCAACGGCGGCCGACCGTCGGTCATGGGTGTACACCTGATATCCGAGGCCGAACGACTGGCGTACGCCGACCGCGACAAGTACGTCGCCGACACCGATTTCGTGCCGTTGCCGGGCGGCTCACCCGACACGCTCCTCGGCAGTGACTACCTCGCCGGGCGGGCGGCGCTGATCTCCGATCAACACAGCATGGGCACCGCGAAACCGGGCGAGTTCGGCCCGCCGAGCAGCCCCACACCACCCGTCCCCGAACACGGCACCAGCCAGGTCAGCATCGTCGACTCACAGGGCAACGCCGCGTCGTTGACCACCACGGTCGAATCGGCGTTCGGCTCGTTCCACATGGTCGACGGGTTCATCCTCAACAACCAGCTCACCGACTTCTCGGCCGAACCGACCGGCCCCGACGGTGCGCCGGTGGCCAACCGGGTCCAGCCGGGTAAGCGGCCGCGCAGCACGATGGCGCCCACGCTGATCTTCGACCAGGCACCGGGCCGGCCCGGAGCGCGAGGAGAGCTCTACGCGGTCCTGGGCTCGCCCGGCGGTGCGGTGATCATCCAGTTCGTGGCGAAAACCATTGTGGGAATGCTCGATTGGGGACTCGACCCGCAGCAGGCGGTGTCGATGGTCGACTTCGGCGCGGCCAACACGCCGAAGACCAACGTCGGCGGTGAGCATCCGGTCATCGACACCGCCGATGACGGCGACCCTGACGCACTCGTGCGGGGGCTGCGGGCACTCGGCCATCAGGTGGACCTGGCCGACCAGTCGAGCGGCCTGTCGGCGATCACCAGAGACGGCACCGGGCTCGTCGGTGGGGCGGATCCGCGCCGGGAAGGGTTGGTCATGGGCGACACGCGATGACCGAGCGTGTTGCCCGGCTCGGCGAAACCGACTGGCAGACATTCGCCGCGATGCGGTTGAGGGCGCTGGCCGACTCGCTGGGTGAGAGGGATCCCAGCTATCGGGACGAGGCGGCCTTCACCGCAGCGCAGTGGCGGCGGCGGTTGCGCGAACATGCGCAATTCGTCGCCTTCGACGGCGATCGTCCCGTCGGCATGATCGGGGCACAGCAGGAGAACCGCGAGACCGTGTATCTGTACTCGCTGTGGCTGGAACCCTCGGCGCGGGGCCATGGCCTGGCGCGGCGACTGGTCACCGCGGCCCTCGACTGGGCGCGCACCAGCAACGTGCACACGGTCCGGTTACGAGTGGCGACCGGCAACGCGGCGGCCCGTCAGGTGTACGAGAGCATCGGGTTCACGGTCGCAGCAGACCAATCCGCCTCCGAGCGCGACGAACTCGCGATGTCGCTCAGCGTGAGTTGAGGCCCTTGTAGCGCTCGAGGACGTCGCGGACGCGGTCCATCGCATCGACGGCGCGTTTCTTGTCGACGGCCTGGATCGCCATGATCGGGATGTACTCGTCGTCGGGCAGATCCACGCGCGCCCACCGCGCGCCCCGCGGGAAAGAGATGTTCACCACGTCCGACCACGGAATCGTCTTGTCGGTGAGAAGGTTCCGCACGGTCACACCGGCTGCGCCGACGCGAAGCCGGGGCCGGGCGAACATCAAGACCACCGCGGCGATGACCACCCCGAGCAGCGCGATCGCCACCTGGTCGGCGGTCCGGAAGATCACCCCTGTCGAGCTGATCTTCAGCAGCGCACCGACCGTCACATGCGCGGCGAGGATCAGCGCGGCGGCGGCATAAGCGAAATACGGTGCCAGGTGCGGGCGTATCTCGACATCCCAGTCGGTCATGAGCCCGAGCGAATGTCGCGCAACGTCAGCGCGGTCGACAACGCGGCGGCCGCGGCCTGCGCACCCTTGTCCTCAGACGACGACGGCAGCCCGGCCCGGTCGAGCGCCTGTTGCTCGGTGTTGGTCGTCAGCACGCCGTTGGCCACCGGCGTCGACGCATCCAGCGACACCCTGGTCAAGCCCTGCGTCACCGCGTCACACACATAGTCGAAATGGGGTGTCTGCCCGCGGATCACCACGCCCAACGCCACCACCGCGTCATGGTCGGCCGCCAGCGCCTGCGCCACAACGGGAATCTCGATGGCGCCCAGCACCCGCACCACCGTGGGATCAGCGACCCCCGCGCCGGCCGCGACCTTGAGTGCCCCCTCGAGCAGCGCGTCGCAGATGGTCTCGTGCCAGGTGCTCGCCACGACGGCAAGCCTGAGTCCCGATCCGTCGATGTCCGGAAGATCGGGAACGCCCGTACCGCTCACAGGGCTCCACCGAGATCGGTCGGCCGGCGGTCTCCGAGCAGGTACACGCCCTCGTCGTAGTCGGCCATGGTGGTGGCCTCGTGATAGGCGTCCAGACCGCTCAGATCGTGGCCCATCCGGTCCCGCTTGGTCATCAGGTAGCGGATGTTCTCTTTGTTCACCCGCACCGGCAGCGGCACCCGCTCGATGATGTGCAGCCCGTAGCCGTCGAGCCCGACGCGCTTGGCCGGGTTGTTGGTGAGCAGCCGCATGGACCGCACGCCCAGATCGACGAGGATCTGCGCTCCGATGCCGTAGTCCCGGGCGTCGGCGGGCAGGCCGAGCTTGAGGTTGGCGTCGACGGTGTCGTCACCGGCGTCCTGCAGTTGATAGGCCTGCAGCTTGTGCATGAGCCCGATGCCGCGACCCTCGTGGCCGCGCATGTACAGCACGATGCCGCGGCCCTCGCGGGCGACCATCGCCATCGCCGCGTCGAGCTGGGGACCGCAGTCGCAGCGCCGGGAGCCGAACACGTCACCGGTGAGGCATTCGGAGTGCACCCGCACCAACACGTCGTGGCCGTCGCTGGTCGGGCCTGCGACGTCACCCTTGACCAGCGCGACATGTTCGACGTCGTCGTAGATGCTGGTGTAGCCGACAGCGCGGAATTCGCCGTGGCGGGTCGGTATCCGGGCCTCGGCGATGCGCTCAATGTGCTTCTCGTGCTTGCGCCTCCACTCGATCAGATCGGCGATCGAGATCAACGCGAGGTCGTGTTCGTCGGCGAAGATGCGCAGCTCGTCCGTTTGCGCCATCGCGCCTTCGTCCTTCTGGCTGACGATTTCGCAGATCGCCCCGGCGGGCTGCAACCCGGCAAGGCGTGCCAGGTCGACGGCGGCCTCGGTATGGCCGGGGCGGCGCAGCACACCTCCGTCCTTGGCCCGCAGCGGCACGACGTGGCCCGGCTTGGTGAAATCGTCGGCGATGCTGGACGGATCCGCCAGCAGCCTCATCGTCGTCGCTCGGTCGGCGGCCGAGATGCCCGTTCCCACACCGGTCTTCGCGTCCACCGTGACGGTATAGGCGGTGCCGTGCTTGTCCTGGTTCACCGCGTACATCGGCAGCAGCCCCAGCTTGTCGCAGATCGCGCCGTCCAGCGGGACACAGAGGTAGCCCGAGGTGTAGCGGACCATGAAGGCGACGAGCTCCGGGGTCGCCTTTTCGGCGGCGAAGATGAGATCGCCCTCGTTCTCGCGATCCTCATCGTCGATCACGACGACGGCCTTGCCCGCGGCGATATCAGCCACCGCGCGCTCAACAGTGTCAAGCCTCGTCACCACATCAGTATGAACCACCGGGCTCAAAAACTTATTGCCAGGCCGCTGAGCTGGGCGTTTATCCTCACTTTCGGCGTTGGCGGCAGTGTGTGGAACCTCTGTGTATTTTCGGGTTTACTCCTCGGCCGAGTTGCCGGATGCCTACGCTACGTTTCCTGGTCACGCTCAAAGGGACTCATATGAACGCGTCACATCTCCCCGCCTCGAGGCTGCTGTCCGCCGCGTGCGCTGTGGCCGCCTCCGGTCTCTTCGTTGCCGTCGCCCCGACGGCGGCCGCCCAGCCGACCGACGTGGCTCCTCCGGGGCCCAGCACCACCGCTTCGGACGTGATCCCCGCGGTGGGCGTGCTCGAAGGTATGTGGCAGCAGTACGTGCCCCGAAACGTGGCCCCGCCCGACCAGATGGGGGCGGTCGACCGGTTCTTCAACGAATTCGTTCCGACCGCCACTCAGGTGAGCGACTTCTTCACCATCATCCAGCAGTTCCGCGGGCCCCTCGGCTACTAGGCGCCGAACAGGAGCGACCCCAAATCAGAAGCGGGTCAATCGTTTTGGGGGGAGAGCAGCCGCTCGACGTACTTCGCGATCACGTCCACCTCGAGATTGACCAGCGTGCCGACCTCGGCGCGGCCGAGCGTCGTGAGATCGAGCGTCGTGGGGATCAACGACACCTCGAACCAGTCGTGTCCGAGCCCGGACACCGTCAGCGAGACGCCGTCGACGGTGATGGAGCCCTTCTCCACCACATACCGTGACAGCGCAGTGGGAAGCGCGATGCGCACCACCACCCAGCGATCCGACGGTGTGCGTGCGATCACGTGACCGGTGCCGTCGACGTGGCCTTGGACGATGTGCCCGCCGAGCCGACTGTTCACCGCCGCCGCACGCTCGAGGTTGACCCGGCTGCCGACCGCGAGGCGGCCGAGGCTCGACCGGTTCAACGTCTCCCCGATCACGTCGGTGGTGAACGTCGCATCCGGCCCCACCTCCACGACGGTGAGGCAGACGCCGTTCACCGCGATCGAGTCACCGTGACGGGCATCCGATGTGACAACCGGCCCGCGGATGGCGAGCCGGGCGAAATCGCCGAGATCTTCCTTGCCGACGACCTCGCCGACCTCTTCGACGATTCCGGTGAACACGTCGCCAGACTATCGAGATCGCCGGACCCTCCGACGGTGCCCCGTTCGCCCTGGCAGCGCCCCGTGCGCCGAGTCGACGCGTTCGGACCCTTTACGATGCAGTCATGCCGACGCGCCTCCTGACGATCTTCGCCGCCCTCGTTGCCGCCATCGCCCTGCTGGCGGGTTGCTCCTCCAAATCGGAGGAGTCCACAAAGGACCTTCCCGACGGCGCCACCCTGCTCCAGCAGGCCAGCGAGACCACCAAGAAGCAGACGAGCGCCCACATGAAGCTCACGGTGGAAGGCACGATCGAGAAGCTGCCCATCGAGTTGCTCGAAGGTGACCTGAGCAATGCGCCTACGTTCACGGCCCAAGGCAAGGTCAACCTCGTGATGGGCGGCCAGCGTCTCGAGGGCGTGGAGTTCGTCGTCGTCGACGGTGACCTCTACGCCACGTTGACCCCGGGTGGCACGCTGTCGAACTTCGGTCCCGCCGTCGATATCTACGACGCCTCGCTCATCCTCGACCCCGAAACCGGGTTGGGCAACGTACTGGACAACTTCTCCGACCCGAAGGCGGAGGACCGCGAAACGGTCAACGGCGTGGAGACGGTACGAGTGACCGGGACCGTCAGTGCCGATGCAGTGAACAAGATCGCGCCGCAGCTCGGCGTGACCGGCCCGGTGCCCGGTACGGCCTGGATCGCCCAGGGTGGCGACCACGAGTTGGCCCAGGTCAGGTTGCAGCCCGACTCGGACAGCAGCGTCACCATGGCAATGTCGGAGTGGGGTAAGCCGGTGACGGTCACCAAACCGCCGGCAGCCTGATGGCGGTTTCAGCAGGAGCGACGAACACCGAAGCCGCACCTACGACGAAGTCGAACCGCCGGATCGCGATCAGCGCGGGCAGCCTCGCCGTGCTGCTCGGCGCGCTCGACACCTATGTCGTGGTCGCGATCATCACCGACATCATCGTCGACGTCGGCATACCGATCAATCAGCTGCAGCGGGTGACGCCGATCATCACCTGCTACCTGCTCGGCTACATCGCCGCGATGCCGTTGCTGGGTCGGGCATCCGACCGGTTCGGTCGCAAGTTCATCCTCCAGGTCAGCTTGGCCGGGTTTGCGGTCGGTTCGGTCGTCACCGCGATGTCTAATGACCTGCTTCCGATGGTGATCGGCCGCACCATCCAAGGTGTCGCCAGCGGCGCGCTGCTGCCGGTCACACTCGCGCTGGCCGCCGATTTGTGGGCCAGCCGCAACCGCGCGTCGGTCCTGGGCGGTATCGGTGCCGCACAGGAGTTGGGCAGCGTCCTGGGCCCTCTCTACGGCATCGCCGTCGTCGCGGTCCTGAACACATGGCGGGACGTCTTCTGGATCAACCTGCCCCTCGCCGCCGTCGCGATGGTGCTGATCCACTTCAGCCTGCCCGCCCGCCTCAAACCCGAGAATCCTGAACGGGTGGATGTCGTCGGCGGCGTTCTGCTGGCCGTAGCGCTGGGCCTAACGGTGATCGGGCTGTACAACCCCGCGCCCGACGGCCGCAAAATCCTGCCGAGCTACGGACTGCCAGTGCTTTTGGGTGCGGCGGTGGCATTGATCTTGTTCTTCGTTTGGGAGCGGTTCGCCCGCACGAGATTGATCGAGCCGGCGGGCGTTCACTTCCGGCCGTTCCTGGCGGCGCTGGGCGCTTCGCTGTGCGCAGGGGCGGCGTTGATGGTCACGCTCGTCAACATCGAACTGTTCGGCCAAGGTGTACTCGGCAAGAACCAGACCGACGCGGTGCTTTTGCTGCTGCGGTTCCTGATCGCACTGCCCATCGGCGCCGTGATCGGCGGGTGGGTCGCGACCAGGATCGGTGACCGAGTGGTCACATTCGTGGGTCTCATGATTGCCGCGGGGGGATATTGGCTGGTGTCGAATTGGGGGGCCGATGTACTGACCACCTACCACGATCTCGGCTTTGTCAGACTGCCCGTGCTCGACACCGACCTGGCCATCGCCGGCTTGGGTCTCGGCCTGGTGATCGGACCGCTTACCTCGGCGGCGCTCCGCGTGGTGCCCGCCGCCCAACACGGGATCGCTTCTGCGGCGGTGGTGGTTGCGCGCATGGTCGGCATGCTCATCGGCCTGGCTGGATTGACTGCCTGGGGGCTTTACCGGCTCAACCAGCACCTTCAGACCCTGCCGTTCCCGCCGGCCAACACGCTTGCCGAACGACTGGCCGCCGAGGCGACCCGCTACCGCGAGGCCTACGTGCTGCAATACGGCGACATCTTCCTGGTCACGGTGGTGGTCTGCGTCGTCGGCGCCCTCCTGGGCCTGCTGATCGGGGGCAAGCAGGAGCACGCCGACGAACCGGCGGAAGTGGCGGGGCAAACGACCGCGGATCGCGTCGACGGCGCCTAGCAGCGCTCGAGGCCGGGGCGCAGCAGCTGCGGCTCGGCCGGCTTGACCGGCACGGCCTGCTGGTCGACGGGTTGGGCGCGGAACGTGTCGCAGATCAACGCCTTGAGTGTCCGAGGATGCATCGGGCGATAGCTGAGCCAGTCCTGCAGTGCAGTCATGGGTCGTCCTTTGTTCGTGCTCACCAGCGCGCAAATCGTCGGTGAAAGCGCGATTTCGGCGGGCCAGAAACGGCCCACTCTGGTACGAGTGTACCGACGTGAACGGGCTGATTGACTCCTCGACGCGCGGGGTATGCGGGGCATCACACCTAACCTCAACGGAGAAATCTCATGGCAAGTTCACTGAATGGCAAGAAGATTGCGTTCCTGGTCGCTCCCGAAGGTGTCGAGCAGGTCGAGTTGACCGAGCCGTGGAAGGCCGTCGAGCAGGCCGGGGGCACCCCGGAACTGGTGTCGACGGAAGTCGGCAAAATCCAGGCGTTCAACCACCTGACCCCCGCCGACACTTTCGAGGCCGAGAAGGCCGCCGACTCGGTGTCAGCGTCCGACTATGCGGCGTTGGTACTGCCGGGCGGCGTCGCCAACCCCGACAACCTGCGTATGAACGCCGACGCGGTCGCGTTCGCGAAGAGCTTCTTCGATGCGGGTAAACCGGTCGCGGTGATCTGCCACGGGCCCTGGACGCTCATCGAGGCCGACGTGGTGCGGGGACGCACCCTGACGTCGTGGCCCAGCGTGAAGACCGACCTGGTGAATGCGGGAGCGAATTGGGTCGATGACGAGGTCGTCGAATGCTCGCGTGGGCCAAACACTTTGGTGTCCAGCCGCAAGCCCGATGACCTGCCCGCCTTCTGCAACACGTTGGTCAGCGCTTTCGCGAAGTAGCCGAAACCCGGCGCGCCGACCACCGCAGCCGGGGTAACGTCGCCGACATGCTCATCGCCGCGCTGCGCGACATGCAGTGGCGAAGGCGACGTTTCGCCATCGCGGTGCTATCCACGGCGATCATCTTCGGAATGACGCTGGTTCTCACGGGTTTGGCCAACGGATTCCAGACCGAGGCAGAGAGAACCGTCGATGGTCTCGGCGTCGACCAGTTCATCGTGAAGGCGGGCGCATCGGGCCCGTTCGTCGGGGCCACACCGTTCGCGCCTGTGGAATTGCGCCGCATCGCTGCCGCGCCCGGCGTCGATGCCGCCGCACCCCTGGCCTATGCCGGCGGCACGGCCACCCTCAACGGGGCGACGCGCAACATCGACATCTTCGGCGCGCCCGAGCGGGGGCCGGGTATGCCGGCCGTCGTCGAAGGGCGCGCGCCCGCGGGTCCCGACGAGGTCGCGGTATCGACGACGTTGGGCCGAGGGGTCGGCGACGAGGTCGAGATCGCCTCGCAGACGCTGCGTATCGTCGGCCTGGTGGAGAACTCGACCGCATTGGCGAACCTGCCCAATGTGTTTCTCACCACAGAGGGCGCACAGCAGTTGGTGTACGGCGGGGAGGGACTGGTCGCCTCGATCGGCGTGCGCGGTTCGCTCGAGCAGGCGCCGAATGGCTATCGGGTGGTCGACCGCGCCGGCGCGATCGAGGACCTGCTGCGCCCGCTGAAGGTGGCCGTCAACTCGATCACCATCGTCGCGATCCTGCTGTGGATTGTCGCGGCGCTGATCGTGGGCTCGGTCGTCTACCTGTCGGCGCTGGAACGGCTGCGCGACTTCGCCGTCTTCAAAGCGATTGGGGTGCCTACCCGTTCGGTGATGGCCGGGCTCGCCTTGCAGGCGGTAATCGTGGCGCTGCTGGCCGCGCTGGTCGGCGCCGGGCTGTCGCTGTTGCTCGGACCGCTGTTCCCCATGCAGGTGATCGTGCCCACCGAGGCCTTCGTCGCGCTGCCGGTTGTCGCGGTGGTGATCGGCCTCATCGCCAGCGCGGCGGGATTGCGTCGTGCGGTGTCAGTGGATCCCGCATTGGCATTCGGGGGGCCCTGAACCGATGGGCGATCTTTCGATCCAGAATCTCGTCGTCGAGTACACCAGCGGCGGGCACACCGTGCGCCCGATCGACGGTTTGAACCTCGACGTCGCGGCGGGTTCACTGGTGATCCTGATGGGTCCCAGCGGATGCGGGAAGACAACGCTGTTGTCGTGTCTCGGCGGGATCCTGCAACCCACCTCGGGTGCGATCAAGTTCGGTGACGTCGAGGTGACGTCGTTGAGCGCCAACGAGCTTGCGACATACCGGCGCGAGACGGTGGGATTCGTGTTCCAGGCCTTCAACCTGGTTCCCAGCCTCACCGCGGTCGAGAACGTGATGGTGCCGCTGCGCGCAAACGGCATGTCGCGCCGGGCTTCCCGGAAGCGGGCCGAACAGCTGCTGGCGCGGGTGGGGCTGCAGGACCGTCTCGACCACAGGCCGGGCGATCTCAGCGGCGGGCAACAGCAGCGGGTGGCGGTGGCGCGGGCGATCGCGCTCGATCCCCCGCTGATCCTTGCCGACGAGCCCACGGCACATCTGGATTTCATCCAGGTCGAAGAGGTACTGAAGCTGATTCGCGAGCTGGCCTCCGGCACCAGGATGGTGGTCGTCGCCACACACGACAGCCGAATCCTGCCGCTGGCGGATCGGGTCGTCGAAATGGTGCCGAACTTCGCCTCCGTCGACCGCCCGCCGCAGACGGTGGAGCTCGAAGCCGGTCAGGTGCTCTTCGAGCAGGGCACGATGGGCGACCTGATTTACATCGTGGACCGGGGTGAGATCGAGATCCTGCGCGAACTGTCCGGTGGCGGTGAGGAATTGCTGAAGTTGGCGGTCGAGGGCGACTACTTCGGTGAGATCGGACCGTTATTCCACCTGCCCCGGTCGGCGACGGCCAAGGCGCGTACCGATGCGACGGTCGTCGGCTACCCGGTTCAGGCGTTTCGGGAACGGCTGGGGATGGCCGGAGTGCGCGACCTCGTGGAGCACCGCCCGCTGAGCGGCGAATTAGACAAGGGCCCGCTGAGCGGCGAATCAGACGAGAGCCCGCTGAGCGGCGAATTGAACGAGGGCCCGCTGAGCGGCGAGGATGCCGCTACCCCGGAATGAGGCTCAGCAGAACGTCGGGGCCGATGGGCTCGATCGTGTCGAAGCGCCATCGCTGGGCGTGCGCGATGCTCAGCACACCGACATCGTCCACCGCCGTTATCGGGCCGCCGAGAAGGATGGGCGCGACGTAGGCCAGGATCCGGTTGATGACGCCGGCGCGTAAGAATGCGCCGGCCAACGTCGGCCCCCCCTCGAGCAGCACATCGGTCCGGTCGGACAGCGCCTTGATCACTTCGTGGGGATCACGGGTTCGGATCACCATCGTGCGCGAATCGTCGTTGAGAACCCTTGCCTCTTGCGAGATCTCACGCTCCCCGACCACAACGCGCAAGGGTTGACGGGCGGCGAGGGTGCCGTCGGGTAGTCGCGCCGTCAGCACCGGATCGTCAACGAAGACGGTACCGGTCCCGACCACGATCGCGTCGGCGACGGCGCGCCTGCGGTGTACGTCCGCGCGAGCGGCTTCGCTGGTGATCCACTGGCTGCTGCCGTCGGCGGCCGCGCTTCGACCGTCCACACTGGTCGCGAATTTCCATGTCACATGCGGTGATCCGGTGCGCTGTTTGTGCAGCCACTCGCGCAGCGGGCCGCCCGCCACCGCGTCGGCGAGTACACCCGCGGTCACGGCCACACCTTCCTCGGCGAGCCGCGCGGCCCCACCCGCGGCGATCGGATTCGGATCGACGACCGCATAGGCGACCGCCGAAACACCCGCCGCCACAAGCGCGTCCACGCAGGGCGGTGTGCGGCCGTGGTGGTTGCACGGCTCGAGCGTCACGACGGCGGTACCACCGGCGGCTCGGGTACCCGCCCTGCGCAGCGCGACCACCTCGGCGTGCGGTCCGCCGGGCGGCTCCGTCGCCCCCACACCGGCCACCTCGCCGTCGCGATCCAGGATGACCGCTCCGACGGGCGGATTGGGGTAGGTCGTGCCCTTGACCTTCTCGGCCTGTTGGACCGCCAGCCGCATCGCGGCTTCGAAATTCATGCCCGCAGATGTTTGGAGGCCGCGGCGGCCTGCCTGCGCAACGACTCCACCGCGGCGGCGGGGTCCTCTGCGCTGTAGACGGCCGAGCCCGCGACAAAGCAGTCCACCCCCGCCTCGGCCGCCTGCTCGATGGTGTCGGCGTTGATGCCGCCGTCGATCTCGACGACGATCGTCAACTCGCCCGCGTCCACGAGCCGCCGGGCGGTGCCGACCTTCACCAGCACTTCCGGGATGAACTTCTGGCCACCGAATCCCGGCTCCACCGACATGATCAGCAGCGTGTCGAACTCGGGCAGGATCTCCAGGTACGGCTCCAGCGGGGTGCCCGGCTTGACCGAGAGCCCCGCCTTGGCGCCCGCCGCCCGGATGTCTCGCGCCACACCGACCGGGTTGTCGGTGGCCTCGGCGTGGAACGTGACGTTGTAGGCGCCCGCTTCGGCGTACGGCGGCGCCCATCGATCCGGGTTCTCGATCATCAGGTGGCAGTCCATCGGGATGTCGGTCACCTTCAGCAGTGACTCGACGACCGGCTGTCCGATGGTCAGGTTCGGGACGAAGTGGTTGTCCATCACGTCGACGTGCAGCCAGTCGGCACCGCGCACGGCCTCGGCTTCGTCGGCGAGCCTGGCGAAGTCGGCGGCCAGGATCGACGGCGCGATCAGGGGTCCAGCCATGGGCCTACCCTACTTTGAGCGCGGCGGCGAACATCGCATCGGTGCCGTGGCGGTGCGGCCACAACTGCACGTGGTGCCGATCGCCGAGATTGTCCGCAGGCGCGAAAAGGGGCCGGGTGTCCAGCGCCGTGACGGGGTGTCGGCGCAGCGCGTCGGAGACGACGCCCACGGTTTCGGCCAAATGCGGCGAACAGGTCGCGTAGAGCACAACGCCGCCCGGACGTGTCAGCCGGATCGCCGACGCCAAGAGTTCCCGCTGCAGCTTCGCCAACGGCGGCACGTCGCCGGGGCTGCGCCGCCACCGGGCCTCGGGCCGGCGCCGCAGTGCACCGAGGCCCGTACAGGGCGCGTCCACGAGCACCCGGTCGAAGCCGGGTTCCACGCCCGGGTCGCGTCCGTCGACGCGCAGCACGTCCACCGGCAGACCGCGGGTGTTCTGTTCGACGAGATCGGCGCGCGCCGGTGCGGGCTCCACCGCGGTGACGCGGGCGCCGTCGGGGGCCAACGCGGCCAGCAGGGCGGTCTTGCCGCCGGGGCCCGAGCACAAGTCCAGCCAGCGACCGCCGTCGGCGCCGTCGATCTCGGCCACCGTCAGCGCCCGCGCGACGAGTTGGCTGCCTTCGTCCTGCACCAGCGCGACGCCCTCGCGCACCGCCTGCACCCTGCCCGGGTCACCGCCGGCGAGGTACACCGCGTAGGGCGAATACCTGCCCACCGTGCCGTCGACCTGCGCAGCCAACTCCTGCGCGGTCAACGCGCCGGGGCGGACGGCCAGGTGCACCGCGGGTCGGGCGTCGTCGCTGGCGAGCAGCGCGTCGAGTTCGCCGGCGTCGGCGCCCAGCGCGTCGGCGAAGGACTGCGCGATCCAGCGTGGGTGCGCGTGCACGAACGCCGAATGACCGATGGGGTCGGTCGCCGCGTCGGGGGCCAGTTCGGCGACCCAGTGCTGTTCGTCGCGCGAGGCAACCGTGCGCAACACCCCATTGACGAAACCCGCACGGGCCGAATCGAACTCGATACCGGCCTGCTCCACGGTGGTGGACACCGCGGCGTGTTGTTCGACCCGGGTGCGCAGCAGTTGGTAGGTGCCGAGCCGCAGCAGGTCGAGCAGGACGGGGTCGATTCTGTCGGTCGGGCGGCCCGCGACGTGACTGATGACCGCGTCCAGCAATCCCTTGGTACGGCAGGCGCCGTATGCGAGTTCGGTGGCGAAGGCCGCATCACGACCGCTGATGCCGCGTTCCCGCAACAGCGCCGGCAGGGCGAGGTTGGCGTAGGCGTCCTTTTCCGAGACGGCGCGCAATACGTCGAACGCGACGCTGCGAGCCGGGTCCAGCGGCTTGCGTCGTTGCGGACGGTTGCTGCGGGGCTTGGTCATTCGGCTCGTGCCGAGTCGTCGAGGCGAGCGCCGCGGGCCCAGTCGGCCGCGTTCATGAGCTTCTTACCCGGTGGCTGGATCAGCCCGAGCAGCACCGGGTCCGACGCGGTGCCGATGCGCACGCCGTCGCGGCTGACGCGGATCGCGCCGGGCGCCAGGGCTTCTGACGCCCCGTCGACGGTGACGGGACCGACTTTGAGGCGAAGGTCGCCGATCATCGTCCACGCGCCGGGATTGGGTGTGACGGCGCGGATCCGCCGTTCGACGACATGGGCGGGCAGATCCCAGCGCACGCGAGCCTCGTCGACGGTGATCTTGGGAGCGATCGTCACTCCCTCCGATGGCTGCGGTACCGCAGAAAGCGTGCCGTCGGCGATCCCGTCGAGCGTGCGCTCGAGCAGCTCGGCACCCGAAATGGACAGTCGCTCCAGGAGATCACCGGCCGTATCCGTCGGCCGAATGGATTCGGTGACGACGCCGTAGACGGGACCGGAGTCGAGGGCGGGTTCGATGAGGAACGTCGTCGCGCCGGTCACGGTGTCCCCTGCGGCGATCGCGGCCTGCACCGGCGCGGCTCCGCGCCAGGCGGGTAGCACCGAGAAGTGCAGGTTCACCCAGCCGTGTTCGGGCACGGCAAGCAGTCGCTCGCTGAGCAGGGCGCCGTAGGCGACCACCGCGCAGCATTCCGGCGCCAGCTCGGTCAGTTGGGCGACGAACTCGTCGGCGTTCGGCTTCGATGGCCGCAGCAGCGGGATGTCGTGTTCGAGCGCCAGCCGCGCGACCGGTGACGGTGAAGGTTTTCCCCGCCGACCCGATGCCGCATCGGGGCGGGTCAGCACCGCGATGACGTCGTGGCGTGGCGATTCGATGAGACGGCGCAGCGCAGGCAGGGCGGGTTCCGGCGTGCCGGCGAAGACGATGCGCACCGCGCCAGTCTAGAGACGGCAGCGGTGACGGCGTCCGGGTGCTCAGCGCGGGGTCTGGTAGTACTCGCGTTCGGACACCCCGGTCATCGGTGCGACGAACATCCACGGAATCGTGGTGATCAACCGGTTCAGGGTCGCGACCGAGTCGTTGTAGTACTGGCGCGCGAACGCGAGCTTGTTCTCGCTGTCGGTGAGGTTCTCCTGCAGATTGAGGAAGTTGTTCGACGAGTTCAGCTGCGGATAGTTCTGACCGAGCGCCAACAGCGGGGCCAGCGCGGTGTCGAGCTGTTTCTCGGCGGCGCTTCGTTGTGCCACCGACGTGCCGGTGGTGGCGGAGGTCAGCGCGGCACGTGCGTTGGTGACGTGGTCGAGGATGCCCTTCTCGTGCGCGGCGAAGGTCTGCACGGTGTGCACGAGGCTCGGGATCAGCGACGCGCGCCGCGTGAGCTCGACGTCGATTCCGCTGAGCGCCTCGGCAACGCGGACGTCGGCCGAACGCAGCTTGTTGTAGCCGACCACGAAGACGATGAACGCCAGCACCGCCAGCACCAGTGCGATCGTCAGTAGCAGCGTCACCATGAGCCGCCTCCTCCCCCTC
>NZ_LQIW01000049.1 GCF_001500025.1 Mycobacterium sp. IS-1590 | reverse complement strand
CCCCACCCCCGCCCCCCCCCCGTACAACTCCCCCACAACACCCATCGGCACTTGCCGCAGCCAGCCGTCGAGGACAAACAGCGCAGCCCCACCCACCGGCACGCCGATCGGCGGCACACCCGAGCCCGCCGTCAACGGCGCACTGATCGCCGCACACATCGTCGTCTCGGTCGGCCCGTAGGCATTGACCATCACCCGCCCCGGTGCCCAGCGGTCCACCACCTCAGCAGGACACGCCTCGCCGACCACCACCAGCGCCACCGACTGCAGGCCCGAGGACGGCAACACCGCCACCGCCGAGGGGGTTTGGGTCAGTACGTCGACACGCTCATCCGTCAGCAACGCGTGAAAATCCTCGGCCGAACCCACCACGTCCTCGGTGACCACCACCACCCGGCCACCGCGCAGCAGCGCACCGAAGATCTCCCACACCGACACATCGAAAGCCAACGAATGACTGTGCGCCCACACCCGCACCGCTCCGAAGCCCAGCTCTTGCAACGCCAACAGTTGCGTCACGTTGTCATGCGTAATCCCCACGGCCTTGGGCACACCCGTGGTGCCCGAGGTGTAGATCAGGTAAGCGAGGTCGTCACCGCGCGGCATCGCCAATACCGCAGAAGTTCGAAGGTCGGTCGCGGGATCGTCGAGATCGATGACCACCGTGGCCGGTTGGTCGAGCCGGGCGGCCAACTCCGCGGTGGTGATCGTGGCGACCGGTGCGGCGTCGGTG
This sequence comes from Mycobacterium sp. IS-1590, assembly GCF_001500025.1. GTDB lineage: Bacteria > Actinomycetota > Actinomycetes > Mycobacteriales > Mycobacteriaceae > Mycobacterium. Next base: position 262,877 of record NZ_LQIW01000049.1, on the reverse strand, counting down.
ACCATGAAGTCGATTCGATCCTCCGGTAAGACCGGGTCGATCGGCAGATACGCCGCTCCCGTCTTCAGTACCGCCAACATGGCCACGACCGCGTCGGCTGAGCGCGGTAACAACAACGCCACACACCGGCCCGGACCCGCGCCCAGTTCCACCAAGGACTGCGCCACTCGATTCGAGGCCTCGTCTAACTCGAGGTACGTCATCGATCGGTCCTCGGAGCTCACCGCGACTGCCTCCGGTGCACGCGTCACCTGATCGAGGAACAACTCCGGAATGGTCACCGCCGGGCGAGAATCCGACAACACCCTGCGATTGCCGAGTCCATCGAGGAGGGTCTGCTCGTGATCGTCGAGCACGCTGATCGAAGCCAGCGGCCGCTCTGGATCAGCAGCCATCGTGGACAGGATCCGCTCCAGCCGCGCCGCCAGATCGCGGACATCACAACCAGCGAAGAAGTGTCCTCCGCCAACGGTGTTCAGGTAGAGCTGGTCGTCGTCCTTGAAGAACACGAGCCCGAATTCGACGGGTCCGGCATGAGTCAGCGTTCCCGTGGCTTCCGCATCAACCAGGTGCGCGGTGTGCTTGGCGGGTATGTAGTTGACGACCACCCGGTTCGACGCCTGACCAGAGCCTCGAAGTCGTGCGCGGTAGTCGAGGGAGTGGACCGGGAAACGTTGATGCTGCAGCGCTTCTCGCATCCTGGTGTGGACGTGGCCGCAGAACTCCGCGACGGTCCTGCCCGGCGGGGCACTCAACACCAGCGGCACGAAGCCAGAGACCATTCCGGCCACCAACAAGGTTTCCGGACGCACTCGCCTACTGACCGGGAAGTCGAGCACAACTTCTGATCGGTGCGTCTCAAAGGCGCGGACCAGAAGTGCGCACGCTGCTGTGACGACCGAGGAGCGGCGGACTTCCAAGCTCTGTGACAACACCTGGATCGCGTCCACAGCAGATCGGTTCAGTGGAATCGGCGCGGACGACTCCTCGCTGCGCCCGCCCGTCTCCACATCTGGCGGCCGATACGCCGGTTCGCTGTCTTGCGGGAGGTTCCTCGTCCAATAGGCATAGTCATCGAGGTAGTCCGGCGACGATTCATAGTCTGCTTCGCAGGCGATCAAGTCACGCAGCGATCCGAAGTAGGCAGGCGGGACGGGCTGGTCTGCAGCCATCGCCGAATAGATCTCCGCCATCCGATGACAAAGGAGTGTCAGCCCGATGCCATCCACCACGATGTGGTGGCAGCAGGCGAAGACATAGAACTCGTCGACCCGGGTCTGCAGCAACGCGAATTTGAACAGCGGACCGTCCAGGGGCATCAACTTCCGTTGGATCGACGACGCCACCAGGAGGGCGTCCTGCGCCGGATTCTTCGAGTCCATGAGGTCGTAGCGGGCGAGCTCGATATCGGGGTAGTCGATCGGTCTCTGGTAGACCGCCCCGTCGATCTCGAAAAAGACGGCTCGAAGGGGTTCCGCCTCGCGCACCGCCTGGATGATGGCCGGCTTGACCAGGCCGAGGTTGACCCTTCCCTCGATCAGCACCAACTCGCCGAGTTGCCATTTCGGCCCGAAGCTTCCCGATTTCTCCGCAAGCCAGATGTCCAGCTGCCCGCGCGTAAGCGGAAAGGTTTCAGTATCAAGTTCCATTCCACTCCCGCCTGAGGGGGTTATCGATCAGGAAAGCGGATCGAATACTTGCGACCGTCCATCGGCCGCTGCTGTTGGATGCAATTCGAAGGGGCCGCACCGCGCTTCTCCGGAAGCGAACCGCCCCCAGTTGAGCCGGCAAGGACCGGCCACCGCCCGTGTGGATCGTCGTACTTGGCCACACCCGTTCTGGGCTACCGCGTAGCCATATTCGAACGGATCGATCTCCATCAGTGCTCCCAGACCACCGAAGACATGAATTGACGCCGGCAAGCCAAAACCCTACTCATCCGAATGGCGGTTAGTGTTCTGTTTTGGCAAAGATTCCTTGCGGGTGCGCCAAGGCCAAAGGCGTCGATCTCCCGCTGCAGCCTTGATCACCCGATTAGCGCTGGTCATTGCGCTACAGAAGCTTTGACGACCAAAGCGGTTCCAGCGCTTGAACGGTGCGTACAGCAAGCTTTCAGGCACTAGAAAACCCGCCGTCAGCAAACTTTTAGCTCTGTTCAATCCGGGGCGCGGGTCGCGGTGGAACCGTCCATTCCGACGCGTATTGCGGTGCGCGCCCGATAACTGCCAGCGAACACCGAATGGAAAACTGAAGAGCGCACAATCGAATTAGCTCCCAGCCCCCTTAAATTGACGCCAAACGCTATTTCGAATTATTGGTAAAGCGCCCGAAACCGCATTGTCTGCTGCGGCCGCTTGTGACGCGCCCCGACCTCGCGCGAGCTGGCGAAAGACCGTGGCGCCTACGGTGTGCTGACTTACCCTCTGAGAGTGCCATCCCAGGCCCGAGCCGGCGGCGGCCCTGCTATCCGAGCGAAGGGGCTGACGAAGCGGTTCGGCCATGTGGTCGCCGTCAACGACGTGACGATGACGGTGGAGCCCGGCGAGGTGTTCGGTTTTCTGGGACCCAATGGTGCCGGCAAGTCGACAACGATCCGCCTGCTGCTGGGACTGATAAGTGAGACCGCAGGGAGCGCGGAGATCTTCGACTGCGCTGTCGGGGACGTTCGGAGGTCGCATTCGTTCCTTGCGTACGTACCCGCTGACGTTGCGCTTTGGCCGAGGCTGACTGGCGCCGAGACCCTCGAGCTACTCGGGTCCCTGGGCCCAGGGGTCGACGCGCCCTACCGCGACCACCTGGTCGACCGATTCCGGCTCGAGCTGGACAAGCCCGCAAGGACGTATTCGACGGGCAACCGCCAGAAAGTCGCCATCGTGGCGGCATTCGCCACCCGTGCTCCACTTCTGGTCCTCGATGAGCCGACGAGCGGATTGGATCCCCTGATGGAGCGGGAGTTTCGCTGCTGCGTCGCAGAGGCACGCGAGCGGGGCCAGACGGTGTTCCTCAGCTCGCATCAGCTGGCCGAGGTGGAAGCCGTGTGCGACCGCGTGGCCATTCTTCGTGCCGGGCGGATCGTCGAGATCGACAGCATCGCCGATCTGCGGCGGCTGCGCAGAACGGTGGTCGAGGTGTCCTGGCGCGGTGCCCCGCCGTCCTTCACCGGCGTCGCAGGCGTGGCGAACGTCGAGCAACTGGACGGAGACCGGTTGCGGTTCAGCCTGACCGGCCCGCCCGGACCCGCACTGCAGGCGCTGGCCGCCGCCGATGTCACCGCACTCGCGATGCGCGAACCCACACTCGAAGAGATCTTTCTCGACTACTACGGTGAGGCGCCGCCATGACCACCGACACGCGGCCCGGTTCGTCGGCCGTCGGACTCCGGCTGGCGCCGGGGCGGGCTGTGGCCCGACTTGCGGTGCACCAGGTGCGAGGTGGAGCCGTGGCGGTTGCGGTGGTCTGCGGGGTCATGTCGGCGTGCGTCGCGAGCCAATACCAACCGATCGGCGATCTGCTGGATGAGTCGGGCATGGCGGCACTTTCGGAGAATCCCGCGGTCCGGATCCTCTCGGGCCCGCCCGTCGCTCTCGACGATCCCGGTGGCTTCGCGGTGTGGCGCACCGGTATTCCCGTGGCGTTGCTCGCCAGCGTATGGATCATCCTCGTCGCGACCCGTATCACTCGCGGTGAGGAAGACGCCGGAAGGTGGGATCTCATCCTTGCGAGCCGACTGCGAGTTGTGGACCTTGTCGTCCGCTGTCTCGCGGTCCTCGTCGGCGCCGCCGCGCTGGTCGGCGCGTGTGTGGCGGCGGGACTTCTGGCGGCCGGTACGGCGACGGCCGGTACGGTGATCTATGCGATCGGTATTGCCTGTGTGACTTCAACTTTCGCCATGACCGGAGTGCTCACCGGGCAACTGGCGCCGACGCGGTTCGGCGCCACGGCACTGGCGACCGGGGTTCTCGGAACTGCCCTCGCATTGCGCATGCTCGCCGATGTTGGGGGTCAACTGGCGTGGTTGGCGTGGACGACACCGTTCGGGCTGATGAACCGCACGGCACCTTACGCGGAGAACCGAATCCTGCCGTTGCTCATACTGAGCATGATCCCGGTGGTGCTGGCCGGTGCGGTTATCGCCGCTGCTGAGCGCCGTGATCTGGCGAGCGGCCTTGTGGCGATGCCCAAGACCCGTCGGCGGCGATACCGACTGCTGCACTCCGTCGAGGGTTTCGCCGTTCGTAGCAGCCTACGGATCACCCAGTGGTGGGCATTGGGCATCTCGGCCTACTTCCTGGTCGCCGGCGCATTGCTCGCCTCGGTCCTCGAATTGTTCGCCACCAATTCGCGGTTCGCTCAACTAGCGGCCGCAGCCGGAACGGGTGTTGACGACATACCGGAGGTCTTCGCGACGTCTATGTTCGGCGTGCTGGCCATCGCGACCGGGCTCTACGCGACGTTGCAGCTCGCGCGAACCGTCGCAGATGAGAATGCGGGCCGGCGGACCCTCCTGTTGGCTCAGCCACTTTCTCGCTCCCGGCTGATCTCTGCCGAGATCGCGGTGACCGCCTGTGGCGTGCTCGTGTTGCACTGTTCGGCTGCCGTCGCCCTCTGGGGTGGCGCCAGGATCACCGGTGGCCCGATGCAGCTCACCGATGCCCTCGCGAATGCGCTGATCTTCGTGCCGGTGGCGTGGCTTGCGATGGGTCTGGCCGCAGTCGGCGTTGGGTGGTTCCCCTCTGCCGTCGGTGTGCTCGGCGCACTCCCGCTGGTCGGTGGCTACATGATCAATGTGGTTGCCCAGACAACGAATTCTCCGTCGTGGATCGCCGGACTGTCGCCGTGGACGCACCTCACCACCGCTGCGGGCGCAACGTTCGACTGGACGGCAGCTGCGATTCTCGTGCTCATCGGCGCGGGTTCGGTTGCGGTGGGGGTTTACGGGTATGCCCGGCGCGACGTGGCGACGTGAGTCGCGGCAGCACTCGACTGCGCAGGGGCAATCGCTAAATGATTGTATGCAAATCTCACCTCGTTCTTGACCGAGGATCTGTGCGCACAACCATTCTTCCAATCGATTCCCCGGTATCCGTATTGGCGGCGAGCAAATCGCCTCCTGCGCATACCGGCGGGAGGTGAGTTCGTCGGAGAAAAACATTCCACCCCAGGCCATACGTATGTATCGCCCGAATTGAGTGAAGTCGGCGTCGCGGATGAAGGCGGGGCCAGTCGGGTGCACTCGCACCGTGGTCGACAGCCCTGAATGCAGTTGCCTAGGAAACTTTTTGACCGTATCTCGGCGCTGTCGCGTTGCCCGTGGCGGGCGTCTGGCGAAGTCGCGACCGAGGTTCGGTGAGCTGACCTACGATGTATCGGAGCAGCAGACGCATTCGACAACTGTGGTGGTCGCGGCTCGCGTTGAAGGGAAACCCGCATGGGATTGATACCGGTCTTCGGCGAAATGAAGGAACAGGTCGAGGAAGCCTTCGAACTCCTCACACGTGCCGTCACGGCGCTAGAAGTACTTGCGGTGGAACAGAAACGGGCCAATGACCTGTATGTGGAAGCGAACAGTGGATCTCTGCCACGCGTTCAGAAGGCCACGAAGCTAGCGCAATGAACCAATGCGCGACCGCCTCCGTGCGTCCGAGGTCTCCCTTCTGAGACCTCAAAAAGGGCGCAGCGTCAGCAGCCTCGAGGACCTCGACTTCTTCACCGACAGGTCGCTCGTGGAGAATCCCTACGACTATTACGACGCGATCCGTCGTTGCCCCGTGCGGCGTGAACCGGCGCACGGTGTGGTGTTGGTGTCGGGGTACGACGAGGCCGTCGCCGTGCAACGCGATCCCGCCCAGGACTTGTCGGTATGCAATATCGTCAGCGGCCCCTGGTCGGGGATCCCGGTCGACACCGACAGCGATGACATCTCCGATCTGATCGAACGCCATCGGCACAAGGTGACGTTCGGCGATTACTTCATCACCTTCGATCCGCCGAAGCACACCGCGCACCGCTCCTTGTTGAGCAGGTTGTTCACGCCCAAGCAACTCAAGAACAACGCCGACTTCCTCTGGCGTCTCGCCGACGAGCAGCTCGATTGCTTCGTCGAGCGGGGGAAGTGCGAGTTCGTCCTCGACTACAGCTTCCCGTTCACGGTGGTGGCGATCGCTCATCTGCTGGGCGTCCCGGAGGCCGACCTGGATAGATTTCGCAGCGCCGCGGAAGTCAGCAGGCTCAAAGGTGAACGCCGGGACTTCGTCGGCGCCCGCGAGGAGTGGTTCGTCCACTACATCGAGGAGCGTCGTCGCCGACCGGCTGACGACGTCCTCACCGAGCTCGCGACGGCGAAATTCCCCGACGGGACCACACCTGGCGCGATGGAGGTCGCTCGCGTCGCGACGTTCATGTTCGCCGCCGGCCACGGCACCTCGGTCGACTTCATGAGTAGCGCGATGCTGATGCTGGCCGAACGGCCTGACCTCCAAGCCGAGCTGCGCCGCGACCGATCGAAGATCTCACCGTTCATCGAGGAGTTGCTTCGATTCGAGAGCCCGATCAAATCCAACTTCCGCATGGCGCGGCGCACGACCAGGATCGGAGACGTCGATGTGCGGGCAGGTGCGAGCATCCTGGTGATGAACGGCGCGGCCAACCGCGATCCGCGACGGTTCGACGAACCCGCCGAGTTCCGTCTGGACCGACCAAACGTGCTGCAGCACATCGCGTTCGGGCGCGGTATCCACACCTGCCCGGGCGCCCCCATCGCCCGGGCCGAGGCACGCCTGACCTTGGAGCGGGTCCTTGACCGGATGGCGGATATCCGCCTCTCGGAGCATCGGCACGGGCCAGCAGGTGCTCGCCGGTTCACGTGGGACCGGACTTTCCTGTTTCGACGCCTCAAGGAATTGCACCTGGAGTTCACGCCGATCTGAGGCGATCAGCGCCACCGCCAGGATTCGCCTGCTGGTCCGGAAGCCGGCGACGTGTCTGCCGGGCGGGGCGGGGCGGGCCCTAGGCTTCGCCCAGGGTGACCTGCGTGGTCTGAGCAGCCCCCGCTGCGTCGAGATAGGTGACAGAAACGCTGTCACCGGGGGCGCGCGAGCGGATCGCCGCCACGAGCGCCTCAGGGCCGTCGATCGGCTGGTTGTCGATCTTGGTGATCACTGCTTCGCCCGGCAGTCCAGCCGCGGATGCGGGCCCACCGTCGACGACGGCGACGGCTGCGCCGCCGGCCTTGGTGGCTTCTCTACCAAGCTTCACACCGAGCGCACCGTGACTGGCGGAGCCCGTCGTGACCAGTTCGTGGGCGACACGCTTGGCCTGATCCGAGGGGATCGCGAAGCCCAGCCCGATGGAACCGCTCGGACCGCCGGAGCCGCCGCCCATGCTCGCGATTGCGGAGTTCACGCCGATCAACTCGCCGCGCATGTTCACCAAGGCGCCGCCGGAGTTACCCGGGTTCACCGCGGCATCTGTCTGGATGGCGTTGAGCACGGTGACGTCGCCACCCGCCTCGCCGCCGGCGAACACCGGCCGGTTCAGCGCGCTGACGATGCCCGTCGTCACCGTTCCCTGCAAGCCGAGGGGCGAGCCGATCGCGACGACCTGCTCGCCGACTTTCACATCCGCCGAGGATCCGATGGCGATGGGCGTCAATCCGGAAACCCCCTCGGCGCGAACGACGGCAAGGTCGCCCGATGGGTCGGTACCGACAACGGTGAAGGGTGCGGTTCTGCCGTCGGAGAAGGCCACGGTTGCCGTGGGCGCGCCACGTCGCGAGCTGGGAAACACTCCCCGCTCGCCGCCGGCCGCGGCAGCCACGACGTGGTTGTTGGTGAGGATGAGGCCGTCGTCGCTCAACACGATCCCCGAACCCGAAGGGCCCTCACCACCCAAGTCGATCTTCAACTGGACGACGCTCGGCAGCACCCGGGCCGCGACCTCCTCGACCGTGCCCGCGGGCGCGGTGGCCGCGGCGCGCGGTGTGAGGGGCGCACCACCGATGGGTGTCTGCGCGGCGGCCGGGTGGTGCGTACGGTCGTCGATGCCCACGACGGCGGCGCCGATCCCGCCGCCGACGACCGCGCATACGACAGCGCCCGCGACGATGAGCCCGCGGCGGGACTTCTTCAGCTGAATCCTGGGGATCGGAGCGGTATCAGCTTGCTGCGCAGGGTGATTCAGGTCGTAGAGAGGTGGCTGGCCATACCGCCACTCGTAGCGCAGATGTGAGGGGATGTGAGCCTGGTACCGCAGATGCGGCTGTCCCGTAGCCGAAGTCGAGGGCTGGTCCGTGGAATACCGCGGAGTGTTGGTCATTTGCGTTCGTTCTCTTTCTGGATCGTTGATCAGCCCACATGGCCTCAGCACACGGTCCCCGCGTTGACTGAGAGTGGACTGAGAACTGACTCAACAAATTCCGAGAGATCGAATCGTGATCGTCACACCGCCGGGAAGGACTCTACTCGGGATCGGTGAAGACGGGCTGCTCCCCCGACATGCCGGCCCTGACAGCCGCGATCTGGTTGGGCCTGCCGAGTAGTTCGGTCTGCAACTGGGATTCACGCGACAGCGCCGCCGCGGCGTCATCACCGACCCAGGTCTCGGTGTAGAGGCGCTTGGCGGCGCGCACGGCATCCGGGGATCTCTGCGCGATCTCACCGGCGAGTGCCAGCGCGGCGCCGAGTGGATCGTCAGCGGTTCGGGTGACCAGACCGATCTCCGACGCCTCGCTGCCGGAGACGATGCGGCCGGTGAACGTCAACTCCTTGGCGACGTCGATCGGTATCAGCCGCGGCAGCGTCTGCGTGATACCCATGTCCGGAACGAGGCCCCACTTGATTTCCATGATGGACAACCTCGCGTCGGGGGCCGCTATCCGGATGTCTGCGCCCAGCGCGATCTGAAGGCCACCGCCGAAGCAGTTGCCGTGAATCGCGGCGATGACGGGTGCCGGCACCAGCGACCAGTCGTACGACACGCGCTGGGCGAAGTTGGCGGGGTGATCGGCCTCTCGGTTCAACAGAACGTTCGTACCGCCCCGCTGGGCTGCGAAGCTCGCGACGTCCAGGCCCGAGCAGAAGCTCTTACCCTCGCCGTGCAGCACGACCGCGCGGATCGAAGGGATGCCTGCCACCTGCTCAGCGGCATTGACCAGGCCTTCGAACATGGCGTGGTCGAGCGCGTTGTGCTTGTCTGCGCGCATCATCGTCACGGTCGCCACGCCGCTACCACTGATCTCCACTCGAACCCTGTCTTCGCTCACGCGTCGCAACATACCGCGCAGCGGTGCCGATTTCGGGTGAGGGCCTCGCTTGACGGGGCGGCTAGGGCGCCAGGCGTAGCACGCCCAAGCGCACGAGGGGCTCGATCATGCCGGCCTTTTCGGCCGCGGTGAGGTCACCCGGGAGCTCGCGGACGTAGAACGCGTGCGTGTTGACGATGAATTTCACTGCTTCGCTTGCCATTTCATCAACAGAGAGCACCGTGTCGCCCGTGCTATTCATTATGTGGACGGTGCGGTGTTCGGTGGTGACCGTCAACGTCTGTGCCATGTCGTTGATGACCCGAGTGCACGGAGCGACGTTGTCGCTGTCGTACCAGATCGCGGGGAGCGGGTGCCCGAACAACTCCTCATATCTTCGGCAGAAGTCGTCGAAGGATGCGGTCTCGTGTGAGCCGCCGTCCAAGATAAATGTTTCGGGCCCGCCGCGCTCACCGGCGGGCGCGTGGTGGACGTAGCTTCCGAAGTAGCGCTGACCGTAGTCGGTGTACTCGGTGGTGAACAGCACGAAGGCGTGCCAGGCCTCGTCCACCAGCGCCGAACACATGTCGAACGCCTTGTCAGGGGTTGCCGCGCACAGCACGAGGTACTTCTTGGCCTCGGTGAAGAGCTCTGCGGCAGAGTCCCGGGTCGCGACGACCCGGTCCCTGACAAGTCGATCGATCACGTAGGGCGCTTCGAACGCCAACGCCGCCTCAAGGCGACCTTCGAGCGCCACGGCAGATTACCCTCTGCCGGAATCGCAGGCGCCGGGCACGATGCACGAGCAGTAGGCCGGGCCCGATCGTCCTGCGGGGCTGGTGATGGTGAGCCTGCCGACGGTGACCTTCTCAGTGGTGTTCTGGGTCTTGCTCATGGTGCGTACCTTTCTGTTGCCGGGCCCGCTGGTCGAGGCCCGTTCGGTGATTCGACTATCGCCCGCGGCGACAGCTTGAACAGTCCGCAGAGCGGTGGATTCGACGGGGGAATCGGCGTCCACCGATCGGTCGACCCGAGCGGCCGACAGCGCCCGGCCGCAGGGAGTGTCAAGGATCAGCCGAAGTAACTGTCAACCATCAGCCGAAATACTGTCAGGCATCACCCGAAGACCAAATGTCAGGCATCAACCGCAGTAATACACCACTGAAGTGGGGCGGGCGGGGCTCGAACCCGCGACCAACGGATTATGAGTCCGCGGCTCTAACCGACTGAGCTACCGCCCCCGGCGCGTTGCGCGGCACCATCGTCCCATATCGCGATGTGCCCACCTATCAGCGACTAATTCGCTCCCAGCGATTTATTCGCTCATAGGTGGGCACCTACAGCACTACCTCCGCGCCGCCGTCAGGCGATGTCGGCGTATACCGGCTGTCCGTCGTCGCCGATCGAATACCGCTCGGTGCCCGAAGCCACCCGCGGCGCGTCGGCGCCCAGCGACACTGCGATCTTGTTACACGCGTTGCGCATGACGTCCAGCGTCAGCTCGAACGACTGCTTCTCCGAGAAATTCCGCCGCACCGCCGCCGCGGCCTCCGCGTCGATGTGTGCCGGCGACCAGATCAGCGCGTCGACGTACCGCAGCGCGGCCTTCTGCGCCTCGGTCAGGTTCTGGGCGGATTCATAGTCCTCGATCTGCCCGTACATCTCCTCCGAGCCGCCCGAATCCAACGCCTCGCCGTCGCGCAACGACTTGCACAGCCTGCAGTTGTGCTGGGTCGCACCGCGCAACCGGACGATCTCCGTCGTCACCGGATCGAGCGCCCGTAACCGCGCCACCGCCGGCGCGAACCCGTTGAGCAGCGCGTCAGTCGGATCGGTCTCGTGATCCCACGCGGTGACTTCGCCAAGTCGTGGCCTACCGAGACCCAGGGCCTCAAAACCGCACCAGACCCGCGGCACGAAGTCGGCAATGAAGATCATCGTCGCGGTTCGAAACGCGTTGTCACCCAGGGCATCCATGAACCGGACCCGTTGGTTGTCGCCAATTCCGGTCACGTCCACGGCGAACTGCTCGGCAAAGGCTGTGACGATGCGGTCCACGTCGGAATGCTCGTCGAAGAGGTCGGCCTCCACAGGCAGCGGCGGCAGCGACAGTGCCCTGCCACAAGTCAACCGGATCAGCGTGTCGAGGCGAGTGTTTCCCGACGACAGCGGCACCAACCCGTTGAGCCTGGCGACCAGCTCTTCTTCGACCATCAGAGAATTATTGCGCCTGACTGACCGAAGACATGTGAAAGTCGGGAATCCGCAATGACGGCATCGACGCCCGCGTCGCCCAATCACCCCACTCGCGCGGCAACGTGACCTCGCCGACGCCCGCCTCCGTCGCACGGCGCAGCAGGTCCAACGGGCTTTCGTTGAACCGGAAGTTGTTGACCGCCGCCGTCACCTCGCCGTCCTCGATCAGATACACGCCGTCACGGGTCAGTCCCGTCAACAGCAGCACTGCCGGGTCGACCGCCCGCAGGTACCACAGCGTGCTCAGCAGCAGCCCCCGCTCGGTCCCCGCGATCATGTCCGCTAACTCCGACTCTCCACCGGTCATCAGCAGGTTGTCCGCCGGCACCGCCGGGGCCGCGTCGAATTCCGCGGCGGCGGCCCGCGAATAGGCCAACGAGTTGATCGCGCCGTCGCGGATCCAGTCGACCCGGTCGATGTCCATCCCGTTGTCGAACACCGAAATCCGTTCCGACGACGTCGACGTCGCGACGAACGGCGTGCACGCCAGTCCCGATGCGAACGGATCGGAGTACAGCGTCAACGGTAGATCGGTGAGCCGCTCCCCCACCCGCGTGCCGCCGCCCGGCGCCGAGAACGCGGTGCGGCCTTCCTGCGCGCCCCGACCGTCCATCGCCCAGGTCAAGAAGATCATCAGATCGGCCACCGCCGACGGCGGCAGCAGCGTCTCATAGCGGCCGGCGGGCAACTCCACCGTGCGCCGGGCCCAGCCGAGGCGCATCGACAAGTCATAGAGCATGGAATCGATTGGTACGCCGTCGAAGTCGGCGGTGCTGACACCGACCCACGCGCTCGCGCCGTCGCGTTTGCCGTTGATCTCCACCGAACCCGTCGGCTGCGTGTAGCGCCGCCGCAGCCCGCCCGATGTCGCCACGAACGTCGTCTCCAGGATGTGCCGCGCATACCCGTACAGCCGATCGCTGCCGCGGAATGCGCGGGCGAGGCCGTCGGCCACCGGCAGGAACACCTCCGCTCCGGTGCTCGGCACCGGCCCATCCCAATCGGGTGGTGCATCGCCTCCGGCCAACAACGGAGCGCTGTCGCGGGCCTCGGGCGCCGAGCGCGCCGCCTCTTGCGACGCCGCCACCAGACCGGCGATCGTCGATGGGTCGACCTCGCTGGACCGCACCGAGCCGACATGGGACCCACTGCCCTTGCGCACCACCGAGATCACCGTCGTGTAGCGCGTTGTCGACTCGCCGTTGGTGGTCATCGAATTGCCTGCCCACCGTAACGACGCGTCGGCGCGGTCGGTCACCAACACGATCGTCTCGTCGGCCTCACCCAGCCGGGCCGCCTCCGTCAACGCGATCTCGACCACCTGCTGTGCGCCGATCACGAGCGCCCCGCCTCGTCCCGGGTGTTGAGCACGTTCACCCCGCGGAACAACGCCGACGGACATCCGTGGCTCACCGCCGCCACCTGTCCCGGTTGCGCCTTGCCGCAGTTGAACGCGCCACCAAGGCGCCACGTCGACGGGCCGCCGACGGCCTCCAGCGATCCCCAGAAGTCCGTCGTCGTCGCCTGATACGCGACGTCGCGCACCTGGCCGTCGAGCCGACCGTCGCGGATGCGGAAGAAACGCTGGCCGGTGAACTGGAAGTTGTAGCGCTGCATGTCGATCGACCAGCTTTTGTCGCCGACGATGTAGATGCCGTCGTCGACGCGCGCGATCAGGTCGTCGGTGCTCACATCGTCGCTGCTCGGCTCGAGCGATACGTTGGCCATCCGCTGGATCGGCACGTGGTGCGGCGAGTCGGCGTAGGCGCACCCGTTGGAGCGCTTTACCCCGAGCCGCGGTGCGAACACCCGGTCCAGTTGGTAGCCGACGAAGACACCGTCGCGCACCAGGTCCCACTTCTGCGCCTGCACCCCTTCGTCGTCGAATCCCACCGTCGCCAAGCCGTATTCGACGGTTCGGTCGGCGGTCACGTTCATGGCCGGTGAGCCGTAGCGCATGGTGCCGAGCTTGTCGGGCGTGGCGAACGAGGTGCCCGCGTACGCCGCCTCGTATCCGATCGCCCGGTCGTATTCGGTGGCGTGGCCGACCGATTCGTGGATCGTGAGCCACAGATTCGACGGATCGATGACCAGATCCGTCGGCCCGGAAGTGACGCTGGGCGCCTTGACCTTCTCCGCCAGCCACGTCGGCAGCATGGCCAGCTCCTCGGTCCAGTTCCACACGTCGTCGTCGGCGACGTACTCCCAGCCCCGCGCGGTCGGCGGGGCCAGTGTGCGCATCGTCTCGAACGTCCCGGCCGCGGCGTCGACGGCGACCGCCTCCAGCGACGGCTGCACCCGGACCCGCTGCTGGGTGATCGCCGATCCGAACGTATCGGCGTAGAACGTCTGCTCCTTGGCGGTGTGCAGTCCCGCCGAGACGTGATCGACACCGTCAGCGGCCGACAACCGCCCGGAGTATTCGCCCAGCACCGCCAGCTTGTCGGGCATGGCGACGGTGAACGGGTCGATCACATAATCCGAAACCCATGTGGCGTCGCTGTACACCGGTTCGTGCGCCAGCTCGATGCGCTCGGCGTTCAGGGCCGCCAGCGCCCGTGCCACCCCCACGGCGCGGCGCGCGGTCTGGGCCGCGACGTCCGTACTGAGCTCGGCATGGGAGGCAAAGCCCCACGTCCCATCGACGATCACGCGGACCGCCAGGCCGATCTCGCGGTCGACGACCGCGGTCTGCAGTTCACCGTCGCGCAACTGCACGACCTCGGAGGTGACCGCGTGGATGCGAAGGTCGGCGTAGCTGGCGCCGGCGGCCAGCGCTGCCGACGTCGCCGCGTCGGCCAGCTGGGTGCGCGGCAGGTCGAGGAAGTCGGCGTCCACTCGTCGGGTAGCCCTCACGCCACCACCGTAGTGGTGGCGCCGCCGGGCCGCTTTAATGACAGCGATGGCACAACGCCGCCGCACAACCGCCACCGCGTACGCACTCCTGGCCCCCAGCCTGTTCGGAGTCGTCGCGTTCATGCTGCTGCCGATGCTCGTGGTGGTCTGGCTGTCGTTGCACCGCTGGGATCTGCTGAGCCCGATGGAGTATGTGGGCCTGCGCAATTGGCAGTCGGTGCTGACCGATCCGTCCTTCGGCACCTCTCTGGTCGTCACGGGGTTGTTTGTCGTGCTCGTGGTGCCCGCGCAGACCCTTCTGGGACTGATCGCGGCCTTCTTGCTGGCGCGCGGGCTGCCCGGCAGCGGATTCTTCCGGACGGTGTACGTGCTGCCGTGGATCTGCGCGCCGCTGGCGATCGCGGTGCTGTGGCGCTGGATCCTGGCACCCACCGACGGGGCGGTCAGCGCCGTGCTCGGCCGCCAGATCGGATGGCTCACCGATCCGACGCTCGCGCTGCCGGTGGTGTCGGCGGTGGTCGTGTGGACCAACGTGGGATACGTGACGCTGTTCTTCCTGGCCGGCATCCTCAACATCCCCACCGACGTCCACAACGCCGCCCGCACCGACGGTGCGACGGCGTGGCAACGGTTTCGACACATCACCCTGCCGATGTTGCGGCCGACGTTGTTCTTCGTGCTGGTGACCGGAATCATCAGCGCCGCTCAGGTTTTCGATACCGTGTACGCGTTGACCGGCGGTGGCCCGCAAAACCGGACCGACCTGGTGGCGCACCGCATCTACGCGGAGGCGTTCGGCGCCGCGGCGGTGGGGCGGGCCGCGGTGATGGCGGTGGTGTTGTTCGTCCTTCTGGTCGGCGTGACCGTCGTGCAGCAGCTGTACTTCCGTCGACGGATCAGCTATGACCTCGTCTAGCCGGGTCGCGTCGGGCGCCGTCATCTACCCCGTCCTGCTGGCGGGAGCGTTGATCACGTTGGCGCCGTTCATCCTCGGTGTGCTGGCCTCGCTGCGGGACCCGCGCACGTTCGACACGGCATCGCCGCTGTCGCTGCCTCTGCCGCCGACGCTGCAGAACTACGCGAACCTGGCCGACGCCGGCTTCGGGCGGGCCGTCGCCGTGACCGCGCTGATGACCGCGGTGATCCTGCTCGGTCAACTGACGTTCTCCGTGCTGGCGGCGTATGCGTTCGCGCGTTTGCGGTTCCCCGGCCGCGACGCGTTGTTCTGGGTGTACGTCGCGACGCTCATGGTGCCGGCGACGGTAACCGTGGTCCCGCTGTACCTCATGATGGCCGAGGCGGGCCTGCGCAACACCTTCTGGGCGTTGGTGCTGCCGTTCATGTTCGGTTCGCCATACGCGATCTTCCTGCTGCGCGAGTACTTTCGCACCATCCCCGGTGATCTCATCAACGCCGCCCGCATCGACGGCGCCAACACGTTGGACGTCATCGTGCATGTGGTGTTGCCGGCGAGCAGGCCGATCCTGGTGACGCTGGCATTGATCACCGTTGTCTCACAGTGGAACAGCTTCATGTGGCCGCTGGTGATCACCGGTGGCGGCCAGTGGCAGGTGCTGACGGTCGCGACGGCGGGCCTGCAGTCGCGCTACAACGCGCAATGGCCGCTGGTGATGGCGGCGACGACGGTGGCGATCGTGCCCCTGCTGGTGCTGTTCGTCGCGCTGGGTCGCCACATCGTGCGTTCGATCGTGGTGACGGGGCTCAAATGAACCTGCGGCCGAGGCTTTCGACGCTGTTCGCTGCGGGTGTGGCGCTGACCGGTGTGCTGCTGCTGGTCGCGGCCATGCTGCTCGGACAACCCGACGGCGCGGGCGGGCGCACCGTGGTGACCGTGCGACTGTGGGACGAGCAGGTGGCCGCGGCCTACCGCGAGTCGTTCGCCGAGTTCGAGCGTGCACATCCGCGCATCGAGGTGCGCGTGAACCTCGTCGCCTACTCGACGTATTTCGACAGCCTGCGCACCGATGTCGCGGGCGGCGGCGCCGACGACATCTTCTGGATCAGCAACGCGTACTTCGCCGAGTACGCCGACAGCGGCCGCCTGATGGACATCGACCGCTTGATGGCCGCGCGGGCGTGGGAGCCATCGGTCGTCGAGCAGTTCACCCGCGACGGAACGCTGTGGGGTGTACCGCAACTGACCGACGCCGGCATCGGGCTGTACTACAACGCCGACCTGCTTTCCGCGGCCGGAGTCGACCCGGGCGAGCTGAACACGCTGCGCTGGTCGACCGATCCGGCGGCCGACACATTGCGACCACTGCTGGCCCGGCTCACCCTCGACCGCGAAGGCCGCACCGCCGGCGCTGCGGGTTTCGACGCGCAGCGGATCCGGCAGTGGGGCTACAACGCCGCCAACGACCTGCAGGGCATCTACCTCAACTACATCGGTTCGGCCGGTGGGGTGTTCGCCGTCGGCGACCGGTTCGCATTCGACAACCCGCAGGCCGCCCAGGCATTCACTTATCTGGTGGGGCTGATCGACACCGCGCACGTCGCCCCGCCCGCGTCGGCGACCAACGACAACGGCGACTTCTCCCGCAACCAGTTCCTGCGGGGCAGGATGGCGCTGTTTCAGTCCGGGACATACAACCTGGCGGCGATCGCCGACGCCGCACCGTTCCGCTGGGGAGTCGCGATGCTGCCCGAGGGGCCAGCCGGCCGTGTCAGCGTGACGAACGGGGTTGCCGCCGCTGGTAATTCGGCGACGGCACACCCGGACGCGGTGCGCGAGGTGCTGGCCTGGATGGGCAGTGCCCGCGGCAACGCGTATCTCGGCGCTAACGGCGCGGCGGTACCCGCGGTGCTCGACGCGCAGCGGGTCTACCACCAGTACTGGCGCTCCCGCGGCGTCGACGTCAGCCCGTTCTTCGACGTGCTCGACGGTCCCCGCATCGAGGCGCCCGGCGGCGTCGGCTTCGCCGCGGGGTTCGACGCGCTCAAGCCCTATTTCGACGAGATGTTTCTCGGTCGGCGCGAGGTGGCGCCGACACTGGCCCAGGCCCAGCAGGCCGCGAACGCCGCCGCCCAGCGGTGATCATCGCGTGACGGCGCTGGTTCCCGCGACCGTCAACTCCAGCGCCAACGCCGTGCCGCACACCGCGGCGACGATGAGGAACGCCCACCAGTCAATGGCTTTGGGCCCCGACGGTGCGGCAGAGATCTGCCCGGCACCGCCGCGTGCGGTGATCGCATCGCCCATCTCGTCGGCGCGGCGCAGCGCGACGGTGATGGCCGCGGCCAACAGATCGATCGCTTCGAGCCACCAGCGACGCCACCGTCCGCGGCGGCGTGTGTGCACCTGCTTCGGGCGCAGATTGCGTGCGGCGTAAAGCACGCGGAACTCGTCGATCAGCATCGGGAACGCGCGCAGCGCCAGCGCGAGTGCGACCGCCCACTCGTCGACCGGTATCCGGAACACCCGCAGCGGACGCCCCAGTTTCGCGACGGCCGGGGCGATCTCGGCGACGTTCGTCGTCCACGAGACCATCGCCCCGAGACCGAGCAACACGATCGACAACGCGGTGATGCGCAGGAAGTTCAGCAGTCCGCCCAGCCCGACATCGACCGAACCCATGGAGATGATCGGGCTGCCGCCGGCGAAGGTGGCCGTCAATCCGCCGAGGAACAGCAGGAACCACAGCCAACCGGGTATCGACGGGAGCACGCCGCGCGAGATGTTGGCCAGCCGAGCCGAGATGAGCACCAGAAGCGCGACCGCGCCGATCGGCACCCAGCCCGGGTAGAACGTCATCAATACGCCGATGGCCGCGACCAGCAGAAGCTTCGTACCCGCCCACAGTTGGTGAATCACGCTGTTGCCGGGCACGGGCCGCAGCAGCACGACACCCCTGCGCTGTCGACGCTTCGTCGGCGCCGTCATGACAGTCCCCCCGCCGTCGTTGGTGCGGGCACCAGCACGCCACCTTCCAGATGCAAAGTGCGCGGGCACAATTCCTCCAGCCCGGCAAAGTCGTGCGAGATCACGACGACGGTCAGCCCGGCGCGGCGGCGAAGGTCGACCAGCAGCCGCAGCAGGCCCCGCTGACTCGCGGCGTCCAGGCCGGCCAGCGGCTCGTCGAGGATGAGGGCCCGTGGCGAGCGGGCGAGCAGTCCGGCGAGGACGACGCGACGCATCTGTCCCCCGCTGAGCTGGTCGATGCGCCGCTGCGCCAGCGTGGAATCCAGGCCGACGGTCGAGAGCGCCTCGGTGACCCGCGCGCGATCACGCGGCGAGAACCCGGCGGCGGACGCGATCTCGAGGTCGACCCGGCTGCGCATCAGCTGCAGCCGCGCCGCTTGGAACGAGATCGCCGCGGCACCAACCTGATCCGACGCCGGCTTCCCGTCGAGCAGGCATTGGCCTGCGGTCGGTTCCGTCAGACCCGCCATGATCCAGGCCAGCGTGGACTTGCCCGACCCGTTGAGGCCGTGGATCAACAGGCCGTCGCCCTCGTGAACCGTGAAGGTGATGTCGCGCAGTGCCGTCGCGGCCCACGGTGTGCCGCTGCCGTACTCGTGGCTGACGTCTACCAGTTCCAGCACGGGAGCGGCATCGGCGCCCGGAGCGACCGTCCCGGCTGGGGCGTCGGCCGATTCCACCATGTCGGTGTTGTCGGTGGCGCCGCCGTTACCGGACAGGTCGACCGTGCGGTCGGCGGCGTCGGCCTCGTCGTTGTAGTGGGTGATGTGCACCAGCGACATCTGGTGGCGCCGCGTCAGCCCGGACAGCACCGACATCAGTCCGTCCCGGCCCTGCTGGTCGACCATGCTGGTGACCTCGTCGGCGATCAACAGCGACGGTTCGCGCGCCAGCGCCGCCGCGACGGCAAGGCGCTGCAGTTCGCCGCCCGAGAGCCCGCCGGTGTTGCGTTCGGCCAGCCCGTCGAGACCCACTTCGGCGAGCAGCTGGCCGACGTCGGTGGCCTTGCCGGGTGGCAGCCCCCAGACCACGTCGTCGGCGACGCGGGTGCCGAGCACCTGACTCTCCGGGTGCTGCATGACGACCGCCGTGCCGCCGATGCGGCCCAGTCCGACAGCGCCCGGCCGTTCGATGACCCCGGCCGTCGGCTCGCGCCCGGCCAGCATCAGCATCAGCGTCGTCTTGCCCGAGCCGTTGGCCCCCGTCACCGCGAGGTGCTCGCCCGGTTCCACGCTCAGCGACACCGGTCCCAGCGCGTCGTGGTCGGCGCTCGGATAGCGGAACCGGACGTCGCGCAGCCGGGCCGGGACCGGGGCGATGGCGCCGACGTCTTTGGAGGACTCGAGTTTGTGGACATCGGGGATGCCGGCAAGCCGCTCCATCACCCGCGACAGGGCCCACCATCCGACGAGGCTGACGAAGGTGATCGACATCACCCCGGCGCTGAAGAACAGCAGCGGCCAGTAGTCGAGCGCCGTCGCGAAGTCGCGCTTGAGTCGCTCGGCCGCGCCCTGCATATCGGGGATGCGGGCGATCACCGCGGCCAGGCCGTTGATGTTGGCGGTGACGGATTCGAAGATCAGGTGACGCAGCCGCGACAGGATCGACAGCGCCGCCACCACCGCGGTGCCGAACACCGCCCCGGCGATCAGCGCGGCGAACAGCACGGTCGGGGTGCCGCGTCCGCGGCGTTTGACGATGCCGGTCAGCCCGCCGATATAGGCGCAGTTGACGACGGTCATGAACCCGCCCATGCCCGCGATCAGGAACGCGATGATGCCACCGGCGATGGTGGCGGTGAGCAGCACCCGCAGCCGGTAGCGATAGGCCAGCAGCCCCATCGGCACCGTGCCCAGCAGGGAGAGCCCCGCCGCGAACGGGACGACCACCGAGATGATCGCGGTGGCCGCGCAGAGCGCCGCCATGACGGAGGCCTGCGCCAGTTCGACGGGACGCAGACGACCGGTGCGGCGAGTTCGGCCCCCGGTCGCGGTCATTGCACGATTCTGCCAGTCGCGACTGCGGCGGCCACACGGCGCGATGATCGGTCGGGCCGAAACCCGCGCGCCGAACACATAATGTTGTCGCATGACCCAGACGCTCGGAGCCGATCTGCTGTCCGTGGTCGCCCGGATCAACCGACTGGCCACGCAGCGGACCCGCCTGCCGCTCGGCTATGCCCAGGCGCGACTGCTGTCCACGATCGAGGATCAGGGCGAGGCCCGCATCTCCGATCTGGCTGCGCTCGACCACTGCTCACAGCCGACGATGACGACCCAGGTCCGCCGCCTCGAGGAGGCCGGCATGGTGTCGCGGACCGTCGACCCCGAGGACGCGCGCGCGGTGCTGATCCGCATCACGCCAGAAGGGGTGGACACGCTGCGCCAGGTGCGGGTGGACCGCGGTGCGGCGATCGATCCGTACCTGGAACGGCTCGAGGCCGCCGACCGGGAGACGCTCGCCCAGGCGGTGCGCGTGTTGCGGCGACTTCTAGAGGAGGCCTCGGCGTCCAAATCGGTCAGCTGACCGCCGCGGGTTGCTCCGTCTGCACGCGCGGGAAGCGGAGCATGCGCCGCGCGTTCTCCTCCACTATCAGCGCGCACTCTTCGTCGGGCACTCCAGCCAACACCTCAGCGGCACGCTTGCGCGAGTTCGGCCAGTTGGAATCCGAGTGCGGGAAGTCGATTTCCAGCGTGATGCGGTCCACGCCGATGGTGTACCGGTTCTCCAGGCCGTGCTCGTCGTCGATGAAGCAGCCGTAGAAGTGCGAACGGAACAGATCCGAAGGGCGCGTGTCGAAATCGATCGGCTGGTAGTACCGATGCCGCTCCCACACGTAGTCGGCGCGCTCCAGAATGTAGGGCACCCAACCGATACCGCCCTCGGACAACGAGAACTGCAGATCCGGGAACTTCTGCAGCTTGCCGGAGAACAAGAGATCGACGGTGGTCCACATCAGGTTGGTCGAGAACAGCGTGATCGCCACCGCGAACGGCGCGTCCGGCAAGGCCGGGGTCGGCGAGTTGGCAAGCGCCGAGTAGGAGAAGCCCGGGACGAACGAGCCGGAGCCAAAGTGCAGCGACACCGGCATTTTCGCGTCCGAGCAGACCTGCCACAGCCCGTCCCAATGGTCGGAGTGGAACGAAGGCAGACCCATCGGCACGGGGCTGTCGGGGAACGACACGGTGCGCGCCCCCTTGGCGGCGACGCGTTCGGCCTCGGCAACGGTTTCGTCGATGTCCCACACCGGCAGGATCGCCAGCGGGATGTAGCGCTCCGGCGCGGTCGCGCACCACTCGTCGATGTAGAAGTCATTCCACGCCTTGACGCACAGCAGCGCCAGTTCCTTGTCCTGTCCGCGGAAAAACGTGCTGCCGCCGAAGCCGGGGAACGACGGGAAGCACAGCGCGGCCTGCACGCCGTCGAGGTCCATGTCGGCGATGCGCGCCACCGGGTCGTAGCAGCCCGGGATCATGTCCTCATAGCGGACGGGATCCATCCCCCACTCCTCGGGCGGCTTGCCCGCTACGGCGTTGAGGCCGATGGTCGGCAGGATCTGCCCGTCGTAACTCCACAGATGCCTGCCCTCGATCTCGACGATGCGCGGGCCGTTCTCGTGGAATCTCGCCGGCAGTCGGTCCTGCCAGACCCGCGGATGTTCAATCAGGTGATCGTCGACGGAGACGATCTGATGGTTGTCCTGCAATGGCATGGTGGGCCTCCTGAGCTGTCGGTAACGTGGGCCGCATGGGAGATGCGGGATCGCCTGGGGGTTCGGACACGACACGCAAGCGGATCGACGAGGACGACCACGATCTGCTGACGTTCGGCGAGGTCGGTGAACGACTACGCATCGAAATCGCCTCCGCCCGAGCCGCTGTCGAGAAATCGGAGGCCAGCGGCGACGCCTCCGCTCTCGAGCAGGCCCGCGCCCGCCTGGCCGCACTCGAGTCGGCGGCCAAGCGCAACAGCGCCGGACGCATCAACGACGCCAACTTCGAGAAGTTCTTCGGATACTCGGGCACCCCGAAACGCAATCTCTGCGAATAACCGTTCGTCACGCGCACTGCCCTCACCTGTCTCACGGTCGCGGCGGGCACGGCGGATTCGGACCCACACCGCACATTCCGTGATGGATGTAACTGGGCACCTCGTGGGCCGGGGGTTGCACCTCTGCGTGCTGGTTGACCAGGTTGAAGCCCAGGTTGAACACCAACATGATCAGGTTGAACACCGCGGTGAGCGCCAGGATGCGCACTGCGGTGACGGTGCGTTTGTTCTTCAGCTGATCGATGCCGATGTCGGAGAGCATGTGGCCGTTACGGTCCCGCAGACAGTAGATGGCGATCGACGAGACGCTGACCAGCCCGCCGAAGACGATCCCCTCGTACAGCGGGAACTGGTACATGGTGCCGGAGAAGATCGACCAGGTGTCGTCGACCCGCAGGTAGGTCCACAGCCCGATGCGGTGGAAGTACTGTTCCAACACGATGTCGAGCACGATGAACAGCACCAGCATCGCCGCCAGTACGCCCGCGGTGTTGATGCGCGGGTACACCTTTCGCATCCGAGCGATCACCTGGTCGATGCCCATGATGGCCAGCGGTGTCAACAGGATGTAGCTGGCGAGGAAGTAGATGATCGGCTGCGGGTTCTCGGCGCCCTTGTCCACCCACCCGGGGATGAACTCACCCCAGGTACCCATGTTGAAGAATCCCGCGTTGTACCCGAACACCGGCCGGACGGCGTTCACACCGGGGTCCTGCCAAGCCGCGAGGAGCCACGCCACCACGAAGATACCGACGGGCGGAAGTTGCTTGTCCCGACGCGTCTTCCGGATCATCCAGATCAGGAAGATCACCCCGCCGATCATGCAGCCGATCTCCCAGAACCGGATCCAGGCCATGCTCGATCCGGGGATGGGGTCGGGCCCCGTCGGCGCAGGAGCGAACTTGTCCGAGAAGATCCAGCGCCCATAGACGTAAAGCTGGAATACGACGAAGACCGCGCCCAGCCGGGCCAGCCAGATGATCGGTGGTGAATCCCGGTAGGTCTTCGACCCCTCGGGCAGGAACTCGGGGGTCTCGGTGTGCTGATGGGTGGTCACGTGACGACTCCTGTTCGCGTGAAGGCCTCGACGATCTTCGTGCCGTACTCGGCGCGCCGCCGTGTGCTGACGAGAAAGCCCGGCGGGGAATGAAACCCGAGATCCGGAAGCGCGCTGCGGGCGGTGAGCATCTCCCGCGCCTGCTCGGTGTCACCGCACGCCGCCATCGCCCACAGGATCTCGTCGGTGACGTGCGCACCGATCGCGCGCGGATCTCCCGCGGCGAAGTCCGCACGGATCGCGGCGACCTCGTCCTGCCAGCCGTGCAGCTCGACCAGCGAGTCATAGGTCTTGACGGTCAGATAGAACGCGATCTGGCGCTTGGCGTCGTCGATCGCGCGCTGAGGATCCTCGTCGTTGATCGCGGTGATCACCCAGCCCCAGCGCAAAAGCCCGGTGGGGTCGCGCCCGGCGCGCTTCGCGCCGAGGGTCAGATTCGGCTCGACGACCTCGCTCCACCACCGGTCGGTGAACAGTCCGTGTCCGAGCACCCCGTCCGCCACGCCGCCGACGGCACGCAGCATGTGAACATTGAACGCGCCCAACAGGATCGGTACGTCGATCCGGCCGAGCACCGGCGCCTGGATGCGGGCGTCGATGTGGTAGAAGTCGCCGTCGAAGACGATCCGCTCACCGTTGTCGGCCTCCAGGAACGCGCGGATGCAGCGCACGAGTTCCGTCATCCGCGGCGCCGGATGCGAGGAGTCCACCCCGAACCAGTCGCGGTTCATCCTTCCCGTCCCCGCACCCAGCCCGAGGAACACCCGGCCGGGTGCGATCTTGTTCAGATGCCTTGCGGCCGCGGCGTGGACGAACGGCGACCGTGCGAACGCGTACGCGATCCCCGGCCCGATGCGCGCCGTGCTGGTCTGGTGTGCCATCTCCGAGGCCGTGACGTAGGCGCCGGTGTCGGCGAACTCGCCCGCGCAGAACGCCGCTGCTCCAGCGGATTCGGCCTGTCTCGCGAGATCGCCGCCCGGCCACGGCATCGCCCACTGCATCGCCATGCAAATCCGTCCGATCAGAACTTCACGGTGGCGCCGGCATCGACCTTGAGCTGCAACCCCGTCACGTAGCGGGACTCGTCGGAGGCCAGGTAGCAGATCCCGTGCGAGATGTCCTCGGGTTCCACGTAGGGAATCGGCATGCCCTGCATCATCGGGAACGTCAGCAACGCGTCGTCGAGGGACGGATGCTCGAGGTCGGGCCGGAACATCTTGTACATCGACTCGTTGTGCAGCATCGGGGTGTTGACATTCGTCGGGTGCACCACATTGACCCGGATCGATCTGGGCGCCAACTGGTTGGCCAACGCCATCGTGTACTTGTCGATGAACTGCTTGGCCAGGTTGTAGCCCGCCCCGCCCGAGCCGTTGGGCCCCATGCTCGCGGCCGGCCCGGCCTTCTCGGCCAGCAGCCCGGCGACCGACCCCACGGTGATGATCGAGGCTCCGGCCGAAAGATACGGCAGCGCAACGTGAACGGTGTTCACCACGCCGACGAAGTCGACGTCGAACGCGTTGGCGAAGGCGTCGATGGGCTGGTCCGACCCCAGCGGGCAGATGCCGGCGTTGGCGACCACCACGTCGAGCTTGCCGAGTTCATCCACCGCGGACTTCAGCGCATCGGCGAGCGCGGCGCGGTCACGCACGTCGACGACGGCCGTCACCGCCCGGCGCCCGGTCTTCTCGACCTCTGAACCCGCCTCTTCGAGGTCGTGCTCGGTGGACAGCGCGTAATCGTTGTGTTCGACGTCGCCGCAGATGTCGAACAGGATGATGTCGGCGCCCTCCTCGGCCAGTCGCACCGCGTGCGACCGGCCCTGACCTCGGGCGCCGCCGGTGATGAGGACGACCTTGTCCTGCACTCTGCCCACGTTCGTTCCTTCCGTCGGATATCTATTGGCCGGTCGTGCCGAGTTGTTCTCTGAGGCGGTGCTTTTGCACCTTGCCGCTGATGGTGCGCGGCAGCTCCGGCACCACCACGATGCGTTCGGGCGTCTTCTGTCTGGCCAGCCCGCAGGCGGCGAAATGGGCCGCGGCGTCGGCGGTGTCGAAGGACCCGCCCTCCTGCAGCACGACGAACACGCAGACCCGTTCGCCGTACTTCTCGTCGGGGGCGCCGATCGCGGCGGCTTCGGCCACCGCGGGGTGGCTGCTGACGACGTCTTCGACTTCCTTCGACGAGATGTTCTCGCCGCCACGGACGATGATGTCCTTCTTGCGGTCGGTGATGGTGAGAAAGCCGTCGGCGTCCAATCGCCCGACATCGCCGGTGCGAAACCAGCCGTCGACGAAGCCGGCTTCGGTGAAGCGGGGATCGGTGTAACCGCGGAACAATTCGGGCCCCTGCGTGAGGATCTCGCCGTCGGCGCCCGGCGGTACGTCGCGCCCGCGGTCGTCGACCAGTCGGATCCGCGTACCGGGGGCGATCCGCCCGTCGGTGTCGGCCCTCTTGTCCAATGGATCCTCCGGCCGGCCGACGCTGATCGTGGGGTGTTCGCTGGATCCGTAGCAGCGGTAGGCACCGATGCCGAACCGGTCGGCGCGACGGATCAGCGTGCCCGCGACACCGGCCGCGCCGGTGGTGTACTCGCGCAGGCTCGACACATCGAGACAGTCGCGTTCGGCGACGTCGAGGATGCCACCCAGATGGATCGGCGCGCCGGCCGAGACGCTCACGCCGTGCTTGGCGATGAGCCGGGCGGCGGCCTCGGGGTTCCATGCGTCCATGGCGATGGTGTCTCCGGAGCGGCACATCATGCGCAGGATGCCCAGCGTGCCTGCGATGTGTCCGGCCGGAAAGACCGCCAACGTGGTCTGGTCGGCATCGGTGTTGCGCAGCGCATCCATCGCGCGCAGTTCACCGAGCAGTGAACCGTGGGTGTGCTGGACGCCCTTGGGTTCCGCCGTCGTCCCTGATGTGTACACCAGCACCGCGCGACCTTCGGGGTCGGGACGACACGGCGTGAAACCCGTTGCCGCCGTTGAGGTCAGCTCTTCGAACGGGATGGTTCCGGTGTGCGCACCGCCCAGCACGATGCGGTGTCCCAGCTCGGGCAGATCGGCCAGCGCTGACACGGTCGCGCCGGTGTCGCGGTTGCGGAGCTCACGAGCCAGCACGATGGCACGGGCCCCCGATTGCCTGGCGATGAAGGCGACCTCGGCAGGCCCGTAGATCGGCACGATGGGCAGCACCACCGCACCGCACAACCAGGCGGCGGCGTGCACGGAGAAGCACTCGCGCCAGTTCGGCAGCTGGACAGCGACGACATCGCCGGGCCGGATACCCAGTCCGGCCAGCCCGGCGGCCAACCGCATGCTCTCGTCGAACAACTCGGCGGCGGTGAACTGATCGGGACGGTCGTCGCTGTGCACCATGACCGCGGTGTCGGGGTGCTCGCCGATGAACCCGGCGATCTCGTCGGGGATGGTGTCCGCGGCTGTCCCTGCGCGGCGGTCGAGTTCGGTCAACACGACAACAGCACACATCCGGCGATCGGGCCGCCACCAGCCGACGCGACGGCCACCTCGGGACGCTTCGGTATCGCCGTGTCCCCCGCCAGTCCGCGCAGCTGCTGGCATGCCTCGTACAGCACCCAGTACCCGTGCATCCGGCCGGCCGACAGCTGACCGCCATAGGTGTTCAGCGGCAATTGGCCCGCACGCGCGATCCGGTGACCGCCATCGACGAACGGGCCACCCTCACCGTCGGCGCAGAAGCCCAGTGCCTCCAGCCATGCCAGCGTGAGATAGCTGAAACCGTCGTACAACTCGGCCAGGTCGACGTCGGCCGGTTTCAGGTCGGTCTGTGACCACATGTCCGCGGCGGCGTCGTGCATCGCCATCTTCGGGTAGTCCGGACGGCCGGTCCATCCACCCGCGCCTGAGGCCCCGCCCGCCGCTTCGACGGTGACCGCACCGTGTGGGGCGTTGGCCCGGTGCTCCGGGGTGGAGAGCACCAGCGCGATGGAACCGTCGACCGGCACGTCGCAATCGAGGAGGCCCAGAGGGGAGGAGATCATCCTGGCGTCCAGGTACTGCTCCATGGTCATCGGATCGCGGTACACCGCCAGCGGATTGCGCGCGGCGTTGCGCCGGGCGTTCAGCGCGATCCAGCCGAGTTGCTGCTTGGTGGTGCCGTAGCGGTCCATGTGGGCGCGGCAGTGCATGGCGAGCCAGTTGGCGGCCGAATACGCGTGCGCGGCAAGCAGATAGCCGACCTCGGTCATGTCCATGCCGCCCTCGGCGCGCTTTCCGCCGGACTCGGGCGCCCGGTCTGCGGCGCGGCGGTCCACGGTGCCGCCGATCATCTGCACCGTCCGGTAGACGAGCACGTGGCGGGCCTTGCCCTCGGCGATCAGGTCGCGGGCCGCGACCACCGGGGTCAGCAGCCCGTTGCGGCCCAGCACCGGACCCTGCGCGCCGGGATCGGGAATGCCCAACGCGGCGGCCGCCACGTCGGCCGGGGTGTCTCCCATGGTGAGAACCGCGTCGATGTCGGCAGGCGCCAGGCCGGCGTCGGCGATGGCGGCCGTCGAGGCCTGCACGGTCAGATCCAGCGCCGAAATGCCGGTGCGCCGGCCAATCGCAGAGATTCCGGCGCCCGAGATGACCGGTGCGCTCGGCGGGGCGGGCATCCGTCCTCCTTCGGAACAATGAACTTAATCAGTGTACTTTTATAACGTGTCTGATACGTCGGTTACCTCGGATTTCTCGCCCGCCCCGCGCATCCTGCCGCCCCTCGACGACGCCTCGCGCCCGTATTGGACCGGCGGCGCCGAAGGCCGCCTGCTCATCGCCCACTGCGCGTCGTGCGGGCGTTACTTCCACCCGCCACGGGCGGCATGCCCGACGTGCGGCGCGGATCCGGAGTTCGTCGCGGTGTCCGGTCGCGGCACAGTGTTCACGTTCACCGTGTGTCATCAACAGTTCAACCCCAGCGTGCCGACACCGTTCGTGGTGGCCCTGGTCGAGCTGCCCGAACAACCCGGGCTGCGGCTGAGCGCCAACGTCGTCGACTGCGATCCCGAGGCGGTGCACTCCGGGATGGCGGTCGAGGTCCGGTTCGAACGACACGACGTTTCATGGGTTCCGGTGTTCGTGCCGGTCACTTGATCAGCGGGTCGCGCGGCAATCCCAGGATGCGCTCGGCGATCTGATTGCGCGTGATCTCGGAGGTGCCGCCCGCGATGGTCATACCCCGAGAGGCCAGCACCATGAAGCCCGGGTACTTCCCGGCTCCGCTGACGAGCGCGACGTCGGGCCCGACCAACTCGGCCGCCAGGCTCGCCCGCGCCACCACGTGTTCGGCGATCAGGAGTTTGGTGACGTTACCCTCTGGACCGGGTTCGGCGCCGACCACGCTGCGCGCCGCCCGGCGCAGGTTGAGCAGTCGCAGCGCGTGATCGTCGGCGAGGAATCTGCCTGCCCGTTCGGGTGCGCCCGCCACCCTGTCGCCGTAGCGCTGCGTCAGGTCGACCACCATTCCCGCGGCCCCCTGGCTGCCCGGTAGTCCACCGCCGATGCTGACCCGCTCGTTGCCGAGCGTCGCGCGGGCCACCCGCCATCCGTCGTTGGGTTCGCCGACCACGTCGCGGTCGGGGACGAAGACGTCGTTGAAGAAAACCTCGTTGAACTCCGATCCGCCGGTGATCTGGCGCAACGGCCGGACCTCGACGCCGGGCGCCTTCATATCGATGATGACCGTGGTGATGCCCGCGTGTTTGGCCGCCGCGGGATCGGTGCGCACTGTCGCCAGGCCATAGCGGCAGTGCTGCGCGCCGCTGGTCCAGACCTTCTGCCCGTTGATGATCCAGCCGCCGTCGGCGCGCACGGCCTTCGTGCTCACGGCGGCCGCGTCCGAACCGGCGCCCGGTTCGGAGAACAGCTGGCACCAGACGTGTTCACCCGTCAGCGCCGGATGCACCAGTCGTTCGATCTGATCGGAGGTCCCGTGCTGGATCATCGTCAGCACCACCCAGCTGGTGATGCCGAACTCCGGTCGCTTGATGCCGGCCTCGGCCATTTCCTGCTCGATGACCAGTTGCTCGACCGCACCGGCCGCTCGACCCCACGGTTTCGGCCAGTGCGGCATGACGTAGCCGGTCTCGATCATCTTTTCCCGCAACTGTTTCGGGTCCAAGCCCGACCAGGTGGTGAACTCCGCGCGCACCTCCTCGCGCAACTGTTCGGCTTCGGGAGGCAAGTCGATCGAGTTCTCCCGGACCACACCTTTCGCGGTCAGTTGATAGACATCGAGCGGGGCGTCGCGTCCACCTGCCAGTCCGCGCAGCGTGACGGCGCGCCGCAGATGCAGGTGCGCGTCATGCTCCCACGTGTACCCGATGCCGCCGTGCACCTGAATGTTCAATTCGGCGTTGTGCACGTATGCCGGAAAAGCCAGCGTCGCCGCACAGGCGGCCATCAGCGCGAACTCCTGCTCCCCCGCATCCGCCGCCCGCGCCGCGTCCCATACCGTCGCACCGGCCGATTCGGCGGCCACCAGCATGTTGGCCAGATGATGCTTGATGGCCTGGAACGTACCGATGGTGCGGCCGAACTGCTCGCGCACCTTCGCGTACTCGACTGCCGAATCAAGGCAATCCTGCGCTCCCCCAACGGCTTCAGCGGCCAGGACGGTCCTGGCCATGGCGCGCGCGATTCCGGCGGCGCCAGGGAGCAATTCGGCAGCGCCGATCTCGACGTCGGTCACGGTGACGCGTGCCGAGCGTCGCGTCGGGTCGAGGTTGGTCTTCACGTCGACGACCACGCCGTCGGCCGCAGCCGGAAGCAGCACGACGTCGTCCCCGACCGTCAGCACCAGCAGGTCGGCCAGCCCGGCGCCGAGCACCACACCCGCGTCACCGGTGCAGCGCGACCCGTCGGACGACAACGCGGTATCGAAACCGACACCCGCGGTCGACGTCCCGTCGACCAGGGTCGGCAACCAGCGCGCACGCTGCTCCTCGGTACCCGCCGCCGAGATGACCGCCGAGGCGATCACCGTCGGGACGAACGGCCCCGGCGCGACCGCACGACCGAATTCCTCTGTCACCGAGACCAGTTCGGGAAGTCCGCACCCCGAGCCGCCGTACTGCTCCGGCACGTGCAGGCCGAGCCACCCGAGCCCGGCGAGCTCGGACCAGAACTCGGGCCGCGACTCCGTCTCGGCGTCCAACAAGGCTCGCGCTGCCGTGCGCGCACCACGGGCGGCGAGGAAGGACCGTGCGACCTCGGCTAGCTCACGGTGGTCTTCGGTGATGGCGATGCCCATCGCTGCGCTCCTGTCTCGCTCGAATCGTGAAGCTCGGGCCAGGTCCGGCGCCGCAACGCGCCGGACGCGGTTCTGGTGAGGTAGTCGTCGCGCTTGATGCCGCGCCACAACTGGGCGACGTAGTCGCGCTCGTCGAGTTCGCCGCGCGCGACCCGCTCCGCCAGCGCGGCCCGACCCTGTGGCACCGAAGCCGGGGCGTCGCCGAGTAATTCGGCCAGCTCCGCCAGTTCGGCCGCGTCGACCTGCGCACCGACGCGATCCACCTCGGCGAGGTACTTGACCAGCCGGGCGGCGCCCTTGACGTAGCGGATCGCCAGGGGGTCGCTCGAGCGCCCCGCGGCCTCGGACAGCGCCGCCGCGGTCGCGGCATAGACGGAGGCGCGCTCGGATTCCTGGTCCTCATCGGGGAATTCGACGTCGACGTCGGGGATCCCGACCACCCGCGCGAGCGCTTCGATCAGCAGC
Source organism: Mycobacterium sp. IS-1590 (assembly GCF_001500025.1). Taxonomy (GTDB): domain Bacteria; phylum Actinomycetota; class Actinomycetes; order Mycobacteriales; family Mycobacteriaceae; genus Mycobacterium. The sequence continues at coordinate 231,737 of NZ_LQIW01000049.1, read as the reverse complement.
CGCCGGTGCAGCATGCCGTAGATCAGGCTGTTCCCGGCGTCGGGTGAGTTCGCAGGCACCGATGCCCGCGCATCGACGCCGCCGGGGTTCATCGACGCGAGCCGCGTCTCGGCGAACAGCCGGTAATACCAGACGCGGTCTTCGTCGACTGGGTGCCCGGACAGCCGTTCGTACTCGGCGATGCGGTCCGGGAAATGGGTGAAGGTGTCCTGCACGGTGCGCAGGGACAGCCAGGCGATGTCGTCCATCGGGTCGCCGAAGTGGGCCAGCTCCCAGTCCACGATCGCGGTCACCGTGCCGTCGGCGTACATGAAATTGCCGGGCCCGGTGTCACCTTGGACCAGAACCGTCGGCCCGTCGTAGTCGGGGATGTTGCGCTCGAGCCAATCGATGCAGAACGACACCAGCGGGGCCGGTCTCCCGTGCGCCGCAACACGTTCGCGCATCCGGGACAGTTCGGTCCGCACGTGCCCGTGCACCGGGCCGGCACGGCCCAGGCTCGAGATGTCCAACGTGCCGGCGTCGATGCGGTGGAGATAGGCCAGTTTGGCGATGAAGTCCCGCGCGGTGCGGACCTGATCGTCGGGATCCTTGATCAGCCGGAACCAGGTGTCACCGCCGACGCGCTCCAGCAGCACCGCCTGCTCGTCCGGGTGCGCGGCCACCACCCGCGGCACCGTCACGCCGTGGCGCCACAGTTCCGCCATGATCTCGGCTTCGACCTGCAACGGGTGAAAGGCGCTGCCGGGCCTGGGTGGATTCGGGTCGTAGCGCAGGAAGAGCTGCTCATCCCCTCCCGGACCGTACGTGTCGACGAACCATGCCTGCCTGCTGGCGCCTCCGGGTACCTGCTTGACCTCGACTCGGTCCGCGCCGGTGGTCTGCATCATCCACTGCTGCAACTCGGCGGAGATCGTCGCGCCGCCGCTCATGATCGGACACCCGACTTCGCCGCGGCGGCGGCCAACCATGCCTTGACCGCCCTGCGATGCTCGACGGTCATACCGCTGCGCACCATGCGCTCGCTCTCGGCAAGCAAAGCCTGCTCCAACGGAAGCTGCTGGGCATCAAGGACGTTGGCCTTGGTGCCGGCGAAGGCCGACGTCGGTCCCGCGGCGATACGCGCGGCCCACTGGATCGCCGAGTCCCGTAGGTCGGCGTCGTTGACGACCCGGTTGAACACCCCGAGCCGCAGCCCGGCCTCCGCGTCCACCGGTTCGTCGGCGATCAACAGCTCGAGCGCCTTGGCCGGGCCGAGCAGCCGCGTCAGGAACCAGGCCCCGCCGAAATCACCGGAGAAGGCCAGCTTCGACCAGCCGGGGATGAGCCGCGCCGATCGCGCCGCGATACGGAGGTCGGCGGCCAGCGCGATGCTCATGCCCGCGCCGACGGCCGCACCGGGCAGTGCGGCGATCGTCACCTTCGGCATGCGGTGCAGCTGGGTCACCATCCTGGCGTTGTCGGCCAGTTGCGCGGTCTGCGAGCGCACCTTGGCCTCGACGTCGACGCCGTCGCCCCATTCGCCAGATGCCTGCTTGCCCGAATTCCCATCCCGCACATCGCCGCCCGCGCAGAACGCATTGCCCGAGCCCGTGATCAGCACACAGCCGATCGCATCGTCGGCGGCGAACTGTTCGAGCAACCGCGGCACCGCGACGTACATCTCGGCGTGCAACGCGTTGCGGCGCTCGGGCCGGTTGAGGGTGACGATCCCGACGCCGTCGACGACCTCGGCCAGCACGGTGTCGGTGCCGGTTTCGATCGGGTGAGCCGAAGTCACCTGCGCGATTTTCCGATCAGCTCGTTATGCCGGTCGAGCATCGCCGCGGCCTTGCGACGCAACTCCTCATCCGGGGTGGGCAGGATCACCGGGCCGTGCTCGCGGCTGGGCAGCGCGACGGTGGCGGTTGCGGGTGCGGTGACCTCGCCGCGCTGGCTCGTGCAGCGGAAGTCCAGGTCCACCAACGCATTTCCGTTCTCCATACGCTTACCGACGACCTCACCGGTGATGAACTGCGTGTCACCGATGAAGTTGAACTTGCGCATCTCGTCGTGCTGGCGCACCAGCCAGCCGTCGTCGCCGATCCAGTCGGTGACGAAGTGGGTGAGCCAGCACTCGCGCATCACGCCGTAGTCGTAGGCCATCGGGTTGCCGATGGACTGCGACCACTCGTTCTCCCAGTGCAGGCGCTGGGCGACATCCGGGATACCTGCGGCGTTCTTGATGTAGAACTTGGGCACCCGCTGGCGGTTCTTGTAGCCGATCCGCGCGGCTCCGATCCCGTACGGCCCGAATCCGTAACCGCCCGAGTGGAAGCTGATGACGTCGGTGAGGGTCAGCGGGCCCTTCACCATCTTCGGGAGCGGCTCGCCGACCTCGACGTCCTCCCAGTACCGCGGCTCGGCACCGCGTGGGCCCTCGGCGGCGTAGATCTCGTCGATCTCGGCGATCTGCTCATCGGTATAGGTGGCGGGCTGGATATCCATGTACTTGCCGCGCTCGCGCGCGCGCTGCCGTTCGGTCGCAATCAGGATGATGCGCGCGACCGCGACGATCTCGGCGCGCTGATTCACCTTGACCTGGCGGAGGATGCGGATGATGGATCGGCCCGCGTACTCGCTGTGCTTTTCCTCGATCGACTCCAATCCACCGAAGCCGTAGAGCGAATCGCCAGGCCGCACCGGCTGATACCACTCGGTGGTCTGACCGGAGACGAAGACGTGGATGCCGGAGAACAGCCCCCTGGTGGCCTTGCGGATGTCCTCGGGAATCGGATCGCCCAGCATCTTCTTCGACATCGCCGAGAAGATCATCGGCGGCGCGATCACCCCGCCCCACCTCGTGTCGGCGGCGTAGTCGGGATCGCAGAACAGCGGGTTGTCATCACCGGCTCCGCGAGCGAAGTTGCGGATTCCGTCGACGCTGGCTTCGCGGTAGAACTCGTCGATACTCGTCGGGGCGTCGATGCCGATCAGCAGCTTCGCACGCTCGATGTCCTCGTCCTTGATGGCGTGGTCGAATTCCTGCTGTTGCGTCTGTGTCATATCAGTACATCCGTATCGGTAGGTTGGTCAGTCCACGCAGCGACACCGTCGGGCGGTAATGCAGCTGTTCCGGTGGCGCCTTGAGTTCCCAGTTGGGGAAACGTCGCAGCAGGGTGCTCAATGCCGCGCGCCCCTCCAGCCGCGCGAGTTGGTGACCCAGGCAGTAGTGGATGCCGAAGGCGAACCCGAAGTGCCGGTTCGGCTTCCGAGTCAGGTCCAGCGCCTCCGGATTGTCGAACACCGTCTCGTCCCGGTTGGCCGAGATGATCGCGCCCAACAGCTGTGAACCGCGCGGGATGTGCACCCCGCGGATCTCCATGTCCTCCTTGGCCAGCCGGGCCGCGCCGTAGGCCACGGGGGCGGTGTAACGCAACAGCTCCTCGATGGCGGTCGTCTCGAGCAGCTCAGGGCGGCTGCGTAGCAGGTCGAGCTGCTCGGGGTGCTGGGTCAGCGCCAGCACGCTGCTGCCGATCAGGCTGGAGGTGGTGTCGTGGCCGGCCAGCAGCAACAGGAACACCATCGCGACGGCTTCCTTGTGGCTGAGCTTGTCGCCACCTTCGTTGGCCCGCACCAGTTCTGAGATCAACCCGTCGTCGGGGTTGGCCCGGCGGTCGGAGATCATCTCCTCGAAGAGCCGAGACAGCTGGATCGAGTGATACGCACTGCGAATCTGCCCGGCGCGGCGTCCCGCGTCGTCGCCCAGCTTCTCCACCAGATCGTGAAAGGTGTCGCGGTCCTTATCGGCGATGCCGAGCATGGTGGCGATGACCGCCAGCGGCAGCTTCACGGCGAAGGCCTGGACCAGGTCGACGTCGCGTTCGGCGGCCACCTCGTCGGCGAGCTGTTCTGCGATCTTGTCGATGTCGGGCACCAGCGTGGTGACGAACTTCGGCGTGAACGCCTTGTGCACCAACGTCCGCAGCCGCTTGTGGTCGGGATCGTCGCGGAAAACCATGGTCTGGGTGAGCATCCGGATCGACGACGGCAGCATCCAGGCGAACCGGCGCGCCGAGGTGTACTTGATGATGTCGTTGGAGAAGCGATCGTCGCCGAACACGGTCCCGACGTCTTCGTGCAACGTCACCAGGTAGCCGCCCTTGCCGCGCAGCAGCAGCGGGGCGGTGGCCCACGAGATGGGTGCTCGCGCGCGCAACTCGGCCATCCGCGCGAACGGGTTGTCGAGCATCTGCCGGGTGCCGAGGTCGGTGTACGGCAACCCGGCCGGGCCCGGACTGGCTTTGCCCATCTCATTTCCCCGTGTGTCAGTTGCGAATCCAATTTATTAGTACACTGAATACTATGATTTACGCTAGCCCCCACTCGGACATCGACCCGGGCTCCTCTGATGGCGCGCTTCAGGCCATCGATTTCGCGGTCGGTTCGGACCATGTCGCGACGGTGACGTTGAACCGGCCGGATGCGATGAACGCGATCTCCGAGCGGATGGCCCGCGAGCTGGTTTGGGTGTGGCAGACCGTGCGCGATACCGACGACATCCATGTCGTCGTGCTACGGGCGGCGGGTGATCGGGCCTTCTGCACCGGCGTCGACGTCAAGGGCGACGGGAGCTGGTTTCTGAAGTCCAACGTGTGGAACAGCTTCGATCCCGGTGTGTGGGTGTCGCCGAAGATCGCGCACCGGTGCTGGAAGCCGGTCATCACCGCGGTCCACGGGCTGGTGGCCGGCGGCGGGCAGTACCTGCTGAACGAGGCGGACATCATCATCTGCTCCGAGGACGCCGCGTTCTTCGACCCGCACGCGAACGCGTCGATCGTCTCGGCGCTGGAGCCGATCGGGATGCTGCAGCGCGGTGTCCCGCTCGGCGACGTGCTGCGCTGGGCGCTGATGGGCACCGAGGAGCGCATCTCCGCCCACACCGCGCTGCGACTCGGGCTGGTGACCGAGGTCGTCGACCGCGAACAGCTCTGGGAGCGCGCGCACCAGATCGCCGCGACCATCGCCGAGCGGAACCCGAAGGCGATCCAGGGAACCATCCGGGCGATATGGGAATCTCTAGACATGACCAGGTCGACCGCGCTGCAGAACGGCATGGCCTACACCCACATCGGCAACCCGCCGGTGGCCGAACGACGCGCGACGCCACGGCGCAACGGCCCACCCACTTACCGGTGACGCGGTGGACCAAGACCTGATCGCGCCGCGGATCGACTCGCGGCGGGCCAAGTTGGCGGGTCGGGCCGCCGAGCAGATCGTCGCCGACGTCATCGAACTGGGCTGGCCGGTGGGTCAGGTGCTCGGTTCGGAGGCCGAGCTGCTCGAGCGCTACGGGGTGAGCCGGGCGGTGCTACGGGAGGCCGTGCGCCTCGTCGAGCACCAGCGCGTGGCGCGCATGCGCCGCGGCACCGGCGGCGGTCTGGTCATCGACGAACCCGACGTCGACGCGGTGATCGGTCCGACCGTGATCTATCTGCTGCGGGCCAAGGCCACCCTCGACGAACTCTTCGACACCCGGATCATCCTGGAGGAACTGGTCGCCGAACTGGCCTCCCAGCGAGCCGGTGAGGCCGATATCAGCACCGTGCGCGAAACGTTGGCCGAGGAGTCGGCGGGCAACTTCACCGAATACCGGCTCCTACACACCCAACTGGCCGCGCTGACCGGGAACCCGGTGTTGCAGCTGTTCGTCGAAACGTTCAGCCGTGTCATCGATTTCCACTTCGCCGACGAGGCCATGCTGCCCACCGGAATGAGCAAGGAAGTACAGCACGCACATGCGAGCATCGCGCGGGCGATTCTGACCAACAACCCCGGTGTGGCCCGCGAGCGGATGAGTAGGCATCTACGCGCGGAAGCGGAATTCATTCACCGTCAGCCGGCGACGGTGCAGGCCCTGGACCCCATCACCGCCCTGGCGGGCACCGACGGCGACAAGCGCGGTGAGGCGCTGGCCAGACAGATCTTCGCGTGGGTCCTCGACACCGGGGCCACACCTGGCACATTCATCGGCTCCGAGGCCACGCTGATGGCCAAGTACAAGGCCAGCCGGGCGGTGCTGCGCGAGGCCATCCGAATCCTCGAATACCAGCAGATCGCGCTCACCCGGCGTGGCCCCGGCGGCGGCCTGTTCGTCGCGGAGCCCGACAGTTCGGCGCTGACCGAGATCATCTCGATCTACCTGCGCCGCCACGGCGTCAACGCACAACACATCCAGGAGTTGCGCACCGGGCTGGAACTCGCCGTCGCCGAGCGGGCAGCCTCCGCCGTGCGCTCCGGCACCGTTGACGCCTCGATGATCGAGAAGGCGCTGGCCACCGAGTCCGAGCAGGGCGTCACCGCCGCGTATGCCAAACGCGAGGATTTCCATTCCGTGCTCGCCCGACTCTCGGGCAATCGGGCGTTGGAACTCGTGCACCGGGTGACCATGCGACTCGGGTGGAATTTCTTCGCCCAGTACGTCGATGACGACCCCCAGGCACTCGAACGGGCCTCCCAAGCCATCGACCCGGCGCACCGCAGCATCGCCGACGCGCTGCTGGCCGGTGACAGCGAGCTGGCCGTGGTGCGGATGCGCGCGCATGTCACGGCCACCACACCGCCCGGACGGTGACCTCTCGGCGACTCGGCTCGGGGCTGTTCAGGGCCCGGTGTTGAGTATACTGTTTAAGCTAATTCAAGAGGGGAGCGCTCGTGAAGCATCCGTGGGATCAGCGGCTCGGGGTGTGGTGGATCGCCGAAGACCACCCCCACGCGCCGGCGATCGCCGACTCGCCCAGCGGGCGCGCCATGAGCTTCGGTGAACTCACCGCGGCAGCCCACCGGGTGGCCAACGCCTTGCGCGCCCACGACCTCCGAGACGGTGAAACGGTCGCGTACGCGCTGCCGAACGACGTCGACGCCGTGGTGTGGCAGTTGGCGACCACCGAGATCGGACTTCGCTACCTGACGCTGAACCCGACCTTGTCGGCCGACGAGTTCGCCTCGATCCTCGAGCACTCCGGTGCCACCGCGCTGGTGTCCCACGTCGACTACCTCGACCGGTGCGGCGCGGCGGCGGGCGGTGCCGCACTGCGCGTCGTTGTCGGCGCCGCGCCCGAGGACGACGTGCCCGCCGGATTCATCACCGACGCCGAACTGATGGCCGGTGCACCGTCGACCCCGCCCGCCGATCGCAGACAAGGCGATTCCATCCGGTATTCGTCGGGAACGACGGGCAAGCCGAAGGGCATCATGCGCGCGCTCGACGATCGCGACCCGTCGGAGGCCGCCAACGCCATGGCGGTGTTCGGCCGCGCGTTCGACTTCCGCCCCTTCGACGGCGCACACCTGGTGTCGACGGGTATGCATCACGCCGGCTGCCAGAGCTTCTATCTCGGGGCCCTGAACGTGGGTCAGGCGTTGGTGATTCTCGGCAAGTTCGATGCCGAGCAGACGCTGGCCGCCATCGACCGGCACCCGGTCACCTCGGCCTACATGGTGCCCACCCAGTTCGTGCGAATGCTCAAGTTGCCGCGCGAGGTTCGCGACAAGTACGTTGTCTCGAGCCTGCGTTCGGTGGTGCACTCGGCCGCGCCGTGCCCCCTGCAGGTCAAGAAGGACATGATGGACTGGTGGGGTCCGGTGATCTGGGAAACCTACGGCGGCACCGAGGGTGCGGCCACCATCGCCAAACCGTACCGCTGGCTGGAGAAGCCGGGCACGGTCGGCAGGCCCGTGCGCGGGATGAGCGTCAAGATTCTCGACGATGAGGGAAACCTCCTGCCCGCCAACGAAATCGGGAATGTCTACATCGAGTCGCTCAGCGGGCAGAGCTTCGAATACCGCAACGACGCCGAACTCACCGCGTCGGTGCACCGCGGAAACGCCTTCACGCTGGGTGACGTGGGCTATCTCGACGACGACGGGTACCTGTTCATCTGCGACCGCGCCAAGGACATGATCATCAGCGGCGGCGTCAACATCTACCCGGCCGAGGTCGAGGGGGTCCTGTCCAGCCATCCGGCCGTCGCCGACGTGGCGGTGATCGGGATACCCGATCCGGAGTGGGGTGAACAGGTCAAGGCGGTCGTCGAACTCGTCGCCGACGCGGAGCCGACCGACGCGCTGGCCGAGGAACTCATCGCGTTCACCCGTTCACGGCTTGCGGGCTACAAGTGCCCACGCTCGGTGGAGTACACCGCCCGACTGCCGCGCACCGAGACCGGGAAGCTGATGAAACGTTCGATCAGGGACGCCCATTGGGCCGCAGCGGGCAGGCGCGTCTGAGGTGAGAACGACCGCGAACCGGGGACCGCAATGAGCTTGACCCGCGAGGTTTTCGACGGCGATCAGCTCACCCCGACCACCGTCGCCGAGGTGCTCGGCATCAAGGCTCTACCGCATGACCGCTTTCTGGCCGATCCGGTCAGCGTGACCGGTAGGCGCACGATCTACGGCGGGCAGGTGGCGGCCCAGGCGCTGCGTGCGGCGAGCCTCACGGTGCCCGACGATCGCATCGCGCACTCCATCCACGGCTACTTCCTGCTCGCCGGTGATGCCAGCGCCCCGATCGAGTTGCGGGTGGAGCGCGACCGTGACGGCGGGCGCTACTCGGGGCGTCGCGTCACCGCCGTACAGAACGACGGGGTGATCTTCTCGATGTCCTGTTCGTTCAGCCGACCGAAACCCGACGCGCCCGAGTACCAGGCCGCCGAACCACCGCGGGTGCAGCCGCCGGACGAGTTGGACACGCACCAGCTCAACGCGTCGCGCACGTTCGACGTGGAGGCCCGCGTCCCCGAGGACACCCGGCCGTGGTACCGGTGGCCCGCTCGAATGTGGCTGCGGATCCGCGAGCCGTTGGCCGATGACCCCAACACGCGGGCCTGCGGCGTGGTGTTCCTGTCCGACCTCTGCACCGGACTGTCCCGGGCGCCGCAGATCGAGCAGGTCGGGCTGCTGCCGAGCGTCGATCACGCGGTGTGGCTGCACCGCGGCGCGGATCCGAACGACTGGTTGCTGATCGATCTCGATCCCATCGCAACCGCGGGCGGGCGCGGAATGTATTCCGGCCACCTCTACAACACGCAGGGCACGATCGTGGCCACACTGGCACAGGAGTCGCTTTTCGACATCCCTCGACCACGAGCCGAGAAGCGTTCGGCCACATGAGGATTAGTGCAGATCAAACCCGTCGCAGATTTGCGTGCGCCGATCTCGACAGTATCGCCTAAATTAGTATCCTTTACGTTAGGATGACGCCATGCCACGGGCCAGCAGTCCGGACGCAGCGACGCGGACGGATCGCACCGACACAACCGACCAGGCGCATCGGAGCACGCACATCACCGCCGATACGCCGATACTCCCCGCCGACGACAACTTCCACCCGGCCCCGGAGGGCGACCCGTACTGGGCCGAGACCACCTGGTGGTCCTTCAACATCCCGGAACGCAAGATCGGATGCTGGCTGCACGCCACCTTCCACACCACCCGGCGCACCGTGACCTGGCGCGTGTACCTGTGGGATCCCCGCGGTGCCTTGCCGGACCAGCTGCGCTACTTCCGGATGCAGACCGAGGTGCCGGTCACCGAACCGAATCCGGACCTGCGCGACATTGCCATTCCCGGCGGCGGTTTCTCGGTGCGGATGCTGCGTCCCCTGCGCGAATACCAGGTCGAGTTCGCCGATGCGGCAGCCGACTTCGCCATTGACCTGCACTTCGACGGCCTGCACGATCCGCGCCGGTTCACCCCCGGCGAGCCACCGTTCATGAACCACACGCACTTCGACCAGGTCGGACACGTGACCGGCGCGTTGACGTTGGACGGCGAGCACATACCGATCGACTGCTACTCGGTGCGTGACCGGTCCTGGGCACCGCGCGGCGCCCCTCGGAAATCGGGCAGCGGCAAACGATCCGACGACAGCGGCCGGGTCCTGCACCCGGGCGGGCCGCTGTGGCGTCAGATCGAACGCGAGCGCGGACGCGGGCGCATCCAGTACGTGTTCGCCCACACCGGGCCGGAGGCCGGCTTTTTGGGCTTCGTCAGGGTTGCCGAGGGCGGTCCTGACGGGTGGTCGCCGCTGAACCACGGATGGCTGCTGCGCGACGGCGAATTCGCCTCACTCGACAAATCGGCCAGCGTGATGAAGAACTACCGCGACCCGGTCACCGGGTGGAGTTCGCACATGGAGCTGCGGTTGACCGACGTGCTGGGCAGGCACATGGCCACCGAAGGCTTCACGGTCAGCCACATCAGCGAATACGGCAGCGGCAGTACGGCATTGATGCGGTTCGACATGGACGGCCACATCGGGTGGGGCGAGGACCAGGACATCTGGGCGCCCAAGCACTTCGCTCGGATGCGTGACGCGCTTCAGGCGGTGCGGTGACCCTCCCATCGGAATTCGAACGTTCGCGAACAGCAGGAGATTGAGCATGGCTGGACCATTCGAGGGTGTCCGCGTCGTCGAGGTGGCGGCATGGACCTTCGTGCCGGGCGCCGGTGCCATCATGGCCGACCTCGGCGCCGACGTGATCAAGGTGGAGCCCCCGACCGGTGATCCCCAGCGCGCGCTGCGCAACGCGCTCAACGCCGACGACAATGCGCCCAACCCCTTCCTGCACGTGCCCAACCGCGGAAAGCGCAGCATCACCCTCGACTTGACCACCCCGGCCGGCCTGGACGCGCTGCGCCGACTGGTCAAGACCGCGGACGTCTTCCTCACCAGCTACCTGCCGAAGGTCCGGGCCAAACTCGGGATCGATCCCGACGATCTGCGCGTGGACAACCCTCGGCTGATCTACGTGAGGGGATCCGGCTGGGGCAGCACCGGCCCCAACGCCTCAACGGGCGGGTTCGATTCCGCCGCAGCGTGGTCGGCGGCGGGGGTGCAGAACAAGCTGACCGCCCCGGGGGCCACCGACCCCGCCGCGCAACCGGCCGCGTTCTTCGACCTGCAAGGCTCCAGCGCCATCGCCGGTGCGGTGGCGATGGCACTGTTCCGACGAGAACGGGCGGGTGAGGGCGCGCTGATCGACGTCTCGCTGCTGAACACCGGCATGTGGACCATGGGCCCCGACATCGCGGCGGCGGCAGCCGGATCGAAAGAACTGCCGCGCATCGAACGCAAGGCGGCACCGAATCCGATCGTCAACTACTACCGCACCGCCGACGACCGATGGCTGAACCTGGTGTGCCTGCAGGCCGACCGGTTCTGGCCCGAACTCTGCACACTGATCGGGCGCGACGATCTGGTCGACGATGAGCGATTCCGCGACGCCTTTTCGCGCTTCGCCAACAGTGCCGAGTGCGTCGCGGAATTGGACGCCACATTCGCAAGCCGCACACTCGAGGAGTGGCGCGGCGCGCTGGCCGGTTTCTCCGGCGTGTGGTCGGCGGCGGCGACGTTCGAGGAGGTGTGCGCCAGCCCGCAGGTCGCCGAGAACGGCTATCTGCCCGAGGTCGTCGGCACCGACGGCAAACCGTTCCGCCTGGTGGCCCCGCCCTACCAATTCGACGGCGTGCCAACCACTCCGGTGGGCCCGGCACCCGAGCTCGGCCAGCACACCGAGGAGATCCTGCTGGACTGCGGCATGGACTGGGACACGATCGCGGGTCTGCGCGAACAGGGAGTGCTGGGCTGACGTGTCAGGAGTACAGGTCGAGGACCGTTTCGTTGGCGAGGTTGCCCCACAGCATCTGGCGGCCCGCGCGGTTCATGTGGGCGGTCCAGAGTTCCCTGGCCCCCACCGCATCCCCGTCTTCGATCAATGCGATGAACTTCTCGAAGGTCCGCAGGGTCTGTTTGAACTGCTTCTCGATCACCTCGGGACCGGCGGCGGTGGTGACCGCGCGATCCATGTGCTTGGTGATGACATCGCGCAACACCGCCCCGACCAGCGCCATGGTGTTGTTTCCGGAACGTTCGAGGATGACGTCGTGGAACCGGAAGACGACCGCCGACCACTCGCCGAGGTCGGCGTCCTCGGCGCCGTCGGCGATCAGGGCGGCCAAAGCCGAACAGGTGGACCGCAATTCGGCGATGTCGTCGGGTTTGGCCCGTTTGGCCAGCAGCTCGACGGCGGCGGGCTCGAAGACCTTACGCGCCTCGTACACGTCGGCCAGCGTGGTTTTCGACATCTGCAGCAGCAGGCCGAAATCCCGCGCGGCCACCGCGGTTTCGGGCGAGGACACCAGCACGCCGCCTCGCGAACCGCGGCGCACCACGATCAGCGACTCGCTCTCCAGGATCCGGAATGCCTCGCGCAGCGTGGGCCGGGACACCCCGAACTGCCGGACCAGTTCCACCTCGGTCGGCAGTGCGTCGCCCTTCTTGAGCACACCCCGCACGATGCTGCTGCGCAGATGGTCGGCGATCAGCTCGGCGGTCTTGGGGGCGCGTACGAGCTTGGACGAGCGGTCGCCACGGCCGTTCAGTTCCATCGCCCTCCTGCCCTGCCCACCGAAGCCACCGACGAAATAGCTAATTCAGCTTACTCAATGACGCCCAGCTAGGAGGAATTCAGTGACAGCCACGACCGTTTCCACCCGCAAGGGCTTGTTCATCGACGGCGCATGGACGTCGGGCACCGGCAACGACACCGTCACGGTGGTGAACCCGGCGACCGAGCAAACCATCGCCGAGGTGCCGCAGGCGACCGTCGCCGACGTCGAGGCCGCTGTCACCGCGGCCCGCACCGCGTTCGACGAAGGACCGTGGCCGACGATGCGCCCGGCCGAGCGCGGCCGCATCCTGGCCGCCATGGCCGACGAACTCACCCGCCGCCGAGACGAACTCATCGAGTTGAACATCGCCGAGGCCGGTTCGACCCGCATGCTCTCGGAAATGCTTCAGGTCGGCACCCCGATCGACCACTTTCGCGACCTGACCGAGCGGGTGTTGCCGCAGTTCGACTTCGAGCCACCGGTGCGTCCGGTGATGGGCCACGGCATCGGCCAGGGCATGATGCTGCGCGAACCCTACGGCGTGGCAGCGCTCATCACCCCGTTCAACTTCCCGTTCCTGCTGAACCTCGCCAAGATCGGACCCGCACTGGCCGCCGGGTGCACCGCAGTGCTCAAACCGTCGCCGTATACGCCTTTGGAGGCGCTGGTGCTCGGCGAGGTGGCCGAGGCCGCGGGTCTGCCGTCGGGCGTACTCAACGTGGTCACCGGCGACATCGCCGAAGGCGAGGCGCTGACCACCCATCCCGGGGTGGACCTGGTCAGCTTCACCGGCTCGGATGCGGTGGGCCGCAGGGTTTATACGCAGGCGGCGGACTCGCTGAAGAAGGTCGTTCTCGAACTCGGCGGCAAGTCGGCCAACATCATCCTCGAGGACGCCGACCTCGACAAGGTGATGGAGAGTGTGCTCGCGGGCATCGTCACGCACGCGGGCCAGGGCTGTGCGCTGCTGACCCGCATCCTGGTGCACCAGTCGCTGCACGATGAGCTGGTCGCCCGTATCACCGGTGTGCTGGGCTTCATCAGTGTGGGTGACCCGTCGGATCCGGCGACGATGATGGGGCCGCTGATCCGCGAGGTGCAACGCGAGCGGGTCGAGTCGCTGATCGCCACCGGAGTCGAGGAGGGGGCGCAGATCGCCTTCGGCGGAAAGCGTCCCGAGCAGTTGGAGCGTGGGTACTTCGTGGAACCGACGCTGTTCGTCGGCGTCGACAACAAGATGCGCATCGCCCAAGACGAGTTCTTCGGTCCGGTCGGTGTGGTGATCCCGTTCGATGACGACGATGAAGCGGTGCGGCTGGCCAACGACAGCCGCTATGGTCTGGCCGGCGGCGTATGGTCGGCCGACCCGCTGCGGGCGGTGGCGGTCGGACGCCGGTTGCGGGCGGGCACGGTCATCATCAACGGTGGTGGTGGCGGACTGAACCCGAGCGCGCCGTTCGGCGGGTACAAGCACAGCGGCATCGGGCGGGAGTTCGGTGAGTACGGGCTTGCGGAGTACCTGCAGCACAAGGCACTTCAATGGTCGGTCGGCTGATATGAGGTGAGGCCGTGAGGATTGGTCGATTGCTCGCCGTCGTTGCGGGCGCCGTCGTGCTGTTTCCCGGCGCGGTGGCGCATGCGGCGCCGCTGCCGGCGCGTCCGCCGGGCTCCCCCGACTACATCGACCACACCGTCTGGGAGTACCACGGCGACCGGGCGACGCTGCGGATTTATCCCACGCCCTGGGGATGGGCGGGGTCGGGACCGTTCAGCAACGGCGCGCAGAGCTACGACGCGTGGGCGGAGTTGCTCGAGCATGCGCCCGACGCCAACACGCTGTCCATGCAGAACCAGTTCATGTGCTACTGGCAGCTCTCCACCTTCACCAATCCGGGCAAGGTCGGCACCTGGAACCTCGAACCGTGGCGGCCGGTCGTGTCCAGCATCATCATGCAGAACTCCGGGTGCAACCCCGGCGGACCGGACGACGTCCTCAACTGGTGATCGGCGCGAACACGGGGGCGATCAGATCCTCGACGGCCGCCCACGGGATCGTGATCGAACGCACCTCCCTGCCGAATTGGCCTTCGGGAAAGTACATCTGGATGCCCGCGTCGGTGGGTATCCAGAATCGAAAGTTGCGCTCCACCGGCGCCCATCCCGCGTAGTACTCCCCCCATCCGCCCAGCGGCGGTTCCGGATAGGTGGCGGGCAGGATCTTTTCGGTCAACTCGCCCAACCGGTTCAGCCCGGCCTGTTCGTCGACGAACAGGTTCTTCCACACGATCTGTATTCCGCTGCGTGAGTCGAACACTCGCGTCGCCACGGTGTCGACGGGCATGTTGGGCAGGTCGACGGCGTGGTATCGGCCCTGCCACAGTTCCGAGATGGTCATCGGCCGGAACTGCAACCTGCCCTGTGTGTTGAACGTCCACGGCGAGCTCTTGCTGGCGCTGGCGGCGAACAGCCACACCTGACCGTCGGCCTCGTCGTCGAGGATCCGGTTGATCGCATCGGTGACCGCGGGGTCACCACCCGCGAGCTTCTCGTAGTGCACCGTCCACTCACCCGGACCTTGTGGGCTGGTTCCCGCGCGGACGTCGGGTACGACGGTGTAGGTGACGCCGTTGGATGTGGTGTCGGCGCCCGCCGTCGGCGACGTCCCGATGAACGCTGCCACGAGTGCAGCGCCGAGCAGCGCGCCCGCCAACCGCGCGAGAAGCCCGCTCACGGAAGCACGACATCACTGGCCAGCCAGCGGCCGTCGACCTTTTCCATGGTGATGATGATGCGGTTGCGATCAAGTCGCGGTTCGGGATTCAGCGCGTTGGTGACCGACTGGTCCAAGAAGAGCATCACCTCGACCTTGTCCTCGGTCGCCGACTTGATGCCGGCCGCGATCACCTTGCCGTCGGCTCTGGCCTTGTTGTCGATGAGCGCCTGTTTGAGTTGACTGCTGGACTCGCTGTACATCTGCTTGAACTCGCCGGTCGCACCGTCGAGGACCGCGGCGAAGTTCTCGTCGAGCTTGGCCGCATCGACGCTGGTCAGCACGACCGCGTACTGCTGCGCCGCGGCAAGCGCCTGCCGGCCCGCGTCGGCAACGTCTCGCTCACGCTTCAGGTCGATCGCCAGCACCACGCTGGTGGCCAGCGATCCGATCACGAGCAGGGCACCAAGCCCCAGCGCAACGCCCTTTCGGCTGGGCCGACGCAGCCACCGTAGCCGCGGTGAATCAGGATCGTGTTCATCGGCTTCCGCGCTGGCTTCGGACTCGGGTTCCGTGGCGGCGGTCTGCCCGCCGGCTTCCTCGGGCCGGGTCTCATCGGCGTCGGTGTCGTCGGTGGCGTCCAGTGTCAGCACCTGTTCCCGGTTGGTCATCGTCTGCTCCTCGTCAGCGTAGGTCAATGTCGGTGAGGATGATCCCGCGTCTGCTCGGCATCACGGACCGCTCGGCGGTGGCGGAAGTGGAAGGACGGGACCGCCGTACGGCGTCGGGATGGTGAGCGGACCGGTCGGAACCGGATCGGCACGCTGTAGCGGATGCGCACCGGGCGGTGGGCCGGCGGTGTCGTCGCCGGGCGGCCGAGGCGCGTTGCGAGCCCCGCGCACAAGGTATTTCGGATCCGGGTTCGGGCAGTAGGTGTACAGGAAGGGCTCCGGGAAGTCGGTCAGCGTCGGTGGCGCCTTGGGCAGGTTGTAGTCGCATCCGTACCGGGAGTACAGGCTCACCGCACCCCACACACCGCCGTCGCGGAAGGTGCTGCCGATGGCCTCGAGCGCCGAGCCGGCGCGGTACTGCGGGAAGAAAAACTCCTGTAGGGCCGGCACCCGCAGATACGCCAGCTGGGACACGGTGGTCAGGTTCCCGAGCAGCTGGACCATCGTCGGTGAGTTGTCGGCGATGACGGCGTCGATACCCGAGAAGGCTTTCGGCCCGCGATCCAGCAGGGCCCGGTACCCGCCGTCCATGCGTTCGACGCCCCCGAGAATCGTCGACAGGTCCTCCGAGGTCGCGGCCATTCCGGGGCTGACGTCCCGCACCGTCGACAACACCACCTTGCTGTTGCGGATCAGGCTGACCGTCTGGGGCAGAACCGAATCCAACGTCGACACCAGGAAGGTGCCGCCGTCGAGGATGGCGGCGAGCTTGTCGGCCCCCTCCGGTCCGACCCGCAGTTCGTCGAGGACCGCCGACAACCGCGCGGTGTCGATCTGCTCGAGGGTGCCGTCCAGGTCGGCGAGCAGCTTGGCCAGCGTCACGGGTGTCCTCGTGCGGTCACTGGCGATCTCGGCGCCGTCGGCGAGGTAGGGCCCGTCGTTGCGGTCGGCGCGGAAGTCGAGGTACTGCTCGCCGGCCGGTGACAGCGCCGACACCCGGACCTCGGTGTCGGTGGGAATGCGGGTACCCGGATGCAGCGCGGCCACCGCGACGGCGCCGGTGTCGGACAACTCGATGGAGCGCACCCGGCCCACCGGCACGCCCCGAAGCGTCACGTCCTGGCCGGGCAGCAGACCACCGGTCTGGGCGAGATGGACACGCACCAGGGATTCGGTGCTCACCGGGTCGAGCCTCAACGTCCCGAACATCAGATAGGTCACCCCGACGACGAACATCATCGCCAGCGCGAACGCCGACACACCGAGGCGGCGCACCTTGGCCCAGCGCAACGCGTTCAGCAGCACTCTCATGGCGGTCCCTCCAGCGACGCCCCCGGCGGAGCCGTCGGCGGGGGCGGCGGCAGGGGCGGCGGCGGCGCAGCGGGTGTGAGGTTGGCCGGGTTGGGTCCGATCAGGTTCGGCGGCGGCGTCACACCGGGTGGCGCCGTGGGCTTACCCCAGAACTTGTTGCGGATCATCAACAACTCGTAGGAGATGCTGCCGACGAGATTGCGGAAGTCTTCGCGGCCCGGCCCGCGGCTGCCCGGGTCGGCGGGGTGATATGGATCGGCGAAGGCTCCGACGGCGAGATCGGCGAGATCGATCTCGACGTTGGACGCGGTCGAGTTGGTGGTCTTGAGGATCGGGCCGAACATCAGGTTGAAGTTGTGCAGCGACGCACCGGGTGCCGTCGATGCGTCGTTGAGCCCCTCCGAGAGCCGGTTCAGGTCAGCCATCATGCTGCGCGACTCCTCTCCCCGCACCGACGGGAACTTGGCCAGCTGCATGGTGATTCGATTGACCTGGGCGATCAGGTCGACGATCCGGTCGGTGTTCTCCGCAACGGCCCCCAGCGCGGGGCCGGCCGCCTCGACGGCCGCATCGATCGACTGTTGCCGGGCCGCCATCGTCGCAGACAGGTCGTCAGTCTGGGCGAGTGCGCGTTTGATGGAATCCGAACGCGCGGAGAGGTTCTGGATCAGCCGGGTCGACTCGTCCACGAACTTGTTCAGATCCTCGCCCTTGCCGCCGACCGCGCGGCCCATACCGTTGATGATCCGGGTGAGGTTGCGGATCGCTCCGCCGTTGACGAGCATCGCCGCGGTGCTCAGCACGTCCTCCACCGAGGCGGCCGACGCCGTGGAATCCAACGGCAGCACGGCGCCCGGCTGCAACGGTTTCGTCGCCGCGGACGCGCCCGCAGGCGGTGTCAGCGCGACGAAGATGTCGCCGAGCGGCGTGGCCGAACGCAGCTCGGCCTTTGTGCCGGAGGGAATCTGGACGTCGGAGGAGATCCGCATCGTCACCACCGCCGTGTAATCCCGGGCGGTCATCGACTGGACCTCACCGACGTCGGCGCCGGACAGCCGGACCTTGGCCTTGGCGGGCAGATTCAGCGCGTTGGCGAATGTCGCGCTGATCTCGTATGAGTCCTGACCGACGGACGGCGCAGGCAGCGGCACCCGGTCCAGGCCCATCGCACAGCCCCCGAGCGCACCCGCCAGGAACATCGAAGCGGTGAGGGCGCCCAGTGCGCGGACCCTTCTTCGCGCCGGTCTCGGTGAGGAAGGTGTGATGGGCTGTACCCCGGTCTGTGCCATGGGCTCTGTCATGGGCTTTGTCATCAGGGAAGACCGGCCAATCCCTCGAGCATGCTGGTGACTCCGAAATCGGGACCGAAGTCCTGAATGGTTCCCGTCGTGCAACCCAACTGCTTCATGCCCAGCAGGTTGCACACCTCCTTGGTGAACTGACCGTTGAGTTCGACCTTGTCGAGAACGGGGTGCGCACGGATGGCGTCCTTCTCGTGATCGATCATGTTGTAGACGTTGTCGAGCAGCATCGGCGCCACGTCCAGCGACTCCGCGAGCTCGCGCCGGTACTCGGCGATGGCCTTGGTCGTCGTCTCCATCCCTGCGGTTGTCGTCTTCAGTGCGTCGCGGTTGGTCTCGATGAGATCGGCCGTCTCGGAGAGGATCTGGTTGATCTGCGCGCCCGTCGATCCGCTGCCGAGCTGTTCTGCGGCCAGCACGTCGCTGAGTTGGCGCATTGATGAGCCGAAGTCGCGGATGGTCTGATCGTTCTCGGCGGCCGCGGTGGTCAGGCGCTCCAGGTTGGTGATGATCGTGGTGATCGCATCACCGGTCGGCGCCCCGCGTTCCTTGCTCATCTTCAACGCCGTCGACAGCTCTCCGAGCGCCGACCGGATCTTCGTGCCGTTGCCGTCGGTCATCGCGGCGCTCACCGACAGCAGGTCCGCCACCGGTCCCGAGCCGTGGCCGTCGCCCTGCAGCTGCACCGCGAGCTTGTCGATCATCGCCAGCACGCGGTCGAATTCGACCGGCGTACGGGTGCGATCCAGCCCGAGGGTCTGGCCGTCGGTGAGCGTCGGACCGTCCTCGTAAACCGGGGTGAACTCGACGTGCCTGTCGGTGAGGATGGAGGTGGACACGGTCACCGCCTGCGCGTCGGCCGGGATCTTGACGCCGGGCTCGACGCGCATCGTCACCTCGACATAGGCCCCCTTGGCTTCGATCTTCTCGACGCTGCCGACCGGCATGCCGAGAATCGACACCGCGTTGCCCTCGTACAGCCCGCTGGCGCTGTCGAACAGGCCGATGATCGTCATGGCTCGCTCACCGAACGGGTCGCTGGAACAGCCGCATGCGCCGCACACGATCGCGACGATCGCGATCAGCTTCAGCAGCGACCGTGAGCTCATTTGCAGTCCCCGAAGTAGGGCGGCAGGTTGAACTGTTTGGCGCGCCCGCTGATCGCGCACACGAACGTGTCGATCATGGTGCCGCCGGTGGAGGTGAAATCGAACTCGTTGCCGTTGCCGGTGGCGTTGGCGAAGTTGCGGACCGTGACGGGCATCAGCTGCAGCGTGCTGCGCAGTAGCGCATCGTTGCGGCCCACCGCGCCGAGCATGCCCTCGAGATTGTGCAGCAGTTCGTCGATGCGCTGCCGGTCGTCGATCAACACGGGCCGCAGCTGGTTCACCAGCTTCGTGGTGGCATCGATCAGCCGCACGACGAGGTCCTTGCGCGCCGCCAGGTCGCCGAGCACCTCACGGCCCTGGGTCATCAGCAGCCCCAGGCTGCGCTGTTGGTTGCCCAGCAACTGGGCCACCTGTTCGGTGCTGCGCAGCAGGTCGTAGATCTGGTCACGGCGCGACGCGATCACCGACGACAGGTGCTCGATGTTGTGCAGCGCCTGCGGCAGCACCTCGGGTGCGCCCTCCAGCTGTGTCGACAGCGTCGTCATCGAGTCGGCGATCTTCTCGGCATCGACGGCCTCGAAGGTCGTGGTGGCGTCCTGTAACGCGGACTGCAGGTCGTAGGGAACCTCGGTGTTGGCCATCGTGATGCGCCTGTCCGACAACGGCTTCGAACCCGACGGTTGCACGTCGACGTACCGGGCGCCGAGCAGCGTGGTGAGCTTGATCGAGGCGCGGGTCGACGAGCCGAGCGGAATGTCGTCGTCGATCTCGAGTCCGACGGCCACATGGTCTCGCGCGAGCCGCATGCTCGTCACGCGGCCGACACGCACGCCGGCAACGGTCACCTGGTCGCCCACGCTCAGACCCGCCGCCTGCGCGAACTCGGCGGTGTAGACGTCCTTGCCCAACCCGAGCCGGCCCAGCCCCAGCGCCCCACCCAGGGCCAGCGCGATGACCAGAACCGAGATCAGGCCGAGCTGAAACTTGCTGTAGGACCGAACGGACCGAAGCCACAGCCGTTTTCCGGCCGTCTTGTCCAGCACCTCTGTCATCGTCGTCACCGACACTTCTGGCTGTAGGTCAGACGGTCTTCGGGCGTGCCTTCCCGCACGATCGCGTTGATCAGGCTGTCGATGCGCGGGAACTGACTGACGGTCAGGTTGCACGCGTACACGTCGAGGTAGGCACCACCCTGACTGAACCGGGCCAGGCCCTTGAGCATCAACGGCGTATTGAAGGCCATGTAGGCGAATCCCTGCTTGTCTTCCATGAAATGTTTGGCGAAGCCCGGCTCGCGGGCCAGCCACTCTCTCATGTCCGGCTGGACGTCGGTGATGACGTTGGCGAGCCTTTCGCCCACGATGGACACCTGGTCCATCGAATCGACGAATTCGGCACGGCGAGCGGCGAATCCGTTGAAGGTAGTCTCCGCCGAATCGATGGTGTCGTTCAGCGCGCCACCGTGGTCGGCCAGCGAGGCCACCACCTTGTTCAGGTGGATCAGTACGCCGTCGAGAATCGCGTCGGTGCCCGAGTACGACTCCGCGAGACGGGTGGTCTCGGAGATCATCGTCGCGATCGCGCCGGTGTCCCCCTGCAACGACCGGACGATGGCCGTCGTGAGGTTGTCGACCTGATCGGGATTGAGCAGCGCGAAAAGTGGCTCGAACCCGTTGAGCAGCCGAGAGATGTCGAACGATGGCTCGGTGCGCTCGATCGGGATCACCGCACCGGCGGGCAGCACGCGCGGATCACCATAGTCGGCGAGGGACAGCCCGAGATAGCGCTGGCCGATGATGTTCTGGTAGACGATGGCGGCCTTGGTGTTTCCGTAGAGCACCTGTTCGGACTGCACCTGGAACTGCACCCGCGCCTCGGTTCCGTCGAGCGCGATGCCGTCGACGCGGCCGACCTTGACCCCGGCCATCCGCACCTCATCGCCGACCTTCAGCCCGGACACATCGCTGAAGATGGCGTGGTACGAATGGGTTTGACCGTCGACCCCGCGCTTCAAGGTGACGAATACGGTCCAGATCAGCGCCAGGCAGACGACGAGAAATATGCACAGTCCGGTCAGCGGGCGGATGTGCCGCCTCAGCGGCGTCCTGACGGGTGGGCCGGTCGACGTCACGGGCCGTTCCTCCCTTCGGAAGTGGTGGGCCCGGGAAGCGCCGCCTCCGCGGGCAGAGGCAATCCCGGCGCCGCCGCCGCGTGCGCCGAGGGATCCGGGACGATCTGCACGGTGTTACCCCGAGCGACCGGTCCGAACAACAACTGCGATGCGGCATTCGGTTCCGGCCCGAACAGTTCGTTCAGCTGCGCGCGTTCTTCGGGGCTTCCGACCGACCCCACGTTGCCGCCAGGCGGTTGGTAGTTTCGCGGATCGAGTTGTCGGGGCAGCACCGGCGGGTCGGCGGTCAGGGGGGCGGTGCGACAGCTCGGTCCTTCGAGCGTGCCGTAACGCGGGCAGTCCTGACGGGTGTACATCCGGTTCGGCGTGAGAACCAACATGAACTTGCCGACCGCCATGTTCTTGTCCTCATGCCACACGTGATCGAAGAAGCGGTTTCTGACGTCATTGATCCGGGTGACGATCGGGGCGAAAGCGCCTGCGCCGTCGGCCATCACGCCCATCACCGGGGAGAGCTGGGTGGTGATCACGATCATCCGGTCGGTGTTGTTTTCGAACGCGGTGCCCACTTCACCGAACGTGGCGTGCCCGGCGGACAGGAAGTGCGCGAGGTCCTGACGTTTCTCGGCGAAGGTGCGCATGGGCACGACCGATTTGTGGACGGCGTCCAACAGATCCGGCGAGCTGGTCTGTAGGCCCTGCAAAGCGTCGGACAACACCGCGAGCGTGGCCTCGGTGCCGTCGTCGGTCATCACGCCGTTGAGTTGTTCGACGATGCGGTTGGCCCCACCACCCGCACGTTCGATCTCGTCACCTCGGCCGCTGGTGGCCTCGGCGACGGCGGCCAGCACACCGACGGTATCGGTGTTGCCGGGCCGACCCGCGGCGGCGAGCACCTCGCGCAGCTTGGACAGCGCGGTCTGGAATTGGACGGTGGCCAGGCTGTCGTCCTGGCGGATCTGGGACCCCGGTCTCAGCGCGGGACCATGACCGTTGTCCACCAACTGGATCGACGACACCGCGAACACGTTGCCGGGCACGACACGTGCGGTGACGGTGGCGGGAATCGCATGCGCGAAGTGGGGGTCCAGGCTCAGGTCCACCTCGTTGTCGCCACCGTCGATACTCGGTGTGACGCCCTCGACGGTGCCGACCAGCGCGCCGCGGAACTTGACGTCGGACCCCTTCGGCAGACCGTCTCCGACGTTGGCGAGCAACGCCACCACTTCGACCCGGTTCGAGAACACCCCTTCGGATTTGGCGATCGCCGCGGCCGCCAACAAGACCGTCCCGAGCAGCAGCGCGACCCCGCGCAGCAGCAAGCGTGCATCCGATACGGGTTTGGCCGCCGATTCGAAACTCTGCACCATCTCAGCCTCCGAGCCTTGCGCCGGAGCCGATCCCCCACAGGGCGATGGTCAGAAGGAGGTTGGCGATGATCATCACCGAGATGCTGGCGCGCATCGCCCGCCCGGCCGCGATGCCGACACCTTGGGGCCCGCCCGCGGCGAAATAGCCGTAGTAGCACTGGATGGTCGAGGTGATGATCACGAAGACGATCGCCTTGATCACGGAGTACACGATGTCCTGACCGGTGAGCACCAGCCGGAAGTAGTGCTCGAACGACCCCGCCGACAATCCGCCCGCGAACGTCACGATGCTCTGCACCGCCGCGTAATTCACGACCAGACACAGGATGTAGAGCGGAATGATCGCCACCACGGAGGCAAGCAGCCGGGTGCTGACCAGGTACGGCAGCGGACGGATCGCCAGCGACTCGATCGCGGGGATCTCCTCGGAGATCCGCATCGACCCCAGCTGTGCGGTGAACCGGCAGCCGGCCTGCGCCGCGAACGCCAGGGCCGCCATCACCGGCGCGAGCTCGCGGGTCGACACCGTCGAGGACAGCAGTCCCGCAGCAGGTTCCATACCCAGCAGGTGCAGGGCCTGATAACCCTCGATGCCCACGATCGCGCCTGCCGTCGCCCCGAGCAGGATGATCACCCACGCGGTACCGCCACCGACCACGATGGATCCGTTCCCCCACGTGACGTCGGACAGGATGGTCAGGAATGCCTTGCGGTAACGCGTCACCGCCAAGGGGAAACCGGCGACCGCGCGGCTGAAGAACGTCAGCATGTGACCGAGCCGGACGCCCAGCCCGGCCACCGATGTGGACGCGGTCAGGATCGGTCGGACGCCCTTCGGATAGTACGGGGCCGCCATCAGAGCGCTGCCTTGGGGAACAGCAGCACGTACATCTGGGTGAACACCACGTTGGTGATCATCAGCAGCAGAATGGACGCCACCACCGTGGCGTTGACCGAGTTCGCCACGCCCGCGGGGCCACCTTTGGTGGTCAGTCCCTTGTCACAGGCGACGATCGCGACGATGGCGGCGAACACCACTGCCTTGATCATGGTGAGGATGAGGTCGCCGACCGTCGCGAAGGACGCGAAGGTCATCACGAAGCTGCCGGGCGCGCCGTTCTGGGCGAACGTGTTGAACAGATAGCCGGCCAGGAAGCCGATGAAGCACACCAGTCCGGTCAGTGCGACGCCCACGACGATGGCCGCCGCCAGCCGCGGGACGACGAGCCTGCGCACCGCCGAGATTCCGAGCACCTCAAGGGCATCCACTTCTTCCCGGATGGTGCGTGACCCGAGGTCGGCGCAGATCGCCGAACCGACCGCGGACGCCATGAGCAGGGCGGCCACCAGCGGGGCGCCCTGCCGGATCACCGCGAGTCCGCTGGCGGCACCGGCCAGCGAGGTGGCTCCGACCTGTCCGGCCAGCAGGGCGAACTGGATCTGCAGCGTCACCCCGATCGGGATCGCCACGCACATGGTCGGCAGCATCGCCGTCGAGGCCATGAACGCCGCCTGCTCGACGAACTCCCAGAACGGGAATCGCCACCTGACGATGTCGACGACCAGGTACCGGATCGCCTGCAGCCCCAGAATGCATTGACTGCCAACCGTGTTGAGCGCCGCCACCGGGTGGCGCTGGACGTAACCCCGGCTCCAGTCGCCGACCTCGCCCAGCGGGCTCGGGTACACCTGTCGCGGTGCGGTCATCCCGCGCTCACCGGCCGTCAGCCACGTGGAAGTCCGAGCGCACGCTCTGCAATGACGTTACGCAAAACCTCGTTGGTACCTCCGGCGATGGTGAAAGCCCGTCCGTAGAGAAACGCATCCTGCCACCAACCGCCGTCGTGCACATGCGAATCCGTCTCAATGCGAACGCCGTCGTGGCCTTGAAGCTGCAGACCGTATTCGTGCAGCGCCAGATTGATCTGACTGAACAGGATTTTCGACACCGGCGCGTCGGCCGGGTCGGCACCGCCGTGCAGCGCCCGGCTCTCGTTGTACGCGGCGACCAACGAGTTGACGTGAACGTCCGCGACGAACCCTCCGATCGCCTGGCGCACGTCACGACGGTCGAGCGCCGAACCGGGCTCGCCGCCACCGTCGGCGCCGGACCAGTCGGGCAGGTTGCCCGCGAGGCGCACCAAGCGCTGCAGTGCGCCGAACAGCGACGCACCGCTGCCCGCGCCCGCACGTTCGTGCACCAGGCTGGCGGTGGTCACGGCCCAGCCCTGATCGACTTCGCCGATGACGTGCTCGGCCGGAACACGCACACCGTCCAGGAAGACCTCGTTGAAGTCCGCCGTCCCGGTGATCTCGCGCAATGGCCGCACCGTGACCCCCGGCAGCGACATGTCCAGAGCGAAGGCCGTGATGCCGGCGTGCTTGGGAACGTCGGGGTTGGTGCGGGCCAGCAAATACCCCCAGTCGGCGTGCTGCCCGTTGGTGGTCCACACCTTCTGCCCGTCGACGACGAAAACGTCACCTTCACGCCGGGCTCGAGTGCGCAGGCCGGCAAGGTCGCTGCCGGCATCGGGCTCACTGAACAGCTGGCACCAGATGTGCTCACCGGACCGGATGCGGGGCAGGAAGTAGTCCTTTTGCTCGCCGGACCCGGACGCGATGATCGCAGCCGCTGCCAGCATCCCGCCGCCCACCGGGCCGGGCGCGTTCACCCGGATCAACTCGTCGATCACGACAGATTCATGCAGCGGATGCGGGTCCGGCAGCCCGCCGTACTCGACCGGCCAGTTCACTCCCAGCATTTGCTCGGAGAACAGCCGCGCGGTCCACTCCCGAAGTTTCGGGATGTCGTGGGCTTCGGGGGCCCGAACGCCGGTGCGACCGTGCCGGGGCGGTTGATATCGGGCGGCCAAGGCACGTACCCGCTCGCGCAGCAAGTCGAGGTGCGTGTCCCGTTCGAGGTGCAATTCAACCCCTCTCCGTCAAATGGCCGAACCAGCAATCGAGCTTAATCAGTATCCTGTATCTTGTGAAGGCTTTTACGGATCCAGTCCGCTCCGTCACCGATCAGAGCTAGGGAGACGCCGTGAATTTCGACCTCACCGACGAACAACGCGGGTTGATCGACGTGACCCGGGAGTTGCTGGAGCGGCATTCGTCGGTGACCGCCGCCCGCGCTTTGATCGACGGCCCCGCGGGATACGACGAGCAGTTGTGGCGCACGGGGGCAGAGCTCGGTTGGCCCGCGTTGGCGATCCCCGAGGCAGACGGGGGGCTGGGTCAGCAGACCATCGAATTGGCTTTGGTGGCAGTCGAACTGGGCCGGGGGCTGGCATCGACGCCCTTCCTGCCGACCGCCGTGGTCGCCGACGCCGTCACCCGATCGGCAGCCGCCTGCCGGGCTGAGTTGCTGGCGGCGCTGGCTTCGGGTACGCAGACCGCGGCGTGGGCCTTCGCCGAGGCGGGCCGGCCCTGGTCGCTGGCGGGAATCCAGACCACCGCCGCCCGTGACGGCTCCGGGTATGTCATCAGCGGGGCGAAGGCCTCGGTTCAGGACGCCGATTCGGCTGCGGCGCTTCTGGTCGATGCCGTGCTCGACGGACGGCCGGCACGCTTTCTGGTGCCCGCCGACGCAACCGGCGTGAAGATCGAGCGCCAGCACACGCTCGACGTGACGCGCCGGTACTGCGACGTCGTGCTCGACGAAGTGACGCTCGACGACGCGGCGATGCTGGCCCGGGACGCGGCCGCCGAGGAGTCCATCGCCCGCTCCGGCCGGCTCGCGGCGGTACTGACCTGCGCCGAGCTGGTGGGAATCGGTGAGCGGCTGCTCGAACTCACCGTGGCCTACGTCAAGGAACGCGTCCAGTTCGGCAAGGCGGTCGGTAGTTTCCAGGCCGTGAAACACAAATGCGCCGACATGCGCATTTGGATTCAATCCAGCGCTGCGGCAACATATTTCGCCGCAATGACGCTCGACAGCGAACACCGCGACAGCGCCCATGCCGCCAGCGTGGCCAAGGCCTACACTTCCGACGCGGTGAACCGGCTCGCAGGCGAGGCGCTTCAGCTGCACGGTGGCATCGGTTTCACCTGGGAGCACGACCTGCACCTGTACCTGCGCCGGGCGCGGGTCGGCGCGGCACTCTACGGCGACGCCGACCATCACCGCGAACAGCTGTTCCGGGCGCAGGTGCTCGCCTCCGCCTGACGACTCCCTCAGCTCTCCCAATTCAGCTGCAGCGAGTCCAGCCCGAAGACCTGCCCCGCGTGCTCGATGGGCGTCTCGGTAACCCGGTAGCTCGGGATGCGCGCGTGCCACTGCTCGAGAAACACGGTCATCTCCTGACGCGCCAGGTGTGACCCCAGACAGCGATGCGGACCGGCACCGAACGAGATGTGGCGCGTGATACCGCGGTCCAGGTCGACCTCTCGGGCCCGGGGGAACACCGTCTCGTCCCGCCCTGCGGCGGCCAGCGGGAAGGAGGCCATGTCGCCGGCCTTGACCGGGCAGCCGTGAAACTCCATGTCCCGGGTGGCCTTTCGAGCGGTCTGCACGATCGGGTAGACCCGGAGCAATTCCTCGACAGCGCGCGGAATGAACTCGGGTTCGGCCACGACACGGGCCCGGTCCTCGTCATGGGTGGCCAGGTGCAGCATCGCGTAGGAGAGCTGGCTGGCCACGGTGTCCAGGCCCGCCATGAAAAGCAACAGCATGCAGTTGAGCAGGTCACCGTCGCTGACGGGCTCGCCGTCGATCGTCCATCCGAGGGCGGCACTGACGATGTCTTCAGCGTCCGGGTTGGGGTCGGCGCGGCGCTGGTCGATCAGTGTCTGGAAGTAGCCCACCACCTGCGTCATGCCCTCGAGCCGGGTGGCCATGGCCTGCTCACCCAAACCGGATTGGTGCAGCATCTTGTCTTCCCACTCGAGAAATTCGTCGAGACGTTCGATGGGCATGCCCATGACGTTGAGGAAGATGTGCGAGGGGTACACCCTGGCCACCTGCTTGACGAACTCGCAAGAGCCGTCGGCCGCGATGCGGTCGACGAGTTCTGCTGCCAGCCTGCGGTGTTCGTCGCGCAGACCCTTGACCCTGCCCGGGGAGAAGTACTCGGCGAGCACCTGACGCCACTTGGCGTGGTGCGGTGGGTCGACCATCACCGGGATCCACCGATACGGCGGATCGGGATCGGTCGGCACGATCACGCTGCTCGACCACATCTCCGGATGTTGCAGGCCTTCGAGGATGGCGGCGTAGTCGGTGAACATCCAATAGCCGGCTTCGCCCTCGGTGTTGCGGAACACCGGGCGCATGAGGTCTTGGCGCGAATCGATGTTCGCGAATCCTGTCAACGCCGGGCCGGTGAGGGCGGCCAACTCGAACGTGTCCACCGGGCACTGACCAACCCGCTGTTGAACCGTCACATCGTCAACCTCTCGTCAGCGTACTTTCGGTTCCTTTGTCTACGAGCCGATTTCGCCACCCCGCACACATGCGCTGACGCCGGGACGGGACCGCGGCCAGACGGCGCTCCTGCGGTCGGAAACGTCTGTCGTCATTCGCAGAGCGCCTGGACCGTATCAACAGTCGTGCGGCGGCGAGGCGTCTTCAGAGATTCAGCACACAAGATCACGACGGGAACCGCCGAGCTCATGTGACGGTCGTACCCACCAGAAGACCGACGACATAGGTCGCCGCGATGGCCATGGTCCCGAACGCCAGCTGACGTAGTGAGGCGAACCATATCGGTCGCCCGGTGAAACGCGCGGCCACACCCCCCGCGACGAGCAGGCCTAGGCCACCACACGCCAGCCCCGCCCACAGCGAGTGGAAGCCGAGCAGGTACGGGATCAGCGGGATGATCGCGCCGAGCGTGAACATCAGGAACGACGACCCACCCGCGACCCACGGCGAAGGCTTCTCCCGGGGGTCGACGCCGAGCTCCTGGACCAGGTGGAAGTTCAGGGCCCGGGTCTCGTCGCGATGCACCTCGTCGGTGGCCTTGAGCGCGGTATCGCGGGTCATGCCCATGTCCATCAGCATCGCCACCAGTTCCGCCCTCTCGGCTTGCGGGTGCTTGCGGAAGGCTCGTCGCTCGACCAATACCTCGGATTCGATCTGTTCGTTGGCGGTGGTCACCGAGGTGTACTCCCCCAGCGCCATCGAGAACGCGCCTGCCAGCAGCCCCGCGACGCCGCTGATGACGACGGTGTCGGGGTCGGCCGCTGCGGCGACACCGGCGATGAGGGCGGTGTTGCTGACCAGACCGTCCATGGCGCCAAAGGTCGCGGCGCGCAACCAGCCGCCGGTGACATCGGCGTGCCGGTGGGTCGAGGTGTGCGGCACTCCGGTCGGGGCGGTCATGAGGACGATTCAACGCCACCGATATGGCCTGGTCCAGTGAGGATTGCCTCGGTTTACCACATCACAGTTTGCGGGAGCCCGCGGACGGCTACCGTCGAGGCATGACCACCACTGCCGAACATCTTCGCAATGCGCTCGACGGACGTTGGCGCGATGTGAAGAACCGGATGCGCGAGGAGCTCTCCAACGAGATCTTCCGGCCGCACTACACGCCCAATACCGTCATCGCCCGTACGAAGGTGGCTGAACAGCTCAAGATCATGGCGGCCATGGGTGCCGCCGAGGACGGCTTCAAGAAGGAACACGGCGGCAACGGCGACGTCGGTGCGGCCGTCACCCAGATCGAGATGCTGGCGATGAGCGACCTGTCGCTGATGGTGAAAGCCGGTGTGCAGTGGGGGTTGTTCGGCGGGGCCATCGAGAACCTCGGCACCGAGCGACACCACGAGAAATACGTCAAGCCGATCATCGACTGCGAGCTTCTCGGCTGTTACGCGATGACCGAGACCGGGCACGGCAGCAACGTGCAGGCGCTGGAGACCACCGCGACCTACGATCCGGCCACCGAGGAGTTCGTCATCGACTCCCCGACACCGACGGCGCGTAAGGACTACATCGGTGGGGCCGCCGAAACCGCCCGCATCGCAGCGGTTTTCGCCCAGTTGATCACCCCGGACGGGCAGGGCCACGGGGTGCACTGCGTGCTGGTGCCGATCCGCGACGACGACGGCAACGACCTGCCCGGGGTGACGACCTCGGACTGCCACTACAAGGGCGGTCTGCCCGGCGTCGACAACGGCCGAATCCAGTTCGACCAGGTCCGCGTGCCGCGGGAGAACCTGCTGAACAGGTACGGCGACGTCGCGCCCGACGGCACCTACAGCTCGCCGATCGAGAGCCCCGGGCGCCGGTTCTTCACCATGCTCGGCACGCTGGTGCGGGGCCGGGTCACGGTGGGCGGCAGCGCGGCGGCCGCGGCTCGCGTCGCACTCGACATCGCCACCCGGTACGGCTTGCAGCGCAGGCAGTTCGAGGCGCCGGGCGAGGACCATGAAGTGGTCATCATGGACTACCTGGTGCACCAGCGCCGGCTGCTGCCGCTGATCGCCGAATCGTATGCGCTGCAGTTCGCGCAGAACGAACTCGTCGCCAAATGCCACGACCTGCAGAGCGCCGAGGATCCCGACCCGGAGGAGCAGCGTGAGCTCGAGGGCCGCGCGGCCGGGCTGAAGGCCGCCAACACGTGGCACGCCACCCGCGCGATCCAGGAGGCTCGCGAGGCCTGCGGCGGTGCGGGCTACATGGCCGAGAACCGCCTGATCGCATTGAAAGCCGACACCGACGTGTTCACCACCTTCGAGGGTGACAACCACGTGCTGACGCAGTTGGTGGCCAAGCAACTGCTCACCGCGTACGCCGACGACGTCAAGAGCATGAGCCCGGTCGAATGGGTGCGGTTCGCCGCGAACTTCGCCGGGGAACGGGTGCTCAAACGCACTGCGGCCGAGACGATCATGCAGACGATCCTCGACACCCGGCAGGACAATGAGGAGGAAGGCAGCCTGTTCAACCGCGGCACCCAGGTCAAGATGTTCGAGGACCGCGAGGAATACATGCTGTCCACGGTGGCGCGCCGGTTGCAGGGCAAGTCGAAGGAGATGAGCGAGTTCGACGCGTTCAACGCGGTGCAGGACCATGTGCTGCACTGCGCCCAGGCCCACATCGACCGGGTGATCTTGGAAGCCTTCGTCGCCGGCATCGATGCGTGCGAGGACGAAGAGGCGCGCAAGATCCTGAACATGGTGTGCGATCTGTACGCGCTGTCGGTGATCGAAAAGGACCGGGCGTGGTTCATCGAGCACAGGTTCATCTCGACCGAACGCGCGAAGGCCGTCACCCGTGGCGTCAACGAACGCTGCCGGACGCTGCGCCCGTACGCCGAACTTCTCGTCGACGGCTTCGGCATCCCCGAACAGTTGCGTTATGCGGAGATGCTGCATCCCGAGCGCATCCCCGACGCCGACGAGCACACCGAGCAGAACGCGATCAGCTCGGGCACGATCGAGCCGAAGTAGTTCTTGGGATCGGTAGCCGCTCTCGCGGCCTGTACTTGATCGCACCTCAAAGACAAGGAAGCGATCATGAAACACATCTCGCGATTCGCCGCAACAGCGACGGTATCCGGCGGGCTTGCGCTGGCCGGATTGGGCTTGGCGAGCGGGGCCGGCGCCGACTACTACTGGTTCAACTGGTGCCCGGGCCAGACTCCGCCCTCGGCAGCGTCAGACCGCAACCTGGACTGGGATTGGAACGTCTGCCACCAGTACCGGTATCAGGGCAACGACCTCGTCGACGAGAGCGGTCGTCTCTATCCGGCGCCGCCGCCTGCGCCCGGTGCCATCTGCGGTAGGGACCTGTTCACCGGGACGCCCATCTACTGCGGCGCCTGACGGGACGTCAGCTCCGCGCCCAGAGGCAGTCGCCGCTCAGTTCGATGAGGAACATCCTCGGCGGTATGTCGAACTGTAGCGGTTGGCCAGGCTTGCCTTCGACGATCGTCGGTGTGCTGAGTTCGCCGGGGCTGACGACCACCTGCTGCTGGGCGCGGCACGTCGTGCTCGAGTCCTGCGGTGTCCCAACCCATTTGCCCGCAGCCATGTCCGGATTGCGCATGCCCTGTCCGTGCAGTTTCAACGGAGCTGCCTGGCTCACCCAGCGGTCGGCGGGCGGCTGCGGACCGGTGACGTCCTGCCACGCGCCTCCCCGGCACACCGAAACGGTGTCCGTACCCGACGACTGCGTCCGGGCACCCTCGAGATCGGCGGTGCACCGACCGGTTTGCGGCGGCGGTCCGGGTGGCGGAGCGGGTTCTGCACACGCGACCGGTGCGCTGATCAGTGCGATCAGCATGGCGGCGAGCACGATTCTCAACACGTCACACCTTGCTGAGGTCCGTCTTCATCAGCATAACGTTGTAGGAATCCCACAACGACAGGTTCCAGTACAGGTCAGAGCCGGTCCCCAGGGTCGACGGCGACCACGGATGCATCATCGGCGCATAGATGCCGCCGGGTTGCTGCTTCATCAACACGGTCGCTTTCGACCACGTCCCCTGCGGAGTGTCCGACGTACGCATCACGATGTTGTTGAACTGATCCCCGTGCAGCACAACGAATTTGCCCAAGTGCTCGTTGTATTGCACAGACATCTCGCTTACCTGGTTGCCCGGATTGGCGACGCCGCACGCACCTTTGTCGACCCCGAAGACGGACGTGGCGGCTGCGGGATTCTTCTTGATCCAACCGGGCCGAGTCCCGCCCTTCCAGTACTCGTACTTGCTCAGATCAAGGATGTCCTGCTCGGGGACGCGCGCAAGATACGCCGCACCCTGACGGCCGTTGGGTGTGCCGTACATGTAGACGAAACCGTCGCCCGGTCGGACGAACGCCGACTGCTGGAACTTCTGGTTGCCGGTCCAGGGTTGGTTGTAGCGCACGGTTTGCGGCGCGACGTGGAAGGTCTCGCCGTTGTCGTCGGACCATGCGATCGCCGAGTAGTTCGTCTTCCAGGAACCCGGTGCGCCCCACTGGGTGACCGACATGAAACTCACATATTGGATTGCGCCGAACCGAGAACCTTCTACGGGCACGGAGATGCCTGCAGTCGGGATCAGCGTGATTCCGGCCGGCAGGCCTTCAGGGAAGATGACCTGCCTGGCCCGGTTCGGATTGCCGTCGGGACCGAGCGGCGCGCCGCCGAACATGTCGCCCGTGTACCACTGCCCGTTGGGAATCTCGATTCCGTTGCTGAGATCGGTGTCCTCGCTGCGGAAGATGGTGTTCGACCGCCAGTCAACCGACATATTGCCGTCGAAGAATGTGTCACCGACCGCGATGAGGACCTGGCTGCGTTCGATCTCCGGGGTGTTCGGATTGTCCTTTATCCCGTTGTCCCACATGATCCCGAGATCAGTACCACCCACTCGGTAACGGCTGACGGTGTTCGCCATCAGGTCGGAGTAGCCGGTGGCCGGATCGTTGGGGTACACCCAGGGACCCGTGACCCAGGACACGAACTGTGTCGACGGGCTGACCTGCGGGTTCTGCCAGGGCGAGTAGAGCGGACCCGCCGGTGCCGCGGCCGCCATCGCAGCCATCGCGAGTGGTTCCGTCACTGTCGTGGTCGCGGTGCTGGACCGTCCGGCCAATGTCGCAAAGAAGTTCTCGAACTCGCGACGCGCGAAGGCGAGCAGGCCCCAGACCAAAGGCGGTTGTGCGGGCGTCGACGGTGCGGTACCGGCCAGCGGGTTGAGGATCCAGTTGATCGTGTTGGAAACGAGATTGGCCACTGCGCTGAACAGGTTCTGAGCGGTGGGTGCCGTCGGTTTAACCGTCGTCGGCTGGTAGGCAGCCATCATCGGCGAGGTATTGGTAGTGGTCGAGGCCAGCGAGCGCGCATCGGCGAACACCACGAAGTTGGCGCTTTCCTGGATCGCGGCGGCCGGATCTGAAAGTGAACGCGCGACACGCGCAGATACGGCAGTGCCTTGCTGATCAGTCGACCCCTCCGAGGACCCGTGGGGTAGCGATTGCGGGGTGGGCGGCTGCGGATCTGAGTCGCGCCGATCAGCCTGCAAGGTGTCCTTCGCGGACTCGGGCGTTGGCGGCGGGTCGACTGTCGGTGCGGGTGCCACCGTCGGGATGGCGGTGGGCTCGACCGTCGGGATGGCGGTGGGCTCGACCGTCGGGGTGGCGGTGGGTTCGGCAGTCGGAGTCGCGGTGGGCTCGGCAGTCGGAGTGGCGGTGGCACCAGTCATTTCCGCCGTCGGAGCCTTCTCCTCGACGGTGGCCTCTTCCTCTTTCGCGGTGCTGCGCGAGGACCCGGTGATGGTTTGGGCGCTGATGGTCACACCACCGGTGACGGTGCCCGTCCTGGTCGAAGACGTCTCGTCAGGGTCGTTGCCCGACGCGTCGTCGGTTTCCGTCGCGTTCGACGCCGATGTGGAAGTGGACGTCGACTTCGAGGTGCCGGTCGAGGATGTCGTGCCGGCAGTCGCTGGCGCGGCGCCGCTCCCGGTTTTCTCGCCGCCGGTCGTAGCCGTCGACGACTGCTCGGAGTTGGCCGACGGCTTATCGGACTGCGAGTCGCTGGTGTCGGCCGTTGCGATGCCATGCCCGGCAGCTACCGCAGTGCCGATCCCCAAAGCGACGGCCAAACCCCCGACACGACCGATGTAACGTGCTGCGCCCATGCTCACCCTCCGACGAAACCCCCTCCCCGTTGAACGAATCTAGTCGCAGTCGTGGGGGTGTACAGCAAAATCCGACACATGTCTCACTCGCAACACCTGTCAGTGCTGTCATCGCCGTGTACGGGTTTTGCGTTACCGGAGCCACAGCCGAGCTATCTCCTACGAGGTCAGCCCAGCCTTGCGCAGCGCCTCGTCGTAAAGATCCATCGCCTCGCCGAGGCCGTCGTTGACCCAGGCATCCACCATTCCGACGCTGTCGGCTACCAGTTGGATTTGGGTCACCCACTGCTCGAACTGCTGGTCGCGGCGAAGGACGTCGATCTGCTCCTGAGAGCCTTGGATCAAGATGAATCCCCCGAGTTCGATGCTTTGGGGACGAAGGATTGCGGTGTCGAAACGCTCGATCCGTCCGTCCCGCTGGAGCTCGACAAGATACCCAGTGACGGACTGTCTGAGGAGTCCGAGTGCCTGCACTTCGCGTCCGCGCGCAGGTATTCCCCACGCGATCCAGAATCCTGCCTCGGCCATGCGCTCATCATGACCCGCGAAGGCCGGAGCGGAAGCACCGACACGTCCAAGGATTTGAAACCCGCCAATCACGCGTTGAACGCAACGCCGCCGCGAAACCGCCTACACCGAGCCGGAAGGACTTTGCTCTGGACGCTAGCGTGCATCGCCCGGGACGGATGGCTGCTCCCCCGGCTGGACTCGAACCAGCAACCCTTCGGTTAACAGCCGAATGCTCTGCCAATTGAGCTACAGGGGACTGCTCTCCCGCCAGCACGCTGTCTGCGGGACGGGGGTTGACTCTAGCGTACGTGTCGGCGGCGCCGCCAATACGCCGCCACCGCTCGCGCTCTCAGGTGCGTGAGGCAGGATGGAACGCAACGACCGTCGTCTGGAAGGGACCCCGTGATCGGGTATTTCGTCGTATTGGGTGTCGGCTATGTACTCGGCTCGAAGGCCGGCCGCCGCCGATATGAACAGATCGCCGGCACCTACAAGGCAGTCACCGAGAGCCCCGCGGCCAAAGCGGTGCTCGATGCCGGAAGGCGCAAGATCGCCGACCGGGTCTCACCGGATCCACCGATGATCAGGTTGACCGAGATCGACAACGGAACCGAGGTCATCGCCCCCGAGACCGCCCAGGTGAGGAAGGTCCGTTAGCGGTACGGATCGGTGATCGTCTGGCCCGGGACCAACGGGCCCGTGTTGACGCCGGCCTGCCCCTGATTGAGGCCGATGTCGGGTGTGCCGACGTTGATGCCGTTGCCGTTGGAGACGCCGAGGCAGCGGCCGTCCTCCTTGTTCCCGAACCACGCCAGGCACTGGCTGAGCGGTGGGGCTGCATCGGATTCGGACAGCACGGATGCGGCGAGCGGCGCCGCAACCGCGGCCACCGCGAACGCGCCTGCGGCGACGATGCGTCGCGCCCGGTTGTTGGTCGATGTCACGTGCACGCCTTCCTGACCGTTCCCACGGTTGTATAGCGCGCCCACCTTATCGCGTTACCGGGGACTACGCAGAGATGTCGTCTCCGCTGGCCTGCTCGAGCAGGCTGCGCCGATACGCCTCCATCGCGACCAGGTCCCCGAACAGCGCGTGGTACTCGTCGCCCTGCTCGACCGGTGACATGCGCTGGAGTTTCGACTTGACCTCGGCGATCTGCCGCCCCACCCAGACCTCCTGCAGCCGGGCCAGGACCCCGCCGATGTAGCGCGGCAACCGCTCGTCGTCGTCGACGTTGATGGCTTCGACGCCGAGTTCGTTGACCAGGTTCGCCGCGGCGGGCGTCTCGGTCTGCGTCCGAACCGTCTCGATCCACTCCGCGCCCGACTGGCCGGTGGATGTGCCACCGGCGGCGTCCACGGCCGCACGCACCGCGGCGTAACCCGGGTGCGTGAAGCTCTCCACCGTCAGCGAGTCGAACACCGGTCCGGCGAGCGCCGGATACTGCAGCGCGGCTTTGAGCGCTTCGCGCTGTGGCCACAGCGTCGGGTCCGCGGGGTCGGGCCGCGAACCCGGATCAGGAGTGCGCGGCCTGCGTGGCTGCACCTGCTCGCCTGCGGCGCGCCTGCGACCGGCGCGTTCGGGCATCCCCCGCTTCTGCGCCTCCTCGCGCACCCGCGTGAGCACCTGACCCTCGTCGGCCCAGCCGACCCAGCCCGTCAGCCGCCGCGCGTACTCGTCGCGCAGCATCGGTTCCTTGATGCGGGCCACCATCGGCACGCACCGGCGCAGGGCGGCGACCCGGCCCTCGGCGCTGTCGAGGTCGTGTTCGGCCAGCGCGGTGCGAATGGCGAACTCGAACAACGGCGTTCGACGTGCCACCAGGTCGCGTAGCGCACCGTCACCGAAATGAAGCCGGATGTCACACGGATCCATCCCGGCCAGTTTGTCTTCTGAAGCCACCGCGACGAACGACTGGCCAGCCAGGTTCTGTTCACCCTCGAACGCCTTGATCGCGGCGGCACGACCCGCGGCGTCGCCGTCGAAGACGTAGATCAGCTCGCCGCGAAAGAAGTTGTCGTCCATCATGAGTCGACGCAACATCGACAGGTGCTCGTCGCCGAACGCGGTTCCGCACGACGCGACCGCGGTCGTCACCCCTGCCAGATGCATCGCCATCACATCGGTGTAGCCCTCGACCACGACGGCCTGATGCCCCTTGGCGATGTCGCGTTTGGCCAGGTCCAACCCGAACAGCACCGACGACTTCTTGTACAGAACCGTTTCGGGGGTGTTGACGTACTTGGCCTCCATCGGGTCGTCGTCGAAGATCCGGCGTGCGCCGAAACCGATCACCTCGCCGCCACTGGCCCTGATCGGCCACAGCAGCCGGCGGTGAAACCGGTCCATCGGGCCGCGTTTGCCCTCCCGGGACAGCCCTGCCGCCTCGAGCTCCTTGAACTCAAAACCCTTGCGCAGCAGATGCTTTGTCAATGTGTCCCAGCCTGACGGCGCGAAACCGCAGCCGAACCGTTGGGCCGCGTGGCCGTCGAAGTTGCGCTCGATCAAATACTGCCGCGCCGGTGCGGCCTCGTCGGACTCCAGCGCCGCCGCGTAGAACTCCTGCGCTGCCGCGTTGGCGGCCAGCAACCTGCTGCGGCTGCCGCGGTCGCGCCGCACATTGGTGGTCGAGGCGCCGGTGTAGGTGATCGTGTAACCGACGCGGTCGGCGAGCAGTTCGACCGACTCGACGAAGTTGACGTGCTCGATCTTCTGCACGAACGCGTAGACGTCGCCACCCTCACCGCAGCCGAAACAGTGGAAGTGGCCGTGGTTGGGCCGCACATGGAACGACGGCGACTTCTCGTCGTGGAACGGGCACAGCCCCTTGAGGGAGTCCGCGCCCGCGCGCCGCAACTGTACGTAGTCGCCGACGACGTCCTCGATGCGAACCTGGTCGCGGATGGCCGCGATGTCGCGATCAGGAATGCGGCCGGCCACCGGGCCAGTCTAGAGCGCCCCGGGCGGAAGCCTAGGCGGGTTCCAACCGCTCGAGACGGCCCTCGGTGAAGGACGCGACCTGGTCGATGACCACCCGCAGGCGGGCTCCGTCGTCACCGGCGGCGTTGAACGCCGGCACGAAGATCGGGTCGAGCGTCGCCGGCGCCCCCGCGGCGACCCACGCCACCACGCGGTGTACGCGTTCGCGCTGGCGGGCCTGCAGTTCCAGATGCCGGGGATCGGACATGATGAACTGCAGCGCCAAGATCTTGAGCACGGCGACCTCGGCCCGCACCAGATCCGGGACGCGCAGCTCGGCCTGGTAGCGGACCAGGGGGCCCCGGCCCGATTCCTCCCGGGTCGCTGCGATTGCCGCGGACGCGAACCGGCCGACGAGCTCACTGGTCAACTTCTTGAGCGCGACGGATGCGGCGAGCGTGCCGTCGTACTTACCCACGGCGGCCACGACCGGCAGGCTGGACAGCCGCGACGCGGCTGCCACCAGGTCGTCGGACCGCAGCCCGGCGCCCATCCCGCTCGACTCCCCGAGTCGACCCAATACCGCCGCCGCGTCGTTGTCGGCCAGCACCCGCATGTCGATGCGACCGGAGACCACCCCGTCCTCGACATCGTGCACCGAGTAGGCGACGTCGTCGGCCCAGTCCATGACCTGCGCCTCCAGGCAGGGTTTCTCGGCGGGCGCGTCGGCGCGCACCCAGTCGGCCACGGGCACGTCGTCCTCGTAGAAACCGAATTTCGCCTGCCGCGTCCCCCTACGCCACGGATACTTGGTGACGGCGTCCAGTGCGGCCCGGGTGAGGTTCAGCCCCGCACTACCGCCTTCTGCGTCAAGGGTTTTCGGCTCGAGGCGGGTCAGAATGCGGAAGTTCTGGGCGTTGCCCTCGAAGCCGCCGCAGTCGGCGGCGATCTCGTTGAGGGCACGCTCGCCGTTGTGGCCGTAGGGCGGGTGACCGATGTCGTGGGCCAGGCCTGCGAGGTCGACGAGGTCGGGGTCACAACCCAGGCCGATCGCCATGCCGCGGCCGATCTGGGCGACCTCCAGCGAGTGGGTCAGCCGGGTGCGCGGTGTCTCGCCCTGGCGCGGCCCGACCACCTGGGTCTTGTCGGCCAGTCGACGAAGCGCCGCGCAGTGCAGTACCCGTGCCCGGTCGCGCGCGAAATCGGTGCGGTGCTCGGTGTCGGTCCCCGGCAGCGCAGCACTCTTCGGCGATTCGGCCACCCATCGCCGGCGGTCGAACTCGTCGTAGGGATCTGCGTTGCCTGTCACCGACGGATAGTCTGCCAGCACCAACCGGCCCGACCGCGTCGCGCACTAGATTGGCGGGCATGCGCCTCGTCCGCTTGCTGACCCTCGTGCTCGCCTTGCTCACCGCCGGTGCGCTCATCGCGCCGACGGCGGCTGCCGAGCCACCGTTTCGACTGCCGGGCTACGTCACCGACAACGCGGGCGTCCTCGACAGCGCCGGTCGGGCGGAGGTGACCTCGGCGGTCGACTCGCTCTACAACAGCCGCAGGACCCGGTTGTGGGTCGTCTACGTCGACTCGTTCTCCGGTCAGTCGGCCGAGACGTGGGCGCGCAACACCATGCGCGTCAGCGACTTGGGTTCCTATGACGCGTTGTTGGCGGTGGCCACGGTCGACCGCTCATATGCCTTCCTGGTGCCCGACAGCGCAACGGAGTTGAGCTCGAGCCGGGTGGACAGCGTGCGGCGCAACGACGTCGAACCCGCGCTGCGCAGCGGCGACTGGGCCGGCGCGGCGGTCGCGGCGGCCGACGGGCTCGCCCGGTCGGGCAGCTCGGGGTCGAGTCTGAGTTGGGTCGGACTGCTCATCGCCCTGGGAGTGATCGCGTTCGCGGTGGTGGTGCTGATGATCTGGCGCCGACGACGGCAGCGCAAGCGTAGGGAGGCCGAGTTCGCCGCTGCGCGCAGAGTCGACCCGAGCGACCCGCAGGCACTGGCGGCGGTGTCACTGGACGCGCTCGACGACCTGTCGCGAGCGATGGTGGTCGAGGTCGACAACGCGGTGCGGACCAGCGACCACGAGCTGGAGTTGGCGGTCGAAGAGTTCGGCACCGCACGGACCGAGCCGTTCACGCGGGCGGTCAACAATGCGAAAACCACGCTCGCCCAAGCGTTCAATGTCCGCCAGATCCTCGATGACGCCATCCCCGAAACCCCGGCGCAGCGGCGCGACCTGCTGACCCGTGTGGTCGTCGCGGCGGCCAAGGCCGACCGAGAGCTCGACGCGCAGCGCGACGCGTTCACCGAGCTGCGAAACCTGGTGATCAACGCTCCGTCCAAACTCGACTCCATGACTCAGCGGGTGGTGGACATCACCGCTCGGCTCGAGCCGTCGCGCCAGAAACTGGCCGAGCTGCACAGAGAGTTCGATTCGACGGCGCTGAGTTCGGTTGCGGGCAACGTCGATGCGGCCAAGGAGCTGCTCGACTTCGCCGATGAGAGCATCGGCCGCGGGCGCGACCTTGCCGCCCGCCCGGTGCCGGGACGCCAGAGCGAGCTCGTCGAGTGTGTGCGTGCGGCGGAGTCGGCGTTGGTGCAGGCGCGCGGTCTGCTCGACGCGGTGGACAGCGCCGCCAGCGACATCCGTCGCGCCGCGGCCACGTTGCCCGCGGCGATCGAGGACATCCAGAACGGCATCAAGCAGGCCGGCGCCTTGCTGCAGCAGGGCAACGTGCCGCAGGCCGCGCAACTGGCCGAGGCGCGCGATGCGGCAGCGGCCGCCGTCGCCGCCGCGCAGCGCTCGAAAGCCGCTGACCCACTGGGTACTTTCACCGAACTGACGAAGGCCGACGCCGATCTGGACCGGCTGCTGGCCGCCGTCGAACAGGAGCGAGAGGCCGCCGAACGGCTCAACCGAGCGCTGGACGAGGCGCTGTTCACGGCGCGCTCGCGGGTGAGGTCGGTGTCGGACTTCATCGACACCCGTCGCGGCATCGTCGGCCCCGAGGCCCGGACCCGCTTGGCCGAGGCCGTCCGCCAGATCGGCGCAGCCGAAGAGAGGCGGGCCACCGAACCGGCCGAGGCCGTCAAACACGCCAACGGCGCCGCGATGCTCGCATCACAGGCGCAGAACCTGGCCAACGCCGATGTTCAGAATGCGCAGAGTTCCTACATGGGCCCGTTCGGCGGCGGCGGCCGCGGCGGTGGGGGCAATATGGGCGCGATCATCGGCGGCATCCTCATCGGCAACATCCTCAGCGGCGGAATGCGCGGGGGATTCGGCGGATTCGGCGGTGGCGGATTCAGCCCCGGTTCGTTCGGCGGCTCCGGTGGCGGAGGCGGGATGTTCGGCGGCGGGGGGCGCTTCTAGGTTGCTCGGCTCGCGCGAGCGACCGCGAGGTGTCACAGTCTCGCGGCGTGTTGCGGACAAACACGGGCGCTCGCGGTAGTGGGCTTAGCAGCCTTTGAGGCGGGCGGCGAGGTAGTCGCTGACGTTGTCGAGTGACACCCGGTCCTGTGTCATCGCGTCGCGCTCGCGGACCGTGACGGCGTGATCCTCGAGCGTGTCGAAGTCGACCGTCACGCAGAACGGGGTGCCGATCTCGTCCTGGCGGCGGTAGCGCCGCCCGATCGCGCCCGCGTCGTCGAATTCCACGTTCCAGCACTTGCGCAGGTCCGCGGCGAGGTCGCGCGCCTTCGGCGAGAGTGCCTCGTTGCGCGACAACGGCAGCACCGCGGCCTTGACCGGCGCAAGCCGCGGGTCCAGCCGCAACACGGTTCGCTTGTCGACGCCGCCCTTGGCGTTGGGCGCCTCGTCCTCGGCGTAGGCGTCGACCAGGAACGCCATGAACGAGCGCGTCAGCCCGGCCGCCGGTTCGATCACGTACGGGACGTAGCGGGTGTCGTTGGCCTGGTCGTAGTAGGACAGGTCGACACCGGAATGCTTTGAGTGCGTGGACAAGTCGAAGTCGGTGCGGTTCGCGACACCCTCCAGCTCACCCCACGGGTTGCCCTGGAAGCCGAACTTGTACTCGATGTCGACGGTGCGGTCGGAATAATGCGACAGCTTCTCCTTGGGATGCTCGTAGAGCCGGAGGTTGTCGCGGTCGATGCCCAGCTCGACGTACCACTGCAGCCGCTCGTCGATCCAGTACTGGTGCCACTCGCGTGCGCTCGACGGCTCGACGAAGAACTCCATCTCCATCTGCTCGAACTCGCGGGTGCGGAAGATGAAGTTGCCGGGCGTGATCTCGTTGCGGAAGCTCTTGCCGGTCTGCGCGATACCGAACGGCGGCTTCTTACGTTGTGTGGTCACCACATTGGTGAAGTTGACGAAGATGCCCTGGGCAGTCTCCGGCCGCAGATAGTGCAGGCCCTCCTCGGTCTCGATCGGCCCGAGGTAGGTCTTGAGCATCATGTTGAAGTCGCGCGGTTCGGTCCACTGGCCCTTGGTCCCGCAGTCCGGGCAGGCGATTTCGCTCATCGCCACGGATTCGGGATCCT
The DNA here is from genome assembly GCF_001500025.1 of Mycobacterium sp. IS-1590. Classification (GTDB taxonomy): domain Bacteria; phylum Actinomycetota; class Actinomycetes; order Mycobacteriales; family Mycobacteriaceae; genus Mycobacterium. The sequence continues at coordinate 189,183 of NZ_LQIW01000049.1, read as the reverse complement.
CGATCCCCTTTTTCTCGGCGTAGTTCTCCTGCAGGTGATCCTGCCGATGGCGCTTGTGGCAGTTGAGGCATTCGACGAGCGGATCGTTGAACACGTCGACGTGTCCGGACGCCACCCATACCTCGCGAGGCAGGATGATCGACGAGTCCAGGCCCACGACGTCGTCGCGGCTGGTCACCACCGACCGCCACCACTGACGCTTGATGTTCTCCTTGAGTTCCACCCCGAGCGGGCCGTAGTCCCACGCCGACTTGGTGCCGCCGTAAATCTCCCCCGCCTGGTAGACCAAACCGCGCCGCTTCGCCAGGTTCGCAACTGTGTCGATGATCGAGGAAGAGTGAGCCACGACTGCATAGCCTAGCGACACCCTCACCGCCGCCGAGCGACCGCAGTTGGCCGGCGACACGCCGCAATTTCGGGGGCAGACGCGGTCGCTCGCGCCGAGGTGGGGGGCCGCGATGCGGCGTTGACATGCATGGAAGCGCATGTATTGTTGGCCGTAATGAAAATCGTTTCCACTTTGGCCGAGGGACGCGTCGTCGCCGAGGACGCCCACGACCACGGCGGCGCCCCGTATCCCGACCTGCCCTCGCGCGATGTGCTCGACACCTCCGGTGACCTGCTGCGCGCGTTGGCCGCCCCGGTGCGGATCGCGATCGTGCTGCAGTTGCGGGAGTCGGCGCGCTGCGTGCACGAGCTCGTCGACGCGCTGGCGGTGCCCCAACCGCTGGTGAGCCAGCACCTGCGCATTCTGAAGGCCGCGGGCGTCGTCGCCGGTGAGCGCTCCGGTCGCGAGGTGATGTACCGCCTCGTCGATCATCACCTCGCCGACATCGTCGTCGCGGCGGTGACGCACGCGGCCGAGGCCGACGAGTGAACACGACCGGAGTGCGCGCGACCCGACAACGCGCGGCCATCGCGGACCTGCTGGAGAACGTCGAGGAGTTCCGCTCGGCCCAGGAACTGCACGACGAGCTGCGGCGGCGCGGCGAGGGTATCGGGCTGACCACCGTGTACCGCACCCTGCAACAGATGGCGGCGGCCGGCGTCGTCGACACGTTGCGCACCGACACCGGCGAGTCGGTGTACCGCCGCTGTTCGGAGGACCACCACCACCACCTGGTCTGCCGTGCGTGCGGCTCGACGGTGGAGATTCAAGGCGGCGACGTCGAGACCTGGGCGGCCGACATCGCCCGGCAGCACGGCTTCTCCGATGTCAGCCACACGATCGAAATCTTCGGCGTCTGTGTCCAGTGCGCAGCGACGAACGGTTCAGCCGACTAACGCCCGACGCACCTCGGCGCCGGTGGCCAGCACCATGAGGATCAGCGTGCGCAGCGCGTCATCGGTCAGCCCGGCGGCCGGAAAGTTGTAGCGCAGCAGCACATCCGCGGCTTTCTTGGAGTTGCGTTTGGCCCCGGCGGCCACCTGTTTCGGCGCACTCTTGGAGGTCAGCGACACCGTACCCAGCAGCGTGTTGTGGGCGTGTTCGGCGACCGCGGCGCGCAGTTTGGCGTCCAGCGGCAGATCCCAGGCCAGAATCTGGGTGAGCGACACCAATTCCAGGCCCTCGGCGATCGGAACCGTGCGCAGCGAGGCGAAGGTCTCGTCGTGGTGGACGGTGAGCGCCCCGTCGGCCTCTCGCGTCACCGGCAGCACACCGTCGAGGATCTCGCCGAGCCGCTCCTGCAGTGCCATCAGGCTCTTCCGCTCAGGTACATCATTCGGCTCTGCCGAAGCGACGGTTGCGGTTGACGTACTCCTCGCAGGCGGCCCACAGGTCGCGGCGGTCGTAATCCGGCCACAACTTGTCCTGGAACACGAACTCGGCGTAGGCGGCCTGCCAGAGCAGGAAGTTGCTGGCACGCTGCTCTCCCGACGTCCGGATGAACAGGTCGACGTCGGGGATGTCGGAGCGGTGCAGGTGCTTGGCGAACGTCGCTTCGCTGATGCGGTCCGGCTTGATCTTGCCGTCGGCGGCCAGGCGCGCGAGCTCACGGGTCGCCTCGACGATCTCGGTGCGCCCGCCGTAGTTGACGCAGTAGTTGATCGTGATGACGTCGTTGCCGACGGTCATCTGCTCGGCGATGTCGAACTCCTTGATCACGCTGCGCCACATGCGGGGCCGCGAGCCGACCCAGCGCATCCGCACGCCCATGTCGTTGAGGTTCTCCCGGCGGCGACGCACCACCTCCCGGTTGAAACCCATCAGGAAGCGCACCTCTTCGGTGCTGCGTTTCCAGTTCTCGGTGGAGAACGCGTACACGGTCAGGTGTTTGATGCCGATTTCGATTGCCCCGCAAGTGATGTCGATGAGGACGGCCTCACCCATCTTGTGCCCCTCGGTGCGGTGCAGGCCGCGTTGGGTGGCCCAGCGCCCGTTGCCGTCCATGACGACCGCGACGTGCTTGGGCACCTGGTCGGCCGGGATCCGCGGCGCGGCCTCCTTCGACGTGTGCTGGGGCGGGCGCGCGAACCGGCCGTTGGTGCCCGCGGGGATCTCGGGAAAGACGACGGGCCACGTCGACTTGTCCGGGAACGTGGGATAGTCGTCAGGCGCCGGAGGCAGCTGTGGGTAGGTCGGCGGAGCCTTCTTCCTCCGCCCATCCCGTTCGCTTGCCATGTGGCACATCCTGCCCGACCACCGACGCCTGCAGGTCGCCGACACTCCTATCCACCCGGTACACCCGTTCCACCAGCGGCAACGTCCGCAATTGGCGCTCCAAATGCCACTGCAGATGCGCGGCCACCAGGCCGCTGGCCTGGCTGCGGTGCGACGGGGTCGACGTCTCGGCGTACTCCCAGTCCCCGTCGTGCAGCGCGGCCATCAGGTCCAACACCGCCTGGGGCGGCGTCACCGACCCGGAGGGCCGGCAGTGCACGCATACGCTGCCCCCGGCCGCCACGTGAAAAGCCCGGTGCGGACCCGGCGCGGCACAGCGGGCGCAGTCGGTCAACGCCGGGGCCCAACCCGCGATCCCCATGGCGCGCAACAGGTACGCGTCCAACACCAGCTCACGGGGACGGCCACCGTCGGCCACCGCCCGCAGCGCGGCCACCGTCAGCCGGTGCAGCGCGGGCACCGGGGCGCGCTCCTCGCCGGCCAGGCGTTCGGCGGTCTCGAGCACCGCGCAGGCGCAGGTGTAGCGGCCGTAGTCGCTGACGATGTCGGAGGCGAACGCGTCGATGGCCTGCACCTGGGTGACGATGTCGAGGTTGCGGCCCGGGTGCAGCTGAACGTCGATGTGCGCGAACGGCTCCAGCCTGGCGCCGAACTTGCTGCGGGTGCGCCGCACCCCCTTGGCCACGGCCCGCACCAACCCGTGATCGCGGGTGAGAAGTGTCACGATGCGGTCGGCCTCGCCGAGCTTGTGCTGGCGCAGCACCACCGCCCGGTCCCGATACAGCCGCATCGGTTCAGTCTCCCACTGCGGTCCGTCAGATTCCGATCCGCACCGCCGATAAGCTTCTACTCGATGGTCAAAAACACGCGCTTCCCCACCCTCACTCAACAGCTCTTCCAGCTCGCGAGCGGCTCTGTGACGTCGGTGGAACTGGTTGCGCGCTCGCTCGACGCCATCGCGGCCAGCCAGCCGACGCTCAACGCGTTCCGCGTCGTGTTCACCGAGCAGGCGCTGGCCGACGCCGCCCGCGCCCACCGCAAACGCGCCGCGGGCCAGGATCTTTCGAAGTATCCGCTCTGCGGCATCCCGATCGCGGTAAAAGATGACGTCGACGTCGCGGGCTATCCGACCAGGTTCGGCGCCGACGGTGACGTGCGCCCCGCCACCCGGGACGCCGAGGTGGTGCGGCGGTTGAAGGCCGCAGGCGCGGTCATCGTCGGCAAGACCAACACCTGCGAACTGGGTCAGTGGCCGTTCACCAGCGGGCCCGCGTTCGGCCATACCCGCAACCCGTGGTCGCGTGACCACACGCCCGGCGGTTCCTCCGGCGGCAGCGCCGCGGCGGTGGCGGCCGGGCTGGTGACCGCCGCGATCGGTTCCGACGGGGCGGGCAGCGTGCGCATCCCCGCCGCGTGGACACATCTGGTCGGTATCAAACCGCAGCGCGGCCGCATCTCGACATGGCCGCTGCCCGAGGCGTTCAACGGGATCACGGTCAACGGGGTGCTGGCGCGCACCGTCGCCGATGCGGCGCTGGTGCTCGACGCCGCGTCCGGCAACGTCGCAGGCGATCGCCATCAGCCGCCGCCGGTCAAGGTTTCGGAATACGTGGCTCAGGCGCCCGGTCCCCTGCGGATCGCGATGTCGACGAAGTTTCCGTTCACCGGTTTCCGGGCCAAACTGCACCCGGAGATCCAGGCAGCGATGTCCGTCGTCGCCGCTCAGCTCGAGGACCTCGGGCACAGCCTGTTCGCCGCCGATCCCGACTACAGCCTCGAGATGTCGTGGAACTTCCTGTCCCGCTCCACGTCCGGGCTGCTGGACTGGGCGGACCGGCTCGGTCACGGCGTCACACTGGACAAACGGACCAAAGCCAACCTGCGCACCGGCCGGCTGCTGTCGGAGCACGTGCTGCGCAAGGCCCGCGCCCGCGAGGCTCGCGCGCACCGCCGCATCGGATACATCTTCAACATCGCCGATGTGGTGCTGGCGCCGACGACCGCGCAGCCACCGCCGAAGGTGCACGAGTTCGACGAGCTCGGCGGGCTGGCCACCGACCGCACGATGATCAAGGCGTGCCCGGTGACCTGGCCGTGGAATCTGCTGGGCTGGCCGTCGATCAACGTGCCGGCCGGGTTCACCTCCGAGGGTCTGCCGATCGGCGTTCAGCTGATGGGTCCGGCCAACAGCGAGCCGTTGTTGATCTCGCTGGCCGCGGAGCTTGAAGCGATCAACGGCTGGACGGTGCGCCAGCCCGAGCCGTGGTGGTTTCCCGCACCCGCGCCCGACCCCGAGCCCGCCGCGGCCTCCGACGAGCCGGTAGCGGCCCGCGATCGGCGCGAACCCGACGACGTCTCCGAGGAGGTCGCGTAGAGTCTGCGGGCATGAGAGCGCTGGGTTACGCGTGCGCATTTCCGGTTCTGGGGCTGGTGGGCGGCTTGGTGGCTGGAGTTCCGACCGCGGCCGCTGACAACAAGCGGTTCAACGACGGTGTGGTGGCCAACGTCTACACCGTGCAGCGACAGGCCGGCTGCGACACCGACATCAAGATCAACCCGAAGCTGCGCCTGGCCGCCGAATGGCACACCAACGACGTGCTCAACAACCGCGCACTCGGCGGCGACATCGGGTCGGACGGGAGCACGGTGGCCGACCGTGCGCGCAACGCCGGCTACGCGGGTGCGGTGACCGAGACGGTGGCGATCAACCCGGCACTGGCGATGAGCGGTATCGAGTTGATCAACCAGTGGTATCACCGGCCGGACTACAAGGCGATCATGGCCGATTGCTCGAACGTCGACATCGGTGTGTGGTCGGCGAACGCGATCGACCGCACGGTGGTGGTGGCGGTCTACGGCAAGGGCGACGGGGCCCCGCCGGCGCACGGCCCGGGACGGCCGTTCGGGGAGCCCGGCTCGGGCGCCCAGAGCTGAGCTAGAAGCCCAGGCGGCCCAGTTGTTTCGGGTCGCGTTGCCAGTTCTTGGCGATCTTGACCCTCAGGTCGAGGTAGACCTTGGTGCCCAGCAGCTTTTCGATCTGCTGGCGCGCGGCGGTGCCGACCTCGCGCAACCTGGCCCCGCCCTTGCCGATGACGATGCCTTTCTGGCTTTCGCGTTCGACGAACAGGATGGCGTGCACGTCTATCAGTTCACCCTGCTCCGGTGTGCGGCCCTCCCGCGGGGAGACCTCCTCGATGACGACGGCCAGCGAGTGCGGCAGTTCGTCGCGCACACCTTCGAGCGCGGCCTCGCGGATCAGCTCGGCCATCAGGGTCTCCTCGGGCTCGTCGGTGAGCTCGCCGTCGGGGTAGAACGCCGGCCCCGGCGGCAGTTCGGAGGCCAGCACGTCGACGAGCACATCGAGGTTGTCGGCCGCGGTCGCCGACACCGGAACGATCTCGGTGTCGGGGCCGACCAGTTCGCTCACGGCGACCAATTGCGCCGCGACGCGGTCCTTGGACACCTTGTCGATCTTGGTGACGATCGCGACCAGCGTGGTCCTGGGGGCGACCGCGCGGATCTGGTCGTGGATCCAGCGGTCGCCGGGGCCGATCTTCTCGTCGGCGGGGATGCACCATCCGATGACGTCGACCTCGGAGTAGGTGTCCTTGACCAGGTCGTTGAGCCGCTGGCCGAGCAGCGTGCGCGGACGGTGCAGCCCCGGGGTGTCGACGAGCACGATCTGGAAGTTCTCCCGGTGCACGATTCCGCGGATGGTGTGCCGGGTGGTCTGCGGGCGGTTCGACGTGATCGCGACCTTGGTGCCGACCAGCGCGTTAGTCAAGGTCGACTTACCGGTGTTGGGCCGGCCGACGAAACAGACGAAGCCCGAACGGAATTCGTCGCTCACGGGTTTGACACCGGACGCCCGGATCGATCGGCGACGATCACCACCGCATCCGCCGACAGCTCGCGCACCGCCGCCACGCCCGCGTCGTCGGAGGATCCGCCGAGCACCACCGCGGCCTCCAGACCGGTCGCACCGCTGGACACCGCTGCGGCCACGGCGGCCTGTAAGGCGGTCAGTTCCAACGCCGTCAGCGCCACCGGAGCAGCCGCGTAGGTGCGCCCGTCGCGGTCCCGCACGGCGGCGCCGCTGCCCGCCTCGGCCCTCGCCATCGCCCCGCGCGCCAGCGTCACGAGCTTGGCGTCCTCACTGTCGAGGTCAGTCATTGTGCCTCACCGCTCTTCGCCCAAGCGTTCATTGTTGTCCTCGTCGTCTCCTTGGGCAGGTTCGGTGCGGCTGACCAGCACCGTGCCGATGCGCACCCGCCCACGGTGGTCCGGTCCGCCTTCTGCCTGCAGTCGCAACCCGTCCCACGTCACCTCCGCGCCCGGGAGCGGGACGCGACCGAGTTCCAGCGCGACGAGACCGCCGACGGTGTCCACGTCGAGATCGTCGTCGAACTCGATGTCGTAGAGCTCGCCGAGATCCTCGATCGGCAGCCGCGCCGAGACGCGATACCGGTTGTCCCCCAAGTCTTCTACGGGAACCACTTCGCCGGCGTCGTACTCGTCGACGATCTCGCCGACGATCTCCTCGAGCACATCCTCGATGGTGACCAGGCCGGCGATCGCACCGTACTCGTCGACCAGCAGCACCATGTGAACGCGGTCGCGTTGCATCTCGCGCAGCAGCTCGTCGAGCGGTTTGGAATCGGGTACGAACACCGGGCGCCGCATGACATCGGAAACCTTGGTGCCGCGACCGCCGTCGGTCGAGTAGTACGTCCGCTGCACGAGGTCCTTGAGGTACACGACACCCACGATGTCGTCGACGTTCTCCCCGATCACCGGGATACGGGAGTGGCCGCTGCGCACGGCGAGCGAGGTCGCCTGCCCCGCCGTCTTGTCGCTTTCGATCCACACCATCTCGGTGCGCGGCACCATCACCTCTCGTGCCGGAGTGTCACCGAGTTCGAACACCGACTGGATCATTCGCCGCTCGTCGTCGGCCACGACCCCGCGCTGCTGCGCCAGATCGACCACCTCGCGCAGTTCGATCTCGGAGGCGAACGGGCCGTTGCGGAATCCGCGACCCGGTGTCAGCGCGTTACCGATCAGCACCAGGAGCCGGCTGATCGGTGTCAGCAACACCGAAAGCGCTTGCAGCGGAAGGGCGGCGAGCAGGGCGATCGTGTAGGCGTGTTGTCTGCCGATTGTGCGGGGGCCGACGCCGATCACGACGAAGCTCACCACCACCATGATCGCGGCGGCGACGAACAACCCCCATGTGACGCCGAGATGGCCGTCGAGGTAGGCGGCCAACAACACCGTCGGCCCGACCTCGCAGGCGATGCGCAGCAGCACGATCAGGTTGATGTAGCGAGGGCGCTCGGCCATCACCCTGGCCAACCGCACCGCTCCCGGCCGTTCCTCGCGGACCAATTCCTCGACGCGCGCCATCGACACCGTGCTCAGCGCCGCGTCGATCGCCGCGAAAAGCCCGCCGAAGAAGACGAGGACGATCGCGAAGATCAGCTGCCCGACGCCGGTCACAGCTCGTCGAAGTATCGGGAGTTGTCCAGAAGCCGGCGTTCCTTCTCGGACTGGCGGTCCTGGTGGTAGGCCTCGACCTGGTCGGCGACCCACTCCTCGAGCAGTTGACGCTGCAGGGTGAACATCTCTTTTTCCTCCGCGGGCTCGGCGTGGTCATAGCCCAGCAGGTGCAATACCCCGTGCACGGTGAGCAGCGCCAGCTCCTGGCCCAGCGAATGCCCCGCCGCGGCGGCCTGATCGGCGGCGAACTGCGGGCACAGCGCGATGTCGCCCAGCATGGCCGGACCGGGTTCGGGCGCGTCGGGCCGGCCGCCGGGCTCCAACTCGTCCATGGGAAAGCTCATGACGTCGGTGGGACCGGGCAGATCCATCCACCGCATGTGCAGATCGGCCATCGCCGCGGTGTCGAGCAGCACCATCGACAATTCGGCCGCGGGGTTGACCTTCATCTTGCGGATGACGAAGCGGGCGACGCTGATCAATTCCTCTTCGGAGACGTCGATGCCCGACTCGTTGGACACCTCGATGCTCATATCGACCGCTACCGCCGGGACCGGGAGCCGGACGCGCGGCGCTGGGCCCGGTTCAGCTGCGTGGGTTCGTCGTGCCGCGCGTACGCGTCGACGATCTCCGACACCAACCGGTGCCGCACAACGTCGGCGCTGGTGAGCTCGGCGAAGTGGATGTCGTCGATGCCGTCGAGGATCCGCATCGCCGCGTGCAGGCCCGAAGCGGCCCCGCCGGGCAGGTCGACCTGCGTGATATCGCCTGTCACAACGATTTTCGAGTTGAAGCCGAGCCGGGTGAGGAACATCTTCATCTGCTCGGCGGTGGTGTTCTGCGCCTCGTCGAGGATGATGAACGCATCGTTCAAAGTGCGGCCACGCATGTACGCCAGCGGCGCGACCTCGATCACCCCGGCGCTCATCAGCTTCGGGATCAGCTCCGGGTCCATCATGTCGTGCAGCGCGTCGTAGAGCGGGCGCAGGTACGGGTCGATCTTCTCGCTCAGCGTGCCCGGCAGGAAGCCGAGCCGCTCACCGGCCTCCACGGCCGGCCGCGTGAGGATGATGCGCGACACTTGCTTGGACTGTAATGCGTTGACGGCCTTGGCCATCGCCAGATACGTCTTGCCGGTGCCGGCGGGTCCGATACCGAACACGATGGTGTGCGCATCGATGGCGTCGACGTAGCGCTTCTGGTTCAGCGTCTTGGGCCGGATGGTCTTGCCGCGCCGCGACAGGATGTCGAGGGTGAGCACCTCGGCGGGCGACTCGTTGCCGGTTCCGGTGAGCATCCCGACGCTGTGCCGCACGACGTCGGGGTTCAGGGCCTGGCCGTTGCTCACGATCGCGATCAGCTCGGAGATCACCCGTTCGGCCAGGGCGACGTCGGCGGGTTCGCCGGACAGGGTCAGCGCGTTGCCACGCACGTGGATGTCGGCCGCCAGGTCGCGCTCGAGCGCGCGCAGATTCTCGTCGGCGGAACCCAATAGGCCCACGACGAGGTCGGGCGGAATGTTGATGCTGCTGCGTACCGACTCAGAAGACTGATCAGAGTCAGCGGTCGTCTCGCGGGGCGTCAAGAGGGTTCAGTGCCTGCTTTCTGGTTCTGACCTGGCCGTTGCAGATGTCTGCGCACAGTTTACCGCTGGTCAGCGACACGACCCAATGCTCGAAGTGGCGGTGTATCACGACCACCGGCCGGTCAGCACGCCCAATGCCCCCAGCGCGACGGCCGCGGCCGTCGAAGTCCGCAGCACCGTGGGCCCCAGCCGCACGGCCGTCGCACCCGCGTCTGTCAGCGCTGCGAGCTCGTCGTCGGCGATCCCGCCTTCGGGTCCCACCACCAGGACCACCGCATCCGCCGCGGCCACCGCCACATCGGCGAGCCGCTGCGTCGCCGATTCGTGCAGCGCGAGCACGACGGCGTCACGATCGGTGAGCTCGTCGACCAGCTGGGCCGTCGAGACCGGCCCGCTGACCTCGGGGATGCGGGCCCGCCGCGATTGCCGGGCCGCCGAGCGGGCCACCGCACTCCACCGCCGCAGCCCCTTCTCGGCCTTGGCCGCCGAGTCCCACCGCGCCACGCAGCGCGCGGCCTGCCAGGCCACGAACGCATCCGCGCCCGCCTCGGTCGCCGATTCGATCGCCAACTCCGAGCGATCCGACTTGGGCAGCGCTTGCACGACGGTCACGGTCGGCGACGGGGGCGGTACGGAGCGCCGGTCCAGTACCCGCGCCGTCACTCTGCCCTTTGCGACCTCGCTGACCTCGCAGTGCGCCAGCTCCCCGGCGCCGTCGCCGAGCTGCAACCGCTCGCCGGGCCGGATGCGGCGCACATTGGCGGCGTGGAAGCCCTCGTCGCCCTCGACGACCGCGAGCTCACCGACCGCAGGCAGGGCGTCGACGTAGAACAGCCCCTGCGTCACGGCTTGTCGATCCGAGACTGTCCGGTTGGTTGTGGATCGCGGTTCGGCACAGCACGCAGCGCGGTCTCGCGCACAGCCCTCGGCATACCATTGCCCCGTCAGCGGCCGCTGAACGTCTCACGCAGCCTGCTGAACAGCCCCCCGCCGCTCGCGGCCGTCGGCTGCGCGGAGCGAACCTCGGCGACGTCGCGGGCCCGCTTCGCCTTGAGCTTGCGCAGCAGTTCGGCGTCCTCGCTGTCCAGCCGCGACGGCACCACCACGTCGATGTGCGCGTGCAGGTCGCCGCGCACCCCGGAGCGCAGATGCGGCATGCCGTGGCCGCGCAGCGTGACGACGGCGCCGGGCTGGGTGCCGGACGGGATCGCGATCTCGGTCGGCCCGTCGAGGATCGCGTCGACGGTGACGCTGGTGCCCAGCGCCGCGTCCACCATCGGCACCGAGACCGTGCAGTGCAGGTCGTCGCCGTCGCGCAGGAACGTGGCGTGCGGCTGCTCGTGCACCTCGACATACAGGTCGCCCGCGGGTCCCCCGCCCGGCCCCACCTCGCCTTGGGCCGCCAACCGCACCCGCATCCCGTCGCCGACGCCTGCCGGGATCTTCACGCTGATCTCCCGGCGGGCGCGCACGCGGCCGTCGCCGCCGCAGCGGTGGCAGGGATCCGGGATGACCTCACCCACGCCGCCGCACACCGGACAGGGCCGCGACGTCATGACCTGGCCCAGAAGGGAGCGCTGCACCGTCTGGATCTCGCCGCGACCGCCGCAGGTGTCACAGGCCACCGGGCTGGAGTTGCCGTGTGTGCCTTTGCCGTGGCACAGGTCGCACAACACCGCGGTGTCGACGGTGACCTGCTTGGTCACGCCGGTCGCGCACTCGGACAGGTCCAGCCGCATCCGCAGCAGCGAATCCGACCCCGGTCGCACCCGGCCGATCGGTCCGCGGGTGGCGCCGCCGCCGCCGAAGAACGCCTCGAAGACGTCGCCCAGGCCCCCGAACCCACCGGAGAACCCGGCTCCGTTCGACGCCGATTCCAATGGGTCACCGCCGAGATCGACGATGCGGCGCTTCTCCGGATCGCTGAGCACCTCGTAGGCGGCGCTGATGTCCTTGAACCGGGCCTGGGCCTGTTCGTCGGGATTGACGTCGGGATGGAGTTCGCGCGCCAACCTGCGATAGGCGCGCTTGATCTCCGCATCCGACGCGCCTTTGCTCACGCCGAGCAGCCCGTAATAGTCGCGTGCCACGCTGACTTGCCTGACCTTCCGCCTGTGCCGGTGGTTACCGGCTGCCTAAGACTTCCCCGATATAGAGAGCAACCGCAGCGACATTAGCGATAGTTCCCGGATAGTCCATTCGGGTGGGACCCAACACACCCATGCCGCCGTACACCTTGCCCGAACTGCCGTACGCGGTGGTCACCACGGAGGTGCCCGCCATCTCCTCGGCCTCGGTTTCATGGCCGATGCGCACGGTCACCTTGCCGGCCTCCTGCTGCGCCGCCAGCAGCCGCAGCACCACCACCTGCTCCTCGAGCGCCTCGAGCACCGAGCGCAGGGAGCCGCCGAAGTCGGCGGTGTTGCGGGTGAGGTTGGCGGTGCCGCCCAGCAGCAGCCGCTCCTCGCGGTGCTCGACGAGCGTCTCGACCAGCACGGTGGCCGACCGGCCGACCGCGTCAGCCAGCCCGCCGTGCCCGTCCAGTTGCGAGGCCAGGTCCGCCACCGCGATCGATGCCGCAGCCAGCGGTTTGCCCTCGAGCGCCTGGCCGAGCAGGTCGCGCAGCTTGGTGACGTCGTGCTCGTCGAGCGTGTCGCCCAACTCGACCATGCGCTGGTCCACGCGGCCGGTGTCGGTGATCACCACCAGCAGCAGCTTGGCCGGGGTGAGCGCAACCACCTCGAGATGGCGGACCGTGGAGGTCGACAGCGTCGGGTATTGCACGATCGCGACCTGGCGCGTCAGCTGCGCGAGCAGCCGCACGGCGCGGCGCAGCACGTCGTCGAGGTCGACCCCGGATTCGAGGAACGACAGGATCGCGCGGCGTTCCGACGACGACAGGGGTTTGATGTCGTCGATCCGGTCGACGAACTCGCGATAGCCCTTCTCGGTGGGCACGCGTCCGGAGCTGGTGTGGGGCTGGGTGATGTAGCCCTCGGCCTCCAGCACCGCCATGTCGTTGCGCACGGTCGCACTTGAGACGCCGAGGTTGTGCCGCTCGACGAGCGTCTTCGACCCGATCGGCTCCTTGGTGGCCACGAAGTCGGCGACGATCGCGCGCAGCACCTCGAACCGGCGGTCGTCGGCGCTACCCATGTCTGCTCACCTACCCCTCGAATCGCGTTGTCACCCATTTTAGGGGCACCAACAGCGCCGATAGCGCGCGAGCGGTCCTTCGACACGGGCGACGCGCACAACTGCGGTGCACTAACCTTGCTTGTTGTTGTCATCGTGAAATCACAGTCCGGGGAGGACTCGGGGGACGACTCGAAGGACGCTGGCCCGATGATCTTCAAGGGAGTCAGGGAGGGTAGGCCCTACCCCGACCACGGGTTGTCACACCGCCAATGGGCGCAGATCCCGCCGCGCCAGATCCGGCTCGACGAGTTGGTCACCACCACCACGGTGCTCGCCCTCGACCGACTGCTCTCCGAGGATTCGACGTTCTACGGCGACCTGTTCCCGCACGCGGTGCGCTGGAAGGGAATCATCTACCTCGAAGACGGGCTGCACCGGGCGGTGCGCGCCGCGCTGCGCAACCGCACGGTGCTGCACGCGCGGGTGTTCGACATGGACGTGCCCTCCCCAGCCCACGGATGGGCCCAGGCATAACGGGTTCAGCGGCGCCCGTCACCGAACGGATTGACGCGCAGGTCCTTTCAGCGACTTTGCGCCTGCGGCCTCGCCCAGGTCGGCTCCCAGGATGCGGTCCGACAACAGGCCCAGACATGACAGGTTGGGGAAGCCCGGACCCTGTGTGAGCCCTGACAGACCCGGCAGGAAGAGCTTGGGCCGCAACCCACCCACGGCGAGGTCGTCGCCGATGGCCTCCTGCAGCACATCCGGGGTCAGCGGCGCGCCCAGGCCGAGTTCCAACAGATCCAACGCGTCCTGACCGAGCAGCGAGACGAACCACATCGCGTCGGCACCCGAGCCGTCGATGACCAGATCGAATCCGTGCACCGTCTCCAGGGACTCCCCGCCCGCAGTTGTGCTCAGCGTCAACCGGATTCGGCCCTCGCGGGCGACCGCGTGCGCGACCCTGCCCCGCAGGTGACGGATCCGGTCGTCGGCGAGCAGCGCTTCCTGCACCCGCGCGGAGAACACCCCGCGGTCGGTCCGCAACAGAGCGTCGCGTCGCTCCGCCATGGTCAGGCTGGTCCAGCCGGTGGGATCGGAGAACAGCGTGTTCTCGAAGAAACCCTCACCCCGGGTGAACAGGGTCACCTGCGGTGAGATCACCGTGATCGTCGAAACCCGATGCCGGAACAGCTCATTGAGCATCGACGCCGCGGTCTCTCCACCGCCGATGACGGCCACGCGCTCGGCGCGGATCAACTCGTACTGCGCCGCGCGATGCCAGAACTGGGCGATCGACAGCACCCGCGGGTTGCCCGGCAGGATCGAGCGCTCCGGCTGCCCGGGGCCGGTGATCATCAGACCCTCGGCCGTGACGGTGCGGTCGGGTGTGTGCAGCGCCCACCGCGGTTCACCGGATCCGGTGTCGGCTGTGTCGACCGAGATGCTCCGCACCTCGCCCCTGACCACGTTCATCTCGACATTGCCCGCGACCCAGCGCAGGTACTGGCTCCACCGGCGGTGGGTGGGAGCCGGCCGTCCGCGGTCGACCCATTCGGCGAACTGGCCCGTGGAGATCAGATACTGCTGCCAGCTGTGCCGGGTCATGCGCTCGTCGAGTTCGGCGTTGCGCCGCGGTACCAGGGCCGAGCGGTATGGGAAGCCGACGTCCTTCTCCGGGCTCGTGCCCAACCGGTGTTGGCCGTCGGTCCAGCCGCCATCGGCCTGCCAGTTTGCGGCCACGCCGGTCTTCTCGACGGCCACGACCTCGGGCACGTCGATGCCCATGTCGCGGAGTTCGGCGGCCTTGGCGGCGACGGCGACGGCCTTCGCGCCCGCGCCCACCACCGCAAGTGTCCGGCTCATGAAACGACCTCTCGTAGCGATTCCTGCCACATCGCCTGCAGGGCGGCGACATCGTCGGCGGACAGAATGTCGGGAAGCGTGCGCCATTGCGTGCCGAGCAGCGGCGCGTCGGTGTCGCCGAGCACCGCCGCCAGCACCGTCAGTTCGTGCCGAACCGCCAGCCGCGGCTCGGGCAGCGGCGACACTCCCGCCAGCAGCGCCCGGTCCGGGCGCAGCGCACCGCCGTCGAAGCCCGCGTGCACCCGGCCCAGGAAGTTGAGCAACACCTGCGGTTCGGGCAGCGCCGCAAGGCGCTCGGCGGTATCGGGCCGCAGATAGCGCAGCAGCCCGTAATCGATGCCGTCGCCGGGGATCTCGCCGGCACTGCGGGTGGTCTGCACGCGCAGCGGATAGATCGCGGTGAGCAAGCCGACGGTGTCGGAGGTGTCGACGGCGTCGACGAGGCTGTCGGCGCGGCCGTGGGTCTCCAGGGCCAACAGCGGCGTCGGTGTGTCTTGGCCGCGGTGCAGCCGCCATCGGGTGACGGTGCGCGCGGCGGCCGCCGCCAGCAGGTGCGGTGCGGGTTCGGACGCGTTGAGCAACCGTTGGGTCAGGTCCGTGTCGGTCACCGCCATGGAGACGACGACATCGCCGACGCGATCGGTCTGCGGCCGCAGCCTGCGGGCGCCCAGCGGCGGGTCGTCGCCCTCGAGTTGGGCCGCCCAGAAGTCGGCCGTCTCAAGGGCGTACGCCCGCTCGCTGAGCAGCCTCGCCCAGCGCCGGTAGCTGGTGTGCTCCCGGATGGGCGCCGGTTCACGGCCCGACCTGATCGTGTGCCACGCCGCGTCGAGTTCGGCCAACAGGATCCGCCAGGACGCCGGGTCGGCCGCCAGCACGTGCACGGTCAGCAGCAGGATGCCGGGACCGGCCGGCGGGTGCAGCCACACCGCGGCAAGCATCGAACCCCGTTCCGGGTCGAGGCGTTGCACCGACCGGTGAGCGTGTTTGGCCACGGCTGCGACGAGCGCTTCGTCCGTGTCGTCGTCCACCCGCACCTCGGTCAGCAGATTCTGCGCCTCGTGCTCGACGAGCGTCATCGTCTGCCGGTCGATGCGGCTTCGCAGCACCGGATGACCGCCGATCACCGCGCGCAGGATCTGCTGGAGTCGCTCACCGGTGATGCCCTCGGGCAGCCGGATGGCCTCGGTCTGCGCCAGCCGCCGTGGTTCGCCGTGTTCGTAGAGCCAGTGCGCGCTGGGCAGCACGGGCGTCGGGCCGTCGGGGTCGTCGTCGTGTTCGGCGAGCGCGGACTCGTTCTCGATGGCCTCCGCGAGCTCCCGTAACGTCGCGCACTCCAGCATCAGCCTGGCGCGCAACGGGATTCCGCGCCTGCGCGCGGCCTGCACCACCGACAGCGCCACGATGCTGTCCAGGCCGAGGGCCAGAAGATCGGCATTGACGTCGATGGTCAGGCCGGTGGCGTCGGGGCCTTCGAGCAGCTCGCCGAGCACGGCCGCCAGCGCCTTCTCGGTGTCGGTCTCCGGGGCGGTCGAGGGCCCCTCGGCGACGGCGATCGCGTTCAGTGCCGCCTCGTCGACCTTGCCGTGTGTGGTCAGCGGCATCTGCTCGATGACCACGATCGAATGCGGAACCATGTACCGCGGCAGTCGTTTTGACACCAGGGCGCGCAACTCGGCGGCCGCGGGCGCGGGTTCGGCGACGACGAACGCCACCAGCTGCGCACCCCACCGTTGCCGGCGCACCGCCACGTGAGCGTGGCGCACCGCGGGATGGGTGTGCAGAACCGCCGAGATTTCGCTCGGCTCCACCCGGAAGCCCCGGATCTTCACCTGCGCATCGGAGCGCCCGAGGAATTCCAGCGCCCCGCCGGGCTGGCGTCGCACCACGTCACCGGTCCGGTACATGCGCTCGCCGTCGCCGAACGGGTCGGCGACGAACCGGGAGGCGGTCTCACCGAACCGGCCCAGATAGCCGCGGGTCAGTTGACCGCCCGACAGGTACAGCTCGCCGGGCACCCCGTCGGGAACCGGTCGCAACCACGAGTCCAACACGTAGGCCCGACTGGGCGAGGTGGGATGCCCGATGGTCGGCTGATCGTGTTCGGCGATCGTGGCGACGACGGCCTCGACGGTGGTTTCCGTTGGGCCGTAACAGTTGTAGGCCGCCATGCCGGTGCGCGCGCATTCGTCGCGGATCAGGTTCCACGCCGGGATCCCGACGGCCTCGCCGCCGAGCGCGAGCACACCGAGCGGCACCGTCGTGAGCAGCCCGACCGCGTGCAGTTGGGCGAACATCGACGGGGTGGTGTCGATCAGGTCGATCCCGTACCGGCCGATGGTTTCGACCAGAGCCTCGGCGTCACGCTGGATTTCGTCGTCGACGATGTGCACCGCGTGCCCGTCGAGCAGCGCGGCCAGCGGCTGCCATGCGGCGTCGAAGGTGAATGACCAGGCGTGCGCGACCCGCAGCGGGTGGCGCAGTCTGGCAGCGGCCGGGCGCAGTACGTTTCGGGCGTGGTCCTCGGCGTAGGCCAGCAGCGCCTGGTGGGTTCCGATGACGCCCTTGGGCCTGCCGGTGGTGCCGGAGGTGAACACCATGTACGCGGCCTGGCCCGGCAGCGCGGCCACCGGCCGGAAGTCCTCTGCGGGCTCGGCCGGGACCTCGGCGAGCAGTTCGTCGTCGATGACGACCGTCGCGCGGCACTGGTCGAGGATGTCGGCGATCCGCTCCGCGGGCATCCCGGGGTCCAGCGGCACGATCACGCCGCCGGCCTTGAGCACCGCCAGCATCGCGACGACATACCGCGGTCCTCGCGAAAGCCGGATCGCGACGGGTGTTTCGGCGTGTACGCCCTTCGCCACCAGCGCAGCGGCGAGCTGATCGGCGGCCTCGTCGAGCTGCCGGTAGGTGAGTTCGCCGCCGGACCAGCTCAGCGCCGGTGAGCCCAGCCGCGCGCTCGCGGCTTCGGCGAACGCGGTGTGCACGCCGAGATGTTCGCTCGCCGGTGCGGGCTCGGCCGCCGCGGTCGCACCCTCACCGTCGAGCAGGACACTGACGTCGCGTAGCGGGCGATCCCAGCCTGCGATCAGTCGCTCGGTGGTGGCGAGCAGTCGGTGCCCGAGCGACTCGGGACTCATCTGGCCGAGCGCCCCCTCGACGACCTCGACCAGAACCGTGAGCTCGTCGTCGATCATGTGCGCGGCGATGGTGACCGGGAAGTGCGACACGCTCTCCAACGCGGCAGGCCGGAATGTCGCACCGCCGGCGACGAAGTCACCGCCGCCGACCAGACCGCCGGGCGGGAAGTTCTCGTAGACCAGCAGGGTGTCGTACATCTCGCCGATGCCACCCAGTGCCCGCAGTTCGTTGTGAGGCAGGTATCCGTGATCGCGCAGCTTCGCCGCTTCTCGTTGCAGCGCAACGCATTGCGCACCCACCCGGGCCGCTGGGTCCAGTCGCACCCGCAGCGGCACCGTGTTGATGAAGAGTCCGACCATGGTCTCCACGCCCGCCAGCTCGCCGGGGCGCCCGGACACCGTCACGCCGAAGACCACATCGGAGCGGTCGGTGAACGCCGAGAGCACTGCCGCCCAGGCCATCTGGACCAGGGTGTTGACGGTGACGCCGCGGGACCGGGCGGCGTCCGCCAACTGCTGCGTCGCGGCCCGATCCAGGCTCAGCTCGGTGCGGTGCGGTTCACCGGTCGGCGGCTCCCCGGAGGTGAGGGCGGGTGTGACGAGCGTGGGGCCGTCGAGGCCGGCCAGGTGCTCACGCCACAGGACGCGGCTGGTCTCCTGATCGCGTCCGGCCAGCCAGCCGATGTAGTCGCGGTACGGGCGCGGCGGCGGGGGCAGCACGGCCGCGTCGCCGCCCGAGCGGTACAGCGAGATCAGCTCGCCGACGAACAGCGGCAGCGACCAGCCGTCGATGATGATGTGGTGGGCGACCACATTGAAACGAAAGCGATCGCCTTCCTTGTGGTCCGGGATTTCGATCAACAGGAACCGGATCGCCGGTCCGCGCGCGAGATCGAACGGCCGGCGGTATTCGTCGGCCTCGAGCGCCTCGACCTCCTCGGCGGCCGCGGTGACGTGCCGCCACGGCACGTCGACGCGGTTCGGCACCACCTGAACGGGTTTGCTTTGTGCTCGAACGAAACTCGCCCTCAGGTTGGGGTGACGGACGAGCATCGCGGCCGCGCACTCGCGCAGCAGGGCCGCATCGAGTGAGCCCGTGACATCGGCCGCCATGGTGATGACGTAGGGGTCCTCGCCGCCGTCTTCGGCGGCGTTCAGCTGGGCAAGCGAGAACAGCCCCTGCTGCAGCGGGCTGAGCGCCATCACGTCCTCGATGGCGACCTTCGGCTCGGTCTGTGTCGAGGTCACGGTGCGCCCTCTTGCGACGCCGACCACATCGACGTGACCGCCGCCAACTCGTCGGCCGACAGCCCGGAGGCCGCCATCGGCTCGTGATGGACGTCGGGCGTCTCCGTCTCCGTGTCCGTGCCGGCGTCGACCTTGGCGGCCAGTTCGTGAATCGTGGGGTGCTCGAACACCATTCGCGCAGTGACCGTCAGCCCGGCGTCACGGGCACGGGCGGCGAGCTGCACCGCGAGGATGGAGTCGCCCCCGAGCTCGAAGAAGTCGTCGGTGCGGTTCACCTCGGGCACGTTCACGACATCGGCGAGCAGCGTCGCCAGCACGCGTTCGGTCTCGGTGCGCGCGGGTTCGGCCGGACCCGCCGACGCCGCCGGGCGACGAGGCTCGACGGCCTCGATGAGCTCCAGTTCACCGTCGGCGGTCCAGCGTCCACGTTTGCCCGTGGCACGCAGGTCGGCGCCGGTCTCGTCGACGATGTGCTCGTAGACGTCGCCGACCACGCCGATCGCCACCGGATCGCGCCAGAGGTCGAGGATGCTGGCCGATGCCGCCGCGCTGAACCGCGCTACCAGCCGGCGCTCCTCGCCGTCTGCGATCTGCACGTCGCGCACCCGTTGACCGGGATCGTCGGCGAAGGCGGCGAGCACGCGGTCCAGCCACCGGACGAACCGTTCGGCGGTGCTGCGCCGGTACAGGTCGGTGCGGTAGATGACGTGGCCGCGGTAGCCGTCCTCGGCACCGAAGAAGTTCACCGACAGGTCGGCGTGCGCGACGTCGAACGGCGGCTCGAGCGCCGTGAACGTGGTGTCGCCGTCGGGCCGCGATTCGATCACCTGGTCGGCGGGCAGCGCCTCGCGCACGTGTACGACGACGCCGAACAATGGGTTACGCGACAATGACCGTGCCGGGCTGACCGCATCGACCACCTGGTCGAACGGCAGGTCCTGGTGGGCGTAGGCCTCCAGCGCGGTGTCGCGCGCCCGGCGCAGCACCTCTCGCAGCGTGGGGTTGTCGGTCAGGTCATTGCGCAGCACCACGATGTTGATGAAGAAGCCGACGAGCTGGTCCAGTTCGGCCTCGGTGCGGCCTGCGACCGGGGTGCCCAGCGGAATGTCCGGGCGCTCACCGGCTTTGTGCAACGCGACCGCCACTGCTGCCTGCAGCAGCATGAACTCGGTGACACCGAGCTCCTGACTGAGTTCGGCGAGCCTGCCGCGGGTGGCGGCTTCGACGCCGAACTCGACGGCGTCCCCTTCCCCGCTGAGCACCGGCGGGCGCGGGAAGTCCGGGGTCAGGCCCGGATCCTCGTGCAGCCCGGCCAACTGCTCGCGCCAGTAGTCGCGCTGCGCGCCGACGGGCCCGTCGGTTTCGCCGAGCAGCGCCGCCTGCCACGCGGCGTAGTCCGCGTACTGGACCGGCAGGGGCGCGAATCCCGGTGCCTGGCCGGCGCGCCTGGCCCGGTAGGCCGTGAGCAGGTCGGTGAACAGCACCATCGCCGACCAGTGGTCGGCCGCGATGTGATGCACCACGAGCGACACCACATGCGCGTCCGGCGTCGCGAGGACGGCGGCGCGAACGGGTGGGTCGGCTTCGAGGTCGAAGACGTGCCTGCACTCCTTGCCGAGTTCGGTGTCGAGCCAGACGTCGTCGGCGCCGTGGGCGCGGCGCACCGCGACCTCCAGATCGTCGTTGACGATCTGATAAGGGGCACCGTCGATTTCGCGGTAAGTCGTGCGCAATACCTCGTGGCGCGCCACCACGTCGCGCACCGCGTGCACGAACGCGTCGGTGTCGCAGGGCCCGCTGATGCGGGCCGCGAACGGGATGTTGTTGACCGGGCTGGGACCGTCGATGCGGTACTGGAACCACATCCGCAGCTGCGAAGCCGACATGAGCAGCGGCCCGTCGTGCGGGACGCGGACCAGTTGGGGGCGGGCGGGGCCGCCGGCCACCGACGACGAATCGATCCGCTGCGCCAGGGCCGCCACGGTGCCCAGCTCGAAGACCTCGCGCACGCCGATGTCGACATTGAACGTATTGCGAACCGCGGCAACGAGTTTGGTGGCCAGCAGCGAGTGACCGCCCAGGTCGAAGAACGAGTCGTCGGCGCCGATACGGTCGCGTTCGAGCAGTTCGGCGAACAGGTCGGCGATCCCGCGTTCGGTACCTTCGGCCGGTTCGCGGAACGCCGCGCCGGAGTCGATGTCGGGTTCGGGCAGCGCGGCCCGGTCGATCTTGCCGTGTGCGGTGATCGGGATCTCTTCGAGCACGACGTAGGCCGCGGGAACCATGTACTCCGGCAGTGCGGCCGCAACGCGGTTGCGGATCCGCTCCACGTCCACGGTTTCGATGTCCTCGGCCGGCGTGACGTACCCGACGAGACTCTTGCCGACGCCGGGCAGATCGCTCACCACCACGACCGCCTGTCCGACGCTCGGGTCGACGGAGATCGCCGCCGCCACCTCGCCGAGTTCGATGCGGAACCCGCGGATCTTGACCTGTTCGTCGGCTCGGCCGACGAATTCGATGTCGCCGTCGGCGTTACGCCGCGCCAGGTCGCCCGACCGGTACAGCCGGCCGCCGGGATTGAACGGATCGGCGACGAACCGCTCCGCCGTCAGCTTGGAACGATCGTGATAGCCGTGTGCGACATGTGTTCCGCCGATGTAGATTTCGCCGATCACCCCGACAGGGACCGGCCGCAGGGCGTCGTCGAGCAGGTGGATCTGGGTGTTGATCTTGGGCTTGCCGATGGGCACGATGCGGGTGCCCTGCTTGCCCTCGACCTTGTACCGGCTCGCGTTGATGACCGTCTCGGTCGGTCCGTAGAAATTGTGCAGCAGCGCGTCGAAGGTGGCGTGGAACTTGTCGGCCAGCTCACCGGGCAGCGCCTCGCCGCCGATGGGCACCCGTTGCAGGGTCCGCCACTGGTTGACCCCGGGCAGCGACAGGAACAGGCCCAGCAGCGAGGGCACGAAGTGCATCGAGGTGATGCCCTCGTCGTGCAGCAGGTCGGTGAGGTAGCCGACGTCGCGAAGTCCGTCCGGGCGCGGGATGACCAGCCGGCCGCCGCATGCGAGCATGCCGAAGATCTCGGCGATCGAGACGTCGAAGCTCGGCGAGGCGACCTGCAGCAACCGCTCCTTCTCGTCGATTCCGTAGTCGCCCTTGAACCAGACGAAATATTCGGCGACGGGCTTGTGGGCCACCGGGACGCCCTTGGGCAGACCGGTGGAACCCGAGGTGTAGATCAGGTAGGCGGTGCTCTCCGGGTACAGCGGGCGGACCCGCTCGGCGTCGGTGGGGTTGGTGGTCGGGAACCGGTCGAGATCGGTGACCGGTTCGCGGATCGCCAGTTTCGGATCGGAATCCGACAGGATGAATGTCAGCCGGTCCTCGGGATAGGTCGGGTCGACAGGCTGGTACACCGCGCCGGCCTTGATCACCCCGAGCGCGGTGATCACCAGCTCCGGTGAGCGGTCCAGCAGCACCGCCACGCGGTCCTCGGTGCCGATGCCGCGCTCGATCAACCAGTGCGCCAACCGGTTCGCCGACTCGTTGAGCTCCCGGTACGTGTAGTTGCGTCCCTCATAGACGACGGCGACGGCCTCGGGTGTGCGTGCGGCCTGCGCCTCCACCAGCGCCGTCATCGTCGACGCAGCGGTGTCGAATTCCTCTCCCGCCGAGACCCGGCGCAACCATTCGACGTCCTCGGGCGCCATCAGGTCGAGCTCGTTGACGGGGAGGTCGGGCCGTCGTAGCGCGTCGTCGAGCAGTACCGCGTAGTGCTCGAGCAGCTGGCGCACCAGCGGCGCGTCGAGGATCTCGACGAGGTACTCGGCCTCCACCACGATCCCGGGCGCGTCGAATTCCACCATGAAGCCCAACGGCAGCTGGGTGAGATGACTGCGCAATTCGGCTCGGCGGCAGCTGATTCCGGGCGGATTGAAGCCATGACCGTCGGCGCCGCGGGCACCGAAGCTCACCCGCGTCATCCGCTCCACGCCGTGGCGGCGGTCGGGGTTCAGTTCGCGCACCACCCGGTCCAGGTTGACGCGCTGATGCGCGAACGCACCGACCGCCGTGTCACGGGCGTGCGCGACGACGTCGCGGAAACTCTCATGGGCGCCGGGCCGCAAGCGCAGCGCCACGGTGTTGCCGTAGTAGCCGATCACGTCCTCGACGTCGGCCGTGCGGTTCAGGACCGGCGTGGCGACCAGGAAGTCGTCGGCATGGGTGTAGCGCTGCAGCAGTACCCCGAAGGCCGCCAGCAGCACCATGTACGGGGTCGCGCCGGCCTCCTTGGCCAGCGTGGTGACCCGCTCGACCGTCGCGTCCGGCAGCTGCAGGGTCAGCCGCTGCGAACGCCAGTTCGTCGGCACCGCCGAGCCGTTGGGCCCCGGCAGCTCAAGTGGCTCCGGCGGGTCGGCGAGCGCGGCGCGCCAATAGTCCAGATCCTCGTCGACCGCGCCGGGCGTGTGCGAGGGCGGCGCGGGCGCCAGCGCCTCACCGGCGTACGCGCGGGTGAGATCGCCGAAGAAAACCTGCCAGCAGCCGTCGTCCCAGGCGATGTGGTGCGCGACGAGCAGCAGGACATGCTCGTCGGGGGCGGTGCGGACGACGGTGAGCCGCAGCGGCGAGTCGGTGCTCAGGTCGAAGGGAGCGCAGAACTCACGCTGGGCGAGCACCTCCAGGCGCAGCCGGCGGGCATGCTCGGACAACTCGGTCAGGTCGTGGACGGTCCAACCCGGGGCCAGGTTCTCGTGCACGGTCGGTTGTGGTTCGCCGGCGTCGTCGACGCCGTAGGTGGTGCGCAGCGCGGCGTGCCGCGCGGCGACCGCGTCGACGGCGTCGTGCAACCGGGCGACATCCAGGTCACCGGTGAGCCGGTAGGACAGGCAGATGTTGAGGATGGCTCCGGTCGGGTCGGCGGCTTGGACGAACCACATGCGGCGCTGCCCGTCGGACAGTCCGTCCTGTTCGCCGGTCGAGGTGCTCTCCCCGCGCAGGCCCCGCTCGGCGAGCTTGCGGCGCAACAGCTCCAGCCGGCGGTCCTGAACCTGCTCGCGGATATCGACCGTGTCAGTCACGCGTTGTCCACCTTCTCTGATCGTTCTCTGCTGTCGAGGTCGGCGATGAGTTCGCCGCCGGTGATGCCGCCCAGCAGGACTGCCAGCGACACCTTGTGTCCGGTCGTCCGTTGCAGGCGCTTACGCAAATCCAAGGCCAGAAGCGAGTCGACCCCCAGGTCGAGCAGCGGGGTCTCCAGGTCGATCGAGTCCGCGTCGATGTCGAGCACCGCGCCCAGCTCCGCCGTCACCAGCGCGGCGGTATCGGCATCGGGTTGAATTGTGGCCGTTGCTGTCTCGGCCACCTCGCTGGTCCGGGTCTCCAGGAAGACCCGCAACCGGGCCTGATCGGCGCTGAACAGCAGCGGATCCGCGCCGTGGTCGCGCAGGCTGGCCTCGACGGCGGCGTCCGGCGGCATCGCCATCAGCCCGGACCGCTCGATCTTGGTCACCTCGTCTGCGTCTGCGATGCCGCCGCCGCGCCACAGTCCGTACCTGGCGGCCACGCAGTGCCGCCCGTCGGCCCGCAGCTGGCCCGACATCACGTCGAGCATCCGGTTGGCGGCCGAGTACGCCGCGTGCCCACGCCCACCCCACACCCCCGACACCGAGGAGCACACCAGGATTCGGGCGTCTGCGCGCATCGGCCAGAGCTCGGCCGTCCTGGCCAGCCCGCCGATCTTCGCCGCTGCCGCCCGGGCGAACGTCTCGGGTGTGAGCGCGTCGCGGTCGGCGAAGGCCGCCGCGCCCGCGGCGTGGATGAGCAGGGACGCGCCGTCGCCGCCGAACTGCTCGGCCGCAGCGGCCACCTCGTCGGTGCGGGTGATGTCACATCGCGGCGCGACCACGTCCAGATTCGGTGCGATCGCGGCGAGTTCGGCCCTGACCGCGTCGTCGACGCCGCGCCGGCTGAGCAGCACGATGCGACGCGCCCCGTGACCGGCCAGATACCGCGCGAAATGCATGCCCACCGCGCCGTTGCCGCCGGTGATCACGACATTGTCGAACACGCCGGGCGCCGACAGCCACGACGGTGCGAATTCCATTGCCTCGCCGACGGACCGGAGGAAGATCCTCGGGCCCGAGGCATCGTCGCGCACGGCCACCTCGTCGCCGCCGGACACAAGTGCGCTCACCGCGGCGGCGGTGAGGGCGTCGTCGGGTTCCCAGGACGGCAGGTCGAGATGTCTGAACGCCTGCTCGGGCCGCTCGAAGCCGAGACTGCGGTGCATCGCCGCCAGCGCGGTCTGCGCGGGCAACGCCACCGGCTCCCCCGGCTGGACGTGCTCGCCGCCGACCGTGACCAGGCACACCGCACGGCAGTCCGGTCCGGGCGCCTCGACGTATTCGAGCAGCCCCTCGCCCGTCAGTTGGGAGACGTCGTGGGCGGCGCGTTCGGCGTCGGGGTGATCCAGCAGGGGCGCGACCGCGACGACGAGCTCGGCGTCGGACGGCTCGACCACGTCACACCCGTTGTCCTGCAATGCCGTCCGCAGCCGTTGCCCGAGGGGCCCGCGTGGGCCGGCGAGCTCGATGACGGCGACGCGCTGCGCGGTTCGTTCTGATCGCGCGGTGGTGGCGACCCATTTCTCGCGGGCGACGGTGAGGCCGCACACCGGGGCCAACGGCTGCGGTTGTGCCCACAGCCGGACCGCCCGCATCGGCGCGTTCGGAAAGCCGCGCAACTGGGGTTGCGCGGCGACGTCGACCAGGTCGATCCAGCGGAATTCGGGGTCGGCCACCGCGGCCGTGGCGATGTTGGCCGATATCGCCTCGATGATCGGACGGTCGCGGTGCCCCGATCCGACGACCAGCGGGTCCTCATCGGCCAGCAGGTCTCCCAGCGCGAACAGCAGAGCCGGGTGCGCCGACATTTCGATGAACGCCGCGGCACCGCGGCGGCCCGCGGCGGCGACGGCCCGGTCGAATCGCACGGTGCTGCGCAGGTTCTGGTACCAGTAGGAGGTGAACCCGGTACCCGCGGGCACCACGTCGGCGGTGGTGGAACCGATGAATTCGACTGGGGCGTCGGCGAACTCGGCGTCGGGCAGCATCGCGGTCAGGTCCTCGCGGACCCGCTCCAACGCGCTGGTGTGCCCGGGATAGTTCACGTCGAGTTCGCGGGCGAACAGGCCCTGTTCGGTCGCGGCCGCGACGAGTCCGCTGATCGCGGCCCGCTTGCCCGACACCGCGACCGACGCACCGGCGTTGACCGCCGACACCTCGAGCCATCCCGGCGTCGATTCGATCAGCCGCTCGGCGTCGGCGAGTGAGACTCCCAGCGCCGCCATGCCGTAGTCGCCGGAGAGGCGCTCGACCGCCTTGGCCCGGGCGATGACCACCGCGGCCGCGTCGGGCAGCGAGATGCTTCCCGCGACGTAGGCGGCGGCGACCTCACCGAGGCTGTGTCCGAGGACCAGGTCGGGCACGATTCCGCATGAACGCCACAGCTGCGCCAGCGCGACGGCATGGGTGAACTGCGCCGACTGGATCTGCGTCTGCGACCAGGTCCCGCCGATGGTCTCGGCGGTCAGGTACGTCAGCGGTGACGGCTCCCCCGCTGCGACGAACACCTCGGCGCACCGGTCGACGTGCATGCGGTACACCGCGGAGAGCCGGTAGGCATCGGCCCCCATGGACGGCCACTGGTTGCCCTGTCCGGGGAATACGAAAGCCGTTCGCGCCGTGGTTGATTGCGATGAGTGAGCCACCAGCGGATGCGCAGCCCCGTCGACGATCGCGCGGAGCCCGTCGGCCAGTTCGGCGGTGTCGGCGGCGCGCACCACCGCGCGGTGCCTACGCAGGCGCCGGGTGTGCAGCAAAGTCGCGGCCACTGCCGCCACGTCGGGCTCGTGATCGAGGTATCGCAGGATCGCCTCGGCGTCGGTGGCCAGCAGATCCTCGGCGTGCGCACTCAACACGACGGGCACGCGGCCGTCGGGAAAACCGGGGGCCATCACGCCGCCTCGGGTCGGGTCGACGGGACCGACACGATCACATGGGCGTTGGTGCCGCTCATGCCGAACGCGGTGACCGCTGCGAAGCGCTCACCGTCGGTGGCGGCCCAGGGCGTCAGCTCCGATGCCAGCCGCAAACCCTGACTGTCCCAGTCGATTTCGCGGCTGGCCTCGTCGGTGTGCAGGGTAGCGGGGATGGCGCCGCGTTCGGCGGCGATCAGAGCCTTGGCCAGACCGAGTCCCCCGGCGGCGGCCTGGGTGTGCCCGAGATTCGACTTCACCGAGCCTAGCAGCGGGCCGTGGCCGGGTTCGGTGGCGCCGTAGGTCCCGGCGAGGGAGATCAACTCGGTGCGGTCGCCGAGTCGGGTGCCGGTGCCGTGCCCCTCGACCATCCCGATGTCCTGCGGACGCAGTCCGCTCTGTTCGAGTGCGCGCGCGAACAACCGCGCCTGCGCCGGGCCGCTCGGCGCGGTCAGTCCCACGGAGCGGCCGTCCTGGTTGAGGCAGGTGGCCCGCAACTCGGCCAGCACCCGGCGTCCGTCGCGCAGCGCGCGGGACCGGCGCTGCAGGACGAACATGGCGGCGCCCTCGGCCCATACGGTGCCGCTGGCCTGCGCGCTGTACGGCCGGCAGTGACCGTCGTCGGACAGCGCGTGCTGTTTGGAGAATTCGACGAAGAAGCCGGCCGAGCCCATGACGCAGACACCTCCGGCCAGCGCCAGGTCGCAGTCCCCCGACCGCAGTGACTGGGCAGCGGTGTGGATAGCGGTCAGCGTCGACGAGCACGAGGTGTCGATGGTCAACGCGGGCCCGGCGAGGCCGAGCGTGTAGGCGATGCGCCCCGAGATCACACCGAGCGCGGTGCCCGACATCAAATGCCCGGTGAGGTTGGAGAATTCGGCCAGATCGGGCCCGTAGCCCATCACCGAAGCGCCCACGTAGCAGCCGGCGTCGTGACCCGCGAGGTCGTCGGGGTTGATGCCGCTGTTCTCCAGCGCCCTCCACGCCACGCGGAGCGCGACCCGCTGCTGCGGGTCCATCGCGACCGCTTCGCGTGGTGAGATCCCGAAGAACTCCGGATCGAATTCGGCTGCCCCGGAGAGGAATCCGCCGAGATCGTGGATGCGTTTGAAGCCTTCGCGCGCCGACCCGTCGAGGATGTCGCGGACCGACCAGCCGCGGTCCCGGGGAAACGGACACAGGCCCTCGCGGCGGTTGACCAACAGATCCCAGTAGTCGTCGGCGGTGCTCACTCCTCCCGGTGCCTCGATCGCCATCCCCACGATGGCGATCGGATCGTCGCTGCCGGAGTCGGACTCGCTAACCGGCATTGACCAGCTCCGCGACGGCATCGAGATGGTCGTTGATGTAGAAGTGGCCGCCGTCGAACAACGACAGCGTGAAGGCGCCTTGGGTGTGAGTTTCCCATGCGCGCAACATGTCTGGGTTGATGCGGTGATCGTCGCGACCGCCGATGGTGTGTATGTCGGCGGCGAGGCGGATGTCGGGATCGCACGCGTAGCGGTTGAACGCCGCGTAGTCCGCACGTACCGCGCGTACGAGCAGTTCGATGAAGTCCTCGTCGGCCAACAGGCGGGGGTCGGTCCCACCGAGGTCGACCATGTTGGCCACGACTTCCGACTCGGCCGTCGGCAGCCGCGGTGAGGTGGCGATGGTCGACGGTGCCTGGCTCGCCGAGACCCACAGCTGGCGGACGGGAACGCCGTTTTGCTCGGCCACGCGACCGAACTCGAACGCGATCACCGCCCCCATGCAGTGGCCGAACAACCGCAGCGGCCCCAGCTCCGACCAGTCCCCCGCGGCGAACAGATCGGCGGCCAGGTCCTGCACCGTCTCCGGTGCGGGATGGCGCAGCCGGTCCGCGCGCTGCGGGTACTGGACCACGTACGCGTCGTCACCGGTGCGGGCCAACGCCGAGGCGAACGCCCGGTAGGCCGCCGCAGCGCCGCCGGCGTGGGGGAAGACGACGGTCGCACCGTCTGATGACTGCCCGGCCGAACGTTTGATCCAGGGCGCGAAGGTCAGCTGGCTCCGTTCGTCGATCATGGTGTCGGGGTCGCGTCGGGGCGGCGTCCAAGACCGGGCAGCTGCGCTGAGCGGGCCTGCGATTCCGCGGTGAAAGCACCCATGAATTCCTCCGTGTGATTAGCGCAGGCTGTCCTAAATCGGAAGTGAGGTTACCCTATCCTTCACCGCCCGGGCACGCCTACGTCGCCCCTGCGCTCAGGGGCATTCCGGTGCTGTCTCGTTCGGCACTTCGCCTAGCTGTACCAGGCCTGACGTGCGCGAACGCGGCTACCCGTCCGCGGCGGCCATCACCCATCCGCTGGCGGCGACGCGTTGGTTCCAGAACTGTGCGTACTGGCCGCCGCGCGCCATCAGCTCGGAGTGGCTGCCCTGGTCCTCGACGGTGCCGTCAGCGGAGAGCACCACGATGTTGTCGGCGGCGGTGACCGTGGACAGCTTGTGTGCGATCACGATGACCGTGCTGTGTCGTGCCAGCGTCCGGATCGACTCGGCGACATGATGTTCGTTCTCGGGGTCCAGCGCGCTGGTCGCCTCGTCGAACAGCACGATGGGCGCGTTCTTGACCAGCGCCCGCGCGATCGACACCCGCTGCCGCTCGCCACCCGAGAGTGCCGAACCGCCTTCGCCCACCCGGGTCTGCCAGCCGTCGGGCAGGCGGTCCACGACCGACAACAGGCCAGCCGTTCGAGCCGCCTCCACGATGGCGGCGTCGTCGGCGTCGGGCCGACCGATGCGGATGTTCTCCCACAATGTGTCGTCGAACAGGTACACGTCCTGGAAGACCAGCGACAGTTGCGACATCAGGTCCGCGGTCAGCTGGTCGCGCACATCCACGCCCCCCACCCGGACCACGCCGCCGTCGACGTCGTAGAACCGCGCGATCAGCTTGGTGATCGTCGACTTACCCGAGCCGGACGGACCGACGAGTGCGGTCATGCTGCCCGGTTCGGCGACGAAACTCACGTCCGTGAGCACCTTGCGGCCCGAGTAGCCGAACGCGACGCGGTCGAGCTCGACTCGTCCGGGCGCCGCAAGAGCACTTGCTGTGGCCGGCTCCGCCAGGGACGGGGTGTCCAGGATCGAGGTGATGCGCTTGAGCTCCGCGGTCGCCAGCCTGACCGCGGACCCCAGTTCGGCCAGTTGCGACAGCGGTGAGGCGAACCGGGCGGCGAGCGCGAGGATCGCCACGAGCGTGACGGGATTGATGTCGCCGTGCACCGCGATCCACACACCCGCCGCGATCAGCGCCGAGAAAACCGCCTGCACCGCAACGCCGTTCAGCAGCAGCCCGGTGACCGACTGCCACAGGGCGGCGCGCCCGGCGCGGTGTTGGGTCTGCAGCGCGTCGCCCAGAGGCGTGTAGTCGGCTCCGGTGCGTCCGAAGGCCCGCAGCACGGGCTGGTACCGCGCGAACTCGATCACCCGGTTGTTGACCTCGATCGCCGCATCGTGGGTGCGCACCTCGGCACCCGCGATCAGCCGTGACGCGAACCGACCGCAGACCACCAGCAGCGCACCGCCGACCAGCGCGACCAGCCCGATCCGCCAGTCGAAGTAGAACAGCCCGACCACCACAGTCAACGCGCTGACGGTGTTGACCACCAGCGGCGTGACCAGGTTACCGCCGCTGGTGCCGACGAAAACCGTTCCCTTGACGGCGATTTGGGACACCTTGCCGACGGTCTCGCGGCTGAACCACCCCAGGGGCAGGGTCACCATGTGGTCACCGAGCCGGTGGTGCAGCAGCCGCATCGTGGTCAGCGCCATGCGGATCGCCAGTTTGGCTTGGACGTAGCTGAGCACCGACGCGACCAACACGGTGATAGCCATCAGCCCCAACCAGCGGCCGGTGGCGGCGTAGTCGCCGTCGAACAGCGTCACGGTCACCGGCACCAGAAGCAGCATCACCAGGCCGTGCAGGATGCCGTAGACGGTCACCACCGTCAGGAAGCTGAACATCCGGCCCCGCTGTGGGCCGAGGATCTGCAGAAAGCCCCGGATCATCGGGCCACCTCCCATTCCCGTGCGTGGTCTGCCGTGTACGACTGCCACATGCGCGCGTACCGGCCGCCGGCGGCGAGAAGTTCGTCATGCCTGCCTTGTTCGACGACGCGCCCCTGATCCAGCACCACCACAGTGTCGGCGGCGACGATCGAGCCCAGCCGGTGCGCGATGACCAGCACGGTGCGCCCGACGATGAGCCGCGACAACGCCTCTTGGATCTGGGCCTCCGAATCGGGGTCGGCGAACGCGGTCGCCTCGTCGAGCACCAGGATCGGTGTATCGGCCAGCACGGCGCGTGCGATGCTGACGCGCTGAGCCTCGCCGCCGGAGAAGTGCGCGTCCTCGTCGATGACGGAGTCGTAACCCCTTGGCAGCTGCAGGATTCGGTCGTGAATACGGGCGGCCTTGGCTGCGGCGATCACGTCGTCGTCGGTGGCGTCGGCGCGGCCGAGACGGATGTTGTCGGCCACGCTGATGCCGAGGAGTTGCACGTCCTGCAGCACGAACCCGACGTGCCGGTACAGCTCGGCAGGCGCAATGTCGCGGACGTCGACACCGCCGACGCGCACCGCGCCCGCGGTGACGTCATGAAAGCGCGGCACAAGGGTGGCCAGCGTCGACTTACCGCTGCCCGACGGTCCGACGAGCGCGGTGATGGTCCCGGCCGGGAGGGCGAGCGACACGTCGTGCAGGACGGTGTTCTCGCCGTCGTAGGAGAATCGGACGTCCTCGAATCGGATCGAATTGTCCTGCGGTACCTGGGGTTCACGCGCAACGGGGAGGACGGGTGTGTCCAGCAGACGCTGCAGGCGTCCGGCGGCCGCCGCGGCCTGGCGTTTGATGTGGGTGGAGTAGCCGACGGTCAGAACCGCCGCCGGGATGGTCACCGCGACCAGCGCCGAGCCCAGCACCTCGATCGGGCTGACCCAGCCGCTGCGCACGAACCAGTACCCGCCTGCCAGGTTGGCCAGCAGCAGCACCGGGGTGTCGATGAAGACCGACGACACGGCCTTGACCCGGACCAAGGGTCCGATCCATCCCGCGAAGCTCTCGTTGAATTCGTCGGCGGCGTCGGCGAAGCGCTTGTGCGCCTTGCCGGCCTGGCCGAACGTCTTGACCACCGACACGCCGGCGATGAACTCGACGATGGTGGCGCTGATGCGTTCGACCCCCCGGTCGAGCCGTTCCATCTGGGTTCGGGAGTCGCGCCCCAGCGCGAGGTAGATGCCGATGTAGAACGGGACGGTGGCCATTGCCAGCAGGCCCAGCCGCCAGTCGAGGTAGAAGCAGTAGATGAGCCCGAAAAGCGGGGTGGCCAGCGCTCCGGTGTTCTCTACGGCCGAATGGGCGACGAGGAAATGTAATTCGCCGACGTCGTTCTGGACGGCCTTGTTCACCTCGCCCGACGACTTGTCACCGAACCAGCCCAACGGCAACCGGCCCAGCTTGTCGACGATCCGCAGCCGCAATGACCGTTGCAGATCCACGTCGGCGAGGTGGGTGATCGTGAGGGCGGCACCGCCGGCAAGCGTGCGCACGAGCAGCGCGACGACCACGATGGCGACGACGGTCCAGAGCCTGGTGGTGTCCGGCGGTCCGTCGGCGAGCAGTGCACGGCCGATTTCCACGATGCCGATGAACGGCACGATCGTCGCCGCCGAGGCCAGCAGTTGGTACCGCTGTGCCCGCGACGAGCGGGCTCGGGTGGGGGCGAGCAGCTGCTGCAGCGCGAGCTTGTCGTAGGTGGCTGCCCGCTTGGCCGCGTCGGCCGCGGTTTCGGGAGTGCCCGTCTCGATGGCGGGCGCGGGTTGCACAGCGGTCATGCACCCTCCAGGTCTAGCGGTGGGTAAGGGTCGCCTAACCCTACCGGTCGCACGAGAGGCGCCGGTCGCTACGTAACGTGAAGGAGTCGGTTACGAGCTCACAGCTTTTGAAGGGATCGTTCATGGACCTGGCAGGCGTCGGTATCTGGAGTTCGCAGCTGCGCTACGGCGATCAGGGTCAAGCGGCCGAGGCGGCCGCGGAATTGGAGGAGCTCGGGTTCACCGCACTGTGGATCCCCGACGTCGGCGGGCCGGTCCTCGATTCGGTGGAGCACCTGCTCTCGGCGACCAAACGGGTGGTGATCGCCACGGGCATCCTGAACCTCTGGATGCACGAGCCCGCCGACGTGGCGGCGCGCTACGCGGCGTTGACCGAGAGCCACGGCGAGCGCTTCCTGCTGGGCATCGGGGTCAGCCACGCGCCGCTGATCGATTCGAAGGAACCGGGGCTCTACCGCAAGCCGCTGGCAGCGACCCGCAAGTACCTGGAAGCCATCGATGCGACCCCGCAGCCGGTTCCGCTCGCCAACCGGGTGCTCGCGGCCCTGGGCCCGAAGATGCTGGAACTGGCCGCGACCCGCGCGGGCGGAGCGCACCCCTACCTCGTCACCCCCGACCACACGCGCTACGCCCGCGAGCATCTGGGCGAGGGCCCGCTGCTGCTGCCCGAGCAGACCGTGCTGCTCACCACCGACCGCGACGAGGCGCGTTCGGTCGGGACCGATTGGCTGCGTTCGTATCTGGCGCTGCCGAACTACCGCAACAACCTGCTGCGGACGGGGTTCACCGAGGAGGACGTGGAGACGGTGAGCGACCGGTTGTTCGACGCGATCATCGCCTGGGGCGACGAACAGACCGTGCTGAACCGGGTCCAGCAGCACCTCGACGCCGGTGCCGACCACGTCTGTGTGCAGGTGCTGACCGCCGATCCGCGGGCGTTCCCGCGCGAGCAGTGGCGTCGGCTGGCCAGCTCCCTAGGCTGACGATTCGAGTTCGGACAGCACTTCGGCGCTGTCCATCTGCGCGACCTCCAAGTACACCTCGGCGACGGCGTTGAGTCGCTGGGCGTCGGGTTCGCGGCGCAGAAGTCGTTCGGCGAGTTTGGCGACGCACCGGGCGGCGAACATGTCGGTGACCAAGACCGTCGGGGTGTCCAGCCAGTCGCGCACCCGGGCGATCACCTGGGTGGCCATCACGGAATCCCCTCCGAGGGAGAAGAAGTCGTCGTCGACACCCACGCGGACGTCGTCGCCGACGTCGAGCACGTCTTCGACGATCGCCACCAATGCGGACTCCAACGGCGTGGCCGGCGCCCGATACTCCTGTGCGGCGGGTGGGTCCACGTCGGCCAGCAGGCGTGCCACGGCCTTGCGGTCGATTTTGCCGTTGACGGTGAACGGGATGTGATCAGCCACCGCAATGATCTTCGGAATCATGTGGGCGGGAAGGAGATCGGTCAAGGCCGCGGTGACCGTCCGCGCGTCGACCGTGGGATCGTCGGTGCGCACCAACGCCGCGAGCACATCGCGCTCACCGGGGAGCACGGCCGCCACCGCGGCGTCGATTCCGGCGACCCGCTTGAGGGCGGCCTCGACCTCGCCGAGTTCGATACGGTACCCGCTGATCTTGACTCGATGGTCGACACGGCCGACGAACTCCAGCGTCCCGTCGGGAAGGTAGCGGACGAGATCGCCGGTGCGGTACCAGGTTCGGCCCTCGTACTCGACGAACTTCTCGGCGGTCAGGTCCGGGCGCCCGCGGTATCCGCGGGCGATGCCGCGGCCGGTGAACCACAGTTCGCCGGGAACCCAGTCGGGGCAGTCCGAACCGTCGGCGGCCACCACCCGGCAGGCGTTGTTCGGGAAGGGGATGCCGTAGGGCACCGATGTCCAGTGCGCGGGCGGATCGTCGACCTCGCAGATCGTTCCGTGCACGGCCGTCTCGGTTGCGCCGCCCACGCCGGCGGCGCGGACGTTGGGGGCCGAGTTGCGCAGGGCCCGAATCAGTTCTGGCCGTACCCAGTCGCCGCCGAGCAGCACCACCCGTAAGCTGGTCAGCCGGTCGCCGCCGGCCTCGAGCAGCATGTCGAGCCATCCGGGCATCCAGTTGAGGAACGTCACGCCGTGCTGCTGGATCAACCGCGCCCAGGTGTCCGGATCGCGGCGCTGATCCTCGTCGACCACCACGACCGCGCCCCCCGCGCGCAGCAGCGCGAAAATCTCGAGCACCGACATGTCGGCTTCCAGCGAGGCCAGCGCCAGGCTGCGATCACCCCGGTGCAGCCCGAAATGGTCGGAGACGAACTCGACGGTGTTCATCACCGCGTCATGGGTGAGCTCCACTCCCTTGGGTTCACCGGTTGAACCCGACGTGAACAGCACGTAGGCAAGCGAGTTGGGGTCGGTCCGGGCGGGCTGCACGTCGGAGCTGGCGCGGGTGATCGCATCGGCGACGGTGATGACAGGTACGCCGGTGTGGTTCGTCTTCGCACCGCCGCACACCAGCACCGCGGCCACCGCGCTCGACTCGAGAATCCGCGCGGTCCGCTCGGCGGGCTGGTCTGCGCCGATCGGGAGATAGGCGGCGCCCGCGGCGAGGATGCCGAGCACGGCGGGGATCTGCTCGGCGCACTTGGGCCCGATCAGCGCGACGAGGTCACCGGGGCGAACACCGTTGTCGCGCAACGTCGCCGACACCCCCAGGGCGCGGTCGCGAAGTTCGGTGTAGGTCAGGTCGCCGTCGGGGCTGAACACCGCGGTGGCGTCGGGGTCGGCGAGCGCCCGGTTGAAGAATCCGTCGTGAATCGCTTCGCCGCTCGGCGGCGCCGTGGTGCTGTTGACCGCCCGCCGCACGGCTCGCTGCGTCTCGGGTACCGCCGACGGATCCGGAGCGTCCCAGGCGGCGTCGTCGGTTGCGAGCCGGGTCAGCTCGGCGAGGTGGTAGGCGAACATCGCGTCGGCAACGCCGGGCCGGAACGCGTCGACCCGCACATCCCAGTTGATCATCAGACCGTCGGCGAGCGGGGTCGCCTGCGCATCGATGAGCACCTGCGGGCCTTGCGAAATCGTCCACACCGGAGCCCCGAACTGGTCGGTGACCTCGCCGGCGAAGAGATCGCCGAGCCCCAGTGCGCTGGTGTAGACGATCGGTGCCAGCACCTGGTGACCGCGGTGGCGTCCGAGGTCGCGCAACACCGACAGGCCCGAGTATCTCGAGTGCCGCGCGGTGTGGTGCAGGGTCTCCTGCACGGCGCGCGCCCGCTGCGCGGGCGTTCGGGCTTCGGTGAGGTCGATGTCGAGCATCAACGACGAGGTGAAGCAGCCCACGAGCTTCTCGACGTCGGGATGGAACGGTTCACGGCCGAACATCGGCAGGTTCAGCAGGAACCGCGAACCGCTCGACCAGCGTGCCAGGGCATTGGCATACGACGCCCCGACCGCCATCGCGGGCGTGATGCCACGGCGGTGCGCGGCGGCGAACAAGGCGTCGCGGGTCGCGACGTCGAAGATGTGCCACAGCCGGACGCTGCGCCGGGGGTCGTCCTGTTCGGCTGGCGGGATCAGCGGCAGCGCAGGCGATTCGGGAAGTTCGGGGATGCGCTCGGCCCACCACCGCACATCCTCGTCGGAGGGGCCCGGATCGGACGCGGATAGCGCGGCGCGGTACTCCCGGTAGGTGTATCCCAGGTCGGGAAGCTCGCCACCGCGGTAGAACACCGCGAGGTCGGCCATGAACTTGCGGTAGCTCACCGCGTCGGCGGCGTTCATGTCCATGTCGACGTGCAGCCGGGTGCGGCCGTCGGGACACAGCGACAAACTCAACTCGAGCACGTCGCCGTCGAGGATCTGGTGCGATTTCTCGTGCCGGATGGACTCGAGTCGCTGCTCGGCGGCGTCGGCGTCCAGATCGCGCAGGTCGTAGACCGTCACGGGCAGGCCGCGGTCACCGATCCGCTGGGTACCGTCTGGAAGGATCTCGACACGCAACATCGGGTGGCGTGCAACGAGTTTCGTGGCCGCCAGCCGCAACTGCTCGGGGTCGACGCCGGCGCCGTCGAACTCGACGTACAGGTGCGCGGCCACCCCGCCGAGTTGCTGATCGTCGTTGCGGCCCAACCACATCGCGTGCTGCATGGGCGCCAGTGGGAAGGGTTCGCTCTCGTCGCCGGCCGGCGCGGTGTGGGCTGGCGGCTCGGCTT
This sequence comes from Mycobacterium sp. IS-1590, assembly GCF_001500025.1. GTDB lineage: Bacteria > Actinomycetota > Actinomycetes > Mycobacteriales > Mycobacteriaceae > Mycobacterium. Next base: position 151,993 of record NZ_LQIW01000049.1, on the reverse strand, counting down.
CGCCGCCACCGGACCGCTCGGCGACCAGCGCCGACCACGCCGAGACGGTCGGGTTCTCCGCGAGAGCGGCGAAGTTGATGTCCATGCCCTGCTTGCGCCACCGACCGGACAGCGACATCATGCGGATCGAGTCGAGTCCCGAGGCGATCAGGTCGGCGTGCGGGTCGACCTCGTCGGGGCTCACCCCGAGCAGCTCGGCAACCTCCTCGCGGACGGTGCGATCGGTCGTTCGCTCTGTCGACGAACCAGTCTCACCCACACCCACGACGTGCCCTCCAGATTAGTACAGGCTGCCCTAACTAACGCGGGGCACGCTACCTTATACGCGACGTACCCAACACACCTACCCCAAGGGGTCGCATCCTTTATGAGCACCGGTTTCGAGCAGCGCCCACACAAAGATCAGCCGCTTCACGGTGGCGGGCTCGGCGACCTCTGGACGGGTTTCGCACCCTTCCCCGCAGACCGCGCCGACGAGTACCGTCGCGCGGGCTACTGGACCGACGAACCCCTCGAATCGATCCTGACCGATGCGGTTGCGACGTGGCCCGATCGGACCGCGGTGATCGACGAGCACGTCAGCTACACGTTCGCCGAACTCGATGCCCGTGCCGACCGGATCGCGGCGGCGCTGGCCGACCGCGGCGTCGCCCCCGGCGACCGCATGCTGCTGCAGCTCCCGAACACCTGCGAGTTCGCGGTGGCGCTGTTCGGTGTGCTGCGGGCGGGTGTCGTGCCGGTGATGTGCCTGCCGGGACACAGGTCCGCGGAGCTGAACCATTTCGCCGCGGTCAGCGGTGCGGTGGGCCTGATCGTGCCCGATTCGGTCGGCGGCTTCGACTACCGCGAGCTCGCCGAGGAGCTCGTCCGAGACAATCCCGCGCTGCAGCACGTGTTCGTCCACGGAGACCCGGGGTGGTTCCAATCCTGGTCTGCGCTGGCCGATTTCGACGGTCCACTGCCCGAACTGCCGCCCGTCGACCCCGATGCGCCGGCCCTTCTTCTGGTGTCCGGTGGCACCACGGGTCTGCCGAAGCTCATCGCCCGGACCCACAACGACTACCTCTACACCGCCAGGGCCAGTGCGCGGGAGTGCCGTCTCACCGGCGACGACGTCTACCTCGTGGTGTTGCCCGCCGGACACAACTTCCCGCTGGCGTGCCCGGGAATCCTGGGGTCGATGACCGTCGGCGCGACATCGGTGTTCACCACCGACCCGAGCCCTGAGGCCGCGTTCGCGCTGATCGATCGGCACAACGTCACGGTGACCGCGTTGGTCAACGCGCTGGCCAAGGTGTGGACCCAGGCGTGCGAATGGGAGCCGGTGCTGCCGACGGGGCTGCGGCTCGTCCAGGTCGGCGGTTCGCGCATGACACCGCAGGAGGCCGAGTACATCCTGTCCGGGCTCACGCCGGGGCTGCAGCAGATCTTCGGCATGGCCGAGGGCATGTTGAACTTCACCCGACCCGGCGATCCCGTCGACGTCGTGGTCAACACCCAGGGCAGGCCGATGTCGCCGCACGACGAGATGCGCGTCGTCGACGAGTCCGGCGCGGAGGTGGCGCCCGGTGAGGAGGGCGAGCTGCTCGTGCGCGGCCCCTACACGCTCAACGGCTATTACCGCGCCGACGAGGCCAACGCGCGTTCGTTCACCCCGGACGGCTTCTACCGCAGCGGTGACCGCGTGCGGATATTCGCCGACGGTCCACGCGCCGGCTACGTCGAGGTGACCGGACGCATCAAGGACGTCATCCACCGCGGCGGTGAGACGGTGTCGGCGTCGGACCTCGAAGAGCATCTGTTCGCCCACCCGGCGGTCTACACCGCGGCGGCGGTGGCGCTGCCCGACGAGTTCCTCGGCGAGAAGATATGCGCCGCTGTCGTGTTCAAGGGCGCCCCGATCACCCTGGCCGAGCTCAACCAGTTCCTCGACGAGCGGGGTGTGTCGGCGCACTGCAGGCCCGACGTGCTGGTGCCGCTGCCCACGCTGCCCAAGACCGCGGTCGGCAAGGTCGACAAGAAGAAGGTGGTCGCGCAGTTGACGTCGTGAGCGCCGTCGACCGCCGAAGCTGAAGATCTGCAGCAAGACTCGGCGACTGCTCGAGCAAAACTTCAGTCTCGGCGGGGTTCAGGACACCTCCACCGTCTCCGCACACTCCGATGCGTCGAGCAGCTCGACGAGGCGTTCGGAGACCGCCGCCGCCGTCGGGTACTCCCACAGAAGTGTCGGCGGCAACGACAACCCGGTCTGCTTCTCCAGTTGCTTGAGCAGCCCGACCGTCATGATCGAGTCCACACCGACCTCCACCAGCGGCAAACCGGTGTCGACGTCGGCCTCGGCCACGCCCAGCTGTGCGGCTACGGCGGCGGTGACGACCTGGGCCACGCGTTCGGGGTCGGCGTCCACCAGGCTCACCTCGGGTGTGTCCCCGCCCTCGGGAGCGTCGAGTTCCGTCGGCGCCACGTCGGCCAGCATCGGTACCGAAGCTGCAGCCGGAAGAAGCGGTAGCACAACGATATTCGGATCGTCGTGGCGCATCGCCAGGTCGAGTGCCCGCATCGCCTCGTCGGCCCCGACGGTGTCCATGCCGAGTGCGTCCAGTTGGGCCGCCACGAAGCCCGACGTCGAGCCCATGCCGAGGCCCCGCCACGCCGTCCAGGCGACGCTGACGGTGCGGTCTCCGAGAGCGCGCCGGTGGCGCGCCATTCCGTCGAGGAACGAGTTCGCGCACGCGTAGGCCCCCTGGCCCGGGAAGCCCGCGAGGTAACCGCACGACGAGAACAACACCAGCCAGTCCAGCTGTTCGGGCGGGAACACCTCGTGAAGGGTCAGCGTCCCGTCGACCTTGGGACGCATCGCCGCGGTGAAGTCCTCGGGCGTGGTGTTGACCAGCAGCGCACCCGCCTCGACGCCGGCGGCGTGGATCACGCCGCGCACCGGGGGCAGATCGCGCAGCACGCTGCGCAGTTCGTCGGCCGCCCCTGGCGCGGCGATGTCCAACGCCGCCACGCGCACGGACACACCTCGCTCCTCGAGCGCGGTGACCGTGTGGACCAGGTCCGAATCCGGTTGCCACTCGGAACGATCAGGCATGCCGCTGCGGGACAGCAACACCAGTCGCCGCGCACCGATGTCGGCAAGACGCTGCGCCATTCGCAAACCCAGCGCACCGGTTCCGCCGGTGATGACATAGGTGCCACCGGCCGAGCACTGCATCGGCGCTGCCGTCCCCCGGCCCGCCGCCGACAGTCGCGCCGAGGCGGCCGCACCGTCACGGAACACCACGACCGGATGGCCCTGCACCGAGGAGAGGACGCCGACGGGGAGCTCGGCAGTCGCCACGTCGATCACCCCGCCGAAGATCTTCGGGTGTTCGGCGGCCGCGACCCTGGCCAGACCCCACAGCGGCGCGTGCACCACGTTCGCGCCCTCGTACACGCCCTGCGTGAGCACCCACATCCGCGCCTTGGCCCCGTGGTCGAGCAGCACACGAAGCGTCTGCGTCACCACACCGACCGACTGCTGCGCTGTGTCGTGCCCGCTCGGTAGCACCAGCACGATGGTGTCGCGGTCGAACAACTCTGCCGCAGAGGCGATCTCGGTCGCATCGTCATAGTGCGTGTAGGGCACCTCGACGGCCGACAGGTGCCGCGTCACGAACTCGTGCGTGGCGGCGTCTCCGCCGACGATCGCGACCGCCCTGGGCCGGCTGTCGGCCTGCCACGGCACCGAGTGCCACGAGAGCCGGTGCAGCATCCGGGAAACGTCGCTGCCGGAGGGGTTTTCGAGTTGCTCGAACGACATGCCCGTCAGTGACGCGAGGACCTTGCCGGACTCTTCGGCGAGCAGCACATCGGTCGTGGTGGTACCGGGCCTGCGCCGAACATGCAGCAGCGCCACGGCGGGAGGCCGGCCGTGTACCTGCACGCGGTCGACGTGGGCGGGCATCCGCAGGCGCGGCGGCCCGTCGAACACGGTGGAGGCCGCCGAGGTAGCCGCGTCCAGCAACGGAGCCCAGGTGTCCGGCGGTGTACGGTCGCCGCGTGCGGCGACCCTGGCGAGCAGTTCGCCCTCGCCGCCGTGCAGGTCGAAAATCTCCCAGTCGAATCCCATCGCGGCCACACCCAGTGTCGCGAGCGTGTCCACGATGTGATTCGGCGGCAACGGATCACGGCAGCCGTCGCGAACGGACGACTCGTCGAGCACCTCTCCGAGCAGATCCTCGATGTCGTCGTCGGCCGCGACCACCGCACTGCTGTGGGTCAACCAGCCGCCGTCGACGGCGTCCTCGTCGTCGTCGACGAGCCGCGTGGCCAGCGTCAGCCCGCGGTCCTGCAGCACCACCTGGACGTCGCGTGCGCGTCCCGGCGCCACCGGGGTGCGCAACCGGACGTCGACGAGGTCCCGGCCGGCGCGGTCACAGCGCGTGTCCAGCTCGTCGGCCGCGCCGAGGAAGGTGTTGATGATGACGGCGGCGGGCACGATCTCGGTGCCCTTCACCGGATGGTCACCCGGGTAGGGACGGGAGTCCAGATCCACGCGCGTCTGCCACATCTTGGAAGCCACCGCGCCGGTCACCTCGATGCGACCGCCGAGCAGGGTGTGGGAGTCGACGTCGTGCACACCCCGCCCGCCGGGCGGAGGAGTGGGAGTGCGCCAGAAGCGGCGGTGCTGCCACTGCGTCACCGGCAGATCGGCCGCCCAGGACGCCGACGACCGCCGGTGCTCGACCGGTGCACCGTGGCAGTGCAGCGCCGCGACCGCCGTTGCCACCGAATGCATCTGCGGGCGATCACGACGTAACAGCGGGACGACGGCGTGTTGGTCGGCACCGGCTGTGGTGAGCGTCTCGACGATCGAGTGCGCCACCACCGGATGTGCCGACACCTCGAGGAACAGCCGTTGTCCGTCCTCGATGGCCGCCGAAACGGCTTCGGCGAACCGCACCCGGTCGCGCAGGTTGGCCACCCAGTAGCGCTGATCGCGTGGCGCCGCCGAGCGGGGATCGGCCAATGCCGTTGTGTAGAGCGCAACCTCGGGTGTGCGTGACGGCGGCAGCGAAGCGGTGAGGCGTCCGAGCTCATCGGTCAGCGCGTCCATGGCGGGGCTGTGGAAGGCGACGTCGGTATTGACGCGGCGGACCATGAAGCCTTGCTCGGTCCACTCCCGGCAGACGTCGTCGACCGCAGCGATCGTGCCGGATATCACCGTCGACTCCAGCGACGCGCTGATCGCCGCCACCACGTCGGTCCGCCCGGCCAGCCGGCGCTCGGCCTCGGCGAACGGGAGCCGCACGAGCGCCATCGCACCCTTGCCCATCACCGACCGGAAGCCGCGGGCGCGGTAACACGCCACCGCGGCGCCGACGGTGAGATCGAAAACCCCTGCGATGACACATGCCGCGACCTCGCCGACCGAGTGTCCGATCACCGCGGCCGGGGCAACGCCGCGCGCCCGCAGCATCGCGGCCAGACCCACCTGCATCGCGAACGTCAGCGCCTGCACCTGGTCGGTCCCGCCCAGCTCGCCGGTGGTCAGCGCCTGGCGCGCCGAGAACCCCAGCTCCGCGGTGAACACCGGGTCGATCGCGTCGATCACCGCGGCGAATTCCGGTGCCGCCGTGAGCAGTTCGCCCCCCATACCGGCCCAGTGCGAGCCGTGGCCGGAGAACACCCAGACCGCGCCGTTGGCCGCGGCCGGCAGCACCGTGCCCGTCACCACGGAGGGGTCGGGGACGTCTTCGGCCAGTGCCGTCAACGCGGCGGCCGCACCGTCGGTGTCGTCGGCCACGACGGCGGCCCTGGCCGGTTCGTGCGAGCGCCGCGTCCACAGCGCCGTCGCGACGTCCTCGATGGGCGTTGGGTGATCGCGCAGGTGATCGGCGAGCGCGCCCGCCTGCGTGCGTAACCGCGCGACATTGCGCGCCGAGACGGGAATGATCGCCGGAAGTTGTTGGGCCGGTGAGCGTTTCTCGGACCGTTGCGCGGCAGGCGCCTCCTCGAGGAGCACATGGGCGATGGTTCCGCCGTAGCCGTAACTGCACACCGCGGCCCGCCGCGGCGCACCGTCGGAACTGTCCCAGGGCTCGACCCGCGTCGGGACCCGCAGCCCGCTGTTGGCCCAGTCGATGGCCGGAGTCAACGAGGTGAGGCCCGCCGTCGGCGGGATGGTCCGATGATGTAGCGCCAGCGCGGCCTTGATGAGTCCCACCACTCCGGCACCGCCTTCGAGGTGGCCCACGTTGGGCTTCACCGACCCGATTCGGCACGGCGCATCGGCGGGCCGATCAGCGCCGTAGACCGACGCGAGCGCCCCGACCTCGGTGGGGTCACCGGAGGGTGTGCCGGTGCCGTGCGCCTCGACGAAGCCGACGCTCGCGGGTGCGATGCCGGCGAATCGGCATGCGCGCCGGAACATGTCGGCCTGCGCGTCGCCGTTGGGCGACATGATGCCGACGGTGCGCCCGTCCTGCGCCACCGCGCCGCCCCGCACGACCGCGTACACGTGGTCGCCGTCGCGCAGTGCGTCGGCCAGCCGCTTGAGCACCACCACGCCGGCACCTTCGCCGCGCCCGTAGCCGTCGGCCGAAGCGTCGAAGGTCTTGCACCTGCCGTCGGGCGCGGTCGCGCCCGCCACGTCGAGCACCCGGGTCAGACCCGGTCCGATCAACGCGCTGACCCCGCCGGCCAGCGCCAGCGACGTCTCACCGGCATTGAGCATCTGGCATGCCTGGTGCACCGCGACCAGCGAGGCCGCGCACGCCGCGTCCAGGGCGACGCTGGGGCCGCGCAGGTCGAGCAGGTGCGAGACGCGGTTGGCGATGCCGCACAGCGACGTGCCGATGCCGGTCCACGCTTCGATACCCGGCAGATCCTCCATGATCAGCTTGCCGTAGTCGTCAGAGTTCACGCCCATGAGCACCGCGGTATCGCTGCCCGCCAACGACTTCGGCGGAACGCCCGCGTGTTCGAGCGCCTCCCAACTCACCTCGAGCGCCAGCCGCTGCTGGGGGTCCATCAGCTCCGCTTCGCGCGGCGAGACGCCGAAGAACTCCGCGTCGAATCCGGCCAGGTCATCGAGGAACGTTCCCCACCGCGTGACGTCCTTGAGCACCGCGGCGTTGCGGGGATCGCGCTGAAGATACGGCTCCCAGCGCTCGGCCGGAATCTCGCGGACGTCGCTGCCGCCGTCGAGAAGGAAGTTCCAGAACTGTTCCGGGGTGCCGATCGCACCGGCCACGCGGCAACCGATCCCGATGATCGCGACCGCGTCGGGGCGTACGGATTCGTCGGATGGGGCGTTATCGGTCACGTCAGCCGAGTCCCGAAGCCTGGATAGCCTTGCCTAAGAAGCCACACGCCATGGCGGCCATACTCGCATAACTGCGCTCATTTGTGGAACCTACGCAGGGCTGATCGACGTGGCGCCGATCACGTTCGAATCAGCTTGCCGCGACGTCAATCCCCGACGTCAGGGCCGCCGAACCCGAACCGTCACAAGGTGCGGACGGCGAGCGGTTCGTCGCTGCCCGACACCCGGATGTCGATGCTGGCGATCTCCGCGGTGGGGATGCTCGTCGCCGCGGACAACCCGGTCGCCTCGTCCCCCGCCGGACGCCACGAACCCACGGCCGTCTGGACGCCGTCGCGCGTGGTCACCACGATGTCGTAGCTGTCGACGTCGCGGGCCCAGTCCTTGGTGTACTCGCAGGCCCAATTGAGCTCGGTGCCCCACTTCTTCTCGGTCACCGCCAGCTGCGCGGTCAGGCCCTGACGCTGGCCGGGCTGCATCGGCTCCATCGCCACCGTCTGCACCGACGAGGTGCGGGGGAAGACCGTGGCGCCCACGACGCCGCCGAGGACCGCCAGGGCCGCGGCCACCGCGACGGTCGCCGCCAGGATCGAGCGCCGGGAGCGCCGTTGCCGTTTGGCGGCGGCCTGCGCCAGCGAGGCGACGTCAGCGGGGTGATCGACAGCGGACCCCTCGTCCGCATCGATCAGCGCCGCGGCCTCCTCACGGCTGAGCGCGGCCAGCATCGCGGGCATCTCGGCCAGGTCGTCCAACTCGGCGGCGCGCGCCGGGTTCGCGGCCAGGTAGTCCTCGTAGGCACGGCGATCCTCCGGGCTCAACGCGCCGAGCACGTAGGCGGCATCCCATTCGGCGAGGTCGGTGACGGGTGTCCGATCGAACTTGTCGCTCATTGGACCACCCCCCTTTCCTGCAGCGCCATTCGCAACGCCCGCAACGCGTAATGGAGCCTGGACTTGACGGTGCCCGGTGCGATCCGCTCGTGCTCGGCGATGTCAGCGACAGTTTGCCCGAAATAGTAGGCGCGCACGATCGCGGTGCGGTGCGCGGCGCTCAACGATTTCAGCGCATCGGCCAGCACCCACTTGTCGACCGCGGGCCCGATCGCGTCGAGCGAGGGCCGTTCGGGAAGGTCATCGGTCTGCAGTTCCCGGCTGAAGCGCGCGCTGCGCCGGTCGTCGATGACGAGGTTGCGTGCGACGACGAACAGCCATGCCCGCGCGGCGTCGCCCGGCTGTTGCAGGATCTCGGGTTTGCGCCATAGCCGAAGCAGCGCTTCCTGCACCACGTCCTCGGCGAACGGCATGTCGCCGCGTGTCAGCCGCAGAACGTATCGCAGCAGCGCCTGGCTGTGTTCGTCATGGATCGCGCGCAGCAACTCGGCCTGCGCGGGGTCAGGAGTCATCGCTCATCCACCGCAGTCGTCATCGCTGATCACAACGACATCCACCCGACAATCGTTCACCAAAGCCCCCGCGAACGTTGATTTACCGCGCGAAATTCGCCCCCGAACCTCGCGTTGATCAACGATCGGCGATCAGTCGAGCAGGTCGCGGACCACCGCGTCGGCCAGCAGCCGGCCGCGATCGGTGAGCACCAGACGCTCACCGGCCCGGCGCAACAGCCCGTCGGCGACCGCGACGGCGGCGCGCTCCCGTTCGGGTGCACTCAGCACGCTCGTCGGCAACCCGTCGCGCAGCCGCACCCGCAGCATCACGTCCTCGATGTGCAGGGTGGCTTGGTCGAGGTGCTCGTGATCGGCCACCGGCAGTCGACCATCGGCCAGCGTCCGGGCATACGCGCTCGGATGCTTGACGTTCCACCAGCGCACCGCATCGACGAACCCGTGCGCGCCCGGTCCCGCACCCCACCACTGGCCGCCGTTCCAGTAGCCGATGTTGTGCAGGCACTCACCGCCCGGCCTGCTCCAGTTCGAGACCTCGTACCAGGTGAAACCGGCAGTAGCCAGGCGCGCGTCGAGCAGCTCGTAGCGGCGCGCCAGCACGTCGTCGTCGGTCGGTACGAGCTCGCCGCGCCGCACCCGCCGGGCCATCGCGGTGCCGTCCTCGATGACCAGGGCGTAGGCCGACACGTGATCGACGCCCGCCTCGACGACGGTGTCGACCGAACGCAGCAGGTCGTCGTCGGACTCCCCCGGCGTGCCGTAGATCAGGTCGAGGTTGACGTGGTCGAATCCGGCCGCACGGGCCTCCCTCGCCGCGGCGAGCGCCCGGCCCGGCGAGTGTTTCCGGTCCAGCGTCGCCAACACGTGCGCGGCCGACGACTGCATGCCCAGCGACACCCGGGTGTACCCGGCCGCCAGGAGCTGGTCGAACAGCGGCGGCGACGTCGACTCCGGGTTGGCTTCGGTGGTGACCTCGGCCCCCGCCGCCAGCGGGAAGTGCGCACGCACCGCGTCGAGGACGGCGGCCAGGCCGGGCCCGCCCAGCAGCGACGGGGTGCCGCCGCCGACGAACACGGTGTCGACCTCGGGGATGCGGCCCAGGTGCGTCGCGGCGTGAGCCAGCTCGGTCCGCAGCGCCGCCAACCAGCCGTCCGGGTTGACGCCGCCCAGCTCGCCGGGCGTGTAGGTGTTGAAGTCGCAGTAGCCGCAGCGGGTGGCGCAGAACGGCACATGGACGTAGACGCCGAACCGCCGCCCCTGCGCGGGGGTCATCGCAGGCAGCACCGCCGCGGAGGCGGCGTGTCCGGGCGCTGCGGTTCGGGTCATGTCAACGATTGTCCGCCTGCGGCGAGATTGCACTCGGGCGGGCGTGCCCTCGCACTTCCGACACGTGGCCACGTTCTCGGCGAGGTTCTGCTCATGATGAGCCCAAATCTCCCCCGGTTAGGGCTGTGCGGGGGTTCGTGGCACAATTGGCGACGTGACTGCCGCCCGCATTTTCCCCAAGCGTGTATCGCTGGTGGCGCGTCGGCACGTCGACTTCAAGCGCGTGTGTACCTGTTGTTGTCTGCCTTGCGCTTGATCTAGGTCCCCAGCCCACCCTCGTACGTACAGCTGGCCGCCGGATCTGCGCCGCCGGACAGCCACCGGTGACCACGCGCGATTCGAACGCCGGCTCCACCAAGGAGCCACCCCATGACCACCGCGGAATCCAAGCCGAAGCCTCCCAAGAAGACCCGTGCCGAAGGGCAGTGGGCGCTCGGTTACCGCGAGCCGCTCAACGCCAACGAGCAGTTCAAGAAGGACGACGACGCGCTCAATGTGCGCGCCCGCATCATCGACATCTACTCCAAGACCGGTTTCGACGGCATCGACAAGCAGGACCTGCGCGGCCGGTTCCGCTGGATGGGCTTGTACACCCAGCGTGAACAGGGCTACGACGGCACCTGGACCGGTGACGAGAACGCCGATCTGCTCGAGGCCAAGTACTTCATGATGCGGGTGCGCTGCGACGGTAAGGCGTTGTCGGCTGCCGCACTGCGCACGCTCGGCCAGATCTCAATCGACTTCGCCCGCGACACCGCCGACATCTCCGATCGGATGAACCTGCAGTACCACTGGCTCGAGGTCGAGAACGTGCCCGAGATCTGGGAGCGGTTGGCCGCGCACGGTCTGCAGACCACCGAGGCGTGCGGCGACTGCCCGCGCGGAATGCTGGGCTCGCCGCTGGCCGGCGAATCGCTCGAGGAGGTTCTTGACCCGACGCCCGCGCTCGACGAGATCGCGCGGCGCTACATCGGCAACCCCGAGTACTCGAACCTGCCGCGCAAGTACAAGACCGCGATCTCCGGTCTGCAGGATGTGGCCCACGAGGTCAACGACATCTCCTTCATCGGCGTCAACCATCCCGAGCACGGCCCGGGGCTCGATCTGTGGGTCGGTGGCGGCCTGTCGACCAACCCGATGCTGGCGCAGCGGCTCGGGGCGTGGGTTCCGCTCGATGAGGTGCCCGACGTCTGGGAGGCGGTCACCGCGGTGTTCCGCGACTACGGGTATCGAAGGCTGCGCTCCAAGGCCCGGCTGAAGTTCCTGATCAAGGACTGGGGCGTAGAAAAATTCCGTGAAGTTCTCGAACAGGAGTACCTGGGTCGCAAGCTGATCGACGGGCCCGCGCCGGAACCGGTCAAGCACCCGATCGACCACGTCGGCGTCCAGAAACTGAAGAACGGGCTCAACGCCGTCGGCGTCGCGCCGATCGCGGGCCGGGTCTCGGGCACCATCTTGACCAAGGTGGCCGATCTCGCCGAGGCAGCGGGTTCGGACCGGATCCGGTTCACCCCCTACCAGAAACTGATCATCCTCGACGTGCCCGACGACAAGCTCGCCGAGCTGTCCGCGGGCCTCGAGGCGCTGGGGCTTCCGCCGGAGCCGTCGCACTGGCGCAAGAACCTGATGGCCTGCACCGGTATCGAGTTCTGCAAGTTGTCGTTCACCGAGACCAGGACCCGCGCGCAGGTGTTGGTTCCGGAGCTGGAGAAGCGGCTCGAGGACCTCAACGCGCAACTCGACGTACCGATCACGGTGAACATCAACGGCTGCCCGAACTCGTGCGCGCGCATCCAGGTCGCCGACATCGGGTTCAAGGGCCAGATGGTCGACGACGGTGACGGCAACTCGGTCGAGGGTTTCCAGGTGCACCTGGGCGGCAGCCTGGGTCTGGACAGCGGCTTCGGGCGCAAGCTGCGTCAGCACAAGGTGCTGGCCACCGAACTCGGGGACTACATCGACAGGGTCGTTCGCAATTTCGTGAAACAACGAGAGCAGGGCGAGCGTTTCGCTACGTGGGCCATTCGAGCAGACGAGGCGGATTTGCGGTGACGGATTTGATGAACGGGACCGAACTGCAGGCACTGGCCGAGCGCGGTGCCGCCGAACTCGAGGGTGCGAGCGCGCACGACCTGCTGCGCTGGACCGACGAGAATTTCGGCGGCAATTACGTCGTGGCGTCGAACATGCAGGACGCGGTGCTCATCGATCTGGCCGCCAAGGTGCGGCCCGGCGTCGACATCCTGTTCCTGGACACCGGATACCACTTCGTCGAGACCATCGGCACCCGCGACGCCGTCGAGGCGGTCTACGACGTCAACATCGTCAACGTCACCGCCGAGAAGAGCGTGGCCGAACAGGACGAGTTGTTCGGCAAGAACCTGTTCGCCCGTGAGCCCAACGAGTGCTGCCGGATGCGCAAGGTCGAGCCGCTTTCGGCGGCGCTGCGCGGCTACTCGGCCTGGGTGACGGGTATCCGCAGAGTCGAGGCGCCCACGCGCGCCAACGCGCCATTGATCAGTTGGGACAAGGCTTTCGGGCTGGTGAAGATCAACCCGTTGGCGGCGTGGACCGACGAGGACATGCAGACCTACATCGACACCAACGGCGTGCTCGTCAATCCGCTCGTCTACGAGGGGTATCCGTCGATCGGCTGCGCCCCGTGCACGGCCAAGCCCGTCGAAGGCGCCGATCCGCGCAGCGGCCGCTGGGCAGGCACCGGCAAGATCGAATGCGGACTGCACGCCTCGTGAGTTCATCGTGACCCTCGTGCTGACCGCGCACGGCAGCGCCGACCCGCGTTCGGCGGCGGTGACGCATGCGGTGGCAGGCCGGATCCGGCGGCTGCGGCCCTGGCTCGACGTGCGTCCTGCGTTCCTGGAACAGAACGGCCCCGGCCTGCTCGACACCCTGAGCGGTCTGCACACCCCGGCCGTGGTCGTACCGTTCCTGCTCGCCTGCGCATTTCACGCGCGGGTCGACATCCCCTCGATCGTCGAGCAGTCCGGTGCGGTGGTCGATCGCGCCGAGGTGCTCGGCGAGGATCCGGCGCTGTTGACCGTGCTGCGCCAGCGGCTCGCCGAGCTCGGGGCCTCCCCCGACGACGACGGCCTCGGCGTCCTCGTCGTCGCGGTCGGTTCATCACATCCCGCCGCGAACGCGCGCACCGCTACGGTGGCACAGGCCCTGCGCTCTGGAACGCGTTGGGCGGGAGCCGAAGTCGCGTTCGCCACCGGACCCTATGCGAATATCCCGGAGACCGCCGAGCGCCTGCGCGCCCGCGGCGCCCAACGCCTGGTCATCGCGCCGTGGTTCCTGGCGCACGGGCGGATCACCGATCGTGTCGCCGGATACGCTGCGGCGCACGGCGTTGCGATGGCCGAACCGCTCGGATCGCACAACCTCGTCGCCGCGACGGTGATGGACCGCTACGACGCGATCACCGCGCGCGCCACGGTCGCCGCCTGATCGAACCTCAGCACCTGACCTCGAACACGTTGTTGAACGGCGTCTGCGCGGCCAGCCGGAACCGGCTGAACCCGGCCGCTCTCACGACGTCTCGAATGCGGGCCGGGCCGGCCTGGGTGCCCAGCGCCATACCGATCGGTTGCGCCAGCGACGACGGTGTGCACAGCAGTGTGGAAAAGCCGTAGTACGCGCGCCCGATCGGGTTGAGGTTGTCTTCCACCCGGTCACCGGCGGCCGGCTCGACCACCATCCAGGTTCCGTCGTCGACGATGACCTCCCGGACGTGTCGCGCGGCGCCGATCGGATCGCCCATGTCGTGCAAACAGTCGAACATGGTCACCAGGTCGTACGGTCCACCCCCGAACGCGTCCGCGGTCGCGATCTGGAAGCTGACCGTTGCCGGTGTCAGGTTTCGCTCACGCGCCACGTCGATGGACTCGGCATGGCCGTCCACGCCGACGAACGTCGAGGCGGGAAAGGCTTGGCCCATCAGAAGCGTCGACGCCCCGTGTCCACAACCGACGTCGGCGACGCGCGCGCCGCGTACGAGCTTGTCCATGACGCCGTCCAGCGCCGGGATCCAGTCGTCGACCAGATGTGCGGCGTAGGTCGGGCGGAAGAACCGCTCGCACCCGACGTGGACGTCGGAATTGTGATCTCCCCACGCGACGCCGACGCCCGAGCGGGCCGCCTCGATGATGCGTCCAGCATCTGATGCGGTGCCATGGGCGATCTGGAAGAGACCGCCCACGAACGCCGGGCTGGTCTCGTCGGTGAGCGCCACAGCCTGCTCGGGCGGCATCCGGTAGCGCTCGGTCGTCGGGTCGTAATCGACGAAGCCTCCGGCGGTTTGAGCGTTGAGCCACTCCCTGGCGTAATGCTCGTCGGTGCCGGTGCGCTCGGCCAACTCAGCGGGGGTGCTCGGCCCGTGCTCAACGAGCGACCGGTAGTACCCGAGGCGGTCCCCCATGACGACGAGGGCGCAGTTCAGTGCCGCCCCGGCCTCCTCGACCGCTCGGAACACGAACTGCATCAATTTGTCCGGATCGACCTGGGTGCTCGAGGTGTTCATGCGAGCAACTGAACCAGCATTTGCGCCTCGCGTAATGGGGCAATTGCCCCATCTTGGGCCGGCAGTCAGGGCGTCGTCAGTGCCTCGGCGTCAGCCCTGTCAGCCGGCGGAACATTGGTACCGCCCGGCAACGGAGGCACCCGCGTGGCACGAACGTAGACCGTGTCACCCTCCTTCAGGCCGAGCGCCTCGGCGTCGCCCCGGGTGATCTGCGCGGTGAACGGCGTCTGATCGGTCGCACTGTGCAACTCGACCCGAACTTCGAAGCCCAGCATCACGATTCGATCGATGACCGCACGAACCACCCCAGTGGACTGCACCGACTCGTCACTGGTGGCGATCGCCATGTCCGGGTTGCGGCCGACGCGGATGTCATGCGGACGGACCAGCGAACCGTTAAGCGAGGACACCGCACCGAGGAACGACATCACAAACGCGTTGGCGGGCGAGTCGTAAACCTGTTCGGGAGAACCGATCTGTTCGATGCGTCCCTTGTTCAGCACCGCGATCCGGTCGGCGACGTCGAGCGCCTCGGACTGATCGTGCGTGACCAGCACCGTGGTGACGTGCACCTCTTCGTGAAGCCTGCGCAACCAGGCGCGAAGGTCCTCGCGGACTTTGGCGTCCAGCGCCCCGAACGGTTCGTCGAGCAACAACACCTGCGGGTCGACCGCGAGCGCGCGGGCCAGGGCCATGCGCTGACGCTGACCGCCGGAGAGCTGGTTCGGGTAGCGGGTCTGGAAACCGGCCAGCCCCACCACTTCCAACAGATTGTCGACCTTCTCCTTGATCTCGGCCTTGGGCCGCTTGCGGATCTTCAGGCCGAACGCCACGTTGTCGCGCACCGTCAGATGCTTGAACGCGGCATAGTGCTGGAAGACGAACCCGATGCCGCGGCGCTGCGGCGGCACGTCGGTGACGTCGCGGCCGTTGATCGTAATGGTTCCGGTATCGGGCTGGTCCAGGCCCGCGATGGCCCGCAGCAGCGTCGACTTACCCGAACCGCTGGGCCCCAGCAGCGCGGTCAACGAGCCGGACGGCACCTCGAAGTCGACGTTGTCCAACGCGGCGAAGTCACCATAGTGCTTGTTCGCGCCGCGCACGACGATCGCGTTCGTCATCTGTGTTCTCCCTACCCCTACTTGCCTGTCCGGACGCGCCGCGCGTCAAGCAACACCTGCGCGACCAACACCACCACCGCGACCGCCATCAGCAGCGTCGACACCGCATAGGCGCCGTACTCGGCACCGCGGGTGTAACGGTCCGACACCAACAGCGTGAGCGTCTGTGAGCTTCCCGGCAGGTTCGACGACACCATCAGCACCGCGCCGTATTCGCCGAGGGTGCGCGCGATCGTCAGCACGACGCCGTAGGTCAGACCCCACCGGATCGACGGCAACGTGACCCGCCAGAACGTCTGCCACCATTGCGAGCCCAAGGTGGCCGCGGCCTCCTCCTGATCGGTGCCGATCTCGTGCAGCACCGGTTCGACCTCCCGGATCACGAACGGCACGGTGACGAAGATGCTGGCCAGCACGATGCCGGGAAGCCCGAAAATGATCTTGAATCCGAGGTTGTTCTCCACGAAGCCGAACAGCCCTGCCGAACCCCACAGCAGGATCAGCGCGACGCCGACCACCACCGGCGACACCGCGAACGGCAGATCGATGACGGCCTGTAGGGCACTCTTGCCCCGAAACTTGTTGCGCGCCAGCACCAGTGCCGTCGGCACCCCGAACAGCACATTGAGCGGCACCACGATGGCGACCACCAGCAACGAGAGGTTCAGCGCCGAGATCGCCGCGGGGGTGCTGATCGATCCGATGAAGGCTCCGACGCCCGGCGAGAAAGTGCGCCACAGGATCAGCCCCACCGGCACGAGGACCAGGATGACGATGTAGGCCAGCGCGAGATAGCGCAGCAGGTGTTTGACCGGGGGCGAAAGGATCATGGCGCCAATGCGTCCCGCCGGGCCGCGCGCGAGCCGATCGCGCGCAGGATGAACAGCACGACGAACGAGATGGCCAGCAGCACGATCGAGATCGCCGCGGCGCCGGTGCGGTCGTCGTTCTCGATCAGGGTGCGGATCCACTGCGAAGACACTTCGGTCTCACCGGGCACGGCACCGCCGATCAGCACCACCGAACCGAACTCGCCGATCGCGCGGGAGAACGCCAGACCGGCGCCTGACAGCAGCGACGGCAGGAGCGCCGGCAGCATCACCCGGGTGAAGATGACCCAGTTGCTGGCGCCCAACGATGCCGCGGCTTCCTCGATCTCGCGGTCCAGCTCCAACAGCACCGGTTGCACCGAGCGCACCACGAACGGCAGGGTGACGAACAGCAGCGCCACCCCGATGCCCCACTTGGTGTGCTGCAGGTGCAGCCCGACCGGGCTGGCGGGGCCGTAGAGCGCCAGCATGACCAGGCTGGCGACGATCGTCGGCAACGCGAACGGCAGGTCGATCACCGAGTCGATCAGCCGCTTGCCGACGAATTCGTCGCGTGTCAGCACCCAGGCCACCAGCAGCCCGAACACCAGGTTGACCGCCGTCACCCCGAACGACACGGTCAGCGTCACCTTGAACGACTCGAGGGCCGCATTCGAGGTGACCGCAAGCCAGAACGCCCGCCAACCGCCCCCCACCGACTGCCACAGGATGGCGGCCAGGGGCAGCAGCACGATCAGGCTCAACCAGATCGACGCGGCCCCCACCCGCAGCGACGTCGTTCCGTGACGACGCTCGAGGAGTCGGGATGCCCGGCCCGGCTCACCACCGGTGAGCTCGGGCCGGGCTGCCACAGAAGAGGTCATCCGGTCGCCTGGGTGTAGATCTTGGTGATGGAGCCGTTGTCCTTGTCGAACAACTCGGGATCCAGTGTCGCCCAGCCGCCGAGATCCTGGGTGGTCCACAACTTGGCGGGTGCGGGGAACTTGTCCCTGAACTGCTCGAGCACGGCGGGATCGACGGGCCGGAAGCCGGCCTCGGCCCACAGCTTCTGCGCCTCGGGGGTGTAGATGAAGTTCTTCAGCGCGTTCGCCTTGTCCAGATGCCCGCTCGACGTCACCACCGCGACCGGGTTCTCGATCTTGAAGGTCTCCGGCGGGTTCACATACTCGAGGTCGAAGTTCAGCGCCTCGTTCTCGTAGGCCAGGAGAACATCGCCGCTGCCCTGCCGGAACACGTCGGTGGCCTCCCGGCCCGAACCCGGGCGCAACTTGATGTGCTGGGTCACCAACTCGGTGACGTAGTCCAGCCCGGCCTGGGGGTCCTGGCCACCCTTGCTGGCCCACGCGTACGGCGCCAGCAGGTTCCACTTGGCCGAGCCGGAACTGAGCGGGCTGGGCGTGATGACCTCGACGCCCGGCTTGAGCAGATCCGGCCAGTCGCGGATGTTCTTGGGGTTGCCCGGGCGCACCGCGAGGGAGACGACGGATCCGAACGGGATGCCCTTGGTGGCGTCGGCGTTCCAGTCCTTGGCGACCTTGTCGGCCTTGACCAGGCGGGCGATGTCGGGCTCGACGGAGAAGTTCACGATGTCGGCGGGTTTGCCGTCGACGACGGCACGCGACTGGTCGCCCGAGGCGCCATAGGACGTCGTCACACCGACACCCTTACCCTCCGGCGTCGCGGCGAACGCGGGAATGACCTTGCTCCAGCCGGGTTCGGGCACGGCATAGGCGACCAGCGTCAGCGTTGTCTCGGCGCCGTTCCCGCCGCCCTCACCCACCACATCGCTCGAGCCGCCACCGCATGCGGCGAGGACGGTGGCGGTGGTGGCCAGCGCCGCGGCGGTGCGCCAGGTTCTGCGGATGTTGACCATCGGGGACCTTTCCTTGGGGGACTTCGGTGGAACCCGACCCGACGGGAAGGCGATGGATCAGCGCGAGGCGTCATCCCACAGCCGTTACCGACACCGAACCGCGGACGGGCGGAGGAGTCAGCAACAACAACAGACATCAGCAACAGCGCTGAAACTCACGGCAATGAGGGCCAGAACATGGCCGCTCTTGTTGCCGGACGCTGTTTGCATGGCGGGAAGCCTAACAGAGTTCTCGTAACCTGCCCGGTGAGGGTTTCGGCGCCGTCAACGAGTGAACAGCCACATGACGAGCACCAGGATCACCAGGATGACGAGCACCAACGTCACCCGCGACCGCGGCATCCCGCCGCTCATCGCTCAGCGTCCCGTTCGTCGTGGCGAACCTGGCGCCACAACCTGATCCCGTTACCGAGGGCGCCGTCGAGCACCACGGCGGTGCCGTAGGCCAGCGCGAGCACCACCGGCATCACCACCGCGGTCTGGGCGACGAACGGCAGGCCGGTGAGCCAGAGCTCGACACCGTCCCACCAACTCAGGAAGCCAGCCACGCGGCCAGCCTAGGCGATGCGAGGATGGGCACGTGGCCGCCGACTCGGACCCCGCCCCCCGGGCCGGGGACACCACCTGCATCGTGGCCGGCGGCGGTCCGGCGGGCATGATGCTCGCGTTGGTGCTCGCCCGCGCCGGGGTCCACGTCACAGTGATGGAGAAGCACGCCGACTTCCTCCGTGATTTCCGCGGTGACACCGTGCACGCCAGCACCCTGCGGCTGCTCGACGAGTTGGGACTGTCCGACGAGTTCGCGGCCATTCCGCACCGTGAGATCGAGACCTTGTCGATGAGCGTGCAGGGCACGCCGGTCACCATGGATCTGCGTCGAATTCCCGGACCGCACAAGCACATTGCTCTGGTCCCGCAATGGGATTTCCTGGAACTGCTGGCCACCGCGGCAAAGCGGGAACCGACGTTCACCTTGCTGCGCAGCACCGAAGTGCTTGGGCCGATCCGTCACGGCGACAGCGTCGTCGGTGTCCGCTACCGGGGCGCCGACGGCGAGGTGCGCGAGATGCGCGCGACATTGACCGTCGCCTGCGACGGGCGGTCGTCGACACTGCGCGCCGCGATGGGGCTCGAGCCGAAGGACTTCGGTGTGCCGATGGACGTCTGGTGGTTCCGGCTGCCCCGCGATCCCGACGATCCGCACGGGCTCGCCGGTGTCCTCGGCGCCGGGCACGCGCAGATCGTCATCGACCGCGGCGACTACTACCAGTGCGCCTACGTCATCCCCAAGGGTCGCGACGAGGAGTTGCGGGCGCAGGGAATCGGGTCGCTGCACCGCGGTGTGGTGGCGCTGGTGCCGTGGCTGGCCGACCGTGTCGGGACGGTGACGTCGTTCGACGACGTGAAGCTGCTCGATGTGCGGTTGAACCGCCTGAGACGCTGGTACAGCGACGGCCTGCTGCTGATCGGTGACGCCGCCCACGCGATGTCACCGGTCGGCGGGGTGGGGATCAACCTCGCGGTGGCCGACGCGGTCGCCGCCGGCCGGATCCTGGCACGCCCGTTGCGTTCGGGCACGCTCTCGACGAGGCATCTGGCCCGCGTGCAGGTGCGGCGGTGGCTACCCGCCGCGCTGATCCAGTCGGTGCAACGGGTGATCCACCGCCGCGTCATCGCGGTCGCCGTCGCCTCCACCGGCCGGACCGAGGCGCCCCGTCTCGTTCGGGTGGCCGCCGGCCTGCCGCTGCTGCGCCGAGTGGCGGCCTACGGCGTCGCGATCGGTCCCCTACCCGAACACATTCCGGCCTTCGCCCGGCGCTGACGAGCCGCTGGCCGCGCCGTTGACGGCCAACAAGTAGACGGCGAGCGCGTCGGCAGTCGATGATGGCGGCATGGTTCTGCAACAAACCGGGCCGTCGGACGGGTCAACGGAAACCGAGAACGGGGCGAAGCCGGCTGAAGCCGTCATGGCGAACACCCCGCTGACCGTGACCGCGCCGACGCCGTACGCGCCCACCGGAGCGTTGCGAAACCCGTTTCCGCCCATCGCCGACTACGGCTTTCTGTCCGACTGCGAGAACACGTGCCTGATCTCGTCGGCCGGATCGGTCGAGTGGCTGTGCGTGCCGCGGCCCGACTCGCCGAGCGTGTTCGGCGCCATCCTCGATCGCGGAGCCGGGCACTTCCGGCTCGGCCCGTACGGGGTGACGGTGCCCTCGGCGAGGCGCTACCTGCCCGGCAGCCTGATCCTGGAAACGACATGGCAGACGCACACCGGATGGCTGATCGTGCGCGAGGCGCTGGTGATGGGACCCTGGCACGACCTCGAGACCCGGTCGCGCACCCACCGCCGCACCCCGATGGACTGGGACGCCGAGCACATCCTGCTACGCACCGTGCGGTGTGTGAGCGGCACCGTCGAACTGGTGATGAACTGCGAGCCGGCCTTCGACTATCACCGCATCCCCGCGACGTGGGAGTACTCGGCACAGGCGTACGGCGAGGCGATCGCGCGCGCCAGCCGCGACGCCGACGCACACCCCACGCTGCGGCTCACCACGAACCTGCGGCTCGGCCTGGAGGGTCACGAGGCCCGGGCGCGGACCCGGATGAAGGAAGGCGACAACGCGTTCGTCGCGCTGTCGTGGTCCAAGCACCCGGCCCCGCAGACCTACGAAGAGGCCGCCGACAAGATGTGGCAGACCAGCGAGGCCTGGCGCCAGTGGATCAACGTCGGCGACTTCCCCGACCATCCGTGGCGGGCCTACCTCCAACGCAGCGCGCTGACATTGAAGGGGCTGACCTACTCGCCCACCGGCGCGCTGTTGGCCGCGCCCACCACGTCGCTGCCGGAAACGCCTCAGGGCGAACGCAACTGGGACTACCGCTATGCGTGGGTGCGCGATTCGACGTTCGCGCTGTGGGGCCTGTACACACTGGGGCTGGATCGCGAGGCCGACGACTTCTTCGCGTTCATCGCCGACGTGTCCGGCGCGAACAACGGTGAACGACACCCACTTCAGGTGATGTACGCCGTCGGCGGAGAGCGCACCCTGGTCGAGGAGGAACTGCGCCACCTGTCTGGATACGACGGGGCGCGGCCTGTGCGCATCGGCAACGGCGCCTACAACCAGATGCAGCACGACATCTGGGGCACGATGCTCGATTCGGTGTACCTGCACGCCAAGTCCCGCGAGCAGATCTCCGACACGCTGTGGCCGGTGTGCAAGCAACAGGTCGAAGAGGCGATCAAGCATTGGAAGGAGCCCGACCGCGGGATCTGGGAGGTGCGCGGCGATCCGCAGCACTTCACCAGCAGCAAGATCATGTGCTGGGTGGCGCTGGACCGCGGCTCCAAGCTCGCCGAACTGCAGGGTGAGAAGTCCTACGCCCAGCAGTGGCGTGCGACCGCGGAGGAGATCAAGGCCGACGTGCTCAAACACGGCGTCGACTCCCGCGGCGTGCTGACGCAGCGGTACGGCGACGACGCACTCGACGCCTCGCTGCTGCTGGCCGTGCTGACCCGGTTCCTCCCACCCGACGACCCGCGGGTGCGGGCGACGGTGTTGGCGATCGCCGACGAGCTCACCGAGGAAGGCCTGGTGCTGCGCTACCGGGTTGACGAGACCGACGACGGGCTGTCCGGCGAGGAGGGCACCTTCACGATCTGTTCGTTCTGGCTGGTGTCCGCGCTGGTCGAGATCGGCGAGATCAGCCGCGCCAAGCACCTGTGTGAGCGGTTGCTGTCGTTCGCCAGCCCGCTGCACCTGTACGCCGAGGAGATCGAGCCGCGCACCGGCCGCCATCTCGGCAACTTCCCGCAGGCGTTCACCCACCTGGCGTTGATCAACGCGGTCGTGCACGTGATTCGGGCCGAGGAGGAGGCCGACAGCTCGGGGGTGTTCGTCCCGGCCAACGCCCCGATGTAGGCCGCCGTTGGCTGGCCGAAGTCAGCCCGCCAGCGCGGGTTCGCGCGAAGTGGCGTAGTCGTTCCAGGCGACGAGCACCGCCTCGAGCTGTTCGACCGAATGCCGTCCGAGTCCGCATTCGGTCGAGATCCCGAACTCCGGCAGGAACTCCGCCGCCAGCGCCGCCCGCGTCCGCGCGCCGTCTGCGCCGTCCTCGGCGTGCAGCAAGCCCAGATAGATCTCGGTTCCGGCCTCTAGCGCCAGTCCGCTCAGCGGTTGCCAGTGCGCCCGCCTGTTCCACGCCGCGACCGTCGCCGCCTGGATGGCGTCGATGCGGCGCGGCACATGGCGCGACAACCCGTTGGCCAGGGTGACGATCGCTGAGGCGTCCCGCGGCAGGATGTGCCTGCCGCCGCGGGCGGCCGCCTCCTCGTCGGGTGGATCACCCATGAACGGTGACGCACCGAACTTCGAATCGCCGTAGCACAGATGGAAGGTCAGCTCGGCGTCGTCGTGAACCCAGGACGCCAGCCGGGCCGTGGCCGCGAAGATCGGCTCGAAACCGCCGTAGGGATTGGGGAACCACCCTTCGACTGTCGCCAGTTCGGTCGGCAGGTCCCACTGAATCGCCAAGTCGCCCGGTGGGATCGCCTCCTGCAGCGCCTCGACGCTTCGCTGCAGCGCCTGCTCGTAGGCGTAGGCCACCTCGACCTGGGAATCGAACTGCGCGAACGAGTTCACGGCGTTGAAGGGCGTCGGTATGGACACCAGGAAACGCGAGTCGGGGGCCAGCACGCCGTCGCGGCGCGCGGCGATGAATCGCGCGTACGAGCCGGCGGCGACGCTGTGGTAGTCGAGTGCGCCGAATGACACCGGTGTTCCGGCGCGTACCCGGACCTTGTTGTCGACGACGTCGAGCGTCGGGTTGGTCAGGAAGTGATCGGCCTGGGTGAGAACCCAGTTGGCGCGGTCACCGGGTTCACCGTCCGGCACGCGCGTCACGCCGGGTTGCAGCCGACTGCCGACGAGCTGGAAGGCGTCGTCGACGGTGGCGACGTTGATGCTGCCGGTGAGATAGAAACCTGTCATCGCGGATCCTTCGGTTCAGAGGAGGACACCGAGCCGCGGCGGTTTGGTGCCGCGAAGGGTGTGGTTGCCGAGGTGGACGTATTTCCAGCGGGCGGGGTCGTGCAGCGAGTGCACCCGCACGTTGCGCCAGTGCCGGTCCAGCGCATGCGCGCGGTCGGTGGCCGACGCCCCGGCCAGTTCGAAGATGCCGCTGGCGATCTCGACGGCGAACTCCTGTGCCAGGGCCTTTGCCGCGGCCACCCGCAGCGACGCGGCGGCCGCGGCGTCGCGGGTCAGCTCCGGTGCGCTCAACGCGTCGTCGACCAGGCCGGCGCCCTGGGCCAGTAGCGCCTCGAGCGCGTACAACCGCGCCGTGAGCTCACCGAACCGGCGCACGACGTGTGGTTCGTCGGCGGCGTTGTCGACCCCGGCCTCGAACCACGGCCGAGATTTCGTGGTGACGAACCGTGCACCGTCCTCCAGTGCCGCGCGGGCGATCCCGATGTCCACCGCGGCGTGCAGGGCCTGGTCGAACGCGCCGAGCACCGAAGGTGGCGCGGTGACCGGATCGGGGTCGGGCCCCTCGTCGATGACGAATTCACCCTCCACGACGACGTTGTCGAAGACGACCTCACCGCTGGCGGTCCCACGCTGACCGAACGAGGACCACCGGTCGAGGTTGAGCGTCACACCGGGGTCGGTGGGCCGGACGAACACCGTTGCGCCGTGCGATGGTTCGGTGTCAGGTATGCGGGCGGCGACGGCGATCCAGGTCGCACCGAGTGTTCCGGTCGCGTAGTACTTGGTGCCGTTGAGCCGCCACGTGCCGTCCGGCCGGCGTGTCACGGTGGTGAGCCGGTCGGCGCTGGTGCGGGTGCCGCGCTCGACGGTGGCGTTACCGAGCTGGGCGCCGGCGAGCACGTCGCCGTAGATGCGCGGGGCCGGATCGTCGTGCTCGAGCCCGCTGATCGCCTGGCTCAGTACGTAATGGGAGAGCAACAACTGGCCGACGGCCGAATCCGCCTGCGACAGAATGCGTAGGACTTCGACGGCGGTAGCGCGCGGAAGGTCGGGGCCACCGTGTGCGGCGGGGACGATGATGCCCAGCAGCCCCGACTCGCCGACCCGGCGAAGCTCCGCTTCGGGCCAGGCCCCGCTGAGTTCCCGCTCGACCGCGCCGGCAGCGATGTCCGCCGCGATCGAATGGGCGGTATGCAGCGCGTGCTCGGCCGAAGCGAGGACGGGCGTGGTGCTCTCGGTGGTGGTCATGGTTGGCCAATCTAAGGTCGTCGGTGTCGGGGCGGAACCGGAGTCAAGCGACGCTGAAGGGGCGTTCAGCAACGCTGTAAGCGGTCTGAGCGCGCAGGTGCGCGCCGGCCGAGCGGACAAGGGAGACAAAGGTCGTCAGCGGTGTGTTGACCGCGGACTCCCGGGGGGTCGCCACGCCGATGCGCCGCACCGGTGCGCCTCCGGCGATCCGTCGTAGCGTCACATCCGGGTGGACACCGCCGTGAGCGGCCAGCGACGGCACCAGCGACACCCCGAGATCGGCGGCCACCAGGCCCTGCACGGTCGAGTAGTCCTCCGCGCGGAACGTCACCGATGGCACGAATCCCGCTTTTCGGCAGGCTTTCTCGAACACACGGACATCGGGGCACACCCCGGTTTCGGTGCTGACGATCCACCGTTCGTCGGCCAGCGCCGCGAACGGCACCGCCGAGGCGGCCGCCAGCCGATGGGCCGCGGGCAGCACGGCGTAGAACTCGTCGTCGTACACCGCGTCGGTGTGGACACGCGGGAATTCCGGGTCCTCGCCGGGAACCTCGGTGATGACCGCCGCGTCGACGTCGCCTGCCGCCAGCATCCCGACGCCCTTCTCGGGGTCAGCGGGAACCAGTTCGATGTCGATGTCGGGACACAGCGCGCGGAAACGCACGATCGCGCGGGGCAGCAGGGTCGCGGCGGCGGTGGCGAAGGACGCGACCCGCACGGCACCGGGCCGAAAGCCGGCCATCTGCGCCAGATCACGTTCGGCGGCCATGACCGCTGCGATGATCACCCCCGCGTGCTCGAGCAGACGTGTCCCGGCGGCCGTCGGTCGCGCCCCGCTCGGGCTCCGCACCAAAAGCGTCGAGCCGATGTCGCGCTCCAGTGCGGTGATCTGTTGCGACACAGCCGATGTCGTATAGTTCAGCGCCGCCGCGGCCGCCGACAGCGAGCCACAGCTCACGACTTCCCGCAACACCACCAACCGGCGCACATCGAACACGGGCGAAACGTAACCGCCTTACGATGAATCGCCGACGGTTGCGATCAGCCCGATGTAATCGCCTCAGTACGCGCTCGCGACGCCCGTCGGGGTGATGCCGTGATGCAGCTCGGCGACGTCGGGATGGGCCCTGGTACGCGACTTCCACGCGTTCTCTCCGTAGGTGTTGAAGATCGGGTTGTCCGGATCTGCTTCCACACCGCGCGACAGCGCCGCCAATTGCGGCGGCAGCTCGATGATCGGGATCAACGCGTCGAGGGCCGGATTGAGGAAGTACGGGATCGACACGCGGTCGGTGCCCGGCGGCGGTGCCAGCACCCGGTGGCGGGTGGCGCGCAGATAGCCCCCCGTGGCGACCTCGAGCAGTTCACCGATGTTGACGATCAACGCGTCGGGCAGCGGGGGCACGTCGATCCACTCCCCTGCGGCGTCCTCGACCTGCAGGCCTTCGGATCCCTGCTCCACCAGCAGCAGGGTCAGCACACCGGAATCCTTGTGCGCGCCCACGCCCTGCGAGGTGTCGGCGGTGCCGGGATATCGCACCACCTTCAGCAAGGTGGCGGGTCGGTCGGCAAAGGCCGCGTCGAAGGTGTTCTCGGCCGCGCCCAGCGACACCGCCCAGTGCCGCAACAACCGGAGCCCAACCAGGGACAGGGCGTCGGTCCAGCCTTCGAAGGCGGCCCGGAAACCCGCTGGCGCCGACGGCCACAGGTTGGGGCCCTGCAGCCGCCAGTAGCCCTCGGCCCCCTCGATGACCGGCCGCTCCGGACCGATGTCGATCTGCTCGCGCCAGTCGACCCGGCCATTGGTCAGCTCACCGCCGATGCGCGAATACCCCCGGAACTGCGGGCTTTTCAGCTGGCTGATCTCGTTCTTCGCCTCCGCCGGCAGGGCGAAGAACTCGCGCGCGAGACCGAGTACGAGTTCCATCTGCGCGCGCGCAACACCATGCCCCACCAGGTAGAAGAACCCGGCGTCGTGCGCGGCTTCGCGCAAGCGGGACCGGAACCGGTCGGGTCGGGTATCCGCGTCGGTGAGGTCGAGAACCGGAAGCATACGGCCATTGTGGTTCGCGACCCACCACCGGGCCATCGGACTTAACGGAGCGTGCAGGGGTGTGAAGGAACGGTGGAACCACCACCTCGTCAAAAACCCAGTCTCGGTGCAGCGGTCGTTACTTCGCCGCGTTGGCGAGCATGTCCTGCGCGATGGTGGCCGCCTCGTCGCCGATCGAGTAACTGCACGCCCACGCCTCGACGGTCAGGTTCGACGCGGTCGACAGCGCATGCTGGCAGGCCCACCCGTCGGCATCCTGTTGCGTCGTGGCCTGAGTGATCATCGTGTCGTCGGTGCGGACCTCACTGAGTTCCCACAGGTACGAGTCGCCCGAACTTCCCACCACGACAGTGGAATTGGCGCAACCTTCCCATGCCCCCCTGGATTTGTCGAAGAAACGCTGCGCCTCCTCGGCCGAGGTGTACAGCACCGCGGTCTGTTCGACCCAGTGGTTGTTGTCGTCGCCGGGTTCGCGCGCCACCTGGTCGCGCACGTCGGTCCATCCGCTGCCTGCGTACACCGGGCCCTCGGCGCCGTACATCGCGCCCAAACACTCGGGATCCGACACGTCGTCGGAATGATCGGTCATCTCCTCCAGTTCGCTCGTGACCTTCATCGTGGTCGAGCCCATGATGCCGTTCAATTCACCGATGGTGAGCAACACGTCGTCGAGCTTGGCCGCCGTCAGCTCCGGCACGTCGACACGCCCGGCCTGGCCGCGCACCGCGATGCCCGCGACGGTGCTCACACAGCCCGCCAACACAGCCGACGTCGCCAGGACGACACCCGCGGCGCACAGCCGCGAGGCCGTGCCGAATCGAGTCACCGCGTTATTGTGACCGACTTCGGGCACATTCGCGGCGTGGCCGACAATTTCGTCGGGCGTGCTCTCAGGACGGCCCGATCTTGCCCATCATCAGGTCGGCGACCGCGGTCGCCTGCCGGGCGCCGCTGGGGCTGGGCCCGGCGACGTCGGTGATCTCCACCTCCACGATGCAATCGCCGGCCACGCCGAGGGCCCGCTGAAGCGTCGACCCGGCATCCTGCATCACCACCGCCGAGACGATCTCGTCGCCGACGCGCACCTCGGTGATCCGGCTGGAACCCTGTGCACCGCGGTCGGGTTGGTTCAGCACCAGCGTCTGGCCGTTGCATCGGTGCCACTTGTCGGCCGACGCGGCGAAGAACTCCTGTGCTGCGTCGGCGTCGATGAACTCGACCACCCCGAAGAACCCGGTGACGGTGGGGCCGTCGGCGTCACCACCGGCCCACGACTGGCTGACCATCGAGCGCACCGGACTGGCCTGATACACCACCTTCTCCAGCCGGTATCCGGTGCTGACACAGTCGAGCGGTGTGGCCTCGACCTCGCGCACACCCTGCAGCAGCATGTCGGCGCCGCCTTCGACGACCTGGCCCATGAAGCCGCCGGTGCCGAACATCGTGGTCAGCTCCTCGGCCGTGGGCAGCGCCTGGTCGAGCATCCGGTTGGGCGACGGTTTGACGACCTCGGCGATCCGCGGGGAGGGGGCGTCTCCGGCGGGCGCCGAACAGCCCGCGAGGATCGCGCATGCGCCGACCACCGCCGCCGTCATCGCCGCCGCGCGCACGCCGTCTACTTCTTGGCCTTGTCGGCGGCCGACGAGTCGGTGGACAGGGCGGCGACGAACGCCTCCTGGGGCACCTCGACCCGGCCGATGGTCTTCATCCGCTTCTTGCCTTCCTTCTGCTTCTCGAGCAGCTTGCGCTTGCGGGTGATGTCCCCGCCATAGCACTTCGATAGCACGTCTTTGCGGATCGCGCGGATGTTTTCGCGAGCTATGATCTTCGAACCGATCGCCGCCTGCACCGGAACCTCGAACTGCTGGCGCGGAATCAGCTCCTTGAGCTTGGTGGTCATCTTGTTGCCGTAGGCGTACGCCGACTCCTTGTGCACGATCGCGCTGAACGCGTCGACCGCCTCGCCCTGCAGCAGGATGTCGACCTTGACCAGGTCGGCCTCCTGCTCACCGGCCTCCTCGTAATCCAGGCTGGCGTAGCCGCGGGTGCGTGATTTCAGCGCGTCGAAGAAGTCGAAGATGATCTCGCCCAACGGCATCGTGTAACGCAGCTCCACCCGTTCCGGGGAGAGGTAATCCATGCCGCCGAGTTCACCGCGCCGCGACTGGCACAGCTCCATGATGGTTCCGATGAACTCGCTGGGCGCGATGATCGTGGTCTTGACGATCGGCTCGTAGACCGTGCGGATCTTGCCGTCCGGCCAGTCCGACGGATTGGTCACGGTGACCTCCGAACCATCTTCCTGCACAACGCGATACACGACGTTGGGCGATGTGGAGATCAGGTCGAGGTTGAACTCGCGCTCGAGGCGCTCGCGGGTGATCTCCATGTGCAGCAGGCCCAGAAAGCCGCTGCGGAAACCGAATCCGAGCGCCACCGACGTTTCGGGCTCATACGTCAAAGCCGCATCGTTGAGTTGCAGCTTGTCCAGCGCATCGCGCAGGTCCGGATAGTCCGAGCCGTCAACGGGATACAGCCCCGAGTACACCATCGGTCGCGGCTCGCGGTATCCGGTGAGCGGTTCGGCCGCGCCGTGGCGCGCGGTCGTCACGGTGTCACCGACCTTGGACTGGCGCACGTCCTTCACGCCGGTGATGAGGTAGCCGACCTCACCGACCCCCAGACCTGCGGAGGCCTTGGGTTCGGGCGAGACGATGCCCACTTCGAGCAGCTCGTGGTGGGCGCCGGTGGACATCATCTTGATGCGTTCGCGAGGCACGATCCTGCCGTCGACGACGCGGACGTAGGTCACCACGCCGCGGTAGGTGTCGTAGACCGAGTCGAAGATCATCGCCCGGGCGGGGGCGTCTGCGTCGCCGACCGGCGGCGGCACCTCGCGCACGACGTGGTCGAGCAGGTCGGCCACGCCGACGCCGGTCTTTCCGGAGACCCGCAGCACGTCTTCGGGCTCGCAACCGATGATGTGGGCGAGTTCGGCCGCGTACCGGTCGGGGTCGGCCGCGGGCAGGTCGATCTTGTTGAGCACCGGGATGATGTGCAGGTCGCGATCCAGGGCCAGGTAGAGGTTCGCCAGCGTCTGCGCCTCGATCCCCTGGGCGGCGTCGACGAGCAGCACCGCGCCCTCGCACGCCTCCAGCGCACGCGACACCTCATAGGTGAAGTCGACGTGGCCGGGGGTGTCGATCAGATGCAGCACGTAGTCCTCGTCGCCAAGCTTCCAGGGCAGCCGCACGTTCTGCGCCTTGATCGTGATACCGCGCTCACGCTCGATGTCCATCCGGTCGAGGTACTGCGCGCGCATGTCACGATCGGCCACGACGCCGGTGAGTTGCAGCATCCGGTCGGCCAGCGTCGACTTGCCGTGATCGATGTGGGCGATGATGCAGAAGTTCCGGATCTGCGCCGGCGCCGTGAAGGTCTGATCGGCGAAAGTGCTGATGGGAATCTCCTGGTGAACGGGGACTTCGGGTGCCACCAGCGTATCCAGGCCGTGGCCTGAGCACACAATCGCGCGGTGCGGGCCTCGCTTATGCTCGGAAATATGCCTGCGCCCTGGAGACCCCTGCAGACATTCCAGAGGTTTGCCGAGAATCTGGTGTTCAACGAGGCACCGAAGATCATCCGTCAGATCGGTCAGTCCGACACCGTGCAGCGCGGTATCCAGCAGGGCATCAGGATCGGCCTGGACGCGATCGCCGGCACGGCAAGAGACGAGGCGCCGGCGATCACGACCGGACGACCGGTCAGCCGCAACTTCGTGCCGACCGCCCACCGCGCCCGCAAGGTGGTGTACGCCCCCGACCTCGACGGCCGCGCCGACCCGGGCGAGATCGTGTGGACGTGGGTGGTCTACGAGGACGACCCGACGCAGGGCAAGGACCGACCGGTCCTGGTGGTGGGCCGCGACCGTTCGACGCTGCTCGGGCTGATGCTCTCCAGCCGGGACCACCACCGAGACGACCCGGATTGGGTGGGCATCGGCACCGGCACCTGGGATTACGAGGGGCGAGCCAGTTGGGTTCGGCTCGACCGGGTGCTCGACGTCCCCGAAGACGGCATCCGCCGCGAAGGGGCGATCCTCGCCCGGGAGAAGTTCGAGGTGGTGGCCGCCCGGCTTCGCGCCGAATACTCCTGGAGCTGACCCACCCACCCCCTTCTGCCGCGAGTGACCGTGTCTGCCCCGCGACACACCGCGCGGAAGCGGCATTCGGCGGTCGCTCGCCGGGCGCTTCTGGATGTCAGCGCGGCGCCCGCCACATCTGTCTTATCGTGGCGGGCGCCACATGGGCCACATGGGCGGGCCGCCGTCGGGCAACGTGATCTCGCCGGTGACGTCGAAGCCGAAGCGCTGGTAGTAGGCGATGTTGTCGGGGTTGCTGGACTCGAGGTACGCCGGTGCGTGCTCGGCGTCGCAGCGGTCGAGGCGCGAGCGCATCAGGGCCTGCCCGTATCCGGTGCCGCGCACCGTCGGGTCGCTGCCGATCACGCCCAGGTACCAGTGCGGCTCCTCGGGGTGGTGCTGCTTCATCAGCTCGGCCATCGTCTGACCACGCCGCACATTGGCTCCCATCGCGCGGATGAACGCCGGCATCATCCGCAGCTCCTGAAACCCGGTCTGCCTCCACTCGCCCGGCGGGTCCCACAGCGCGGCGGCCCCGATGCGTGGGCCGCCAGCCACCTCGACCCCTTCGGTGCGCAGGAAATGGTGGCGAATCATGGTCGCGAACACCCGTGCGAGGCTTCGCTCGCGCGCCTCGTCCTTCGGCAGCATCCACTTCATCACCGGGTCGTCGTAGAAGGCGCGCGCCAGCACCCCCGACATCTCGCGCACGTGTCGCCGCGCCGCCGGAGCGACCTCGACGTCAGCCACGGGTGATGTAGGCCTGCAGCTGCTCCTGCTGCGCTTCGAGTTCTTCCATCCGCGTCTTGACGACGTCGCCGATGCTCACGATGCCCACCAGCCTGCCGTTGTCCATCACCGGCACGTGCCGGACCCGGTTGGTCGTCATCAAGGCGCTCAGGCTGTCGACCGAATCGTCGGGAGCGCAGGTCGCCACCAGCGTGGTCATGATCTCCGACACCGGCTGGGTGAGAAGTTCGCCGCCTCGGCGGTGCAACGCCCGCACGATGTCGCGCTCGGAGACGATCCCCATCAGGCCGTCGGGCGACACCACGACCATCGCGCCGATGTTGTGCACCGCCAGCTCAGTGAGCAATCCCGAGACCGACGTCTCCGGAGTTATCGTGGCCACCGCGGCGCCCTTGTTCCGCAACACGTCCGCGATCCGCATCCTTGCCTCCGCTCGTGATCTTCCTCACAGGCTAGGTTGGACGGAGTCGGCGCGGAAGGCTTTGCGAGGTTGCAACCCGATCACACTCGCCGCGCGAAGTCGCGAAACGGCCTTCCAGCAGCGCAAAGTCGAGTGCACGCCCACCGGAATACCGTTTCAACCCGCTATCGGAGCCAAATCGTCGCGCCGCTCGGGTATATGTGGGGCCATGATCGAGGTCACACTGCTTGGCACCGGAAGTCCCATCCCCGACGCCCGCCGCGCGGGCCCGTCGACGCTCGTACGCGCGGGCGGGCAGACGTTCCTGATCGACTGTGGTCGCGGTGTGCAGCAACGCCTGACGGCCGCGGGCGCACCCGCCAACGGGTTGTCGGCGTTGTTGTTGACGCACCTGCACAGCGACCACATCGCCGATCTGGGCGACGTGATCATCACCCGATGGGTGTCGACGTTCACGCCCGAGCAGACTCCGTTGCAGATCATCGGACCGCCGGGCACCGCCGAGGTGGTCGACCACACCCTCAAGGCGTTCGGTTTCGACATCGGATACCGCATCGCACACCACGCCGACCTGACGGCGCCGCCCCCGGTGGAGGTGCACGAGTACACCGAGGGCGAAGTGTGGAACCGCGACGGCGTGACGATTCGGGTCGCGCCCACCGACCACCGGCCCGTCGAACCGACGATCGGTTTCCGTGTCGAGCACGCCGACGCGTCGGTGGTGCTCGCCGGTGACACCGTTCCCTGCGAGAGCCTCGATGCGCTGGCTGTGGGCGCGGGAGCGTTGGTGCACACCGTGATTCGCAAGGACCTGGTGGACAGGATGCCGATGCAGCGCATCCGCGACATCTGCGACTACCACTCCTCGGTCGAGCAGGCGGCGGAAACCGCGGCCCGCGCCGGCGTGGGGATCCTGATCCTCACCCACTATGTGCCGGCGATCGAACCCGGGCAGGAGGACGATTGGCGCGCGCTGGCCGCAACGGTCTTCGACCGCCAGATCGAACTCGGCGACGATCTGCTGCGCGTCGAGGTGCATCCCGGCATCTCCGCGAAGCCGACGGGGTGATCGGTCAGGCCAGTCGGGTGATCTCGACGACGACATCGAGGTCCGTCGAGCCCTCACCGGAGTAGATCCCCTTCAGCGGGGTGACATCGGAGTAGTCGCGGCCGACGCCCACGCTGATGTACTGTTCGTTGATCGGGACGTCGTTGGTGGGGTCGTAGTTCCACCAGCCACCGGTCCACGCCTGCACCCAGGCGTGGCTCTGTCCGTCGATGGTGTCGCCGATCACCGCTTTGCGGTTCGGATGCAGATACCCCGACACGTAGCGTGCGGGAATGCCCATGGAGCGCAACAGGATCAGCGTCAGGTGCGCGAAGTCCTGACAGACGCCCTTGCCCTCCCGCAAGGCGTCGAGCCCCGATGAGTGCACCCCGGTGGTGCCCGCGACATAGGCCAACTCGCTGCGCACCCACGACGCGGCGGCGGTGACGGCCTCGCACGGCGTGCGGTCCTTGATCAGACGCTGACCCACCCGGCGTATGCGCTTGCTCGCAGGTGTGTAGTGGGTGGGCGAGAGCACCTCGTCGAACCTGTCGACGACGGCCTCGGACTGCAAGTCCTCCCAGGCCACTTCGTGTTCTGGCATCTGGTCGGCGTCGGTCTCCACCACCGACGACGACGTCACCTCCAGCTCAGCGTGCGGTGCGTGCAGATCGAACGCCGTGACCGCGGTTCCCCAGTAGTCGACGTAGCGGTAGTTGCGTGTGGCAGGCACGGTTTCCACGCGGTTGAGGATCACGTTCTGGCGCGAGTCCGAGCGCGGCGTCAGCCGTGCCTCGTTGAACGACGCCGTCACCGGCGACTTGTATGCGTAGCCGGTCGAGTGCACCACCCGCATCCGCCACATCACTGTCTCCTCTTCACCGTCTGCTCTTCGCCCGAGGGCTCATCACTGCGCCATCGGCTCATCGTTAGAGTTCACCTTCTTCGATGACGAGCGTGCCGTTGTGTCCCGCGTCGTGCCATGCCACCCACGGCGCGGAGTGAAAGTACTGCAGCGCCAACGCTTCCCCGACATCGAAGCAGGTCTTCTGCAGGCCGGCCAGCCGCTGTTCCAGCGATTCGAGCAGCACACCGGGACGCAGGAACTCCAACTCGCTGCGGGCCCTGCCGAGGAGTCGCTGCGCCTCGGCGGTTGCCCCGAGGCGGCTGTGGGGTCGGTTCATCAACTCGTCGAGGCTGTGCTCGGCAAGACGCAACGAGTAGAAGATGGAACGCGGGAAAAGCCGGTCCAGAAGCATGAATTCGACGACGCGCCCGGCGTCGAGCACGCCGCGGTAGGTGCGCAGATAGGTGTCGTGCGCGCCCGCCGAGCGCAGCAGTGTCACCCACGCCGGTGACGACGCGCTGTCCCCGACCCGCGAAAGCAACAGCCGCACGGTCATGTCCACCCGTTCGATGGCCCGGCCGAGCACCATGAAGCGGTAGCCGTCGTCGCGAGACAGCGTCGAGTCGGCCAAACCGGCGAACATCGCGGCCCGGCCCTCGACGAACGAGAGGAACTCGTGCGGGCCGAGGCGTTTGGCGGCCCGTTCCCGCTCGGCTAGTGCGTTGTAGGTGGTGTTGAGGCACTCCCAGATCTCGGTGGACGTGACTTCCCGTGCCCCGCGGGCGTTTTCGCGGGCCGCCGAAATCGCATCGACGATCGACCCCTGGGTGCCGCGGCTGAAGGCCACGATGTCGGTCAGCGACCACACGTCCAGCGGCGCGTCGGGCGCCTCCATCCCCAGCACCCGCAGCAGCGTCCGCGAGGCCTGATCGGGGTCGACGCTGGAGTCTTCGAGCAGTTGGTGCACGGTCACGTCGAGAATGCGGGCGGTGTCGTCGGCGCGTTCGACGTACCGGCCGATCCAGTACAAGGATTCGGCGTTGCGGGCCAACATCAGCGCACCACCCCTTACTGCTGCTGTTGCTGTTGGTCTTGGGTCTGCCCGTCGCCGCTTTCGGCCTTGGGCCCCCGCGCGGACTTGGGCAGCTTGCGCACCACTTCGGCCGCGCCGAGTTCCCGGTCGGCGACCGAGGTGCGTGAGGCCAGCACCCAGGTGTCCTTCGACCCGCCGCCCTGGCTGGAGTTGACCACCAGCGAACCCTCGGGCAGTGCGACGCGGGTCAGCCCGCCGGGCAGCACCCACACGTCGTCGCCGTCGTTGACCGCGAACGGGCGCAGGTCGACGTGCCGTGGCACCAGCTGGTCGCCGATCTGGGTGGGCACGGTCGACAGCTGCATGACGGGCTGGGCGATCCAGCCGCGCGGATCGTTGCGGATCTTCTTGGAGATGGTGGCGAGCTCTTTCTCCGAGGCGTCCGGGCCGAACACGATGCCGTAGCCGCCCGAACCCTCGACCGGTTTGATGACGAGCTCGTCGATGCGGTCGAGCACCTCCTCGCGTTCGTCGTCGAGCCAGCAGCGGAAGGTGTCGACATTGGCCAGCAGCGGTTTCTCGCCCAGGTAGTACTCGATGATGGTCGGCACGTAGGTGTAGACGAGTTTGTCGTCGCCGATGCCGTTGCCGACGGCGCTGGAGATCACCACGTTGCCCGCCCTGGCCGCGTTGAGCAGGCCGGCGACGCCGAGCACCGAGTCCGGCCGGAACTGCATCGGGTCGAGGAACGCGTCGTCGATGCGGCGGTAGATGACGTCGACCTGCCGCTCCCCCTCGGTGGTGCGCATGTAGACGGCGTTGTCACGGCAGAACAGGTCGCGGCCCTCCACCAGCTCGACACCCATCTGCCGGGCCAGAAGCGAGTGCTCGAAGTACGCGGAGTTGTAGACGCCGGGCGTGAGCACGACGACGGTGGGGTCGGCGACGTTGTTGGCCGCCGCATTGCGCAATGCGCGCAGCAGATGCGACGAGTAGTCGCCGACCGCGCGCACCCGGTGGGTGGCGAACAGGTTCGGAAACACCCGCGCCATCGTGCGGCGGTTCTCCATGACGTACGACACCCCCGACGGTGAGCGCAGGTTGTCCTCGAGCACCCGGAAGTCGCCCTTGGCGTCGCGGATGAGGTCGATGCCCGCGACGTGGATGCGCACCCCGTTGGGCGGGACGATGCCCGCAGCTTCGCGGTGGAAGTGCTCGCAGGAGGTGATCAGCCGGCGCGGGATGACGCCGTCGCGCAGGATTTCCTGTTCGCCGTAGATGTCGTCGAGGTAGAGCTCGAGCGCCTTGACGCGCTGGATGATGCCGCGTTCCAGGCGTGTCCACTCCGCCGCGGAGATCACCCGTGGGACCAGGTCGAGCGGAAAGGGGCGTTCCTGTCCGGACAGCGAGAACGTGATGCCTTGATCGATGAACGCGCGGCCGAGCGCGTCGGCGCGGGCTTCGAGCTCGGAGGCGTCCGACGGGGCGAGCTCGGCGTAGATGCCCTTGTACGGCCCCCGCACGTTGCCTTGGGCGTCGAACATCTCGTCGAAGGCGTTGGCGTAGCTACCCAGATCGCTGTATCCGGCGAAGACGCCCTGATACCGCTTGTCCTGCTTGCGTGGGCTCCGCGGCGGTCGTGCGGACTCGGTCGGCAGGGTTCGCAGGCTCACCCCTGCCATGCTGCAACACTTCGGACGTTTCGGCAGGCCAGAGGACTCACTTTGGGCATTTACCCACTCCGCTGGTAACCTGAACCCTCGCTGCCCGCCTACCGGGCGCCTACC
The DNA here is from genome assembly GCF_001500025.1 of Mycobacterium sp. IS-1590. Lineage (GTDB taxonomy): Bacteria > Actinomycetota > Actinomycetes > Mycobacteriales > Mycobacteriaceae > Mycobacterium. The sequence continues at coordinate 115,261 of NZ_LQIW01000049.1, read as the reverse complement.
AGACTTTGGGAAACCCCTACAGGATTTACGAAGGACTACACGCGTGGCCAACATCAAGTCGCAGGAGAAGCGCAACCGGACCAACGAGCGCCGCAGGCTGCGCAACAAGTCGGTCAAGTCGTCGCTTCACACCGCGGTGCGTGGCTTCCGGGCGGCCGTCGAGGCCGGCGACAAGGACAAGGCCCAGGAGCTGCTGGCCTCGACCAGCCGTCAGCTGGACAAGGCCGCCAGCAAGGGCGTGATCCACAAGAACCAGGCCGCCAACCGCAAGTCGGCGCTGGCTTCCGCGTTCAACAAGCTCTGAGCGTTCCCCAAGCTCTGAGCCCGCTCCGTCTCAATCCTCTATGAGTTCGGCCACCCGCCGAACCGTCGCCTCCAGCGCGTAGTCCGCATCCGCTGCGGCCCCCTTGACATCGGCGTTGAGCGCGGCCACCAATCGCATCGCCTCGGCGACGGTGGTGTTGGACCATCGCCGCGCCTGCTTCTGCGCCTTCTGCACGCGCCATGGCGGCATACCCAGCTCTGAGGCCAGCCGGTAGGGGTCGCCCGACAACGGCCGCACCCTGGCGATGGTGTGGACCGCTTCGGCCAGCGCGTCGGCCAGCACGACGTGCGGCTCACCGCGCATCATCGCCCACCGCAGCGCCTCGGCCGCCCCGGCCACATCGCCGACGACCGCCTTGTCGGCGACGTCGAACCCCTTCACCTCGGCCTTGCCCGAGTGGTAGCGGCGCACCGCCTCCGCGTCGACCGCCCCGCCGGTATCGGTGACCAACTGCGAACAGGCGGCCGCCAGCTCCCGGATGTCGGAGCCGATCGCGTCCAGCACCGCGGTGACAGTGTCCTCGCCGACCTTCACCTTCAATGCGCGGAACTCGCGGCGGACGAAGTCGGCGCGGTCGGCGGCCTTCGTGATGCGCGCGCACGGATGTACCTGCGCGCCGAGCTTCTTGAGCTGATCGGCCAGCGCCTTGGCGCGCCCGCCACCCGAGTGCACGACGACGAGCAGGGTGCCCGGCGGCAGGTCGGCCGCGGCCTCGGCGATGAGCGCGGCCGCGTCCTTGCCCGCCTCGGCCGCCGACTCCAACACCACCACTCGCTCCTCAGCGAACAGCGACGGGCTCAGCAATTCGGCCAGTTCGCTGGTGCTGACCTCCCCGGCGCGCAGGCGATCGACCGGAATGTCGTGGACGCCCGCCTGTTTGCGAGCGCCCCGAAGGACCGCCGCCACCGCGCGTTCGACCAGCAACTCCTCGTCCCCGAGCACCAAGTGCAACTGCGACGCCTCGCTCACCCCACGATCGTGTCACGGCCGGCCGACAGCCCCGACACCGTCCACGACAGCAGGCACACCGCGGCGGCACCCGCCGCGATCCGCACGAAGCGAAAACGCCACGCCAGCACCACCGCCGCTCCCAGCGCCGCGGTCAGCATCACCCCCGCAAGTCCGGAGGGCACCGAGACCGAAGAACCCGGAACGCCCGCCGCCCAACGGGACACACGCAGCAGCCACCACACTTCCGGCCCGGTGAACCGGATCAGCAGGTCGCCGCCCGCGGGCCACATCGGGCCCACCGCAGCCGCGGCGGTGCCGAGCACGGTGATCGGCGCAATCACCGGGGCCACCGCGACATTGGCCGCGACGGATACCACGCTGAACGTCCCGGCCATCCCGGCCACGAGCGGTGCGGTGACCAGTTGCGCGGCGGCGGCCACGCTGAGCGCGTCGGCCGCCGGCTTGGGCCAGCCCCGATCGACGAGGCGTCGCGACCACACCGGCGCGATTACGACCAGTGCCGCCGTCGCCGACACCGACAGCGCGAACCCGACGTCGACGGCTAACTCCGGTGATCCGATCATCAACGCCAGCACGCTGGCCGACAACGCCGGAATGGCCTGCCGACGCCGGTGCGACAGCACCGCCAACAATGTGATCGCCCCCATCACCGCGGCACGCAACACACTCGCACTCGGCTGCACGACCACCACGAACGCCAGCAGCGCGACCGCCGCCAGACCGACGGCCGCCCGTGGCCCGACGAGACCCGCCGTCAGCAGCACGGCCCCGCAGACGATCGTCACGTTCGCCCCGGAAACCGCGGTCAGATGCGTCAACCCGGCCGCACGGAAGTCGGCCGTCGTCTGACTCGGCACGCCCGAGGTGTCGCCGAGTACGAGCGCGGGCAGCAAAGCGGCCTGATCGGCGGGCATCGACCGGCGCGCGGCCTCGGCGAACCCGGCGCGGACCCGGGCGGCGGCGCGTTGGACGGCGGACGCCTCGCCGTAGGTCGGGTCGCCGAGCGCCGACAGCACCGCCACGCTCAGATCGCGTCGCGTCGGTCGCCCGATGCGAGCTCGAAACGCCACCGGCGTGCCCGCTGTCAGCTCTCCGATACGGGAGGTCGACGCGAAAACCGTGACGCGGCCCGACATTTCGCGTCCGTCCACTACCACCAGAGAGCCGCGGAACATCGTTCGGTTGCCACCGAGCGCGCGGGGGCTTTCCGCCGGGATGACCACGACGGCGGCGGCGGTCCCGTAGCGCTGGGTCAGCGGATGGTCGCGCACCTCGTCGACCCGCAGACCGATCGCGATGGCGAAGCCCGCCGCCACCAGCCCGACCGCCAGCACGCTCGCGCCGACACCCGTTGCGCCGGTCCCCGCCCGCCGGCCACTACCCCACCCCAGCGCTGCGGTGACCGCCACCGTCGCGACGACGGCGGCCGCCGACCCGCCGACCGGCCACAGGATCCCGGCACCGGTCACCGCCCAGCTGGTCAGCGCCGCCGGGACCAGGCGCAGATCGAGCGGGACCGCGTCGGCGTCCGCCACCGCGGTCACACATGCACGTGGTCGCGCAGCTTCTCCAGCCGCGCCGGGCCGATGCCGTCGACGTCGCCGAGCTGGTCGACGCTGGTGAACGCGCCGTTGGCGTCGCGCCAGGCCACGATCGCCGCGGCGGTCACCGGCCCGACGCCGGGCAGCGTGTCGAGTTGCTCGACGGTCGCGGTGTTCAGGTCCACCGTGCCGCCCGCCGGTGCGCTGCCGTCCCCCGATGCCGGCGTGTTCGTCGACGCGGGCGCCGCGACGCCCGTGCTGACGGAGCTTCCCATGACGGCCGGTTCACCCGTCACCGGCGCGATCCCCACGACGATCTGCTCACCATCGGTGACCCGTCTGGCCATGTTGAGCCCCACCAGGTCGGCACCGTCCAGCGGCCCACCCGCCGCGGTGAGCGCGTCGGCGATCCGGGCGCCGTCGGCCAGTGTGACCAACCCCGGCTCGTGTACCAGGCCCACGACGCTGACGACGACGGACGCCCCACTCTCCTGCGGCGCACCGCCCGGTGTCGGGCTCACCGACGAAACCATCTGCACCGGCGGCAGTTTGGCCGCAGCCACCGCCGGGCTGTCGTCGCGCAGCAGCACGAACACCGTGACCAGTACGGCGATGAGACCCACGCCGCCGAGCGCCACGACGCCGGCACGGCCGGGATCTGCACGCACCGCGGCGATCCAACCGGCCGCGCCGCCGCCGGATTCCGGAAGCCAGCGCGTCAACGACGTGTCCGGTCGGCGATCCTCATCGTCGGGTCCGGGCTCGACCTCGGCACCCAGCCTGCGCTGCGTGCGCTCGGCAGCCAATTCAGTTCGCATGCATGTGAAGTTAGGTGCGGACACCGACCGCGGAGCGCGCCACCGGTGGCGGACGACTCGCCCTGTGGATGAAATGAGCGTTGGGGATAGGGCCGATGTCTACAGTGTTGCTGTGGATCGTCGAGTGCCGATGGTCGCGGCCGTCGCGTTCGCGGTGCTGTACGCCGTTGCGCTGCTGATGGTTCCGGCGCTGCCCGGGATCGACCGCCCGGGCCTCGACATCGTCACCCATCTCAACGAGCACTCCGGCGCGATGCGGACCCAGGCGCTGCTGCTGGCGTTCGGTGCACTGGCCCTGGTGGTGGTGCTCGGTCACGCCCGTGACCGACTCGCGGGACCCTACGCTTTCGTCTTCACGCTCGGCTCGGCCGTCGTCCTCGTCCAGATCGGCATCGCGACCTGGTTCACCGCCGGGTTGTCGTTGCATCCCGCTGATCTCGGCTCGGGGACCGCGCGGGCGCTCGCCGACGTGGTCACGATGTGGGGACCGCTGCTCACCGTGGCCAACATCATGGTCGCCGCACCGATCCTGTTGGCCGCCAACGAGGGACGGTTCCCCCGCTGGCTCGGCATCGTCGCCGCGGTCTTCGCCGTCGAGCAGCTGATCGAGACCATCACGATCATCGGCCCGCCGGGAAGCTTCATCTCTCCGGGCGGTCCGATGAACATGTACCTCGGCGGGCCGTTGTTCATCCTGTTCTTCCTCGCACTCGGGGTTGCGCTGTCGCTGCCCGACGAGCCCGAGACGCCGGCGTTGCCGGCAGGCGCCGATGCCGGTGCCCGCGAGCCCGGCCCCACCGAGGACGCCGAGGATGTCGAGGATGCCCGCGCCCCCTCCTCGGATGACGCCGCCGACCGCGACCCGGAATAGCCCGGCCGCGGCGCACGAACGCACTAGCATTCCCCCGGTGGCGACGTTGCAACGGTTCACCGACCGTCGGGTACTGATCACCGGAGGCGGGTCCGGTATCGGCCAGGCGACGGTCCTGCGGATCCTCGACGAGGGTGGCATTGTGGTCGCCGCCGACGTCAGCGAGGCCGGGTTGGCTGACACCGAGGCCAAGGCCGGTGAGGCGGCCGCCGGGCTCACCACCGTGGTGATGGACGTCGGCAGCGAGGAATCGGTGATCGCCGGGGTCTCGCATGCCGTCGCCACGATGGGCGGTCTCGATGCGCTCGTCAACGCCGCCGGCATCCTTCGGTCGGCGCACTTCACCGACACCACGCTGGCCGACTTCGAACAGGTCCTGCGCGTCAACCTCGTCGGGACGTTTCTGGTGACCCGCGAAGCTGTGCCCGCGCTACGCGACGGCACGGCGCCGGCGGTGGTCAACTTCAGCTCGACGTCGGCGAATTTCGCGCATCCCTATTGTCGGCCTACGCGGCGTCCAAGGGCGGCATCCAGGCCATGACACACACCTTGGCGCTGGAGTTCAGCAAGCAGGGCATCCGGTTCAACTGCGTCCAGCCCGGGTCGATCTCGTCGGGAATGACCGACGGCACAGGGCGATCCGGGCAGAGCGTCGGACCGGGCCTGCCCGAGGACGCCGACTACACGCTGTTCGGCAAGATCATGCCGACCCTGCCCGTCGACGGCGACGGGATGTTCGCCAAACCCGACGCCGTGGCCGCCGTCGTCGCCATGCTCGCCGCGCCCGAGGCCTACTTCGTCACCGGCACCGAGGTCCGCGTCGACGGCGGCACCCACATGTGAATCGCTGATACCGAGGAGTTTTCGTGACGACACCTGACCGGCCGCTGCGGGTCATCCAGTGGACCACCGGCAACATCGGCCGCCGGTCGCTGCACGCGATCATCGGGCGCGACGACATGGAGCTCGTCGGCGTCTACGCCCACGGCGTGGACAAGGTCGGCGTCGACGCGGCAGAACTGGCGGGCTGGCCCGAACCCACCGGGGTGACGGCCACCAACGACATCGATGCGCTGCTGGCCCAGCGACCCGACGCCTGCTGCTACAACCCGTTGTGGCCCGACATCGACGAGTTGACCCGGCTGCTGGAGGCGGGCGTCAACGTCTGCTCGAGCGCGGCGTGGATCACCGGCGGCAAGCAGTCGCCCCAGGACCTGGACCGGATCCGAAAAGCCTGCCAGAAGGGCAATTCGACGATCTTCGGCAGCGGAGCACATCCCGGTATGAGCAACATGGTGGGGATGGTGCTCTCCGGCGCCTGTGAACGGGTCGACGAGATCCGCATCACCGAGTCGGTGGACTGCTCGACCTACGAGTCGGCGGGAACGCAGACCGCGATGGGCTTTTCGCAAGACCCCGACACCCCGGGCCTGGCAGAAAGTGTGCGGCGCGAGAGCGAGGTGTTCGCCGAGTCGGCGGCGATGATGGCCGACGCGATCGGCGCCAAGCTCGACAGGATGACCTTTGAGGTGGAGTTCACAGCGGCCACCGGCGATTCCGACCTCGGGTTCATGCAGATCCCCGCCGGCACCGTCGCCGGCGTCTACGGGTACCACCGCGGCTGGGTGGGCGAGAAGAACGTCGTCAGCGTCGGATTCAACTGGATCATGGGCGCACACGTCACTCCGCCCAAGCCGCTCGAACACGGCCACGTCATCCAGGTGTTCGGACTCCCGAATATGCGCACGGTGCTGCACTGTTTGCCGCCGAGGGACTGGACCGAACCCGGCTTCATGGGCCTGGGCATGATCTACACCGCCCTGCCGGTGACAAACGCCGTACCCGCGGTGGTGGCGGCACCGCCGGGAATCGTGACGCTGAAGGATTTACCTCCGGTCACGGGCCGCGCCGCGGTGTGACGGCAACCGGCGCTCATTGCGGTACGGAAACCGGGCCGCAAACCGTACAACGATGATCGCTCATCGGCAGGGTCGACTTCAGAGCCGCTGCGCCAGTGTCGCTTTCCCGGGTCCGTCGAGATCTTCGAGCGCAGCGCGCCGCCCCGCCATCGCCATCAGCAGCGCCTCGCCGCTGCCCCGCACCTGTGGGCCGCTGCCGTGGGTCCAGTCCAGGTCCGTTGCGACGAGCCGTAATCCGCGTGCCCGCCACGCTCCTCGTAGGAACGGAGCGTACTTGGCGAACTCCAATGCGACGACCAGTCTTTCGGGCTTGATGAAGCGCGGCATGTCCAGCGGTCGACGGATGTCCTGTTGGTGAACCATGCCGTCGGTGAGCGCGATCCGTCCATCGAATCCGGCTGTGCTGCCGCGCGGCTGGGCGTACTTGCGCATCAGCGCGGTGAGTTCGGACGGTGACTTGTCGGCGTTCACCGCGACGCCGATCGCGTTCGGATCCCGGTAGCGCAGTGCGCCCCAGAGCATCCGGGCCACTGCCCGGGGCCGGCTCAACTCCTCGTAACTGACGGCGTGCGCGACCACATCGCGAACCCGCCAGCGCGTGCACAAACTCGGCTGATCCCATTGCTCGGGGGTCAATTGGTCGAGCAACGCGGCGAACTCCTCGCGCTCCTCGCGCGCCATCTGCATTGGCGCGGTCACTGCGCCTCCCGCTGCAGCAGCTCACCGAACCGGCGCAGGTAAAGCGGCCAACCCGCATCCCCGCCGACACCCGAGGCGACCGAATCCCACCCGTCGCCGTGCCGTTCGATATGGCGGTGCTCGAGGGTGACGCGCGTGCGGTGCTCCGCCTCGGCGGTGAACACCACTTCCACTTCGCTGCACCGGGCCGGATCGGATTCGATCTGCCACGTCGCGCCGATGTCCCACGAGAAGACGAGACGATGCGGCGGCTCGACGTCGAGCACCCGCGCCCACGCGCACACACTGCCGTCGGTGCCACGGTCGTATATGCGACCGCCGACGTGGGGTTCCAAGACCGTCTCCGCGATCGGCACGCCCAGCAGATTGTGCTCGCGGGGCTTGAAGTCGCCGAATCTCTCGGTGAACACCCGAAACGCCCGCTCCAACGGTGCGTTGACCGTGATGTCGTGACGGATGACCGCGGACTGGGCTGAGGTCATTGGGGGTCTCCTTCGCTTTCGACTATCTCTTTGAAACCGGCCAGTGCCTGCATCCAGAAGCGGTCGAGTTCGGCCCGCATCGCGGCCAAGCCCGCCGGGTTCAGCTGGTAGACACGCCGAGTGCCGTCGGCGCGATCGCACACCAAACCCGCGAGCTTGAGCACCTTGAGGTGTTGCGACACCGCCGGCCGGCTGACCGGCAGCTCGCGGGCCAGCTCCCCGACCGGCATCGGCCGGTGCGCGAGCCGTTCCACGATCGATCGCCGGGTGCGGTCGGCCATCGCCACCCACGCATCGCCCTCTTGGTAAGCAAGCACGAACGGTAAGTTACTACTTACCAATCTGGGCCGCAAGGGTCCGGTAAGCACAGCGGAACGGGGCTATTCGGCAAGTTGGACGACGACGCCGATCGCACCCGCGCCGACATGGATCGCCAGCACCGGCCCCATGTCGGTGACGGTGAGCGACTCGAGCTGCGGAAGCCGATCGGTCAGCGCGGCGCCGACCTCATCGGCGCCGTCGTGGTTGTCGACATGGTGGACGGCGATCGACGCCTGACTCTCACCGACGAGGTCGGCGATGCGGTCCACCATCGCGGCGTGCGCCTTGCTGATCGTCCGGATCCGCTGGTCGAGCACGAGCCGCCCGTCGAGATCGAGGCGCAGCAGCGGTTTGAGTGACAGCGCGGTCCCCAACCACGACGCCGCGGTGCCGATCCGCCCGCTCCGGCGCAGGTTGTCCAGCCGGTGCACCACGATGAACGCATGGGTGCGTTGTGCAGCCGAGCGGGCAACGGCCTCAACCGAATCCAAGTCCGAGCCGGCCGCCGCGGCCTTGGCCGCAGCGACGGCGGTGAACCCGACGCCCATCGCCGCCGAACGCGAGTTCACCACCCGCACCGAGGACCCGAACTCCCGGGCCGCCTGAACCGCCGAGCTGTAACTGCTCGACAGCGCGGACGACAGGTGCACGGCGACCACGCCGTCGCCTCCGCTGTCGCGCAGTGCTTGCCGGTACGTGTCCGCGAGGTCGGCGGGCGCCGCCCCGGCGGTGCTGGCGCGCGGCACGTCGTGGATGTCGTAGGGCACCTCGTCGATCCCGTCTCGCAGATCGATCACGTCGACCAGCACGTGCAACGGCACCTGCCGGATGTCCCACTGTTTCAACTCGTCGGGCGCCAACCGCGACGACGAGTCGGTCACCACGATCACCGACATGGCACGCCGGCCTCGGCGAGCGCCTTGAGCATCAAGTCCGCGACGGCCTGATGGGCTTTGAAGTTCCAGTGGATCCCGTCGGGGTTGCCCTGGCCGCTCATGACGTATTCGCCGACTGCCGCCTTGAGGTCGACGAGCGGAACCTCATGTTGCTCAGCCCATTCGGTGAGCGCCCTCACCGTGCCGTCGCGGCCGTGGTGCGCCCTGCCGTAGGTGTCGGCGATGTGGACCGACGGCAGGCACGCGACGACGGGGATTCCGGGCCGGTTGAAGTCGATTGCGCCACGGGTCATCTCGAGATACTCGGCGGAAAGGTGCGGGGGCAGCGCCGCCCGGGCCACCGGCGACAGGCGCGGCTGCACCCAGCCGTACCCGTCGCGCACCCAGCGTCGCAGCCACGGCGGGCGCACGTAGCGGATGAGTTCGCGCAGCGCGGTCGGCAGCGGCGACGGTAGCGAGTCCATCCCGCCGGTGGCGAAGACGACCGCGCCCGCCCGCGGCAACGCCGCCCACGCCCGAGGATCCTGGATGGCCGCCCACCATACGTCGCGACAGGTCCAACCGATCCGGCCGATCAGCTCGACATCCCAATCTAGTTGTGCGGCAACGATGTTAGGCCAGATTCGCGGATCGTCGGACGGAAGCCCGCCGGTCGGCCCGTAGTAGGACAGCGAATCGCAGAAGACCAGCAGGGTCTTTCGCTCAGAGGACATCGCCGGCAACCTGCGCTGAGGCGTTCCACACGTCGAGCCGCCAGCGTATTTCGGCGGCGGCGGCGTCGGCGGCGCTGTGGCCCGACAGCTGTACCCAGCTGGCGTTGCCCATCCCGCCGAGGATCGGCCAGTGGTCCACCGGCAGGTCGAGCAGCGAAGCGGTCAGCGCCGCGATCAACCCGCCGTGGGCGACCAGGACCACCGGCCGGTCCGATCCGTCACCGGCCTGATCCAGCCCCCACTGGCCGTGTTCGTCGATGAGCTCGTCGACCAGCGGCCTGCTACGTGCGGCGACGTCGACGCGGCTCTCCCCGCCCGGCGGTGCCCAGCGCGAATCGTCGCGCCACGCCAACCGCGCTCCCGGCGCGACCGCGTCGACCTCCAGATGCGTCATGCCCTGCCACTGGCCGAGGTGGGTCTCCCGCAGGCGGACGTCGACGACCACCGGCATACCCGCGTGTTCCCCCAGCGTGACGGCGGTGTCGAGGGCGCGGCGCAGATCAGACGACACGATCGCCAGCGGTCGTCGTTTGGCCAACACCTCGGCGGCGGCGACGGCCTGGTGACGTCCCAGATCGGTCAGATCGGTGTCGAGTTGGCCCTGCATCCGGCTGCCCGCGTTGTACCCGGTCTGCCCGTGGCGGAGCATGACCAGGCGTCGGACCCTTCTCACTGCCCGCCGTCCTCGTCGCCGGCTGTGTGCGCCGACGGCTCGTCGACATCGATGGGGATGGTCGGGCAGTCCTTCCACAAACGGTCCAGCGCATAGAAATTGCGCTCGTCCTGATGCTGGATGTGCACCACGATGTCGACGTAGTCGAGCAGTGTCCAGCGGCCCTCGCGGGCGCCTTCGCGGCGGGCAGGTTTGTAGCCGGCGAGGCGCATCTTCTCCTCGACCTCGTCGACGATCGCGTTGACCTGACGCTCATTGGAGGCCGACGCGATCACGAAGCAGTCGGTGATGACGAGTTGACCCGACACGTCGATCACGACGACGTCGTCGGCCACTTTGGAGGCCGCCGCCTTCGCGGCCACTCCTGCCATGCGAACGGCTTCGTCGGAGGCGCTCATTGATGCTTTCCTTGGGTTGTCAGTGGTTGTCTCGCATAGAGTTTGCGCTTCGCCACATACTGAACGACGCCGTCCGGCACCAGATACCAGATCGGCCGGTTCTCCTCGGCGCGCTTTCTGCAGTCGGTCGAGGAGATGGCCAGCGCGGGCACCTCGACCAGCCGCAGCGCATCGTCGGGCAACTCCTTGACCGCGGCGGCGATGTGCTTGCCGTCCAGTTCGTAACCGGGCCTGCTGACCCCGACGAAGTTCGCGATCGCGAACATGTCCTCCCAGTTCTGCCACGTCAGGATCGACGCGAGCGCATCGGCCCCGGTGATGAAGTACAGATCGGCGTCGGGGTTGAGCGCGTGCAGATCGCGAAGTGTGTCCTTGGTGTAGGTCGGCCCGCTCCGGTCGATGTCGACGCGGCTCACGCTGAACCGGGGATTGGACGCGGTGGCGATCACCGTCATCAGGTAGCGGTCCTCGGCGGCGGTGACGTCGCGGTCCTTCTGCCAGGGCTGTCCGGTCGGCACGAACACGACCTCGTCGAGCCCGAACAGGTCGGCCACCTCACTGGCCGCCACCAGGTGGCCGTTGTGGATGGGATCGAACGTCCCACCCATTACGCCGAGCCTGCGTCGCGGAGCCATGGAGAGCCAGCTTACTTCTCGCGCCGAGTGGGGGCTCGTGTCACGGTTCGGGCCGCCGAGGCGTGCGGGTAACCCACGTTCGCGCCGGTGGTCAGACCGGCAGCAACTGGTCGATCACCGAGGCGAGCTGCTTGGCCGAGCGGCATTCGTGCATGGTGATGACGTCGGAGTAGCGCGGCACGGCCGAGTCGCCGCTGCCCCACAGGTGTCGCGGTTCGGGGTTGAGCCAGTGCGCGTGCCTGCTCGAGTTGACCATGTGCGCGAGCAACTCGATCTCGGGGTTGCGGTAGTTGTTGCGGCCGTCACCGAGAATCAGCAGCGCGCTGCGCGGCGAGAGCGCGTTGGGCCAGCGGTCCATGAACGACACGAACGCGTGGCCGTAGTCGGAATGCCCGTCTCGGGTGTACACCCCCGCCTCGCGGGTGATCCGCTGCACCGCGACCGCCAGGTCGGCGTCGGGGCCGAACAGTTCGGTGACCTCGTCGGTGGTGTCGATGAAGGCGAACACCCGCACGCGCGAGAACTGCTGGCGCAGCGCGTGCACCAGCAGCAGCGTGAAGTGGCTGAAGCCGGCGACCGAACCCGACACGTCGCACAGCACGACCAGTTCGGGCCGCGCCGGGTGAGGTTTCTTGAGCACCACGTCGATCGGCACCCCGCCGGTGGACATGGACTTGCGCAGCGTCTTGCGCAGGTCGATCTCCCCGGCGCGCGACCGTCGTCGCCGCGCGGCCAGCCGGGTCGCCAGGGTGCGGGCCAGCGGTTGGACCACCCGTCGCATCTGGCGCAGCTGGTCCCCGGAGGCGCGCAGGAACTCGACGTTCTCGGCGAGCTGCGGCACCCCGTACATCTGCACGTGGTCACGGCCGAGCTGTTCGGCGGTGCGCCGTTTGGTCTCGCCCTCGACCATCTTGCGCAGTTGGTTGATGCGTTGCGCGGCAAGCGCTTTGGCGATCTGCTCCTGGGTCGGGGTGGGCTCGTCGCCGTAGGGCGCGAGCAGACCGGCCAGCAGCCGGCCCTCGAGGTCGTCGAGGTTCATCGCCTTGAGCGCCTGATACGACGAGTACGACGGGCCCCGGCTCGAGTTGTAGCGGCCGTACGCCTCGACTATTTGGGCGATCATCGCGGCCATTCGCTCGTCGAGGTTGGCCAGGTCCTCGTTCTCGGCCAGCATGTCCAGCAGCGCCGCGCGCATCGCCTCGACATCTTCGGGCGGCAGGCCCGGCTGGTCGGCGTCGGCTTCACCCTCCTCGTCGAGAAGAATCGTCTTGGCGCCCAGCGCGGCGGGGAACCACAGGTCGAACATCGCGTCGTAGGTGTCGCGATGGTCGGGACGGCGCAGCACCGCGCACGCGATGCCCTCGCGCAACGCGTCGCGGTCGGCCAGTCCCAGCACCGACAGCACCCGTCCGGCGTCGACGGTTTCCGACGGACCTACCGAAATACCCTGCGCCCGTAGCGCTTCGACGAACCCGACGAGATGACCGGGCAGGCCGTGGGGCGCCAGCGGCTGCGGCGGCCGGGTCCGGCGGACGGCCATGTCAGTTGAGCCTCAGCTCGCCGGACGCCTTGACCTGGTCCGACTGGTGTTTGAGCACCACCCCGAGGGTGGCCGCGATCGTCGCATCGTCGATGGTGTCCATGCCCAGGGCCAGGATCGTGCGGCCCCAGTCGATCGTCTCGGCCACCGAGGGCAGCTTCTTGAGCTGCATCCCCCGCAACACGCCGATGATCTTGACAATCTCGTCGGCGAGCCGCTCGGGCAACTCGGGCACCCGGGACAGCAGGATGCGCCGTTCCAGGTCGGGATCGGGAAAGTCGATGTGCAGGAACAGGCAACGACGTTTGAGCGCCTCGGACAGCTCGCGGGTGGCGTTGGAGGTCAGCACCACGAACGGTGGCCGCTCGGCGGTAATCGTGCCCAACTCCGGGACGGTCACCGCGAAGTCCGAGAGCACCTCCAGCAGCAGGCCTTCGATCTCGATGTCGGCCTTGTCCGTCTCGTCGATCAGCAGCACGGTCGGCTCGGTACGCCGGATCGCGGTCAGCAGCGGGCGCGAGAGCAGGAACTCCTCGGAGAACACGTCGTCGCGCGTGCTGTCCCAATCGCCGTGTCCCGCTTGGATACGGAGTATCTGCTTGGCGTGGTTCCACTCGTAGAGGGCGCGGGCCTCGTCGACGCCTTCGTAGCACTGCAGTCGCACCAGACCCGAACCCGTCGATTGCGCGACGGCGCGGGCCAGTTCGGTCTTGCCGACCCCGGCGGGCCCCTCCACCAACAGCGGCTTGCCCAACCGATCGGCCAGGAAAACCGCTGTGGCGGTTGCGGTGTCGGGAAGATAGCCGGTTTCGGCGAGTCGCCTGCCGACGTCTTCGATGTCAGCGAAGAGCGGCGCTGGGCGCGCGGGGACGCTCACGAATAAGTCTCCTGTTCAGGCGGGGCGAGTATGACCGTCGCCCCACACGATCCATTTGGTCGAGGTCAGTTCGGGCAGACCCATGGGTCCGCGGGCGTGCAGCTTCTGGGTGGAGATGCCGATTTCGGCGCCGAACCCGAACTGCTCGCCGTCGGTGAACGCCGTCGATGCGTTCACCATCACCGCGGCGGCATCGACGCGGTCGGTGAAGCGTTGCGCGGCACCCAGGTCGGTGGCGACGATGGCTTCGGTGTGTCCGGTGCCGTATTCGTTGATGTGGGCGATCGCGGCATCGACGCCGTCGACCACCGCCATCGCGATGTCCATCGACAGGAACTCCGCGCGCAACTCGTCCTCGGACGGGTCGTCGTGCACCGTCACACCGGCGCGCCGCAGCGCCTCGGTCAGCCGCGGCAACGCGCGGTCGGCGATGGCGGCGTCGACCAGAACCGATTCGGCCGCGTTGCAGACGCTGGGTCGACGGGTCTTGGCGTTGAGCAGGATTCGTTCGGCGACGTCGAGGTCGGCCGATTCATGGATGTAGACATGGCAGTTCCCGACACCGGTCTCGATCGTCGGCACGGTCGCGTCACGCACGACGGCGTCGATGAGGCCGGCGCCGCCGCGGGGGATGACGACATCGACCAGCCCGCGGGCCTGAATCAGGTGCGTCACGCTGGCGCGGTCGGCGCTGGGCAGCAACTGCACGGCGTCCACCTCGAGCAGTTCGGTGGCCAGTGCCGCCCGCAACGCGTTCACCAGTGCGGCGTTGGAGTTGGCCGCCGAGGAGCTACCGCGAAGCAGCACCGCGTTACCGGACTTCAGCGTCAACCCGAACGCGTCGACCGTCACGTTGGGCCGGCCTTCGTAGACGATGCCGACGACGCCGAGCGGCACGCGCAGCTGGCGCAACTGCAAACCGTTGGGCAGCGTGCGGCCCTGCAACACCTCGCCGAGCGGATCGGGCAGCCGCGACACCTGACGCAGCCCGTCGGCGATGCCGTCGATCCGCTTCGGGTTCAGCGCGAGCCGATCGAGCATCGCCTCGGGCGTGCCTGCGGCACGGGCGACCTCGAGATCGCGCTCGTTGGCCTCCAGGATCTGGCTCGCCGACATCAGCACATGGTCGGCGGCGGTGTTCAGCGCACGGTTCTTGGTTTCCGAACTCAGGGTGGCCAGCGCGCGGGCCGCCGTGCGGGCCCGGCGGGCAGCGTCGTGCACCTGCTGGCGCAGGTCGGTGCTCACAGCGCCGACGGGTGCCTCCACACTCATTTATCCAGGGTATCGAACGAGGTTCGGACGTTCGACACGTGTCAGGCAGGGGCCCTGCATTAGCGTTGGGAGCCATGGCGCCGCGGGACTGCAGCCGGGTATGCGTGGTCGGCAGTGTCAACGCCGATCTGACGTTCACCGTTCGCGCCCTGCCCCGCCCGGGCCAGACGGTGCTGGCGTCGGATCTGTCGATGGCCCCCGGCGGCAAGGGCGGCAACCAGGCCGTCGCCGCGGCCAGGGCGGGTGCGCGGGTGCGGCTGGTCGCCGCGCTCGGCACCGACGGTTCGGCGGAGATGTTGCGCCACCACCTCAGCGTCAACGGTGTCGCACTCGACGGCGTCGTCACCGTGCCCGGGCCGAGCGGATCGGCCGTCATCACGGTGGACTCGTCGGCGGAGAACACAATCGTGGTCGCACCGGGCGCCAACGGCGCCCTGTCCGTGGACTCCGCCGATGTGCGCGCCCTGATCGCCGACAGCGACGTGGTGTTGTTGCAGTTGGAGATCCCGATCGCGACCGCGATCGCCGCTGCGCAGGTGGCGTCCGATGCCGGTGTGGTCGTCGTCGTCAACGCCTCGCCCGCCGGGGCACCGCCGCACGATCTGCTCGCACTGTCCGAGTTGGCCGATGTGGTCGTGGTCAACGAAACCGAGGCGGGCGCGTGGCACTGGCCGGTCCCCCATCTCGTGATCACCCGAGGTGCGCGCGGAGCGAGCTATCTGGGCGACGGCGAACGCTTCAGCGTCCCCGCCCCTGCGGCGCGCGCAGTCGACACCACCGGCGCGGGTGACGTGTTCGCCGGCGTGCTCGCCACGCACTGGCTCGACGGCCACGAACTCGCCCTGCGCAGGGCCTGCGCAGCGGCGGCCCTGTCGACTCTCATACCGGGAGCGGGTGACTGCGCGCCCTACGCCGACGCCATCGACGACGCTGTGTCCAACAAGGCAACAGAAAGGCAGTTATGACGACCACCCAGCCGAGCACCACCGACGCCCCGCGGCCGCCCGAGGGGGACTGGCTCGGCACCCCGTTCCTGAAGTTCACCCGCGAGGGTGCGTTCGGGGTGTGCCGGCTCGACCGGCCGGAGGCCCGCAACGCGATGACGCCCGCGATGTACTTCGGCATCAAGTACGCGGTCAAGCACGTCGAGAGCGACCCGGATCTCGCGGGCCTGTTGATCACCGGCACCGGCGACGTCTTCGCTCCCGGCGGCGACATGGGTGGGGGTGGCGCCGACAACTGGATGACGTTCGGGTCGGCGCTGGGTATGGACGCGTTGCCGTTCGACACGCTGCGCCAGTCGGCGAAGCCGGTGGTGGCCGCGGTCAACGGGCTGTGCCAGGGCGGGGGGCTGCAGATCGCGCTGTGTGCCGACATCGCCGTGGTCAGCGACCGGGCCACGTTTCGGGTGCCCGAGCTGTACCGCGGGATCGCCGACACCTACTACAGCCACATGCTGGCGAGGCTGATCGGGCCCGTCCGCACCCGCGACTTGATGTTCACCGGGCGGACGCTGACGGCCGCCGAGGCGCACGACTGGGGCATGGTTGCGCGGGTCGTGCCGCACGACGAGCTGGCCGACGCGGCCCGCGAGGTGCTCGCGCAGTGCTGCCGGACCGCGCCGGCGGCCCGAACCGTGGTCAAGTCCAGCCTCGACAACTACATCGGCCTCTACGACCGGATCGGCATGCAGGCCAGCCTTGGGGCGCCCGAGTCGATCGAGGGCTTCATGGCCTTCAAGGAGCGCCGCTCGCCGAACTGGGTGCACCCGGATCTGCGCATCGACGGCCGCCTCTGAGTGCGATCGTGAACGGCTGATAGTTCAGCATTGGCTGAATACAGCGTGTGATGTACCGTCTGCGTCATGCAGACGGTCACTCACAGCGATGCGCTGGCACGGTTCGGTTGCGCCCTGTCGGACCCGACGCGGGCCGAGATCCTGCTGATCCTGCGCGATGGCCCCGGATATCCGTCCGAGCTGGCCGACAAGATCGGCGTCTCCCGCCAGATCCTGTCCAACCACCTGGCATGCCTGCGGGGCTGCGGTTTGGTGACCGCGCAGCCGGAGGGCCGCCGCAGCCGCTACGAACTCGCCGATGAGCGCATCGCGCATGCGCTCGACGACCTGGTCGGTCTGGTGCTCGAGGTCGACCCGGCCTGCTGCCCCGCCGCCGCCGAGGACGCCTGCTGCTGATGACAATGCCGATCGTCGCCATCGCCCTGTTCGTGGTGTTCGCCGTGCTCGGATTCGGTTGGCGCAGTTGGCAACAGAAGCGCCGCACCGGATCGACAGGCTTTCGCGGAATCAGCGGCCGCCCGCTGTCGCTCGAATGGTTAGCCGGCGTGGGGTTCATCGTTTCGATGGGCGCCGCGGTGTTCGCCCCGATCCTGCAACTGGCGGGCGTCGTCTCACCGCTGGCGCCGCTCGACCACCCGTGGCTCAACGTCGCAGGCATCGCGATCGCGGTGGCCGGCATCGCCGCAACGCTGTACGCGCAGGTCGACATGGGCGACTCGTGGCGCATCGGGGTCGACGCCAGTGAGACCACCACGTTGGTGCGCCACGGCGTGTTCGGGTGGGTGCGCAACCCGATCTTCACCGCGATGATGGTGTTCGGCTTCGGGATCGCCCTGATCACACCGAATCTCGTCGCGGTGATCGGCTTCGTGCTGCTGGTCGCGACGATCGAGACCCAGGTCCGTGTCGTCGAGGAACCGTACCTGTTGACCGTGCACGGCGATTCCTACCGCGACTACCTCGCAACCGTCGGGCGGTTTGTTCCCGTCGTGGGACGGCGCTGACGCGATCGCGCCCCTTACTCTTCGGGAATCTCGCGCTCGATCTCGTCGAGCCAGGTGCGGGCGGACATGTCCGACGGCGCGCGCCAGTCCCCTCGCGGCGAGAGCGATCCACCGTGGGACACCTTGGGTCCGTTCGGCACCGCCGACCGCTTGAACTGCGCGAACGAGTAGTACCGCTGCGCGAAGACCTGCAGCCAGTGCCGGATCTCCTTGAGCGAATACGACGGACGCTTGTTCTCGGGGTATCCGGTCGGCCACTCGCCGCGCTGGGGATCGCTCCAGGCGTGCCAGGCCAGGAACGCGACTTTGGAGGGCCGGAACCCGAAGCGCAGCACTTGGAAAAGCGAGAAGTCCTGCAGCACGTAGGGCCCGACCTTGGACTCGCTGCTCTGGATCTCCTCGTCCTCGCCGGCGGGGACCAGCTCCGGCGAGATCTCGGTGTCGAGCACCGACTGCAGCACCTCGTTGACCTTGTCGTCGAACTGCTGAGACGAGATCACCCAGCGAATCAGGTGCTGGATCAACGTCTTCGGAACACCGCCGTTGACGTTGTAGTGCGACATCTGATCGCCCACACCGTAGGTCGACCAGCCCAGCGCGAGCTCCGACAGGTCGCCGGTGCCCAGCACGATTCCACCGCGCTGGTTGGCCAGCCGGAACAGGTAATCGGTGCGCAGCCCGGCCTGCACGTTCTCGAACGTGACGTCGTAGACCTTCTCCCCGCGACCGAACGGGTGGTCGATGTTTGTGAGCATCAACTCCGCTGTGGAACTGATGTCGAGTTCGGTGAACGTCACACCCAGCGCCTCGGCCAGCCGCTCGGCGTTGCCCTTGGTCCTCTCCCCGGTCGCGAATCCGGGCATGGTGAACGCGAGAATGTCGCTGCGCGGGCGCTGTTCGCGATCCATCGCGCGCGCGGCGACGATCAAGGCGTGCGTCGAGTCCAGTCCTCCGGACAGCCCGAGCACGATCTTGGGGAAGTCCAGGGCGCGCAGGCGCTGTTCGAGCCCGGCCACCTGAATGCTGTAGGCCTCGTAGCAATCCTGTTCCAGCCGTTCGGGATCCGACGGGACGAACGGGAAGCGCTCGATGTGGCGCAGCAGCCCGACATCGCCGGTCGGCGGATCGAGCTGGAACTCCACCCGCCGATAGGCGTCGGTCGATGCCGCGTGGTGCCTGCGGTTGTCGTCGAAGGTGCCCATCCGGATGCGTTCGGACCGCAGCAATTCCAGATCGACGTCGGCGACGGATCGTCGTTCGCCCTTGGGGAAGCGCTCGGATTGCGCCAGGCATTCGCCGTTCTCCCAGATCATCGTCTGACCGTCCCAGGCCAGGTCGGTCGTCGACTCACCCTCCCCCGCCGCGGCGTACACATAGGCAGCCAGGCAGCGCGCCGACGCCGAGCGGGCCAGCAGGCAGCGGTCTTCCGAGCGTCCGATCGTTATCGGGCTTCCGGACAGGTTCGCCAACACCGTCGCGCCCGCCAGTGCCGCCGGCGCGCTCGGCGGGATCGGCACGAACATGTCCTCACAGATCTCGACGTGCAACACGAAACCGGGCAGGTCGGCCGCGGTGAACAACAGATCGGGCCCGAACGGGACGTCGGCCCACTCCCCCCCGCGTCCCATCCGGATCGCGCCACGCACATCGTCGCCGGGGGCCATCTGCCTGCGCTCGTAGAACTCGCGATAGGTCGGCAGGTAGGACTTGGGCACCACACCGAGCACCTGGCCGCGGTGGATCACGACGGCGGTGTTGTAGATGCGGTGGCGATAGCGCAGCGGTGCGCCGATCACCAGGACCGGCATCAGGTCGGCGGAGGCGACGACGATGTCGAGCACCGCGTCCTCGACCGCATCCAGCAGCGCGTCCTGCATCACGATGTCCTCGAGGGAATATCCCGACAGCGTCAGCTCGGGAAAGACCGCGAGCGCGACGCTGTCGTCATGGCAGGCGCGCGCCAGCCGCAGCACCGACTCGGCGTTGGCCTGCGGATCCGCGAGCGCCGTGTGGTGCGTGCAGGCTGCGACGCGGACGAACCCGTGCCGATACGCCGAGTAGAAATCCATGCCTCATTGTTGCCCGAAAACCGAACAGGGTATGCAAGTCCCCATGAGTGACACCGCCGTGCTGGTCATCGACATGATGAACACCTACCAACATCCTGACGCCGAGAAGCTGGCGCCGAACGTCGCCGAGATCATCGATCCGCTCTCCAAGCTCGTCGCCGAGGCCCGGGAACGCGACGACGTGGACCTCATCTACGTCAACGACAACTACGGCGATTTCACCGCGGAATTCAGCGACATCGTGCAATCGGCCCTGAAGGGTGAGCGGCCGGACCTGGTCGAGCCGATCGTTCCCCAGAAGGGCTGCCGGCTGATGACGAAGGTGCGCCACAGCGCCTTCTACGCCACGGCACTCGCGTACCTGCTGGGGCAGTTGAAGCCTCAGCGGGTCATCCTGACCGGACAGGTCACCGAGCAGTGCATCCTCTACACGGCGCTCGACGCCTATGTTCGCCACTTCCCCGTCGTCGTCCCGCCCGACGCCGTCGCCCATATCGACCCCGAACTCAGCGACGCCGCACTGACCATGATGAAAAGCAATATGAGCGCCGAGATCACGCCCGCGGCGCAGTGCTTGCAGTGAGGTTTCACCCGGCCTCGACCGGGTAGGCCGTCCGGGTGCCCGCCAATCGGATCGCCGAACCCTGGGGCGCGCGGACTCCGTATCCACGCGACGGACACTGGCCCGCGCGACCGGACATGCATCTCGCCGAGGGCGTGACGCCGGAATCGGTTGACCGCTGGGTGCAATCGGCAGCCATCCTGCACTCCAACGGCGACGGCTTGGACATCGCGGTCAAGGACGGCCGGATCGTCGGCGTGCGGGGCCGCGAGGGTGACCGTGTGAACCACGGTCGACTGGACCCAAAAGACTTCTACGGGTGGCAGGCCAACGCCTCGCCCGATCGCCTCACCACGCCGATGGTCCGCGTCAACGGGCAACTGACCGAATGTGATTGGGACACCGCCATGGATCAGGTGGTGCGGCACAGCAAGCGCCTGCTCCGCCGGTACGGCCCTTCGGCGTTCGGGTTCTACACCTCGGGGCAGCTGTTCCTCGAGGAGTACTACACGCTCGGGGTGATCGCCCACGGCGCGATCGGCACCAACCACGTCGACGGCAACACCCGGTTGTGCACCGCGACGGCCGCCGAGGCGCTCAAGGAGTCCTTCGGCTGCGACGGCCAACCCGGTTCCTACGCCGACGTCGATCACGCCGACGTCATCGCGCTCTACGGCCACAATGTCGCCGAAACCCAGACCGTGTTGTGGATGCGGGTGCTCGACCGGCTGGCCGGGCCCAACCCGCCGGCCATCGTGTGCGTCGATCCGCGGAAGACCCCGGTGGCCGAGCACGCGACGGTGCATCTGGCACCGCTGCCCGGCACCAACGTCGCTCTGATGAACGGCCTGCTGCACGAGATCGTCGCCAATGACTGGATCGATCGCGACTACATCGGCGCGCACGCCGTCGGTTTCGACGAGCTGCGCAAGCGCGTCGCGGAATTCCCGCCCGAGCGCGCCGCCGAGATCTGCGGCGTCTCCGCCGCCGACATCCGCGCCGCGGCACGCTTGCTGGGCACCGCGCAACGACTGCTTTCGACGGTGCTGCAAGGCTTTTACCAGTCCCACCAGGCCTCGGCCGCCGCGGTTCAGGTCAACAACGTGCACATCCTGCGCGGCATGCTCGGCCGGCCGGGATGTGGGGTGCTGCAGATGAACGGGCAGCCCACCGCCGAGAACACCCGCGAGTGCGGCGCCGACGGCGACCTGGCCGGCTTCCGGAACTGGTCCAACGACAGCCACATCGAGGAATTGGCCCAACTGTGGAACCTCGACATGACGCAGATCCCGCACTATGCGCCCCCGACGCATGCGATGCAGATGTTCCGCTACGCCGAACAGGGCACGCTGCGCCTGCTGTGGATCAGCGCGACGAATCCGGCGGTGTCACTGCCCGAATTGCGCCGCATCCGCAGCATTCTGAGCCAGCAGCGACTGTTCGTCGTCGTACAGGATATCTTTCCCACGGAGACAACCGAACTCGCCGACGTGGTGCTGCCCGCCGCCGCGTGGGGCGAGAAGACCGGGACGTTCACCAACACCGATCGCACCGTGCACCTGTCGGAGAAGGCCGTCGACCCGCCCGGTCAGGCCCGCCCCGACCTCGACATCTTCCTGGACTACGCGCGCCGCATGGATTTCCGTGACCGCGACGGCAATCCGCTGCCGTCCTGGACGGGACCGGAGTCTGCGTTCACCGCGTGGCAGCGTTGCAGCGCCGGGCGGCCGTGCGACTACACCGGCCTGAGCTACGACAAGCTGCGCGGCGGCAGCGGAATCCAATGGCCGTGTAACGCCGAGCATCCCGACGGCACCGAACGCCTCTACGCCGACGGGAGATTCTGGGCGGCGCCCGACTACTGCGAGGCGTACGGCAAGGACCTGATCACCGGCGCACCGCTGGAGCCGACCGAATACCGGGCGATGAATCCGGACGGCAAGGCGATCATCAAGGCGGCCGAATACCTTCCGGCGCATGAGGTTCCGAGCGACGACTACCCGTTCGCGCTGATCACCGGCCGGACGGTGTATCACTTTCACACCAGGACCAAGACCGGGCGGGTCCCCGAGCTCACTGCGGCGGCCCCGGAGGTGTGGGTCGAAATGGCCGAGGCCGATGCGCGGCGCCTCGGTGTCCGCGACGGCGACCTTGCCGAGATCGAGACACCGCGCGGGCGCGTCCGCGCCAAGGCACGCATCACCGGCATCCGCGCGGGCGTGCTGTTCCTGCCGTTCCACTACGGCTACTGGGACGCCGGCGACGGTGAGCACGACCGGGCCGCCAACGAGCTCACCCGAACCGACTGGGACCCCGTGTCCAAGCAACCGATCTTCAAGACCGCGGCGGCCCGGCTGGCCGTCGTTGCGGCCGGAACGGAGTCCCGATGAAACTCGGCCTGGCGTTGCGCGAATTGCACCGCTCCGAACTGCGGCTGGCCCGCACGCTCGACGCGATCGCCGCGCGCCACCACAACGACCACGGCATCTATCACGTCGCGATGGACCTCACCGTCTGGTCACGCGAGCACGTCGACCTGATCGCGCAGATCGGGCGTCGCTACGGCGTGCGGTTGCGCGCGCATCCGCGGACCAAGGCCGTCACCGAGGTGGCCCAGCAGTGGGTCAGCGACCGGCTGGGCCGACGGCCCGAGCCCGCCCTGCTGTTGCTGGCGGATCTGAGGCGGCTGCACCGGCTGTCGGCCGGCGTCTCGCTGGACTGGGAACTGCTGGCCCAGGGCGCCCAGGCGGCCAAGGACGAGCGGCTACTCGAGCTGACCCAGCGGTGCCATCCACAAGCCCTGCGACAGATGCGGTGGGCAAACGCGATGCTCAAGGAGCTCTCGCCGCAGGCGCTGGCCAACTAGCGCCTACCCTCGACTAGGTGGAGGCACCCGAACTCGTCGCCCTGCTGCGTGACCGGCGGATCGCCGTGCTCACCGGGGCGGGCATGTCCACCGACTCCGGGATTCCCGACTACCGTGGTCCGGATTCTCCGCCGAGCAACCCGATGACGATCCGCCAGTTCACCTCCGACCCCGTTTTTCGACAGCGCTACTGGGCGCGCAACCACCTCGGCTGGCGCCATATGGATGCCACGCTGCCCAACGCCGGCCATCGGGCGCTGGCCGCGCTCGAGGCGGCGGGTGCGGTGTCGGCGCTGATCACCCAGAACGTCGACCTGTTGCACACCAAGGCGGGCAGCGACAACGTCGTCAATCTGCACGGCACGTACGCGCAGGTGATCTGCCTCGAGTGCGCGCACACTATGACCCGCGCCGCCCTGGCCGACCTGTTGGAGGAGGCCAACCCGGGGTTCGCGCAGCGGGTCGCGGAGTCCGTGGGCGGCATCGCGGTCGCCCCGGACGCCGACGCCGTCGTCGGCGAGACCACATCGTTTCGGGTCGTCGACTGCCCCAGTTGCGGCGGGATGCTCAAACCCGACATCGTCTACTTCGGCGAGAGTGTCCCGAAAGAGCGGGTGGCCCAGGCGTATTCGCTGGTCGATGCGGCAGATGCGCTACTGGTCGCCGGGTCGTCGCTGACGGTGTACTCGGGCTACCGGTTCGTGCGCCACGCCGCGGCGGCCGGTATGCCGATCGCGATCATCAACCGCGGACCCACCCGCGGCGATGCGCTGGCGACGGTCAAGGTCGACAACGGGTGCTCGCCCATGCTGGCGCTGCTGGCCGACGAGCTGCCAGGCGTCGCGACGTCGGTTGGATTGACGGCGTGACGCAGACATCAGAGGACGCTTCGTGGCTCCGTGAGCTGATCGACCGGCATCGTCCTGATCCCGGGCCGGTCACCGGCCGGTGGGCGCTGGGCATCGGCGACGTGATCGCCGGGCACTCGCTGACACCGGACAAACTGCGGTGGCTCATCCGCAAGCTCAACCACTTCGGCGGCGTGGCCATCAGCGAGGATTCGGTCGAGTTCGACGGGGACACCGTCGACTGGGCGAAGGTCGAAGAGGTTCGCACCCGCAGTCTGATCGAGTACCTGTTCACCGGCGGAGTGGACAAGCAGATCGACAAGCTGCCGCTGCCGTGGTTCCCGTTTCGTCGCAAGGTGCTCGGCGCGGTTTCGCGTGCGGCGCTGACGCTTCTGCTGGTAGCGGCCAAGCAGCAGCTCGAAGGCGGCGCATTGGAGATTCGGATCCCGGCGGAGGTGCGCTATGACGGCCTGTTGGGCACTCGCGAGCTCACACCGGGAATGCTCGCAGCGGTGATCCTGGCCGATCCGGTGGTCCGCGAATGCTTCGAGGCCACCGCCCAGGCCAACGACGTGAGGGTGCGGCCGGCCGAAGACGACGTCATGGCCAGCGCCGACGAGCGTGCCGAGCAGATCAAGACCGTGCTCGACGGGATCTCGAGGCGCATCCGATCGCTGGGCGATCACTGACGCACCGGCTCAGACGGCGACGAGGTCGTCGGCGTGCACGGCGGGCCGTCGCAGCTCCGGGGACAGGTCCGACGTCGAGCGGCCGAGCATCGTCGCGAGCTCGCCGCGGTCGTAGGCGACGACACCGCGCGCGACCATCGTCCCGTCCTGTGCGCGCAACTCGACGACGTCGCCGCCGTAGAAGCGCCCCGACACCGCGGTGATACCGGCCGGCAGCAGCGAGCGTCGCTGCGTGACCACGGCGCGCACCGCCCCGTCGTCGAGTGTCAGCGCGCCCGCGGCCTCGGCGGCATAGCGCACCCAGAATCGCCGCGCCGACATCCGTTCGGGCCGCGGGGCGAACACCGTGCCGACGGACGCGTCGGCCAGCGCGGTCGCCGCATCCGAGGCCGCCGCCAACAACACCGGCACCCCCGCATCGGCGGCCAGCAGCGCCGAGGACAGCTTCGACGCCATCCCGCCGGTACCCAGATGGCTTCCCGTGCCGGCCACCACGCCGTCGAGGTCGTCCGGCTGCGACACCTCGGCGATGAAGTGCGCGTTACCTTTTCGCGGATCCGAGTCGTAGAGCCCGTCGATGTCGGACAGCAGGACCAGCGCGTCGGCGCCGACCAGGTGAGCGACCAGTGCCGAGAGCCGGTCGTTGTCGCCGAACCGGATCTCGTTGGTGGCCACGGTGTCGTTCTCGTTGACGATCGCCACCGCGTGCAGCGCCCGCAACCGGTCGAGTGTGCGCTGGGCGTTGGTGTGCTGCACCCGCATGGAGATATCGTGCGCGGTCAGCAGCACCTGGCCGACGGTGCGGTCATAGCGCGCGAAGGCCGCGCTCCACGCGTTGACCAGTGCCACCTGACCGACGCTGGCGGCCGCCTGTTTGGTGGCCAGGTCGGCGGGGCGTCTGTTCAGCCGCAGCGGTTCGATGCCCGCCGCGATCGCGCCCGACGACACGATCACCACGTCCGAGCCAGACCGCATCCGGCCCTCGATGGCCTCGACCAGCACCGCGAGCCTGCCGGCGTCGAACACTCCGGACGGTGTGGTCAGCGCTGTGGTACCGATCTTGACGACGATGCTGCGCGCGGTGCGGACCGCTTCCCGGTGTGCGGAGCGCGCCGACTCCGCGGAGCGCGCGGCGTCCGTCATGACTCCCCGCCGGGGCGCCGCCGTTCCCGCCGCGCTGCCTTACGTTCGGCGGCCCCGACGCGATCGGTCTGCTCGAGCCGCTGATCGGTACCGCGACCCGACATCGGCACATCCACCCCGGCGGGTGTCTGCGGCTCCCAGTCGAAGGTGACCTCACCGATGGTCACCGCACATCCGGGCCGCGCGCCCAGCTTCAGCAGCTCGTCTTCGACGCCCAGGCGCGCCAGCCGGTCACCGAGGTAGCCGACCGCCTCGTCGTTGTCGAAATCGGTTTGCGCGACCCACCGTTCGGGCCGGACGCCGTGCACGACGAAGCCGCCGTGTCCGTCCGGCTCCACAGTGAAACCGCTCTCGTCCACGGGGACCGGACGGATGACGGGGCGCCGCGGCACCACCGGGGGTTGGGATTCGCGGTAGGTCGACACCATCTCCCACAGCGCGAACGTCAACGGCCGCAACCCTTCCCGGGTCACGGTGGACACCTCGAAGACGGGCCAGCCGTAACGCCGCCCGATCTCCTCGCGGACGAATTCGGCCAGCTCGCGGGCGTCGGGCACGTCGATCTTGTTCAACACCACCGCACGCGGACGCTCGGCGAGGTCGCCCAGCGTCGAATCACCTTGCAGCGTCGGGGTGTACGCGGCCAGCTCGGCTTCCAGCGCGTCGATGTCGGAGACGGGGTCGCGTCCGGGCTCCATGGTCGCGCAGTCCACGACGTGGACCAGCACGGCGCAGCGTTCGATGTGGCGCAGAAAGTCCAGTCCCAGCCCGCGCCCCTGCGAGGCGCCGGGGATCAGGCCGGGCACGTCGGCGACGGTGAAGGTGTTCCCGCCTGCGGACACCACGCCCAGGTTGGGCGCCAGCGTCGTGAACGGATAGTCGGCGATCTTCGGTTTGGCCGCCGAGATCACCGACACCAACGAGGACTTGCCTGCGGACGGGAAGCCGACCAGTCCGACGTCGGCGACCGTCTTGAGTTCGAGCGTCAGGTCGCGGACCTGACCCTTCTCCCCCAGCAGCGCGAAACCCGGCGCCTTGCGTGCCCGCGACGCCAGCGCGGCATTGCCCAGGCCGCCGCGGCCACCGGCGGCCGCTTCGAAGCGGGTGCCCGCGCCGACGAGGTCGGCGAGCAGCCGGCCGTCTTCGTCGAGCACGACCGTGCCGTCGGGAACCTTGACCTCGAGGTCGGCGCCCGCTGCCCCGTCACGGTTACCGCCGGCGCCCTGCTTGCCCGAGGGTGCGACGACGTGGGGATGGAAGTGGAAGTCGAGCAGCGTGTGCACTTGCGGATCGACGACCAGGATCACGCTGCCGCCGCGACCGCCGTTGCCGCCGTCGGGGCCGCCGAGGGGTTTGAACTTCTCGCGGTGGACCGAGGCGCAGCCGTTACCACCGTTGCCGGCCCGCGCGTGGATGACGACGCGGTCGACGAAGCGAGGCATCGGTCCTTCCTTTCCGTGACGAGTGTGAGCTACTGCCAGCTTCAGCCGGGATGTCGCAGCAGCATCACATTCGCGGCGGGAAGTCAGGCCTCCTGCGGTGCCGGTCGAACGACGCTGACGGTCTTGCGGCCGCGCTTAGAGCCGAACTCGACGGCGCCGGGGGCGGTGGCGAACAGGGTGTCGTCACCTCCGCGGCCGACGTTGACACCGGGATGGAAGTGAGTGCCACGCTGGCGGACCAGGATTTCGCCGGCCTTGACGATCTGGCCGCCGAACCGCTTGACCCCGAGCCGCTGTGCGGCTGAGTCACGACCGTTACGCGAGCTGGAAGCGCCCTTTTTGTGTGCCATGTCTGATTCCTCTACTTGATCCCGGTGACCTTGAGGACGGTCAGCTGCTGACGGTGGCCCTGCCGCTTGTGGTAGCCGGTCTTGTTCTTGAACTTGTGGATGCGGATCTTCGGTCCCTTGGTGTGCTCGAGGATCTCACCGGTGACGGCGACCTTCTCCAGCGACTTGGCGTCGGAGGTCACCTTCGACCCGTCGACGAGCAGGGCCACGGGCAACGAGACGCTGGCGCCCGGCTCGGACTCGAGCTTCTCGACCTTCACCACGTCGCCGACGGCGACCTTGTACTGCTTGCCGCCGGTCTTGACGATTGCGTACGTGGCCATCGTGCTGCTAACTCCTACGTCGTTCATTGGGCGCGCGCGATTTCCCGCTGCGCTGGTCTGGGTTTGCGACTGCCGCCGACTCGCATGGTCCAGCCTGGCGACAACTGCTCAAGGCTACTTGAGCCGCCGCATGAGGGTCAAATCACCGCAGGTCACGGCTCGTCGGCACCCGGTCACCAGGTCAGTCCTCACGGCGCGGTGGGCCCGCGGGTCGTGCGGCCGCGCGGCGTCGGTGCCGCCCGCCGGAGACGGTCGCGGATGCGACCCCCCTGGGGTTGTAGTCGCCGGACTCGTCGTCTTCGTATGAATCCTCGTCCTCGGAATCCTCGTCGTCATCCTCTGAGTCGTCATCCTCTGAGTCGTCATCGGAGTCGTCATCGGAGTCGTCGGCGCCGATGACCTCGATGTCGTCGTCGATGTCGTCCTCGTCGTCGTCGGAATCCAGGTCGATTTCGTCCTCGTCCTCGGAATCCTCGTCGTCGTCCTCGTCGGACTCGTCGAAGTCCTCGTCCTCGAGGTCCTCGATATCGTCCTCGCCCGACTCGATCACCGCGGTACGGATGGCCTCCGAACTGGCTTCGGCACGGGCTTCCGCGTCGGTCTCGGCGGTCTCCTTCGGCTTCTGCTTCCGGCGCTCATCGTCGGTGGTGTCATCGTCGGTGTCGTCGTCTGCGTCGTGGCGACCGTTGGCGGCGGCCATCGCCTTGAACATCGGGTGCTCGCCGGCGGGATGGGGCGGCACCTTGGCCACCGCGACGTCGTCGGCCTTGCCGCCACGCTTGCCGCGCTTACCGCGCCGGCCGCCGGTGTCGGACTTGCGTCCGCCGCTCGACGTCGAGTCGACCGGGTCGCCGTGCAACACGATCCCGCGTCCGCCGCAGTGTGTGCACGGCGTCGAGAACGCCTCCACCAGACCCGTGCCGAGCCGTTTGCGCGTCAACTGGACCAGGCCCAGCGAGGTCACCTCCGAGACCTGGTGGCGGGTCCGGTCGCGGGCCAGCGCCTCGGTCAGCCGCCGCAGCACCAGGTCGCGGTTGGATTCGAGCACCATGTCGATGAAGTCGATCACCACGATGCCGCCGATGTCGCGCAGCCTCAGCTGGCGCACGATCTCCTCGGCCGCCTCCAGGTTGTTGCGGGTGACGGTCTGCTCGAGGTTGCCGCCCGACCCGGTGAACTTGCCGGTGTTGACGTCGACGACGGTCATGGCCTCGGTGCGGTCGATGACGAGCGTGCCGCCCGACGGTAGCCACACCTTGCGGTCCATCGCCTTGGTCAGCTGCTCGTCGATGCGGTGCACCGCGAACACGTCGGGACCGTCGGGAGAAGCGGGCTCGTACTTCGTCAACCGTGGAAGAAGTTCGGGCGCAACAGAATTCACGTAGTCGTTGATAGTGTTCCAGGCGTCGTCGCCGGAGACCGTCAGACCGGTGAAGTCCTCGTTGAACAAGTCGCGGATCACCTTGACCAACACATCGGGCTCTTCGTAGAGCGCGACGGCCGCACCGGCCTTCTTGGCGGTGATGTCGGCGGCCTTGGCCTCGATCTCGGACCAGCGTTTCGCCAGGCGTTCGACGTCGTTGCGGATGTCCTCTTCTTTGACGCCCTCCGACGCGGTGCGGATGATCACCCCGGCGTCGGGCGGCACGACCTCGCGCAGAATCTCCTTGAGACGCTGACGTTCCGTGTCGGGCAGTTTGCGGCTGATGCCGGTCGACGAGGCCCCGGGCACATAGACCAGGTACCGGCCCGCCAACGACACCTGCGTCGTCAACCGGGCGCCCTTGTGCCCGACGGGGTCCTTGCTGACCTGGACCACGACGTAGTCGCCCGGCTTGAGCGCCTGTTCGATCTTGCGGGCCGCGCCGCCGAGTCCGGCGGCTTCCCAGTTGACCTCGCCGGCATAGAGGACACCGTTGCGTCCGCGGCCGATGTCGACGAAGGCGGCCTCCATCGAGGGCAACACGTTCTGCACGATGCCGAGGTAGATGTTGCCCACCAGCGACGCGGACGCCGCGGAGGTCACGAAGTGCTCGACGACGACGCCGTCCTCGAGCACCGCGATCTGGGTGTAGCGGGCGCCCTCGTGCGGGGGTTCGGTGCGGACCTTGTCGCGGACGACCATCATCCGTTCGACGGCCTCGCGCCTGGCCAGGAATTCGGCCTCGCTCAGGATGGGCGGGCGGCGCCGGCCGGCGTCTCGGCCGTCACGCCGGCGTTGCCGTTTGGCCTCCAGCCGGGTCGACCCGCTGATGCCCTGGATCTCTCCGTCGCCGCTGCCGGCCTTGTCGTTCCTGGTCGACTTCCGCGGTTCCCGCTCGTGCACGACGGTGTTGGGCGGATCGTCGGGCGAACCCGCGTCGCTGTCGTCGCCCGATCCCGATTTGCGGCGACGGCGGCGGCGACGACGACGGGTCGCGCCGTCGGCTCCGGTGCTCTCGTCGTCGCCGTTGTCTTCGTCGGAGTCGTCCGAGTCGTCGCCGTTCTGGTCGGTGCCCTGAGAACCGCCCTGACCGGCGTCCCCTTCGCCGTCGGCGTCATCGCCGTTCTGCTCACCACGGCCGCGGCCTCGTCCGCGCCTGCCGCGGCGGCGGCGGCGACCGGAGGGACGCTCGGACTGGTCGTCGTCGCTGTCCTGGCCGTCGTCATCGTCGTCGTCCGTGTCGTCCTCATCGTCGTCGGCGGCGTCGTAATCGAATCGGACCGGCTGCGGCGCGACGAACAACGGCATGTATTCGGCGCGCTCCGGCGCCTCCTCGGTGGGGGTCTCCAGGAGCAGACGGGACTCCGGCTCTTCTCCGTTGCTGGGTTCGGCGGCATCCGCGGATTCCGCGGCATCCACGACCTGGGGCGTCTGCGGCGCCTCGGCACCGTCGGCAAGCGCTTCGCGCACGCGTTGCGCCTCGTCCTCCTCGACAGTGGAGTCGGCGCTGCGAGGGCGTCCGTCCAGCTCGGTCAGCGCCTGGATAACCCGCTCGCTGGTGGTGCCCAGCACCTGAGCGAGCGAATCGACTCTCAGCGACTCCGGCTGAGAGTCCTGCGCTTCTCGCGTGTCTTCAGATAGGTCTTCGGTTGGGGCATCTTCGGCCACGTAGTCTCCTTAAGCCCCCGGGCGCGTCATGTTTGACGCGGCCACGCGAGGGCTTCCGCTATGGACCCGGGTGACTTCCCCGAGCTTGTTGTGGTCTCGCTCCGAGCGGCCCACTGGGGACCATCCCGGTGCCGGTCTGAATGATGGCTGGACGGTCGGCGCCGCATCACGCGTGGCGATGGTCGCGCACGTCTAAGTCTTCATTCGGGTGTCCGGTCCCGGTTGGCGGCCGGTCACCCGAGTCGAGTATCCCACATCACGACGCCCCGCCCGACCAGGCTGGGCGAGACGGGTCGCGAAATCCTCTACTTGCTGGGGAACCAGAGATCGATCTCGCGCGCGGCGGACTCCGGGGAATCCGAGCCGTGAACGAGGTTGTCCTGGGTGATCAGGGCCAGGTCACCGCGAATGGTCCCGGGGGCGGCCTTCTCCACGGGGTCGGTTCCGCCTGCGACCTGACGGAATGCGGCGATGGCACGCGGGCCTTCGACGACCGCCGCCACGACCGGGCCCGATGTGATGAACGCGAGCAGCGAATCGAAGAACGGCTTGCCCTCGTGCTCGGCGTAATGCCTGCGGGCCAGCTCGTCGCTGACGGTCACCAGCTTCAACTCGGCGATCGCCAGGCCTTTGCGTTCGACTCGGGAAAGAATCTCGCCGACAAGACGCCGCTTGACGCCGTCGGGCTTGACCAACACGAGGGTCCGTTCAATCGGCTCAGTCACGGCCGACAGAATAGCCGCCGCGATCGACTACTCCGGCGGACGCTGTTGACCAGGCAGGAGTCCCCGCTTCTGTCGGCGCAGCACCTCCGCGCGCAGATATGCGATGAGCAGCCACACCACCAGGAAGATCACCCCGACGAAGGCGATCGCCCCGTCGAGGACGACGCCGGCGATCAAGACGACCTGAAGACCCACGTTCACCCAGATGGCCCACGGTCTGCCCTGCACACCGGCCAACAGCACCAGGATCACCGCCATCCCGATGAGAAAACCTCCGGTGGCCGCCGTGAGCCCGCCCCCGAGGTTGGCCACCACCGGCAGCGCCAGCAGCACGACGATGGCTTCGAGGATCAGGGTGCCCGCCATCACCCCGCGGAAGCTCTTCCACGGATCCGGCTGCTGCTCGGGCGCCGGTTCGGTCATTGCGGATCCTTTCCGAACAACGTGCGGGCCGCTCCCGCGGTGACGACCGAGCCGGTGATCACGATCCCCGCCCCGCCCATCAGTTCGCCTTCGATGGCCGACTCCTCGACGATCGCGGTGGCGGTCTCGATCGCGTCAGGCAGCGTCGCCGCGGTGACCACCCGCTCGGGGCCGAATCTCTGCTCGGCCAGCAGCGCCAACGCCGCCACGTCCAGCGCGCGCGGTGATCCGTTGTGGGTGACGACGACCTGGTCGAACACCGGCTCCAGGGCGGCCAGGATGCCGTCGACGTCTTTGTCGCCCATCACCGACACGACGCCGACCAGAAACCGGAAGTCGAACTCCTCCTGCAGCGCCTGCGCCAACGCCGCAGCTCCCGCCGGGTTGTGCGCCGCATCGATGAAAACCGTTGGCGCGCTGCGCATTCGCTCCAGCCGGCCGGGACTGGTCACCGCGGCGAAGCCCGCCCGCACGGCGTCCACGTCCAGTTGGCGCTGCGCCCCCGCGCCGAAGAACGCCTCGACCGCCGCCAGCGCCAGCGCGGCGTTGTGCGCCTGGTGTTCTCCGTGCAGCGGCAGAAAGATTTCGGAGTAGAGGCCGCCGAGCCCCTGCAGCTCGAGCAACTGTCCGCCGACGGCGACCTGCCTGCCGAGCACCGCGAACTCCGAATCCTCGCGGGCGACCGCCGCATCGACGCGCACGGTTTGTTCCAGCAGCGCCTCCATCGCCTCGGGCGCCTGCCTGCCGATGATCACGACCGTATCGGTCGGCACCAGATCTTCTTCCTGTTTGCCGATGATCCCGGCCTTCTCCGCGGCGATCTCGGCGAGGGTGTCGCCCAGATACTCGGCGTGGTCCACCCCGATCGGGGTGATCACGGTGACGGGCGCGTTCACGACGTTGGTGGCGTCCCAGCGACCGCCGAGGCCGACCTCGACCACCGCGACGTCGATCGGCGCATCGGCGAACGCGGCGAACGCCATCGCCGTCACCACTTCGAACTTGCTCATGGCGGGCCCGGGCTTTCCGAGAACGCCGGCCTCGGACTGCTGATCGACCAGGTGCACGAACGGCTCGATCTCGCGATAGGTGTCGACATAGGCCGCGGGACTGATCGGCTTGCCGTCGATCGAGATGCGCTCGACGGCCGATTGCAGATGCGGGCTGGTGGTGCGGCCGGTGCGGCGATGCAACGCGGTCAACAGCGCGTCGACCATCCGCGCGACCGACGTCTTCCCGTTGGTGCCCGCGATGTGGATCGACGGGTAGCCGCGCTGCGGCGAACCGAGCAGTTCCAGCAACGCCGAGATGCGCGTCGTGCTGGGTTCGAGTTTCGTTTCGGGCCAACGCTGGTCGAGTAGGTGCTCGACTTGCAGGAGCGCCGCGATCTCGTCGGGTGAGGGTTCGCGATCCGGAGGCGGTCGCCCGGGCGACTCCGGGTCGAGATAGGGCCGGTCGTCCGGGTCGGGGTCGGTCATCGCAGCGCGGCCAACCTTGCGGTGATGCGCTCGACTTCCTCCTGGGCGATCTGCTGGCGTCCGCGGATCTTGTCGACGACGTCGGCGGGTGCCTTCGCCAGGAACGCCTCGTTTCCGAGTTTGCCTGTCGTGCCGGCCAGTTCCTTCTGCGCCGCGGCGAGATCCTTTTCCAGTCGGCGCCGCTCGGCTGCCACGTCGACGGTGCCGGAGGTGTCGACCTCGACGGTCACCGTGCCGCGCGACAGCCGCACCTCGATCGCGGCGGTCGGGGTGAATCCGTCACCGTCGGTGGTCAGCCAGGCCAGCGATCGCACGGCGGGCACCTGCGCCTGCAGGTCCGCGGCGGCGATGTCGGACAACCGCGCCGGCACCTTCTGCCGGTCGTTGAGTCCCTGATCGCTGCGGAAGCGGCGCACCTCGGTGATCAGTTTCTGCATGTCGGCGACCCGTTGCGCGGCAAGAGGATCGAGCGTGAAACCCGATGGTGTCGGCCAGTCGGCGATCACCAGCGACTCGCCTCCGGTCAGCGTCTTCCACAACACCTCGGTGACGAACGGCATCACCGGATGCAGCAGCTTGAGAAGCGTGTCGAGCACCGCGGCCAGCACGGCCGTCGTGTGCGTGATCCCCTCGGCGAGTTGCACCTTGGCCAGCTCGACGTACCAGTCGCAGAACTCGTCCCAGGCGAAGTGGTAGAGCGACTCGCACGCACGGCTGAACTCGTAGGCGTCGAACGCCGAATCCACTTCGACGCGAACCTGTTCCATCCGGCCGAGAATCCACCGGTCGGCGTCGGTCAGTTCGGCGGTGTCGGGCAGCGGAGCGGGTGCGGCCCCGTTCATCAACGCGAACCGCGTGGCGTTGAACAGCTTCGTGGCGAAGTTTCGTGAGGCTCGCGCGTGATCCTCGCCGATGGACAGGTCACCGCCGGGGCTCGCCCCGCGGGCCAGCGTGAATCGCAACGCGTCGGCGCCGAAGATCTCCACCCAGTCCAGCGGGTCGATCCCGTTACCGCGCGACTTGCTCATCTTGCGGCCGTGCTCGTCGCGAATCAGACCGTGCAGGAAGACGTTTTCAAATGGAACCTGCGGACGTGACTTTTTCGCATGCCCGTCTCCCGTGATCGCGGGGTCGTCGGCGACGAAGGTGCCGAACATCATCATCCGCGCCACCCAGAAGAACAGGATGTCGTAGCCGGTGACCAGCACGGTCGTCGGATAGAACTTGGCGAGCTCGGGCGTGTGGTCCGGCCAGCCCATGGTGGAGAAGGGCCACAGCGCCGAACTGAACCAGGTGTCGAGCACGTCGGGGTCCTGCTCCCAGCCCTCGGGCGGCGTCTCGTCGGGCCCGACGCAGACGGTCTCGCCGTCGGGGCCGTGCCAGATCGGGATGCGGTGACCCCACCACAGCTGGCGCGAGATGCACCAGTCGTGCATGTTGTCCACCCACGCGAACCACCGCGGCTCGAGGCTCGGCGGGTGAATGACGGTGTCGCCGTTGCGAACCGCGTCACCGGCGGCCTTGGCCAACGCCTCGACCTTGACCCACCACTGCAGCGACAGCCTGGGCTCGATCGGCTCACCGCTGCGTTCGGAGTGCCCGACGCTGTGCACGTACGGCCGCTTCTCGGCGACGATGCGGCCTTGCGCGGCCAGCGCCTCGCGGACCTTGACCCGGGCTTCGAAGCGGTCTTGGCCGTCGAATTCCGTTCCGGTGCCGGTGATTCGGCCTTTGGTGTCCATGATGGACGGCATCGGTAGCCCGTGGCGCAGGCCGATCTCGAAGTCGTTGGGGTCATGGGCGGGAGTCACCTTGACCGCGCCCGTACCGAATTCGGGGTCGACGTGTTCGTCGGCGACGATGACGATGTCGCGGTCGACGAACGGGTGCGCCAGCGTCTTGCCGACCAGGTCACGGT
Source organism: Mycobacterium sp. IS-1590 (assembly GCF_001500025.1). GTDB lineage: Bacteria > Actinomycetota > Actinomycetes > Mycobacteriales > Mycobacteriaceae > Mycobacterium. The sequence goes on along the minus strand of NZ_LQIW01000049.1, from coordinate 79,580 downwards.
ATCGCTCGTCGTCGGGGTGCACGGCGATCGCCGTGTCGCCCAGCATCGTCTCCACGCGGGTGGTGGCCACGACGATATGCGGCTCGCCGTCGTTGAGGGAGCCGTACCGGAACGACACCAGCTCGCCCTCGATGTCCTCGTATTTGACCTCGAGATCGGAGATCGCGGTCTCGAGCACCGGCGACCAGTTGACCAGCCGCTCGGCCTGGTAGATCAGGCCCGCGTCGAAGAGTCGCTTGAAGATCGTGCGCACCGCGCGCGACAGGCCCTCGTCCATGGTGAACCGTTCGCGGCTCCAATCGACGCCGTCACCGAGTCGGCGCATCTGCGCGCCGATGGTGCCGCCGGATTCCCGCTTCCAATCCCAGACCTTGTCGATGAACAGGTCGCGGCCGAAGTCCTCTTTGGTCTTGCCGTCGACCGCGAGTTGCTTTTCGACGACCGACTGCGTGGCGATGCCGGCGTGATCCATGCCCGGCAACCACAGCACCTCGAAACCCTGCATCCGCTTGCGGCGGGTCAGCGCATCCATCAGCGTGTGGTCCAGCGCGTGACCCATGTGCAGGTTGCCGGTGACGTTCGGCGGGGGCAGCACGATCGAGTAGGGCGGCTTGTCACTGGTCGCGTCGGCGGTGAAGTAGCCGGCCTTGACCCAGCCCTCGTAGAGATCGCTCTCCACCGCGGCCGGGTCCCAGGACTTGGGCAGGGCTTCAGCAGAGGATCGGGGGCTGGCGGTCACCCCGCAATTCTAGGAATGCAGCGCGCGGCGTCGCCAAGTGCCCCGAACAGAGCGGTTTTTCGCCCTCCGACCCGTTGTGACGTGCGCTACCCCTGCAGCCGCGTCGTCTCCAGCGTCACCCCTGCGGCCGGTAGGCGGGTGAGCAACGCGTCGCCCATCGCCGCGGCGGGGGTGAGCACGCCGCGAAGGTCGGAGAGCTTGTCGCGGTCGAAAGCCAGCGCCAATGCGCTTTCCCCCAGCAGCACCGCCGTCGCCTTGTAGCCCGGGTCACCCTTCTGCGACATCACGGCCCGGTACCGGGTGCCGGTGGTGGTCCTGGCATACGTCTCGACGGTGTAGTGGCCGCTTTCGCGGACCTTCTCGCTGGGCCCGGTGCCCGGTTTCGGCAGCACCCGCTCGACCAGCTTGCCGGGCACTCGGTCGAAGTAGCGGCTGCCTAACGCCATCGTCGCAGCGTTACCCGCCGCGGCCAGCGCCGATACGACCGGCGCGAGCGCCGACTTGCCCATGCTCATCTGTTCGCCGTATTCGAGTCGTCGACCGTAGGCGTAATCGAGTAATGCGTTGCTGCGCCGCACGATACGGGTGTTCACCGCGGCCATGACGAAAGGCGCCACCCAGTACCCGTCGAGCTCGGGTGCGATCTCCCCGCCCCGCCGCCACCGCAGATCGGGTTGGCCGCCCAACTCGGGTTCGGCGGCGCGGTCCGGGGTGAGCGTGTACGGGTCGTTCATCACCCGACGCGCCTCGGCGTCCGACGATGCCGCCCGCATGACCTCGATCATCGAGGCGGCCGTGCCACCGGACACGCCGCCCTTGAAGGACCGCACCACCAGGTTGGTGTCGGTGAGTTCGCCCGCATCGTCGCGCTGGGCCCGCCGGTACAACGCGAACACTGTGAGATCCGAAGGCACGGAATCGAATCCGCACGAGTGCACGATGCGCGCACCGGTGTCGGCGGCCTGTTTGTGGTACTGGTCGATGCTGTCGCGGATGAACAGCGACTCCCCGGTCAAATCCGCGTAGTCGGTGCCGGCCGCCGCGCACGCCGCGACCAGCGGCAGGCCGTACTTCGCATAGGGCCCCACCGTGGTGACCACGACGCGCGCCTGTGCGGCCATCGCGTTCAGTGTCGACGGCTGCGAGGCGTCCGCGGTGATCAGCGGCCACGAGCGGGCCGCATCACCCAGGGACTCTCGGACCGCGATCAGCTTGTCGTGCGATCGGCCGGCGAGCGCGATCCGGGCCCCCGAAGCCGTCCTGGCCAGATATTCGGCGGTGAGTTTCCCGACGAACCCGGTGGCCCCGTACACGACGATGTCGAATTCCCGCTCGGATGTCGAAGGTCGCCGGCCGTCCGGCTCCGGTGCGCTCATGGTCGCGACGCTACCCGAGCGTCTCGGGCACCTCGGTGTCCTCACCGAGCACGTGCCGGGCTAGGAACCCGATCACCACCTGGTACCAGATCTTGGCGTGTTGCGGAGTGAGCACCCAGTGGTTCTCCGACGGGAAATACAGAAACCGGTGCGGGCTGTCGCCGTCGGCATCGGCCGGCAGCGCGGAGTGGGTGAGCAACTCGTACCAGAGCCGCAGCGCCTGGCCGATCGGCACTCGGTAGTCCTTGTCGCCGTGGATGACCAGCATGGGCGTACGGATTTCGCCGACGTGGTGATGCGGCGAGTTGGCCTCCGCCATGTCGCGCGTCATCTCCCGTAGCCAGTAGTACGACGAGTCGGTGGTGGCGCCGAACTGATCGAGCGCCCAGAGGCTGGCATGGGTGACGATCGCGTCGAACCTGTCGGTGTGGCCGGCGACCCAGTTGGCCATGTAGCCACCGAACGACCCACCCATCGCCGCGGTACGCGACGCGTCGATGCGGGGATGCGCGCACGCGGCGTCGGTGATGGCCATCAGATCCTCGAAAGGGGCACCGCCCCATGCGCCCCAACCCCGCGCGATGAAGTCCTGCCCGTAACCGGTGGACATCCCGGGATCGGGCAGCAGTACCGCATACCCGCGAGCCGCCAGCAGCCACGGATTCCACCGCCACGACCACACGTTCCAGCTGGCCAACGGGCCGCCGTGGATCCACAACAGCAGCGGCGCCGTTCCGTCGCCGGCCGGCAGCACCAGCCACGAACGCACCCGCGTGCCGTCAGGAGAGGTCGTCTCGAGCTCGGTCAGCGTCCCCGGCAGCGGCGGCAGCTCCGCACACGGAAGCTCGGTGACGCCGCCGTCGGGGTCGATGCGCACCGGGTGGGGTGGCGCGGCGTAGGAGCTTCGCAACGCGAACAGCACACCGTCCGGCGCGGCAACCACATCGGAGTAGCAGTGATCGTCGAACGTCAGCTGGGTTACCGCACCGTCGGCGGGGTCGACCCGGAAAACCGGGGCCCTGCCGTCCTGATCGGCGGTGACGATCACCGCCGAGCCGTCTCGCAGCCATGTCGCCGATGCCGGCCACCGGTCCCAATCGCCGGTGAGGACGCGGGGGTTCTCGCCAAACCGAATGCATCCCAGCGTGATTCGCGGAGGTGTGTCCGGCGTCGAGAACGTCTCACGGAGGTAGACCACGGTCGAACCGTCCGGTGAGATGGCCGGGCTCCACACGTCCGCGTCGGGCTCCTCCACCACCACCGAGCGTTCGCCGCTGTCGAGGTCGATCCGCATCAGCACCGAATGGCGGGACGCACCGGGCGCGGGCCGTTGCCACGTGGTGACCAGGAACCGCCCGTCGGAACTGATGTCGAAGTCGGACTCGCGCAACGCGCCGCCCGGCGCGGCGGTCAGGTCGCGCACGTCTTCACCGCACGCGGAATCGTCGGTCAGTGCGACGCCGAGCAGGTGCGGCTCGCCCGGCCCCAGATCGGAATCCCAGTGCCGAATGGGGTAGCCGGTGTGCAGGATCGCGGTGATCTTGTTGTCCTTGCGCAGGTCTCGAAGCCGACGGTCCTCGGCGATGGTCCGTGCGGAGGGCATCAACGGTGAGCGCACCACCGCCACGTCGGCTTCGCGGGCGGTGCGCACCGCCTCGACGCCGCCGGGCGGTGACAGCACCTGCGCCGCCTCACCGCCGGTCGCCGGGAGCCGCCACAGCGCGGCGGGTGGCGCGTCGTCGTCCGCGGTCGGGCGGACTGCGACGAACAGCAGATCGCCGTTGGCCGCGAACGCGGGGGCCGACTCGCCCTTGGTCCCCCGCGTCAGCCGGCGCGCCGGTTGGGTGCCGGTGGAATCGAGCTCCCAGACCGCGCTGACGTATTCGGTTCTCTTGTCGTTGAGTTGCGCGATGGTGGTCACCAGCCGTGTTCCGTCCTGCGACAGCGCCAGCCCCGAGACGCGGGGCATCGCAACGTACTCGTCAAGGTCGTCGAAAGGTGCGCGGGACGAGGCGTCAAGGGCCATCGCGGTCATGCCCCGTTCGTAGCACAAGGCCGCCTGTCCTCCCCCCGACCGGCCGCGCCGGTACCCGCCGCTCAGCCACGCTCGGCGCGCTACGTTCGACGCATGCCGAAGCGGATCGTAGTCATCGGGGCGGGAATCGCCGGGCTGGCGACCGCCGTCGCGCTACAACAGCGCGGACACGACATCACGCTTGTCGAGGAGCGCACCGACACGTCGTCCGGGGCCGGAATCAGCATCTGGCCCAACGCATTGGCCGCACTCGACGACATCGGCCTCGGCGACCCCGTGCGTCGGGGCGGCGGCCGGATCACCGCAGGAGCGGCGCGCTGGCGTGACGGCAGCTGGCTGCGACGGCCCGAACGGCAACGCCTCATCAAGGCTCTCGGCGAACCTCTGGTGGTCATCCGCCGTTCGGCGTTGACGTCGATCCTGGCCGGGGCGCTCGCCGAAGGCACGGTGAGGGCCGGAGTGGCGGCGGAGGCGCTGGCGGTGACCGCCGACGGCGTCCGAATCACACTCGCCGACTCGGCGGTGCTGGAGGCCGAGGCCGTGGTGGGCGCCGACGGCACCCATTCGGTGGTCGCCCGTCATCTCAACGGACCGCTGCACAACCGCTACGTCGGCTATACGGCTTGGCGCGGGGTGGCCGACTGCACGATCGATCCCGAGCTCGCGGGCGAGACGCTCGGGCCCGCGGTCGAGTTCGGCCATGTACCGCTCGGGCAGGACCACACCTATTGGTTCGCCACCGAACGCGTACCCGAGGCGACCACGACGCCGCAGGGTGAACTGGCCTACCTTCGGGAGCGGTTCGCCTCCTGGGCTCCGCCCGTCCCCGAGATCCTGGCCGCCACGGATCCCGCCGCGGTTCTGCGCAATGACCTCTACGACCGCGACGAGGCGCGGCAGTGGTCGCGGGGCCCGATCGTGACGGTCGGTGACGCCGCGCATCCGATGCGCCCACACCTCGGGCAGGGTGGTTGTCAGGGCCTGGAGGACGCCGCGATCCTCGCACGGTTCCTCGATGGCGACGACGACATCGCTGCGACGTTCGCGCGGTTCGCGGCGTTTCGCCGGCCGCGGGTCCGCTCGCTGGTCCGCGAATCGCGGTTCATCGGGCGCGTCATGAACCTGCCGCCGGCGCTCAGCGCCCTTGTCAGTCGTGCGACGGTGCTGGGACCCGAAGCACTGGTGGCCCGCCACCTGGCCGCCGTGGCGGCACGGTCGGCGTTCACACCGCCCACCGACCGCGACGTGTTCGTGGCGTGAGCGTGCGGCTGGGCCCCCTGCACGTCGACGCGGCGGACCCGCCGGCGTTGTCGGCCTTCTGGGCGGCGGTCCTGGACGACGAAGCGCAGCGCCGGCTGCTGGTCTTCCGTCCGCAGGACCGCCCGAAGACGGTGAAGAACCGCGTGCACCTGGACCTGTACGTCAGCGACATCGCGGCACTCCTCGACCTCGGCGCCCGCGTGCTCGCCGAACACCCCGGGTGGACGACCTTCGCCGATATCGAGGGCAACGAATTCTGCGCATTCCCGGGCGAGCCCGATGCGGGCCCTCCCGCCCGCGTCTTCGCCGTCTGTACGGACAGCGACCGGCCCGAAGAGCTCGCCGCCTGGTGGGCGCCGCGGGTGGGCGCCGAGTTGCGGGACGGCCCCGACGGGACGCCGCGGTGGCTCTACGGGTCGTCCGGCTGGGAGGACCTCATCTGGAAGTTCGTCCGCGTCGAGGACGAGCGCGTCGTTCCGAACCGCTGGCAATGGAGCGTCGACTGGGCCGACAAGGCGATCGACCCGCAGGGCAATGAGTTCAGCGTGCTCCGGCGATCGTCCCGATCGGGTTGAGCAGCGCGGTGCACATCTGACGGGGGTTGACGAAGCCGAACAGGCCGCTGGACGGCATCGCCGCGCAACCGGTCGCCGAGGCGGGCACCGTGCGTGCGGTCGGAGCCGACGGACCCGACGGCGTGGTCCACACGGCGGGCGTGGCACCTCGCGGTCCGCACTTCGGCCACGCCTTCAGGCCCTGGGTGCGCAGGACGTTCTCGGCCACGCGGATCTGCTCGGCCCGCGATGCGGTCGCCGGGTTGCCGACACCGCCGTTGGAGGCCCAGGTGGCCGGCTTGAACTGCAGGCCTCCGTAGTGGCCGTTGCCCGTGTTGGTCGCCCAGTTTCCGCCGGATTCGCACTCGGCGATGGCGTCCCAGTTCACCGAATCGGCGTTGGCGGTGGCCAACGACGACTCGGACAGTGCCATCGGCACCATCGCCAGCGCTCCGGAGATCGCCGCGGCCAAGAGGCCCTTGCTGACTGCGCTACGAACGTTCATCTCTGCGGTCCTTCCCCGACCGTTTTCACAAGGCCCGCATCCGAGAACCCCTCGATCTCCGCTGCGGTTATCCGGTGTGTCGGGTGATGAACGTCACGTGTTACGCGAGGGTCAAAAGTTTTATTCGTTACTTAATTGGCGTAAGAGCCTTCTGAGAAATAAGAGGCGGTGCCGGGATCACCCGGCACCGCCTCTGAAAGACGAAACGCGTGCTTAGCCGCGACCGCCGCAGGTCGGCCATGCGCCGATGCCCTGCGACTGCAGCACGTTTTCGGCAACGCGGATCTGCTCCTCGCGGCTGGCGTTGTGCGGGGAACCGCTGCCGCCGTTCGATTGCCACGTGCCCATGGTGAACTGCAGGCCGCCGTAGTAGCCGTTACCGGTGTTGATGGACCAATTGCCGCCCGACTCGCACGCCGCGACGGCGTCCCAGTCCACACCGCTGTCCGCATTGGCAGTGCCGGTGGCCAGAGCCATGGGCGCCAACGCGAGCGCTCCGGCAAAGGTCGCCAGGCCAAGTGTCTTGCGGATGTTCTTCAACTTCTATCCTTTCGCCACGCGCGCGCCAACCACACCCGCGCAGAGCGCACGGGGTGGGCATGCCTGTCGGCCAGGCCAGGAGTTGGGCCGCACCGTCTCGGTCGGGTGCGACAGTGAGAGGCCGAAGTGCCTCGCCGGGCCTCAGCGCCGGCGGCCGCCGGAGACCGTTGGCCTCCTACAGCCCCACTCACACACAGGTTCGTGGTTTCAAATTGTTTGCTCCGGGTAGAGCCATTGGGGACCGTACAAAAAGAGTTCGGCCGCCGTCATATCGAGCGAAGGCGTGTCGCGGCAAGATAACGAAACGATCACGGCGAAGTATTCTCAGCATAATCCCAGGTTGTACGGCGCTTTGACGGGCGCGGTAAAACGCGTGTGGGTGTGCGTTCTCGTGAGCCATCTCACGACCAATTTGTGAGCTGGAACACGGCTCCAGACGGTCTCGGCCGGCCTCGGCCGCGAAAACCGCAGCGTCGTCGACGGAAACGACCCCACCAGTCCCGCCCGCGGACCCCATCCAGGCGCGACTTCGCTGGCCCGCCGGGCAGTTCGACAGTCGAAACGCCTTGCGCGTCAGCAACATCACGAGAACTTCCGAACGCGGCTGGATATGCAGGTCCGCGGCAGCCGTCGGCAGCTCATCGAGGAATCAGTTGCGGCACGGGACCTTTGGCCGGTGAGGTCGACCGCATTCAGCGCATCACGGCCGGCCGATCCGCGCATGCGGACTCGCGCCGCCCGGCGCGTCGCTTATTTTCGCGACGTCAGGCCCAACCGTTGCAGCCGCCCATTGGACGGCTTCGGGCACCGAATCAGGCTCCGTGGAGGCAGAATTCGTGCACCGCTGCGGCTGCTGTCGCCGAAAGATGCTGGGAGTCAAGCGTATCCGCACAACCGCTATCACAGCGCGGCGCTTTACCCACTGCGCACTCATCGACGCGTTGGTGCGCTTTATCACGGAAGAATGCGAACTAATTCACTGGCAAGAATTCAATTCGCACGATCGCAAATTGGACCTATTTCAGGCAGTGAATTTGCTAGGCGATTTGCGCGTCGCGGACGGCGGCCAGATCGGCGGCGGTGTTGATGTTGGTCAGCGCACGCTGTTCGGGCATCACGATCCGCTGGGTGTCGACCCGGTCGACCAGCGCGCGCATGCTGCGCTCCCCCGCGGCGATCAATGCGTCCACTCGGTCGGCCAGCGCGGTGCGGTAGACACCCGCGAGGTAATGGTCGCGGCCGTCCCAGGGCAACACCACATCCGCTCCGACGCGGACCGCGGGGGCGACCAACGTGTCGAGCAGCTCGACGGTCAACAGCGGGGTGTCCACCGCGGACACGAATGCGAGTTCGGATCCGGCCTCGGCGGCCGCCCGCAGCCCCCGGCCGGTCGCCAACAGCGGGCCGACGCCGAGCACCTCGTCGCGCAGAACCTCGGCGTCGAGCGCGGGTAGCGCCTGTCCCGGGGCGGCGATGACGAAGATCGGCGCGCACCGCGGCGCCAAGATACTCACCATCCGCTCGACAAGCGTGGTGCCCTCATACGGCAACGTGGCCTTGTCACGGCCCATGCGGCGGGAAGCCCCGCCCGCCAGGATGATTCCGGCCAGCGGAACGGTGGTCGTCATGACCGTGACGTTAGTCGACAGTCCAGGTGTCTTTGCCCCGAAGCAGCGACTGAAGTGCGGCCGTGTCGTGCGCCTTCTCGGTGCGGGCCGCGGCGATCTGCTGGCGGGCGGCGTCATCGTAGGTCGGCTTGCTCACCTGACGGAAGATGCCCATCACCATGTGCTCGAGGCTCTGGTCCGACAGTCGCGACAACGCGAACGCGTAGGCCGGGTCCTCGAGGTTGGCGTCGTGGACGACGATCTCGTCGGCCGACACGTCGGCGGTCTTGGCGATCTCGAGCCCGTAGCCGGACTTCACCACGCAGTACTCGCCGTCGGCGCCGAACGTGACCGGCTCGCCGTGGGTGAGGTTGATCAGCCGCTCCTCGGCGCCTTCCTTGCGCAGGGCGTCGAACGAGCCGTCGTTGAAGATCGGGCAGTCCTGCAGAATCTCGACCAGGGCCGCACCGCGGTGGGCGGCGGCCGCCCGTAGCACCTCGGACAATCCCTTGCGGTCGGAGTCCAGTGCACGGCCGACGAACGTCGCGTCGGCGCCGAGCGCCAGCGACACCGGGTTGAACGGGTAGTCCAGCGAGCCCATCGGGGTGGACTTGGTGACCTTGCCGACCTCCGACGTCGGGGAGTACTGGCCCTTGGTCAGCCCGTAGATCCGGTTGTTGAACAGCAGGATCGTGATGTTGATGTTGCGGCGCAGCGCATGGATCAGGTGGTTGCCACCGATCGACAGCGCGTCGCCGTCTCCGGTGACGACCCACACCGACAGATCCTCGCGGGCCAGGGCCAGGCCGGTCGCGATCGTCGGGGCACGGCCGTGGATCGAGTGGAACCCGTAGGTCTCCAGGTAGTACGGGAAGCGACTCGAGCAGCCGATACCGCTGACGAACGCGATGTTCTCGCGGCGCAACCCCAACTCGGGCAGGAAGTTGCGGATGGTGTTGAGGATGACGTAGTCACCGCAGCCGGGGCACCAGCGGACCTCCTGGTCGCTGGTGAAGTCCTTGGACTTCTGCGGTTGATCGGTCGTCGGCACCCGGCTGGTGCCTGCGGTCAACCCGAGATCTGCTCCGATCAGGTCGGTCATACGTTCGCTCCCACACCGCTCACGCCGACTTCGACGGTGGCCGCCGCCAGTCGTGCGAACTTCACTTTGTCACTTTCCTTCTCGCCCAACGTTCCGTCCAGCGCCGCATCAATGATGCCCTCGACTTCGTCGGCCAGGAAGGCCATGCCTTCCACCTTGGTGACCGACTGGACGTCGACCAGGTACTTGCCCCGCAGCAGCAGAGCGAGTTGGCCGAGGTTCATCTCCGGGCACACGACGGTCGGATACCGGCGCAGCACCTCACCGAGGTTGGCCGGGAACGGGTTGAGGTTGCGCAGGTGCGCCTGGGCGACCTTGATGCCCTTGCGACGCGCCCGCCGGCACGCCTCACCGATCGGCCCGAAGCTCGAACCCCAGCCGAGCATCAGCAGATCCGCGTCACCGGTCGGGTCGTCGACCTCGAGATCGGGCACCGCGATGCCGTCGACCTTGGCCTGCCGCAGCCGGACCATCAGGTCGTGGTTCTTGGGCTCATAGGAGATGTTTCCGGAACCGTTGGCCGCTTCGAGGCCGCCGATCCGATGCTCGAGGCCCGGCGTACCGGGGATCGCGAACTGCCGGGCCAGGGTCTCGGGGTCGCGGGCGTACGGCTGGAACGGCTCGCCGGACTTGGCGAACGTGTGCTCGATGCGCGGGTAGCCGCTGACGTCCGGAATCCGCCACGGCTCAGAGCCGTTGGCGATCGCACCGTCGGAGAGGATGACCACCGGCGTGTGGTAGTTGACCGCGATGCGGGCGGCCTCCACGGCCACGTCGAAGCAGTCCGACGGCGAGCGCGGTGCGACCACCGCAACCGGCGACTCGCCGTTGCGGCCGTACATCACCTGCAGCAGGTCGGCCTGCTCGGTCTTGGTGGGCAGACCGGTGGACGGCCCACCGCGCTGCACGTCGATGATGATCAGCGGCAGTTCCGTCATCACCGCCAGACCGATCGCCTCGGACTTCAGCGAGATGCCAGGACCGGACGTGCTGGTGACGCCCAGGGCGCCGCCGTAGGACGCGCCGATGGCCGCGCCGATGCCGGCGATCTCGTCCTCGGCCTGGAAGGTCAGCACGTTGAAGTTCTTGTGCTTGGACAGCTCGTGCAGGATGTCCGACGCCGGGGTGATCGGGTAGGTGCCCAGCACCACCTGCAGGTCGGCGAGTTGACCGGCGGTGACGATTCCGTAGGCCAGCGCGGTGTTACCGGAAATCTGGCGGTACTCACCGGTTTTGAGCTTTGCGGGTGCGACCTCGTAGGTGCTGGCGAAGGCCTCGGTGGTCTCGCCGTAGTTCCACCCGGCCTTGAGCGCGAGCACGTTGGCCTCGGCGACGTCGGGCTTGCGCGCGAACTTCTCGCGGATGAACGCCTCGCTGTGCTTGAGCTCGCGGCCGTACATCCACGACAGGAGGCCGAGCGCGAACATGTTCTTCGCGCGCTGGCCGTCCTTCTTGGACGCGCCGATGGGCTCGACCGCGCCCAGCGTCAGCGTTGTCATCGGCACGGCCTGCACGACGTAGTCGGACAGCTCGTCGGTCTCCAGGGGGTTGGCTTCGTAGCCGACCTTGGCGAGGTTGCGCTTGGTGAACTCGTCGGAGTTGGCGATGATCAATCCACCGCGGGGCAGGTCGGAGACGTTGGCCTTTAGCGCCGCGGGGTTCATCGCGACGAGCACGTCGGGACGATCGCCCGCGGTGAGGATGTCGTAGTCGGCAATCTGGATCTGGAACGACGACACACCGGGCAGGGTGCCCTGCGGCGCACGGATCTCGGCGGGGTAATTCGGTTGCGTGGCAAGGTCGTTGCCGAACAGGGCGGCTTCGGAGGTGAACCGGTCACCGGTGAGCTGCATACCGTCGCCGGAGTCGCCTGCGAAGCGGATGACGACCTTCTCGAGCTTCTGTCGAGGACTCGCACTCCCCGGACTGACCGCGTTGTCGTTCGCTGCCACGAGGCCTGCCTTCCACACTGCGTGGGGACGTCCTCCGAGTCACAGTCGAGTCGACGCGCCGTCGGTGGACGTCCACCAAAATTTTTGATGTCACTACCAGTACCGATTATTGCACTTTTCTTAGGCGGCCCTTCACCGGACTCGCCCGCGGCGTGCCGCCTTCGAAGGGTCGAACACACTGCTCAGCCGATGTGCCGATCCCCGCCGTGAGACATAACTGTGTTGTTCGTCACGTCTACGAGACAAAAATCCTAAGGAAATAGTTACCGTTCAGTAGCCGGTAGCTAGCACCCCATCGTCGATGCTGGTCGTCCCGTTGTCAGTGCCGGGTGGACGCGGACTCACCGCGGCGTTCGTGCCAGCGCAGGCGCAGTAACAGCAGGTGGCGGTGCGCGCGGAAACCGGCCGACAGCGGATCACGCCAGACCGGCGTGCGGCGGTGCGGTTGGAGTTCGTTGTGCACGCATACATTGTGCCGTCCGATGGGCGATCGCGCCGCGCCGCGCGCGGGTCCCGGTTATGAACAGCACGGAAACGTTATCGACGTCGGTTCGCTCTAGGGTGGAGTCATGGGTCGGGTCACAGCCAGGCGACGGGCACAGCACGTGACCATGGACTCCGCGGTGGGCCGGCCGGAGACCCTCGTCGTCGAGGAGCCGATGGAGATCCGCGTCAACGGCGCGCCCATCACGGTGACGATGCGCACTCCGGGCTCCGACGTCGAACTCGCGCAGGGTTTTCTGCTCACCGAGGGTGTCATCGGCGGACGCGACGACGTGCTCACGGCGCGCTACTGCAAGGGCACGGGCGTCGACGACGCCGGTTTTTCCCAGAACACCTACAACGTCCTCGACGTGACGCTGGCTCCGCATGTCGCGCCGCCCGATGTCGATGTCACGCGCAACTTCTACACCACATCGTCGTGTGGGGTCTGCGGCAAGGCGTCGCTGGAGGCGGTGCAGTTGAGCAGCCGTCACGGCCCAGGCGACGATCCGACGACCATCACCGCGCAGACGCTGTCGCAGCTGCCGGCACGGCTGCGCAAGGCGCAGAAGGTGTTCGCCAGCACCGGCGGCCTGCACGGCGCTGCGCTGTTCGCCTCAGACGGCACGACGCTGGCCGTGCGCGAAGACGTCGGCCGGCACAACGCCGTCGACAAGGTCATCGGCTGGGCGGTCGAGCAGGACCGCATTCCGCTGACGGGAACCGTGCTGCTGGTCAGCGGGCGCGCGTCGTTCGAGCTGACACAGAAGGCGGTGATGGCGGGGATTCCGGTACTCGCGGCGGTGTCAGCGCCGTCGTCGCTGGCCGTCGACCTGGCCAGCCAGTCCGGGCTGACGCTGGTGGCCTTCCTGCGGGGGCGGTCGATGAACGTCTACACCCGTCCCGACCGCGTCGTGCACTGACCTCGACAGCCGCGATCCCGCGGTCTCGGGCAGCTTGGCGGTGCTGATCAGGCTCACCGCCGCCAGCGAGCCCATCATCACCGCCACGGCCCATCCACCGAACGAGTTGAGGAGGGTCGGCGAGATCACCGGCGGCAGCGCGCCGCCGATGACGGCACCGAACGTGTGGGCCAGCGCTGCGCCGGTGTAGCGGTACTGCGGTGCGAAGATCTCCGGCAGGAAGGCCGCCAGCGGCCCCATGCACACGCCGATCAGCGCGTAGGTCGCCACGATCGCTACGCCGAACACCAGTCGACTTCCGTTCTGCACCAACGGAAACAGCGCGAACGACCACGGCACCGCGACGGCGAACCCGACGGCCGCCACGCGCTTGCGCCCGTAGGTGTCGCTGAGCGCGGCCGCCGCTATCACGAACAGCACCTCGCACAATCCGCCGATCACACCGACGAGAAGCACGAAGTTCGTCGAATAGCCCAAGTGGTCCGTGGCGTAATGCGTGAAGAAGGTGCTGGCCTGGAAGACGAGCATCGGAGCACACACGGCGACGCCCGACGCGAGCAGCATCTGGCGGCCCTGACGTCGCAACAGCGCCAAGATCGGGGTGACCGGCTCGGCGGGTTCCTCGTCCAGCGCCGGCGAGTCCGCCACGTGCAACCGGATGTAGAGCGCCGTCCCAATCAGAACCGCCGACAGCAGGAACGGGATGCGCCACCCCCACTGCAGGAACGCGTCGTTGTGCGAGCCGAAGCCGAAGTGCACCAGCAGGAACACCACGTTGGCCAGCACCACCGCGGTACCGAGTCCGAGCTGGGTGAACATGCCGTAGAAGCCGCGGCGGTGCGCCGGTGCATTCTCCGCGCTGAGCAGTACCGCCCCGGCCCACTCACCGCCGACCGCGAAGCCTTGGATCAGTCGCATGGTGATGAGCAGCAGCGGTGCCGCGATGCCGATCGACGCGGTGCTCGGGATCAGGCCGACGCCGACGGTGGCGATGCCCATCAGCAGCAGCGTCATCACCAACGTCTGCTTGCGGCCGATCCGGTCACCGAAGTGGCCGAACACCGCCGCGCCCACCGGACGCGCCAGAAATGCCGCCGCGAACGCGCCCAGCGCGGCCGTCGTCGCCATGACATGACCCAGATCGGGAAAGAACACCGTCGGGAACACCAGCGCGGCCGCGGTGCCGTAGATGAAGAAGTCGTAGAACTCGATGGCCGAGCCGACATAGCTGGCCATCGAGATGCGTCGCATCGACGGGGACGCAGCAGGGGCGGGCGCTGCAATTGCAACCATGTCGACGATGGTCACAGCGCCGGCGCGGACACTGCTTCGGCGGATCAGACGATTACCGGGTGGAATCCGTGGTCCCCCGATCGGAGGACCACGCGCGGCTACGTGATCGCGATGACTCTCAGCCGCGGATCATCCGACTCTCCCCCGCGCGGGCCGGTCCTTCTCAACGCGGCTCGTCCCTCGCCGCTTGATCGTCGTCAGGCGGGTCTGATTGCCCGACTCCTCAACGCGGCTCGACCCTCGCCGCTTGATCGTCGTCAGGCGGGTCTGATTGCCCGACTCCTCAACGCGGCTCGTCCCTCGCCGCTTGATCGTCGTCAGGCGGACTTGTCGCGACGCTCGGGGCGTGTCGGCTTACGCGGCACGATGGTCGGCAGCACGTTGTCCTGCACGGTCTCCTTGGTGACGACCACCTTGGCGACGTCGTCGCGACTGGGGATGTCGTACATCACCGGCAGCAGGACTTCCTCCATGATGGCGCGCAGACCGCGAGCACCGGTGCCGCGATGGATGGCCTGATCGGCGATCGCCTCCAGCGCCTCGTCGGTGAACTCGAGTTCGACGCCGTCCATCTCGAACAGGCGCGTGTACTGCTTCACCAACGCGTTCTTGGGCTTGGACAGAATCTGCACAAGGGAGTCCTTGTCCAGATTCGTCACCGACGCCACGACCGGCAGGCGGCCGATGAACTCCGGGATCAACCCGAACTTGATCAGATCCTCGGGCATGACCTCGGCGAAGTGGTCGGCGGTGTCGATGTCGGCCTTCGAGTGCACCTCGGCGCCGAAGCCCAGGCCCCGCTTGCCGACGCGGTCGGAGACGATCTTCTCCAGGCCCGCGAACGCCCCCGCCACGATGAACAACACGTTCGTGGTGTCGATCTGGATGAACTCCTGGTGGGGATGCTTGCGGCCGCCCTGCGGAGGCACCGACGCCTGCGTGCCCTCCAGGATCTTCAGCAGCGCCTGCTGGACACCTTCGCCGGAGACGTCACGGGTGATCGACGGGTTCTCGCTCTTGCGGGCGATCTTGTCGACCTCGTCGATGTAGATGATGCCGGTCTCGGCGCGCTTGACGTCGTAGTCGGCCGCTTGGATCAGCTTGAGCAGAATGTTCTCGACGTCCTCGCCCACGTATCCGGCTTCGGTCAGCGCGGTGGCGTCGGCGATCGCGAACGGCACGTTGAGCATCTTGGCCAACGTCTGCGCCAGGTAGGTCTTACCGCAGCCGGTCGGGCCGAGCATCAAAATGTTGGACTTGGCCAGTTCCACGGGCTCGGAGCGCGAATCCCGGGTCTTCTCCCCCGCCTGAATGCGCTTGTAATGGTTGTAGACGGCGACCGCCAGAGTGCGCTTGGCGGTGTCCTGTCCGATGACGTAACCCTCGAGGAATTCGCGGATCTCCGCGGGCTTTGGCAACTCGTCGAGCTTCACGTCGTCGGCGTCGGCGAGCTCCTCCTCGATGATCTCGTTGCAGAGATCAATGCACTCGTCGCAGATATAGACGCCCGGACCGGCGATGAGTTTCTTGACCTGCTTTTGACTCTTGCCGCAGAACGAACACTTCAGCAGGTCACCGCCGTCTCCAATGCGCGCCATGGTGGTGGGGCCCTACTTTCCTCGCAGCCGATGAAGCTTCTTCTCTGTGGTTGCCTCGGTTTGGTGAACCCGACGCTACCCGTTTGTTCCCGCGCGAGGCGACCGATAAAGCCGAATCGCGCCAGTGGTATTCATCTGTGTTCGCGCCAACATATCGTCTGATCACCCTCGGACCCCAGCGAACGCGCCGCCGTGTCATTGGCGTGTCGTCGCCGTGACCGGACCGAGAGGGCGTCGGCACCCAAAGTACCCGTTAATCGGCGCGGTGCACGCCGCCGATCTGAGTCAGGCTATCGGCGCCCGGGGCCGGCGGGACCCGGCCCCGCCGGTCCCGGCCCGACCGGACCCGGTCCCGCGGGGCCCACCACTCCTCCGACACCGACGGGGCCCGCGGGCCCGACGACCGGAGCGGGATTGAGATAGACGTTCACGTCATTGGGGACGCATTGATCGGTGTACATGTCCCAGTACGTCCCGGCGGGACAGGCCGGCTCCTGAGCCCGGCTCACCGCCGGTGAGGTGATCTGCGCCAGAGCGCACACCGCGGCCGTCGCCGCCCACGCGGTCATCGCAAAACCCGCTCGCGTCCCAACCGTCATCGCAATCCTCCCCTGGCCGTCCGGCGATGCAGACGAACAGCGTGCCACGCCAACCGCACACGAGCACGGCGTTTGCGCGGCGGGACTGAGATCAGGCGGTTTGAGCCGACAGCTTGCGGTACTCCAGGACGGTGTCGATGACGCCGTATTCCTTGGCCTCTTCGGCGGTGAGGATCTTGTCGCGGTCGGTGTCCTTGCGGATCTGCTCGGGGGTATTGCCGGTGTGGTTGGCCAGCGTCACCTCCATCAGCGTGCGCATCCGCTCGATCTCCTTGGCCTGGATCTCGAGATCGGAGAACTGGCCTTGGATGACACCGGACAGCGCGGGCTGGTGAATCAGCACACGAGCGTTGGGCAACGCCATCCGCTTTCCGGGGGTTCCCGCGGCCAGCAACACCGCGGCGGCCGAAGCGGCCTGGCCCAGGCACACCGTCTGAATGTCGGCGCGCACGTACTGCATGGTGTCGTAAATCGCCATCAGCGAGGTGAACGAGCCGCCCGGCGAGTTGATGTACATCGTGATGTCGCGGTCGGGGTCGAGCGACTCCAGCACCAGCAACTGGGCCATGATGTCGTTCGCCGAGGCGTCGTCGACCTGCACACCGAGGAAGATGATGCGTTCCTCGAACAGCTTGTTGTACGGATTGGACTCCTTGACGCCGAAGCTGGAGTGCTCGATGAACGACGGCAGGATGTAGCGAGCCTGGGGCGTAAGGCGAGCGTCGGTGTGATCGGTCATTTGTCTAGTCCTGCTCCTGGTCCTGAGCCGTTGACGCTCGCGCTGGTGATGATGTGGTCGACGAAGCCGTACTCGAGGGCCTCCTGCGCGGTGAACCAACGGTCGCGGTCGGAGTCCGCTTCGATCCGCTCGATGGGCTGCCCGGTGAACTCGGCGTTCAACCGGAACATCTCCTTCTTGATCACCGCGAACTGCTCGGCCTGAATCGCGATGTCGGCCGCGCCGCCGGTGATACCGCCCAGCGGCTGGTGCATCAGGATCCGGGCGTGCGGCAGGGCGTAGCGCTTACCCTTGGTGCCCGCCGCGAGCAGGAACTCGCCCATCGAGGCGGCCATACCCATGGCGTAGGTGGCGACGTCGCACGGGGCCAGCACCATGGTGTCGTAGACCGCCATGCCGGCGCTGATGGAGCCGCCGGGCGAGTTGATGTAGAGGTGGATGTCCTTGGTGGGATCCTCGGCCGACAGCAGCAGAATCTGCGCGCAGAGCTTGTTGGCGATGTCGTCATCGACCTGCGAGCCCAGGAAGATGATCCGCTCCGCCAGCAAGCGCTCATAGACCGAGTCGACAAGGTTGAGGCCTTGCGAGGCGCCACGCATGTGGGTCACGACTGGATACCTGCTTTCTTCAAGAGCTTGATACTCACCGACACTAACCAACCCGCGCGGGCGTGCAGTCCCTAGACGGGCCGCGTTCGCTCACAGCGTCACTTCGCGTCGGCCGACTCTTCGTCCGCTTCGGGCTCGGCGGCCTCCGAGGCCTCGTCGGCAGCATCCTCGGTCTGCGCGTCGGCGCGGCCGAAGAACTCCGTGGTGTCGATCACGTTGCCGTCGGAGTCGGTGACGGTGGCGGCCTCGACGACAGCGGCCAGCGCCAGCCCGCGACGCACGTCGGCGAATAGGGCGGGCAGCTGGTTGTTCTGCTGCAGCGACTGGATCAACTGCTGCGGCTGCAGGCCGTATTGCTGCGACATCAGCATCAGGCGCTCGCTGATGTCGTTCTGGCCGACCTGGACGTCGAGCTTGTCGGCGATCGCGTCGACCAGCAGCTGCGTCTTGACCGCTTTCTCCGCGTTGGTGCGGTTGTCGGCGTCGAACTGCTCGCGGCTGCTGCCCTGGGCTTCGAGCGCCTCGGCCAGACGCGCCTCGTCGTGGTCCAACCCGTGGATGGCGTTGTGCAACGCGTCGTCGACCTGGGCCTGCACCACCTTCTCCGGCAGCGGCACCTCGACCTGCTCGAGCAGCGTCTCGA
This sequence comes from Mycobacterium sp. IS-1590, assembly GCF_001500025.1. Classification (GTDB taxonomy): domain Bacteria; phylum Actinomycetota; class Actinomycetes; order Mycobacteriales; family Mycobacteriaceae; genus Mycobacterium. The sequence continues at coordinate 61,024 of NZ_LQIW01000049.1, read as the reverse complement.
GCACCTTGTCGCGGATCTTCTCGGCCTGCTGCACCCGCTTGACCCGGCGCACCTGCTCGACGAGCGACTCCTTGAGCTCGTCGATGGTGTCGAATTCGCTTGCCAGTTGGGCGAATTCGTCGTCAGGCTCGGGCAGCTCGCGTTCCTTGACCGACTTGACGGTGACGGTCACCTGCGCGTCCTTGCCGGCGTGCTCACCGGCGGCCAGCTTGGTGGTGAAGACGCGGGTCTCCCCCTCCTTGAGGCCGACGATCGCCTCGTCGAGACCGTCGATCAGCTGACCCGAACCGACCTCGTGCGACAGCCCCTCGGTGGCGGCCTCGGGCAGCTCCTGCCCGTCCACGGTGGCCGACAGGTCGATGGAGACGAAGTCGCCGTTCTCGGCGCCGCGCTCCACGCCCGTGAGCGTGCCGAAGCGCGCGCGCAGCGACTGCAGTTCGGCGTCGACCTCCTCGTCGGTCACCTCGATGGCGTCGACGGTCAGGGTCAACGCCGATAGGTCGGGAAGCTCGATCTCCGGGCGGACGTCGACCTCGGCGGTGAAGGTGAGGTCCTGGCCGTACTCCTTGTTGGTGATCTCGATCTCCGGCTGGCCCAACGGCTGCACCTCGGAGCTGGTGACGGCCTCGCTGTAGCGGTTGGGCAGGGCCTCGCTGACGACCTGGTCGAGCATCGCTTCGCGGCCGACGCGGGCCTCGAGCAGTTTGCGCGGCGCCTTGCCGGGACGGAAACCGGGGAGCCGGACCTGCTTGGCCAACTGCGCGAACGCGCGGTCGAAGTCGGGTTCGAGCTCGGTGAAGGGCACCTCCACGTTGATGCGCACCCGGGTGGGGCTCAACTTCTCGACGGTGCTCTTCACGATCTTGCTCCTCATTGTTTCTGGTGTCGTCGGTGTCGCAGTCGGGGTGACAGGATTTGAACCTGCGGCCTTCCGCTCCCAAAGCGGATGCGCTACCAAGCTGCGCTACACCCCGTGCTCTGCTCGTCGCGCCGGCGCTTGAGCGCTGCGCCCGCGCGGGCCGTCCGCAAAACACGGAACGACCACGCGAGATACTACGGGCTGGACACGCGAAGCCTTCAATTGGATTTGATTTGGCTGCCGCCGGTACGATCTGGTCTTGCTGTACATGCGGGCGTAGCTCAATGGTAGAGCCCTAGTCTTCCAAACTAGCTACGCGGGTTCGATTCCCGTCGCCCGCTCCACTGGCCACCAGCGCCGGCGCGGTGGCACGCGCGTTTGAACCGCTCGGCGGTCCCTTGCAGGCGACACCCCCGCAACTGACCGCGGTACGGACATGATCATCGTTATGCTCTCGGCGATGCTCTCCGCGCCGGTATGCCACACCGCCGAACCGCAGGTCAGCGGAAGTAGGCGATGATGCGGGTGCTGGCGATGTTCCGCGTGCACAACGGCGAGGAAGTGCTGCCGCGGGTGCTCGACGCCCTGGCCGGCTGGTGCGACGACGTCTACGCGGTCGACGACCGCAGCACCGACGCAACCGCGCAGATCCTGCACAACCATCCCGCGGTCACCAACGTCGTGCACGCCCGCTCCGATCTCCCGCAGACCCCGTGGCTGATCCCCGAACCGCCGGGGCTTGAACTGCTCTACCGCATGGCCGACTTCTGCCGGCCCGACTGGATATTCATGATCGACTCCGATCAGGTGGTCCACACCGACATCGATATCCCGGCGATGCTTGCCGACGTCCCCGACGATGTCGCGGCGCTGATGTGTCCGATGATCCCCAGCTGGGACGACCCGGACTACCCGGACATGATCCCGCTGATGGGCACGGCCGAATCGATGCGCGGACCGTTCTGGCGCTGGCGTCCCGGTCTGCGCGCCGGGACGCGCGAGATCCACAACCCGCACTGGCCGGCCAACATCACCGAACACGGTGACATCGGGGTAGCCCCCGACGTACGCCTGCTGCACACCGGGTGGTCGACGCTGGCCGAGCGGATCGCCAAGGTCGAGCACTACCAAAAGCTCGATCCCCACTCCGAGTTGAACTACGGCGTGCCCTACGACCGCGCCCTGCTGTTCGGGTACGCCTACGACGAGCTCGACCTCCTTCGCTCCGATTACCGGCGGCGGGCACGAGGTGACTTCGACCCCGCCGAACCCGGCGCCCGGGTGCCCATCGATCGCGACCGGCTGGCAATCGCGTCGGGCTACGGCCGCCGCGCCACGGGCTTCCACCCCGGCGTCGACTTCGCGGCGGCACCGGGAACCCCGGTTTACGCCGCGATGTCGGGCATCGTCAGCCGCGTCGTGGGCCTCGATGACGAAGGGCTGCAATCGGTGACGATCGCGGGGGCGGACAGTGAGAGCTGCTACGTCTTCAGGCCCGGTGACGATCGCCGGATCGACCTGGGTTCCCGGGTCGACGCGGGCGCGCAAATAGGCGTCCTGCAAGCGCAGGCCGAATCTGTCGATGGTTTCCTGCATTTCGAGGTCCGCGTCGACGGCGAGCACGTCAACCCCGTGCGCCACCTGGCGAACATGGGCCTCGAGCCGTGGACGCCTTCGGGCCGTCCGCGCCCGGTGTCGGGCACGTTCCCGCCGTCGTCGCCGTGCGCGATCATCGTCTGAGCTGATCGTCCAAGGCGCGCGCAGACCGGATCGTCGAACGCACCTCCTGAAGCAGCTTGGCCGGATGCTGCTGGTCCGTCGCGCTGAGCCGGTTGTACTCGTGCACACCGAAACCCGCTGACTGCAAACGGATGTCGTACCGCAACGCCAATGTTCGTAGTGCCTCGAAGTGTAGGTAGGGCACCAACGGCTGACCCGTCACCATCAGACACGACGCGCCGCGCATGCCGGCGGTCTGTGCGGCGAACGTATACGTGTCAGCCGAATTCGCCCGGCGGCGTTCGGGATCCGGCGACGGCGTCTCGAGCAGCATGACCGGAACTCCGAATTCGTTGCTGTCAGGGGGAAAGCGCCACACCGTCTCGTTGGACTGCACGCGGTCGACCCGACGCTGCACGTGGTCGTAAACATCGTCGACGTCGAGACCGAAGACGTCGCGCGCAGCGGCGACCATCAACTCGAACTCGGTACCGGCGCCCGGCGCGCACGCGGCGACGGCGTCGGCTTCGGACTCCAGCAGGCGTCGAGACGCCGCGGCCAGGACGACATGGCCGACTCGGCAGCTCGCCGCCATCTCAGCCGCGTAGCGAGTGCGGAGCAGGTTCGTGTACCGCCCGCCGCCGATGACGATGAGGTGATCGAACTCGGTTCCCTGCGGCCGTAACTCGGCGATGAGTCCCAGCTTGTCCGCCAAGTTCTCGATCCGCTCGAGCTGTTCAGCGGGCAGGTCGAGACGAGGGATGAGCCACCGAACCGCCCCGCCCGCATCCTGGTTGTGGAGCCGGGCGCCGTTCTGCTGCCGCGCTTTGGCCCGGTAGTCCCACACCGCGCTGAACTCGTCGAGGAATGCGAGCCGTGCGCTCAGCGTGAGGCCTCGCGGGATGCTCCCGCCGAACATGTCGACCAGTTCGGTCAGGGCGGGGTGGGTGCACCACGCCTCGATCTGTGCCCGAAACTCCGCGGCGACGTCGCACATTCGATGCATCCTTTTCGCATACCGCCAGGGGCACAGGGTGGTAATCATAATGCGGCATATGTTGTGAGACGGGAGCACTTTACGGTGAGGATCCTCGTTACCGGCGGCGCCGGCTTCCAAGGGAGCCACCTCAGCGAAGCCCTCCTCGCAGCCGGGCACCGCGTGACCGTTCTCAACACTTTCTCGGTGACCGGGAAGCAAAATCTGGGCGCGATCGCGAACGATGACCGAGCCGACATCGTGTTCGGCTCGGTCACCGACTGGGAGCTGGTCAGCAAGACGGCGCGCGATCACCAGGTGATCTTTCACCTGGCGGCCAACGTCAACGTCGACAAGTCGCTCAGCGATCCGCGGAGCTTCGTCGACACCAATGTGGTGGGGACGCAGAACGTTTTGGAGGCCGCCCGCCAATACGGGGCACGGCTCATACTCGCGTCGACATGCGAGGTGTACGGCGACGGACATCGCCTGAGCCCGGGCAGCTTGCTGGACGAAACCGCCGAACTGAAGCCGAACAGCCCGTATGCGGCCTCGAAGGCCGCCGCCGATCGTCTCGCGTACTCCTACTACCGGTCCTTCGGCATGGACATCACCATCGTCCGGCCGTTCAACATCTTCGGCGAACGCCAGAAGAGCGGCGCGTACGGGGCACTCATCCCCATTCTCGTGCGCAAGGCGTTGACGGGCGAAGACCTCGTGATCTTCGGAGACGGAAGTGCCACCAGGGATTATCTCCACGTCAGCGATGTGGTGAACGCATACCGGCTGGTGTTGAACACGCACGACTTGGCGGGCCGTGCCATCAACGTCGCGAGCGGTGTGAACACGCGTGTACGCGACATCGCCGACTACATCGCCGAAAGGTTCGGAACAAGGGTGGTCAACGGGCCCCCACGCCCCGGGGAGGTGACGCGCTTCCCGGCATCCATCGAATTCGCGCGGCGGATCGGCTTCGCTCCGGAGGTGAAGATCTGGGAGGGGATCGATCGCTACATCGAGTGGGCGAAACAGCAGCCCTCCCGGCCCGCTGAATTCTCGGGGACTACACCGGTTTTCGGGCCTCGACGAGGACCCGGGTGGGATGGGTGACGAACCGGCCGTGCGCTTCAATGTGTTCGTGGACTGCGCGAAGGCGTGTCAGGTACGGCTCCACCGTGAAGTCAGGCACCGTCCAGATCAGCTTGCGCAAAAAGTAGACGACCGCGCCGATGTCGTAATACTCCGCAGTGAGCTTTTCCAGGCGTAGGTCGACGACCTGCAGACCGGCCGCCTGCGCGTGCGCGGCCTGAACCGAGGGCTCCATGTGCGCGCCCAAATCCGGCATCGGCCCCATGACGGCTTCGATGAGTTCGAGAGCGGTTGCCGGGCCCGGATGCTGGGCGAGATACGTTCCGCCGGGCCGCAGTACCCGGGCGATCTCGGTCCACCAGACGGCGATGGGGTGGCGACTGCTCACCAGATCGAATGCATTGTCGGCGAACGGCAAGGGGGGCTCGCCATTGGTCTGCAGCACCACGACGCCGCGGGGATGAAGCAGACGGGTCGCCTTGGCCGCGTTGGGTGGCCACGATTCGGTGGCCGCCATCGTCGGCGGGAACTTGTCCACCCCGGCGAGCACCTCTCCCCCGCCGGTGTAGAGGTCCAGCGCCGCCGACACCTCGCCCAGCCGTCGGCTGAGTAGGCGCTGGAAACCCCACGACGGCCGGTCTTCGGTGGCGCGGCCGTCGAGCCAGGAGAAGTCCCAGCCGTCGACGGGTAGGGCGGCCGCCTCGGCGACGAGTTCGGTGAACGACCGCCCCATCGAGCTCACCCCGTCACCGCTGTGCGGTTGTCGGGTGCGCGCGTCGCCACCGCCACGGCCAACGCGCAGAGCATCAGGACGACGACCACCGGCCAGATCGCGGCGATCTGAGCCAGCAGGCCGAAGCCCGCGCCGAGAATCCCGGTGACCACAGCGGTGAGCGTAGCGGCGAAGCTGATCAACACGGCGCGTTGTTCATCGGCGGCGAACGCACTGATCCACGACACGGTCGCGGCCGCGACCGCGGCATTCGACAAGACGACGAGAAAGAAGACGACGCCGTACGCCCACAGACGCGGCTCGGCGAAGATCAGCTCGTTGGCAAGGCAGATCACGGTCGCGACGCAGCTGACGGATGCGCTCGACACGAGCATCCCCCGCACCCCGGCCCTGCCGAACACGTTGCGCCACAGGAACGAACCCGCGACGAGCCCCGCCGCCGAACCGATCACGATCATGTGCAGGCTGCCGGCCGTGTCGACATGGGCCAGCGACGTGCGCAGCGCAAAGAACGTCTCGTTCACCACGATCGGGACGAGGACGATCTGCGTCGTCAGGAACACCCGGTACCAACCGGTGGTACGGAGCACGGCCAGCCCTTCGCGGAAATCGTCGACGATACGGCGGGGTGGGGCCACCGCCCCCGGCCTCGACGGTCCGACGATGATCGCGGCCACGAACGCGATGCCCATCGCCGCGGCCCCCAACCAGAGCACGTCGAGATGTCGGTCAGCGGTGTCGCGGTTGGGCAGTAGCGGGATCAGCAGCAGCGTGGCCGTGACGGTCAGGACGGCCCCGAGCGCCTGCTGGTTGAGCACCAGATCGTGGCGCCGCGCCCCGCTGACCATGCGCGAGATGATCTCGGCGTAGGCGTTGTTCGCCACTCCCATCGCGCCACCGATGAGCACCGATGACGACAGGAACGTGATGACCACCAGGCTGTTGTAGAGCGCGGCCGTGGCGACGAGCGCGGTCAAGACGGCGATGACCCCCGCAGCGACGGCGATGACGACGTTCGGGCGGTGCCGTGACCGTTTGAGCACCAACGACGACATCGCATTCCCGAGCACGAAACCGATGCTGAAGCACGGGACGACGAACCCGGCCGCCACGTCCATGTCCTCGGCCACCAGAAGGAACGGCAGGACCGCGAGGACGCTGCCCAGCTGCGCGCCCATGAAATAGAAGGCGCCGAATCCCAGCAGTACCCGATAACGGCTCTGCGCCACGGCCACCGCCGACCCACCTCTCCTGCCGCTGTCCACCGGCTTGTCGATGGTGTCAGCCCGTTCGGGGTTGCGCTGAGGAAAAGCGTTGGATCGGTCCCGATCTCGCGACTCGTCGGGGATCGCTCTCCTCGCCGAAGTGTGCGCGCCGAACCCCACATCTTCGCTGATATTGACGGCTCGGGAACAAGAGCGGCACCGCCCGGCTGGAGCACACCGCCCTCTAGCACTCGTTTCCTCGGCAAGCAACCTATCTGAAGATGCCTGGTTCGTCGGCTTGACAATTTGCTGTGTTTGCGAGTTAACGACACGTTTTGTCATCCGAAATACACCAATTGACACCGAATGCCATATCTCAGCCTTATCTCGGCACCGCGAAAAGCGATCCTTTTTTGTCAATAACTTGACGCGCGATCGACGGTGGCATACCTATCTAAGGAGGAACAATTAAAAGGGGTTTGAATGGGCCCGAACGACATCTCGCGGAAGGGAGTCGTCGCGCGCCGACGGCGGCCCGACTCGGGCGGGATGGCGTCTGGCGCGGGGTCGCCCGTTACGGTCGCAGTTCAGGCTATTCGGCCTCTCCCCTCTTGCGCTGTCCGCCAGACTCCCCCAAGAGAAATCGGGGCACGATCCCCGCGGGAATGTTTGAATAAGTGGCCTTATGGGTACCGGATAACTACTCTTATCCAGAGTATAAGTGTGCTTACGGGGGGATAGGTTGCACGTATTGACGGGCTGCGAGCCGGCCCATGTCGGTTTGATCCCAGACGGTATGCGTCGATGGGCGAGAAGTCGCGGCATCTCGTTGGCGGAGGCCTATCTACAGGGCGCGGAAAAGGTAGCCGACATTCTTCAGGTGCTGCGCCGGCACAACGTGCGGACCGTCTCGGTGTACAACCTGAGCCGGGCCAACCTCGCCCGCAGTCAGGCCGAGCTCGAACCGGTGTTCAACGCGTCGATCCACTTCCTGACCCACCTGATCCCCGCCCGCTTCGAGCCCGACGCCTGCAGCGTGCGGCTGCACGGTGACCGCACACTGCTGCCGGAGGAGTACGTCGCGGCAGCCGAGCACGCCGAATCCGTCATGCGCGGCGACGAATTCCGGATCAACATCCTTGCCGCCTACGACGCGAACGACGAGCTACGCACAGCTGTTCTCGAAGCGCAGCGACAGGGCGGCGAGATCCGCGGCGCCTTCGACATCGAAGACGTCGACCTGGTCATCCGCACTTCCCCCGAACCCCTGCTGAGCGGATTCCTTCCGCTGCAGACCCAGTACGCACAACTGCGGTTCCTGACGACGCCGCTCAACGAACTCGATGAGCGCCACATCGAGGAGTTCATCGACGACTACCGGCGCACGCCACAGCTCCGGGGACGGTAGACACAGATGCACTCCGACCGGCGTCCCTTGATCATCGGCGCAGGCCCTGCCGGGCTCACCGCGGCCCTCGAACTGGCGAAGAACGGCGTCGCGGCCCAGATGTTCGAGGCATCCTCGAACGTCGGGGGTCTGGCGCGCACCCCCGGTGAACACGGCTTTCGGATCGACCCGGGCGGTCACCGCTTTTTCACCAAGAACGAGCAGATCCTTGCACTCTGGAAGTCACTGCTCCCGCCCGGCGAATGGCACTCGGTGTCGAGGCGCTCGGCCATGCTCGTTGACGGCCATTACGTGCCCTACCCGCTTCTCGGCCGAAACCTGCTGACTCAGTTGGGTTATAGGCGCGGAGCGCGTGGCCTGGGCAGCCTCCTGTGGTCCAGGCTCAGGCATGGAATTCGTTCGCTCGACGACTCTGCGACCTTCCTCGATTGGGGCCGGTATCAGTTCGGCGACTATTGGTATCGCATGTTCTTCGACGGGTACGTCCGCAAGACGTGGCTCGCCGAGCCCGCTCAACTCACCAGCGATTGGGCCGAACAGCGCATCAAGCCGATCGTGTGGGGCGGTCGAGAGGCGATGTCCGCCGACGCGTTTCTCTATCCCCGCCGCGGGCCCGGTCAGCTCTGGGACGCGGCAGCATCGGAGTTGGCGGGTTTCGGCGTCGAACCGTCGCTGAACTCACCGGTGGTCAAGCTGAGGTTCGACGGCAGAAGGTGGACCGTCGAACTGCGCAGCGGGGAAACCGCCACGGGAGATGCCGTCTTCTCCAGCATGCCCCTGCAGATGCTGGTCAATGCCCTCGAACCTGCACCACCGCAGCAGGTTTGGGATGCGGCCGCGCAACTCAAATACCGGGGTCTGATCACCGTCGCGGTCGCCCTCCAACAGCGGCGCGAGCTCCCCTTCAACTGGGTGTACACGCCCGGCATGGACTTGCGGGTGGGCCGAATCCAGAACTACCGCCAATGGTCGGATGACCTCACTCCGCCGGACTGGGATGGGACATACCTGGGCTTCGAGTACTTCATCGGCGCGGGTTCAGCTCTGTGGACCGCCGACGACGACCACATGCGGCGCATACTCGAAAAAGATCTGCGCACACTGGGTTTCGACACGTCCACGATCGAGCGCGTCATGGTCGTCCGCTCGCAGTTCGCCTATCCGATATGCAATCCGGCGATGGAGACAAGTGTCGCCCGGATCCGGGACTACCTCCACAAGCGCTACCCGTCTCTGCATCCGATCGGCCGCAACGGCATGCACCGCTACGACAATCAGGACCACGCGATGCTCAGTGCGATGCACAGCGTCAAGCGGTATTTCGGTGAAAGCGTCGACCCGTGGCAGGTCAACAAGGAACGCCGCTACCACGAGTCCGGGTTGCTGAAGGTCTAACCCGGCCCAGCCGGCGTTGTGGCCTTGCGGATCGGGTTCCTACTCTGCGGGTTTCAGCACCGCGAGAACGGTCAGGACCAAGATCTTGAAATCGAGAAGCAGCGACCAGTTCTCGATGTAGTAGTTGTCGAACTCCGCCCGGTCGGCGATCGAGGTCTGGCCCCGAAGTCCGTGCACCTGCGCCCAACCGGTGATGCCCGCCTTGACGCGGTGGCGGTCACCGTAGCGACGCACCTGCATCTCGAACAGCTCCACGAACTCGGGGCGCTCAGGACGCGGCCCGACCAGCGTCATGTCCCCGCGCAGCACGTTGACCAGCTGAGGTAGTTCGTCGAGCGATGCCCTGCGCATGAACTTGCCGATCGCGGTGCGACGGTCGTCGCCCTCCACTCCGCCGGGCGCCGAACCTTCCTTCAACGTGAACGCATTCTCGGCCGGGCCCACCGGTCGCATGCTGCGGAACTTCAAGCAGTCGAAGACCCTGCCGTCGCGTCCGACGCGCTGCTGGCGGAAATAGACCGGGCCCGGCGAGCTCAGCTTCACCAATATCGCGAGAGCGAGATACAGAGGTGAGATCACGAGCAGCAGGACCGCCGCGATCAGCCGGCCCAAGGCGTGCTTGACGGCGAACTGCCACCCCTTCGGGTCGGTGTGGCAGAGCACCAGCAGAGGGATGCCGCCCAGGTGCTCGACATGAGTTGCGCCGCCGATGACATCCATCAGCCGGGGCACCACGCGCACGCGCAGTCCCATGTTGTGTGCCAACTGAGCGGCGAGGGCCAGCTCGTCGTCGGGAGTCGACGAGGGTGCCACGATGAGCTCCTTGGCGCCGGTGGCCTGAGCGACGACCTCGAGGTTTGCCGTTGATCCGAAGTACGGCACGTCGTCCAGCTCAGCCGCCGGCGGCCGAACGTCGTCGAGCACGCCCACGGGATGCAGACCGTAGTCGGGTATCTGGCGCATCCGGGTGATGAGCTGACGAGCGAACGGACCGGAACCGATGATCAACGCCGAGGACCCGAAACGGTGCCGTCGCCGAAGGTAGCGCTGGGCCAGCGATCTGGCGAGGCGGTTCACCGGCAACAGGATGGCCGCACAGACCCAGATCCGGATGACCAATTCACTTGGGCGAACGTGTTCCTCGACGATCGAACCGGTCGGCAATGGAGGTACGAGCACGAGCAAGATCGTCAGTGTCGCCAGCGCCGACACCGCTACCGAGGTTTCGACGGGTTCGAAGTCGTCCAGGAAGCTGTGGCTGAGCTTGCGCTTGTACATCGACCGGGTGTGCATGATCACGAGCAGAATCGGCACGAAAAGCCACGAAACTGCGGCGACGTTCCGTTCGCCGATGGGGCCGGGCGTCAACCACTGCGCTATGGCGACTGACCACACCGCGGCCCAGACGTCCAAGCCCACGGTGAGCGCCACATAACCCGACTCGGCGCGAAGAGTCTCGATCCAGCGGGACTTCTCACCACGAGAAGAGGGTGACGGCATGGCCGTGAGCTGCGGCACCGTCGTCCTGAGCCGAGGCTGCGAATCACGGGTGGGCGCATTCGCGTCAGCCTGCATTCTCCCCCCGATGTGAGAACCCGACGTTTGCAGAAGTGTCTGCGTCCGCAAACGTCGCCAGTCTAAGCCATCACGCCAGGGTTCCAACCAATTTGCGGTGGCCGAACGGCCGGCCCCATTTCTGCTCGGGGCCTAGCGGAACATCCGCTCTGCGGCCAGTGCGGCGAGATCACTGAGGATCTGGAGATGCCCCGTACTCCACAGCCGTGGCTTGGTGTCGTATACACACAGCGTCCCAACGGCATTGCCGGCATCGTCCATCAGCGGTATGCCGAGATAGGCGACCACCGTGCCGTCCTGAACCGCGGGATGCTGCTTGAAGGTCGGATCGATCCGCGCGTCCTCCAGGATCAGCGGCGCGCCGTTGGCCACCGTGTACTGACAGACCGAGCGCTCGAGCGGTGTTTGCCTGTCCCCAAGCGAAGGGCTCTGTTGACCGGCGGTGCTCTTGAAGAACTGCCGATCGGCGTCGACAAGGGACACCAGGGCGTAGGGGGCGTCGAGCGCGTCGGCGGCCGCGCGGGTGATCCGGTCGTAGATCGCCTCCGGCGCAGAGTCGAGCAAGCCGGTCCGACGGAGGGCGGCAAGTCGATCCGGGTCGGTGATGACCGCCGAAACGTCCGGCATCGCGGTCTCGTCGAAGACGCCTGAAGCCACCAGATGAGTTTGCAGGTCGTCGACGGCCGGATCTCCGGCACGTCTCAAATCGACGGCCATTTGCTTGGCGACCGCACGGGCGACGTAGGTGTCGACGCTCTCCCCCGCCTCGCGCGCATGCTCTTCGAGCAGGCGGTTAAGGAAGGCGTCGAATTTGCGTACCCACTCCGTCACCCGGTTCACGGTACGCAAATTGACGCTCGAACAGAAATCGAGCAGCCCGGCGAACGGGTTTGCCCGAGCCGCCGTTGATCCGCCCGCAGCACGCGCACCGTTCGTCGCGCACGCACAACCGTTCGTCGTCGAATCCCGGCTGAGGACCTAGGTACGCTGGGCGCTATGAACGGTGTTCTGCTCGTTCTCGTCGTCCTGGTCATCGTCGCTCTCGGCGTCGTCGCCTACGCCGCGATGAGGGCCTCCGACCGGCGCAAGGTCGCCTCCCTGGACGACGCCAAGGCCGACGCCCGCCGCGTCATCGAACGTCTCGGCGGACAGGTGATCATCCTGACCGGAACCGACGAGGCGTCGAAGCAGGCCTTGGCCGACGCATCCGAGCGCTACACCGCGGCCGGGTCGCAGATCGAGCAGGCCAACACCGCCAAGCAGGCGTTGCTGGCCAAGGAGAGCGCGCTCGAAGGCCTCTATTACGTGCGCGCCGCACGCGTCGCGATGGGCATGGATCCCGGCCCCGAACTCGAAACGCTCGCCGGCCAGCGCTCGGCAGGCACGGTGACCGAGGACCGCAAGGTCGACTTCGAGGGCCGCGAGATCGAGGCCTCGCCGACGCCGTCCGAGCGCACCCCGAACTACTACCCCGGCGGCCGGGTCGGTGGCCGGCCGGTGCCGGCCGGCTGGTATTCCGAACCATGGTGGAAGCCCGCGCTTGTCGCCGGCGCCTGGGGCCTGGGCTCGGTGCTGCTGTTCGACGCGTTGTTCTCCGGCATGCATGGCAGCGGCTACGAACAAGGCTTCGCCCAGGGATACGACCAGGGGTTCGACCAGGGCCAGGATCCGGGCGGCGACTGGGGCGGTGACGGCGGCGGAGATTGGGGCGGCGGCGACATCGGCGGCGGCTTCGGCGATTTCGGCGGCTTCTGAGACGGCGGCCTTACAACCGGCTCTCCAGACGCGCCGACACCCCGGCCTCTTGTAGGTCGAGCCTTTCGAGCATCGCGCGCACCGCCTCGTCCTCGATGCGGCCCTCGTCGCGTTCGGCGATCAAGGCGGCCCGTTGGTGGGCCAGCACGTCGCGGTACAGCGCGGCGAACACCTCCGAGCGCTTCGTGTGCGCGTCCGGGTCGGGCATCTCGTCGGCGTCCTGCGAGTGCCGGGCGATGGTCGCTTCGATCTCGGCGGCCACGCGGGGGCTCAGGTCCGCGGGCGGGTGGGCCCGGAAGTCGGCCAGTACCCGATCGGCGGCGTCGTGCACGACGCGTTCGGCCTTGAGTTCTTCCTCGCGATCGACCGCGTGATCATCGGAGAACCGCGAGATGTGCAGCCGTCGAATCAAAATCGGCAGCGTCGAGCCCTGAAGCAACAGTGTGCCCACGCTGACCACGAACGCGATGGCCTGGATGGTGGCCCGCTCGGGGAACGGCTCGCCCGTGACCGTCGTCGCCGGAATGGCCGCAGCCGCAGCCAAAGTCACCACCCCGCGCATACCGGTCCACGACACAACCACGTTCTCCCTCCAGGACAACGATCGCCGGTCGACGCGTGAACGCCACTTACCCGGCGCGTTGTTGCGTCGCCGGGTTCCCAGCGCGCCACGGCCCCCGCTCGCGGGCACGGGAACGCTCAACCGCGTCTCGACGTGCTGGGACAGTTTGTTGCGCCCGAAGATCGCGAACACCGACAGCGGCCGGATCACCAAGACGATGACCAGGACGACCAGCGAAGCCACGGCGACCTCGGCGAGCGACTCGTGTGCCTCCTGCAGGTCCTCGAGCACGAAACGCAGGTGCAACCCGATGTAGGCGAACACGAACGCCTCGAGCAACACGTCGACGGAGTTCCACACATAGCGTTCCTGCAGCCGGGTCTGGTACCCGGCCGACAGCGTGCCGTTGGCCACCACGAAGCCGGCGACGACGACCGCCAACACCCCCGATGCGTGTACCTCCTCGGCGACGATGAACGCCGCGAACGGTACGACGAGGCCCTGCACCGTCTCCAGCCCCGGATTGGCCAGCCGCCTGCGGATCCACAACGTCACGTAACCGAGCAGCGCGCCGATGATCGGGCCGACGACGGCGCTGTAGCCGAACAGCAGAAACGGGTTGTGGATGAAGATGTGTCCGCCGGTGACCTGAACCACCGCGATCGAGAACAGCGTCAGCGCGGCGGCGTCGTTGATCAGGCTCTCCCCCGTCAGGATCGCCATCACCCGCTTCGGCAGGCCCAGCTTGCGTCCGACGGCGACCGCGGTCACCGCGTCCGGCGGCGCGACGATCGCGCCCAACACCAGCGCCGTGGCGAATGTCAGGGGCACGACCACCAGCCACGCCGAGGCCGCCACCGCGAATGCGGTCACCACGACCAGCCCGACGCCGAGTCCCAGGATCGGCCGGATGTTGCGCAGGAACGTCGGGAACGAGAAGTTGAGGGCGGCCGAGTACAGCAGCGGCGGCAGCACCACCGTCAGCAGGATGTGCGAATCGAGTTCTGGTGGCTCGAAATCGGGAAGAAACGACACGGCGGCGCCGATCACGACGATGACCAGGGCCGGTTCCAGGCCGCGCCGGTGTGCGACAGCGGTGACGACGATGGCTCCGACGACGACGAGAATCAACTCCACGAGCAGATTGTCGCTGAGGCGCGGCCGTCACGTTGACTCAGCCGCGGCGGCTACGTCTGGTCGGTCGGACACCAGAACAGGTTGCGGCCCTCCATCACCTCGGTGCGGATCTCGGTGCCGCACAGCCGGCACGGCTCGCCGGCCCGCCGATAGACGTAGGTGCGGGGGCGTCCCGGCCCATACGACGGCAGCCCGTGGTCGTCCTCCGGGCGGATGGTGTGGATCTTGCCGCGCCGCAACCCGATTCGCATCAACTCGACCAGGTCGGTCCACATCGCGTCGAACTCGTCCTCTTCGATGCGGATGCCCGGCCGGTGCGGGTCGACGCCGTGCCGAAAGAGCAGCTCGTTGCGGTACACGTTGCCCACCCCGGCGATCACGGTCTGGTCCATCAGCAGCGCTCCGATCGGCCTGCGCGATTTACGGATTCGCGCCCACGCCAGCGAGCCGTCGGCGTCGCGGCGCAGCGGGTCGGGGCCGAGCCGGTCGATGACGTCGGCGATCTCCGGCTCGGCGAGGACCTCGCACACCGTCGGCCCCCGCAGGTCGGTGCCGTACTCGGCGCCGATCATCCGCATCCGGACCTGCCCGACCGGCGGCGGTATCGCCCCCGCCGGCAGCGGCCACTCGGTGAACGTGCCGTACAACCCGAGATGCACATGCACCACCCGGGCGCCCTCGTAGTGGTGGAACAGGTGCTTGCCGTACGCGGTCGCCTTTTTGAGCACCCGCCCGTCGACCGCGGCGGCACCGTCGGCGAACCTGCCCTGTGGGCTGGACACCATCACCGGGGCACGGCCAAAGCGCCGCTGATGCAGCCGGGCGAGCCGGTGCAGCGTGTGGCCCTCGGGCATCCCTAGGCGCCGGGCACCGCGGGCGCGACGTGGGTGCGTTCGTATTCGGTGAGGATGTCGATACGCCGTTGGTGCCGTGCGGCTTCCGACCACGGGGTGCTGACGAACGCGTCGACGATCGCGAGCGCCTCCTCGACACTGTGCATGCGCCCGCCGATGCCGATCAGCTGGGCGTTGTTGTGCTCGCGTGCCAGTTTGGCGGTCTCCACGCTCCACGCCAGCGCACAGCGGGCGCCGGGCACCTTGTTGGCCGCGATCTGCTCGCCGTTGCCCGAGCCGCCGAGCACAATGCCCAGGCTGCCCGGGTCGGCGACCGTCTTCTGCGCGGCGGCGATGCAGAAGGCGGGATAGTCGTCGTCGGGGTCGTTGACGAAGGCTCCGCAGTCGACCGGCTCGTGCCCGGAACCGCGCAGGTGCTCGATGATGGCCTGCTTGAGGTCGAAGCCGGCGTGATCGGCTCCCAAGTAGACGCGCATGGCGGTCACCCTACTTCGGCGCTCGCGAAATCAACATGAGGGTCGTGATCTCGGCGAGCGAACGACCCTGGTGTACGTCTCGCGACGCCGACGGCGACGGCGATCAGTCGAATTCCGGCGACTCCGTGCGGGTGCGCTTGAGCTCCCAGAAGTGCGGATAGGACGCGAAGGTCACCGAGGCGTCCCACAGCTTGCCGGCCTCCTCGCCGCGCGGGATCCGCGACAGCACCGGTCCGAAGAAGGCGACCCCGTTGACGTCGATCGTCGGGGTGCCCACGTCCTCACCGACCGGGTCCATGCCCTCGTGGTGGCTCTTGCGCAGCGCCTCGTCGTACTTGTCGGTGGTCGCGGCCTCGGCCAGTTCGGCGGGTAGGCCCACCTCGGCGAGCGACTCCTTGATCACAGCGCTGAAATCCTGGTTGCCCTGGTTGTGGATGCGGGTGCCCATGGCCGTGTACAGCGCGCCGAGGATCTCACGCCCCTTGGCCTGTTCGGCGGCGATGGCGACGCGCACCGGCCCCCAGGCCTTCTTCATCGCCTCCTGGTATTCCTCGGGCAGGTCGCGTCCCTCGTTGAGCACCGCGAGGCTCATCACCCGGAAGGTCACGTCGATGTCGCGGACCTTCTCGACCTCGAGGATCCAGCGCGAGGTGATCCAGCACCACGGGCACAGCGGGTCGAACCAGAGTTCTGCGACGGATTTCTCGGCCATGGCGAATCCTTCCGGGCGGTTGAGGGCAGGGTGCTTTTGTCGGGTCCAAGTCTGACAACTGCGGTCCTGCACGGAGTGTTCCCGCGGCGGCGCCTTTAACCGTCCACTTCGCGGGTCGCGATATGAGAAACGCCTAAGAGTGCAAACGGTGATCGAACCGTGTTCCTGATGTGACCAATGTGAAGAATCGTTACCGAAGTGAATAGACCCGTTGATCTTCGAGTTCGCGCTCTGGCGTTGGGGGTCGGTCTGGCGGCTGTCGCAACGACGTTCGCCGCACCGGCCCGAGCCGACACGACCGACGAGGCCTTCCTGGCCGCACTTCGCGGCGCAGGGATGTCCGTCGACAACCCCGCGAACATGGTGGCGCTCGGGGA
The DNA here is from genome assembly GCF_001500025.1 of Mycobacterium sp. IS-1590. Taxonomy (GTDB): domain Bacteria; phylum Actinomycetota; class Actinomycetes; order Mycobacteriales; family Mycobacteriaceae; genus Mycobacterium. The sequence continues at coordinate 44,192 of NZ_LQIW01000049.1, read as the reverse complement.
ATCCGTGTGCCCGATGCTCGTCGAACCGGGCAAGAACCTCGCGAAGGTGTACACGCAGGTGTCCGACAACGGCATCCCACCCGACATCGCGGCGTTCTTCACCGGCATCGCGATCTCGATGTACTGCCCGCAGATGCTGGCATCGGTGGGCAACGGCACCGTGATGGACTGGCTGCCCGCCGCGCGGGCGATCCCGGGTTTCTGACGCGCGACGTGCGACGCGCCGTCGAGCGACGGGCGCTATAGGTTGGTCGGGTGGCACTTCCCAACCTGACCCGCGACCAAGCCGTCGAACGCGCCGCCCTGGTCACCGTCGACAGCTATCGCATCGAACTCGACCTGACCGACGGCACCGGCAAGCCCGGCGAACGCACCTTCCGGTCCACGACGACCGTCGAGTTCGACGCGCTTGCCGGCGCCGACACCTACATCGACATCGCGGCCGACACCATCCACCGCGCCACCCTCAACGGCCGCGACATCGACGTGTCGGGTTATGACGAATCGACCGGTATCCCGCTGGCGGGACTGGCCGCGCACAACGTCGTCGTCGTCGAGGCCGATTGCCGCTATTCCAACACCGGCGAAGGGTTGCACCGCTTCGTCGACCCCGTCGACGACGAGGTGTACCTGTACTCGCAGTTCGAAACCGCCGATGCCAAGCGGATGTTCGCGTGTTTCGACCAACCTGATCTCAAAGCGGCCTTCGACGTCGCGGTGACAGCGCCCTCGCACTGGGAGGTCGTGTCCAACGGCGCCACCGTCAACGTCGAGGACGCCGGCGCAGCCAAGCGGCACACCTTCGCCGCGACACCACGTATGAGCACGTATCTGGTGGCGCTCATCGCCGGTCCGTACGCGCGCTGGGACGACGTGTACAGCGACGACCACGGCGACATTCCGCTGGGATTGTTCTGCCGCAAGACGTTGGCCGAGTTCATGGACGCCGAACGGTTGTTCACCGAGACCAAGCAGGGATTTGGCTTTTACCACAACAACTTCGGCATCCCGTACGCATTCGGCAAGTACGACCAGCTGTTCGTACCGGAGTTCAACGCCGGCGCGATGGAGAATGCGGGCGCGGTGACGTTCCTCGAGGACTACGTCTTCCGCAGCAAGGTGACCCGCGCCTCCTACGAACGGCGCGCCGAGACCGTCCTGCACGAGATGGCGCACATGTGGTTCGGCGACCTGGTCACCATGCAGTGGTGGGATGACCTGTGGCTCAACGAGTCTTTCGCCACGTTCGCCTCGGTGCTGTGCCAGGCCGAGGCCACCGAGTACACCGAGGCGTGGACGACGTTCGCGAACGTGGAGAAGTCGTGGGCGTACCGGCAGGACCAACTGCCCTCCACACATCCCGTGGCCGCCGACATCCCCGATCTGGCGGCCGTCGAGGTGAACTTCGATGGGATCACCTACGCCAAGGGCGCCAGCGTCCTCAAGCAACTGGTCGCCTACGTCGGCGAGGAGGAGTTCCTCTCCGGCCTGCGCGACTACTTCCGCGACCACGCCTTCGGTAACGCCACGTTCGGTGACCTGCTGGGCGCGCTGGAAAAGGCCTCGGGCCGTGACCTGTCGGGGTGGGGGCGGCAATGGCTCAAGACGACCGGCCTCAACACGCTGCGGCCCGATTTCGATCTCGACGCCGACGGCCGGTTCACCCGGTTCGCCGTCGACCAGAGCGGGGCCGCGCCCGGAGCGGGTGAGGCACGGGTGCATCGCCTCGCGGTCGGGATCTACGACGACGATGGCTCCGGCAAGCTGGTGCGGGTGCATCGCGAGGAACTCGACATCGAAGGTTCGAGCACGGATGTGCCGGCGCTGCAAGGAGTTCCGCGCGGCAGGTTGGTCCTGGTCAACGACGACGACCTGACGTACTGCTCGCTGCGGTTGGATCAGGAGTCGCTGCAGACGGTGCTGACGCGCATCGCCGACATCGCTGAGCCGCTGCCGCGCACCCTGGCGTGGTCGGCGGCGTGGGAGATGACTCGAGAGGCCGAGCTCAAGGCCCGCGACTTCGTGTCGCTGGTATGCGACGGCGTGCACGCCGAGACTGAAGTCGGTGTGCTGCAACGACTTCTGCTGCAGGCCCAGACGGCGTTGAACTCTTACGCCGACCCGGACTGGGCGCGCTCGTCAGGGTGGCCCGAGTTCGCCGACCGGCTACTCGAATTGGCCCGCAGCGCCGAGGGCGGGTCCGATCATCAACTGGCCTACGTCAACGCGCTCTGCGGATCGGTGCTGAGCCCGCGGCACATCGAGGTGCTTTCCGCGCTTCTCGATGATGACCCCGCGCTCAAGGGTCTGCCCGGTCTCGTCGTCGACACCGACTTGCGGTGGCGCATCGTGACCGCGCTCGCCGCTGCGGGCGCCGTCGACGCCGAGGGGATGGAGACGCCGTTCATCGACGCCGAGGCGCAACGCGATCCGACCGCCGCGGGACGCCGGCACGCCGCCGCGGCCTCGGCGGCCCGTCCGGAGTTGGCGGTCAAGGAAGCCGCGTGGGAGCAGGTGATCGAGGACGACACGCTGGCCAACATCACCGCGCGCGCGATCATCGGCGGATTCGTGCAGGCCGGTCAGCAGGAGCTGCTGTCGCCGTTCCGCGCCAGGTACTTCGGCGCGATCGCAGGCGTGTGGCAGCGGCGGTCCAGCGAGGTCGCCCAGACCGTCGTCGTCGGGCTGTACCCGTCATGGGACATCAGCGAGGACGGGCTGGCCGCCGCCGACCGGTTCCTGGCCGACCCCGATGTGCCGCCCCCGCTGCGCCGACTGGTCATCGAGGGTCGCGCCGGCGTCGAGCGGTCCCTGCGCGCCCGCGCCTTCGACGCCGGCTAGCGCACCTTCCTCGCGCGAGCGACCGTGTCTGCGCCGCGACACGCCGCCTCCGGGCGTACAACAGCGGTCGCTCGCGGTGCATGCTGAGCGCGTGGCGGTCAGCAGAACTCGCCGAGCCAGGGCGGCCCGCAAGCGCAAGCGTCGAATCGCTGCCGTCGACAACGACCTCACGCCCGCACAGTGGCAGGCCCTCAAGGACGCGTGGCAGGGCTGCGCCTACTGCGGCGCGACCAATCGAGCGCTGCAGCGCGACTGCGTCATGGCGATCTCACGCGGCGGGCGGTACACGATCGACAACGTCGTACCGGCATGCGCCTCGTGCAACACCAGCAAGTGCAACGACGAGGTCACCGCGTGGCTGCGGCGCAAACGTCTCGATGAGCGACGCTTCCTCGAGCGGTACGTCGAAATTCGTGCTGCGCTCGCACTCGATGCACCGTGACGCGCCCACGAGCGTGCGCATAACGCTGTTTCACCGCGGCGTGTCGTGTGCTGGGCCCACCGCTTGCGAGGGGAACGCGCACCATCGCGCAAACAGAAAGCGTGACGGTCAGGCCGGGGTGACGCCGGCGCTCATCACCCGCACCGCGCTGATCAACCCGTCCATCAGGTTGCCCTCTTTGAACGAAGCGGCGGCCGCGGAGACGCCCAGGGGTGCGGCCTCCTCGATGCCGCGGCCCTTGACGGCAGCACCGTAGACCACCTCGATGGCGCGCTGATCCGGCGAGACCGCCAGCAGCACGGCGTTGTTCGGGGTGGGCACCTGGGTGAGGATCTCGCGCGCGGTGGCCGCCGTGTCGGCGCCGAGATCGCCGATGTACACGGCGAACCGGGCCTTGGCAGCCCGCGAGCCGTACTTGAGCGCGTCGTCGAGGAACACCAGGTCCTTGGTCGGGAAGGGGTAGTCCAGCGACAGCTCACCCGGCTGCGTGACACCGGAGATCCGGCCGCTGGACGTGACCACCCAGCCCATCGGGAGGTCCGTGCGCTCGACCGCGGCGCGATGGCCGCTTACCGCAACGTCACCACTTGCCACTGGCGCCGCCTCCAATCGTCGTCGCGTGGGTTTGGTGGTCACCCACGTTTCCGCCATGAGCCGCGGAGTCGGCCGCATAACTGCGCCCGGTGGCGTGCACGTCACCTGACGGCTCGTCGGACGCCCACAGGATCGGGGCGTGCTTCCAGGGATCAGACATCTTGTAGCTCGCCGGGTGCGGGCCCTTCTTGCGCCAAATCAGTACGGCAAGCACGGCAGTCAACCCGAGCGGCACCAAGGTCAGTAGCGCGATTGTCGTCGTGGTGCTCACGTCGCAAACCGTATACCAGCCGCGTTTACGCCGCGCCCTCGCCCAGATATCGCGCCCACGACGGGTCGAGTTCCTTGACGCTCGACAGCAGCCGCCAGTGCTGTCCCTTCGGCGGAACGGGCACTGTGCGCAGCGACCACCCCAGCTCCGTGAGCAGCCGGTCCGCCTTGCGGTGATTGCACGTCGAACAGGCCGCCACGCAGTTTTCCCAGGAGTGCGCTCCCCCGCGGCTACGCGGAACCACGTGGTCGACGGTGTCGGCCTTGGTCCCGCAGTAGGCGCAGCGGAACCGGTCGCGGTGCATCAGCGCCGCACGCGTCATCGGGATGCGCGCCCGGTACGGCACCCGCACGTAGGCGCGCAGCCGGATCACCGAGGGCACCACGATCGACCGCGTCGCCGAATGAATCACCGGGCCGCCGGGATCGTCATGCACGACGTCGGCCTTACCGCACATCAACATGATGACCGCCCGCCGCATGGGCAGAGCGGTCAACGGTTCGTAGGTGGAGTTCAGCAGCAGTACCCGGCGACGTCCCCAGATCGAGCCCTCGGTGGGACTTGGTGGATGGATGTCGACGCTGTGCAGCACGCGTGTCTGCGCGCCCGGTACCACCGACCCGGTCAGGGCCGTCGCGCCACCGTGACTCCGCTGGCCGGCCCTTTTGGACGGGCCTTTCTTGCGATGCGCCATACGTCCTCCGTCCGACAGTTCACCACGGATTCCTGTGAATCGCACGACAATTCTCGACGTGTTCGCAGGTCAGTCCGGTGAACATCGGGTGGCGCGCCCGCCTGACCTGGCCAATCCAGCAACAAGGAACAATGGTGGCGTGACACAGCCACAGAGGTCGTTCTACGACGAAGTCGGTGGCCACGAGACGTTCCGCGCGATCGTGGCGCGGTTCTACGAGTTGGTCCGCGAGGACGAGATCCTGCGTCCGCTCTACCCCGAGGAGGACCTCGGACCGGCCGAGGTGCGGCTGCGGATGTTCCTCGAGCAGTACTGGGGCGGGCCACGCACGTACTCCGACCAGCGTGGGCATCCGCGGTTGAGGATGCGCCACGTCCCGTTTCGGATCGGCTACATCGAGCGCGACGCGTGGCTGCGGTGCATGCACACCGCGGTCGCGGAGATCGACTCGGACACCCTCGACGACGAGCACCGCAAAGAGCTGCTGGCCTACCTGGAGATGGCCGCGCATTCCATGGTGAACGCGCCGTTCTGATGACGAGTCCGTGGTGGTCTGACGCGCTGTTCTACCAGGTCTACCCGCGCTCGTTCCGCGACAGCGACGGGGACGGTGTCGGCGACCTCGACGGGGTGACCGCGGGATTGGACTACCTCGAGGCGCTCGGCGTCGACGCGATCTGGCTCAACCCGGTGATGGTCTCGCCGATGGCCGACAACGGCTACGACGTGGCCGATCCGCGCGACGTCGACCCGCTGTTCGGCGGAATGGCGGCGTTGGACCGGCTCGTCGCCGCCGCGCACGACCGGGGCCTGAAGGTGACGATGGATTTGGTGCCCAACCACACCAGCTCCGCGCATCCGTGGTTTCACGCGGCCCTGGCGGCAAGCCCGGGCAGCCGGGAGCGCGGGCGCTACATTTTCCGCGACGGCAGCGGGCCCGACGGGTCGAAGCCCCCGAACAACTGGGTGTCGATCTTCGGTGGGCCGGCGTGGACTCGGGTGACCGAAGCCGACGGCAGCCCCGGCCAGTGGTACCTGCACCTGTTCGACGCCGAGCAGCCCGACCTCAACTGGGAGAACGCCGAGGTGTTCGACGACCTCGAACAGACGCTGCGATTCTGGCTCGACCGCGGCGTCGACGGCTTCCGCATCGATGTCGCGCACGGGATGGCCAAGCCGCCCGGGCTTCCCGACATGAGGGTCGTGCGACGGGAGATGCTGCTGGCGGAGATGGACGACGATCCCCGGTTCAACAACGACGGCGTGCACGAGATTCACCGCAGGATCCGCCGGGTGTTCGACGACTATCCCGAATCTGTTGCGATCGGCGAGGTCTGGGTCTACGACAACGAACAGTTCGCCCGCTATGTGCGCCCCGACGAACTGCACCTGGGCTTCAACTTCCGGCTTCTGCGTGCGACGTTCGACGCCGCCGACATCCGTCATGCGATCGAGAACTCGATGGCCGCAGCCGAATTGGTGGGCGCCGTCCCGACGTGGACGCTGGCCAACCACGACGTCGACCGCGTACCCACCCGCTACGGTGGCGGTGCCGTGGGCTTGGCCCGCGCCAAGGCGATGGCTCTGGTCATGCTGGCACTTCCGGGACCGGTGTTCGTCTACAACGGCGAGGAACTGGGCCTGCCGAACGTCGATCTCCCCGACGAGGCACTGCGCGACCCGGTGTGGGAGCGCTCCGGGCACACCCGGCGCGGGCGCGACGGCAGCCGGATTCCGATGCCGTGGGCGGGCGATGCTCCTCCGTTCGGGTTTTCCGACAACAGGCAGACGTGGTTGCCGATCCCGCCGGAATGGGCGGAGCTGACCGTTGAGAAGCAGATGGCAGATCCGGACTCGACGCTGGCATTCTTTCGTCGGGCGTTCGGATTGCGTTCACAGCGTGCCGAATTCAGCGGGGCGACGGTCGAGTGGCTGGACTCTCCCGCCGACAGTCTCGTGTTTCACCGCACCGGCGGGTTGGTGTGCGTGCTGAACGCGGGCCCGCTGCCGATACCGCTGCCGGAGGGTCAGGTCCTGCTGGCCAGCGCCTCGGTGTCCGACGGCGCCCTGCCTCCCGACAGCGCCGCCTGGCTGGTGTAGCCCTGCAGCCCTGCCGTGAGCGACCGAGTTTGTACAAAATTCTGCGGCGTGTTGCGCACAGACACGGTCACTCGCGCAGCTTCACGTGGGCCCACGCGGGAAGAAAGTCAGCGCAGGACGACGGCTGGGTCGCCGCGGCGGCGATACACCGAACCGAACCGCGCGTCGATACGCAGCCACGTCGGCGTCACCCGCACCCGCACGATCTCGTCGGCGCCCACCGCCGACCCCGATTGAGGCAGGAAACCCATTGCCGTCAGCGCGAATACACACCGCATCGGGATGCCGACGCTGTCGTCACCCGAACTGACCGCGACGACCTCTTGATCCAGCAGCGACACCGGTGGACCGTGACTGCTGGAGTGCTCCTTGGCCAGCTCCCCGCCGCGCTGGGCCAGGTCGAGCACGACGCGGGCCGGCACGTCGTCGAGGTGGACGAACCCGGAGTCCGGCGGAAGCGCTCCGCGCCAGGCCGAATCGAGCGCGAAGCCGGGCTCGACGAAGCCGGTCGAGTCCACGGTCTCCAGACCCGCGGCCAGTGTGTCGGCGCCCGCGGAGAGATCCGGTGGATTGACCCGGCCCTCGACCACCCGGCTGGCCAAGACATCGAATCCTGTTGCGACCCAGGCGGCCAGCACGCCCTCAGACCGTTGACGCAATCTGATGACGGCGGCTTCGTCGAGACGCAAAGCCCGCTCGACGAACGTCGCGAGGTCTCCGCGATGCGGTAGGTCGGCCAGCCAGAGGCCGCGCTCGGATCCCGTCATCGTGTCCAGCGCTGCAGGTACTCTTTTTGCTGCGGCGAAAGCCGGTGCAACCGCTGCTCTTTGATGTGCACGGCGGCCAACTGGGTGTCCGCGATCACCGCCGGCTTCGAGTCCGGCGGCGCCGCCACCGATCGCACCTCGTAGCCGACGGTGAAATCCACCGAACGCACGCGCTTGGACCACATGGTCACCTGCAGCGGCGAGTCGATCAGCCGCAGCTGCGCCTTGTACGAGATGTTGACCTCGGCGATGAGCAGCCCGATGGTCTCGATCTCCGGGCCGAACGGTTCACGCAGGAACGGAATCCGGGCTTCTTCGAGGATCGTCACCATGGTGGCGTGGTTGATGTGCTGGTACATGTCGATGTCCGACCACCGCACATGAACCGGCGCGACGAACCCTGGCCCGTTCGTGTTGCCCGCGCGATCAGCGCTCGTCATCGAGAAGTCCCCGTTCCACTGGTCCGTGTCATGCTGCGAATTTGACGCGCCGCCACCGACAGCGTCGCGAGGTCGTGCTGACCGCTTTCATGAATCTCGTCGAGCGTGCGACGGGCGCGGTCCACCCTCGAACCGTTGGTGGTCTCCCATTCGGCGATCTTCTCCTCGCCCGTCTCGTCGGGCTCGCCCACCGCCAGCACGTCCAGGCACAGAGCCCGCAGCGACCCGTAGATGTCGTCGCGAATCGCCAGTCGCGCCAACGAATGCCAGCGGTCGTCGCGCTCGAGCCGCGACACCGCGGTGAGCAGGGTGTCGGTGTTGAGGTAGTTCATCAGGGCGAAGTACGTGTCGGCCACCTCGTCGGGTTCGCGCTCGACGATGTCGCCGATGTCGATGATGTCGAGAAGGCTGAACTGGTAGAGCCCCGTGGCTACCTCGTACGCCAGGTCCTTGGGTATCCCGCGCGACGCCAGCTCGTCGGCCTCCTTGGCCACGATCGCTTCGTCGTCGCCGCGCAGCCACTCGGACATCCGTGGTGTCAGCGCCGCCACCTTGGCCGCGAACCGGTTGGTCTCGGCGCCCACGGCCAGCGGCTGGGGGCGGTAGTTGAGCAGCCAGCGTCCGGCCCGGTCGACCAGCCGTCGCAGATCCAGCGTCATCCGGTCGGTCACCGCAACCGAGACGCCGTTGTCCCCCGCCGCCCGGATCTGCCGCCAGATGTCGTTGATCCGGAAGATCGCGTTGGCCGCGGCGTAACTGCGCACGGCGTCGACCGGGCCCACCCCGGCATCCTCGCTGATGCGGTACGCGTAGGTGATCCCGCTGGTGTCGACGAGATCGTTGACCAGCATGGTGGTGACGATCTCACGGCGCAGCTCGTGCGACCGGATCTCCGCGGCGAACGGCTCACGCAGCTTCTCGGGGAAGTACGACGGCAGCCGGGAGGCGAACGCCTCCTGATCGGGCAGGTCGCTGGCCAGCACGTCCGATTTCAGCGCGAGTTTGACGTGAGCCATCAGCGTCGCCAGTTCCGGTGAAGTCAAACCGATTCCAGCGTCGGTGCGGCGGTGGATCTCCTTCTCCGAGGGCAACGCCTCGAGCTCGCGGTTGAGCCCGCGGTCGGCGACGAAGGCCTTGATCATGCGCGCGTGCACCGGCAGCAGGCTCGCCGCGTTGGCGCGGCTGGTCCCCATCAGATCGTTCTGGTCCTCGTTGTCCCGCAGCACCAACCGGCCGACCTCGTCGGTCATCGACAGCAGCAGTTCGGTGCGGTCTTCGGGGCTGACCTTGCCCGCGGTGACCAGCGAGTCGATCAAGATCTTGATGTTGACCTCGTGGTCGGAGCAATCGACGCCGGCCGAGTTGTCCAGCGCGTCGGTGTTGATGCGGCCGCCCGCAAGATCGAACTCGATACGTCCCAGTGCGGTCACACCGAGGTTACCGCCCTCCCCGACCACCTTGACGCGCAACTGGTTTCCGTTCACCCGCACCGGGTCGTTCGCGCGGTCGCCGACGTCGGCGTCGGATTCTGATTCGGCTTTGATGTACGTGCCGATGCCACCGTTGAACAGCAAGTCGGCGGGCGCCTTCAGGATCGCCTTGATCAGGTTGGGCGGGGTCAACTCGTCGACCTGGTCGTCGATGCCCAGCGCGGCGCGGGCCTGCGGGCTGATCTGAATCGACTTGTGCTCCCTGCTGTAGACGCCGCCGCCCTCGCTGATCAACGAGGAGTCGTAGTCCTCCCAACTCGACCGGGGCAGCTCGAACAGGCGCTTGCGCTCCTCCCATGAGGACGCCGCGTCGGGATCGGGATCGATGAAGATGTGCCGGTGGTCGAAGGCGGCCAACAGGCGAATGTGCTTGGACAGCAACATGCCGTTGCCGAACACGTCACCGCTCATGTCGCCGACGCCGACGACGGTGAAGTCCTCGGACTGCGTGTCGACACCCATCTCGCGGAAGTGCCGCTTGACCGACTCCCACGCCCCTTTGGCGGTGATGCCCATGGCCTTGTGGTCGTATCCCACCGAACCGCCCGAGGCGAACGCGTCGCCGAGCCAGAAGCCGTAGGACTTGGCGACCTCGTTGGCGATGTCGGAGAACGTCGCGGTGCCCTTGTCGGCGGCGACGACGAGATAGGCGTCGTCCCCGTCGCGACGCACCACGTCCGGGGGCGCGGTGACCTTGCCGGAACCCTTGTCGACGTTGTCGGTCACATCGAGCAGGCCGGCGATGAACAGCCTGTAGCACGCCACGCCCTCGGCGCGCTGGGCTTCGCGGTCGTCGGCAGCGTCTCCGGTCGGTGTCGGCGGCTGCTTGACGACGAAACCGCCCTTGGCGCCCACGGGCACGATCACCGCGTTCTTGACGGCCTGCGCCTTGACCAACCCGAGGATCTCGGTACGGAAGTCCTCGCGACGATCCGACCAGCGCAGGCCTCCGCGCGCCACATATCCGAACCGCAGGTGCACACCCTCGACGCGCGGCGAATACACGAAGATCTCGAACTTCGGTCGCGGCAGCGGCAATTCGTCGATCAGACCGGGATCGAGCTTGAACGACAGCACGTCCTGCCGGCGAGCCGACTCCTGCCGCCGGACGAAGTAGTTGGTGCGCAGGGTGGCCTGGATCATCGACGCGAAGGCCCGCAGCACGCGGTCGGTGTCCAGGCTGACCAGCGCGTCGATGTCGGCGGTCACCGCGGCCGCCGCCGACTGGGCGTCCCGTCGTTTCGGCGCGTCGTCCTGCTCGCCCTCGAACGGACAGAACAACGCCTCGAACAGTTCGACCAGCGAGCGCGCGGTCTTGGCGTGGTCGTTGACGACGGTCTCGATGTGCGACTGGCTGTACGGAAAACCCGCCTGCCGTAGATATTTCGCATAACTGCGCAGGACCGAGACCTGCTGCCAGTTCAGCCCGGCCCGCATCACCAGCTCGTTGAATCGGTCGGTCTCGGCGCGGCCCTGCCAGATCGCGGTCAGCGCATCGGCGAACCGTGTGGCGGTCTCGGTTCGTTCGGATTCGGACTCGATGCGTGGAATCGACTCGTGCGGTGAGATTTTGAACTGGTAGATCCACACCGCGAGCCCGTCGGGCCGTTCGACGGTGAACGGTCGCTCTTCGAGAACCACGACACCCATCGATTGCAGCATCGGGAGCAGGTCGCTCAGCGACGCCGAGTGCCCGCCCAGGTACAAGGTGAGCTGCGCGGTGCCTTCCTCGAGGTCGGTGAGCACCGGTTGGATCGAATCATCCTGCAGTTCTTCGATGACCGCGATGTCGCCGATGGCGTCGAGCGGTTCGACCGCCTGCTTGTAGGCCTCGGGGAAGGCGGCCGAATAGTGCTGGGCCGTACGCTGATCGATCGAACCCGTCTTCACCGCGCCGATCAACCGGTCGCCCCAGGTGCGCGCCGCTTCGGTCAGCAGATCCTGGATGCGCGACTCGTTGGCCGGGGACGTGTCGATGTCACGTGCGTGGGTACCGCCGGGCATGCGCACCGCGAAATGAACCACAGCCCAGGGTGACTCACTCACCCGGGCGGTGTACTCGATGCTGACCCCGCCGAGCTCGCGCACGAGGATGTCCTGCATCTCCAACCGGACATCGGTGGTGTAACGGTCGCGCGGCAGATACACCAGGCACGAGACGAAGTGCGCCAGTGAATCGGCGCGCATGAACAGCAGCGTGCGCCTGCGAGACCCGAGGTCGACGACGGCCTTCACCATGTCGAGCACGTCCTGCGCCGACAGCGCGAACAGTTCGGGGCGCGGGATGGTCTGGATGATGTCGAGCAGCAGTTGCCCCGGGTGACTCGGGTCGTTACGGGACAGCGACAGCGCCTCGTTCACCCTGCGTGAGATCAGCGGGATCTCAAGCACATTGGCGTTCATGGCCGCCACCGTGAACAAGCCGACGAAGCGGTGTTCGATGGCGGTCGGTCCGTGCTGTTCGCGGACCACCACGATGTGGGGGTAAGCACCGTAACGCAGGTAGCTCGGAATGGTGGCCTGCGCCAGCACGAGAAGGTCGTCGTCATCGGTCAGCGGCGGCAGCACGTCATGACGCAGGCGAAGCGCCCCCAGCCGGCTGGCGGGATCGACCGACGAGCCGCCGTCCTGTATCGAACATCGCTGGTAGCCCAGCAGCACGAAATGTCCGTCGGCCAGCCACCGCAACAGCGCGGCGACGTCCTCGCGGTCGGGTCCGCGGAACCTGCCTGCGGTGTCGGTGGCCAAGTCGTGGGCCAACCTGCGCATCGTCGACGAGAGCTCGTCGGCATCGAGGGCGACGTGACGCGCATCGGCGAGCACGCTCGGCAGCATCTGCGCCACCTGGGCCAGTGCCTTGGGATCGACGGTCGCCGCGAGCTGGACGTGAATCCAGGCCTCGAACACCCCGTCACGGGACCCGCCGGCTTCGGCGGCGGGCGCAACTCCCAGCAGTTCGCCCGCGCGCGCACGGTGCACGTGAAAGACGGGGTTCATGATCGCGGTGTAGGCGACGCCGAATCGGTGCAGCAGCACCGTGACCGAGTCCATGACCATCGCGGTGTTGTCGGTGACTATCTGCAGCGCAGGACCGAACCCGGCGGGGTCGTCGGCGCGGTACACCTCGACGCGCGTATCGCCGTAGGGGCGGAAGCGGCCGAGCCGGTGATGCGCGGTGATGAGTTCGGGCGTGACGATCTGATTCGCCGTCGCCGTCACCGGCATGGTGACCGTGGCGTCAGCGGTGGGGGCGTCGGCGTGCGGACCTCGATAGGTCTCCAGATAGGCGCGTGCCAGACGCGCCACGGTCTGGTCGTCGAGTCCAGGAGAGCCGTTGGTTCCGGTGACGCCGACCCCGGCGCCCGCTGATCTCCCGACGTCTCCCGGATTCACCGACATGCGACGCTCCTGAACTGTAGGCGCGGACCTCCGTCGTTGGATGTCACCACCAGCCCCGATGAGCAAAGCGGCTCCGCGGTCCGCAGAAGACGACCCTAGTAGCCCGGCAGCGGGGTTTGCGGCTACCCCGCCGGATCAGTCGCGCGTGAGCTTGCGGTGCGTCACGCGGTGCGGGCGGGCGGCCTCGGCGCCGAGCCGTTCGACCTTGTTCTCCTCGTAGGCGCCGAAGTTGCCCTCGAACCAGAACCACTTGGCCTCGTTGTCCTCGTCGCCCTCCCACGCCAGGATGTGGGTACAGGTGCGATCGAGGAACCAGCGATCGTGGGAGATCACGACCGCGCAGCCGGGGAAGCTCTCGAGCGCGTTCTCCAGCGACGACAGCGTCTCGACGTCCAGGTCGTTGGTCGGCTCGTCGAGCAGGATCAGGTTGCCGCCCTCCTTGAGCGTCAACGCCAGGTTGAGCCGGTTGCGTTCACCGCCGGACAACACACCGGCCGGCTTCTGTTGATCCGGGCCCTTGAAGCCGAACGCGGAGACGTAGGCCCGCGACGGGATCTCGTTCTGGCCGACCTCGATGTAGTCCAACCCGTCGGAGACGACCTCCCACACCGTCTTTTTCGGATCGATGCCCGCGCGGGACTGGTCGACGTAGCTCAGCTTGACCGTTTCGCCGACCTTCACCGTGCCGCTGTCGGGCTGCTCGAGGCCCACGATGGTCTTGAACAGCGTGGTCTTACCGACGCCGTTGGGGCCGATGACCCCGACGATGCCGTTGCGCGGCAGCGTGAACGACAGATCCTTGATCAGGGTGCGCCCGCCGAAGCCCTTGTCGAGGTGCTCGACCTCCACGACGACGTTGCCCAGCCGCGGCGGCGTCGGGATCTGGATCTCCTCGAAGTCGAGCTTGCGCGTCTTCTCCGCCTCGGCGGCCATCTCCTCGTAGCGCTGCAGACGGGCCTTGCTCTTGGCTTGCCGCGCCTTGGCGCCCGAGCGGACCCAGGCGAGCTCGTCCTGCAGACGCTTCTGCAGTTTGGCGTCCTTGCGGCCCTGCACAGCGACGCGCTCGGCCTTCTTCTCCAGATACGTCGAGTAGTTACCCTCGTACGGATACGCGCGTCCGCGGTCGAGCTCGAGTATCCACTCAGCGACGTTGTCCAGGAAGTACCGGTCGTGGGTGACCGCCAGGATCGCGCCCTTGTACTCGGCGAGGTGTTGTTCGAGCCATTGGACACTCTCGGCGTCCAGGTGGTTGGTGGGCTCGTCGAGGAGCAGCAGGTCGGGCTTGGACAGCAGCAGCTTGCACAACGCGACCCGGCGACGCTCGCCACCGGACAGATGGGTGACCGGCTCGTCGGGTGGCGGGCAGCGCAGCGCGTCCATCGCCTGCTCGAGCTGGGAGTCGATGTCCCACGCGTCGGCGGCGTCGAGCTCTTCCTGCAGCCGACCCATCTCCTCCATCAGCTCATCGGAGTAGTCGGTGGCCATCAGCTCGGCGACCTCGTTGTAGCGGTTCAGCTTCTCCTTGATCGCCACGCCCTCTTCGACGTTCTCGCGGACCGTCTTCTCCTCGTTGAGCGGGGGTTCCTGCTGCAGGATGCCCACGGTCGCCCCGGGCTGCAGGAACGCGTCGCCGTTGTTGGGCTGGTCCAGCCCGGCCATGATCCGCAAGACGCTCGACTTGCCGGCCCCGTTGGGGCCGACGACGCCGATCTTCGCGCCCGGAAGGAAGTTCAGGCTGACGTCGTCGAGGATGACCTTGTCGCCGTGCGCCTTGCGGACCTTCCGCATCGAATAGATGAATTCGGCCATGCCGTGGGATGCCTTTCAAAAGTTGCGAGTCTCTCGGGTGATGCTCGCGAACCATCGTAGGCGTGGCCTCGCCGGCGCAGCCGAGTGAGCTACTCGAGGTCCTGCGCCGGCGGCGTGCTCGCGCTACGCGGTCAGGGGCAGCGCCGTCTCGGGCTGCTCCGTGTCGTCGTCATCACCGGAGTCTTCGGGTGGGTTTTCCGGGTCGGTGAACCGCTGCTCGGTCTGCTGACGTCCGCGGTCGATGCGCGCCGAGCACCGGGCCAGATCCGGTCCGACCGAGGTGGCGCGCACTTCGACCGACGAGCGTCGGTTGCCGTCACGATCGTCGTACTCACTGGTGTAGACGTGTCCGACGACGATGACGGGGTCGCCCTTGACCAGCGCCGCGCTGGCCCCGGCGACCACCCTCCCCCAGCAGTTCACCGTGACGAACAACGAGTTTCCCGGCTCCCATGTTCCTTCGGCCGTTCGGCGGCGCGAGTTGCTCGCGACCCGGAACCGGACCATCTCCTGATCGCCGACCCGTCGATGGATCGGGTCGGTGACGATGTTGCCGACGATGGTGAACGGTGTCTCGAACATGGCGATTCCTCCAACTTGTTTCTGTGCGTTTCTTGCCGAGCGCCCCATGGCGTGTCGGTGACACCGCTATTGAGCGCCGCGGTGCCGACACCGGGACGCAGGATGGTCGGTCGCCGCGCGGCCCTGTGCACGAATCGGGCCTTGTGGATGGCGCCCTCGGTTGTTCGTCGAGCCCGACGTTTTGGCTGGTCTGCCCGCCTGCGATCGACCATTGCGTCGGTCTCGAGCGAGCGCCCGCGGAACCTACGGCCGCCAGCCCCGCGACAGCAGGGCGGTTCGCGCCTGCTCGACGATGTCCTCCGCCCGGTCTTCCTTGATGACGTGGATGACGTGCCAGTCGAGCCGCTGCAGCTCGCGGTTGACCCGAACGTCGAGGACATATTGTCGACGGTTGGTGAGGTGTTGTTCGCCGTCGTATTCCGCGCCGACTTTGAAGTCCTCCCAGCACATGTCGATACGCCGGACATAGCGGCCCCACTCGTCTTTCACGACGAATTGCGTCGTGGTCGGCCGAGGTAGCCCGGCATCGACGAACAGCAGTCGCCGCAGACCACGCACACCGCGATGGCACTTCGCTAATAGCACGACGTCCTGAAGCGCGAACGGGCGCGCATTCATCAACGCGTCCAGGCGTGCGACCGCCTCGTCGCGCGGGCGGTGGCGGGCAAGGTCGAACGCGGTCCGGGCCGAGGTGGTGACGCGGATGCCTGCCACCGTGGTGACCTCGCCCATCCTCCAGTGTCTCGTCGCGGACGACCAATCCGTGCTGGCGTCGGATCGCTGCGATCACTTCGATGGGAACGTCATCATCGATCCACTTCGCCCCGTACATCGAGGATGCGGCCACCCCGGCGATCACTGCAGACGGCGACGCGAGGGATATTCCGGCGATCCTTTCGCGCAGCGAGGCCTGGTGGCCGCGCGGGACGTAGATGCCCCGGTACAGCGGCCGATACTGACTGCGCAGGCGGGCTCGGGTGAGGTGGCCCTCGGCCACGGCGTCACGACCGACGAACGGGATCTCCACACAGATTGGACGCCCGCGGCCACCGGTCTCGCTCCGCAATCCCCGAAACCGACGCAATGGTCGATCCGCCGGCCGGGAACCAGCCAAAGCGTCGGCCTCGGCGGCCCGGAAGTCGTGCGGAACCCGACGTTTACTCGGCGCGAGCGTCGCGGCGGGCGAGTTCGGCGAGCATCGCGTTGTAAGCGGCAAGCTCCGCGTCGTGGTCGCGGTCGGCGGCCCGGTCGATCCGTTTGGCCGTGCGCTGGTCGCTGCGCGTCCACTGGATCAGCAGCGCGAGCATCACCACGACGAGCGGGACTTCGCCGGCCGCCCAGGCGATCCCGCCGCCGGTGCGCTGATCGGCGAGCAGATCGGTGTGCCAGCTCAACTGCAGCGACCGGTAGAAGGGTTCGCCAAGCACGGTTTTGGTGCCCATCAGCACCACTCCGAAGAACGCGTGTAGGGGCAGCGATGCGAACACCATCGCGACCTTGCCCAGGTGTGGGATCTGGCGCGGCGCCGGGTCGATACCGATCGTCACCCAGTAGAAGAGGTATCCGCTCAGCAGGAAGTGCACGTTCATCAGCACGTGTGCGCCGTGCTTGTCGACCGCCGCGTCGAACAGCCCGCCGAAGTACAAACCGTAGAAACCGGCGACGAAGATGACCGTCGCGATGATCGGCTGTGTCAGGAACCGCGACACCCGCGAGTGCAACGCGGCCAGCAGCCACTCCCTCGGTCCCGGCGGATCGCCGCGGCCCGCGGTCGGCAGCGCCCGCAGGGCCAGCGTCATCGGCGCGCCGAGCACCAGCAGGATCGGCACCAGCATCGACAGCATCATGTGCGCGAGCATGTGCATCGAGAACATCGCCGGCATGTAGCGGCCCAGCCCCGACGACGTCGCGATCAGCAGGGCCGCGCAGCCGCACAGCCACCCCAGCGTCCGGCCCACCGGCCACGCGTCGCCCCGACGGCGAAGCCGGCGCACACCGAGCAGGTAAACCACCGCGAAGACGATCGCAGCGGTGCCGAAGATCAGGTCGAAGCGCCAGTCGAGCAGGATCCGTTCGACGGTGGGCGGGCCGGCGAGGTCGTATCCGATCGCCACCTCGACGGGGCTGGGCTGTTCGGTCAGCGGCGGTGGAGGTGTGCGCCCGAGCCCGACCGCGATGCCGAATGTCGCCCCGAACAGCAGCGCCTCGAGCAGCGCCAGCCGGATCAACGGGCGCCGCGCCGAAGGGTCGTCCTGCAATGCGGTCACCGCGGAGCGGCGCTGCCACCAACCGATCACCGCAAGCAGGACTAACGCGCAGACCTTGGCGACGATCAACCAGCCGTACTCGGTGCGCACCAGGTCGGCCGGTTCGACGCGCACGAGCGCGTTGATCACCCCGCTGACGGCCATGACGACGAAGCACCACAACGCCAGCGCCGAGAACCGCCGCGCGGCCAGATCGGCGTGCTTGCCGCGCCGCAACGCGTGCACAAGTAAGGCCAGCAGCCCACCGGCCCACAGCGCTCCGGCGACGAGGTGGAACAGCAGGCTGTTGGTGGCCATGTCGTGGGCGCCGCCGGTCGACGAATGCCCCGCCAGCCCGAGTGGGATAAGCGTCGTCAGGGCCCCGGCGAGCAGTATCGGCGTCCAGGACCAGCGCAGCACCGGAAGACTGGCCACCGTGACGGCCGCGGCCAGGAACGCCGTCCACCGCCACGCGCTCGCCATGTCGACGAGGTCGGCCGCCGACCAGACGGTCACCGGGTCGAGGGTCTGGCTCAACGGCTGACCGGAGACGTCGGACACCGTCAGCGGAACCATCAGCGCCGCGCACACCGTCCACGCCGCCGACGCGCCCGTGCCCAGGCGCAGCGCGCGGTAGCCGCCGGCGTCGAGTACGCCGTTGGATTGGGGCGGGGTCAGGAACGCGGCGAACAGGAAGGACCCGACGGCGATCACCGCGGCGATCTCGCCGGCGGCCCGCACGAACGGCAGGCCGTAGGTCGTTATCGGGCCGGGATCCGGCAGCCCCGTCGCGCTCAGCGCGTCGGCCAGCGACAGCGCTCCGATGCCCGCGGCCACCGTCCCCGCCAGCACCGCCACCCCGATGAGCACCGGCCACACCGCGCTGGTGCGCACGCCCGATGCCGTCGTCGTCATCCCACCAGCGTATGGCGGGGCTGGGCCTCGCAGAAAATTGGCGAACTCAGGAGGCTTGGCGCGCCGCACGCCGCGCGATCTCGCGCGCGATGAACCGTTCCCGGGCGATCTGCTCGACCTTGTCCATGTCACGCAGGATGGCCCGCAGCTCGTCGCGGAACGCGATACGTCGCTCGACCAGATCGGGCGCCGGTTCCAGCAGATCCTGGTCGGCCGCCACCTGGCGCGCCGTCGAGAACAGCAGCGCCGAAACCGCTTCGTTGCTGCGCACCCGGCTCTGCGCGACGTACTGGTTGCCCAGCCCGAGTGCCTTTTTCGTCAGCTCCTTCTCGTCGATCTCGGCCGGGGCGTCGAGCAGCGCATCGGCGACGATCTCGTACGCCTCGAAGAACGGTCGCAGCATGGCGCCGGCCAACAGCGGCGACTTGGTCCGCAGTAGTTCCTCGACCCGCTGCTCGCCGGCCGTGACCTGTTCTTCCCAGCCGCTCTGCCAGGACAGTTCCTCGGCGACATGCTCACGGAACGCCGCCGAATCGGCGAAGTAGAAGTCGAACTTCAGCAGATCGCGCAGCCGCATCACCTGCGACCAGAACGCCTCGAGCCGGTCGGACTCGGCGCGGCCGGCGTGTACCAGCGCCAACTCGACCAACGAGGTCTCGAGGAACGCGTCGATCAGCGTGTTGCGATAGAAGGCCGCTTCGTGTTCGTCCTCGGGAGCGATCCGCCAGACGGGTTCGCGCCCACCCTCGACGCAGGTGACCGGGTGCCGGTTGGACAGCGCGTCGAGAGCGGCCCGCACACCTTCGGTGGTGCGCAACCGCAACGCGCTGTTGGTCATCGGGGTCTGCTTGCGCTCGAGGTAGTCCAGCGAGGGCTGCAGCGTGTGATGAATCTGGCTCAGTGTCAACGCGATTCCACGCGTGGTGAGCAAAAGGGCCGATACCAGCGCCGTGGCGTTGACCGGTGTGGCCCGCAGGATCCGCCACGACACTTCGAAGGCCATCTTCTGCAGGGCCAGCCGTTTGGCGTTCTCATCGGTGGTCATCGGCCCGTGCGGCGCGCCGAGGTACTCACGCATGGAGACGGCCTCGGGAAAGCGGACGTAGATCTTGCCGTAGTTGCGTTCACCTTGGGCCTTGATGAAGTTGTACATCCACGACAGGCTTTCGGGCGTCTTTTCGCCGCCGCGCGCGTAGGCCGCGTATTCGGAGGTCTCGTGCAACTGGTCGAAGCTGATCGACACGGGCTGCAGCAGGATGTCCTCGCTGCGGCCGTCCAGGTAGGCATCGGCGACGTAGGCGAGCAGGCCGAGCTTGGGCGGCAACATCTTTCCGGTCCGCGACCGGGTGCCCTCGATCGACCAGCTGAGGTTGAATCGCTTCTCCACGATGTAGCCGACGAACTGACGCAGCACATACTTGTAGAGCGGATCGTCGAGCTTGCGACGCAAGAAGATCACGCCCGAATGCCGCATCAACGGCCCCATGAAGCCGAACGAGAGGTTGATGCCCGCGAAGGTGTGCACCGGCGGTAACCGATTCTCCTGCATGGCCACCGGCACGATGACGCCGTCGAGGTACGACCGGTGCGAGAACAACAGCACGGCCGGATGGTTCTCCAGGTTGCGGCGCATCAACTCGACTTCGACGCGGTCGTAGTCGATGTTGGGATCGAAGCCCCGGCTGAAGATCGCCCGCCCCAACGACGGGATCAGATCGACCGAGAACCGACTCCACCCGGTGGACAGCTCGTCGAGCATCTCCCCCGCGGTCTCCAGGTCCGCGCCCGGAATCTTCTCCAGCCCTTCGCGAAACCGCGCCGACGCCATCAACTCCGGTTTGATCAACCGCGGCGACTTGTACTCCGGGCCAAGCAGGCGCAGCTCGACCCGTTCGATCGCCAGGATCGCGCGGCGGATCACGAAACGCGCGAACTCCCGCGGGTTTTCGGCGACGGTGGTATCGGCCCACTGCTGGCGCAGTTCGGAGACCTTCGCGGGTTCACCGGCGACGACACGGGCCCGCGAAGGGTCGCGGCGCAGGATCCGGCGCTGCAAAATCTCTGGGGGACGGTAGGTGTCGCGGCCAGAGATCAGGGCCACCACCTTGGACCGGGTGGGCAGCCCGCCGGGCACCCAGAAGACCCGCACCGGCACCACGGAGCGGTCTTCTCCGGCTTCGAGTTCGGACACGAGCGAAGCCAGCACACCGGCGGGCGGGTCGTCGTACGGCAATAGGAGCACGTCGATCTTGGCGTCGGGGTGCTCGCGCCGTTGCCGCTCGAGCCAGTCGTCGAGCAGATCACGTTCGGCCGCAGAGGAAGCCGACGCCAACACCAGCGCGTCGCCGGCGGGCGTGAACGGGGTGTATAGGTCGACGGACGGCTTCACGGACGACCCTTCCCCGCGGATTTCGGCGCCGACTTCTTGGTGGCGGGCGCCTTGCCCACCGACTTCGTCGCGGATTTGGCTGCGGATTTGGTCGCTTTCTTGGTCGCCTTCTTCGCCGCCGATTTCTTCGCGGGCTCGCCCGTCGAACCGATGTTGCGGTCGTAGAGCTCGGGAAGAGACGACTCGTCGTGCGGCCAGTCCGCCAAGGTGTCGAGGTAGAGCTGGCGCACCTCGGCGATGCGCTCGCCGAGATTGTCGTGCGTCCAGTCGTCGACCGGAATCGGCGGATAGACCACAACGTCGACCGTGCCCGGATTGAAGGTGCTCGAGTCGCGCGCCGCAATCACCTCGGCATTGCGAATCACGATGGGCACCAACGGAATACCAGCTGACATCGCGATCCGGAACGGCCCCTTCTTGAAGGGTCCGACCTCGGTCGTGTCCAACCGGGTGCCCTCCGGCGCGATCAGGATCGACAGCCCCTTGCGCGCGAGTTCCTCGACCTTCTTCAGACCCTCGACCGCTTTCTGCGGATCCTCGCGATCGATGAACGCGGCGTCCATGATCTTGCCGAGGGTGCCGACGATCGGATCCTTCTCCAACTCCTTCTTGCCCACCGATGTGAAGTTGGTGTCCACCAAGTGGCCGGCGATCAACGGGTCGGCCTGGTTGCGGTGGTTGAACAGAAACACCGCGGGACGCTTCTTGGTCAGGTTCTCCCTGCCCAACACGTTGATGTTGATGCCGAGGGTGCTCATCAACGCCCGGCCGAAGGCCGCGGTGAAGAAGTTGACACCGTTGCGCTTGCTGCGGGTCAACAGCCCCAGGCCCAGCGCGCCGGCGGCGATGGGTCCCATGGTGGCGATCCCCGCCGCCGTGCGCAGTTGCGAAACCGGGCTCGCGCCACTGCGACTGGAAAAACGCAGCACCGGCCAGCCCCGCTTCGCGGCCACTGCGGCGAGCTTGCCTCCCGGATTTGTCGGGCGGGGATTGCCCACCAGATACATCAGCGCGACGTCCTCGTCGCCGTCGGCGTAAAAGTAGCTCTTCGACAGGTCGACCCCGTGTTCTGCGGAGAACTTCTGCACAGCCCTGGCCTTGCCCGGCCCCCAGATGATCGGGCGCGTCACCTCTCCGGTGAGCAATCCGTGCTCGTCGATCTCGAACTTGTTGCTCAACACGTTCGAGATGCCGAGGAATCGCGCGACGGGTTCGACCTGCACCGTCAGCGCCGATGAGCTGAGGACGACGGTGTGACCGCGGGCCATGTGCGCGCGGACCAACTCGCGCATCTCGGGATAGATCCGGCCGACGATCTTCTGGACGAACAACCGCTCGGCGAGTTCGTCGACGTCTTCGAGCGAATTGCCGCGCAGCATGCGCGCACCCTTGCCGATCAGATCCTCGAACTCCGACCGACCGAGTTGGTGGTTGAGGCCGGCCTGCACCATACCGATGAACTCACCCATCGACATCTGACGACGACGGAATCGGTCCTGTGTCATCACGACACCGGTGAAGCCGGCGACCAGGGTGCCGTCGAGATCGAAGAACGCACCGACTTCGGGCCCCTCCGGGCTGGCCAGAATCTCGGCGACCGAGCCCGGCAGGCGCATCGTGCGCTGCGAGGTCTGCCCGTTAGGCGAAGTCATTGCGCTGCACTCCCATTCGACGACGAGACAGTGGATGGGGCGCTGTCGACGGTGAACGAGGCGGGTTCGGCCCGACCGTCGCCGCCGAGGGCGAGGACCTCGTCGAAACCCGACAGCAGGCAGCGGGCCCACAACTCCTGATCGGTGATCGCCGCACGGTCGTAGCGGGTGGTGATCGTGCAGTACCCCGAGCGCGAGATCAGCACCACCATCATCGCCACACCTGGAAGTGGGCCAAGTCCGTACTGGCGCAGGACTTTTGCGCCCGCGATGTAGGTGTCGCCCGCGTACACCGGGACATTGCTGGCCTGGACGTCGGAGTTCACGATCGAGCCGGCCATCGACTCCAGGGCCGTGTCGGGGAGCAGTCCGACCAGCGGTGCGATGGCGCTGACCATGTCGATCGCGCGTTCCTCACGCTTGGTGGTCATCTGCGAGCGGATGTTGCGGATACGGATCTCGGGGTCCGTCAGGCCGATCGGCGCGGCCAAATTGACACCCGCGAACCGGTTTCCGCCTGCGGGGTCCGCATCGGAACGAAGGTTGACCGGAACCGCCATCGGCAACGTGTCGACCGGTACGCCCTTGGCTTCGTGGTAGAGCCGCAGCGCGCCGCACAAACCGGCCAGATACGCGTCGTTGATCGACCCGCCCGCCGCCTTGGCGGCCCGGTGCAGGGCGCCGAACTCGATGTCGATGGCTTCGCTGCGCGACGACAGGCTGCGCCGACGAAGCACGGGCGACGGATCGGCGACCGGACCGATCACCCGCGCACCCGACACCGCGTACCCGACAGCGCTGCCGAGGCGCGAGACCGGGTCGCGGATCACCTCGCCGGCGACGTGCGCGGCGCCGAACAGTGCGCCGCGCACCCGGCCCGCGATGGTGCCGGGCAGCCGGACGAGCCCCTGCCGCATCAGGTCGTTGGGCGACAGGTCCTGCGGGATGGGAAGCGGCGGGAGGGGTTGGGGTGCCGGGTCGCGCTCGAGGTCATAGAGATTGGCGAACATCTCGACCCCACCGACGCCGTCGGTGACCGCATGACTCAGGTGCACGACCATCGCGGCGCGGTCGTCGGCCAGTCCCTCCACGAGCGTTGCCGTCCACAGCGGCCGGGAGATGTCGAGCGGCGATTGCGCGGCGACCTCGGCGAGGTCGAGCACCTGACGGAACGTGCCGGGTTGCGGGGCACGCACCCGCCGGAGGTGAAAGTCGAGGTTGAAGTCGGGGTCCACCACCCACCGGGGCGCCACGGTCGGCAGCGTCGGCATCACGACCTTCTGCCGCAGCCGCAACACCTTGCGCGAGGCGGCGTCGAACTTGGCGCGGAACGTATCCCAGTCCGGTGCGCAGTCCAGGAGTTCGACGGTCATGATGCCCGAGCGGGTCCGCGGATTGGCCTCGCCCCGGTGCAGGATCTGGTCGAGTGGGCTGAGTTCCTCAGGGAGTCCCGCCGCATCGAGTTCCGGCACGTCGCTCATGGGCCGTCGCGTCCTCCTGCTCGTGATCGTGTGGCCACCACGCTAGTCGGCGGTACGAGGGTGCGAGGCGGCTTTAATCCGTGAGCTCGCACGCCCAGGCGATAGACTCTCGTGACGTTGCCTCCGTAGCTCAGTTGGATAGAGCAAGAGCCTTCTAATCTCTAGGTCGCAGGTTCGATTCCTGCCGGGGGCGCTCATCGCGGATTTTTGTCTCGGCCGATACTTGACCCGATGCCAACCAACGATGTCGAGCACCGGCTCAGCCCGCTGCCGGACACCGGATACGTATATCGCACAGCCTGGCGGGTCGCCACGGGTGACATCGACGGCGACCTGCACCTGCGCCTCGACGGCGTTGCGCGCTACATCCAGGAGGTCGGGGCCGAGAACCTCGTCGACGCCGGCGAGGCCGACGACCACCCCCATTGGCTCGTCCAACGCACGGTCATCGACGTCATCGAGCCGATCGAGTTCCCCAACGAGATCTCGTTCAGCCGCTGGTGCTCCGCGTTGTCGACCCGGTGGTGCACGATGCGCGTCGACCTGGTCGGCAGCGACGGCGGCCGCATCGAGACCGAGGGTTTCTGGATCGCCATCAACAGCAAGACCCTTACGCCGCAGCGCGCCTCGGACTCCCTGATCGCCCGGTTCGCAACCACCACCAACGAACTCCGGCTCAAATGGCGGCCCTGGTTGACCAATCTCGAGGACGCCGACGAGGACCTCGCGTTCCCGCTACGTCGCACCGACATCGACATCTTCGAGCACGTCACCAACACCGCCTACTGGCACGCCATCCACGAGGTGATGGCGCACGTCCCCGACGTCTGCCGCGCCCCCTACCGCGCGGTGGTCGAATATCGCAGGCCGATCCGCTACGGCGAGGGCGTGACCATCCGCTGGGCGCGTCGGGGCGACGCCGTCCAGATCGCGCTGACCGTCGACGACGACGTTCGCGCGGCCGCTCTGATCGCCAAGCTGTAGCCCTTCGCGTACTATCGGCCCACACAGCGCTCGTGTTTGCTGCGCATCGGGTGGGAGGACCTCGGATGGTCAATTCGGGCAAAAGATGGACACGACTAGCGACGGGGGTGGCGGCCGTAGGCGTCGCGAGCAGTGTCGTCGGGCTGGCAGCCACCCAGCCGGCGTCCATTTCGGCGTCTCTCGTGGATCTGACTGCGCTCATCGTTGTCGGCAGCTCGACCAATCCGACCGGCGCGGGCGTCGCCGATTTCTTCGAGGGGAAGTTCACCGATCCGGTCTACACGGGGGTCGACGGGAAAGACATCGTCTACGTCGACTTCCGCACCGGTCCCGCCGGTATCGAACAGGCCCTGCGCGACAATGCCGGCGAACAGAACGCGGTGCTGGCTTCCGGCTGGGGCGCGGCGAACGCCAGTTTGCTGCTACTGCGCAACCGGTCGGATCTGAAGGACACCGTCTTCATCCTCGACAACGACGTCGCACGCCCGGACGGCGGCTTCGGCACCCGGTATCCGTGGTTCGCGTTGATCGGGGTGAACCCGATCCCCACCCCGAGTGACGTCCCAGCCCTGCGCGTCGTCAACACCGGCTATGAGTACGACTACAACTCCAACGCCCCCGCCGACGTGCTGAACCCGGTGGCCGCGGTCAACTCGCTGGTCGGCTACCTCTACACGCGGCTGAACCAATCCGAGCGCGTGCTCCCCGTCGACGCCGAGGGCAACCCGACCGTCGAGTGCGACGCCAACACCTGCGCGATCCTCGTGAGCGGCGCCGTCCTCGACTGCCCCGACGCGCAGTGCAGTGCTCCCCCCGAAGACAGGATCACGGCCTACGTCACCACTCGGGACAACACCACCTACGTCACGTACACCGCCGAAGAGCTTCCGCTGACCCGGCTGATCCGCGACGTCTTCGGCGATCAATTGGCCGAGCTCACCGGGCCGGTGCTGAAGCTGGCCGTCGACTCGGCCTACTACGGCGGCAATCCGATCCCCCGGGATCCGAGCGCTTACCGCCCGGCCCGGCTGGCTCCCCCGCCCGACGAGGTGTTGGCCACCGCGGTGAAGGTTCCCGGTGCGATCCTGCAGGGTCTGTCGGCGGCCGCCTCGCCCCGGCCGACGGTGCAACCGGAGATGACGGCGGAGCAGGACGCAACGGTGGACGCGGGGCCGGCCGTCGCACCGGAGATGACGCAGCGGCAGACCGAGACCACACGGCTGGCCACGGCAGAGCCGCCTCGACGGCCCGGCGCAGGCGATCCGGAGACCGCGCAGAAGCGCCGCCCGCAGCTCAACGTGCTACGCGACAGCGTGAGAGCCCTGCCGGGCCGGCTTCGCGACAGCTTCGGCCCGAAACGCGATCAGCGCCAAAACGATTCCGTCGTCAGGGTCGACACGACGCAACCCGGTTCGGCAAGCGATGCCGAAAACGACCCCACCGGCGGCGGCACGGGTGCGCCCGGCGAGGGCGGGGGTACGGGGGCCGACGCCGCCGCTTGACCGTCACCCGTCAGGCGATATCTCCCTGGCCGGGGCGACGGGTCGATAGACTCGGCGACGTGAACCCAAGGCGCGGCATGCCCGCCGTCGTGTCCGTCGGCGTGATGGCCCTCGCGCTCGCATCACCCGCACACGCCGGCCCGCCGAGCTACGGCAGCAACGGCGTCTTCAACGTGACCACGAATCCGCGGCCGGGCTGGACCACCGCGTCGATCGAGCCCGGGCGGTACCGAGTGGACCAGGCGCCGAGCATGTTTCCGTATCAGAGCGCACCGGGCTTCTGGTATCGCTGCCACAACTTCCCGTGCAGCCCCAGCTACCCCGGCAATCTGATCGCCTCGGGTGGCGCGATCCGCGACGTACCCACGTTCGTCGACATCCTGCCCAGCGATGTCGCGGTGGCGCTGCACAACGTCACGCTCACCGTCGCTCACTGACGTCCGCGCACGGGTCACTAGGCTGAGCCGGTGACTGATCCGGTACTGATCCATGTCGAGGACCGCGTCGCCGTCCTCACCGTCAACGACCCGGAGCGCCGCAACGCGGTCACGTTCGAGATGTCCGCCGCGCTGCGCGAAGCCGTGGACGCGGCCGAGGCCAACCCGGACGTGCACGCCGTCATCGTCACCGGGGCGGGCAAGGCGTTCTGCGCGGGCGCGGATCTGAGTGCGCTGGGTTCGGCGACCGAAGACGGGCTGCGCAAGATCTACGACGGTTTCCTCGCCGTCGCCAACTGCGCACTGCCCACCATCGCGGCGGTGAACGGCGCTGCCGTCGGTGCCGGGTTGAACCTGGCTCTGGCCGCCGACGTGCGCATCGCCGGGCCGGCGGCCCTGTTCGACCCCCGCTTCCAGAAGTTGGGCATCCATCCCGGCGGAGGGGCGACCTGGATGCTGCAGCGAGCGATCGGCCCGCAGGCCGCCCGCGCGTCCCTGCTGTTCGGCATGCGATTCGACGCCGAAGCCGCGGTCCGGTACGGCTTGGCACTGCAGGTCGCCGACGACGCCGTGGCGGCGGCGAAAGAGCTGGCCCAGGGACCGGCGGGCGCGCCGCGCGAGGTGGTGCTCGCGACCAAGGCGTCGATGCGGGCGACGGCCAACCCCGGCGTCGTCGACGTCGACCAGCACCGCATCGCGGTCGACACCGAACTCGGCCCGCAGGCCACCTCGATCCTGTCTCCGGAGTTCCAGCAGCGCCTGGCGGCAGCACAACGCAAGTGAGCTAGACAGCCTCGACGTAGAACCAGCGGCCCGCACGGCGCTCGAACCGGCTGCGTTCGTGCATCGTTCCCGGCTGACCCCGGTGGATGTAGCGGGCCGTGAACTCGACCTCACCGTGGTCGTCGGTTTCGCTGCCGCAGACCACGTCGTTGATCTCGAGCCCGGTCCACGTCATCTCGCGATCGACCGTGACATCGGGTGGCCGCGTCCGTGGGTGCCAGGTCGAAAAGAGGTAGTCCTCAACACCTTTGACGAACGCGCTGTACCGCGAACGCATCAACTCCGCGGCCGTCGCCGCGACGCGTGCACCGTCGTGCAGC
The DNA here is from genome assembly GCF_001500025.1 of Mycobacterium sp. IS-1590. Classification (GTDB taxonomy): domain Bacteria; phylum Actinomycetota; class Actinomycetes; order Mycobacteriales; family Mycobacteriaceae; genus Mycobacterium. Next base: position 16,054 of record NZ_LQIW01000049.1, on the reverse strand, counting down.
GGTTCGCAGCATGCGGAATACACCCCACCGCTGCCGCACGGACAGTTGTCACTTTGCGCCATGGCCGAATCATGCCCGCTACAGATCAAGCAATGCCGTCTCCGGCGCTTCGATCAAATCGCGCAGCTCGCAGAGAAACGCCGCCACCTGCGCACCGTCGGCGATCCGGTGGTCGAACGCGCAGGTGAGGTTCATCGTCGGCCGCGCGACGACCGCGTCATCGACCACGACCGGCCGCGGCTTGAGCGAGCCGACCCCGAGAATGGCGGCCTCGGGATAGTTGATGACGGGCACTCCGTCGTCGAGGCCGAGCGCGCCGAAGTTCGACACGGTGAACGTCGAGCCCTGCAGTTCGGTCGGTTTCAGCGTGCCCGCGCGCGCGTCACGGATCAACCGGGCCACCTCGTCCGCGAGGTCGCGGGTGGTCTTGAGGTGGGCATCGCTGACGACGGGCACCAACAGGCCACGTGGCGCCGCGACGCCGAACCCGAGGTGAACCGCCGAATGCAGGTGGATCTGCGCACCGTCGGTGGTGTCCACCCAGGTGGCGTTGAGGTTGGGGTGATGTCTCAGGGCGATGGTCAGCAGCCGCAGCGTCAGCACGAACGGTGTGATCGGGGCATCCTCGTCGGCACGGTCGCGCAACCGGTCACGCAGCCGCAGCAGGTTGGTCCCGTCCACCTGCACGGCGGTGTGTGCGTCGGGGATCCGTGTGCGCGACATCGTCATGCGCCGCGCCATCTCGGCCTGCACACCGCTGACCGTCACCATGTCGGGGCTGGGCGCGGACCTGCCCGCGGCGGCGAGCACGTCTTCGCGGGTGATGACACCGTCGGGGCCCGAACCCGTCAACGCCGCCAGGTTCACGTTCAACTCCGCGGCCAGCTTGCGCACCGGCGGCTTGGCCCGGGCGCGGTGCGGCGGCGGTGTGGTCGTTCGCCTGCTGTGGTCCATCGCGTCATCGGCGCCGTACCCGACCAGCACGGGTTTGCGCTTCTGGGCGGGCTTTTCGGCGCCGGTGGCGATGCGCGCCAGCGTCGCGCCGACGGGTAGTGTCTCGCCTTCGCGGCCGCCCAGTTCGACCACTCGGCCCGCGTAGGGGCTGGGGATCTCGACCTCGGCCTTGTTGGTCTCGACTGTGCACAACGTCTGGTTGAGTTCGACGTCGTCGCCGACCGCCACGCTCCATGCGGTGATCGTCGCGTCCTCGAGGCCCTCGCCGAGGTCGGGCACCAGGAAGTCCATCACCGTCATGGCTGCACCAACGTTCGTTCGACGCAGTCGAGCAGTCGGTCCACCCCTGGCAGCCACAGCTTCTCCAGCCGCGCAGGCGGATAGGGTGTGTCGAATCCGGTCGCCCGCAACACCGGGGCCTCCAAGTCGTAGAACAGCTCCTCGGATATGCGTGCCGCCAGTTCGGCACCGAAACCCAATGTGCGGGGGCCCTCGTGCATCACGACAACGCGGCCGGTGCGCCGCACGGATTCCGAAATAGCTTCGAAATCCAGCGGATTGAGTGTGCGCAGGTCGAGCACCTCGACACTGGCGCCGTGCTGCTCGGCGGCGATGTCCACCGCGCTCAGCGCCGTGGCGACCAGCGGGCCGTACGTCAGCACCGTGACGTCGGTTCCGGGGCGCCGTATCGCCGCCCGACCCAGCGGCAGACCAGGCGTCGAGGTGTCGACGGGCTCGCGGGCCCAGTAGCGGCGCTTGGGCTCGAGATAAATGACGGGGTCGCGGCTGGTGATCGAATGCCGCAGCAGCCAATACGCATCCGACGGCGTCGAGGGCACCACAACCTTCAGACCCGCGGTGTGCAACCAATAGGTTTCGGTGGACTCGGAATGGTGCTCGACCGCGCCGATTCCCCCGAAGGACGGGATGCGGATCGTCACCGGCATGTCGACGTCCCCGCGGGTGCGGGTCCGGTATTTCGCCAAGTGGCTGACGATCTGGTCGAAAGCCGGTGCGGCGAACCCGTCGAACTGGATCTCGGGCACGGGGATCAGGCCGCGGACGGCCATTCCGATTGCGATTCCGACGATCGCCGACTCGGCCAGCGGTGTGTCGAAACACCTTTGATCGCCGAAAGTTTCGGCCAGGCCCTCGGTGACACGGAAGACGCCGCCGAGGGTCGCGACGTCCTCACCGAACACCAGCACCCGGTCATCGGAGGCCATCGCGTCGTGCAGTGCCCGGTTGATGGCCTGCGCCATGGTCAATGTGGGCGCGTCGGTGACCGTGGGCACCGGTTTCATCAGCGGGTCGCGCGGTTCGTCCTCGCCGAACATCGGCGGCCGCTCGATGATCTGCGTCATGTCACGCCTCCTTCGCCAGTTCTGCGGCGAGTTGCCCGCGTTGGGCGGCGAGCTCCGGCGTGATGTCGTGGTAGACCGCGTCGAACACCTCGGTGACGTCGAAGTCGTCGGCGCCGACGACGGCGTCACGCAAGTCGGTGCGTAGCCGTTGGGATCTGGCCCTGACCCTCTCCTCGAGCCGTTCGGTCCACACGCCGACCGACTGCAGATACGTCCGATAACGCGCGATCGGGTCGCGGGCCGCCCACTGCTGTACCTCTGCGGGGCTGCGGTACCGGTCCGGGTCGTCGGAGGTGGTGTGCGGGCCCATCCGATAGGTCACGGCTTCGATGAGCGTCGGACCGCCGCCGTCGCGGGTCCGCTGCGCGGCCTCGGCGGTGACGGCGAAACACGCGAGCACGTCGTTGCCGTCGACGCGGATCCCCGGCATTCCGTAGCCGATGGCGCGATGGGCGATGGACGGCCCCGCCATCTGTTCCGAAACCGGCACCGAGATCGCCCACTGGTTGTTCTGGACGAAGAACACGCATGGCGCCCGGTACACGGCGGCGAGGTTGAGCGCTTCGTGGACGTCGCCCGTGCTGGTGGCCCCGTCGCCGATGAACGCGAGTGTCACCGAGTCCTCGCCCAGGCGTTGGGCCGCCATCGCCGCGCCGACCGCGTGCAGGCCGTGAGTGCCGATCGGGATCGCGATCGGGGCGACGCATTTGTCGGTGAAGCCCAGTCCGCCGTGCCACTTACCCCGCCACACGGCGGCAATCTGGGCCGGCGTGATGCCGCGCACCAGGAAGGCGCCGATCTCGCGGTACTGCGGGAACAGCCAGTCGGTCTTGCGCAGGCAGGCCGCGGCGCCGATCTGTGCGGCCTCCTGGCCCTGACAGGATGCGAACAGCGCCAGTTCACCTTGACGCTGCAGGTTGACGAATTCGCCGTCGAGGTCGCGGGTGACGACCATCGTCTCCAACAGCCAGGCGAGCGTCTCCGGAGGAAGGTCTCTGCGGTATCGCGTCTCGGAGGTCGGCGTCCCGTCCGGGGCGATCAGTTGAACCGGCTCCAGGTCGACGTCGCGCGACTCGAGGGGTGCCGAAACGGTCCCTGCCATACCGCCTCCTAGGGTCACTGACGGCGGATCGCGCCGTCAGGCGACTGAGGTGCTCAGCACGGGGCGGGTCGAGCAAGACCTCTGGTGTAGAGGCTGTCAGCCACCGCCGGGGTGGGGCGCTGGCTGGACGATGCGCTCTGCTCGCCGCAGTGCTGGGGCTTCCACCATTATGCCTGCGCCTCGGCGATCGCCGATTCTCCGAGAAGACGTGTCGCGGCGACGACGTGTCAGTCGCGCGGGGCCAGGCCGACGATGCGTTCGGCGCGCCGAAGCACCGGCATGTCGACCATCACCCCGTCGTGGGCGAACACACCGCGCTCGTTGGCCGCCCTGGCCAGAACGGCTTTCGCCCACTGCACCTGATCGGGCGTCGGCGTGTAGCCCTCGCGGATCACCGCGACCTGGGACGGATGGATCGCGACCTTCACGTCGAAGCCCACCGCCACCGCATCGTCGACCTCGCCGCGCAGACCGTCGAGGTCCTTGATGTCGAGGTACACCGAGTCCAGCGCGAGCCGACCGTAGGCCTTGGCCGCTAGCAGCGTCTGCGATCGCACGTGGCGCGCCACCTCGCGGTAGCTGCCGTCGGGGTAGCGGTTGGAGGTGCCGCCGGTCACCGCGAACAGGTCCTCGGCGCCCCACATCAGGGCGACCGTGTTCTCGACGCGCGCCAGATCCGTCACGGCGAGCGCCCCGAGCGGGGTTTCGATCAACACCACGACGCCCAGCGGCGCCAGGTCGCGCACCTGCTGGGGATCCTCGGTCTTGGCGAGCATGACCGTGGTGTAGTCGGTCTTTTCGAGCGCCTCGAGGTCGAGCGGATGATCGGCGGTAGCGGTGGGATTGACACGCACCACCGTCCGGTCCGGGTCCAGCCGCGTCTCGATCAGTGCCGCGCGTGCGGCTTCCCGATCCTTGGCGACGACGCCGTCCTCGAGGTCGAGGATGACGACATCGGCTGCCGCGGCGGCCTTCTCGAACCGTTCCGGGCGGTCGGCCGGGCAGAACAGCCATGCGGGTCCCGTCGCGAGCGCCACTATGCGTCTCCCTCCGGGCGCTTGCGCACCATGGTCTTGCGCGACGCGGTCGCCACCACGTCACCGTGCTGGTTGCGGCCGACGTGGGAGAACGTCACGATGCCCTCACCCGGCCGGCTCTTCGACTCTCGCTTCTCGAGCACCTCGGACTCCGCGTACAACGTGTCGCCGTGGAAAAGCGGCTTCGGGAAGGCGATTTCGCCAAAACCGAGGTTGCCGACGATGGTGCCCTGCGTCAGTTGCGCGACCGATAGCCCCACCAGGGTGGACAGCGTGAACATCGAGTTGACCAGCCGCTGGTTGAACGGCGGCAAGGCATCCGAGAACGCGGCATCCAAATGCAGTGCCTGGGTGTTCATCGTCAACGTCGTGAACAAGACGTTGTCGGCCTCGGTGATGGTGCGCCCCGGGCGGTGCTGGTAGAGCACGCCGGGCTCGAACTCCTCGTACCACAGCCCGCGCTGGACGACTATCTTCTTCTCACTCATTACAGGCCCAGCTCCCGCCCGATCAGCATCAACTGCACTTCCGTTGTGCCCTCGCCGATTTCGAGGATCTTGCTGTCGCGGTAGTGCCGCGCGACGGAGTACTCGTTCATGAAGCCGTAGCCGCCGAAGATCTGGGTGGCGTCGCGGGCGTTGTCCATCGCGGCCTCGGAGGCCACCATCTTGGCGATGGACGCGGCCTTCTTGAACGGCTTTCCGGCCAGCATCAGCGCCGCGGCGTCGTAGTAGGCCGTGCGGGCGACGTGCGCTCGGGCCTCCATGCGCGCGATTTTGAAGGCGATCGCCTGATAGCTGCCGATGGCCGCGCCGAAGGCTTCGCGTTCCCTGGCGTACTTGACCGATTCGTCGACACACCCCTGCGCGGCGCCCACCGACAGCGCGGCGATCGCGATGCGGCCCTCGTCGAGGATGCGAAGGAAGTTCGCATATCCCCGGCCGCGCTCACCGAGCAGGTTCTCCTCCGGCACGCGCACGTCGTCGAAGCTCAACGGGTGGGTGTCCGAGGCGTTCCAGCCGACCTTGCTGTACGCCGGTTCGGCGGTGAAGCCATCGATCGGCACCGGAACCAGGATCGACGAGATCTCCTTCTTCCCATCGGGTTTCTCGCCGGTCACCGCCGTCACCGTCACCAGCTTGGTGATGTCGGTGCCCGAATTGGTGATGAACTGCTTGGAGCCGTTGATCACCCAGTGGCCGTCGTCGAGACGGGCGGTGGTCTTGGTGGCGCCGGCATCGCTGCCGCCGCCGGCCTCGGTCAGGCCGAACGCGCCGAGCGCCTTTCCGCTCGCCAACAGCGGCAGCCACTCCTGCCTCTGCTTCTCGCTGCCGAACCGGTACACCGGCATCGCACCCAGAGAAACCCCGGCTTCGAGCGTGATCGCCACACTCTGGTCGACCTTGCCGAGTTCCTCCAGCGCCAGGCACAGCGCGAAGTAGTCGCCGCCCATGCCGCCGTACTCCTCGGGGAACGGCAGGCCGAACAGGCCCATGTCGGCCATTCCCGCGACGACCTCGTACGGGAACGAGTGTTCCTCGTCGTGTTTGGCGGCGACGGGCGCGACCACGCTCTGGGCGAAGTCGCGGACCGTCTTGGCCAACTGCTCGTAGTGGTCGGGAAGTGTCCCGGTGGCTAGAACGTTATTCATGCGCGATCCGCTCCGCTTCTCGCTGGGGTCATGATTCTTCCTTCTCGACGGTCGGGTCCGCGATGACCTTCGCCAGCGGCTGCCCTACCTTGACCTGATCGCCCTCGGCGACAAGGAGTTCCACCACGCCGTCGACCGGCGCGCTCAGGGCGTGTTCCATCTTCATGGCCTCGACGGTCACCACAACGGTGCCCGTCGTCACCCGCTCACCGTCGGCCACCCCCACGGCCACCACGGAACCCGGCATCGGGCTGGTCAGTTCCGCGTCACCGCTGTGCGCGTCGTCGGGCCGCACCGGCGCTTCGCGGACCTCGTCGACCGCGACAGTACGGCCTGCGCCCGCCAGCCAGATCCGGTGGTCGTCGGCGACGACCACGTAGTCCGTGACGATCCCGTCGAAGGTGACCGCCAACCGGTCGTCGACCAGCGATACCGACAGCGGACGCCGCGGGCCGTCCTCGATCGCCGCACTGCCCGCCGACGGTGTGCCGGTGAGGTAAACGTGGTCGACGCGCTCCCCGGACTGCAGCCGGTACGTCGTCGGTGCATCGCGGCCGATCCGCCAACCGGACGGGACCGCCCACAGGTCGCCGACCGGTTGCGGCCACGAGCGCAGCCACAAGTACGTCGCGGCGGCGACCAGGTCGACGTCCTCGGCGGTCGCGGGGCGGAAATCCGGGCTGCGACGATCCAGGAGACCGGTGTCGAGGCGGCCCGCCGCGACGTCGGGGTCGGCGAGCAGGAACCGCAGGAACTCGACGTTGGTGGTGAGTCCCAGGATCGCGGTGTGCGCGAGCGCCCGGTCCAGTGCCCGCAGGGCGGCCGTGCGGTCGGCGGCGTGCGCGATGACCTTCGACAGCATGGGGTCGTAGTCGCTGCCGATCACCGAACCCGGCGCCAACCCCGAATCGACCCGGATGCCCGGCCCCGCCGGCTCGGCGAGACCCAGAACGCGGCCACCGGTGGGCAGGAACCCGCGTCCGGGATCCTCGGCGTAGACCCTCGCCTCGATCGCGTGCCCGGTCATCGAGATGTCGTCCTGCGTGATCGCCAGCTTCTCCCCCGCGGCGATTCTGACCTGCTGCTCGACCAGGTCGATTCCGGTGACCATCTCGGTGACCGGATGCTCGACCTGAAGACGGGTGTTCATCTCCATGAAGAAGAACTCGTCGGGCCGGTCGGCGGACACGATGAACTCGACCGTCCCGGCACCGGTGTAGTCGACGCTGCGCGCGGTGTCGCACGCCGCCGCACCGATTCTCGTCCGCGTCGCCTCGTCCAGCAGCGGCGACGGCGCCTCCTCGACAACCTTCTGGTGTCGGCGCTGCAGGGAGCATTCGCGTTCGCCGAGATGCACCACATTGCCGTAGCCGTCGGCGAGCACCTGCACCTCGATGTGACGCGGATTCAACACGAACCGTTCCAAGAACAGCGTGTCGTCACCGAACGCGGCGGCCGCTTCCCTGCGCGCGCTGGCCAGCGCGGCCGGCAGCTCGCGCGGCTCGTGCACGACGCGCATACCCTTGCCGCCGCCGCCCGCCGAAGGTTTCACCAGCACGGGGAAACCGACCTCGTCGGCCCCGGCGACCAGATCGTCGTCGGACAGGCCGGGCCGCGAAACACCCGGCACGACGGGGACCCCGAACGCCGACACCGCCGCCTTCGCGGCGATCTTGTCGCCCATGGTCTGGATCGCGCCGACCGGCGGGCCGATGAACACTATTCCCGCGTCCTGAAGCGCCGCGGCGAATTGCGCGTTCTCCGAGAGGAATCCGTAACCCGGATGCACGGCCTGGGCGCCGGTGCGCCGGGCCGCAGAGACCACGGCGTCGATGTCAAGGTAGCTCTGCCTGGCCGCCGACGGTCCGATGTGGACCGCAACGTCGGCCTCCGCGACATGACGGGCGCCCGCGTCGGCGTCGCTGAACACCGCGACCGATCGGATACCGATGGCGCGCAGCGTGCGGATGACCCGGACTGCGATCTCGCCTCGATTGGCGACAAGGACGGTATCGAAGTTCATGTCCTCACATCCGGAAAACGCCGTAGGAGATGGACTCGAGCGGCGCCTGCCCCACCGCCGAGAGCGTCAGTCCGAGAACCGTTCTGGTGTCGGCGGGGTCGATCACCCCGTCATCCCACAGCCGGGCCGTCGAATAGTACGGATTGCCCTGGTGCTCGTACTGCGCGCGGATCGGCGCCTTGAAACTCTCCTCCTCCTCGGCGGTCATCTCGCCGCGCACGGTCGCCAGCACCGACGCGGCCTGCTCGCCACCCATCACCGAGATGCGGGCATTGGGCCACATCCACAGGAACCGCGGCGAATACGCGCGCCCGCACATGGAGTAGTTACCCGCGCCGTACGAACCGCCGATGACCACGGTCAGTTTCGGCACCCGCGCGCATGCCACCGCGGTGACCATCTTCGCGCCGTGCTTGGCGATGCCGCCTGCCTCGTAATCGCGCCCGACCATGAACCCGGAGATGTTCTGCAGAAACACGAGCGGGGTGTTGCGCTTGTCGCAGAGCTCGATGAAATGGGCTCCCTTGAGCGCCGATTCGCCGAACAGGACGCCGTTGTTGGCGATGATGCCGACCGGATGGCCGTGGATGCGGGCAAACCCCGTGACCAGGGTGCTGCCGTATTCGGCCTTGAATTCGGCGAATTCGCCGCCGTCGACGATGCGGGTGACGACCTCGTGCACGTCGTAAGGGACGCGCGAGTCGACGGGCACCACGTCGTAGAGCTCGTGCTGATCGGCCACCGGATCCACGGTCGGCCGGACGTCCCAGGGCAGCGGCTCGCGGGGGCCGAGCGTGGCGACGATGCGCCGCACGATGCGCAGCGCGTCGCGGTCGTCGTGCGCCAAATGGTCTGTCACGCCTGAGGTCTTCGAGTGCAGGTCACCACCGCCCAGTTCCTCGGCGGTGACCACCTCACCCGTCGCCGCCTTCACCAGCGGCGGACCCCCGAGGAAGATCGTGCCCTGGTTGCGCACGATCACGGCCTCGTCGCTCATCGCGGGAACGTATGCGCCACCGGCAGTGCAGGATCCGAGCACCGCGGCGATCTGCGCAATCCCCTGGGCGCTCAGATTGGCTTGGTTGTAGAAGATGCGGCCGAAATGATCGCGATCGGGGAACACCTCGTCCTGTCGGGGCAGGAACGCGCCGCCGGAATCGACGAGATAGATGCACGGCAGCCGGTTCTGGCCCGCGACTTCCTGGGCCCGCAGGTGTTTTTTGACCGTGATCGGATAGTAGGTGCCGCCCTTGACGGTCGCGTCGTTGGCGACGATCACACATTCCCGACCCGACACGCGACCGATCCCGGTGATCATGCCCGCACCCGGACACTCGTCGTCGTACATACCGTCGGCGGCAAGGGGCGACAGCTCGAGGAAGGGGCTGCCCGGGTCCAGCAGACCGTCGACGCGGTCGCGCGGTAAGAGCTTGCCGCGGCTGACGTGGCGCTCGCGGGCCCGCTCGGGACCGCCGAGAGCCGCCGCCGCGAGCTTGGAACGCAATTCGTCGACCAGCGCAAGATGCTCCTCGCGATGTGAAGGCCGCGGTGCCATCGAAAAAGCCCGTTCGTTTGAGTTAATGACGAATAACTGGTGGTATGTTAGTCACGATTAACTCCAGATGTCTACAGCGGGTGGGAGGCGCGGTGGCTTCAACTCCGATCTCCGAAATGACCGCGACCACTCGGCGCAGCAAGGCGAAGTCGGACCGGAGATCCCAGTTGATCGCCGCGGCGGAACGCCTGGTTGCCGAGCGGGGTTACCTCGCGGTGCGGCTGGAGGACATCGGCGCCGCCGCAGGTGTCAGCGGGCCTGCGATCTACCGGCACTTCCCGAACAAGGAGGCGTTGCTGGTCGAGTTGCTGGTCGGTATCAGCACCCGCCTACTGGCCGGCGCCACCGAGGTCGTCGCGCGCGCCGACGATCCGGCCGCGGCGCTCGACGGCCTGATCGACTTCCATCTGGACTTCGCCCTCGGCGAGTCCGACCTGATCCGCATCCAGGATCGCGATCTCGCCAACCTGCCGCCCACGGCCAAACGTCAGGTGCGCCGGGCGCAGCGGCAGTACGTCGAGATCTGGGTCGATGTGCTTCGGCGGCTGGATGGCTCGCTGGCGGAAGCCGATGCCCGGCTGATGGCCCACGCGACGTTCGGGCTGCTGAACTCCACGCCACACGCCCTGCCGCCCACGGCCACGAAAACGGCCGAGGCCAGGCCGCGATCCGTCTTGAAAGCGATGACGGTCGCGGCGCTGACCTCGGCCGCGCGGGACGTTTAGGCGCTCAACCCGTTAGTACCAGGCACGCCTGCCGCCGACGGGACGGCCCATGGACCCCAGAATCCAGAACACCGCTCCGATGACCATGAGTACGATCCCGATGGTCCACAGGATGTTGATTCCGAAGATCAGTCCGAGGATGAGGAGAATCGCTCCGAGGATGATCATTAGCATTCCTTTCGAATTGGCAAGTGCCAGTTGTCACTGGCTGGGTTCCGGGATGTTGCAAGCCTCAACCTTGGGGTTGACACCGGCATAGTTCAGCGGACCGGCCACCACTGTCAGAGCGATGCTTCCCGCTGTCGCGCAATTGGTTTCACTGGTTTCGAAATAGCCGCGTTGGTATGCGGCGAACGCCCCGATCAGCAACCAGACGAGCACCAAAACGCCGAGAAATCCGCCACCTCGCATGCTGCGCCTCCTTTGTCGCGCCGTATCGACGCGTGGGAAGCGTTTACCCGGCAGACAATTTCGGTAAACGTGGCAACGGAGAACGATTCGGTTACGAATCCGGATACGCGTGGAAAGCGGCAATCAGCCACTCGCGCATGGCTTTGACCAGTACGGCGCGGTTCTCGCGCCGGTCGATCTCGTGTCCGTCGTCATCGAACATCAGCAATTCGACTTTTCGGTTAAGTGATTGCAGCGCTTCAAACATTTGCTGAGATTCGGTGGGGGGCACGTTGGTGTCGTTGGCGCCGTGCACCAACAGCAACGGCGCGGTCATCGCGTCGACGCGCTGCAACGGCGATAGCTGCTCGAGCAGTTCGCGGTCGCCGATCGGGTGGCCGTACTTTGGATACGCCGCCGCGGCGATCCACGGTTCGGTGTTGCGGTACCAGGTGTTCAGATCGCTCATCCCGCAGATGCTGATTCCCGCCGCGAACTTGTCGGGGTGGAAGGTGAGCGCCGCCTGGGTCAGGTAGCCACCGTAGGACCATCCGCAACACGCGACCCGGTCGGCCGGCGCGACCTCACGCTCGACCAGATAGGCGACCGCGTCGGCGACGTCGTCGATCGCGGCGAACCGTCGCTCCTTGTCGTCGGCGTGCATGAAGCTCCTGCCGAACCCGCCCGAACCACGGACGTTGGGCAGGAACACGCTGATGCCCTCTTCGAGCAGGGCCGGGAAGAACTCGTTGTAGCCGGGCCTGCCCTGGCCCTCCGGACCGCCGTGCAGGAACAGCATCGCCCCGATCACCGGGACGCCGTCGCGCGGACGGAAGAGCCACCCGGTGAATTGCAGGCCGTCGCGTGCGGTGACCGTCTCGAGCGTCGGGTCCGGCGCCACCGGCCCGGAGCTGGGCTCGCGGTCGACGATCTCCCACTCCCGCGTCCGCGGGTCGACGAGTTCGACCGTCGGCGGGGTGGACGGGCCTTCGACGGTCATGGCCAGCATCGAGCCGCCGGCGCTGATGCTCAGCTGGCTGGCCACCATCCCGGGCAGCGGGATCGGCGGTTGGAGGGTGTAGTCGGTGCGTTCGATGATCTGTAACTCGCTGGCGCCGTGGATGTTCCAGAGGATCGCCACGGTCGACAGGTCGTCGCTCACGGTGAACTCGTCGAGTTCATAGCCCGGGCGTTCGGCGATGACCTGGTAGGCCACCCCGTCGGCGGTGACCGTCACCTCGAGAAGTCGCGCATGCTCGGTGCCGTTCTCGCTGCGGATCAGGGCCCGCACATAGCCCTCGGTGCTGTCCTCGTCGTAGGTGCTCGCCGGCTGGTACAGCTTGGTGAGCTCGCCTTCCAGCCCCGCGCGCAGCCGACGCGCGTAGTGGTCGTCGAGGATGACGCCGGTGTCGGTGGTCGACCCTGGATCGTATGGCAGCAGCGCGGTTTCGGTGCGTCCGCGCAGCATGATCAGATCCCGGTAGCCGCGAGGTCCGACCCGCACGAGCGCGGCGCCGGCCCAAGCGTCGACCAGACGGCCGCCCGAGCGGCGGTCCAGCACGGTGGTGCGGCCGGTGGCCGGGTCGATGAGGCACGAACTACCGACGCCGTCCTCGCCGGTGAGGATGGCCGCGACCAGGGTGCCGTCCCAGTTGATGAGCTCGGCGGTGCCCTCGGGCGCGCCGGGGTCCCACGAGTCGATGCGGCGGGCGTCGCGGTCGTCGGGATCGGTTGTCACGACCCAGATCTGGGTTCGGGTACTGCCTTCGGGAGCGACCTCGCATGCGAGCCAGTGGCCGTCGGCCGAATGTAGTACGCGCGTCACCGGGCCTTCGACCGGCAGCTCGACGTCGCGCGACGAGCTTGCCCGCCAGCCGCGCAGGAAACGCTGCACCGCGCGCGGGAAGCCGCCGTCGTCGACCAGATGTGCGAACGCGGTGGCATCCGGCGACATGGATGCGCCGTAGACTCTGCGAACCTGCTCTCCCACCGGACCAATTGTGCCTACCCGGGCAAGTCCAGTGACGACCTGCGCCTGTTGGGCGGTCGCACAGGTACCCTCGCACGCATGAGGTGGGTATGACCGGTACACCAGAGCCCGGCCGCGACGAGCAGTCGGGCTTCGGCCGCGGGGAGCAACCGCAGGGCTACGGCCATGCCGGGTACAGCGATCCGGCGTACGCCAGCCAGGCGTACGGCCCCACCTATCAGGCACCGCCCCAAACTGCTCCGACGCAGCACCTACCGACGTACGGCACCTACGGGTACGAGACCTACGGCCAGTACGGGGCGCCCTACCCGTCGGGCGATCCGCCCCCGCCGCCCGAGGAGCCGAAATCGCCCCGCTGGCTGTGGGTCGCCGCGGGTGTCGCGGTGCTGACGGTGCTGGGCCTGGTGATCGCGCTGGTCGTCGTGAACAGCTCGCAACAGCAGACGGTCGTCGCGCCGCCGCCGATGCAGGAGCCCGACTTCACCACCCCGATCCCGACCACGGTGCCGCGCCCGACCGTTCCCCGCACGACGCGGCCGACCGTGCCCGCGGTCCCCACCGTCCCCAGCACGCCCGGCGCGCCCGGCACGACGACCACCCCCGGCGTCACCCAGAGCGTCGTCTACGTCGTGAGCGGTTCCGGGCGCGCGATCAACATCACCTACGTCGACACCGGCGGTCTGCTGCAGACCGAGTTCAACGTGATGCTGCCCTGGAGCAAGGAAGTGGAGTTGTCCGAGTCCGCGGCCGCGACGGCGAGTATCAGCATCATCAACGTCGGCCGCGAGGTGAACTGTTCGATCTCCGTCGACGGTTCGGTGGTGCAGAAGCGCACAGGGGCGGGCCTGACCATCTGCACGGCCAGCGGTTAGACCGACGCCCGCCGCGGAACCCGCACGGCGAGCATCGCGATCAAACCGGCGGCGAGGACCACGACCAATCCGCCCATCCCGGCACGGTCGGTGCCGAAGACGGCGATGAAAGCCGAGAACAGCATGGGCGCAAGGTACGAAACGGCGCGGCCCGTGGTGGTGTAGAGGCCGAACGCGACACCCTCCTTGCCCTCGGCGGACATGCGCAGCATCAGCGTGCGCGCGGCCGACAGCGTCGGCCCGATGAACAGGCAGAGCAGCAGTCCGCAGATCCAGAAGGCCAGCACCCCGTTGAGCGACATCAAGGTGAGGCCGACGGTGATCATCCCGCTCAGCGCGACGACGATGACGGGTTTGGCGCCGAACCGGTCGTCGAGAAATCCGCCGCCGACGGCGCCCACGGCGGCAACCGTGCTGGCGCACACCCCGAACAACAGCACGTCGGCCTCGGAGACGCCGTAGACCCGAACGCCCAATACCGCCCCGAACGCGAATATCCCCGTCAGGCCGTCGCGGAACACCGCACTGGCCAGCAGGTAGTACACCACGTTGTGATCACGCCGCCATTCGCTTCTGATGTCCGACCACAGCTTGCGGTACCCGCCGATGAATCCGACGGTCTGCCCCTGTTCCAACGGGTCGGGTTTGGCGCTGGGCACCGCGATCAGCACCGGCAGCGCGAACAGCCCGAACCAGATGGCCGTGAACACCATGGCGGCCCTGACGTTTCCACCGTCCTCGACCGGTAAGCCGAGCAGTCCGCCGTCTCCGGAGATGAACCCGAAGTACACCACCAACAGCAGGGTGACGCTGCCGAGATAGCCCAACCCGAGACCGTATCCGGAGATCTGGCCGGAGGTCTGCGGTGTCGACAGTTGGCGCAGCATCGCGTTGTAGGGCACGGTGGCCAGTTCATTGCACGCCGACGCGCAGCCCAGAAGCACCAGACCCAGCGCCAGGTAGCGGTAGTCGTCGCGGACCGAACTCATCGAGGCGATCAAAACGACCGCCAGCGCGCTGAGCGCGGCCAGCGCGCGGCGCCGCCGCCACGGGGCGTCGACCCACACGCCCGTCACCGGCGCCAGCAGTGCGACGACCACGCCGGCCGCGCCCAGCGCCCAGCCCAGCCAACTGGTGGCGCTGACGCCGCCGGGCAGATCGTCGCCGACGCTGTTGGTCAGGTAGATCGAGAACACAAAGGTCACGACCACCGCGTTCAAACCGGTCGCGCCGAAATCCCACAACGCCCACGAGATGACCTGGCGACGCGCCGCTGGGGTGCCGGAATCGGGTGGGTCGCTCATGGTCCGCCCACGATATAGTCCGGCGCATGCCAGTACCCGCACCCAGCGCCGACGCCCGCGCGGTGGTCACCGGCGCGTCCCAGAACATCGGCGAATCGCTGGCCACCGAACTCGCCGCCCGCGGACATCATCTGATCATCACCGCGCGCCGCGAAGAGGTGCTGAGGGCGCTCGCCGACCGCCTCGTCCAGCAGTACGGCGTGACGGTGGAGGTGCGTCCCGTCGATCTGGCCGACCCCAGCGAGCGCACGAAGCTGTGCGACGAGCTGGCGACACGCAACATCTCGATCCTGTGCGCGAACGCGGGCACCGCGACGTTCGGCCCGGTGTCCTCACTGGATCCTGCGGACGAGAAGGCGCAGGTTCAGCTCAACGTGTTGGGTGTGCACGATCTCGTGCTCGCCGTCGTACCGGGCATGGTGCAGCGCAAGGCAGGCGGGATCCTCATTTCCGGTTCCGCAGCGGGCAATTCACCGATTCCCAACAACGCGACCTATGCCGCGAGCAAGGCGTTCGTCAACACGTTCAGCGAGTCGCTGCGCGGCGAACTCAAGAAGGACGGGGTGCACGTGACGTTGTTGGCGCCCGGACCCGTCCGTGAGGCACTGCCGGATCCCGACGAGCAGTCGCTGGTGGAGAAGGTGATTCCCGACTTCCTGTGGATCTCGACGCAGTACACCGCCAGGCAGTCGTTGGATGCGTTGGAGCGCAACAAGATGCGCGTCGTCCCCGGTGTGACGTCGAAGGCGATGTCGGTTGCGGCGGGCTACACGCCGCGGGCGATCGTGACACCGATCGTCGGCGCCGTCTACAAGAAGCTCGGCGGCGGCTGAATGCCCGCGCCGATCACTCGTCGTCACTAACGGCGGCGACGGCTGCGCCTGCGGCCGGTGCCGAAGATGCTGCGGGTGATCTCGCGGCCGATCACCGTGCCCGCCGAGCGCATCGCGCTCTTGAATGCCGGGCTGTTGACCACCTTCTCCATCATCGAGGGCTCGGGGGCGTGTGAGCCCACGTCACCGGCCGGAGGCAGCGGGGGCGGCAGCGCCTCGTCGTACTGCGGCACGGGATCGGGCTCGGGGGCGGG
>NZ_LQIW01000048.1 GCF_001500025.1 Mycobacterium sp. IS-1590 | reverse complement strand
CCGGAAGCTAAGCCTGCCAGCGCCAATGATACTGCCCAACCCGGGCGGAAAAGTAGGACACCGCCGAACACAAATTAAGCTCTGTGGCCCCCAATTCGATTGGGGGCCACAGGCATTTGTGCGTCTGACTCCGGCGGCGAACGATGTCAGTCGAAGAGCGTCAGCGCGGGCGCGACCCGGCTCTTCTCCATCTCCAGCAATGCTCTCTTTCTGTCGAGGCCACCGCCGTACCCCGTGAGGCTGCCGTTGGCGCCGATCACCCGATGGCACGGCACGATGATCCCAATCGGATTGTGTCCGTTGGCCAACCCCACGGCCCGGAATGCGCCGGGCGTGCCGATCTGGCGGGCGATCTCGCCGTACGACCGCGTTTCCCCGTAGGGGATGGTCAGCAGCGCTGCCCAGACCTTTCGCTGGAACGCCGTACCAACCAGGTCGAGTTCGAGATCGAAGTCGGTGAGCTCACCGGCAAAGTACGCCTCGAGCTGTTCGACGGCCTCCGGGAATGCGCTTTCGTCGGCAACCCAACCTTCGCGACTCGGCTCATACGTTTGATCCACCATCCGCAGATGCATGAGCCGACCATCGCGACCTGCTAATGTCAATTGACCGACCGGGCTCGGCATCGTGCGAAATCGCAAGGCAGTCATCACTTCTCCTTCGGCGGCCAGTCGTTGACCGCATGATCGAGCGCGGTCCACAGATGCTGTGTCACGTACGAACGCCACGGTCGCCAGCGGACGCTGTGTTCGGCGAGCGAGCGCGCATCGGCGGGCAACCCGAGCTGTTCGGCGGCAAGCCGCACGCCAAGGTCGGTCACCGGGAATGCGTCGGGGTCTCCCAACCCGCGCATGGCGATGATCTCCGCGGTCCACGGGCCGATTCCGGGTAGCGCCTGCAATTGGTCACGCGCGCGGTCCCAATCGCAGCCCGCATCCAGCACCACGTCACCGTTGGCCAGCGCGCGGATCAGCGACATCAAGGACCGTTGCCGGGACTTCGGGAATGCCAGATGGGCGGGGTCGATCTCGGCGAGATGCTCGACCGGTGGGAGGACGTGTGTCAGACCGCCATTCGCATCGGTGATCGGTTGACCGTACGCACTCGCGAGGCGGCCGGCATGAGTGCGCGCCGCCTTCACCGACACCTGTTGGCCGAGTACCGCCCGTACCGCCAGTTCCTGTTCGTCGACGGTGCGGGGGATGCGTTGTCCCGGAGCCTTGGCGACCAGGGCGCTCAAGTCCGCGTCGGCGCCCAGGGCATCGACCACCACCTCCGGGTCCGCATCGAGGTCAAGCAGCCGCCGGCAGCGGGCGATCGTCGTGGCCAGATCACGGAAGTCGTCGAGGGCAACGCGGCATTGGACATGGTCCGGTTGCGGTGTGAGAGCGACGATTCCGCTGCCGTTGGGCAGGCGCAATGTCCGCCGATAGGTGCCGTCGCGCACCTCTTCGACGCCCGGCACCGCACTGGCAGCGAGGTGGCCGAACAATCCCTCGTAGGCGAACGGGGTGCGGACCGGCAGTCGCAGCGAGATGACCCCGGCACCGTCGTCGTTGCGGCCCAGGCGCGTTCGCGCGCGCTGGCGGAGTGCGGTCGGAGGAAGGTCATACACCGTTCGGACGGTGTCGTTGAACTGGCGGATGCTGGAGAAGCCTGATGCGAATGCGACGTCACTGAAGGGCAATTCGGTGGTTTCGATGAGCACACGTGCCGTCTGCGAACGCTGTGCCCGCGCCAACGCGAGCGGATTGGCGCCGACCTCTGCCTGTAGGAGCCGCTCGACCTGGCGGGTGGTGTATCCGAGTCTGGCGGCCAGTCCGGTCACCCCTTCGCGGTCGACGACGCCGTCGGCGATCAGCCGCATGGCCCGCGCAACGACATCGCCGCGGACATTCCACTCCGGCGAGCCCGGCGAGGCGTCGGGCCGGCACCGCTTACATGCGCGGAATCCGGCCTTCTGAGCGGCCGCCGCCGTCGGGTAGAACCGCATATTGCGCGCGTACGGCGGGCGGACCGGGCAGCTTGGTCGGCAATAGATCTTCGTGGTCAGCACCGCGGTGACGAACCAACCGTCGAACCGGGCGTCCTTGGACTGGACGGCCCGGTAGCAGCGGTCGAAATCGTCGTACATGTCTCTCACGATTACACGAGGCCACCGACAAGGCTGGCGGAAAACCGACATGGTCGTCGGGGGCCGACCGGGTACTGCCATGCCGCGCGGAACGGAATGCTTGACGGCGGAGTCGCGCCCGCCGTACGTTGATCCAAATAGTCGAACGTTCGAAACCCACGGAGACCGATGACGGGCGCGCAGCGGGTCGCAATGATCACGGGGGCGGCTCGCGGGCAGGGCAGGGCCCACGCCGTGCGCCTGGCCGCCGACGGCATCGACGTGATCGCGGTCGACATCTGTGCCGACATCGAGACCATTCCCTACCCCATGGGCACGCGCGAAGAACTCGAGGAAACCTGCCGTCTGGTCGAGGAGGCCGGGCAGCGGGCCAGTCCCCAGGTTGCCGACGTCCGCGAGTTCGACCAAGTCCGACAAGCGTTTTCGGCCGGTACCCATGACCTCGGCGTCGATTGTGCCGACATCGTGATCGCCAACGCCGGCGGGTGTGCCTACCCTTCCGACGTCGACGAGGCCCGCGCCTTCAAGGACGCGATCGACATCATGCTCGCCGGCGTGTGGAACACCGTGAAGGCCACCACCCCAGCACTCGTCGAGGCCGGTCGTCCCGGATCGGTGGTACTGACGAGCTCCACGGCCGCGGTCAAGGGTTTCACCGGCGGCTGGGGTGGCCTCGACGGCTACACGGCCGCGAAGTCGGGCATCCTCGGATTGATGCGCGTGTTCGCAAATGCGCTTGGGCCGCACAACATTCGCGTCAACGCCATACTGCCCACCGGCGTCGACTCCGGGATGACCCGCAACGAAGCGTTCTCCAGTTGGATCGCAACCGTCGCCGAGCGGCCGCTGGCCAACCTTCGCAACCTGCTGCCGAACGTCAACATCCTTCAGCCCGAGGACATCGCCGACGCGGTGGCATGGCTGGTCTCCGAGCGGGGCCGCTACATCACCGGCGTGTGCCTGCCCGTCGACGCCGGATTCTGCAACGTGTGAAGCGCGGCCCTTCCCGCGGGCCCGTCACTGCCAGTCGACCAGGTTATCCGCCAAGTCCGGCGCAACCTCGAAGATCGCCTGCGACGCAGTGGTCATGTGCTCACGCATGAGTTCGCGCGCCGCGTCCGGATCGCCGGCTTCGATGGCATCGGCAATGCGGATGTGATCGAAGTGCAGGCGGGTTCTCGTCATGTCACTGAAGAGGTTGGCGCCGCCTTGCGCGGTGCGGCTCGAGAAGATGTGGCTCACCGACTCGGTGAGAAGGTCGAGCGCCGGGTTCGGGCAGATGTCGCGGACCACGATGTGGAAGCGGCTGCCCGAGTCGACGTAGTCGTGGCTGGACAGCTTCTGCTCGGTCACCCGGGCCATCCCGCGGCGGCTCTCCTCGACCATCTGCGCGATCAGGTGCGGATCGGCCGAGCCCTCACGAACTCGCAGTGCGGCCCGTTCGGCCGCCAGCGGCTCGAGATAGATCATTGACTCGTTGACGTCGCGCATCGTCGCGTGGGCCAGCTGCAGATGCATCGTCATCGTCTCGCCGAAGCGTTGCGGCCCGCGGTGACCGACAACCGGACCGCCGCCGTTGCCCCGGCGGATCTCGACGATTCCCTGCAGCTCCAGCACCCGCAGCGCTTCGCGGATCGAGGCCCGGCCGACGCCGAACTCGGCGGCCATCGCCTGTTCGGTGGGAAGCGGGCTCCCGACCGACAGCTGATCCAGTGCGATGCGCCGAACGATGTCCTGGGCGATACCCAACGAGAGCTTGCCGCGACGGATCCGGGCAACCAGCTCCTGACGGGGACCGTCGGCCCGCCAGTCGTCAACCGTCATCGCTGATACCGCCTTGCCCGCAAACGCGTGAATACTCGGACATTCAGCGTACTCGTCGCAGCTCGGAAAGCTTGTGCGTCATCCAAATATAGGTATATTTGAGCAGTCGCCGTCACGACGGACATGGACGCCGTCGACGCCGGCATCGGGAGGATGCCATGCCGCTACAGGACCAGCACCAGATCATCTCCGTCGACGACCATCTGGTGGAGCACCCCCGCGTGTGGGTGGATCGCCTGCCCACGCGGTGGCACGAGGACGCACCGCAGATCAGGGACGTCAACGGCAGCCAGTTGTGGCACTACAACGGCGAGCGGTTCCCCACCATCGGACTCAACGCCGTAGCCGGTAAGCCTCGCGAGCAGTGGGGTGTGGACCCCGTGCGTTACGAGGACATGATCCCCGGGTGCTACGACCCCGCGATGCGGGTCAAGGACATGGACGTTGACGGCGTCCATGCCGCTTTGTGCTTCCCCTCGTTTCCCGGTTTCGCGGGAAGCACGTTCTTCCGCGGCAAGGACAAAGAGCTTGCGCGGCTGTGTATTCAAGCGTGGAACGACTTCCACATCGACGAATGGTGCGCCACGGCGCCAGACCGGTACATCCCGCTGGGGATGGTGCCGTTCTGGGATATCGACGCGGCGGTGGCCGAAGCCGAACGCCTCGTCGCGAAGGGCGCGCGGACGCTTTCGTTCCCCGACACCACATCGGTTTTCGGCCTCCCGTCATTCCACACCGATCACTGGGATCCGCTGTGGCAGCTCTGTTCGGACGCCGACCTTCCGGTGTCGCTGCACTTCGGTGCCGGCGGCTATGTGCCCGGCTTCTCGTTTTCCGGTGCGCCGTTCGCGCCCAAGACCATGAAAAGCAAAGCGGCCCCCTTCGCCGTGGCGATCGCCGTGTTCGCCACGAACTCCTGGTGGACGACGGTCGATCTGCTGTTGTCCGGCAAGCTCCAGCAGTTCCCAAACCTGAAGTTCTCCCTTGCCGAAGGCGGCATCGGCTGGGTTCCGTACATGCTCGAACGAACCGATTTCACCTGGGAACGGCACCGCTACTACCAGGACATCGACTTCGACGCCCGCCCCTCGGAGTTATTCCACCAACACTTCTGGACGTGTTTCATCGACGACGACCACGGGGTGGAGAGCCGGCACAAGATCGGCATCGATCGCATCATGCTGGAAAGCGACTTCCCGCACTCGGATTCCAACTGGCCGAACTGCCGTAAACGCGCCGCCGAAGCCCTGGCCGACGTCCCCGACGACGAAGTGGCGATGATCGCCGAAACGAACGCGCGCAACCTGTTTCACTTTCCGCGTTCGGCCTGATCCGGGCCGGGGTCAGGTGATGGCGCCGGCGATCTTCAGGTTCATGATCGTCTCGTCGTCGTACCCGCACGCGCGGAGCAGGTCGTCTGTGTGCTGTCCGTGTCCAGGGGCCGGCCGGAGTTCCCCGGGCGCCTCGTCGAACTGAACGGGGGCGGGCACCAACGGCAACCGGGCGCCGTTGTCGTAGTTCACCATCGTGAAGAATCCGTTGTCCCAGGCCTGCTGGTCGCTGAGCGTCTCGCGGGGTGACTGGACGATGCTCCACTGCCCTTCCTGGCTGTCGAGCACAGTCTTCCAATGCTCCAGTGGTTGTTCGGCGAACAACTCGTCCAGGAGTTCGACGCAGCGCTCGATGTTCTTGCGCCGGCACGAGGCGGTCGCGAATTGCGGATCGTCGATCCACTCGGGCCGACCGACGGCGCGGCAGAATCCCGGCCAGTACCGATCCGCTTCGAGCATGGCGAGGAAGACGAAACGGCCATCAGCGGTCCGGTAGACGTTGGCCAGGGGATTGCCGGGACGGCGGCGATCGCCCTTGACCAGTTGGTCGCGATCGGTGACATAGCTGCCCGCGATGCTCGATTGCATGGCCCACAGGCCCGCCGACAACAGCGACGCATCCACGACGGCACCCTCACCCGTGCGCTCGCGGTGGTACAGCGCGGCAGTGATACCGCCCGCGAGGTTCAGCCCCGCCTGGATGTCACCAACTGCGGGGCCGGGGAGATTGATGGGGTAGTCGTAATCGGCCGGCATGGCGGCCGTCGCCAAACCGGCACGCGCCCAGTAGGAGATGCCGTCGAAGCCGCCACGGTCAGCGTCGGGGCCCCGGACACCGTGACCGGTTCCTCTGGCGTAGATGATGCGCGGGTTCCGGGCCCGGACGTGTTCGGCGTCGATGCGCAGGCGCTGTCGGGCCGGCCCGAGGAAGTTCGTCAAGAAGACGTCCGACTGGTCGACGAGAGTCATCAACGCCTCGTATCCGTCGGGATGGGCGATGTCGATTCCCGCGCAACGCTTTCCGCGATTGAGCACCTCCCACAGCATGGTCACCCCGCCGTCGCCGGGCTTGACCCCGAACGCTGCGAGGCCGCGGATGGGGTCACCGGTCTCGGGGTGCTCGACCTTGATCACGTCGGCTCCCCAGTCGGCCAGTGCGCTGGCCGCGGCCGGGACGAAGCCGTACAGGGCCACCTCCAGCACCCGCACACCCTGCAGCACCTGGGTCACGTCAGACTCCTTCCGCACTGTCGGTGATCGGCGCCCAATGTGGCAGCAGCACCCCCGTCGCGTCGGCGCGCGTGAAGAACCGCATGCGCTGCCCCTCCCGCAGGGGCGGCGCCCCGTCGAGGTGCGCGATCAGCCGGACCGTGGGGTGTGCGGCGAGCGCGACCAGCGCGACGGTGTAGGGAACCGAGAATGCGCGGTGCACCGGATGATGCACGACCGCCCAGGAATACACGGTCGCCTCACCGTCGACCTCGCGCCAAGCCAGGCTGTCGGAAGCGCATCGCGGGCACATCGGCCGCGGCAGGTGGACCGGCCCATCG
This sequence comes from Mycobacterium sp. IS-1590, assembly GCF_001500025.1. Lineage (GTDB taxonomy): Bacteria > Actinomycetota > Actinomycetes > Mycobacteriales > Mycobacteriaceae > Mycobacterium. The sequence goes on along the minus strand of NZ_LQIW01000048.1, from coordinate 276,329 downwards.
CAGGCGTCACACCACTGGACCGCGAGTATTCCGCGTTGTGCTGCTTGCCAGAATCCACCCGTGTCCGGGTCGTCGACGACAGGGGAGGGCGCATCGGTCATGGGGCGTCCTATGCGGTGGCGGTCAGCATCAGGGCGCCGGTCGCGGTCGGTAGTCCGGATGTCACGAGGCACACCTCGGCGCCGGACACCTGACTGGTCGAATCCCCACGGATCTGCCGCACTCCTTCGACCACGTGGTTGAGCCCGTGAATGTAGCCTTCGGACAAGTTGCCGCCCGCCGTGTTGATGGGCAGGCTGCCGCCGACACGCAGTGCGCCGGTCGCGGCGAACCGGCCGCCCTCGCCCTTGGCAGCGAAGCCGTAGTCCTCCAACTGGAGCAGCACGGTGATGGTGAAGCAGTCGTAGAACTGCGCGACGTCGACATCATCGGGTCCCAGACCTGCTCTGGCATACAAGGTTTCGGCGGTCCGGTTCGAAGGCTGTTCGACCAGGCTTTCTCGCATCAGCGCCGGGAAGACCAGGCCGGGTTGTTGGTGGGCATCGGCGCCCTGGGCCACCGCGCGGATCGACACCGGCGTCGAGGCCGTATCGCGCGCCCGTTCGCTGGAGGTCACCACGACGGCGCACGCGCCGTCTGTCTCCAGGCAGTAGTCGTAGAGCCGAAGCGGCTCGGTCACCGGCCGGGACTCCAGGTAGTCGGCCAAGGTCATCGGCTTGCCGTGCATCTGCGCGGCGGGATTGGCGTTGGCGTGCTCGCGACAGGCGAGTGCGATGGCACCCAGATGCTCGGGCTCGGTGCCGAATTCGATCATGTGACGACGGGCGATCAACGCGAACATCTGCCCGGGGGCCATCAGGCCGTAGGGAAGGAAGAACTCGTCGTACGAGCCGTTCCCACCGACGGGTGCGTTCTGGCGCCGCCCCCGGCCGAAGCGGGCGCCCGAACGCCCGTTGAGCGAGCGGAACACCAACACGGACCGCGCCAGCCCGGAGGCGATCGCCGCGCAAGCCTGCGCCACCATCCCGGCCGGGGCCGAACCCCCGGTGCCGGTCGATCCCCAGTAGGTCAACGCGGGCAGGCCCAGGACATCGGCGAGGTCGTTATGGCGCACGGTGTCCTGTTCGCAGCGCACGATGCCGTCGATATCGGCCGGTGACAGTCCGGCGTCAGCGATCGCTGCGGTGCACGCCCGGGCGGCCAGCGCCAGTTCGGTTCGCCCGGACTTTCTGCTGAAGTCGGTGGCGCCGATCCCGACGATCGCGCAGCGGTCACGCAGCGGATGCGGTGCCGGCGGGGCGGACATGAAAGCACCCTAGCGTCAAACACCTCAAATATGACAGTATTCGGGCTGGCCGTCGGAGTCGGCTGATACGCGACGCACACCGGCGGCACCCCCAGACTCGGAGGTTGCAGATGACCGACACCCTCGACGCCGCCGCGCCGGAGATCCCCATCGATCTGTACTCGGCGAAGTCGTTCAGCAACGGCCACCCCTTCGAGCAGTACCGGTGGCTACGGGCCAACGCACCCATCTACAAACACCCGGCCCCGGACGGCGGCTTCTTCTGGGCGGTGACGCGCAATGCCGACATCCGCCACATAGAGCACCATCCCGAGCTGTTTCAATCCTCACCGTCGGTCGGCATCGTGGACGCGGAGATCGAGGTCGGGTTCCTGTCGATGGACGCACCACGACACGCGCACTTCCGGAAAGTTATTGCCCCACGGTTGATTCCGGCACGGGTGAAGCACATGCTCCCGGACCTGCAGCGGTTGGCCTCCGGGATCGTCGACGAGGTGGCCGGTGTCGGCGAGTGTGACGTGGTGGAGCTGGCCGGTCAGATGGCCGGCTACACGGCGGCGGCGCTGCTGGGCATACCCCGCGAGCACGGCCATCGCCTCCACGAGTTGTTCATGATCACGCACAGCTCCCCGGACATCGTGGGGGAGGAGGCGTTTCACGCGGCGTTCATCGAGATGGCCGGTATGGGCTTCGAGGCGTTCGCCGCCAAGAGGGAGAATCCCGCCGATGACGTGTTGAGCGCCTACGCGAACATGGAAGTCGACGGTCGCCCCATCACTGATATGGAGTTCATCGGCAACTTCATACTCCTCACCGACGGCAGCCTCGACACGTCGCGCAATCTCATCTCGGGCGGGATGAAGCTGTTGTTCGATCATCCGGAGGTGCGCCGACGCCTGGTCGAGGATCTCGACGCGCTCCTGCCGGGTGCGATCGAGGAGATGCTGCGATTGCTCTCGCCGGTGGTCTACATCCGCCGCCTGGCCACCGAGGACACCGAGCTGGCCGGTCAGCCGATCGCCAAAGGTGAGCGCGTGGTGATGTACTACGGGTCCGGCAATCGCGACGAGAGCGTCTATGAGGACCCGGAAGCCTTCGACATCGACCGTAAACGCAGCGAACACATCGCATTCGGTGGCGGCGGTCCACATTTCTGCGTCGGCTCGCATCTGGGCCGGGCGGAAGGCGCGGTGATGATCCGTGAGCTGCTCACGCGTCTACCCGACATCGAGCAGGCCGGCCCCGAGACATGGGCGGCGACCAGTCTCACCTCCGGCCTGTCATCCCTCCCCGTGCGCTTTACGCCGAGGCCCACCTAACGAGCCGGTTTCGGCCTGCTAACGATTCGCACTTGTCTCCCATTGTCAGGTGCGCAGATGGCGATGTCGTGGTGTCGTGGAAGCAATGTCGAATCGAGGTTGGTTTCTGCTCGGTGCCGTGGCCGCGTGTTCGGCCGCGGCCGCGTTCACCCTGCCCTCCGCGGCCGCCGCGCCGGCGACGGACGCCCGCGGCTACGTCGACTCGACCGCGCGGTGTGCGGCGCCCTATTCGGTGGTCGTGTTCGGCAGCACCGCGTCGTCGCGCGTGGCGATCTGCGAGACACCCAACGGCGGATACGAGTACCGCGGGGTGCGGTTGCGCGACGGCGCGAAGCTGATCAAAACCGCTGAGAAATCAGGCAACACGTTCACGGTGGACAACAACGGGATCACCTACACCGTGTCCGAGGAGTCGCTGGTCCTGGCCGAAGGGTCGCGGGTCATCCGCGACGAGGCGATGGTGGATTTCCACGAGGTCTCCGCGTCGAGCCCGGGGATGTCGCCGCCCGAGGCGAGTTCGGCACCCACGACATCGCAGAAGCCGCTGCCGCCACCGCTGCCCGCCGAGGTGGGGCACGACGAGAGCTGACGGGACCGGACCCACACCCGCCGACTCGCTGCCGATTGAACTCGAAACGCTCGGTTGAGATTTCGGTCCTACACGGTGGTGAAGGCCTACGATCCGGACAGGGTCGCCATGGCGGTCGTCAGCGACTGCATCGTGCGGTCGCGCTCGTCGCCCATTCCGACGAGGGTGTCGACGATCAACGGTCCGAGTATCTGAGTCAGGCCATGCCCCTCGTGTCCGAAGAATCCGGCGACCTCCAGCAGCACCGCACCGTGGCTGATGCTCCACAGCCGCCCCGCGACGGCCGCCTCCCCGTCGTCGCGGATGCGCCCGGCCGCGATCATCCGGCGCACACCGTTGAGCAGTGCACTGAACGACACCGCCCACTCGCTTCGGGCGCTGGCACTGCCGGTCACCGTGAGATCGGCGTGGTACCGGTTCAACGACTCGGCCGCGGTGCCGAACATCAACTGGTAGCGCTGCGGGTTCTGCAGCGCGAACTCCCGGTAGCGGGCGCCCATCACGAAGAAGTCCGCGACCGGATCCTCGGTCGGTGTGATCTCGGTCAGTGCCCGTGCGAAGCGGGTGAACGATTCGCCGGCGATCGCATCGATCAGACCCGACATGCCCCCGAAGTGGGTGTACACCGCCATCGTTGAGGTGCCGGTTTCGGCGGCGAGCTTGCGCGCGCTCAACGCGGCCAGGCCGTCGCGCTCGAGGACGCGGATGCCTGCGTCGACCAATTGCTCTCGAGCGTCGCTCACCCTTGCCATGCTTCCATAACGGTGTTATACAGGGAACGTCATAACACTGTTATAGGGATGTTCCGATGACGAACCGTTACCTCGAAGGCCCCTTCGCGCCGATCCACGACGAGCACACCCTGACCGACCTCGAGGTCACCGGGACGATTCCCGAGCACCTCGACGGCCGTTATCTGCGCAACGGCCCGAACCCGATCGGCGAGCTCGACCCCGAGCTGTATCACTGGTTCATCGGAGACGGGATGGTGCACGGGATCCGGATTCGCGACGGCAGGGCCGAGTGGTATCGCAACCGGTGGGTCCGTGGCCCGCAGACCGCGCGGGCTCTGGGAGAACAGCCGCCGAAGGGGCACTTCCCGATCTCGGGAATCGGCGCCAACACCAACGTCATCGGGCATGCCGGCAAGACGATCGCGCTGATCGAGTCCGGCGTCACCAACGTCGAACTCACCGACGAGCTCGACACCGTCGGCGCCTGCGATTTCGACGGGACGCTGACCGGCGGTTACACCGCGCATCCCAAGCGCGACCCCGACAGTGGTGAGTTGCACGCCGTCTCCTACAGCATGTATCGCGGCAACACGGTCGAGTACTCGGTGATCGACGCCGGCGGGCGCGCGCGGCGCACGGTCGACATCGAGGTGGCGGGTAGCCCGATGATGCACGACTTCTCGCTGACCGAGAACCACGTCGTGTTCTACGACCTGCCGGTGACGTTCGACACCGGTATGGCAGTCCAGATGACGGTTCCGCGCGGTCTTCGTTTCGTCTCCCGGCTGGCGTTGTCGGCCGTCATCGGTCGGGTGCGGATCCCCGATCCGATCAGTGCGCGGCAACCGCGGGGTGAGACGACCGATCGCCGGTTCCCGTACTCGTGGAACCCTCGGTATCCGGCGCGGGTCGGCGTGATGCCGCGTGAGGGCGGCAACGCCGATGTGCGCTGGTTCGACGTCGAGCCCTGTTACGTGTTTCATCCGATGAACGCCTACGACGACGGCGACACCATCGTGCTCGACGTCGTGCGTCACCCGAAGATGTTCGACACCAACCACCTTGGACCCGACGAGGGCCCCCCGACGCTCGACCGCTGGACGGTCGATCTCGCCGACGGCAAGGTCCGCGAATCGCGCATCGACGATCGCGGTCAGGAATTTCCCCGCGTCGACGAACGCCGCGTCGGTAAACGGCACCGCTACGGGTATGCGCCCAGCGTCGGCGAGGGCGAGGCCGCCGACGTCCTGATCAAGCACGATCTCATCGGCGGCAGAACCCAGTCGCGATCGTTCGGTGACGGAAAAGTGCTCGGGGAGTTCGTCTTCGAGCCATCGTCACCGGATGCCGCCGAGGACGACGGCGTGTTGATGGGCTATGTCTATGACCGCCGCACCGACCGCAGCGAGCTGGCGCTGCTCGACGCGCAGACTCTGGAAGACATCGCGAGCATCCACCTGCCGCACCGTGTGCCCGCGGGATTCCACGGAAACTGGGTACCGGCCTAGGATTGCGCCATGGCCGAACTGGTGCAGCGGTTCCTGGACCAGATCAGAGAGCAGCACGCTGACAACGACGAAGGGGCGCTGGCCGACTACATCCCCGAACTGAGACGCGCCGACCCCACGAAATTCGGCCTGTCGCTGTCCATGGCCGATGGCTATGTCTATGAATCCGGCGACACGGCAGTCGAATTCACCATCCAGTCGATATCGAAGCCGTTCACCTACGCGCTCGCGCTCGAGCGCATCGGCATGGACGCCGTCGACGCCAAGATCGGCGTCGAACCCTCCGGCGAGGCGTTTAACCAGATCAGCGTCGATGAAACCACCAAGACGCCGAAGAACCCGATGATCAACGCCGGTGCGATCGCCGCGGCCTCCCTGATACCGGGTGCCACCGCCGACGAGCGGTTCAACCAGATTCACGAGTTCTATTCGGCGTTCGCGGGCCGCGAACTCGCGATCGATCACGACGTCTACGGTTCAGAGCAGGCCACCGGGAGCCGCAACCGCGCGATCGCCTACATGCTGCAGAGTTTCGGCGTGCTCGACGGTGATCCCGACGAAACCCTCGACGTCTACTTCCGGCAGTGTTCGATCAAGGTGACCAGCACCGATCTGGCCGTCATGGCCGCGACGCTGGCCCGCGGTGGCGTCGAGCCGGTGGCTGGGCGGCAGGTGGCCAGCGCGGCGGTCGTGCAACGCACGCTGAGCGTGATGGTCACGTGCGGGATGTACGACGCGGCAGGGGATTGGGTGAGCGCCGTCGGCATGCCCGCCAAGAGCGGTGTCGGCGGCGGCATCGCCGCCGTGTTGCCCGGGCAGCTCGGAATCGGCGTCTATTCGCCCCGTTTGGACACCAAGGGCAACAGCGTGCGGGGGACCGAGGTGTGTCGCAGCCTGTCGGCGGATCTCGGCCTGCACTTCCTCGCCCACACCCGCGAGTCCCGCTCCACGATCCGCAACGCGTACGACGTCGAACCGGGCGTGCGGATTTTCGAGCTGCACGGCGACCTGTTGTTCGCCGGTGCCGAGCAGGTGCTGCGCAGGGTCTATTGCGAGCGCGACGCATTCGACGTCGCGGTTCTGGAGTTGTCACGGGTCGACGACATCGACGACGCGGCGCGTCGCATGTTCGCGGGCATGCGCGCATCGCTCGTCGCCGCGGGCAAGGAGGGCTACGTGGTCGACCCCGACGGGGTTCTGACCGCGAGCCACACCGAAGGCTTCGATGTCAAGGTGTACAGCACGCTCGAGGACGCGCTGCGCGCCACGGCGAACCCAAACCCCGGTGACTCAGGCGGGTAAGGCCAACCTCGTCGGCGCGTCGTGGCCCCGCAACGTCACCTCGTCGCCCAATCGCCAGTGCGCGCACTCGGTTTCGCTGGCGCCGGACAGCGCGTCGGAGCTGGCGAGAATGTGTCCGGGGGTTTCCTTGGCCAGTTCACACAAGCGTGCCGCCTCGTTGACGGGCTCGCCGATGACCGTGTACTCGAAACGTTCCCGGGCGCCGACGTTGCCGGCCACCGCTTCGCCGGCGGCCACCCCGATGCCGGCGTCGAACTCGGGCACCTCCTCGTGGAGACGCCGCGCGATCGCCCGTGCGGCGGCCAGCGCCGAATCCTCCGGTTTCTCCAGATGCACCGGCGCCCCGAACACCGCGAGTGCGCCGTCGCCCTCGAACTTGTTGACGAAGCCGTGGTGACGATCCACTTCCTCGACGACCAGCGCGAAGAACCGGTTGAGAAGGCCGACGACCTCGGTCGCGCGCTTGGCCGTGACCAGCTTCGTCGACCCGATGATGTCGACGAAGATCACCGCGACGTGCCGTTCCTCGCCGCCGAGCTTGGGCCGCTGTTTCTCCGCCTCGGCGGCGACCTCCCGGCCCACATGGCGTCCGAAGATGTCACGCAGGCGCTCGCGTTCCTTGAGCCCCTGCACCATCGAGTTGAACCCCCGCTGCAGCTCGCCGAGTTCGGTGCCGTCGAAAACAACGAGATTGCAGTCCAGATCGCCCTCCTCGACGTGCTTGAGGGCCGATCGCACGACCCGTACCGGGGTGGCGATGAGCCACGACAGCAGCCACATCAGGGTCAGCCCGAAGGCGAGCGCGATCACCGCGATGATCATCACGGCCACTGCGAATTGGGTGGCGGTGAGGTTCCGCAGCGCCAGCGCGAACACCGCGAGCAGAAGGATGCCCAGCACCGGCACCCCGGAACTGAGCAGCCAGACCGTCATGGTTCGGCCCATGACGCCGTGCGCCAACCGCCGCGGAGGGCGACCGGCCTCGAGCGCCTGGGCAGCGATCGGGCGCAGAGCGAACTCGGTGATCATGTAGCAGGCGGTGGCCACCACGATGCCGGGGAAGCCGACCGCGAGCAGGAACCGGGGAATGAACGCCGGGTCCTGCATGCCGTACAGCACGGTCAGGATCACCGTGCCGACGCCCCACAGCAGAAGGAGCTTCTTGGCAACCCGCCACGGCGCCAGGAAGACATTCCGCTGGTCTTCTCGGGTGGGTGCCCGCTCCTCGATGGCCCACCGCAGCGAGCCGACGGTGCGCGACGTGATCCAGGTCGTTCCGAAGACGAGCGCGACCACCATGTAGGCCGGCACGACGCCCCAGGTCAGCCAGGCAGGTGCGTCGGTGAAGACGCTGGGAACCGGGATGGCCACCCCGTTGAGCAGCAGCGAGACCGCGATACCGAGGATGTTGGTGAACAGAATGAAGAACGTCAGGATCACCTGAATACGCACGCGTCGGCGCGCCTGACTTTCTTGGGGCTTCCCGAGTAACCACGACCCGTATTCCGGGGTGCCCAAGCGTCCGCTCTGGCGGGTCACCGTCTCCAGGACGCGACCCAGCCGCTGCGCGACGCTCCTGTTAACGGTCATCGTCCCCTCAGCCTAAATCGCCCGGCGGCGGCCTAAGGTGGTCGGGTGCGTCTCGTGATCGCCCAGTGCACAGTCGACTACGTCGGACGCCTGACCGCACACCTGCCGTCAGCGCGGCGGCTGCTGCTGATCAAGGCGGATGGTTCGGTGAGCGTGCACGCCGACGACCGTGCCTACAAACCGCTGAACTGGATGACCCCGCCGTGTCGTCTCACCGAGGACACTTCCGGGCCGACGCCCGTGTGGGTGGTCGAGAACAAGGCGGGTGAGCAGCTGAGGATCACTGTCGAAGACATCGAACACGACTCGAGCCACGAGCTCGGCGTCGATCCCGGCCTGGTCAAGGATGGCGTGGAAGCGCATCTGCAGGAGCTGCTGGCCGAGCACGTCGAATTGCTGGGGGCGGGCTACACGCTGGTGCGGCGCGAGTACATGACCGCGATCGGCCCGGTCGACCTGCTGTGTCGCGACGCGAACGGCGGGTCGGTCGCGGTCGAGATCAAGCGCCGCGGCGAGATCGACGGGGTAGAGCAGCTCACCCGTTATCTCGAACTGCTCAACCGCGACAGCCTGCTGGCCCCGGTCGCCGGCGTCTTCGCCGCACAACAGATCAAGCCGCAGGCCCGCACGCTGGCCACCGACCGCGGCATTCGCTGCGTCACGTTGGATTACGACAAGATGCGCGGTATGGACAGCGACGAGTTCCGGCTGTTCTGATGGCCCGCAAGCGGCCCCGTCGGCGTTCCGAGCGGCCGCCGGCGCCGCTGCCTGCGTCCCGCCGTGTCGAGACGGGGCCCGACGGCTACGACTACGAGGTGCGTCCGATCGCCGCCGCACGTGCCACCAAGACGTACCGGTGTCCGGGGTGTGATCATGAAATCCGGCCCGGGACAGCGCATGTCGTGGTGCTTCCGGCCGATATGGGGGAGCGGGCGGTCGACGACCGTCGGCACTGGCACACGCCGTGCTGGGCGCACCGCGCTACTCGCGGTCCGACCCGCAGGTGGTCCTAGTGGTCGTCGTGCTTGTCGGAGGCCGGCTCGACGAGCTCGACGAGGACCCCGCCGGCATCCTTGGGATGGATGAAGTTGATCCGCGAGTTCGCGGTGCCGCGACGTGGGGCGTCGTAGAGCAGCCGAACGCCGTCAGCGCGCAAACGCTCGCTGAGCGCGTCGATGTCGCTGACGCGGTAGGCCAATTGCTGAAGACCGGGGCCGCGCTTGTCGATGAACTTGGCGATCGTCGAGGTCTCGTCCAGCGGCGCCATCAACTGAATCTGCGCGCTGCCGACGGGGGCGCCACGCACCGAGAGCATCGCCTCGCGCACACCCTGGTCCTCGTTGATCTCCTCGTGAAGGACGATCATGCCGAGGTGATCGTGGTACCACTTGATCGCGGCGTCGAGGTCCGGAACCGCGATCCCCACGTGGTCGATCGCCGTCACGAGTGCGCTGGCGAGCGCCGGACGTGCGTCTACGTGTTCGGTGGTCATAACGTAACGGTAACCTTGAGACAGATGTTTGCGGAATGTGTCATGGAACACACACCGCTATACCCACTTTTTGGAGGTAGTAAATGACCACGTCGGTGATCGTTGCCGGGGCACGTACACCCGTCGGCAAGCTGATGGGCTCGCTGAAGGACTTTTCCGGCAGCGATCTCGGCGCGATCGCGATCAAGGGGGCGCTGGAGAAGGCCAAGGTTCCCGCCTCCGCCGTCGAATACGTGATCATGGGCCAGGTCCTCACCGCGGGCGCCGGGCAGATGCCGGCCCGGCAGGCGGCCGTCGCGGCGGGCATCGGCTGGGACGTGCCCTCGCTGACGATCAACAAGATGTGCCTGTCAGGTATCGACGCGATCGCGCTGGCCGACCAGTTGATCCGCGCCGGTGAGTTCGACGTCGTCGTGGCCGGCGGCCAGGAGTCGATGACCCGGGCGCCGCACCTGCTGATGAACAGCCGGGCGGGCTACAAGTACGGCGACGTCACGGTGCTCGATCACATGGCATACGACGGTCTGCACGACGTGTTCACCGACCAGCCGATGGGCGCGCTCACCGAGCAGCGCAACGAGGTCGACCAGTTCACCCGCGCCGAACAGGACGAGTTCGCGGCCCGTTCGCACCAGAAGGCCGCTGCCGCATGGAAAGACGGCGTCTACGCCGATGAGGTGGTGCCGGTGCAGATCCCGCAGCGCAAGGGTGACCCGCTGGAGTTCTCCGAGGACGAAGGCATCCGCGCCAACACCACCGTCGAGTCGCTGGCCGGTCTGAAGCCGGCATTCCGCAAGGACGGAACCATCACCGCCGGGTCGGCCTCGCAAATCTCCGACGGTGCGTGCGCCGTGGTCGTGATGAACAAGGACAAGGCGCAGGAGCTGGGGCTGTCGTGGCTGTGTGAGATCGGTGCGCACGGCGTGGTCGCCGGCCCGGACTCCACGCTGCAGTCGCAACCGGCCAACGCCATCAAGAAGGCGGTTGCGCGCGAGGGCATCTCGGTCGATCAGCTCGACGTCATCGAGATCAACGAGGCGTTCTCCGCGGTCGCGCTGGCCTCGACGAAGGAGCTCGGAGTCGATCCCGAGAAGGTCAACGTCAACGGCGGCGCTATCGCCATCGGGCACCCGATCGGCATGTCGGGCGCCCGCATCACGCTGCATGCCGCGCTCGAGCTGGCCCGGCGGGGTTCGGGTTATGCCGTCGCGGCGCTGTGCGGTGCCGGCGGGCAGGGTGATGCGCTGATCCTCCGGGCGCCGTAAGCGTCTACGACGCCACGTAGTAATCGGCCCGGCTTTCGGGCACAATGGCGGCCATGACTCGCCTGCTCAACCAGCGCACCGTCGCGGGATGGTTTCGTTTCGTCGCCTTGCTCGAGGCGGTGAGCTGGGTCGGACTGCTGATCGGTATGTACTTCAAGTACCTCGGCGCCCCGCGCACCGAGATCGGCGTCAAGGTGTTCGGACCGGCCCACGGAGCCGTCTTCGTGGCATTCGTCGCTCTGGGGCTGCTGGCGGCCGTGATGTTCAGGTGGGCGACCGGTACGTGGTTGCTGGGCATCGTCGCGAGCATCGTGCCGCTCGCCAGCGTGGTCTTCCTCATATGGGTGGAGCGCACCGGCCGGTTGGGAGCCGAGTCCGCCGTCGCGCCCATCGCCCAACCAGGGCAGCCGGTTGCCGAAACGACGTGACAAACTTATGGACGTGAGTCGTCCACGCCCTTCCATCGCGGCCTCGATGGCCGGTGCGGTTGATCTGTCCGCCCTCAAGCAGCGCCCCTCGACCGGCGACGGCGAATCGTCGGCGCCCACCGGGGGAGTGGAAGTCACCGAGGCGAACCTCGAAGCCGAGGTGCTGGTCCGGTCCAGCCAGGTTCCCGTCGTGGTGCTGCTCTGGTCGCCCCGCAGCGACGCCAGCGTCCAATTGGGCGATGCCCTCGGTCAACTGGCCGCGTCCGACGGCGGCAAGTGGTCGTTGGCGACGGTCAACGTCGACGTCGTCCCCCGGGTGGCCCAGATGTTCGGTGTGCAGGCGATCCCGACCGTGGTGGCGCTGGCCGCCGGCCAACCGCTGTCGAGTTTCCAGGGCATGCAACCCCCCGAGCAGTTGCGCCGCTGGATCGATTCGCTGCTGAACGCGGTCGCGGGCAAGTTGCCCGGCGGCGCCGAGGAGGGAGAGGCCGAACAGGTCGATCCCGAACTCGCGCAGGCGCGTTCGCACCTGGACGCCGGCGACTTCGACGCCGCACGCACGGCATACCAGGCGATCCTCGACGCCAACCCCGGTCACGCCGAGGCCAAGGGCGCTGTGCGCCAAATCGATTTCCTGCAGCGCGCCACTACCCGGACGCCCGACGCGATCGCCGCCGCCGACGCCGACCGCGGCGATATCGAGCTGGCGTTCGCCGCCGCCGACGTGGAGGTTCTCCAGCAGAACGTCGGCGCGGCCTTCGACCGGCTCATCGACCTCGTCAAGCGGACGTCGGGCGACGACCGCACGACGGTGCGCACCCGCCTCGTCGAGCTGTTCGACCTGTTCGATCCGGCCGATCCCGAGGTCATCGCCGGTCGGCGCAAATTGGCCAACGCGCTGTACTAGCGCCCGGCGCTAGTGTGCGCACAGATCGACCATCGCCCCCAATCCGGCCGAAACGACGATCTGAGCGCACACTAGAGCGCCCCACCTACTCGGGCTCGTATTCGAACCACAGCGCGGACAGCGGCGGCAGCACCATGACCGCCGACGCCGGGCGCCCGTGCCACGGCTCGTCGGTTGCCTGCACCGCACCGTAGTTGCCGATGCCCGACCCGTTGTAGATGTCGGCGTCGGTGTTGAGCACCTCGCGCCAGGTGCCTGCGTGCGGTAGCCCCAGGCGATAGCGGGTGTGTTCGGCACCGGAGAAGTTGAACACGCATGCCAGCACGGTGCCGTCGTCGCCGTAGCGCAGGAAACTCAGCACGTTGTTGGCCGAGTCGTTGGCGTCGATCCAGCTGTAGCCCTCGGGGCGGGTGTCCTGGGACCACAGCGCCCGCCTGGTTCGGTAGACGGCGTTCATGTCGTGCACCATGCGCTGAATACCGGTCGAGAAGCTGTTCTCGTCGAGCTGGTACCAGTCGACGCCGCGCTCCTCGGACCACTCGGCGCGCTGGCCGAACTCCTGTCCCATGAACAGCAATTGCTTACCGGGATGCGCCCATTGGTACGCCAACAGGCTGCGCAGCCCGGCGGCCTTGTTGTGGTCGTTGCCCGGCATCCGGCCCCACAGTGTGCCTTTGCCGTGTACTACCTCGTCGTGGCTGATGGGCAGCACGTAGTTCTCGCTGAACGCGTAGAGCATCGAGAACGTGATCTCGTGGTGGTGGTAACTGCGGTGGATCGGATCGCGTTTGATGAACTCCAGCGTGTCGTTCATCCAGCCCATGTTCCACTTCATCGAGAAGCCAAGGCCGCCAAGGTTCGTCGGCCTGGTCACTCCGGGCCAGGAGGTGGACTCCTCGGCGACCGTGACGATGCCGGGGGCGGCCTTGTGCACGGTCGCGTTCATCTCCTGCAGGAACTGCACGGCTTCGAGGTTCTCGCGACCGCCGTAGATGTTCGGGGTCCACCCGCCTTCGGGGCGCGAGTAGTCGAGGTAGAGCATCGAGGCGACCGCGTCCACGCGCAGACCGTCGATGTGGAACTCCTGCAGCCAGTACAACGCGTTGGCCACCAAGAAGTTGCGCACCTCGGCGCGCCCGAAGTCGAAAACGTAGGTGCCCCAATCCAACTGTTCGCCGCGGCGGGGATCGGAATGCTCGTAGAGTGCGGTGCCGTCGAACCGACCGAGCGCCCACGCGTCCTTCGGGAAGTGGGCGGGCACCCAGTCCATGATCACGCCGATGCCGGCCTGGTGCAGCGTGTCGACGAGGTGGCGGAACTCGTCGGGTGAGCCCAGGCGTGACGTAGGCGCGTAATAGGAGGTGACCTGGTAACCCCAGGAGCCGCCGAACGGATGCTCGGCCACGGGCATCAGCTCGACGTGGGTGAAACCGTTCTCGACGACGTATTCGGTGAGCTGGGTAGCGAGTTCGCGATAGCTCAGGCCCGGGCGCCACGACATCAGATGCACCTCGAGGGTGCTCATCGGCTCGAACACCGGGTTCTGGGCCGCGCGGCGCGCCATCCACTCGTCGTCGGCCCACGTGTAGTCGCTCTGGGTCACCTTCGAGGCGGTCTTGGGCGGCACCTCGGTCGCGAACGCCATCGGGTCGGCGCGCTCGCTGACCGAACCGTCGGCGCCGTGGATGCGGAACTTGTAGAGCCCGCCGATCTCGAAGCCCGGCCAGAACACCTCCCACACGCCGGTCGACCCGAGCACACGCAACTGGGCTTCGTTGCCGTCCCAGTGGTTGAACTCGCCGATCAGGCTGACACCCTTGGCATTCGGGGCCCACACCGCAAACGAGACACCGTCGACGACACCGTCGGGGGTGGTGTAGCGGCGGGGATGCGCGCCCAGGATCTCCCACAGGCGCTCGTGGCGGCCCTCGGAGAACAGGTGCAGATCCATTTCGCCGAGCGTGGGAAGAAACCGGTACGCGTCGGCCACCGTGTGTACCTGGGTCGCGCCGTCGCCGCCCGGGTAGTGCACCTCGAGCCGATAGTCGGCCAGCTCGGTGAACGGCAGGGCGACGGCGAACAGTCCGGATTCGATGTGCTGGAACGTATACCGCTCACCGCCGACGACCGCGACCACCTCGACCGCATGCGGTCGGTAGGCGCGGATCACGGTGTGGTCGTCGTACTCGTGCGCGCCGAGCACCGAGTGCGGGTCGTGGTGTTCGCCGGCCAGCAGCCGGTTGAGGTCGGCGGTGTGCGGCCGCAGATGTGGGCTGCTCGATTGTTTGGTCTGCGTCATCTCGTCACTCCCTACGCAGCAGATTGAGTCGTTGGTCGGCGGGCACCTGCGGCATGTTCAAGACGTGTGCGACCGCCCGCACCGGGTCGAGACGCACGTAATTGGACTGCCCCCACTGGTATTCGTCGCCGGTGATCTCGTCGCGGACCCAGAACCGGTCGTAGGGCTCCATCCCGAGGGCGGGCATGTCCAGCCACAGCGTCGCCTCTTCGGGTCCGAACGGGTTGAGCGTGACCACCACCAGTACCTGATCACCGGTGGCGGGATCGAACTTGCTGTAGGCCAGGAGCGCGTCGTTGTCGACGTGGTGGAACCTGATGGTGCGCAACTGATGTAGAGCGGGATGAAGCCGACGGATCTCGTTGAGCCGGGTGATGAACGGCTCCAACGATTCACCGTCGGCCAGCGCGGCGTCGAAGTCGCGGGGCCTCAGCTCGTACTTCTCAGAGTTCAGGTACTCCTCGCTGCCTTCCCGGACGGCGCGGTGTTCGTACAGTTCGTATCCGGAATAGACACCCCACGCCGAACTCATCGTCGATGCCAGCACCGCGCGGATCGCGAACATCCCGGGGCCTCCGTGCTGCAGGCTCTCGTGCAGGATGTCGGGCGTGTTGACGAACAGGTTCGGGCACGCGTAGTCGGCGTGCTCGGCGATCTGCTGGCCGAACTCGGTGAGTTCCCATTTGGCGGTGCGCCAGGTGAAGTACGAATACGACTGTGTGAAACCCAGTTTGGCCAGTCCGTACAGCCGTGCGGGACGGGTGAAGGCCTCCGAGAGAAACAGCACATCGGGGTGCTCGTTCTTCACCTGACCGATCAGCCAGGCCCAGAAGTTCGGCGGTTTGGTGTGAGGGTTGTCAACCCGGAAGATCTTGACGCCGTGCGAGATCCAGTGCCGAACCACCCGCAGCACTTCCTCGTAGAGCCCGGCTGGGTCGTTGTCGAAGTTCAGCGGGTAGATGTCCTGGTACTTCTTGGGCGGGTTCTCCGCATAGGCGATCGTGCCGTCGGGCAGCACCGTGAACCACTCGGGGTGTTGCCTGGCCCACGGATGGTCGGGTGCGCACTGCAGCGCGAGGTCGAGCGCCACTTCCATGCCGTCGTCGCGGGCCGCGGCGACGAACTCGTCGAAGTCGTCGATCGTGCCCAGCTCCGGATGGACCGCGTCGTGGCCGCCCTCGTCGCTCCCGATCGCCCATGGTGAGCCGACGTCGTTGGGCGCGGCGGTGACGCTGTTGTTGGGGCCCTTGCGGTGCACCTTGCCGATCGGATGGATGGGCGGAAGGTAGACCACGTCGAAACCCATCCGAGCGATGCGGGGGAGCGCCTTGGTGGCGGTCGCGAAGGTGCCGTGCACCGGGTTGCCCTGGGCGTCCCAGCCGCCGGTCGAACGGGGGAAGAACTCGTACCACGCGCTGAACCGCGCCTCGGGGCGGTCGACCCAGACGCCGTACTGCTTGCCGCGGGTCACCAACTCGCGCAGCGGATAGTCGTCGAGCAGGCGGGTGACCTCCGGTGACAACGCGGCCCCGGCACGGCTGAACGGGTCGCCGGGTTGGCGCAGCCGCGCCGCCGCCTCGATGAGTGGATAACGGTGCTGACGTGGCACACCGGTCGAGGCGCGTTCCAGCAGATTGGCCCCGACCAACAGGTCGTTCGACAGCTCCGATTCGCTCTGACCGGCGTCGAGCTTGGCGGTCACGCTCTTACGCCAGGTCGCCACCGGATCGCCCCAGCCGTCCACCCGGAACGTCCACAGCCCGGCGCAGTCGGGGGTGAACGCACCGTGGAAGACATCGGGCGTACGCCCGGTCGACATGGGCAGATGCTGAGGCTTTTTGCGGGCCGTCGTGCCGAGCACTGTCTCGATCGGCACCGCTTCGGCGGATACCAACCCCGGCGGATCGTCGGCAAGCTGGGGATATGCCGCGCCGCGATAGCGCACCACCAACGTGGCCGCGACCGCGTCGTGGCCCTCTCGCCACACGGTCGCCGCGACCGGAACGATTTCTCCGACGACCCCCTTCGCCGGGTAGCGCCCCCCGGAGACGACCGGCGCGACGTCATCGATCTCGATTCGACCGGCCACCTACCACTCCTTCTCTGGTCCTACTTCTGGCTGCGGCCACCGATGTGCTCCGCCGGCACCGCCGACGTGGCCGCTGTGTCGTCGTGGTCCCGTTCACGGTCAGGATGAACAACCCTCGTCGCGCCCTATACCCACGTTAGTGCGCAGCCCAACCCGAAGTGGGCCAAGCAGTCCGACCGGGCACCCTGCGATCTGCCGGATTGTCAGTAATGTTGTCTCGCGTGATGGCCCGATGAAAGCGCTGAGAAGGTTCACCGTCCGAGCGCATCTGCCCGACCGGCTGGCCGCGCTCGAACGGTTGTCGATCAACCTGCGCTGGTCCTGGGATCGGCCGACGCAGGATCTGTTCGAGTCGATCGAACCCGAGCTCTGGAAGCGCGTCGGCTGTGATCCCGTGGGCCTGCTGGGGCAGGTCAGCCCGCAGCGCCTGGACACCCTGGCCGGCGACGAGGAGTTCCTGCGCCGCCTCGACGGGCTGGCCGCCGATCTCGACGACTACCTCAGCCGGCCGCTGTGGTACCAGCAGGAGGTCGAGCACGGGGCCCAGCTGCCCAACGGGATCGCGTACTTCTCGATGGAGTTCGGGGTGGCCGAGTCCCTCCCGAACTACTCGGGCGGTCTCGGCATCCTGGCCGGCGACCACCTCAAGGCGGCGTCGGATCTCGGCCTGCCGTTGATCGCCGTCGGGCTGCTCTACCGGTCGGGTTACTTTCGGCAGTCGCTGACCGCTGACGGCTGGCAGCATGAGAGCTATCCGGCCCTGGATCCGCAGGGTCTGCCGCTGCGGCTGCTCACCGACCATGACGGGCAACAGGTGCTCGTCTCGGTCGCGATGCCCAGCGAGAACGGCTATGACGCCCGGCTGCAGGCGCGGGTCTGGATCGCCCAGGTGGGCCGAATCCCGTTGCTGCTGCTGGATTCCGACGTCCCGGAAAACGACCACGATCTGCGTGGCGTGACCGACCGACTCTACGGCGGGGACCAGGAGCACCGGATCAAGCAGGAGATCCTCGCCGGTATCGGCGGGGTCCGGGCGATCCGCGCGTTCATCGAGCTGGAGGGCAGGCCCTCGCCCGAGGTGTTCCACATGAACGAGGGGCACGCCGGTTTTCTCGGTGTCGAGCGCATCCGGGAACTCATCGACGCGGGGCTCGATTTCGACACCGCGCTGACGGTGGTGCGGTCTTCGACGGTGTTCACCACGCACACTCCGGTTCCCGCGGGTATCGACCGGTTCCCGGTGGAGATGGTGCGGCGGTACTTCGGCGGCTCGACCGACGGCCCGTCGGGCGCGATGTCGCGGCTGCTGCCCGGCCTTCCGCTCGACCGCATCATCGCCTTCGGCGAGGAGGACGACCCGACCAAGTTCAACATGGCCCACATGGGTCTGCGCCTGGCGCAGCGCGCCAACGGTGTCTCAATGCTGCACGGCAACGTCAGCAGGCACATGTTCAACGAGCTGTGGCCGGGTTTCGATCCCGGCGAGGTGCCGATCGGGTCGATCACCAACGGTGTGCACGCGCCCACCTGGGCGGCGCCGCAGTGGATGGAACTCGGCCGCGAACTGCTCGGCAGCGAGGACCTCACCAGCGCGCGCGAACCCGCGGTGTGGAGCCGCCTGCAGCAGGTCGACACCGGCCACCTGTGGTGGATCCGCTCGCAACTGCGCGAGCAACTCGTCGAGGACGTGCGCGCGAGGCTGCGTAGGTCGTACCTGGAACGCGGCGCGGCAGAAGCCGAGTTGGGCTGGATCGCAACGGCTTTCGACCCCGCCGTGCTGACGATCGGATTCGCGCGACGGGTGCCGACCTACAAGCGCCTGACGTTGATGCTGCGTGACCCCGAGCGGTTGGAGCGGCTGCTGCTCAACGACGAACGGCCGATCCAGCTCATCGTCGCGGGCAAGTCCCATCCCGCCGACGACGGGGGCAAGGCCCTGATCCAGCAGGTGGTGAAATTCGCCGACCGGCCCGAGGTCCGGCACCGGATCGCCTTTCTGCCCGACTACGACATGTCGATGGCCCGCCAGCTGTACTGGGGATGTGACGTGTGGCTGAACAATCCGCTGCGGCCGCTGGAGGCATGCGGCACGTCGGGCATGAAGAGCGCGCTCAACGGTGGTCTGAACCTGTCGATCCGCGACGGGTGGTGGGACGAGTGGTACGACGGGGAGAACGGTTGGGAGATCCCGACCGCCGACGGTCTGGCCGACGAGAACCGGCGCGACGACCTCGAGGCCGCCGCACTGTATGACCTGCTGGAGACCTCGGTTGCGCCGAAGTTCTACGACCGCGACGAGCGCGGTGTCCCGGCGCGGTGGGTGGAGATGGTGCGGCACACGTTGATCGTGTTGGGGCCCAAGGTGCTGGCGTCGCGGATGGTGCGCGACTACACCGAGAAGTACTACGCACCGGCGGCGCAATCGCTGCGGCGGACCGTCGAACCCGGGGGTGACGGTGAACCGTTCGGCGCCGCAAGGGATCTGGCCAACTACCGGCTGCGTGCCCAGGAATCGTGGCCCAAGATCCAAATCACCGACGTCGACAGCTATGGTCTGCCGGACACGCCGCTGCTCGGTTCGGAGCTCACGCTGACCGCCACCGTGTATCTGGCGGGTCTGCGTCCCGAAGAGGTTGCCGTGCAAGCGGTGCTGGGCCGCGTCGACACGAGCGATCAACTCGTCGAACCGGTCACCGTGCCGATGGTGCACACCGGAAGCGCCGACGCGGGCAGGGAAGTCTTCTCCGCGACCGCACCGTTGCCCGTCGCGGGGCCGGTGGGCTACACGGTGCGTGTGCTGCCGCACCATCCGCTGTTGGCGGGCGACAACGAGCTCGGCCTCGTCACGCTCGCGTGACACGAGCTCGCAAGGTCGCGCTCGACGGCGGACCCTACGGGATCGCGGCAGGCCCGGACAGGGCGCTCTGGGTGACCCTCGTGCACGACGGCGCGATCG
The DNA here is from genome assembly GCF_001500025.1 of Mycobacterium sp. IS-1590. Classification (GTDB taxonomy): domain Bacteria; phylum Actinomycetota; class Actinomycetes; order Mycobacteriales; family Mycobacteriaceae; genus Mycobacterium. The sequence continues at coordinate 256,545 of NZ_LQIW01000048.1, read as the reverse complement.
CGCGCGTGACTGACAACGGTGAGGTCGCGGTTCATCCCGTGGCACCGGAGTGTCGGCCCTCGATCATCACCGCCGGTCCTGACGGGGCGATGTGGTTCACCCGCAACGGCGATGACCGCATCGGCCGCATCACCAGCGCCGGCGAAGTGAGCGCATTCGAACTGCCTGCCGACAGCGCTCCGTACGGCATCACGACGGGTCCCGATGGGGCGCTGTGGTTCACGGCCATGGGCTCCGGCGTGGTCGCCCGGATGTCGGTGGACGGTGAGGTGTCGGAGATCCATCCGGTCGGCGGTGCGCCGTCGATGATCGTCACCGGCCCCGACGACGCGCTGTGGTTCACGTTGAACCAGGCGAGCGCCGTGGGCCGTCTTACGCTCGCCGGCGACCTGACGATCCGCGAAACACCAACTGCCGCCTCGGGTCCCGTCGGCATCACCGCAACCCACGACGATGCGCTGTGGTTCACCGAGATCCTCGCCGAACGCCTCGGCCGGATTCCGATCGACGATGCCATCCAGGAGATCGAACTGCCCGGCAAGCCGCACGCGGTGATCGCTGATCCCGGCGACGGCGTCTGGGTGACGCTGTGGGGGTCGAGCCAGCTCGCCCGCGTCAGCGGCGACGGTGACATCGTGACGATCGACCTCCCGCCGGGCAGCGAACCGCATGGCCTCGCGGTCGACGCCGAAGGCGCCGTCTGGGTCGCCCTGGAAGCGGGCCACGTCCTGCGAATGCCGACCTGAGCTGGGCGATCGGAACGATTCTCGGAGCATCCGCACGCGGCGCACAGCGGGCGCGGTAGGTTCCGAAGCGTTGCTAACGACGGAGGGTGGCCAGTGACGATTGGGATTGTGCTGCGGCGAGGCATCACCGTGATCGCGGTCGCGGGGGTACTCGGCAGTCTGGGCGCCGCATCCGCGGCGGCCGATCCGGAGGCCGACCCGGTCGTGGCCGAAGTGCCCGCTGAAGGGGCACCCCCGCCACCGCCTCCGGACGGCGCCGTCGAATCCACCCCGCCCGCGGTGACCGAGACGCCCGACGGGTGGACTCTGGAGATGGGCGCCGAGAAAGAGACCCAAGCACCGAGCCCTCCGCTGACGACTGCATTGTCGTCGCGTGAGTATGTCGTCGGCGGCACCTACAAGGGTCGGCTGACCGGCCCGGGGGACGGTGTAGCGCCGGAGGGCAGCCTCGAAGTCGGTTACGAAATCGGCTGCGGCATCGACATGAGCACCTCGAACGGCGTCACGCTGGCCGGTACCGCGGGCATCAACCCGTCCATCGGACTCCTGGGGCTCACCATCGTCGGTGGTGGAGAGGATTTCGGGATCCTGCCGAGCCTCGGCGGCAATGTCGGCGGCGGTATCACCGTCGGCCTCAAACCGGGTCTGGTCAACGTGGTCCCGGTGACGAAGAAGAAGTTCACCGGCGCCGAACCGTGGGTGATGGTGAGCAACTTCCGGGTCAAGATCGACGGCTGCGTCGGTGAGTCCTTCATCCGCTCGTATGCATACCTCAGCCACACCACAGATCAGTCGGAGGCGATCGTCGCCTGGTACGGCGTGACCAAGAAGATCTGAGCGGCGCTCAGTCGAAGCGCTTGAAGCAGCGTTCGGTGTCGCCGAGGACGCCGACGCGGAATGCGTCGATGCGCGAAAAGCCCGAGGGCACCGATTCGCCGTTGACGTCGCTGGCCACCAAGCCGTTCATCAGGATGCCCGACACGGCTTCGTCGACGTCGCCCGCTGTCAGCGCCACGGTGTTGCCGTCAGGGGTGGTCACGCTCTTCGAGAGCTTGGTGGTGGCGACACCGGTCAGGCACGCGGTGCGAAGCGCGGCCTCGGCGCTGTCGAGTGCGACGCCGCCGTGCTCCTTCTGGATCGCCTGCATGTACCGCGACACCAATACCGAGTAGGCGGTGTTGTCACCGGTGGCCAGGCTGACCGGGTCCTCGATGTCGGGCTGAGCACCCATCTGCGCCAGCTCGTCGAGCTCGACGGCGATCGTGTTGGTCGCCGGGCAGTAGGACACCGGAGGACTCGGTCGCGCATTCGTGCACTGCGGGGGGTCGAAGCTCAGCCGTGGTGGGTTGGCGGGTGTGAAGAGGATGTTCATCGCGTCCAGGACGGCGCGCACCGACTCTTCGGAGACGGCCCATTCACCCGTCTCGTCCTCTGCCAAGAGCACCGGCAGATCGCCCCGGCGTTGGCCGATCTCCCGCAAGTCGATGGCCGCGCAGGCCGAGGGGCCGTCGGTGAAGCCGAACTGAAAGGCCGACAGGCGTTCGAACGCCGAACCATGTTCGTCGACACCGACTTCGGGGTCGTCCTCGCTCAACAATGGGTCCCGGAACGCGATGACGGACGCCAACACGTTGTTGAGTCCTTCGCCGGTCGACAGCGTGAAGCGCGGCGAGTTGTCTTCTGCGACCCAGCGCATATAGGCGCCCGCGAGGCAGTCGGCCTGCTGTTCGGATACCAGCGTCGGGGTGTCGTCGTCGACAAGGCCGGCCAGCCTCTGCACCGCGTGGCCGTATTCGTGGGCGAGCACCATCGTGACACCCATGTCGCCGAACTCCTGTCGCAGGCTGGGCACAAGCTCGCCCCGATCCCACCCGATGGTGTTGTCGGTGGTGCAGTAGCCGGCGTTGACCAGACCGTACGTGTCGGTGTCACAGAATCCGGTGCTGTCGAATCCGTTGGCGTCCCAGGAATAGACGCGCTCGACCGGCTCGAACCGGCCGTCGAAGGCGGTGCCGTAGGCGCCTTCCCAGAACTCTTCGATATCGCTGATCGCCTGCCGGGCCAGTTCGTCGGAGTCGCTCCCGTCGGTGCCCAACACCACTCGCGCCGGACCCCGCGCGTCCGGCCGTAAACCGGTGGGGCCGTCGGTCGCCGGCATGCCCGCGACGCGGAACGGATCGTTGAACACCGATACGGGTTCGCCGCGCAGGGTGGTGGTGCATCCGGTGACGACAAGCACCGCCGATATCGCGGTCACGGCGCCGACCAGGAGTCGCCGATTCATGGACGCCGCCTTTCGCGTCGAGGCGGCCGCACGGCGCGCACTGAACCGTTGTCAGAATAGAAAACAATCACCGCGCGCGGAGACGTTCGAGCGCCTGACGCACGCGGTCGGAGTCGGTGGTCGCCCAGAACGGCGGCAGGGAGGCCCGAAGGAATCCCCCGTAGCGGGCCGTGGCCATGCGCGAGTCCAGCACGGCGACCACGCCGCGGTCGTCGACGGTGCGCAACAAACGTCCCGCACCTTGGGCCAACAGCAGTGCGGCGTGGCTGGCGGCCACGGCCATGAAGCCGTTGCCACCTCGGGCGGCCACTGCTCGTTGCCGGGCCGTCAGTAACGGATCGTCGGGGCGCGGAAACGGAATCCGATCGATGAGCACCAGTGACAAAGACGGGCCGGGCACGTCGACGCCCTGCCACAGCGACAGCGTGCCGAACAGCGACGTCTCGGGGTCGTCGGCGAACCGCTTGACCAACGCCGATGTGGTGTCCTCGCCCTGGCACAGCACCGGAGTGTCCAGCCGATCCCGCATGATCTCGGTGGCCGCCTTGGCCGCACGCATCGAGGAGAACAGCCCGAGGGTTCGGCCGCCGGCCGCGGTGATCAGCGCGGCGATTTCGTCGAGTTGTTCCGCGGAGCCCGTGCCATCGCGTCCCGGCGGAGGCAGATGTGCTGCGACGTAGAGGATGCCCGACTTCGTGTGCTCGAACGGGGATCCGACGTCGATGCCTTTCCACTCGGTCTCCCCGCCCGCGAGCCCCCACGCCGAAGCCATCGCGTCGAACGTGCCGCCGATCGTCAGCGTCGCCGACGTCAGGACGGTCGTGGTGGTCTCAAAAAGCCTGGTGCGCAACAGATGCGACACCGACAGCGGGGCGACGCGCAGTATGGTCCGCACCGATCCGCGGGTGTCCTCGCGTTCGATCCACACCACGTCGGTGCGGTCGGGGATGGCGGGCAAGAAGGAGTCGAGAACGCGCGAGGCGGTGTCACCGACATCGGTCAACGCGGTCACGGCTTCGGTGCGCGCGGATGCGGCCGCCGGGTCGCTGGGCGCGGTGTCGATTGCCGACCGGGCCCGGTACGCGGCGTCGCGCACCGCGGTCAGGTAGGTCGCCAGTTCGGCGTCGAGGACGTCGATGCGGCCCGGTTCCGTGTCGTGGATGGCCGACGACAGCGTCGCCGTCGCGGCTTCCAGCCGCTGGGCCAGTTCCTGGTCGACCAGGCGCGCGGCGCGGCGGTGGGCGATGCCGAGCGATGTCGCGGACAGCTCGCCGGTGGCCACCGAGGTCACGCGGTCGGCCAACTCGTGCGCCTCGTCGACGACGAGCAGATGGTGTTCGGGGAGTACGGCGGCGTCAGAAATCGCGTCGATGGCCAGCAGCGCGTGATTGGTGACGACGACATCGGCGCGGTCGGCCTTCTCCCGTGCCTTCTCGGCGAAACAGTCGGTGCCGAACGGGCACCGGGCCACCCCGATGCATTCGCGCGCCGAAACGCTGACCTGCGACCAGGACCGGTCGGGTACCCCCGGGGCCAGCTCGTCGCGGTCACCGGTCTCGGTGTCCGACGACCAGGCGATGAGCCGCTTCACGTCTCGGCCCAGAGCGCTGGTCACCACGGGTTCGAACAGGTCCTCCTGGGACCGGTCGTCGGGCTCGGTGACACCGCCTGCCGAACTACCGTTGTGAATCTTGTTCAGGCACAGATAATTTCCGCGACCCTTCAGGAGGGCGTACTCGGGCGCGCGCGCAAGTGCGTCGGCCAGCGACTCCGCCAGCCGCGGAAGGTCGCGGTCGACGAGTTGGCGTTGCAGCGCGATGGTGGCCGTGGACACCACGACGGGTTCGTCGGCGTCGACGGCACGTGCGAGCGACGGCACGAGGTAAGCCAGCGATTTGCCCGTGCCCGTCCCAGCCTGGACGGCGAGGTGCTCCCCGGTGTCGAAGGCGTTGGCGACGGCCTTGGCCATCTCGACCTGGCCGGCGCGTTCGCGCCCACCGAGCGCCGCGACCGCGGTGGCCAGCAACTGGGTGATGTCCGGCGCGTCCGACGTGGTCACCTCTACGCGCCGGGAGGAATCAGCCGCGTGGGCACCGCGGGTTCGCCGCGGGACAGTTTCAACCCGTCCCACGGCAGGCTCCTCAGACCGTCTCTGACCCGGGCGCGTGCCGCGTCGAGGCCCGTATCGGGGACCGGCTCACCTTGCTGCACCAGTGGAACGGTCAAGACCCGTCCAATGAGACCGTCGGGCTCTGCAGGCGGATGGCCATAGGGGTAGACGACCTCCTCGAGGATCGTGCCGGTCTTCTTGGCCAGCCGCAGCGCCTGCTTGCGGCCGCCGTGCGACTGTTTGCGGCTGCTGCGCTTCTCGACCGGAAGACCGTCCACCTCGGTCAGCTTGTACACCATTCCGGCGGTCGGGGCGCCGGAACCGGTGACCAGGGACGTGCCGACGCCGTAGATGTCGACCGGCTCGGCGCGCAGCGCGGCGATCGCGAACTCGTCGAGGTCGCCGGAGACGACGATCTTCGTCTCGGTGGCGCCGAGGTCGTCGAGCTGAGCGCGCACCTGACGCGCGAGCACCCCGAGATCTCCGGAATCGATCCGCACCGCACCGAGTTCCGGGCCGGCGACGTCGACGGCCGTTGCGACGCCCGCGGTGATGTCGTAGGTGTCGACCAGCAATGTCGTGTCCACACCGAGCGCCTCGACCTGAGCCCGGAACGCCGCGCGCTCGTCGGGGCCCTCGTGGGTGGTGTGGAGCAGCGTGAAAGCGTGCGCGCTGGTGCCCAGCGCCGGAACCCCGTAGTCGCGCTGGGCCGCCAGATTGGACGAGCCGGAGAAGCCGGCCAGATACGCCGCACGAGCGGCGGCGACCGCGGCGTACTCGTGGGTGCGCCGCGAGCCCATCTCGATCAGGGGCCGTCCCTGGGCCGCGCTGACCATGCGGGCGGCGGCGGAGGCGATCGCGGTGTCGTGGTTGAAGATCGACAACGCCAAGGTCTCCAACACGACACATTCGCCGAACGTGCCGTGCACCGACAGCACCGGTGAACCCGGGAAGTAGAGCTCGCCTTCCACGTATCCGTCGACATCTCCGCGGAACCGGTAGTCGGTCAGATAGGCGAGTGTCTTTTCGTCGAGGAAGTCCGCCAGCGCCGTGAGCGTCGCATCGTCGAATTCGAACTGCGCCAAGGCATCCACAAACCGCGCCGTGCCTGCCACCACCCCATAGCGGCGTCCTTCGGGCAGTCGGCGCGCGAAGATCTCGAATGTCGTGCGTCGGTGCGCGGTGCCGTCGCGCAGCGCGGCCGCGAGCATCGTCAGCTCATACTTGTCGGTGAGCAGGGCCGGGGATGCGGCGGTCACAGATGTCACCGTAGTAGTTCGAAGTGCCGGTTATGCGTTGGCTATCCTGAACGACATGGTTACGCCGGCGAAGGCTCGACCGGGGACTCGCGAAGAGCGGGGCGCCAAGTCTGTCGCGACGGAAGACGCCGCCGTCGACACACCCTGGGTGACCATCGTGTGGGACGACCCGGTGAACCTGATGACCTACGTGACCTACGTCTTCCAGAAGCTCTTCGGCTATCCGGAGGCGCACGCGACCAAATTGATGCTCCAGGTGCACAACGAGGGCAAGGCGGTGGTGTCGGCGGGCAGCCGTGAGGCGATGGAGATCGACGTGACCAAGCTCCACGCCGCCGGGCTGTGGGCCACCATGCAGCAGGACCGCTGACAGACACGTGCGTAAGTGGAAGCGGGTGGAGACTGCCGATGGAGCGCGTTTCCGGTCGGCCATCGCACCGCACGAGGCGGCCCTGTTGCGAAGCCTGGCCACCTCGGTGGTGGGCATGCTTCAGGAGCGCGAATCTTCGGCGCCCACAGACGAACTCGAAGCGATCACCGGGATGCGGACCGGCAACTCGACGCCTCCCGAAGACGACACGATGAAACGGCTGCTGCCGGACTTCTACCGGCCGCAGACAGAACATCCCGCCGGCTCCAGCGCCGCCGAGAGCCTCAACAGCGCACTGCGCGGCTTGCACGAGCCCGACATCATCGATGCGAAACGTCAAGCGGCACAGACACTTCTGGACACCATGCCGGAACAGGGCGGCAAGTTCGAACTGACCGAGGACGACGCGCATGCTTGGGCCGCCGCCGTCAACGACATGCGCCTGGCGCTGGGCACCATGCTCGCGATCTCACCGGACGGGCCCGACGAACTGCCGCCCGACCATCCGATGGCCGGGCACCTCGACGTCTACCAGTGGCTGACCGTGCTGCAGGAATACCTGGTGCTGGGACTGATGGGTAAGTCGAGATGAGTTCGATCACCGATGTGGCCGGTATCCGAGTGGGGCAGCACCATCGCCTCGATCCGGACGTGACGTTGGGTTCGGGGTGGGCCACCGGCACCACGGTCGTGCTGACGCCGCCGGGGACCGTGGGAGGCGTCGACGGCAGGGGCGGGGCCCCCGGCACCCGGGAGACCGACCTGCTCGACCCGATCAACTCCGTTCAGCACGTCGACGCCGTGGTCTTGAGTGGGGGCAGCGCCTACGGTCTGGCGACCGCCGACGGCGTGATGCGTTATCTCGAGGAGCAGGGGCGCGGCGTCGCACTGGACGGCGGAGTGGTACCGATCGTGCCCGCCGCGGTGGTGTTCGACCTTCCGGTCGGCGGGTGGCAGTGCAGGCCGACCGCCGAGTTCGGCTACGCCGCGGCCGCGAGCGCGGGGACCGAGGTGGCGATCGGCACTGTGGGTGCGGGTACGGGAGCGCGCGCCGGTGTGCTCAAGGGCGGTGTCGGCACGGCGTCGACGCAACTGGACTGCGGCGTCACGGTGGGCGCCCTCGTGATCGTCAACTCCGCGGGGGAGGTGTTCGACACTGCGACCGGCCTGCCCTGGCTGGCGTACCAGATCGAGGAGTTCGGGTTGATCCCGCCGCCGGCCGACCAGATCGCCGCCTACGCCGACCGCCATCGGGAGTACAGCCCGCTCAACACGACGATCGCGGTGGTGGCCACTGATGCCGCGATGAGCCCCGCGGCCTGCCGCCGGGTGGCCGTCGCCGCACATGACGGGTTGGCGCGCACTATCCGGCCGTGCCACACGCCGCACGACGGAGACACGGTGTTCGCACTGGCCACCGGGGCCGTGGAGGTGCCCCTCGATCCCACGACGCCGGCGTCGATGACCCCGGAGATGCCGCTGATCACACAGGTGGGCGCCGCCGCGGCGGACTGTCTGGCCCGCGCGGTGATGGTCGGGGTCCTGGCCGCCGAGTCGGTGGCCGGAATACCGGCGTACCGCGAGATGTTGCCCGGAGCGTTCGAGTAATCGCGAAACTGCACCCCAAGCAGCCGTTTACTCGATTTTTCGCTGCTGGAATACAGTTTCGTGCAGAAAGGGGTAGCTGCTGTGTTGGTGATCCGAGCGGATCTGGTCGACGCCATGGTCGCCCACGCCCGCGCCGACCATCCCGACGAGGCCTGCGGGGTGATCGCGGGGCCCGAGGGCTCGGACCGTCCGGAGCGCTTCATCGCGATGACCAACGCGGAGCGGTCGCCGACCTTCTACCGGTTCGACTCGATGGAGCAGTTGCGGGTGTGGCGGGAGATGGACGACGCCGACGAGGCCCCGGTCGTGATCTATCACTCGCACACCGGAACCGAGGCCTACCCGAGCCGCACCGACATCTCGCTGGCCCAAGAACCCGACGCCCACTACGTGCTGGTGTCCACCCGCGACCCCGATGAGCACGAACTACGCAGTTACCGCATCGTCGACGGCGTCGTCACCGAAGAACCCGTCAAGATCGTCGAGCAGTACTAGAAAGGCTTCACCGATGGCTGTCACCGTTTCCGTCCCGACCATCCTGCGCACCCACACCGGAGGGCAGAAGCGCGTCACCGCGTCCGGCGACACTCTCGCGGCGGTGATCAGCGACCTGGAGGCCAACTACAACGGCATCTCCGAGCGGCTGATGGACAAGGACAACCCCGGCAAGCTGAACCGATTCGTCAACATCTACGTCAACGACGAGGACGTGCGGTTCTCCGGCGGGCTCGACACCGCGGTCGCCGACGGCGACTCGGTGACGATCCTGCCCGCAGTGGCTGGAGGGTAACGGGCGTCTGATGGCGCGATACGACTCGCTGCTCGAAGCGCTGGGCGGCACACCGCTGGTGGGCCTGCGCCGGCTTTCGCCCCGGTGGGACGACGAGCCCCATGTGCGGCTGTGGGCCAAGCTCGAGGACCGCAATCCCACCGGGTCCATCAAGGACCGTCCGGCGCTGCGGATGATCGAGGAGGCCGAACGGCAGGGCCTGCTGAAACCCGGCGCGACGATCCTGGAGCCCACGAGCGGGAACACCGGCATCTCGCTGGCGATGGCGGCGCTGCTCAAGGGCTACCAGATGATCTGCGTGATGCCGGAGAACACCTCGATCGAGCGCCGTCAGCTGCTCGAGCTCTACGGCGCGCGAATCATCTACTCGCCGGCCGAGGGTGGGTCGAACACCGCCGTCGCCCACGCGAAAGAGCTTGCGCTGCAGAACCCTTCCTGGGTGATGCTCTATCAGTACGGCAACGAGGCCAACTCGTTGTCGCACTACGAGGGCACCGGCCCGGAGCTGCTCGCGGACCTGCCGGAGGTCACCCATTTCGTCGCGGGCCTCGGCACCACCGGCACCCTGATGGGGACCGGGCGGTTTCTGCGCGAGCGCAAGCCCGACGTCAAGATCGTGGCCGCCGAACCGCGGTACGGCGAGGGCGTCTACGCGCTGCGCAACATCGACGAGGGGTTCATCCCCGAGTTGTACGACCCCGAGGTGCTCACCACGCGGTTCTCGGTCGGTTCGTACGACGCGATCAGGCGCACCCGCGAGCTGGTTCAGGTGGAAGGGATCTTCGCAGGCATCTCCACCGGTGCGGTGCTGCACGCCGCGCTGGGCATGGCGGCCAAGGCGGTCAAGGCCGGCGAACAGGCAGACATCGCGTTCGTCGTCGCCGACGCGGGTTGGAAGTATCTGTCGACCGGTGCGTACGCCGGTAGCCTGGATGACGCCGAAGACGCGCTCGAAGGGCAGCTATGGGCATGACCGGGTACCCGGGAACCACACCGCCGCAACCGAGGAAGCGGCCCGCGTGGGTGGTCGGCGCCGTCACCGTCTTCAGCTTCGTCGTGCTGCTGTGGGTCATCGAACTGTTCGACTCGCTGTCGAACCATCGCCTCGACGACAACGGCATCCGGCCCATGGAGTCCGACGGGTTGGTGGGCATCCTGTTCGCCCCGCTGTTGCATTCGAACTGGGACCACCTCATCGCCAACACCGTTCCGGCGCTTGTGCTCGGCTTCCTGATGACGCTGGCGGGAATGTCGCGTTTCATCTTCGCGACCGCCATCGTGTGGATCCTCGGCGGGCTGGGCACGTGGCTCATCGGCAACGTCGGCATGCATTGCCCGTACGTGGGGGTGCGGTGCGAGGCCAACCACATCGGCGCTTCGGGGCTGATCTTCGGGTGGCTGGCGTTCCTCATCGTGTTCGGGTTCTTCACCCGCAAGGCGTGGGAGATCATCGTCGGCGTCATCGTGCTGCTGGTCTACGGCAGTGTCCTGCTCGGCGTGCTGCCGGGCACACCGGGGGTGTCGTGGCAGGGCCATCTGAGTGGGGCGGTCGCGGGCGTCATCGCCGCGTATCTGCTGTCCGGCCCGGAGCGTAAGGCTCGCGAGAAGCGCAGAAGCGTGGCGTCGAACCCGTACCTGCCGTCGTGAACCCGCCTGTGTCCGCCGACGCGCCCGTCGGCATCTTCGACTCGGGCGTCGGTGGCCTCACGGTCGCCCGCGCGATCATCGACCAGTTGCCCTCCGAGAACATCGTCTACGTCGGTGACACCGCCAACGGGCCGTACGGGCCGCTGTCCATCCCGGAGGTCCGGGCACATGCTCTGGCGATCGGTGACGATCTCGTCTCACGCGGAGTCAAGGCACTCGTCATCGCCTGTAACACGGCGTCGTCGGCGTGTCTGCGCGACGCCCGCGAACGCTATGCGCCGGTGCCCGTGATCGAGGTGATCCTGCCCGCGGTGCGCCGCGCGGTCGCGACCACCCGCAACGGTCGCATCGGTGTCATCGGCACCGCGGCGACGATCGCGTCCGGCGCGTACCAGGACGCATTCGCGGCGGCCCGCGACACCGAGGTGATCGGGGTGGCGTGCCCCCGGTTCGTCGACTTCGTCGAGCGGGGTGTGACCAGTGGGCGCCAGGTGCTCGGGCTCGCCGAGGGGTACCTCGAACCGCTTCAGCGCGCTCAGGTGGACACCCTCGTGCTGGGCTGCACCCACTACCCGATGTTGTCGGGTCTGATCCAGTTGGCGATGGGCGAGAACGTCGCGTTGGTGTCGAGCGCCGAGGAGACCGCCAAGGACTTGCTGAGGGTACTCACCGAACTCGATTTGCTGCGGCCGCACGACTCCCCGCCGCCCCAGCGGATCTTCGAGGCGACGGGCGACCCGGACGCCTTCACCGCCCTTGCCGCACGCTTTCTCGGCCCCACGCTCGACGGCGTTCGACCTGTTCAACGTCACGTCAGCGCGCCGAGATGATTTCGGTCGCTCAAACCGGCCATGTTTTCGTCACGGGGGGACGGGGCATGGCAAGCTAGTGAGCGTGCGAATCACCGTACTCGGTTGCTCCGGCAGTGTTGTCGGGCCTGATTCGCCGGCGTCCGGATATCTCGTCACCGCACCCGATACCCCGCCGTTGGTGCTCGACTTCGGCGGCGGCGTGCTCGGCGCGCTGCAGCGCCACGCCGATCCCAACGACGTGCACGTGTTGTTGTCGCATCTGCATGCCGACCACTGCCTGGATCTGCCGGGTCTGTTCGTGTGGCGGCGCTATCACCCGTCGCCGGCACAGGAGCGCGGCATCATGTACGGCCCCGCCAACACCTGGGCTCGGCTCGGTGCGGCGTCCTCGCCCGAGGGCGGGGAGATCGACGATTTCTCCGACGTCTTCGAGATCCGCCACTGGGTCGACAACGAAACCGTCACCATCGGCTCGCTCAGTGTGACCCCGAAACTGGTTTGCCATCCGACCGAGTCCTACGGCATGCGCATCACCGACCAGGACGGTGCAACGCTCGTCTACAGCGGCGACACCGGCTACTGCGACCAACTCATCGACTTGGCCCGCGACGCCGATGTCTTCTTGTGCGAGGCGTCGTGGACGCACTCGCCGGATCGGCCGCCCCGACTGCACCTGTCGGGTACGGAGGCGGGCCGGGCCGCCGCCGAGGCCGGCGTCGGCGAGCTGCTGCTGACCCACATTCCGCCGTGGACGTCGCGCGAGGACGTCATCAGCGAGGCCAAGGCCGAATTCGACGGCCCGGTGCACGCGGTGGTGTGCAACGAGTCGTTCGACATCGCGCGCGCGGCGGCCTGATGGTCTCCAGCAATGAGGTCGGAGCCAGCCGTTAGGGTTGGCTCGTGTCCCGAAGAGAAGACGGCCGGCTTGACGACGAGCTGAGGCCGGTCCGCATCACCCGTGGTTTCACCACCCATCCCGCCGGTTCGGTGCTGGTGGAGTTCGGCGAGACGCGCGTCATGTGCACCGCTAGCGTCACCGAGGGCGTACCGCGCTGGCGCAAGGGCTCTGGAAAGGGCTGGCTGACAGCCGAATACGCGATGCTGCCCGCCGCGACGCACGATCGGTCCGATCGCGAGTCGGTCAAGGGCCGCGTCGGTGGCCGCACCCAGGAGATCAGCCGGCTCGTCGGCCGGTCGTTGCGGGCGTGCATCGACCTCGCGGCGCTGGGCGAGAACACGATCGCGATCGACTGTGACGTGCTGCAGGCCGACGGGGGTACGCGAACGGCTGCTATCACCGGGGCCTACGTCGCACTGGCCGATGCGGTGACCTACCTGTCGGCCGCGGGCAAGCTGTCGGACCCGCGGCCGCTGTCGTGCGCGATCGCCGCGGTCAGCGTCGGCGTCGTCGACGGGCGCATTCGCACCGACCTGCCGTACACCGAGGACTCGCGCGCCGAGGTGGACATGAACGTCGTGGCCACCGACACCGGCACCCTCGTCGAGATCCAGGGCACCGGCGAGGGCGCGACGTTCCCACGCTCCACACTGGACAAGATGCTCGACGCGGCGATGGCGGCGTGTGAGCAGATCTTCGAGATTCAGCGCGAGGCATTGGCGCTGCCCTATCCCGGGGTGCTGCCCGAGCCGAAAGACCCGCCCAAGAAGGCGTTCGGAAGCTGACCGAGCTGCTGGTTGCCAGCCGCAACTCGAAGAAGCTGGCCGAGTTGCACCGGGTGCTCGCCGCGGCGGGGGTGTCGGGGCTGAGGCTGCTCTCGCTCGACGACGTGCCCGCCTTCGACGAGGCCCCCGAAACCGGGGCGACGTTCGAAGAGAACGCGTTGGCCAAGGCGCGCGATGCTCATCGCGCGACGGGCCTGGCGACGGTCGCCGACGACTCCGGTCTGGAAGTCGCGGCGTTGAACGGAATGCCCGGCGTGCTCTCGGCGCGGTGGGCCGGCCGGCACGGAGACGATGCCGCGAATACGGCGCTGCTGCTGGCACAACTGGCCGATGTACCCGACGAGCGGCGCAGCGCGGCGTTCGTGTCGGCCTGCGCGCTGGTGCACGAGGGGGGCGAAATCGTGGTGCGAGGGGAGTGGCCGGGCAGCATCACCCGCGCGCCACGTGGCGACGGCGGGTTCGGCTACGACCCGGTGTTCCTGCCCGCCGGATCGGAGCGGACCGCGGCCGAACTCGACGCGGCCGAGAAGGATGCGGCCTCGCACCGGGGGCGGGCGCTGACGGCGCTGCTTCCCGCGTTGCGTGAGTTGGCCGCGCGAACCTGAGCGCGAATTTTGTATAGATCAACTAAGCGGTAGCATCCCCGGGGTGCGCCGCGCCCCCGCCCAAGCCGATGTCGGCAGAACGCGGCACCCGGCGATCGTCGTGGCGGTGCTCGCGGCGGCGGGCATCAGCGTGTCCCTGATGCAGACGCTGGTCATCCCGCTCATTCCCGAACTGCCCACGCTGCTGGACACCAGCGCGTCCAACGCGTCGTGGGTGATCACCGCGACGTTGCTCACGGCGGCCGTCGCCACACCGATGTTCGGCAGGCTCGGCGACATGTACGGGCCCAAGCCCATTTTGATCATCTGCGCCGTACTGCTCACGGTCGGATCGTTGATCGCGGCGACGACGACGGCGCTGGTCCCGGTGATCATCGGTCGCGGGCTGCAGGGCTTCGGGATGCCGATCATCCCGCTGGGCATCAGCGTGATGCGCGCATCGGTGCCGGCTCATCGGGTCGGCACCGCGATGGGACTGATGAGCGCATCGCTGGGTGTGGGTGGGGCGCTTGGTCTTCCGCTGTCGGCGATGATCGCCGATCGCTTCGACTGGAGCGCGTTGTTCTGGTTCGGCGCCGCACTGGGGGTGATGTCGGCGGTGTCGTTCGCCGCGCTGGTACCGCGGCTGCCCTCGGTGTCGGCCGACCGCTTCGACGCGCTGGGCGCGATCGGTCTCGCCGGCGGGCTCGTCACGCTGCTGCTGGGCATCTCCAAGGGCGGAAGCTGGGGTTGGACCAGCGCGATCACCGTGACGATGTTCGGCTCGTCGGTGGTGATCTTCGGGTTGTTCGCGCTGTGGCAGTTCCGGACGGCTGCCCCGATCGTCGATCTTCGCACCACGCTGAAACGGCCGGTGCTGACGACGAATCTGGCGTCGATCGCGGTGGGCTTCTCGCTGTTCGCGATGTCGTTGATCGCGCCGCAGATCCTCGAGCTACCGGCGGGCTCGGGCTACGGACTCGGCCAGTCGCTGCTGCAGACGGGTCTGTGGATGGCGCCCGGCGGGTTGGCGATGATGTTGACGTCGCCGGTGGCGGCTCGGATCGCCGATGTGCGCGGGCCTCGGTTCACCTTGTTCGTCGGGTCGACCGTGGTGGCCGCCGGGTACCTGTCGGGGCTGGTGCTGATGAACAGTGCGTGGCAGCTGTGCGTGTTCAACGTGATGGTCAGCATCGGCGTGGGTTTCGCGTTCTCGTCGTTACCCGCGTTGATCAATGCCGCCGTGCCGGTGTCGGAAACGGCCGCTGCCAACGGAATCAACGCGCTCGCGCGCTCGCTGGGCACATCGATCTCCAGCGCGGTGATCGGTGCGGTGCTGACGGTGATGACCACGACGGTGGCCGGGCACGAGGTGCCGTCGTTGGCCGGTTTGCGGGTCGCGCTGCTGATCGCAGCCGGTGCGGCCGTCGTGGCCGCGCTCACTGCGCTCGCGATCCCGAAACTCGGTGAAATGAACGAATCAGAACCGGATCTGGCGCTGGCTACAGACCGTAGCGGTCTTTGATCTCCCTGGTCTGGACCTGCTCGACGATGATGCCGACGAGCGGAATGGTGCCCGCGAGCAGGACGCCGATGGTCTTTCCGATCGGCCAGCGCACCTTGACCGCGAGGTTGGCGGTGAAGAGCAGATACACGAAGTAGACCCAGCCGTGGACCACCGCGATCCAGTTCAGGCCTTCGACGTGGTAGACGTACTTCATCACCATCTCGTAGCAGAGCGCGATGAGCCAGATGCCCGTCGTCCAGGCCAGCACCCGGTAGCCCAGGAGTGCCTTGCGGACGTTTTCGGCGGAGGTGATCGGCGGTTCGGTCATGTGGCCGGGTGTTCCTTGTCCTTCTCGGCGAGCTCGGCCAGGTAGGCGTTGTACTCGCGCAGTGCGGGGTCGTCGACATCGTCGTCGAATCGGGTTGTCGCTGAGGGCTTTTGCGGGAGCAGATCCTCGGGGATCTCGGTGAGATCGCGTTTCGCGGGCTCGGGGGGAGCTTCCTCGTAGCGCACGAATTTGTAGTAGGCGTACACGACGAAGCCGGCGAACAGCGGCCACTGCATCGCGTAGCCGAGATTCTGGAAGCTGCCCGAGGCCGACTCGAAGCGGGTCCACTGCCACCACGCCAGCGCAAGGCAGCCGACGGCCCCGACGATCACCAAAGCGATGAGCGCCGGCCTCCTACGCCGTGTAGTGGACACCTTCCAACGGTACCGCGACGTCCTTGGGGCCGACGAACTCGTCGAGGCGGTCCGACAGGTGTGCGGGAGGCGCGGAGTAGCATCGACACTCGCTGCGGGCGTGGCGCAATTGGCTGACGCGCCGGCTTTAGGTGCCGGTGTTCGAAAGAACGTGTGGGTTCGAGTCCCACCGCCCGCACGAACTCACCTAGCGGCGAAGTACTTCTGCCCGTCGCTGGGAATGCGCCCGAAGCCTGCCTTGAGTAGCGGCGCCAATACTTTGACGGGCACGCTCATCGCGTTCTTCGGTTCGATCGCGACGACCCAGGTGAACCGTGTCTGCTCGCCGTCGGCCTCGACGATGTAATCCTCGGCGAAGCGTTTGAACAGCGGCAACGTCGACTCGTAGACGTAGAAGGACTTCTGATGGCCCTCGTCCCATTCGAAGAAGCGTTCACGTAGGACGGCGCCGCCGAGGGCGGTCACGTCACGGGTCGTCCCGACTCCGAACGGACGCGGTGAGGTCCAGGTGACGTTCTTGACCGCGGGCCCCCACGCCGCCAGCGACTCGTCCGAAGTCAGCGATTTCCACACCTGCTCCGGGGTCGCGGCGTAGCGCTTCTCGTAGCGGAAGACGTGGGGAGCCGACGCCAAGAAGTCAGCGTCAGCGGATGCCAGGGGATACCAGCGGGCCATAACCGGCCATCATCGCAGGCGTGTACCGGCGCGCGTCAGTCGTCTGCGCTCTGCTTGCCGAAGCACAGCAGGCTGGCAGTGAAGCTGACCACGGCCACGAGCCCCGCGGCGGCGGCCAACGGTGCGTCGGAGGCACCCCAACTCGACAGGCTCACGGCGACCGCGATGATTGCGGTGAAGATCAAAAAGAGGCCGGTGGTGGCGATCGCCTCGGCGGTCGGGTTGTCGGCGGGGGCGAGAGCGCGCTCGCGCATCGGGGTCTCCTGGTGGCTCACGGAATCGGTTGCGCTGAGGTTGCCCGCTGGCAACGCCAGTGAAACCCGCGGCCTGAAAGATGCGGTTCAGCCCGCCTTTCGGACGGTGAATCCATTGCGTTCGGCCAGCGACTGTAGTTGCCGCAACGCGAACTGGCGTGCCCGGCCGGTGTCCGGAATGTAGATGCCGGCCCACACCCCGACCGCTCCGGGTGTCTGACACGCCTCCTGGGCGCAGAGCCAACGGCGAGGACATGTCCGGCACAGCTCCTTGGCGCCCTCGTCGGCCCCGAGGGCCCACCGGTCGGGGTCCTGAATGCAGGCGCCGAGCGCCGTGTCCTGGGGCGCGTTGACCGCAACGGGGCGCGTCGTCCGGCCATTCAGCCGCTCGTCGACGGGCATCTGCGTTTCCTTTCGGTCGGGACGGTCCTCCGCCACGAGGGTGACAATACACGCGTATCGGTTTCCGACAATACATGCGTATTGGCTACTGTGTGGGGGTGAGCACTCAGACCTGCGGGTATCGATGACGGCGGCGTCGACGGGGCAACACGCCTCCGAGAAGCATCAGCGTTCGAGCGTCGAACGGATTCGCGATGCGGCGCTTCAGTGCTTTGCGGCTCGCGGCACGTCGGCGACGTCGCTTCGCGCAGTCGCGGCGGAAGCCGGCGTCTCGCTGGGGTTGGTCCAGCACCACTTCGAAACGAAAGCCAACCTGATCAAGGCCGTCGACGACCACGTGCTCGGGGTGATGAATACCGCACTCATGCAGCGCATGCCCGAATCAACGGTGGACTCCATCACCGACGTGGGGGACCGCGTGACGTCCTTGGTGGCCGACGAACCCGATGTGGTCGCATATGTCGTACGTGCGCTGACCGACGGGAGTTCGCTCGGCACGCAGGTGTTCGACTCGCTCGCCGCCGTCGGCGCTCAGCGCTGGCAGGCGCGCAGGGAAGCCGGGCTGACCCGCCCCGACCTCGACCCGACGTGGGGTGCACTCAACCCGCTGGTGTTGGCCCTGGGCGCCTGGATCCTGCGCGACCACATCGAGCGTCACCTCACCGAACCGTTCGACACCCCCGCCCAACTTCAGCGATGGGGGAGCGCGGTGAACGCGCTGCTTCGCGATGGCCAGATGCGCGACGAGTCGTGACGCTGCCTTTTACAGCGATGTGCCGCCCACCCGCTTGCGGTAGCTCGTCGGCGTCTCCCCGCAGAACTGAGTGAAGGCCCGGGTGAAGGAACTGAGGCTGTCGAAGCCGACCGCCGACGACGTCTCCTGCACCGACTGACCCGGCGCGGCCAGCAATGCCATGGCCTTCAGCATGCGGGCGTGCAGAAGGTATGTGCGCCAGGACAACCCGACCGAATCCTGGAACAGCCGCCGGAGCGTGCGTTCGGACACCGAAACGGCCCGGCTCACCTCTTCGGCGGTGACACCGTCGAGATGCTCCTTGGTGTAGGCCATTGCGGCGGCGACGATCGGATGCTCGGACGTGGGCAGGCTCAACGGCGCCTCGTGGTCGAGTGCCTCGGTCACGAGATTGGCCAGCGTGCGGAAGAACGCGTCGGAGATCTCGTCGCCTTCGGCGCGGTCGATGGGCCAGCGCAGCGCGTAGATCATCATTTCGCGGATCAGTGGGGACACCGCCAGGATGCGCGCCCGGTCGCCGGCATGCGGGATCAACTGCGGGTCGAACATCACCGCGACGGTCCGGACGTCGGGGTTCATGGTCGCCTGATGGTCGAGACCCACGGGAATCCATGCGGCCTGCTGCGGCGGCAGAAGGTAGTGCGCCGAGTCGGTTTCCACCTCGACGACCCCGCCGAGCGCGTACTCGATCTGGTGCACGTCGTGCGAGTGCCAACCGGTGATCAGCGCATCGCCCTCATATAGATAGCTGCCGCCCAGCGCTCGACCGCCTCGCCGCAGGTCGATGACGCGTCGGTTCGCGCCGGCCGCCATGTTGGCCGGTTGGGCAAAACCTCTGTCCGATAGCGCAGAGACGGTCATGGGGCTAGACGGTACTACTGGGGTATGAACGTTGACGACCTGATCCTGGTGAGCATCGATGACCACGTCGTGGAACCGCCCGACATGTTCCTGCGGCATGTCCCGGCCAAGTACAAGGACGAGGCGCCGATCGTGGTGACCGACGACAAGGGCGTCGATCAGTGGATGTATCAGGGCCGCCCGCAGGGTGTCAGCGGGCTGAACGCGGTGGTGTCGTGGCCGGCCGAGGAGTGGGGCCGGGATCCGGCCGGGTTCGCCGAGATGCGGCCGGGTGTGTACGACGTGCACGAGCGGGTCCGCGACATGAACCGCAACGGCATCCTGGCCTCGATGTGCTTCCCGACGTTCACCGGGTTTTCCGCACGCCATCTCAACATGACCCGCGAAGACGTCACCCTGGTGATGGTGTCGGCCTACAACGACTGGCACATCGACGAGTGGGCCGGGTCCTATCCGGACCGCTTCATCCCGATCGCGATCCTGCCGACGTGGACGCCGGAGGGGATGTGCAACGAGATCCGCAGGGTCGCGGCCAAGGGGTGTCGAGCGGTGACCATGCCGGAACTGCCCCACCTCGAAGGCCTTCCGAGCTATCACGACGAAGAGTACTGGGGCCCGGTGTTCCGTACGCTCTCCGAAGAGAACGTGGTGATGTGCCTGCACATCGGGACCGGCTTCGGCGCGATCAGCATGGCGCCCAACGCCCCGATCGACAACCTGATCATCCTGGCCACCCAGGTCTCGGCGATGTGCGCACAGGACCTGTTGTGGGGTCCGGCGATGCGCAACTATCCGGACCTCAAATTCGCCTTCTCCGAAGGCGGTATCGGCTGGATCCCGTTCTACCTGGACCGCAGCGACCGCCACTACACCAACCAGAAGTGGCTGCGACGCGACTTCGGGGACAAGCTGCCGTCCGACGTGTTCCGCGAGCACTCGCTGGCCTGCTACGTCACCGACAAGACCTCGCTGAAGCTGCGCCACGAGATCGGTATCGACATCATCGCGTGGGAGTGCGATTACCCGCACTCAGACTGCTTCTGGCCCGACGCGCCCGAGCAGGTGCTGGCCGAGCTCGACGCCGTGGGGGCGTCGGATTCCGACATCAACAAGATCACGTGGGAGAACTCCTGCCGGTTCTTCAGTTGGGACCCGTTCAAACTTACCCTTAAGGAGCAGGCGACCGCGGGTGCGTTGCGCGCCAAGGCAACCGACGTCGACGTCTCGATCCGGCCGCGCAAGGAGTGGGCGCGGCTCTACGAGCAGAAGCAGCTCGCCAGGGCGTGAGACCTGACGTGCGCGTCGTTGGCTGACGCGCACTCAGGGGCGGCCGGCCGCGTCGCCACGCGGTGGGTCTCCGAGCCGGAGTCGTTGCACCGAGGCAAGAATCGATGCCACGCCGATGCTCAGGAAAAGCACACCCAGCACGAGGAAAATCAGGCCGCCGTGCGCGAAGAAGGTGTAGCCGCGCACGATGCCGAGCGCGATGGCGACGACTCCGCCGAGGATCAGCCAGCGGGCCTGGCCGACGGTGGTCGGAACGAGACTGTTCATCACTGGTGGCTGCGACCCTGCGCTCACCACACCAGTCCGCGGACCATTTCGGCCGGCGGGATGTCCTCGACGGCGATGATGCCCTGCGGGGCGCGGCACACCCAGTCGATGACGTTGACGACGCGGGCCGCGGTTGAGACGCATCCGGCCTCGGTGACATCGAGTACCGGATGAGACAGCAGCGTATTCACTTCGATGCGCGGCTCGCCTTCCACGATCACCTTGTGGACGCCGGAGTGACCCTCGGGTGGGTATTCCCAGTCCGGCGCGGCCGCCGGTGTAAGCCGGGTGGTGTGCTCGACGGTGATCAGGGGCGCGCCACCGCGGATTCCCTCGGCGGCGAACCGCACCCCGGCGAGCCCCCCGGGTTCGACGGTCATCATCTTGCATTCGATGCGCCGGTCGGCGTACCAGGGCTCGAATCGCTGCGTGACATCGTCGAGTTCGACACCGAGGTGGTGGGCGATGTTTCGCACCAGCCCACCGAACATCGTGGTGATAACCCCGGGCTGGAATGCCATCGCGAGCTCGTCGTCGACAGTGGTGCCGAATCCCATTGCGGTACCGGTGTACTCGTAGTCGTCGTAGTTGCCGTAGTCGAAGACTTCCTGCACCGTGACCGATTCGGCACGGGTCACCAGGCTCAAGGCGGCCAGTACCGCGGTGTCACCGGAGTATCCCGGATCGATGCCGTTGACGTAGAGCGACGAATTGCCCGCCGCGCAAGCCTCTTCCAGCGGCACCCGCAGCCAGTCGTCGATCTGCCGAGGTGTCACCAGCCATACCAGCGATGTGCCGACCACGTTGATCCCGGCGGCCAGGAAGCGCGACATCTCCTCGATCGCCTCCATCGGCCGCGTCTCGCCCAAGGCGGTGTAGACGACGCAATCCGGTTTCAGCGCGATCAGCGCGTCGATGTCGTCGGTCGCGGTGACGCCGGTCGGATCGCTCAGTCCGCACAACTCGGCGGCGTCGCGGCCGATCTTGTCCGGGTTGGCGGCGTGTACCCCGACAAGCTCGAGATCGGGCCGCCCGAGGAGCGCCCGCAACGAGTGCTGCCCGACGTTGCCGGTGGAAAATTGGACCACTCTGCGCATCTCGCGTCCGTTTCTATCAGTAGTCGGGTATGGGCAGTGGCAGGTTGTTCGAGTCGATTCCGCCGTCGACGTGGAAGATGGCGTTGGTCGCGTAGCAGTCCTTGGTCGATAGGTAGACACAGAGCCGACCGAGATCCTCGACGTCGCCGAGTCGATGCAGCGGCGTGAGCGAGAGCATCGTGTCCAGTGCCCCCGGCATCATATCGAGGCCGGATTGCAGTCCCTCGGTGGCGAACGAGCCGAGTGCGATGGCATTGACGCGGATCTTCGGTGCCAACTCCTGGGCCATCGCCCGGGTGAGCGCTTCGAGCCCACCCTTCGCGACGCAGTACGCGGTAAGCGCGCGGATACCGAAACGTGCTGAGCCCGAGGAGATGTTGACAATGTTGCCGTGGCCGGCCTCGATCATGTGACGGGCGGCGAGTTGACTCATGATGAACGCCGACGTTACACACCAGTCGAAGGTGTGCCGGAAGTCCTCGTCGGTGATGTCGAGAAACGACCCGAACGTCGAACCACCCACATTGTTGATGAGGATGTCGATACGCCCGAACTCTTTCATCGCCGTGTTCACCACGCGCTCACCGTCCGGTCGGCTCATCGCGTCGGCCACCAGGGCCAGCCCCTTGCCACCCGAATCCTCGATGCCCTTGATTGTTTCCACGATGTCTGATTCGGTACGTGCCGTGCCGACGACCGTGGCGCCCGCTTCCGCGAGCACCCTCGCGATACCCTCGCCGACTCCCTTGCCGGCTCCGGTGACGATCGCGACCTGCCCGGCGAGGTTGAACTGTTCCAGCGCCATCGCAGACTCCTTCCGAAATTGACTGCAGTCAATCACACATGTCAATACCCGACCGGTATTGCTATCGTCGGGTCATGGCCGTGGTGGACAAACCCTCAGCGCGCGAGGCGAAACGCCTGCAAACCCGCGAGCGGCTGATGGGAGCCGCCATCGCCGAGTTCAAGCGGTCGGGGATGGCCGAGGCCGACGTGGGAGCGATCGTGGCCGCCGCCGGGGTCGCGCACGGCACCTTCTTCTTCCACTTTCCCACCAAACAGCACGTACTGCTCGAGTTGGAGCGCAGGGAAGAAGAGCGCATCGCCAAGCAGCTCGGTCGGTATGCCGATTCCGCTCGCAGCCTGTCCGCTGTGCTCCAGGAGGCCGTCCGACTGGTGCTGGGACTCGAGCGCCGCCTGGGCGCGATGCTGTTCAAAGACTTTCTCGCGCTGCATTTCTCGCAGACACGGCCCACTGACGAGAGCGATGAGCACCCGGTCATCGTCAGGGTCGCTCACGAGATCGAACGGGCGCAGAAAGCGGGCCGGGTCGCAGCCGACGTCAACCCGACGAACAGCGCGGTGTTCTTCCTGCTCGGTCTGTATGCGTTGTTGACCACCACGCATGAGTGGCCGACGCAGAGCTCGATGCTCGACGACTACGTGGCGAGGACGTTGCGCGGCATCGAAGCCCGATGATGGTTGACTAAAGTCAGCCACACTGCAAAGCTCATGCGCTGAGCGATGCAGGAGGTGGCCCTTGACCATGCCCGCGAATGCTGCGACCACAAGCGGCCTCGACGAGCACATGGAGCGATCGCGCCAGGTGCAACGACAGGCCGACAAGTGGCTGATTGCGGGCAGCATTCTGATCGGCACGGCTGCGCTCGGCGTGTTCGGGCTGCCGCTCTTTCTGCGCGGTGTGTGGATCCTGCGCAATGCCGCCCGGGAGGGCCTCACCGTTCGGCCGATGTTGGTGACGCTGCTCGGCTATTGCGTCATCGTGGACGCCGCGATCAACGTCTTCGGATGGGCTCTGGATCTGGTGGCCCACCACACGTTGCTGGCTCGAGTCCTGTTGAACGGCTGGGGCGCGATGTTCGACGCCGGATATTTCTGGCACTACAACGAACTGTGGCTCGGCGGTGCGGCGGGCCCCGGCGAAAAGGCGCTCGAGGTCGGTCTCATCCTCACCGTCTTCTGTATGCGGATCGCTGCGGCGATCGGTTTTCTCCAGATGAAGCGGTGGGGGCACCAGTGGATGATCATCACCTGCTGGATGGGCGTGGTGATCTGGTGCGTGTACGTGTTCAACATGACGATGTACGCCGACGTACGCTACGCCGGGGTGATCCTGCCGGTGGTCGGCTGGTGGATCTACGACATCTTCTACATCACGCCGTTTCTGGCCATTCCGTACCTGCACTCGGTCAACCGGGAGATCTTCTCCGATTGAGCCTTAGACTGACTTAACTCATTGACTTCAGTCAGTAGGTGCGTTACAAATGGCGAATCATGACGGCACAGGCGAACGTGTCGACGCGTGAAGCGCGTCGGTTGCAGACGCGGGAGCGCATCCTCGCCGCGGCGATCGCCGAGTTCACGCGTGCCGGTATGGCCGGGGCGGACGTCAACTCGATCGCGAGGGCCGCAGAGGTCGCACACGGGACGTTCTTCTTCCATTTCCCGAGCAAGGAACATGTGCTCCTGGAGTTGGAGCGCCGTGAGGAGTCGCGGATCGCGGACGAGTTCGCCGGTTTCCTGCAGCAGCGTCATGATCTGGCCGCCACCCTGACCGAGCTGGTGGATCTGGTCACCGGCCTGGAGCAGCGGTTCGGATCGATACTGTTCAAAGAGGTGCTGGCGTTGCACTTCTCACCCACCCGGCCGCACAAGGACGAATGGACCGACCACCCGGTCATCGTCCTGCTCGTCCGCGAGCTGGAGCGGGCGCGCGGGGACGGCGAGGTGCATCTCGAGGTCGACGCCTTCTACAGCGCAACGTTCTTCCTGCTCGGCATCTACGGAGTGCTCACCACCACGGACAACCCCGGCACGCGCGACACGATGCTCGCCAAGCTGGTGGCGACCGCCGTTCATGGGCTGGAGGTGCGATGACCCGATCGCACAAGCAACGACACGACAGAGGAGTGCACAGTGTGGGCCTGGATCTGGGAGATATTGCGATACGTCGGAGCCTGGGGCGGAGCCGCCCTCGTCATCTGGTTCTGGTACTGGATGTTCTCGAGTCTCGGCACGTTCTAGGGTCACGATGACCGAACTGTCCGACGCGCACGCCATGGCGATCGAACGCAGCTGTGCCGTGACCGCCGTCGCGCTGAGCGACCAGCGTCGCGAGGGTGTGCGCCTGGTGACCGGTGAGCACCGCCAGTTCAGCCTGAGTGGATCGCTGGACTACGTGCAGGTGCCGTACCCCTCGCTGGGCCGCGACTGGACCCGCAGAACCCTGACCTGCGGTGTGGCGCTGCAATGTTCACCGTCCAAAGACCGGCTCGTCGAGTTCCGACTCAACGAGTTGTCCGCACGCGAGCTGCGGGCACTGACCCTCGTCGAAGCCGGCGTCGCGCTCGGGTGGGTCGGCGCCAACTGGCCGGGGCTGCTGGCCGAGCTGCGGCGGCTGATGCCCGATGCCGAGGCGCTGCCACAGGACACGACCGCCGAGTCCATGCTCAACCGCGCAATCTCGTTGGCGCGCAAGGGTGATCCACTGACGGTGCCGTCAGTGGTCGGAAGGTTGCCTGCGGCCTATACCGTGCCGCAGGGGTTGTCCGACAAGATGCGGCGCACTTTTGGCCGGATGCCGTGGACCACGACGCAGAAACGCCTGCCGCGCCCGTACTCGGTCCCCGTCGGCGGCGACGGCGGCGTGCGCAACCCGAACCTCCCCCCGCCGAGCCGGCCGCAGGACAACGATCTGGACCTCACCCCCGAGCACCGGCCCGGCATTCCGTATCCCGAGTGGAACGCATGGACCAAGAGCTTCATGCGAGACCACGTCGCAGTTCTCGAACGTGCCCATCCCAGCCAGGACCGCCGGCCGGGCGCGGCTTCTGCGGACCTGCGGAAATGGTTCACCGAGCACACCCATCGCGCAATGAAGAACCGCCTCGAGGACGGTTCCGATCTGGACGTCGAACAGTACGTGCGCCACTACATCGACCTGACCACC
Source organism: Mycobacterium sp. IS-1590 (assembly GCF_001500025.1). Classification (GTDB taxonomy): domain Bacteria; phylum Actinomycetota; class Actinomycetes; order Mycobacteriales; family Mycobacteriaceae; genus Mycobacterium. The sequence continues at coordinate 230,876 of NZ_LQIW01000048.1, read as the reverse complement.
GGTGAGGCCATCGAACCGCGCATCTTCCGCGAACTCCTACCCAGCAGCCGCGACGTCACGACCGCGCTTCTCCTGGACGGCAGTTCGTCGCTGGGCGTGCACGGGGGCCGGGTCTTCAAGCTGGAGCTGGCATGTGCTGACGCGTTGTCGCGGGCGATGACGCACGCGCGGGAGCGTCACGGCATCTTCGTGTTCACCGGCAACACCCGCCACCGTGTCGAGGTGAACTGCCTCAAGGATTTCGAGGACCGACGGTTCGTGCCGCCGAGCCGGCTCGGACTGTCCACCGGTGGCTACACCAGGCTCGGCGCACCGCTGAGGCATCTCACGAGCCGGTTGCTCGCGCAGCCTTCCGAACGGCGACTGCTCATCGTCATAGGCGATGGCCTGATCTCCGACGAGGGCTACGAAGGGCGCTACGCATGGGCCGATGCCGCCCACGCGGTCGAAGAGGCCGCCGAAGCCGGAGTGTCGATCTACTACGTCGGCGTCGGGCCCACTCGGGTGGACCCGTTGCCAGAGGTCTTCGGACCGCGGCGATCCCAACGCATACGACGGGTCGAGGACCTCCCGCGCGTGCTGGCGCACGTCCACCGCGAACTGGTCGCCGCATGAACCATCACCTGAAGGAGCTGGATCCATCGTGACAACCGACACCTACTACTCGAACGGCAACGAGGTTCAGCTGTTCGAGCAGGCGTACCACCAGCGATTGCCGGTGATGCTGACCGGTCCGACCGGGTGCGGTAAGACGCGCTTGGTCGAACACATGGGGGCGCTGCTGCGCAGGCCCGTCGTCACGATCAGCTGCCATGACGACCTGACCAGCTCGGACCTCGTCGGGCGGTTCATGGTGACCGGGGGCGATGTGGTGTGGACCGACGGGCCGCTCACCCGGGGTGTGAAGGCCGGTGCGATCTGCTATCTCGACGAGGTGGTGGAGGCCCGCCACGACTCGTTGGCCATCCTGCATTCCCTGACCGATCACCGCCGGGCCCTCTATCTCGACCGCGCCGGTGAGGTGGTCCGAGCACCTGACACATTCATGCTGGTGTGCTCCTACAACCCGGCCTACCGCAGCTCGCTCAAGGAGCTCAAACCGTCGTTCCGCCAACGGTTCGTCACACTTCCGATGACATACCTTCCGCCGGACCGTGAGGCCGAGGTGATCGTCGCGGAGGCGGGTATCGAACTGGCGACCGCTCGACGGCTGGTCGCCTGCGCCACCGCGATCCGCACCGCCGACGATGCGTTCCACTTCGAGCCACCGTCGACGCGTGTTCTCGTCACCGCCGCGCAGCTGGTCGCCGCCGGCGCAACGGAACTGGATGCCGCCGAAGCGTGCATCCTCGCGCCGCTCTCCAGCGACGGGGCGGTCACCGACGGCTTACGTGAAGTGGCGGTGGCCAGCCTGACCACGGCTGACAACCCGAATTCGACACGTTAGGAAGGAGTCCCGCGTGGACCCGAAGGAGAAGCAGCGCAAGAAGGCGCTCATCATCCTGCAGATCGTCATCTACGGTTATCTGCTGGCGATGTTCCTCATCCAGCTCTACATGTCCTTCGACCGCGGGTGGTGGTCGCTGTGACCGCCACGGCGACAGTCAGTCTCGAAGACCACCACGAAGAATCCCGGCTCGCGCAACGGCGGGCAGACAAGTGGATGATCATCGGCGCCGCACTGATGGGCATGTGGGCGCCCGGCCTCATCGGCTTTCCCATTTTCATGCGGGGCGTGTGGCTACAACGGCAAGCAGCGCGCGCCGGACTGTCGGTCCGGCCGATGATCGTCACCCTCATCGGATACCTGGTGTTGATCGACGGCATGCTCAACAGCTTGGGCTGGGCCCTGGATCTGGTGGCCAACCACACGCTGATCAACCGCGTGCTGATGATCGGCTGGGGCCACATGTTCGACGCCGCGTACTTCTGGCACTACAACGAGCCCTGGGTCGGCGGATCCGCGGTCCCCGGCGAGAAGGCCTACGTCGCCGGTCTGATCCTCACCGTCTTCGCCATGCGCTGTGCGGCGGCGATCGGATTCCTGCAGATGAAGCGGTGGGGGCACCAGTGGATGATCATCACCTGCTGGATGGGCGTGGTGATCTGGTGTGCCTACGTGTTCAACATGACCATGTACGCCGACGCCCGCTACGCCGGCGTGCTGTTCCCCGTCATCGGCTGGTGGATCTACGACATCTTCTACATCACCCCATTTCTCGCGATCCCGTACCTGCACACGGTCAACCGCGAAATCTTCTCCGACTGAACGCCAGGAGCACACCATGACGACCACCCCGTCCTCGTCCACCGACGAAAAAGACCCCGCAGAGGATCTACCCCCGGGCACCACGCCCTACTACGCGCGCATGCACAAGTACATCAAGCGCGCGGTGCTCGTCTGCCTCATCGCCCTTGTCATCGAGGGAGCCTTCACGCTGCCGTTCATGGCCGTGTGGTACGGCTACCCGACCCTGAGCTTGACCGAGATCTGCAGCGGTCTGCTCAAGGTCCGCTATTCCGACGACACGCTCGAGTGCAAGGTGCCTTATCCGATGCTCGGTCCGCCGGAAGGCGCCGAAGGCAAGGACACTGCGCGCGACGAGTGGGGCATCCAACCGGTTCCCAAGTACGACCGGATCGGGTTCCGCGAACTGGTGCGTATCCACGAAGAGAGCGAGGCTCGCAAAGCCGCGCAACAGCAGCAGGATTCGGCCCCGTGAGTCGAAGGTCGCCGGAGCAGCACGCGGAGAACTGGGATCTGCGCCACGAGGATTTCAACGATGAGGAGTTCCTCTACGACGTGTACGCGGTGATGCGGCAGCGGGGGCCGTTCGTCCACACCGACACCCCGTTTCTCACCACCATGCCGGACAGCGCATGGGTCGCGGGGCGATACGCCGAGTGCTACCGCATCCTGCAGGACTGGCAGCACTTCTCCAGCAATCCGACACCAGACGCGACCGAGGCCTTTGGCGGGGATCTGGTGATCACGCTCGACCCGCCCCGGCAGCAGAAGTTCCGCAAGGTGCTCAACCCGTACTTCTCGCCCGCGCGAATGAAGGCGCTACGACCGCAGATCCGTGACGAAACCGACCGTCTGATCGACGATTTCATCACCACCGGCTGTGGCGATCTCGCGCAGGTGGCGTGGCGGCAGCCGGGCATTGTGTTCTTCAAGTATGTGCTGGGCATGCCGGTCGAGGACGTCCCGTTGTGCATCGAACTCACCGACACTGCGCTCAACGGCGCGACAGAAGAGGAGCGGGCGTCGGCCTGGGGTGGGCTGTATCAGCACATCCACGACGCGGTGACCGCGCGCATCGACGCACCGCCCCGCGACGACATGATCGACGTGCTGCGCAACGCCGAGATCGACGGGGAGCGGCTGCCGTTCAACGACGTGGTGGCCAACGCGATGCTGCTTGTCCAGGCCGGTCTGGAGACCACCGCCAGCGCGATGTCGTGGTCCTTCCACTATCTGGCGACCCACCCCACCGACCGGGACCGGCTGATCGGCGAGCCGGAGCTGCTGGCGCGCGCGGTGGAGGAGTTCATCCGGTTCGGGGGCTCGATACACGGAATTCCGCGCACCGTCGCCCAAGAAGTCGAGATCGGAGACCGGACTTTCCGCCCCGGCGACTCGGTCATCGTCAACTACGCCTCGGCCAACCGGGACGAAGAGGCGTTCGTCGATGCGCACCGCTGCATCCTGGACCGCCGGGACAACCGCCATCTGGGCTTCGGCGCCGGCGTGCATCGCTGCCTGGGTTCCAGCCTGGCCCGGCTGGAATTGCAGGTGGGCTTGGAGCAGGTGCTGAGCCGAATGCCGAATTTCACGCTGGACCAGGCGGAATCACCTGTGTTCACCGGCAATTCCATCACTCGCGGCTTCCGCTCGCTTCCCGTTGTGTTCGACCCGGCCGAAACCTCCGCCGCATGACCTATCGCATCGTCCAGTGGACCACCGGCAACGTCGGCAAGCGATCCGTCCGCGCGGTCGCACTCAACCCGCACCTGGAACTGGTCGGGTGTTATGCGTGGTCGAAGGACAAGGTCGGCCGCGATGTGGGGGAGCTGTGCGGCATCGACGCGCTGGGCGTGGCCGCGACCGACGACGTCGATGCCCTGCTGGAATTGGAGCCCGATTGCGTTGTCTACAACCCGATGTTCGCCGACGTCGACGACATGGTGCGAATACTGAGCGCCGGCATCAACATCGTCTCCACGTCCGAGTTCATCACCGGCCATTTCTTCGGGGAAGACCGCGACCGCATCGTCGGGGCCTGTCGGGATGGCGGCTCGACCATCTTCGGCAGCGGCATCAATCCGGGGTTCATCCAGCTTTTCGCCGTCGTCTCGGCCGGGCTGTCGGAACGTGTGAACAAGGTGTCGATCGTGGAGGCCATCGACACCACCATCTACAACTCGCCCGCCACCGAAAAGCCCATGGGCTTCGGGTATCCCATCGACCTGCCGGAGCTGAAGTCGATCACCGAAAAAGGCTCGGCGATCTTCCGCGACGGCGTTCTTCTCGTGGCTGACGCGCTCGGTGTCGAACTCGACGACGTTCGTTGCGACGTCGCCTACGCCCAGACCACTGAGGACCTGCACCTGCCCGGGGACTGGCTGATTGCGAAAGGCTGTGTCGCCGGGGTGGACGTCGCCTGGAAAGGCATCGTCGGCGACAAAGAGGTCATCGAAATCCGCGGTCGGTGGCGCAAGGGGCAGACGCTCGAACCGGATTGGGAACTCGACATGGGCTACACCGTGGAGATTCAGGGCACGCCCACGATCAAGACCACCCTGAGTTTCCTCCCGCCGGAGGGTTTCGTCGGTGAGACCATCGACGACTACATCATGTTGGGTCTGTCGATCGTCGCGATGCCGGCGATCACCGCGATACCCGCCGTCGTCGCCGCACCTCCCGGCATCGCCACGTACAACGATCTGCCGCTTCTTCTTCCGAGGGGAGTGCTCAATGTCTGACAAAACGTACCGGGTCATTCAGTGGATGACGGGCGACGTCGGTCAAGTCGGGGTTCGACATTTCACGCAGTGTCCGGTATTCGACCTCGTCGGCGTCTTGGTATACAGCAAGGACAAGGTCGGCAAGGATGCCGGTGAGATCGCGGGCATCGGGCCGATCGGACTGGCCGCGACCGACGATGTGGAGGCGATGGTCTCGCTCGATGCCGACTGCGTGTTCTACACGCCGATCATCATGGACGTCGACACCGTGTGCCGGCTCCTGCAATCGGGCAAGAACGTCGTCACCACCAGTGGCTTCTTCCATCCGACCGAACGGTTTCGCGAGGGCGGCGACAAGATCCGGGCGGCATGCCAGGACGGCGGCACATCGTTCCACGCCGGTGGCATCCACCCAGGCTATGCGGGGGACATCCTGCCGCTCACGCTCGCCCGCGTCGCCAGCAGGGTCGACAAGATCGAGGTATGGGAGGTCGTCAATGTGCTGACCGATGCCCCCATGGACCACATCGACTGGATGGGGTTCGGCAAAGACAGGGACAAGTTCCTCTCGGAGCCGACGATTCTCGGTCTTGGTGTGCCCTTCTTCGCCCAGTCGATGCACATGGTCGCCGACGGCCTCGGCGTGACCATCGACGACGTGACCGCCGCAGACGTGAAGGCCGCTGTCGCCACCGAGGACATTCCGCACGACCAAGGTGCGATCTCGCGGGGAACCGTTGCCGCACAACACCACGAGTGGACCGCCTGGGTCGATGGCAGCCCGCTGATCGTGTACCACGCGATCTACCTGACCGCCGGTCCCGATCAGCTCGACCCCGCGTGGGACTGGGGTAGGACCCGCTATCGCATCGCCATCGAGGGTGATCCGCCCACCGAACTCACGATGCACGGTTTGGTGGCAGCTGACGGGGCCATGACACACCCGGGTTATACGTGGACCGCGATGGGTTCCATCAACGCCATTCCCGACGTCTGCGACGCCCCGCCCGGCTGGCTGACCCACCTGGACCTCGGCCTCGTCCAACCGCGCGGATTGGTCCGCACGTGACCCCCGAACCGCTGCAGTTGCACCACGTGGTGTTCGCGGTGGCACCGGAACGGCGGGCCGCGATGGCGTCGCTGTTCGCCGACCTCGGATTCGCATTCGAAGAAGCCGAACTGACCGAACTCGGTGTCCACGTCCACCTGGATTGGAACCGGGGGATCGAGCTGATCAGCCCGGTTCCCGGCTCGACGGCATCGGTGGCAACGTACGTCAACGACTTCCTCGAGCGCCAGGGTGACGGTGTCTACACGGTGGTGCTGAGGGTGCCCGATGCCTCGGCGGCGGAATCGGTCGCGCAGCGCTACGGTTCGACCACCCGTTTCCGCCAGGGTTTCTCCGGAGAGGGTTCGTATCTCGACGAGATCGATCTGTCGGTGCTGGGTCTTCCGCTGACCTTTCTGGCCACCAACGTGTCATGAGTGTGGGCTCGGGGTTGACGCAGGTCCTCTACGAGGACCTGCCCATGGCACGGGACCGCGGTGCGGGCTGGGCCAAGCTGCGCGACCTCGGGCCGCTGCTCTACGGCGAGGGCTGGTATTACTTCACCCGGCGCGAGGATGTGCTTGCGGCACTGCGAGATCCGGAGACGTTCTCCTCGAGGACCGACTACGACGACATGATCAGTCCGGTTCCCCTGGTACCGCTGGGGTTCGATCCTCCCGAGCACACCCGCTACCGCCGGATCCTGCATCCCTACTTCAGCCCCCAGACGCTCAGCGCCCTGCTGCCGTCGCTGCAGGCGCAGGTGATCGACATCATCGACGAGATCGCCGGCCGTTCCGAGTGTGAAGTGATGACCGAGCTCGCGATCCCCTATCCTTCGCAGGTCTTTCTCACCCTGTTCGGCCTTCCGCTCGACGACCGCGAACGGCTGATCGCATGGAAGGACGCGATCATCGCGGTCAGCCTGGCGACCGATCCGAACAGCGTGGACCTGACCCCCGCCGCCGAGCTATTCGGCTATCTCACCGAAGCTGTTCAGACACAGCGGGAGTCGCCACAGGCGGGCATACTGTCCGACGTGCTCCACGGCGAGGACGCGCTCTCCGACGCCGAAGCGACGGGGATGTCGCTGGTGTTCGTCCTCGCGGGCCTGGACACCGTCACCGCCTCGATCGGCGCCGCGATGCTGGAGCTGGCCCGTCGCCCGGATCTGCGCCGGCACCTGCGTGACAACCCCGACCACGTCGGTGCGTTCGTCGAGGAGGTGATCCGGCTGGAACCCGCGGCGCCGGTGCTCGGGCGCGTGACCACCCGGCCGGTGACCGTCGCGGGCGTCACGTTGCCGGCCGGATCACAGGTTCGACTCTGTGTCGGCGCGATCAACCGTGACGGAAGCGATCCCTACTCCGGCGACGACCTGGTGATGGACGGCAAGTTGCACAAGCACTGGGGCTTCGGCGGCGGTCCGCACCGATGCCTGGGAGCCCACCTGGCCCGGATGGAGCTGAGGCTGGTTGTAACCGAATGGCTCACGCGCATATCGGAATTCGACCTCATCGAGGGCTACGTCCCGGAGATTACGTGGCCCTCGGCGACCTGCTCGCTGCGAGAGCTCCCCCTGAGGATCCGCGCGGGGACGACGCCATGACCCGCGGAGCGGCCAAACCCAGCGTCTTCGACGCCGGACTGCCGACGCTGACCTACGACATCACAGCGACCCCCCAGGAGATCTACCCGCAGTTTCGCGCGGCGCAGCAGGAAGCGCCGATCGCGCTCGGCCCGATCGGCCCGGAGGTGCTGTCCTACGAACTGGCCAGGACCGTTCTGCGTGACCCGCGCTTCGGAATCCCGCAGGGCATACACCTGTCCGCACATGGGATCACCTCAGGGGAGTTGTGGGACAGGGTGACCCGCAGCATCCTGAACATGGACGGCGAGGAGCACCGCCGATTGCGCGGGTTGGTGTCGAAGGCATTCACGCCACGCGGGACGGCGCGCATGGACCCCACCATCCACGCCGTGGTCAACGAACTGATCGACCGCGTCGCCGCGCGCGGCCGGTGCGAGTTCGTCGACGACATCGCCAGGCCGTACCCGATCCCGGTCATCTGCGCACTGTTGGGCGCGCCCCGCCGGGACTGGCAACGGTTCTCCCGGTGGGCCGAGGACATCTTCAAAATCGTCAGCTTCGACTGCGATTTGGCCGCGGAAGAACCGGTGATCCTCGAGGCGTGGGACGAATTCGACGCCTACATCGACGAGATGATCGCCCACCGGCGCGAGGACCTCACCGACGACCTGCTCTCCGAGCTGATCCGCACCGAAGACGACGGCGACCGACTCGACGCCGGCGAGCTTCGCATGCTGGCATTCAGCATCCTGATCGCGGGCACCGACACCACCCGAAGCCAACTGGCGGCGTCCATGCAGGTGTTGTGCGAGCATCCCGAGCAATGGGAGCTGCTGCGCGACCAGCCCGGACTCGCGATGCGCGCCGTCGAAGAGACGATGCGACATTCACCGTCGATGTGCAGCACCGTGCGCAGCGCCATTCACGACGTCACCATCGGTGATTACACCTTCCCCGCGGGCACATTCATCATCGTGAACACCTACGCGGCCAACCGCGATCCGGCCATCTACGACGATCCGACCCGCTTCGACATCACCCGTGGCGATCCGCCGCCCATCCTCACCTTCGGCGGCGGCGCACACTACTGCCTGGGTGCCAACCTCGCCCGGCGTGAGCTCTGTGAGGCCCTGGCCATCATCGCGCGACGCATGCCGAACCCACGCGTCGCCGGACCGGCACCGTGGAAGCCGCTACTGGGTATGAGCGGACCGACCAGCCTGCCGATAGAGTTCGGCTGATGCGCTACCGGATCGACCCCGACGTGCTGCACGGTATCGCTGCGCAGGTCGTCGGATTGTCAGCCGACAGCGGCGAACTCACCACTCGCGCGATCGAATTGCTCGCCGAGGCGTACCCGGACCTCATCGATGCCGAACCTGGGCGGTGGGTGGCGAGCAAGGCGGGCGGAATCCTCGGCAAGGTGCGGTTCGTGTACTTCAGCCCGCGCGAGTACATCGTGATCTTCGGGTCACCGACGGGCACGCAGGGCTTCTCCGGACGCTACAAGCGGGTGCAGATCCACAAGTTCCTGATGGCCGGACGTATCGACTCCTACGACCTCGAAGCCGATGACAACGCCGCGATGACGTTGCTTCCCGGTGAGCGGACATGCCTGGACAAGGGTCAGGCGCGGGGCCTGACCATCCATCCGGGTTCGTGGCACATCGAATACGGGCGTGGCGCGGTGGCGACCACTCTGCCGTTCGCGATGGTCGACACGCTGTTGGTGTCACTCGAACTGGAGTCGGTCCGCCGTTCGTCGGTCGAGTTCGTGCGGTTGATCCGTCGGCGACTGCGTCCACGCACCCGGTAGGAAACACGCCGATATCGCCGAGACCACCGATACGGCAATGAGATAGAACACGATCGAGTCGCTCGTCTTCGTTGCCGCGTACAGGGCGGTGGCGATGGTCGGGGCGAACGCCGAGCCCACCACCTGGGACAGTGTGTAACCGATCGAGACACCGCTGTAACGAACGCCGGGATCGAACGCGAGGCTGAACAACGAGCCGGTCACGCCGGCGGCGGGCGCCATCGCGAACCCGAACACCAGCAGAAGCGCGACACCGAAAAACAGCGCACTGCCGGTGTTGATGAGCGCGAACGCCGGGCCGATGGACACGCCCATCAGGATCACACCCGCGAGGAAGACCGGCTTTCGGCCCAGGCGATCGGACAGCGCGCCGAACATCGGGTACGTGGCGACCGCGACCACCGCCGCCACGGCCACTCCGAAAAGCGCTTGCGTGCGGTCGATCCCGGCAACAGTGGTGCCGTACGACACCAGATATGCCACGCAGATGTACGCGAACACCCCTTGGGACAGGTATGCGCCGGCGACCAGCAGGATCTGCTTCCAGTGCCGGTGGAACGCGTCGGCGATCGGCATGCGCACCACTTGTTCGCGCTGCCGCAGGGCGGCAAAGTCCGGGCTCTCCGATATCGAGAGCCGGATGACCAGGCCGATGACGATGAGCAGGGCGCTGGCCACGAACGGGATGCGCCATCCCCACGCCAGGAACTGGTCGTCGGGAAGCCCCGACACCGCCCAGAAGGCCAGCGTCGCGCACGCTGTCCCGGCGGGCGCGCCCATCTGCGGGAAGGCACCGTATAGCCCCTTGCGTCGGTCCGAAGCGTGCTCGACGGCCATCAGCGTCGCGCCGCCCCACTCGCCTCCGACCGCGAAACCCTGGGCGAGCCGCAATACGGTCAACAGGATCGGCGCGGCGAGGCCGATCTGGGCGTAGGTCGGCAGAAGCCCCATGAGCACCGTCGCGATCCCCATCACGAGCAGCGAGTAAACGAGCATCTTCTTGCGGCCCACCCGGTCCCCGAAGTGACCGAACACCACACCGCCGAGGGGGCGCGCGACGAAGCCGACGCCAAAGGTGGCGAACGACAACAGCAATCCCGTGGCAGGGGACACCGCGGGAAAGAACAACTCGGGAAACACCAGCGCGGCGGCGGTGCCGTAGATGAGGAAGTCGTAGAACTCGACCGTTGTTCCGATGAAGCTGGCCAGCCCGACGCGCATCGGCGAGACCGGTGAAGACACCGTCGACATCCTTCGATTGTGTGCCATGCCCGATTTCGGTGCACCCGGTTGCCTCAAGTGTGCGTTATGTGTGCACGGTTGCTCGCAACGGCTGCCGCGCGGTCTCCCGCATCGTCAGCAGCGTCGCGATACTGACAACGGCCGCGCCCACAACGTAGTAGGCGGGGGCGATCTGGTTGCCTGTGCGGTCGACGAGCCACGTCGCCACATATGGCGCGGTTCCGCCGAATATGGCCACGGACATGTTGTATCCGATGGAGTAACCGCTGGAGCGGACCCTGGTGGCGAACAATTCGGCACCGGCGGCCAGGGATGCCGACACGAACACCGACTCCAGCGCAGCCAGCGCGGCGTGGGCGGTGACGGCAGCGGCCAACGAGCCCGAATTCAACAGCAGGAACAGCGGATAGACGAAGACGGCGAAACCGATCGCGCCCGAGTACAGCAGCGGTTTACGTCCGATCCGGTCGGACAGTGCGCCGAGTGGCGGGATCAGGATGATCGCCACGATGCTGGCGACCGCGATCGAGACGAAGGCGTCGACCTTGGTGAACTCCAGGGTCTCGGTGAAATACGTTGGCAGGTAGGTGAACACGATGTAGAAGCCGACGTTGTGGATGACGACCAGGCCGGCGATCTGCAGGATGGGCCGCCACGAGGTGCGCAGCGCCTCGCGCAGCGGCGACGTGGCGACCTCGCCCTGCTCGCGCAGGTTCTCGAACTCCGGTGTGTCGCTCAACTGCAGCCGGATGTAGAGGCCGACGACGCCGAGCAGACCGGCGATCAGGAAGGGGATTCGCCAACCATAAGAATCCATCGCCGACTCGGACAGGACGGTTTCCAGACCGGTCACCGTCAGCGCCCCGAGAAGGAAGCCGACGACCACCGACCACACCAGAAACGACACGATGAAGCCGCGGCGTTCGTCGGTGGCGTACTCGGCCAGGAAGCAGGCTCCGCTGCCGTACTCGCCACCTGCCGAGAAGCCCTGCAGGCAGCGCAGAAACAGCAACAGCAGCGGTGCCGCCACGCCGATGGCGTCGTAGCTGGGAACCAGGCCGATGGTCAGGGTCGAGGCCGACATCAGCAGGATCACCAGCGCGAGAACGCGTTGACGACCGATCCGGTCGCCGAGTGGGCCGAAGAAGAACCCGCCCAGCGGCCGCATGAAGAACGCGGCGGCGAAGACGGCGAAAGTGCTCAGCAGCGCTGCGGTCTCGTCGCCGGAGGGGAAGAACTTCTCGGCGATATAGGTCGCCAGCAACCCGTAGATGGCGAAGTCGAACCACTCGACGGCGTTGCCGATCGACGCGCCGGTAACGGCCTTGCGAACGGCCTGGGGGTCGCTGGTGCGCACAGCCATGCCGCTGTATTCCCCGACCGTCGGCGTCTTTAACCAGGATCGGTGGTGGGTGTCCACATCTGGGTGGGCGCGGATCGCCCGCGCAGGGTTTCCGACCCTTGCGCCTCCCAGCACCGTCGTTCCGCCTCGCCGGCACGTTCGAGCGCACTGCCTGAGCACAGCGCTCGCGCGGGAAACTCCTTGGCGCGGTCGGCCAGTCGGGCCGCCTCGTTCACCGCGTCCCCGACAACGGTGTATTCGTACCGGTTCTCGGCGCCGATGTTGCCTGCGAACACCGGTCCGGCCGAAACCCCGATGCCGAAGTCGAGTGGCAGACGCTGCAAGTCGGTGACCAGATCGCGTGCGGTCGTCAGCGCCGCCGACACCGGATCGTCGACGCGCAGGGGAGCGCCGAACACGGCCAGCGCCGCATCGCCTTGGAACTTGTTGATCAAGCCGTGCCGTTGATCCACCGCCGCGACGACGATACGGAAGAACTCGTTGAGCAGCTCGGCGACCTCGGCAGGCTCGTGGGTGACCGCCAACCTGGTCGACCCGACGAGATCGATGAACAGCACCGCTACGTCACGTTCGTCACCTGACAGCGACTCGTTCTCTTCGACAGCTCGCCGGACCACGTCCTCGCCGACGTGGCGACCGAACAGGTCACGCAACCTGTCGCGTTCGCGCAGCCCCGCCACCATGCTGTTGAAACCGCGCTGGAGGCGGCCGATCTCGGACCATTCATAGACCTCGACCGACCGGTCGATATGACCGCGCTCGACCTCTCCCATCGCCTGCACGACTTCTTGTACGGGGTCCGAAATCGACATCGAGGTCAGGATCAACGAGCGCAGACCGAGCACAACCGCTACCAACGCGAGCACGATCAGCGCCAACTCGATCGCGGCGGTCTCCTCGATCAGCCATCCGTTGTTGCGCATCACCAGCAGCGCGGCGATCGCCACGCCCGGCAGTGCGGTGCATACGGTCCACATCAGCAGCAGCCGTGCCCTGACCCCGGGCGCCGTCAACGTCGACGTGTCGGAATCGGTTGCCACGCTGGCCAATACGGGTCGTAACGTCCGCAGAGTGAACAGGAAGCCGGTGCACACCGTGGCGATCGTCCCGAACAGCATGGCCGATCCGATCACCGCAAGTGCCTCGGAGCCGGCGTCGAGGTTCAGCGGTACCAGGACCGCGGCGGTGAGAACCCACGGCGCCACGGTGGCCGCGGCCTGGCGGCGCATCATCGTCAGCGTCGACCGCCGTTCGGCGGCGGTGGGCTCGCGTCCCGCGCGCAGATACCGCAACGCCGGGAGCAGGATGTAGGCGGCGCTGATCCCGACCGTGGCGGTACCGACCGCGAGGAGCGCCGCCGCGGTGATCACATTGCCGAGCGTGATCACGCTGCGCCCGGCCAGCAGGCCGACGATCGCGATGACCTCGAGCGCCGTCAGCAGGTAGGCCGACGCAAGACCGGCCACGTACCGGGTGAGCAGGCGGCGTGGCCTCACCCAGTGGAAGGTATCAGTCGCTTGCCGGTAGCGGCTTGGCTTCCTTGAGAGACAGCGGCGTGGTGCCCACGCTGAGCGTTCCGGCACCGGCCTTCGTCACCAGGACTTCGGCGCCGTTGTCGTCGACATAGCGCTTACCCATCGCGTTGCCGTCGGAGAATTCCGGGTCGATCTGGGCGTCGGCACTCTTCTCGGCATCCAGGGCAACCATCGGAACGCCGCCCGCGCGCAGATCGTCGAGACTGTCCGAGCTGCGCACGACGATCACCTGGGTGTCGCACACCTGGCTCTGCAGTCGCGTGCCGTTCTTGATCATGCTGGGCTCCTTGCTATTTGGTGGCTGTCAACTCCGCGATCAGTTCTCGACGCAGCACCTTGCCGGTCGCGTTGGTCGGCAACTCGTCGCGGAACACGACGCGGTCGGGGGTTCGCGATCCGCGCAACTGGCGCCGCACATGCTCGCGCAGTTCCTCGGCATCCGGAGTGGCGGCGCCGTCCGGGGTATCGGCCGGGACCACCACCGCCACGATGATCTGACCCCATTGCGGATCCTCGGGCCCCACCACGGCGCAGTCGCGCACCGCCGGATGTTCGACGAGCACGTCCTCGATCTCAGCCGGGGCGATGTTCTCCCCGCCGCGGATGATCGTGTCATCAGAACGCCCGCCGATGAAGAGATAACCGTCCTCGTCGAGCATCGCGATGTCTTTGGTCGGGAACCATCCGTCGCCGTCGAGCACCGAGCCGATCTCGGCGTAGCGCCCGGACACCTGGTCGCCGCGCACAAACAGTTCTCCGGTCTCGCCGGGACCGAGCACCTCGCCGTCGGCGTTGCGGATCTGCACTTCGATCCCCGGCACCGGCTGGCCGACCGAGCCCAGCCTGCGCATGATGGCCTCGTCGGACGAGGCGAGCGCTTCGCGGTGATCGTCGGGCCCGAGCACCGCGATGGTCGAGCTGGTCTCGGTCAACCCGTAGGCGTTGACGAAGCCGACCCCGGGTAGCAACGAGAGCGCCTTGCGCACCAACGGAAGTGGCACCTTGGAACCGCCGTATGCCAGGCTGCGCAGGGTCGGCAGCGACGTGTTTTCGGTTTCCAGGGCGGTCACGATGCGGTCCAACATGGTCGGCACGACCGTCGCCGACGTCACGCCCTCGTCGCGGACCAGCCGGATCCATTCGCCGGCGTCGAACTGCGGCAGGTACACCATCTTTCGGCCGGCGTAGAGATTGGACAGTGCGGCGCTGACACCCGCGATGTGATAGGGCGGGACGCAGATCAACGCGGCGTCACCGGGTTCCGCGGAATCGAACTCGACCGTGCCGGTGATATAGCTGGTGAGGTTGCTGTGCGTCAGCTCAACGGCTTTCGGGCGCGATGTGGTTCCCGAGGTGAACAGCACGACGCCGACGTCTTCGGGATCAGGGAACTCAGCGGCGGGTTCTGCGGTCTGCGCGGCGGACAGGAACTCATCGGAGCCGATGACCTGCTTGCCCGCGCCCGCCACCATATCGAGGTATTCGGCGTCGGCGACGACGAGCGGTTGGGGCAGGCGATCGATGAGCTCGCGAAGCCCGTCGGCGCTGAGTCGGTAGTTCAGCGGCGTCACCGCCACCCCGGCGCGGGCCGAGGCGAACAGCAGCAGCGGCAGCATTGCGCCGCCCATGCCGACATAGGCGACGTGGGAGGCGCCGGACTCGGCGATGACACCCGCCCCGCCGTCCGCCAGGGTGCTCAACTCACCTGTGGTCAGGCGCAACTCGCCCGACACCACGGCGGTGCGGTCCGGATTGCTCGAGGCCATCTCGAGCAGCAGTGAGATGCTCATGATTTGTCGACGAAGATATCAAGGATGGGGTCATCTCCACCGCCGTAGCGCGACAGGTCTGTCACGCCCGAGTCGGCCAGCAGTTCCGAGTCGATGAAGCATTTGCCGTTCACGTCGGCCGCGGGGCGCGACAGGATCAACGCGGCCGCATCACCCATGATCTGGGGGTCGCGGGACCGCTCCAGCATTTCCTGGAAGCCGGGAGCGTTGGCCACCGCAGACGTCGCGATGTAAGTCTCGGGCCACAGGCAGCTGAATCCGATGCCGGCTTCCCCGTACTCGGCGGCCCACCCCAGCGAGAGCAGGGTCATGCCGTACTTCGACAGGGTGTAGGAGGGGTGGGCGCCCAACCAGTGCGGGTTCATGTTCAGTGGTGGCGCCAGCGTGATCACGTGCGCGCCTGACGGCTCCGCTCGCTGGGCGCGTGCCGCGGACTTGCGCAGGTAGGGCAGCGCCGCCTTGGTGAGCAGGAACGTGCCGCGCACGTTGATGTCCATCATCAGGTCGAACTTCTTGGCCGCCAGTTGCTCGGTGGGCTCGGTGGCGATGGCGCTGGCGTTGTTGACGATGACGTCCACGCCGCCGAAATGCTCGACGGCCGCATCGACCGCACGTTGCACGTCCTCTTCTTTTCGGACGTCGCCGACCACCGCCACCCCCTTGCCGCCGGCGGCCTCTACCTCGGCGACTGCGGTGTGCACCGTGCCCGGCAGCTTCGGATGCGGTTCGGCCGTCTTGGCCAGTAGCACGACATTGGCGCCCCGCCTGGCCGCGGCGAGCGCGATCGCGAGACCGATGCCGCGACTGCCGCCGGAGACGACGAGCGTGCGGTCAGTGAAGGCGGACATGGACCTCCTTTGGCTGCGACCTGCGTCGCCCCACGATGCTAGCGGACCCCGACTACAGCCGGTATTGACGTTCTCATTTTACGCAAGTGCCATATTCGCTGTGTACCGGGTCTTCGCGGGCTTTCGACGGTGGGGGACGCCCCTTCTCCGGTGCATGTTTCCGGCCTGCGGTATTGGCATTCTCATTTTTTGCAAGTACGTTATCCGTGATGAGCGAGCCAGTACAGACCCCGTCGGGGATCCCGCTCGAGCCGGTGTATGGGCCGACGGACCGGCCGACGGAACCGCCTCCGCCGGGCACGTATCCGTTCACCCGCGGAAACTTCGCCACGGGGTACCGCGGGAAGACGTGGACGTTCCGCCAGTATTCGGGGTTCGGGACGGCCGAGGAGTCCAATCGGCGTTACCGCTACCTGCTCGACCAGGGCGGCACCGGCCTGTCGGTGGCGCTGGACCTGCCCACGCAATGCGGTTACGACTCCGATGACCCCGAGTACGGCGAGGAGGTGGGCCGGGTCGGCGTCGCGGTCGACACGCTCGCCGACGCGGAGATCCTCTTCGACGGGATCCCGCTGGACAAGATCAGCACCAGCTTCACGATCAACGGCACCGCGGCCATCCTGCTGGCGTTCTACGTCGCCGCCGCAGAGAAGAAGGGCGTGCCGAGGGCCAAGCTCACCGGCACCATCCAGAACGACATCCTCAAGGAGTACGCCTCGCGCGGGACCTGGATCTGGCCGCCCGAGCCGTCGCTGCGCCTGATCGCCGACACCATCGAGTTCTGCGCGGCCGAGGTGCCCAAGTTCAACGCGATCTCGGTTGCCGGTGCGCATTTCCGCGACGCCGGGGCCAACGCGGTCCAGGAGATGGCGTTCACCCTCGCCGACGGCGTCACCTACTGCGACACCGTCGTCGAACGCGGGCGCATGACGATCGACCAGTTCGCACCGCAGATCTCGTTCTTCTTCTACACCCACGGCGACTTCTTCGAGGAGATCGCCAAGTACCGTGCCGGACGGCGGCGCTGGGCGACGATCGTGCGCGAGCGCTACGGGGCCTCGTCGGAGAAGGCGTCGATGTTCCGGTTCGGCTGTGTGGCCGGCGGGGCATCGCTGTTCGCTCCGCAGGCCCAGAACAATCTCGTCCGCGTCGCCTACGAGGCGATGGCCGCGGTGCTCGGCGGCGTGCAGTCGATGTTCACCGCGGCGTGGGACGAACCGTTCGCGCTACCCAGCGAGGAATCGGCGACGCTGGCGTTGCGCACACAGCAGATCCTGGCCTATGAGACAGGCGTGACCAAGGTCGCCGATCCGCTCGGTGGTTCGTATTTCGTCGAGGCGCTCACCGACGCGACGGAGGCGAAGATCATCGAGATCATGCACGATCTCGAGACCCACGGCGGGATGGTGCGCGCCATCGAGGACGGATACCTGCAGGGGCTGATCGCCGACGAGGCGTTCAAGATCCATCAGGAGATCGAATCGGGCGAGCGACCGGTCGTCGGGGTCAACAAGTTCGTCTCCGACGAGCCGCCGCCCGAGATCGCGACCTACGAGCTCGACGCCGAGGGCCGCGATCTGCAACTCAAGCGGCTCGCGAAAGTCAAGGCCGAGCGCGATTCCACCGCGGTCTCCGCATCACTGGCGGCGCTGGCACGCGCGGCCGAAGGTGACGACAACCTGATGCACAAGCTGATCGATTGCGCCAACGCCTACTGCACTGTGGGAGAGATGGTTTCGACGTTGAAGTCGGTCTGGGGCGAGTTCCAGCAGCCGGTGGTGTTCTGATGGCGGACTCTACGACGGCCGGCCCGGTGCGGGTCCTGGTCGCCAAACCCGGCCTCGACGGTCACGATCGCGGCGCCAAGATCGTCGCGCGCACGCTGCGCGATGCCGGCTTCGAGGTGATCTACACCGGAATCCGGCAGCGCATCGAGGACATCGTGTCGATCGCCCTGCAGGAAGACGTTGCGTTGGTGGGGCTTTCGATCCTCTCGGGCGCGCACGTGGCTCTCACCACGCGCACGGTCGAGGCGCTGCGCGCGGCCGACGCCGGCGACATCGCCGTCGTCGTCGGCGGCACCATCCCACAGGGCGATGTGCCCAAGCTCCTGTCCGCGGGCGCGGCAGCGGTGTTCCCCACTGGCACGTCGCTGGACACGCTGGTCGACGAGGTCCGCAAGCTGACAATGAGCGAACAGTGACTCGCTCGCCGCTGAACTCTCGGAGGAAGAACTGACATGCGCCTTGGCGTGATGATCGGGGCCGAACGCGGCGACATGGCGCGCAAGGTCAACAAGCTGGTCTCCGATATCGAGTGGGCCGAATCCGCGGGGATGGACACCGCATGGATGCCGCAGGTGCCCAACGACTTCGACTGTCTGACCATGGTCGCGTTGATGGCCGCGCACACCTCGAAGATCGAGCTCGGCACCGCGGTGGTGCCGCTGCAGGCGCAGCACCCGATCGCGCTCGCGCGTCAGGCGCTGTCGGTGCACGCGGTGGCCGGCGGTCGGCTCGCGCTCGGGGTGGGACCGTCGCACCACTGGATCGTGCGCGACATGCTCGGCATCCCCTATGAGAAGCCGGCCGCATACACCCGCGACTATCTCGAGGTGCTCAACGCCGCACTCGCCGGCCCCGGTGACGTTGACGTCGAGAACGACACCTTCACCGTGCACAACCCGACCGTCCTCGGAGCGGAGAACCCGCTGCCGGTGTTGGTGGCCGCGCTGGGCCCGGTGATGCTGCAGATCGCGGGGGAACGCGCCGACGGCACCGTGCTGTGGATGGCCGACGAGAAGGCCATCGGCGAGCACATCGCGCCCAAGATCAACAAGGCTGCCGCGGAGGCGGGCAGGCCCGCACCGCGCATTGTCGCCGGAATTCCGGTGTGCCTCTGCGCGAATACGGAGATCGAGACCGCGAAGGAGCGGGCGAACCGCATCCTCGCCGAGGCCGAGACGTCACCGAACTATCAGCGACTGCTGGACCGCGGCGATGCGCGTGACGTGGGGGACCTGTGCGCCGCCGGGGACGAGGAGGCGATCCTGGCGCGTTTCCGGCGGTTCGCCGACGCGGGTGTCACCGACCTGTCGGTGCGTCTGCTGCCGATCGGTGACAATCGCGACGAACTCATCGCGTCGAAGTACCGGACGCGCGAGGTGATCGCCGAATTGGCGAAGCAGGTGCGGTGAACGGCCCGCTGGCCGGTATCCGCGTCATCGAGGTCGGCGTCATGCTGGCCGGTCCATACGCCACGATGCTGTTGGCGGACCTCGGCGCGGAGGTCATCAAGGTCGAGCCCCCGGGTGGTGAGATCTCGCGTCAGGTCGGCGACAGCTACTTCGCCAGCCTCAACCGCAACAAGAAGAGCGTCGTCCTCGACCTGCGGTCGGAGGGCGGCCGACGGCGGCTGGGCGAACTCGTCGCGGATTCCCATGCGCTGCTGGTGAACATGAAGCCGTCGGCGATCAAGAAGCTCGGTCTGACGTATGACTCGCTCAAGCGGTTCAACGAGCGCATCGTCTGTGTGGCGATGACGGGATTCGGGCTCGAGGGTGGCGATGATCCCGCGTTCGACTACGTCATCCAGGCGGCAACGGGCGTCGCGGCCATGACCGGACATCCGGACGAACCCCCGACCTTGCCGGGATACTCCTCGGCCGACAACTCGACCGGGCTGGCCGCCGCACTCGGGCTGCTGGCGCAGATCGTGTCGGGCCGTGGTGGTCAGGTCGACGTGTCCCTGCGGGATGTGATGTTCTCGCAACTGAACTACCGCGCGTCGGCGTACCTGAACGACGGTGCGGCGCCGTTGCGGTATCCGTTCGGGGCGCACTCGTATTACGTTCCGGCACAACTGTTCGCGACGGCGGACGGCTATCTGGCGCTGTTCATCACCCATGATGGGTTCTGGCGGGCGTTCTCGAACGAAGCGGGCATCGAGGGCTTTCCGACGATGGCCGAACGGGCAGACAAGCGCGACGAGGTGCTCGCGGTGGTGGCCGCGGCGTTGGCCACCGACACCGCTGCGAGTTGGGAGTCCCGGTTACGTCCGCTGGGAATTCCCGTCGCCGCGGTGCGCACATTGCCCGAAGCGTTGGAGCAGACACCTGAGGTGGTCATCACCGCGGGGGATTTCCGGTTGGTGCGCAGCCCGATTCAGGTCGTCGGCTATGAGCCCGAATACCGGCCGGCGCCCCGCGTCGACGAGCACGGCGATATCGCGGCTCAGTCGTCGTAAGTCACGCTGATCGTGTCGGTCTCTGGGATCGCTTGGCAGGTGAGGATGTATCCCTCGGCCACCTCGTCCTCGTCTAGAGCGTCGTTGATGCGCATCGTGGCGCGGCCCTCGGTCAGTTTGCCCATGCAGGTGCCGCAGTTGCCGGCCTCGCACGAGAAGGGTGGCGACAGTCCGGCTCGCCTGGCGCTTTCGAGAAGTGTCTCGTTGGCGACGCGTGCCACCGCTACTTTTTTGCGGTCGAGCACGATCGTCACCTGTCCGCCGCCCTGTGCCGGCTGGTCAGGCGTCGGATCTGCCGTCATCAATAACACTCCTGGCATATCGGTTCTAACTGGGCGAGAATACGATTCTCGTTTAATGATACGCTATTCTCAAAGCGAGATCCGGCTCGGTTGACACTAGTGAGGACAGAGTGTGAGTGAGGCGATCGCGCTCGCCTTCGAGCAGCGCGAATACACGCTGTCGCAGCTGGATGCGCTGGCCGCCGGCATGGCGGCCACCTTGGAACGGCGCGGTGTGCACGCGGGGGACCGGGTCGCGCTGATGTCGTCCAACCGCCCCGAGTTCGTCGTCGCGCTGCGCGCTGTCTGGCAACTGGGGGCCTCCGCGGTACTGCTCAGCCCCGCGTGGAGGCGCACGGAGATCGAACATGCGTTGGCGCTGACCCGGCCGACGCACGCGGTCGGTGATCACCCTGTGCTCGCTGAACTCATGCCGATGCTCTCCCTCGACGATCCGATCGAGCCGGGGCGACGCGAGGTCCGCGCACCTGACCCGCAGACCGACGCGTTGTTCGTATTCAGTTCGGGCACCACCGGAATGCCGAAGGCGGTGCGTCATACGCATGCGGCGTTCGGTGTCGCGGTGCGGCACTGGCGCGAGGCGCTGCAGCTGTCGTCGTCGGACCGCATGCAGATCATGACACCGCCGTCGCACATCCTGGGCCTGCTCAACATCGTGATGGCGCTCGACACCGGTACATGGATCCGACTGCACCGGCGCTTCGACATCGAGCTCATGCTGCGGCACATCGAAAGCGATGGAATCACCATCGAGATGGCCGTGGCGCCAATCGCCTTGGCGCTCGCGGCGCATCCCGATCTGGAGTCCTACGACCTCTCGTCGCTGCGCTACATCATGTGGTGCGCGACCCCGGTCACGGCGAGCGTCGCCGACGCCGTGACCGCCAGGACCGGGGTGAAGTGGGTGACGGCATACGGTGCGAGTGAGCTGCCGGTGATCTCGTGCAACGACACCGAGGGCAGCCACCTGGACACCGTGGGCCGGCCGGTACCGGGCGTGCACGTGCGGGTGGTGTCATTGGACACCGGCGCGGTCCTCGGCACGGGCGAGGCCGGCGAGATCGAGGTCCAGTCGGATTCGGTGATGACAGGCTACCTGCCCGAGTCTGCGACCGCGGGAGCATTCCACGACGGCTGGTACCGCACCGGCGACGTCGGCTTTCTCGACGACGACGGGTGGCTCCGCATCACCGACCGGTCGAAGGAAATGATCAAGGTGCGCGGATTTCAGGTCGCGCCCGCGGAGGTCGAGGCCGTTCTGCACGGGCACCCGCAGGTCGAGGACTGTGCGGTGTTCGGAGTGCCCGATTCGGTCAACGGGGAGGCGATCATCGGGGCCGTGAAGGTGAATGCGTCTGTGCCGGAGGATGATCTGGTGTCGTGGGTGGGGCAGCGGTTGGCATCGTACAAGCGGCCCAGCCGGGTCCTCGTCGTGCCCGAGATCCCGCGCCTGCCGTCGGGCAAGGTGCTGCGTCGAGTGTTGAAGGAGCGTCTGTGGACGTCCGTCTGACCGGTGAACAACAACAGTTGAAGGCCGCCGCCGCGAGCCTGGCCGATGACCTCGGTCTTGGATCGGTGGCCGACCTCGAGGACGCCAACCGGCTCGCTCGTTTGGAGAAGGCGGTGGACGCCACCGGCTTTCGCACACTTCGCTCGGACGGGGCGTCGGGTGTCGAGGTCGCGATCGTGGCCGAGGAGTTCGCCAGAAGGCTCGTCGACGTGCCCTTCATCGGGCCGGTGCTCGCCGACGACCTTCGGATGCGAGGCGGCGGTGAGCCGGTTGCGGCAGAGGCGGCGGATTCGATTGACCTGACGAAAAGCCTTGCCGGTGTGGTCGAGTCGCCTACCGAGCTGGACGGCCTGTCCGAGGAGGACGCGGGCCGGTGGCGGGCGCTGGCGCTGACGGTGACGTGCGCCGACCTGGTCGGGGCGGCCAGGGGAGCGCAGGATCTGGCCGTCGAATACGCCAAGGTGCGTGAGCAGTACGGTTCGACGATCGGCTCCTATCAGGCGGTCGGGCATCTGCTGGCCGAGAGTCTTGCCCTGATCGAGGGTTCGGTCAGCGTGCTGCGGCACGCCGCGTGGGCGGTCGACGAGTTGCCGGCCGCCGAGGCGATCGAGGCGGCGCGGGTCGCCAAGATCTATTGTGCTCGCTCAGCTTTGACCGTCTGTGAAACCTCGATTCAGGTGCACGGCGGCATCGGTAACACCTGGGAGTGCCTGGCCCACGTCTATCTGCGCCGGGTGCTGGCCGCCACCGAGACGTGGCCCGTGAAGTTGGAGGAGCTGTCCATTGGACTTTCGTGACTCACCGGAGGAAGCCGCGTTCCGCGAGCGTCTGCGCGGTTGGCTGAGCGAGCAGAAGGGCAAGTTCCCGACGTCGGGCGACGAGTACTGGGCCGCCCAGGGCGCGTGGCACCAGGCGCTGTATGAGGCCGGGTTCTTCGGCACGTCGTGGCCGAAAGAGTATGGCGGACAGGATCTGCCGCCGGTGTACGACGTGATCGTCGACGAGGAGATCGCCAAAGCCGGAGCGCCGGCGCGGCCGAGCCTGGGCTACCTGGTCGTCGGGCTGTCGCATCACGGCAGCGAGGAGCTGCGGCAGCGCTTCCTGCCCGGCATGATCAACGGCACCGAGCGGTGGTGCCAGGGCTTTTCCGAGCCGGGCGCGGGATCCGATCTGGCGTCGCTCACGACGACGGCGACCCAGTGCGGTGACGACCCCGACACTTACGTCATCCACGGTCACAAGATCTGGACCAGCTATTCCGACGTGGCCGATTGGTGTCTGCTGCTGGCCCGCACGGACAAGGACGTCCCCAAGCACAAGGGCATCTCGGCGTTCATCGTGCCGATGCACCAACCGGGGATCGAACAGCGACCGCTGAAGATGATCAGCGGCGTCACCAAGGAGTTCGGCCAGGTACTGTTCGACGGGGCCCGGGTGCCCGCGGAGAACATGGTCGGCGCGCCGGGTGAGGGCTGGAAGTTGGCGATGACCGTGGTCAGCCATGAGCGGGAGCCGTCGACACTGGGCTTCTCGGCCCGTTACGGGAAGCTGGTGCGCCAGTTGGCATCTCGTGTAGAAGGTCCGCCTCCCGACGAGCTGGCGTGGGCGTGGGTGCAGACCGAGATGCTGCGGCTGCACGTGCGCAGGCGGCTGTCCGAGCAACTCGACGGGATCACGCACGGCCCGCAGGGCTCGCTCGACAAGTTGCTGATGACCTGGACCGAGCAGTCGGTCGGGCACGCCGCGCTGGCCACCGTCGGCACCGGTGATCCCGAGTTGTTCGGCGCCTACATGTACAGCCGCGCGCAGAGCGTGATGGGTGGTACCTCGCAGATTCAGAAGAACATCATCGCTTCGCGCATTCTCGGATTAGGAGTTTGAGTTGTACGACCTACCACCGGAGATCGACGTTCAGGCCGACGGCGCTCTGCGCATCATCACGCTGAACCGGCCGGAGTCCTTGAATTCGGTCAACGACGACCTGCACTGCGGGCTCGCCTGGTTGTGGCCGCGGCTGGCCGAGGATCGGGAGGCTCGCGCGGCGGTGATCACCGGTGCGGGACGGGCATTTTCGGCCGGCGGCGACTTCGGTTACCTCGAGGAGCTGCGCCAGGACGCCGACCTGCGCGCAAAGACGATCCTGCACGGCCGCGAGATCGTGCTGGGCATGGCGCGCTGCCGGATTCCGGTGGTGGCCGCCGTCAACGGTCCTGCGATGGGCCTGGGCTGCAGCCTGGTGGCGTTGTCCGACATCGTCTACATCAAAGATGATGCCTACCTTGCCGATCCACACGTTCAGGTCGGGTTGGTCGCCGCCGACGGTGGGCCGTTGGTGTGGCCGCTGGAGATGAGCTTGCTGCACGCCAAGGAATACGCGCTGACCGGTGCGCGGATTTCGGCCCAGCGCGCCGCCGAGCTGGGGTTGGCGAACCACGTCGTCGAAGATCCGCTGAGCGAGGCGATCGCCTGCGCGAAGAAGATCATGGAGCTGCCGCGCCAGGCGGTCGAAAGCACCAAGAGGCTGTTGAACATTCACCTCGAGCGCTCGGTGCTGGCGGTGCTCGACTACGCCAACACCGCAGAGGAGCAGTCGTTCAAGACCGACGACTTCCGTGAGATCGTCACCCGGCTGAACGCCAAGAAAAAGTAGCGCACACTCAGTTTGGCGCGAGCGTGCGTGTCTGCTGCGCGACACGCCGCTCGCGCGCGCCGCTATGCGCACCCTCGTGTGATTGCGAGTGTGCGCAACCTGTCAAACCCGACCGGTATCCGAAACGCACGGCCTCGTATGGCCCGTACTGAGCACACCTGCCAGATGCAAACGCGCACCGTCGCGATGGCGCGACGGTGCGCGAACTGCTGCAAATCCGCGGCGTGTCGTGTGCAGACACGCACGCTCGCGGAACAGGGAATTACTTGGGTGGGAAGCGGAGAGCTCCGTCGAGGCGGATGATCTCGCCGTTGAGATAGTCGTTCTCGACAATGCTCTGCGCCAACTGCGCGTACTCGGTCGACCGGCCCATCCGCTTGGGGAACGGCACCTGCGGGCCCCAGTACTGCTCGAGTTGGTCGGCGGCCTGTCCATACGCCGGGGTGTTGATCGTGCCGGGCGCGATGGTGACCACGCGAATGCCGAGCGGCGAGAGGTCGCGGGCCGCATTCAGCGTCATGCCGATCACGCCGCCCTTGGCCGCGGCATACGGCAGCTGGCCGATCTGACCTTCGTAACCGGCGATCGACGCGGTGTTGATGATCACGCCGCGGGCGCCCTCGTCGAGCGGTTCGGACTTCGCGATCGCGGCGGCCGCCAGTCGCATCACGTTGAAGACCGCCGTCAGGTAGAACTCGATCGTCGTCTTGAAGCCGTCGAGGTCCAGCGGGGAGCCGTCCTTGCCGATGAGCCGGCCACCGCTGGCCGGACCGCCGTGGGTGTCCACCGAGATCCGCAGGGGAGCCAGCGCGGTGGCCTCGGCGATCGCCGCGTTGACCGAGTCTTCCGAGGTCGCATCGGTACGGACGTAGCGAACGCCCAGTTCGCTCTCCAGTTTCTTGCCCTTGTCGTCGGCCATGTCCGCAACGACGACCTTGGCTCCCGCGCCGTGCAGACGCCGCACGGTCGCTTCGCCGAGCCCGCCGGCGCCACCGACCACGATTGCCGAGCTACCCGCGATCTGCATATGGTTCCCCTTCTTGCAACTGGCACTCTCGGCTTGAGAGAATAGCATTCTCATACGTCGAGACGGAGATACCTATGCCTGAAGCCGTGATCGTTTCTGCCCTGCGCACCCCCATCGGCACCGCGATGAAGGGCACGTTGCGAGACACTGACGCCTACGAAATGGCCGAGCATGTGGTCGGCGCGGCGGCCGGTGAGGTGGACGGACTGGCCATCGACGACGTCATCCTCGGCGAGGGGCTCTACGGCGGTGGGGTGATCGCCCGCCATGCCGCGATCACCGCGGGCCTCACCTCGGTGCCCGGGCTGTCGAACAACCGGCATTGCGCCGCCGGGCAGGCCGCGGTGCAGAGCGCCGCCGCCAGTATCCGCGCGGGCATGGATCAAGTGGTGATCGCCGGTGGCGTCAACTCCGCCTCCACGACGCCTCGCTTCACCCGCCGCGCCAGCAGCGCGAAAGACGCCGCGATGCTCGACTGGTTTCCCCCGACGCACCCCGACCGCGCCGACGCGCCGAACATGGACATGTCGATCACCGTCGGCTGGAACGCCGCCGTGCGCGCGGGCGTGAGCCGCGAGGAGATGGACGAGTGGGCGCTGGGCTCGCACCGCAAGGCGATCCGGGCGATCGACGAGGGCCGCTTCAAGGACGAGATCGTTCCGATCGAGACGCCCTACGGGCAGTTCGACACCGACGAGCATCCCCGTCGCGACACGAGCATCGAGAAGCTCGCCGCGCTCAAGCCGCTGCATCCCGAGATCGAGGGCTTCTCCATCACCGCAGGCAACGCCTGCGGAGCCAACGACGGCGCCGCCGTGCTGACCCTGGCCAGCGACCGGCTCGGGCTGCCGTCGCTGGGCACCGTCAAGGCGTGGGCGTCGGTCGGCGTCGATCCCGCCTTCACCGGGCTGGCACCCGTCGAAGCGATCCCCAAAGCCCTCAAGCGCGCCGGTATTTCGCTCGCCGACGTCGACCTGTTCGAAATCAATGAGGCCTTCGCGGCGATGTGCGTGGCGACCGTCAAACTGCTCGACATCGACCCCGACCGCGTCAATGTCAGTGGAAGCGGCTGCTCGCTGGGGCATCCGGTGGCGGCCACCGGCGCGCGCATGCTCGTCACGCTCGTTCACGAATTGCGCAGGCGCGGCGGCGGAATCGGCGTCGCCGCCATGTGCGCGGGCGGCGGCATGGGATCGGCCACGGTCATCGAGGTGGCCTGAGCCGCCCGGCGGCGACATCAGCAGATAATCCGTAGACTGCCACACGATGACCAGCTCAGACCGTCTTGCCGAACTCATCGAGGCGGCGCGCAACGGATCGGCCCGCGCGACCGGCCGATTGCTCAGCATCGTCGAAAGCCCCCGGCGCAGCGAACTTCTCGACGCGCTGGGGTCCGTCGATGCGCCCCGGGTCGTGGGAGTGACCGGGCCGCCGGGTGCGGGGAAATCGACGACGGTCGGTGCGCTCGTCGGCGCGTACCGGGAGCGGGGCGAGCGGGTTGCGGTGTTGGCGGTCGACCCGTCGTCGCCGTACAGCGGGGGAGCGCTGCTCGGCGACCGGATCCGGATGGCCGCCCACATCAACGATCCCGACGTGCTGATCCGGTCCGTCGCGGCGCGCGGGCATCTCGGCGGGTTGGCCGCTGCGGTGCCCGCGGCAATCCGTGTTCTGGCGGCGCTGTCCTACGGGCTGGTGGTGCTGGAGACCGTCGGGGTCGGTCAGTCGGAGATCGAGATCGCCGCGGTCGCCGATCCAACCGTCGTCATCCTCAATCCCGGCGCAGGTGATGCCGTGCAGGCGGCCAAGGCCGGGTTGCTGGAAGTGGCCGACATCGTGGTGGTGAACAAGGCCGACCGCGAGGGCGCCGACCAGACCGTGCGCGACCTTCGTGCGGAGACCATGGCGCCGGTGCTGAAACTGGTTGCGGCCCAGGGCGACGGCCTACCTGAACTCGTCGACGCGATCGAGGCGCATCACCGTTCCGACAGCCCGCAACGACGCGCCGCGCGGGCCAGGGCGCAGATCTTGTCGCTGGCGCAGACGCTGCTGCGCACACACCCGGAACTCGACCGGCTGGCCGCCGCCGTCGCCGAGGGCGCCGACGACCCCTACACCGCCGCCGAGCGTCTCTTCGCCGTACGGGAGGGCCCCTGAGCCCGCTCGGGTAGGTCGAGCAATCGGCGGGACATCCGAATCAATTGAGCGCGAAGCGTTTCGGCGTCGATATCGGAAACCAGTGGGTGCATGACGGCCACGCTGATCGCGCTCGACAGCACCGCGGCGTGCAGCCGGGCCTCCGGGCCCGCGTGCGTGCCCAGCAGCGCGGCATACAGGCGTTCGATGAATCGCTGGAACGGCTCGTAATCGGCCTGGAGTCGAAGGATCACCGGATCGAACTGCAGCGCACTGACGACTCCGCGCCGTTCGACGGCCTGGTCTATCATCTCCTCGAGCAGGATCTCCCGTGACTTGAGGCCGTGGCCGGCCGCCTCGGCAACCTCGAGCGCGTCCTCGAGACGGCCCATCTCCCGTTCGGTGATCGCGATGACGATCTCTTCCTTCGTCTTGAACTGGCGGTACACCGCGGCCTTGGTCACCCCGATGGAATCGGCGATCATCTGCAGGGAGGTACCGCTGACGCCGTGTTCGGCGATCAATGCCAGCGCGGCGTCCAAGACCCTGGTCTGCGCAGCGGTGCGGGTGATCGCACTGAATCTCTGCTCTGCCGTGGCCATGACGTCGAGGGTAGCCCAGCATTGACCGCTAGGTTGCCGATCGGCTACCGTTCGAGTAGCCGATCGGCAACCTACTTTGGAGCGCACATGAGACGAACTGATGGCGAGTTGATCATGCTGTGGGCCCTGCCCGCCATGGTGATCATCTGGGCGTCCGCGTTCTTCCTGTTTCCCGGTTTCCTGCATCCGATGTCGCCGACGATGTCCGCCGACGAGGTCGCGGCTTTCTACCGCGACGAGACGGCCCGGATTCGGTACAGCATGATTTTGTTCAACTGGTTCGGGGTCGGTTTGATCCCGACGGTGATTCTGCTGGCGATGCAAGTGCGCAAGATGGCACACCGCACGCCGATCCTGACCTACTGCCTGATCGCCTGCGCGGGCGGTCCGCCGACGCTGTTTCTGATCGCCAACATGTTCTGGCTGTTGGGGTCCTTCCGGCCCGAACGTTCCCCCGAACTCACCCAACTGCTCAACGATCTGGCCTGGGTCACGTTCACCGTGTTGGTGCCCTATCTGATCGCCCAATGCCTGGTGCTGGCCCTGGCGATCTATTGGGATCGTCAGGACAAGCCGGTCTTCCGGTCGTGGGTGGCGCACTTCAATCTGCTCATCGCCGTCGCCCTGATGCCGGCGGCGTTCGGGGCGGTGACCTTCGAGGGCCCGTTGGCGTGGGACGGCGTGCTGTCCTTCTGGGTCAAGAACATCGCGATCGCCGTCTGGATCGTGGTGATGGGAGTGGTTCTGGCCCAGAATATCCGCCGCCAACGCGCCGAAGTCGTGGTCGCCGCATGAGCGCGCTGAGCGCAGAACCGGTGGCGGCGCCCGATCCGCCCAACGATTCCCGGCTGGGTCGCCTGGTCTGGAACTTCCGCTACCACCCCAAGCGTGAGCTGTGGTTCGCGTGGTGGGTGATGGTGATCTTCTACCAGTTGTACGGCGTGCTGTTCTTCCTCGTCACGCGGGTGCAACCGCCGCCGAGCCCCGACTGGGACACGCCGTTGATCGTGCAGTGGTTCGCCGACCGCCACCTGGGCCTGCTCACCGGATTCGGCGTCGTGTTCCTCATCTCGGGTATGTGCGCACCGATGAATGCTCTTCTCGCATACTCGATGTGGCGGATGTCGGTGAGTCGCGTCTTCGCCTATTCGTACCTGATCATGTATTCGCTCGCCGCCCTGCCCGGCATGCTGGTGATGGCCATCGCGATGACCGTCGGAGCGCTCCGGCCGGATCGTGACCCCGAATTGATCCTGTGGATGTATGACTTCGCATTCCTGTCGTTCAGCGGAACGATGGGGGTGTTCCTGGTCGGTTCGGTGGTCTGGCTGGTGGCGATCCTGCTCGACAAGAACAACGTGTTCCCGAAGTGGTTCGCGTACCTGGGGCTGTGCAACGCGCTGACCGAAGTCGTCGTCGCACCGGCCTGGATCTTTCAACGCGGCGCATTCGCGTGGAACGGTGCGATCGCATGGTGGATCAACATGGTCGTGTTCATCCTCTACACCGCGGCGTTCATCATGTTGTTGCGCAAGATGATCGAACGCGAGGATTTCGGTACCGGACCGCTGCCTGAGCTACCGCCGAAAGGTGTAACCGAACCCTCGGCCTCGGTGGGGGCGGTGCGATGACCGACGTCGTCACCGGTGAGTCGAAACGACTCGACGACGAGCCGCAACGGCGCGTGCCCGGCCAGCCGGACATGTGGTTGTTCGTGTTGTTCGAGGCCATGCTGTTCACCGGCTACTTCTCCGTCTACCTGGCGCTGCGCACGCAGAACGCCGATCTCTTCCTGCAATCTCAGGCAGACCTGGACCTGCGGATCGGAGTTTTCAACACCGTTGTGCTGCTCACGAGTTCGTGGGCGATCGCGGGGTGTGTCCGTGCCGCGCGCGCGGGTTCATACCGCTCGGCGATGACCTACGCCTATGTGACCGCTGGTCTCGGCGTGACGTTCGTGATCTCGAAAGTCGTCGAGTGGATCCTGGAGATCCGCATGGGGAACACGTTCACCAGCGACGAGTTCTTCCAGCACTACTTCTTTCTCACGTCATTGCACTGCATCCACGTCCTGATCGGATTCATCGTGTTGGGCGTCATCGTCTACCAACTGCGGAGCCCGGCGCGACGCTCGCAGGAGCTTGTAGAAACCGGGGCAACGTACTGGCACACGGTCGATTTCCTGTGGGTGCTGATTTTCGCGATGCTCTACGTGGTGAGGTGATCGGTGACCAACGCCTTGAACAAGAGACTGGTGATCGCCTGGGCGATCCTGACGTTGTTGACCTTGGTCTACGTCTGGCTGGACGAGGCGGTCGACCAGAACGGCACGCTGAAGGCCAGCACCGTGGTCACCGTCAGCGCGATCGTCATCTCTTTGATCAAGGTGCGCATCATCTTCCGGGAATTCATGGAAGTGCGTCATGCCCCCGTCTGGCTGTGCCGCCTGACCGACGGCTGGGTGGTCCTCGTCGCCACGTGTCTGCTGAGCAGTTACTTCATCGGAATGGCGGTGGCCTAGCCGCGGGCTGAATGCGTCGTCCTGCCGGCGCTGAAGCGGGCCCGGCGAACTAGATGCGCGCGGAGGCCGCACGCCCCGCGCGGTAACCGAACACCATTGCGGGACCGATCGTTCCACCGGCACCGCCGTAGGCCTTGCCGGTGGCCCCGGCCATCGCATTGCCCGCGGCGAACAAACCCGGGATCGCCGATCCGTTGACGTGCAGCACGCGGCCGTCGCCGTCGGTGCGGGGGCCGCCCTTGGTGCCCATCGCACCGATCGACACCGGCACGGCGTAATAGGGCGGCGTATCGATCGGGCCGAGGGTGCGGCCGGCGGGCGTCGGCGCCTTATCGTCGCCCCAGTAGCCGTCATAGGCGCTCGCGCCGCGCTCGAACTCCGGATCGCGGTCATGGGCGACGCTGTCGTTCCAGGACCGCAGTGTGCGAGCCAACCCGTCGGGGTCGATACCGGTCTTCTCGCCGAGCTCCGTCAGGTCTTTCGACGGCGAGAACCATTCCGGCGCAGGGCCATCCGGTTTGATGCCGAGGAAGCCGTACTTCTTCAGGTGTAGCGAGTCGAAGACGATCCACGCCGGGTCGTTGGCATACCCGAGCTTGGGGTCGAGGTAGTGGAACGGCCCCGCCATCGAGTTGTACTCGCCGGCCTCGTTGAGGAACCGCTTGCCCGCGCGGTTGACGATGATGCTGCGTGGTCGGGTTCGTTCCAGCCGGACGCTGCGGCTGCGCGGCCGGCCGGCGAACGTGTCGCCGGGAAGCTGCACGATCGGCACCCACCACGCCTCGCCCATGTTGGCCAGATCGGCGCCGTGCGCCATCGCCATTCGCAGGCCGTCACCTGTGTTGTTGGGCGGTGAGACGGGTCCGCGCATCGGGCCTCGCAGGTACGCCTCGACCAGCTTGCGGTCCCACTCGAACCCGCCGGTTCCCAGGATCACTCCTCGACGCGCCCGCACGGTGAAGTCGTTGCCGTCTTGCGAGATTCGCACGCCGGTGATGCCGAGGGGGTCGGCGAGCAGTTCGACCGCGCGCGCGTTGGTTCGCGGTGTCACGCCGAGGTTCAGCAGCCCCTTCAGCAGACCGGCGATGAGGGCCGTGCCCGCGACGCAGTAATCGCCGGACTCATCGTCGACCGAGGCGTGGATGCGCGCGCGGGTCTCGGCGTCGATGCCGACGTTGCTGAAATCCGCAGGGAACGATGTGATTTTGTCGCGCCACTCACCGAGCTGGCTCAGGTCGAAAGGCTTGGCGTTGAGCGAACGCCCGCCGGACGGTCGCCCCCCGGGCAGCTCGGGCTTGTAGTCGGGGAACCCCTCGGCGACCTCGAAACGCAGATCACTGTGTGCCTCGACAAAATCGAGCATCTCGGGACCGGTGCGCACGAACGTCTCGACGAGGTCGTCGTCCATGTATCCCAGCGATTGGGCGCGCAGGTAGGCCATCGCATCATCGACGGAAAGCTCGCCGTCTGCGGCCCGCTCGTGTGCCGGGATCCAGATGATGCCACCGGATACCGCTGTCGTCCCGCCCACGGTCGCGGCCTTTTCGTAGATCTCGACCGAAGCGCCGTTGGCCGCGGCGGTGAGTGCCGCGGTCAGACCGGCCCCGCCGCTACCGAGTACGACCACGTCGACGTCATGATCCCAGTCCGTCACGTGCTGCTCCTTCCGGCTGGAGTGCCCTTAGTTGAGGATCGCGGACAACTCGTCGGCCGCCCTGATGACCGCGTCTCGGCCGCGCGTCAGGACGTCCTCGCGATGCGAGATGAGGTTGATGCAGGTTGGCGGCGCCGGTGGCCGTCGGCGCACCGGGACCGCGAGGCCGTACGTGTTCGGTTCGATCTCGCCGTGAGTGATCACCCACCCCTGCTCCCGGGTCAGCGGCACCAGATCACGTTCGCCGGGGCGCGGCGGCATGCTTGCCAACAGCGCGATGCCCGCGGCGCCCCGGTCCAGCGGATAACGGCTGCCCTCATGAAAGGACAGCTGATAAAAGACGTTGGTCGGCACGACGACGGCGATCGCCACCTGCTGATCACCCTCGGCGACGAGGAGGGACACCGTGCTGGCGAGTTCGTCGGCGAGCCCCCGCAGGGTGGGCAAGCTCAACTGGCGCACGTTGTTGTCGAACGACGCCCCGAGCACCGCGAGCGCCGCCGCCGAGCGGTAGCGACCGTCCTCGCCCTTGGCCACCAACCGGAATTGCGACAGCGTCGACAACAACCGATAGGCGATGGTCCGGTGCACACCGATGTCGTCGGCGACCTGCTGAGCGGTGAGGCCGGAAGGGGAGCTGGCCACCAGCTGCAAGGCGGCCAAACCCCTTGCCAGCGTCTGCGAGCCCGGCGCCCCGTTGGGTACGACACTGATCGGCTCCGTCCCCTGCTGGGCTCCGCCCTCCGAACGCATGGGGTCCCTTCCTCGACTTCCCTTGACATCACGCTGTCGCGAGAGTGATGCTCTGACTATAGTGCACGTGGGTGTGCGATAAATGAGCAGAGTGCTTACAAAATACGAGAATTCGATTCTCGCGGTCAAGAGAGGGTAAGCGTGTCTGAGCCGGATTCGCTGGTGGCTTCCGTGGCGGATGAACAGGCCGCGTCAGCGGAGTTCGAGAGCGTCTGGAGCGATCTACAGGGCGTTCCGTTCTCTCAGGGCTACCTCGACGCCGGTGGAACCCGCACCCGATACCTGCACGCCGGTGACTCCGATAAGCCGGTGCTCGTCTTCCTGCACGGCTCCGGTGGGCATGCGGAGGCGTACGTGCGCAACCTGGAGGCGCACGCCGAACACTTCTCGGTCTGGTCGATCGACATGCTCGGCCACGGCTACACCGACAAACCGGGGCATCCGCTCGAAGTCCGCCACTATGTGGACCACCTGCTGGCGGTCCTCGACGCGGTCGGGGCCGACCGCGCCCACATCAGCGGCGAGTCGCTCGGTGGATGGGTCGCCGCTCGATTCGCGGTCGACCACCCCGATCGGCTGGACCGGCTGGTGCTCAACACGGCGGGCGGCTCGCAGGCCGATCCCGAGGTGATGAAGCGGATCATCACCTTGTCCATGGCCGCCGCCGAGAACCCGACCTGGGAGACGGTCCAGGCCCGCATCAAATGGCTGATGGCCGACAAATCAAAGGATTACGACGACATCGTCGCGAGCAGGCAGCGGGTCTACCGGCAACCCGGGTTCGTCGCGGCCATGCGCGACATCATGGCGTTGCAGGACCCGGAGATCCGCGCACGCAATCTCCTCGGGCCCAACGAGTACGGCTCGATCACCGCGCCGACCCTGGTGGTGTGGACCAGTGACGATCCCACGGCCGACGTGGCCGAGGGGCAACGCATCGCCTCGATGATCCCGGGTGCGCGCTTCGAGGTGATGCCCGGATGCGGTCACTGGCCCCAGTACGAGGATCCCAAATCGTTCAATCGCCTGCACCTGGACTTCCTGTTGGGGCGGTTATGACGACGACGGACGTCGACGTCGTCGTTGTCGGCGCAGGCCCTTCGGGTCTGACGCTGGCCAACATCCTTGGGCTGCACCGGGTTCGGACACTGGTCGTCGAGGAGCGCGACACACTCATCGACTACCCCCGCGGTGTCGGTCTCGACGACGAGGCACTGCGAACCTTCCAGTCGATCGGCCTGGTCGACCGGGTGTTGCCGCACACCGTGCCCAACCAGATCCTGAGATTCTTCGACGCCAACCGGCGGCTGCTCGCCGAGATGGCGCCACCGGACGCCCGGTTCGGCTGGCCCAAACGCAACGGCTTCGTACAGCCGATGGTCGATGCCGAATTGTTCGGCGGCTTGGACCGATTCGACCACGTGGAGGTCCGGTTCGGGTGCCGGATGGAGGCGTGCGCCGAAACCGAGGACGCGGTGACGGTCCACTTCGCCGGCGACAAGCCGTCGGTCACGGCCCGATACGTCATCGGGTGCGACGGCGGCCGCAGCGCCACCCGCCGGTTGATGGGGGTGTCGTTCGACGGCACCACATCGTCGACCCGCTGGTTGGTGGTCGACGTTGCCAACGACCCGCTCGGCCATCCGAACAGCGAGGTGGGCGCCGACCCGGCGCGCCCCTATGTGTCGATCTCGATCGCCCATGGCATCCGCCGCTTCGAATTCCTGATCCATCCTCACGAGACCGATGCGGAAGCAGACGATCCGGCGTTCGTCAGAAGAATGTTGGCGCAACGAGTCCCGTATCCCGAGCAGGTCGACATGATCAGGCATCGGGTCTACACGCACCACTCCCGCATCGCCGGTTCATTCCGCAAGGGCCGGATGCTGCTGGCCGGTGACGCCGCGCATCTGATGCCGGTGTGGCAGGGGCAGGGATACAACAGCGGTATTCGCGACGCAGCCAACCTGGGCTGGAAACTCGCCGCGGTGGTGACCGGGCAGGCCGATGACGCCCTGCTGGACACCTACGACGTCGAGCGCCGCAAACATGCCCGCGCCATGATCGACCTGTCCACCATGGTCGGCCGCGTGATCTCGCCGACCAACCGCAGGGTCGCCGCATTGCGCGACCGGGTCATCCACGCCGCGTCCGTGGTGCCGTCGCTGAAGCGCTACGTGCTCGAGATGCGTTTCAAGCCGATGCCGCGCTATCAACAAGGCGCCGTGGTCCATTCCGAGCCGGGTGCCGGTGCGGCAGGGGCGGTCTCGCCGACGGGCACGTTGTTCATCCAGCCGCGCGTCGACACCCGCGCCGAACAGAACGTGTTGCTCGACGATGTGCTCGGACCGGGATTTGCGGTGCTGTGCTGGAGCAACAACCTGCGAGCGATTCTCGGCGACAACGCGTTCCACCGGTGGAAGGCGTTGGGTGCGGAGTTCATCGAGGCGCGACCGATGACACAGCTGCACTGGCCTGGCCACGACGACGACGAGGTGACGGTGGTCGGTGACAGAACCGGTGCGCTCAAGGCGTGGTTCGACACCTACACCGACTCGGTGCTGTTCCTTCGCCCCGATCGCTGCATCGCCGGCGCCTGCATCGCCCAGCGTGCCGCCGAACTCAGCGAATCGCTCTTCGACGTTCTCTGTCTGACCCAGGGAGGAGGCTCCGGTTCTCATGGGCACACTGGCCCTGTGCTGCACGTCGCACAGCCCGCTACTGAACCTTCCGGGACCGTCACGGGATCTCCTTGACGACATCGAGG
The DNA here is from genome assembly GCF_001500025.1 of Mycobacterium sp. IS-1590. Lineage (GTDB taxonomy): Bacteria > Actinomycetota > Actinomycetes > Mycobacteriales > Mycobacteriaceae > Mycobacterium. Next base: position 194,508 of record NZ_LQIW01000048.1, on the reverse strand, counting down.
CGGCGATTTCGGACGCACGGCGGTTCGTCACCGCCTACGACCCCGACCTCGTCGTCATCTTCTCCCCGGACCACTACAACGGGTTCTTCTACCGGACGATGCCGCCGTTCTGCATCGGTACGGCCGCCCAGGGCGTCGGTGACTACGGCTCGCATGCCGGTCCGTTGAATGTGCCCGAGGACGTCGCGACCGACTGCGCCCGAGCGGTTCTCGAATCAGGGATCGACGTGGCGATCTCGGCGAGTATGGACGTCGACCACGGAACGGTCCAGCCACTGCAGAGCCTGTTCGGGGATGCGACGTCGGTGCCGGTGATCCCGGTCTTCATCAACTCGGTGGCCACCCCGCTCGGCCCGGTGCGCCGGGTGCGCGTTCTCGGAGCGGCGCTCGGCACCTTCCTCGCGACCCTCGACAAGCGTGTGCTCGTCGTGGGATCCGGTGGACTGTCTCACGATCCGCCGGTGCCCACGCTGGCCACCGCGCCCCCCGCCGCACTGGAGCGGATCGTGCACGGCATGCCGATGACCCCCGAGCAGCGGCAGGCCCGGCAGGTCGCGGTGATGGAGGCCGCCCAGGCATTCGCGCATGGCGAGAGCCCGTTGCAGCCGCTGAACCCGGACTGGGACGCGGCTTTTCTGGAGCTGGTCGACAACAACCGACTCGCCGAGGTGGACGGCTGGTCCAACGACTGGATCGAACGCGAAGCCGGCCATTCGGCACACGAAGTACGCACGTGGATCGCGGCTTTCGCCGCGCTTGCCGCGCACGGTCCCTACCGCACCGAACAGCGGTTCTACCGGGCGGCACCGGAATTGATCGCAGGGTTCGCAATCAGGACGGCGGTTCTGGATGTCTGACAGCAAGTTCGACCACACCGTCGATGTGCTCGTCGTCGGCTCAGGTGGCGGCGGAATGATCGCGGCACTGGCCGCCGACGCGTTCGGTCTGGACACGCTCATCGTCGAGAAGTCGGCGCACTTCGGCGGGTCCACCGCGCTGTCGGGTGGCGGTATCTGGGTGCCCGGCGCACCGGCGCAGCGCAAGGCGGGCTACGTGCCGGATCCCGACGGTGTCGTGGAGTACCTACGCCAGATCACCGGCGGCCTGGTGAGCGACGCGCGCCTGCGCCAGTACGTCGACACCGCTCCAGAGATGATGGAGTTCCTCGAAAAGCGCAGCCCGTGGTTCGAATTCGTGTGGAAGCCCGGCTACGCGGACTACTACCCGGAGCTGCCCGGAGGATCCGCACAGGGCAGCACCATCAACGTACCCGCCATCGACTTGCGCAAGCTGGGCGACGAGGAGCAACACCTGCTGCAGCCGCTGGCGCTGGCTCCGAAGGGAATCTGGTTCGCACCCAAAGACCTTCGGCTGTTCTACCAGGTCCGCCAGAACTGGCGCGGCAAGGCGGTTCTCGTCAAGCTGATCTGGCGGATGTTTCGAGCCCGCGTCCTCGGCGACCGGATGGCGGCCATCGGCCAATCGCTGGCCGCTCGCATGCGGCTGGCGCTCAAACAACACAACGTCCCGCTGTGGCTCAACTCGCCGATGAGCGAACTGATCACCGATGTCGACGGAGCGGTGATCGGGGCGGTGGTCGAGCGCGACGGCCGCCAGCAGCGCATCGAGGCCCGGCACGGTGTGATCCTTGCCGCGGGCGGCTTCGACCACGACATGCAGTGGCGCAGACAGCACCTCCCGCTGCTCGAAAAGGACTGGAGCTTCGGCAATCCCGCGTCCATGGGTGATGCCATCCGGGCGGGGGAGAAGGTGGGCGGCTCGACCGACCTGCTTGATGAGGCCTGGTGGTTTCCCGCGATCTGTTGGCCCGACGGGCGGTTGCAGTTCATGCTCAACGAACGCATGATGCCGTCGCAGTTCGTCGTGAACGGCGAGGGGAAGCGGTTCATCAACGAGGCCGCCCCCTACATGGACTTCGCGCACGCGATGATCGAGGGGCAGAACCGCGGGGTCACCCACATTCCGTGCTGGCTGATCACCGACATCCGGTCCTTCCACCGGTACGTGGTCGCCGGGCATCTGCCAATTCCGAAAATCCCGTTCGCGCCCGTGCCGACCGGCTGGAAGGTGCCCAAGGCGTGGCTGGAATCCGGTGTCGTACACGAGGCAAGCAGCTTCGAGGAGCTCGCCGGCAAGATCGGTGTTCCGCCGGCCCAACTGCGCCAGACCGCCGAGCGGTTCAACGAACTGGCGCGCAACGGGCACGACGACGACTTCAACCGCGGCGACTCTGCCTATGACAACTACTACGGGGACCCCACGCTGCCGAACCCGAACCTGCATCCGTTGGGTAAGCCGCCGTACTACGCCTTCCAGATCATCCTCGGCGACCTGGGCACCTCCGGGGGTCTGCGCACCGACGAGTACGCCCGGGTGCTGCGCGCCGACGACGGCGTGATCGAGGGCCTCTACGCGGTCGGCAACACGTCGGCCGCGGTGATGGGCCGCAGTTACGCGGGCGCCGGCGCCACCATCGGCCCGGCGATGACCTTCGGCTATGTCGCGGCCAAGCACATCGCCGAACAGCTGTCCGGCTCTGGAATTCAGACCGGCACTAGTACCGATTCGACACTCGATACACATCGGAAGGTAACGAAATGAAGATCTCGCTGTTCTACGAATTCCCACTGCCGCGGCCGTGGAGCGAAGACGACGAGCACAAGCTTTTCCAGGACGGTCTCGACGAGGTGGAGCTCGCCGACAAGGCCGGCTTCTCCACGGTGTGGCTGACCGAGCACCACTTCCTGGAGGAGTACTGCCACTCCACCGCACCCGAGATCTTCCTGTCCGCGGCGAGCCAGCGGACCGAAAACATCCGCCTGGGCTTCGGCATCATGCACCTACCGCCGGTCGTCAACCACCCGGCCCGCGTCGCCGAACGGGTTGCGACACTGGACCTGATCTCCAACGGGCGCGTGGAGTTCGGCACCGGCGAGTCGTCGTCGGTCGGCGAGCTGGGCGGTTTCGGTGTTGACCCCGCCGACAAACGCGCGATGTGGGAAGAGGCGCTGGAAGTTTCGATCCGCTGTATGACCGAGGAGCCGTTCACCGGTTTCAAGGGAGAGCACATCGAGATGCCGCCGCGCAACGTCGTGCCCAAACCGCTGCAGAAGCCGCATCCGCCCGTCTGGGTGGCGTGCACCCGGCCCGCGTCGGTGGCCATGGCGGCCCAGAAGGGCCTCGGCGCACTGAGTTTCGCCTACACAGGCCCGGGTCCTCTGACGGAGCGGGTGAACGGCTACTACAAGGAGTTCGAGGAGAACGGCGCGCCGGTCACTCCGCAGATGAACCCGAACATCCTGGCCATCGGCGGTGACCTGTCGATGATGGTGGCCCCCACCGACGAACAGGCCATCGAACGGCTCGGCAAGGGCGGCGGCTTCTTCGCGTTCGGCATCATGCACTACTACATGACCGGTATGCACACGCCGGGCCGTACCGGGGTGTGGAAGCGCCACCTCGAAGAGATCGAGAAGGACCCGAGCATCGTCTACGGTCCCGACCGCGGCCCGATCGGCAGCCCGGAAACCGTGCGCAACTTCCTGCGCGGCTACGAGGAAAGCGGTGTCGATGAGCTGATCTTGCTGCTGACCCCGCGCAGGCACGAAGAGACGATGGAGTCCATCGAGCTGATGGGCAAGGAGGTGCTGCCCGAGTTCATCGAACGCGACGAGAAGGCGCGCGCGGAGAAAGCCAAACGACTCGAGCCGATCATCGAGAAGGTCGAAGCGCGGCGGCAGCCGTCGCAGGCTCCGGTCTTCGACGAGAGCTATGCGTTCGGCGGACTGCCTACGGGCCGCCAGAACTACACGGCCAACGAGGTGTCGCTGGCGATGGACGAGATGAACGCCGGTATCGAGGCGGCGGCCGCCAAACTCAAGTCAGGAGAAGGATGGGCCAGCCGCAACCCCGATGCGGACGCCAAGAGCGCCCAGTGACGGGCGCCGGCCAGAGATGAGTCATGGGCGCAACTGACGAACTGTGGCGTTACGACGGGCGTCGTGTGGTCGTCACCGGATGTGCCTCGGGCATCGGTGCCCACGTCGCCCGTCAGGTCGCCGACCTCGGCGGCGAGGTGATCGGACTCGACATCAAACCGCCGACCACGTCGTTCGGCGAGTTCGTCGAACTCGACCTGTCGGATCAGGGGTCGATCGAGCGGGCGACCGACGCCGTCGGCGAGCCGGTCGACGCGCTGTTCAACGTCGCCGGGGTGTCGTCGGGGATCAAGGACCCGCTGCGGGTCGTGACGATCAACTTCCTGGGCACCCGGCGGTTCACCGAGGCGCTGGTACCACGGATGCGCGCCGGGTCAGCGATCGCGAACGTGTCATCGCTTGCCGCATCGGCATACCGCGAGAATGCGCCGGTCACCGCGGGCCTGGTCGACACCGACTCGGTCGAGGCGGGCATCGAGTGGTGTCGACGCAATCCGGAGGCGCTGGCCGACGGCGGCGGTTACCGGTTGTCCAAGGAGGCGATCATCCTCTACGGCATGGCGCAGGTGAGCGCATTGGGCGCCAGGGGGATTCGCATCAACTGCACCGCACCCGGGGTCACCGACACACCGATCCTCGACCAGTTGCGCAGCGCCTACGGGCAGGAGTTCCTCGACTCCTTCCGAACACCGCTGGGCCGGGCCGCGCAACCGCAGGAGCAGGCCAGCGTCCTGACCTTCCTCAACAGCGGGGCGGCCAGTTATCTGACCGGCCAGGTGATCTGGGTGGACGGCGGCACCACGGGAGAGACGGACCTCGCGGGATCGGTTCGGCGGCGGTGAAGTGAAAGTCGGTACGGTGAAAGGCAATCCATGGCCAGCATGAGCGAGTTCCGTCGCGTCGCCGACGACGTGCGCAACTGGGGCCGCTGGGGTGACGACGACGAGTTGGGCACGCTGAACTTCATCACGCCCGACAAGGTGGCCGAAGCCGCCTCACTCGTGAAGAAGGGGACGGTGATCCCGCTCGGGGGCGACTTCGGATCGAACGGCCCGCAGGGCGCGTTCCAGTTCCGGCCCAACCCCACCCATGTGATGACGGTGGACGGCGGCGACGCGAACACCTTGGCGCAGTACGGTCCCCAGTGGCTGCGCAACTCGGTGGCTCACCAGGTCAGCGAGTTCTTCGTGGACAACCCGTTCCGCTTCAACGACGACATGATCGTGATGCCGCTGCAGGCGGCCACGCAGTGGGACGCCATCTCGCACGTCTACTACGAGGACAAGCTGTACAACGGTTTCCCTGCGGATTCGGTGACCAGCTTCGGAGCGTTCCGACTGGGCATCGAGAAGGTCGACGTGAAGGGCATCACCTCACGGGGTGTGTTGCTCGACGTGGTCAAGCACCGCGGCGCCGAGGTCTTTCTCGAGCCCGGGAATCCCGTGACACCGGCAGAACTCGACGACATCGCCAAAGCCCAGGGCGTGACGATCACCCCCGGGGACATCGTCGTCGTGCACACCGGGTGGTGGACGCGGTTCCTGTCGACCGGCGACGGCGCCGAGCCGGGTTCCGGGTTGGACTGGACGTGTGCTCGATGGCTGCACGACCACGACGTCGCCGCGGTCGCCGCCGACAATCTCATGGTCGAGGATCCCGATCCGGCCAACGGAGTGGAGGGCACGTTCCTGCCCATGCACATGATCTGCCTGCGCGACATGGGCCTGATGTTCGGCGAGTACTGGGACCTCACCGGCCTGGCGGCCGACTGTGCCGCCGACGGTGTCTACGAGTTCCAGTTGATCGCACCACCGTTGAAAGTCGTTGGCGCGGTGGGCGCACCCGTCAGCCCGATCGCAATCAAGTAGTGGGTGAGGATATGACTGCAAGCACCAGAACCGGCGGTGCGCCGTTCGTCGTGGGACTCGGCGGCACGCTACGGGCGAATTCGTCGACCGAACGCGCGCTGCGGTACTGCCTGGGTGCGGTCGAGCAGCACGGCGGGCGGACCCGGTTGTTCGCGGGGCCCGATCTGGACTTACCGATGTATGCCCCGCACTCGCTGGAGCGCACGCCTGCGGCCCTCGAACTGGTCAGCGCGCTGCGGGATGCGGACGCCGTGGTCGTCGGCTCGCCCGGATACCACGGAGCGATCTCGGGGTTGGTCAAGAACGCGCTCGACTACATCGAAGACCTGCGGGAGGACCCGCGCGTCTACCTGGACAACACGCCGTGGGGCTGTATCAGTTGCGCCTACGGTTGGCAGGCGGCGGTCAACACGCTCGGGCAGTTGAGATCCATCGGGCACGCGCTGCGGGCGTGGCCGACCCCGCTGGGCGTGGCGATCAACTCCGCCGACGAGATCTGGGACGCGGCAGGGGAGTTGATCCATGACGCCACCCAGAGCCAGCTGGACATGCTCGCGACCCAGGTGCTGTTCTTCGCCAAGACCGCCCGGGAGACGGCGTGACGCCGCCCCAACGCAAGTCGGTGCTGGTCGACGGGCTCGTGACCGGCTATCTCGAAGCCGGACAAGGCGATCCGATCGTCCTGCTGCACGGCGGCGAGTTCGGCGCCGGCGCCGAACTCGGCTGGGAACACAACATCGCCGCGCTCGCCACGCGCTATCGCGTACTCGCGCTGGACATGCTCGGGTTCGGTGAGTCGGCGAAGGTCATCGACTTCAACGACGGCCGCGGAATGCGGATCCGCCACATCGCCCGGTTCTGCGAGGTCGTCGGTGTCGAATCCGCGCACTTCGTGGGGAACTCGATGGGGGCGGTGAACCTGTTCGTCGACGCCACCTCCGAGGCGCCCGTGCTGCCCGCCCGCAGCCTGGTCACCATCTGCGGAGGCGGCGAGATTCAGCGCAACGAGCACTCGGCGGCGTTGTACGACTACGACGCGACGCTCGCCGGGATGCGCCGGATCGTCACGGCGCTGTTCTACGACGCCTCCTACCCCGCCGACGAGGCATACGTCCAGCGCCGCTACGAAGCCAGCATCGCGCCCGGCGCGTGGGAAGCGTTGGCGGCCGCGCGGTTTCGGCGACCCGGCCTGGAGCCCCCGCCACTGCCGTCGAGCACGCGCGCTTATGAGCGCATCACCATCCCGACTCTGGTGGTCGAGGGGGGCGGTGACAAGCTGCTGCCCCGTGGCTGGGCGGCCGAGATCGCGGGACAGATCCGCGGCGGGCAGTCGGCGGTGATCGACGCGGCCGGGCACTGCCCGCAGATCGAACAACCCGATGCGGTCAACGAACTACTGCTCGGCTTTCTGGCCGACCTACACGAAGGGGCGGCATGACCGGCGAACTCCAGGGCAAGGTCGCGGTCGTCACCGGCGGCGCGTCGGGACTCGGTGAAGGACTGGTGCGGCGGTTCTGCGCCGAAGGCGCCAAGGTGATCGTCGGCGACATCGACCGCGGGGGCGGCGCCCAACTCGTCGCCGACCTCGGCGACTCCGTCCGCTTCATCGAGACCGATGTGGCCGAGGTCGAACAGGTGACCCGACTGGTGACGACGGCGGTCGAGGAGTTCGGCGGCCTGCACGTGATGGTCAACAACGCGGGCGTGTCGGGCAAGATGTTTCCGAAGTTCCTCGACGACGACCTCGCCGACTTCCACCAGGTGATGGCCATCAACGTGCTCGCGGTAATGGCCGGTACACGCGATGCGGCCCGGCACATGTCGAAACACGGCGGCGGATCGATCATCAACTTGACCTCGATCGGCGGCATCCAGGCCGGCGGCGGGGTGATGACGTACCGGGCGTCGAAGGCCGCCGTCATCCAGTTCACCAAGTCGGCGGCGATCGACCTGGCCCACTACGAGATTCGCGTCAACGCGCTCGCCCCGGGCAACATTCGGACCGCGATCGTGCGTAAATCGGCGACGGGAGAGGACCTCGAACGCCTCGAGGCATTCGAGGCCAAGATCCGCGAACAGATGCGCAACGACCGGCCACTCAAACGCGAGGGCACCGTCGACGACGTCGCCGAGGCCGCGCTGTACCTCGCCGGGGACCGTTCCCGGTACGTCACCGGAACCGTCCTTCCCATCGACGGCGGCACCAGTGCCGGGAAGGTGATCGTCCGCAAACCGAAGTCATGACCGCCATGACATCTTTAAATCAGTCGCTTGACTTAACGGGCTGGGAGCGGTTGACTGTGACGGTGACCACTGCCAGAAGCGTGCGCACCGAACGAGCCAGCACCACCCGCGAAGCGATCCTGGCCGCCGCCGAGCGCCTGTTCGCCGAGCACGGCGTCTATGCGGTATCGAACCGTCAGGTCAGTGAGGCCGCAGGGCAGGGCAACAATGCCGCGGTCGGCTACCACTTCGGCACGAAGGCCGACCTGGTGCGGGCCATCGAGCAGAAGCACCGCGTCTCGACCGAGCGCCTGCTGTCGCGGATGGTCGCCGAAATCGGCGACTCGACCGATCTGCGTGACTGGGTCGCGTGTCTGGTGCGTTCGCTCACCGAACACCTAGCCCAGATCGGGACCCCGACGTGGTACGCGCGCTTCGCCGCGCAAGCGCTCGCCGACCCCGAGTATCACAAGATCGTGGTGAAGGGCGCTCTGGAGTCGCCGTCGGTGCAACGCGTCGTCGTCGGCATCACCCGCTGCCTGCCGGACCTGCCGCCCGCGGTGGTCACCGAACGAAACATCATGGCTCGCAACCTGATGATGCACACCTGCGCCGACTTCGAACGTGCCTTCGCCGAGGGGGCCGACATGCCGCGGACCACCTGGAACTCCGCGGCGTCCGGGCTCATCGACGCGATCGTCGGGTTGTGGCAGGCGCCGATCACGGAGCACCCGGCGTCATGAAACTGACTGTCGATCAAGACAAGTGTGTGTCATCGGGCCAGTGCGTGCTCAACGCGAGCGACATCTTCGACCAGCGCGACGACGACGGTGTCGTGGTCCTGCTCAACGACAGCCCCGCGGACGACCAGGCCGACGACGCCCGCAAGGCGGCGGCGGCCTGCCCCGCACTCGCCATCCACATCGAGGAATGAGAAAGTCCGTATGTCTGACACCTTGACCGGAACCCCCGACGTCTCCGCGGATATCCCCGAATACCCGATGGAGCGCGACACCCGCTGCCCGTTCGCCCCGCCACCGCAGATGCTCAGAATGGGTGAGGTCAAACCGCTTTCGCGGGTACGGATCTGGAACGGCACCACTCCGTGGCTGATCACCGGGCACGCGGTGGCCCGCGAGTTATTCGCCGACTCCCGGGTCAGTGTCGACGACCGGATCGAAGGCTTCCCGCACTGGAACGAGCACATGCTGTCCACGGTGTACAAGCGGCCGCGCTCGGTCTTCACCTCCGACGCCGAGGAGCACACCCGGTTCCGCCGGATGCTGTCCAAGCCGTTCACCTTCAAGCGGGTCGAGGGTCTGCGGCCCGCCATCCAAGAGGTGACCGACGAGTGCATCGACAACATCCTCGCCGGTCCGCAGCCCGCCGACATCGTCAGCAAGCTGGCACTGCCGGTGCCCACAAGGGTCATCAGCGAAATGCTCGGCGTGCCTTACGAAGACCACGAGTTCTTCCAGCACCACGCCAACGTCGGCCTGGCCCGCTACGCCTCGGCCGAGGACGGGCAGAAGGGTGCGATGAGCCTGGCCAAGTATCTCAGCGATCTGGTCAAGACCAAGATGGAGAACCCGTCGGAAGACGCGGTGTCCGACCTCGCCGAGCGAGTGAACGCCGGGGAGATCAGCGTCAAGGAGGCCGCACAGTTGGGCACCGGCCTGCTCATCGCCGGGCACGAGACCACCGCCAACATGATCGGCATCGGCGTGCTCGCGCTGCTCGAGAACCCCGAACAAGCAGCGCAGCTGCGCGATTCGGATGATCCCAAGTTCATCGCCAACGCGGTCGAGGAGCTGATGCGCTACCTGTCGATCATCCAGAACGGCCAGCGCCGCGTCGCGATCGAGGACATCGAGATCGCCGGTGAGACCATCCGCGCGGGCGAGGGCATCATCCTCGACCTGGCGCCTGCAAACTGGGATGCCACCGCTTATCCCGAACCCGACAAGCTCGACCTGGGCCGCGATGCCGGCCAGCAGCTCGGCTTCGGCTACGGCAGGCATCAATGCGTCGGCCAGCAGCTCGCCCGCGCCGAACTGCAGATCGTGTTCCACACGTTGCTACGGCGCATACCGACGCTGAAGCTGGCCGTGCCGTTCGAGGATGTGCCCTTCAAGCATGATCGCCTCGCCTACGGCGTCTACGAACTTCCGGTGACCTGGTAGCCAGGTCCGTCCTTCAGCCCGATTGGAGTGTCAACGATGTCAGCACCAACTACCGCCACCCTGTATCCCCCCGAGGGCTTCGGCGCCCCCAAGCACCGCAAGGGCCACGCCACAGGCGATTTCGGGTTACCCACCGGCACCGAGATCTTCTCCGCCGACAATCACATCTCGGTGGCCGACGACATCTTCTACGACCGCTTCCCCGAGGAACTCAAGGGCGCCGCGCCACGCATCTGGTACGAGGACGGCGCCTACATGGTCGGCATGAAGGGCAAGGCCTGGACCGGCGGCGACTTCGGCCGGGTCCTGATGCAGTACGACGACCTCGCCGGTGCGGCGTCGAACAACATCGAGGCCCGCGTCCGTGAGCTCAAAGAGGACGGCATCGACAAGGAGCTGGCCTTCCCGAACGCGGTGCTGGCGTTGTTCCACTACCCGGACAAGGCTCTGCGGGAGCGCGTTTTCCGGATCTACAACGAGCACATCGCCGATCTGCAGGAACGCAGCAAGGGCCACTTCTACGGTGTCGGGCTGATCAATTGGTGGGATCCCAAGGGGACCAGGAGCACGCTGGAGGAACTGAAGTCGCTGGGGCTGCGGACGTTCCTGCTGCCGCTCAATCCCGGCAAGGACGACGACGGCAACATCTACGACTACGGCAGCTCCGACATGGACGCGGTGTGGGACGAGATCGAGGCCGCGGGCGTGCCGGTCAGCCACCACATCGGTGAAACACCGCCCAAGACGCCGTGCCAGCACAACAGCGTCGTGGTCGGGATGATGGTCAACGTCGACTCGTTCCGCGAGCAGTTCGCCAAGTACGTGTTCTCCGGCATCCTCGACCGTCATCCATCGCTGAAGATCGGCTGGTTCGAGGGCGGTATCGCCTGGGTGCCAACGGCTTTACAGGATGCCGAGCACATGCTCGCGTCGTACCGGCACATGTTCAACCATCAGCTCGAGCATCCCGTGCGGCACTACTGGGACAACCACATGAGCGCGTCGTTCATGGTCGACCCACTCGGCCTGGAGCTCATCGACAAGATCGGCGTCGACAACGTGATGTGGTCGTCGGACTATCCGCACAACGAATCCACCTTCGGATACTCGGAGAAATCGTTGAAGACGGTCGTCGACGCGGTCGGACCCGAGAACGCGGTGAAGATCGTATCCACCAACATCAAGAATTTCCTGGGGATCTCGTGACCACATTCGCTCCGCAATCGGCGTCGATCGACATCCCGGAGGTTCCCGACCTCGCCCGGATGTACCGGGAATGCGGTGTGCGGCTGCGCGACTCGATGAAGGACAAGGGTGTCGACGCACTCGTCCTGCTCGGCAACGGCAATGTCGTGTATGCGACCGGCGTCAGCTGGCCGCTGCTCGACGCCGGGCTCTCACACGTGGAACGCCCGGTCGCGATCGTGCTCGTCGACGACCCGCACCCACACCTGTTCATGCCGCTGCGGGAGGGGTCGTCATCGCAGACCGATGTGCCCGACGATCATGTGCACGGGCCGCTGTACCTCGAATTCGACGAGGGCGTCGAACAATTCGCCAAGGTGCTGGCCGATCTGGTTCCTGCCGGAGGCAAGATCGCGGTCGACGAGCTCACCGGCGCCATGCGTCGCGCGTCGGCCGCGTTGTTCCCGTCGGGTCCGCCGTCGGACGCCGCGCAGGTCGTCGGGCCGGCCAAGCTGGTCAAGACGCCCGACCAGATTTCGTGCGTCCGAACCGCCTGCCGCATCACCGAAGAGGCGATGGTCGACGTACAGAAGGCCCTTGCCCCCGGCGTTCGGCAAGTCGACCTCTCGGCGGCGTTCGTCCGGCGCGCGTTCGAACTCGGCGCGACCGCCAACATGCTCGAGGCCATCTGGCAGGTGATGCCCACGACCAAGACCAGCGGTTCGGTCTGGACCACCACCGGAGACCTGGCGCTGCCCTTGCTGACCACCGAACGTGAACTCGAACGCGGCGACGTGTTGTGGACCGACGTCAGCATCACCTACAAGGGATACTGCTCCGACTTCGGCCGCACCTGGTTGGTCGGCGAGGAACCGGACGACCGTCAGCAGGCGCAGTACGAGAAGTGGCGCGAAATCCTGTCCGCCGTGCTGTCGGTCACCAAGGCCGGCGCCACGAGCGGTGACCTGGCCCGCGCGGGGATCGCCGCCAACGGCGGCGCCAAGCCGTGGCTACCGCACTTCTACCTCGGTCACGGCATCGGCACCAACGCCGCCGAAATGCCGATGATCGGAACGGATCTGGGTGAGGAATTCGACGACAACTTCGTGTTCCCGGCCGGGATGCTGCTCGTGCTCGAACCCGTGGTGTGGGAGGACGGCACCGGTGGCTATCGAAGCGAGGAGATCGTGGTCATCACCGACGATGGTTATCAGTCCATCACCGATTACCCCTACGCCCCCTACGGACGGAACTGAACTGAATGGCACTCGAGATTCTGCCTGACGCAGCCGATCTGCGGCGTGGTCGCCGTGAGCGCGCGCTGGCCCAGATGGAAGAACGCGACATTGACATCCTGGTGCTGGGCCGGCAGGCCAATGTGCGCTATGTGACCGGTGCCCCGCAGTTGTGGGTGGCGGGCACGCGGCCGTTCGGACCGATCTGCGAGGTCGTCCGCTCGACCGGTGAGATCCACCTCAACAGCACCTGGGACGAGGGCATCCCCGACGAGATCCCCCACGACCACCTCTACGGGCTGGCGTGGAATCCGATGACACTCGTCGAGGTGCTCAAGGCGCTGCCCGGGGCCGCCACCGCCAAACGGGTGGGAACCGATTCGCTGACACCGACATTCGCGCAACTGCTGCCGATGGCGTTTCCCAACGCCGAACTCGTCGACGCCGAGCCGGCGCTGCGGGCGGCACGGCGGATCAAGACGCCCGACGAGATCGCGGTGCTCCGCGGCGCGCTCAGCGTGGCCGAAGCGGCGCTGGACGCCGCACGAGCCGAGTTGGCGGCCGGAACGACCGAGAAGTCGCTGACCGGTGCGCTGATGGAGGCGATGGCCGCCGGCGGGGTGACCACGCCCGCCACCCAGGACGGCGCCTGGGTGACCAGCAAGGAACACCCGTGGCGGCGTGCCCGCAGCGACGGCCGTATCGAAGACGGCGATCTGGTGGCGTTCTCTGCCGGTGCCCTGGCCGACGGGTACGTCGGTGAAGTCGGCCGCACATGGCCCGTCGGTGAGGTGGAAGGATCGGCGGTCCCGCGGCTTTATGATCGCTGGAACCGACTGTGGGACAACCTGTTGGACGCGTGCCGGCCGGGTCGGCCTGCGAGCGGGCTGCTGACCGCCTACGAGGCGGCCGGCGAGCCGCTACCGTCGATGCCTGTCGCCCACGGCCTCGGCCTGGGCTACGACTCGCCCGTCGTGACCCCGGCCCTGCGGTCCACCATCGCCGACGAACTGCTCGAACCCGGCATGGTGCTCGCGGTCAGCGGCTACGTCTGGCAGCAGGGGGTGGGGGCGGTCTTCAGCCGCGATGCCGTGCACGTCACCGCCGACGGGGCCGAGGTGTTGACCTCCAGCCCGCTCTGGAGTGGTGCGGGCGTCGGAATCGGTTGACGCGACATGTCGGATTCCGGGAGTCGGCCCGCCCCTGAGGAGATCGTCCTCTACGAGAAGGACCCGGCGACCAAGATCGCGACCATCACGTTCAACCGGCCGGAGTACCTGAACGCACCGACGTCGGCTGCGCGGTTACGCTACGCCGACCTGCTGCGCGGCGCCACCGTCGACGACGACGTGAAGGTCGTGGTGATCCGCGGTGTCGGGGAGAACCTCGGCAGCGGTGCAGACCTGCCGGAGTTCATGGACGGTGACGACGAGGCGCGGCTGGCCGAGCTGCGGGTGGACGATCCGAGCGTCGTCTATCCCCCGAAAGGGTCGTTCCGGCACGGCGCGACGATGGGGCAGTGGTACGCCAACGTCGCGGCGGGCAACCGAGCGTTGCAGGAACTCAAGAAGATCAGCATCGTCGAGGCCAAGGGATACTGCTACGGCTGGCACTTCTACCAGTGCGCGGACGCGGACCTGGTGATCTCCAGCGACGACGCGTTGTTCGGTCATCCGTCGTTCCGGTACTTCGGCTGGGGACCGCGGATGTGGACGTGGGTGATGACCATGGGGCTGCGGCCATTCCAGGAGATGGTGTACACCGGTCGCCCGTTCACCGCCTCGGAGATGAAGGAGTGCAACTTTCTCAACATGGTGGTGCCGCGCGACCAGCTCGAGGCCGAGGTCGCCAAGTACGCCCACGCATGTGCACGGAACCGTCCGGTGGACAGCGTCTTTCAGCAGAAGATGTTCTTCGAGGTGGTCAAGCAGTTCCAAGGTGAGTACCTCGGCAGCCTGCTGTCGGCGATGTTCGAGTCGATGGGCGGCGCGGCACGACCGGACGGCGACGACTTCATGCTCGCCGACGCGATCGATGTGGGCCTCGCTGACGCCGTCAACGACAACGACGACAAGTTCCCGCCCGAGTTCCGGTTGAGCAAGGCCAACCGCAGAAAGAAGGATTAGTGCCGGCGCTGGACGAGTACACCGTCGTTGACCTGTCGAGCGGCATCGCCGGTGCCTACGCCACCAAACTACTTGCCGACGGTGGCGCCACGGTGATCAAAGTCGAGTCACCGCAGGGTGATCCGCTACGAAACTGGTCCGCGTCCGGTGCGCGCATCGAGCCGGGCTGCGACGGGGCGCTGTTCAGTTTCCTGGCCTGCTCGAAACACAGCGTCGTCGTCGACCCGGACAGCGCCGACGACCTCGAACTGCTGCGCGCACTGATGCATTCGGCCGATGCGGTGGTGTGGTCGCGCGGATCTCAGGTGGCCGAGCTCGAGGAGTTCACCCCCGCCGCGCTGGCCGATACGTACGGTCATCTGACGGTTACCGCGATCACCCCGTTCGGGCTCGAGGGGCCGTGGGCCGACAGACCCGCCACCGAGTTCACGCTGCAGGCGTGGTCGGGCGGCATGATCGGGCTGGGCCGGGGCGCCCCGGATCGCGCGCCGGTGTTCGTGGCGGGTCAGATCGGGGAGTGGCTCGCGGGAGCATATGCGGCCGCGGGCACCACGGCGGCTGCGGTCGGTCTGGTCGACGTCTCGATCCTCGAAGCCCAGATCCTCTGCCTGACTTACTATTCGGTGTCGTTCAACGACGCTCTCGGGCGGCCGTTCCGGGACCGTCGCCGGCTGACCGTGCCCGGTGTCGCGTCCGCGGCCGACGGCCTGGTGGCGCTGGGGTGCGGCACTGCGCAGCAGTGGTTCGACCTGTGCGCGATGGTCGGCCACGACGAGTGGATCGACGAGGGCGGCGACCTGTCGATCACCGAACAGGCCAACATTCACGCCGAGCAGATCTACGAGTGGGTGAGGGAGAACCGCGTCGAGGACATTCTCGAGCTGTCCAGCGCGTTTCGGATCCCGAATGCGCCGGTCGGAAACGGCGCCACTGTGACGGGTTTCGACCAGTTCGTCGAACGTGGCACGTTCGTCACCAATCCGCGTGACGGCTTCACACAGCCCGGGGCGCCGTACCGCACCACACCGTCGCTGCTGCGCGAGCCGCAGCCGGCACCACGCCTCGGCGAGCACACCGATCTATATCGTTCGCGAACGGTACAACAGGGTCGTGATTCCGCCGGGGATGCGACTCTGAGGTTGGGTTCGCGAACGGTACAACAGGGTCGCGATTCCGCTGGGGATGCGACCCTGGGGTTGGGTTCGCGAACGGTACAACAGGGTCGCGATTCCGCCGGGGATGCGACCCTGGGGTTAGTTTCGCGAACGGTACAACAGGGTCGTGATTCCGCCGGGGATACGACCCTGGGGTTAGTTTCGCGAACACCGTTTGAGGGGCTACGGGTGCTCGATATGACGAGCTTCTGGGCCGGTCCGTCGTGCACCCACATGCTGGCGCTACTCGGCGCCGAGGTGATCCACATCGAGTCGGCGGCGCGGCCCGACGGCACGCGGCTGATCGCCGGGGTGCCGATCACCGAGGAGCAGTGGTGGGAACGCTCGCCGATCTTCTCCGGCCTGAACACCAACAAGAAAAGTGTCACGCTCGACATCCGGACGGAGCGCGGCGTCGAACTGCTGCGCCGGCTGATCACGACCTGCGACGTCGTCGTCGAGAACTACACCCCGCGCGTGCTCGATCAGATCGGTCTGGACTTCGATGCCGTGCACCGGCTGCGCCCCGACGCGATCGTGATGCGCATGCCGGGCTTCGGGCTCGACGGGCCGTGGCGCGACAAGCCGGCGTTCGCCTACGTGATCGAGGACTGTTCCGGAATCACCTGGCTGACCGGATATCCCGATCAGAACCCGGTCGAGCCGTATTCGGTCGGCGACCCCAACGCCGGTGTGCACGGCCTCAACGCTCTGCTACTCGCGCTGGCGCACCGGCGACGGACGGGGCAGGGAGTACGGATCGAGGCCGCGATGGTCGACGCGGCGCTCAACGTCGCCGCCGAGCAGGTCATCGAATACTCGGCCTACGGGAATCTGCTGCAGCGGCAGGGCAACCGGGGTCCGGCCGCCGCGCCGCAGAACCTGTACCGCACCAGTGAACTCGACGAATTCGGTCGCCCGGACGACTGGGTCGCCATCGCGGTGGCCACCGACGAGCAGTGGGCCGGCCTGGTCGACGCCCTCGGCTGTCCGGCGTGGGCGACCGACGAGATGACCACGGTCGACGGGCGGCGCCGCAACCACGACACCATCGACGAGCACCTCGGCGCATGGTGCGCCGCGCGCACCGGAGACGAGATCGTCGAAACGCTCTGGGCGACAGGTGTTCCGGTGGCCAAGGTGATGCAACCGCACCGTGTCGGCGACCTTCCGCAGCTGGTGCACCGCGGCTTCTACGAGGAGGTCGACCATCCGGTCAACCCTCCCGCACGACACAGCACGCTGCCCATGCGCCTCGGGTCCGTGCGCAGCTTCCACCACAGCCCCGCACCGCTGCTGGGACAGCACAACCGCGAGGTCCTCACCGGTCTCGGGCTCAGCGAGGACGAGATCGCGGCACTGGAGGAGCAGGGGGTCATCGGATCGGCTCCCGCGGGTCTCACCATTCGCACGACCAAAACTGGTTGACTCGACCCGTGGCAATCGATCCGTCGGACATCCTGCTGACCGGGCGCGTCGCGGTCGTCACGGGCGGCGGCGCCGGTATCGGCAAGGGAATCGCCGAAGGGCTCACCGCCTTCGGGGCGTCCGTCGCGATCTGGGAGCGCGACCCCGACACCTGCTCCGCGACCGCCGAAAGTATCGGCGCGCTGGGTCTCGTCACCGATGTGCGGGACAGCGCCCAGGTCGACGCCGCGCTCGAGTCCACCGTCGGCGAGCTCGGCGAGGTGTCGATTCTGGTCAACAACGCCGGTGGCACCTTTTTCTCCCCGATGCTCGAGACCACCGAGAACGGCTGGGATGCGCTGTACAAGGCCAACCTCCGTCACGTGCTGCTGTGCACCCAGCGGGTGGCACGCCGTCTCGCGGCGGCGGGCAGCCCCGGCAGCGTGATCAACGTGACGTCCATCGAAGGTGTGCGCGCCGCACCGGGATACGCCGCATACGCCGCGGCCAAAGCCGGCGTCATCAACTACACGCAGACCGCGGCGTTCGAGCTTTCAACGCACGGCATCCGGGTCAACGCGCTCGCCCCGGACCTCACCCTGACCGAGGGGCTGATGCAGATCTCCGGCGGGACGTTGAACTCCGACATCGCCCCCGGCATACCGATGGGCCGACCGGGTCATGTCGACGAAGTCGCTAGCGCCGCAGTGTTTCTGGCCTCCGATATGGCCAGCTACATCACCGGCCAGACCATCCACGTCGACGGCGGGACCCACGCCGCGGGCGGCTGGTATCACCACCCGCAGACGGGCAGGCCGACGCTCGGCCCGCCGGGGTGATTTCGGTGTCAGTGGGTCCAGCCGGCGGCAGCTTGGTCGTCGAATGTGCGGTCGATGCGCTCGAAGCGACGGCGAATCGAGCCGCGAGCCGCGCTGTGCGGTAGCACGTAGAGCCGGTTGGCTTCGATCGCGTCGGCAGTCAAGCGGGCCACCTCGTCGACATTGAGCACGGAGTCGTCGCTCGGATTCGACGCCAACTGCTGAACCGAGTCCGCGCCCGACGCGGTGGCTGGACCGTAGTCCTCACTGCGCACGCGTTCGGTGTTGGCCAGCAGATTGGTGTCGACGATCATCGGGCACAACACCGTCACACCGATGCCGTTGGCGCGCACCTCGCGCGACAACGTCTCCGCGAGCGCGACAACGCCGTACTTGGCGACGCAGTAGGGGCCGAGCCCGACGTTGGGGATCAGCCCGGCGAACGACGATGTGAACGCGATGTGGCTGTCGGCTTCCTGCGCGAGCAGCCGCGGCAGGAATGCCTCGACACCGTGGATCGGTCCCCACAGGTCGACGTCGATGACGAACCGCCAGTCGTCATGGCTGGTCTGCGCGATCGGGCCGGCGTAGGCGATACCGGCATTGTTGAAGACCAGGTGCACGTCGCCGAACACGCCGAATGCCTCGTCGGCCAACCGGTTGACGTCGTCGAACTTCCGCACGTCGCACACCACGCCGTGGGCCTCGACGCCGTCGGCGCGCAGGTCGGCCACGGCACGGTCGAGCGCGGCCGAGTCGATGTCGCTGAGCATGATGCGCGCCCCGCGCCGGGCGAACTCCTGCGCGGCGGCGAAACCGATGCCGCTTGCACCGCCGGTGATGACCGCTGCGCGGCCGTTGAACGTCTCCACCCGCCGAAGACTAGGCGGTCAGGTCAGATCGCGGGGTCGATCCCACGCCGGCTCGCCCAGCCGGGCGCGGATCGCCGCCCACGGGTCCGCGTACTTGCCGGGTGTATTGCGGTATGCGCCCCGTCGCGCGAGCAATGCGCGCGCAAGCGGCGCAAGCGGTGTCAGCAACCGCATCGCGTACCGCGTCCAGCCCGCGTTGGCGGCGGCCTCGGCTTTCATGTCGGGCCACGAGTAATGCTGGAACCGCAACGCTTCCTGCGCGCGCGTCGTGTCCATCCAATCGGTGACGAACCACGTGTCGTCGCGCCCGGGGTCGCCGGGTCTGCCGGGCGGCAGTACCCCGGGCAGGCCTCGGGCCGCCGCCAGCGCCGCGCCCACGTCGCCCTGGCGGATCCGGTGCGAGTCGTCGCCGGCGATCAGCAGGATCTCCCCGACGACGTCGGCGGTGGTCGCCGCGGCGAAGGCCCACGCGACATCGCGGACATCGACGGTGTGCAATCGGCCGTCGGTCGGAAGGAGGCTCTCGAAGTACAGGGCGTCGGCGCTCATCGGCATCGCGTTGGGATCGGTGCTCAGCACACCACCGAGACGCAGAACCACCCACGGCAGTTTCGAGGCCCGCACGATCGCCTCGGCCTCCGCCTTGGTGCCGCTGTACAGATCGCACGGCCGCATCGGGTCATCGGCCCGCACGGGCGCGCTCGCCGTGTGTGGGTTGCGCGCACCGTAGACCGCGTTGCTCGACGCCTGCACGAAGCGCGGCGGGGTCGGTTGTTGTTCGGCGATGCGCACCAGCGTGGCGGTGGCTTCGACGTTGACGCGCCGGGCGAGGTTGGGGTTCTTGTAGATCGGCGGCGGGATCACGGCGGCCAGATGGATGATCGCCTCGGGCGCGGTGTCGGCGACAAGTCGCTGCACCTGAGCCTCGTCGGTCAGGTCGGTCCATCGCACCGAGGCGCCCCGCGGGAGTTTCGCCTGTGCTTTCCTGTTCGCGGGGGTCTCCAGGTCGGCCACCACCACCGAGCGTCCGAGTTCCGCGAGCCTGCGCACGGTCGCCGACCCCACCAGGCCGAAGCCGCCGGTCACCAATACCGCCGCCATCCTGCCTCCCACCTGCGAATATGACATTCTCTTTTTACGAAAGTACCATGTTCAGGTCTAGGGGAGGGGCGGCGCGGGGTATGACAGGTACGCCATGAACAGCAATGGGGCACAGAAGCCGGAAGTCGCCAAGTGGGACCCCGCGTTCACCCGCGGCATCGTCAACACGGTCGGCCCACTCATCCGGCGATACTTCCGGGCCGAGGTGCGCGACGTGGACGCCATGCCGGCTGCCGGTGGGGCGCTGTTGGTGTCCAATCACTCGGGCGGCATGCTGACCCCGGACGTGCTCATCTTCGCGCCCGCCTTCTACGAGAAGTTCGGCTTCGACCGCCCCGTGTACACGCTTGGGCACGACGCCATATTCGTTGGGCCGGTCGGCACGTTGCTGCGCCGCGCGGGCGTCATCGGGGCCAATCGGGAGAACGCGGCGAAGGCCTTGCGTGAAGGCGCGGTGGTCCTGGTGTTCCCCGGCGGGGATTACGACTCCTACCGGCCGACGTTCAGCGAGAACGTGATCGACTTCGCCGGCCGCACGGGATATGTCCGGACCGCGATCGAGGCCGGTGTCCCGATCGTGCCGATGGTTTCGGTCGGCGCTCAGGAGACGCAGCTGTTTCTCGCGCGGGGCGACTCGATCGCCCGGCGCATCGGCCTCAAGCGGCTGCGTGCCGAGATCCTGCCGATCAGTGTCGGATTCCCGTTCGGGGTGTCGGTGTTCTTCCCGCCGAACCTTCCGTTGCCCGCCAAGATCACCACGCGGGTGTTGCCGCCGATCAACGTGGTCGAGCAGTTCGGGGACGACCCGGACGTGAAGGAGGTCGACGAGCACGTGCGCTCGGTGATGCAGGCCGCGCTCGACGAGCTGGCCGCCGAACGCCGATTCCCGGTGTTGGGCTGAGAAATGGCCGACGTTGTGGGACTCGTGCAGACGCTGTGGCGGGCGGGCCTGATCGCTCCGCTGCGCCCCGACAAATACCTGCGGATGGGTGCGGCGATGCGCCGCGTGGGCATGACGGCGACGGTCGGTTTCGCCGCGGCCGCGCAGCGCTGCCCCGACCGTCCCGGGCTCGTCGATGAACGCGGCACCCTGACCTTCAAGCAGATCGACGACCGCTGCGACGCGGTGGCCACAGCGCTGCAGAACCTTCCCGGCGGCGCCCCGAAAACCGTTGCCGTCATGTGCCGCAACCACCGCGGCTTCATCGAGTCCCTGGTGGCATCGAACCGGATGGGCGCCGACGTCTTGTTGCTGAACACCTCGTTCGCGGGACCGGCGCTGGCCGAGGTGGTCGATCGGGAAGGCGCCGACGTCGTCATCTACGACGAGGAGTTCTCCGAGATCGTCGACCGGGCCATGGCCGACAAGCCCGACGCGACGCGCATTCTCGCCTGGACCGGTGAAGCCGCCGACGGGCTGACGCTCGATCAACTCATCGAGTCCAATATCGGCAAGCGGCCCGCCCCGGCCGAACGCAAGAGCGACATCATCTTGCTGACGTCCGGCACCACCGGGACCCCGAAGGGCGCCAAGCGCGGCGAAGGCAGCGGCGGCGCAGGCGATCTCAAGGCGGTGCTGGACCGGACGCCGTGGCGCGCCGAAGAGGCGACCGTGATCGTCGCGCCGATGTTCCACGCGTGGGGCTTTTCGCAGTTGCTGTTCTCCGCGCTGCTGGCCTGCACCATCGTCACTCGGCGCAAATTCGACCCTGAGGCGACGCTGGAGTTGATCGACCGATACAAGGCGACGGGCCTGGTGGTGGTGCCGGTGATGTTCGACCGGATCATGGACCTTCCGGACGAGGTGTTGAACCGCTACAGCGGCAAGTCACTTCGCTTCGCGACGGCATCGGGTTCCCGGATGCGTCCCGATGTCGTCATCAAGTTCATGGACCGGTTCGGCGACGTGATCTACAACAACTACAACGCCACCGAAGCGGGGATGATCGCCACCGCGACGCCGGCCGACCTGCGAGCCGCTCCCGACACGGCCGGGACCGCCGCCGACGGCACCGAGATCCGCATCTATGACGCGGATTTCAACCAACTCCCAGCGGGGGAGACGGGTCAGATCTTCGTCCGCAGCGGCACGCTGTTCGACGGATACACCTCCGGCAAGACCAAGGACTTTCACGACGGTTTCATGGCCTCCGGGGATGTCGGTTACCTCGACGAGGCGGGGCGGTTGTTCGTGGTCGGCCGCGACGACGAGATGATCGTCTCCGGCGGCGAGAACGTGTACCCGATCGAGGTCGAGAAGACACTGGCCCAACACTCCGATGTCAAGGAGGCGGTGGTGCTGGGCGTCGACGACGAGCAGTACGGTCAGCGCCTCGTGGCCTTCGTCGTGCTCAACGACGGTGGAAGTGCCGGCCCCGACGACCTCAAACAACACGTCCGCGACAACCTCGCCAACTACAAGGTGCCGCGGCAGATCACCGTCCTCGACGAACTGCCGCGCGGCAGCACCGGAAAGGTGGCGCGAAAGGACCTGCTCGATCGGGTCGACTAACGGGCCGCCGGGGCGGGAGCCATCGCCGTACCCACCACGGAAAGTGCGGGAAGCCCTGCCGCGGAACGGATTTCGTCGAGTCCGTGCACCATGGCGTCGGTGGCCTCGTGGATGTCGTCGAAGGTTCTGTCGTCGGACAGGATCGAGATGTCCACCTGGTCGACGTAGCTCCACACGGTCATGTTGAACGCGCTGCCGGCCGACAGCACGCCGATCGAATAGATCTCGCTCACCGGGGCGCCACCGATGTGGCCGCGACGGCGTGGTCCGGGCACGCTCGATACCGCGACGTTCATCAGCGGATTGTGCTTGGCGCGCTGGCTCTGCCAGCGCAGTAGCGCCGGTGTCAGCGGGGGAGGCAGGTATTCCATCAGCTGGCCCTGCAGTTTGGGGCCGAGCAGTTCGTAGTTCTCTTTGGCCCGTCCCGTCGCCAGGGAGGTCAACCGGACCCGTTCGAGCGGATCGTCGATGTGGACGGGCAGAGACACCGACAGGCCGCCGATCTCGTTGCCGGTGATCCGGTCGGGGGACAGGTCCGTGCTGACCGGGACCGACGCCATCAACGGACGGTCCGCGCGCCCGTCGTAACGCAACAACAGTTCTCGCAGCCCGCCCGCCGCAGTGGCCAGCACAAGATCGTTGAACGTCACCTCGAGCTGCTTGGCCGTCTCCTTGACCTCGGCCAGCGACAGCGAGGCGGTGGCGAACGTGCGTCCCGGTGAGACCACGTGGTTGAGGAAGGTCTGCGGGGTGCGGAACATCTTCGCCAGGTCCGGCAATTCGGCGCGCTCCTTGGCGCGGCGCCGCAACTTGGTGAACCCCCGGACGGCGTCACGGGCGAGAGTGGGCAGCGCGGCGACGTTCGTGGCGTGGTCGCGCATCGCGAACTTCATCAGCTCGGAGCGGCCCGGTGTGTCACAGACGGCGTAGTCCTCGTGCTCGTGCTGCGTGCCGTCCGCGAGATCCATCAGCCGCGCAAGCAGATTCGCCGACGCCACACCGTCGGCCAGGGTGTGGTGCACCTTGCCGATGAGCGCGAACCGGTCGTCTGCCATTCCCTCGGCGAAGTGGAACTCCCACAGCGGCCGGCTGCGGTCGAGCGGCGTGCTGGCGATCCGGCCGATGACCTCGTCGAGCTCGCGGCGACCGCCTGGGCTCGGCACGTGCACACGGCGCAGGTGGTAGTCGAGATCCACCGGGCAGTCCTCGAGCCACATCGGATGGTGCAACTTCCAGGGAATGTCGACGAGCCGATAGCGCAGCGGGTCGAGCAGGTGCAGTCGCCGGGCGATGGTTCGCCGGAAGTGATCGAAGGTGAAGTCACCGTCGAATTCGGCGGCGTTGATGATCGCGACCTTCAAGGTGTGTGTGTGCAGGTTGGGCGTCTCGCTGTAGAGCAGCATGGCGTCCATGCCGTTGAGTCGCTTCACTTCCCCACCCCCTGCGGACCGTCGGTGTCCAAGGGCTCCATCGAACCACTCCGGCGGTGATGATCGGGGGGGTTTCAGTCAGCGGGAGCGCGGAACGCCTGCTCAGTTGACGGCGGGGATGACTTTGTCGGCGAAAAGCTGGGCGTACTCGACGAACCGTTCAGCGGGCAGTCCGGGGGTCCGCAGCATCATGAAATGCTCGACGGGTATTCGCTCGCGCATCGCGCGGAAGTGAGCGACGGCCTGATCCGGCGTCATGATCTGGAGGATTCCGCTGCGTTTGAAGGTATCGATATCCATCTGCTGCGTCGCGGCGTTGGCCATACCGATCGCGTTGTCCTCGTTCATCCATGCGCCGTAGCTGGAGAACACGTGGTGGTAGAAGGGGGCGAGCTCCTCGAGAGCTTCGTCGGGATCCTCGGCAACTGTGAAGAACAGCCCGGGAATACGGATGGCTGCGGTGGCCGGATCTCTCCCGCGGAGTCGCAGTTTGACGAGATAGGAGTCGCAGACCTCTTCATTTTTGAGGTAGCCGTCGGCGTGAACGGCGACCCGCTCGAGGGCCCGGTCCGTGAATCCGCCGATGTAGAGAGGAATTTGTCCGCGCGGTGGCGCGGGCATGATTCGCGCGTCCTTGACGGTGTAGTGCTTTCCGGCGAAGTCCACCGTCTCGCCGGCCCACAGCGCGCGAACGATGTGCAGGAACTCGTCGAAACGAGTTCCACGCCGGTTGAACGATTCTCCGTACATCTCGTATTCGCGGCGCCGGTAACCGATCGCGAGCGCTGTCTCGAGCCGGCCGTCGGAAAGGATGTCGAGAACAGCGCACTCTTCGGCGAAGCGCACGGGGTGATAGAGAGGCCCGATCGCGACGGCCGCGCCGATACGAAGCGTCGATGTTCGTGCCGCCATTGCTGCCAAAACCAGATTCGGCGTCGGGAGATAACCGTCGTCGGCACCGTGATGCTCGGGTAACCATGCGCCGCGAAACCCGACGGTCTCAGTCCAGGCAACTATGTCGAGCGTTTCCCGATACACGTCGACCGAGGGGCGCCGCCACTGCTCGGGATTCCGCATGTCGTACAGATAACCGAAGGTGAGCGCCACGGGTCTTACCTACCGCGCGTCATCCGACGCTACCGGCCAATGATCGAGCCATGTCGGCGGCGGTGGCGACCGACTGCAGCACCATGGACCCGAATGCGTCGGCGACCTCGCGGTCGCCGTCCGGAGACGTCGCGTTGCGCGCATAGGTTCGTTCCAACACGATGCCGATCTTGAAGTTGGCCAACACCAGGTAGTAGTCGAGGTTGTCGGTCGGCAGGCCGCTGATGTTCTCGTAGTGCTCCAAGAGTTCACTGCGCGGCGGCATGCCCTCCATCGGCAGGTAGAAATCGGTTTTCGGCTCGTCACCGTCGTAGCCGAGGACCGCCCAGGCGAGGTCCAGCAAGGGGTCGCCGATCGTGGTCATCTCCCAGTCCACCAACGCGGCCAATCGTGCCGGTGCACCGTGGGCGAACATCACGTTGGCGAACTGGTAGTCGCCGTGCATGATGCCTGGCGTGAAGTGTTCGGGCCGGTTGGCTCGGAGCCAATCGGCGGCGATGTCCAACCCCGGCAGCTCACGAACCTGAAAACCCGAGAGAAACGACAACCAACGGTCGACCTGACGTTCGTGGAAGCCCTCTGGCCGGCCGAAACCCTGGAGACCCTGCGCCCGCCAGTCCACCCGTGCCAATTTCGCGGCGCCTTCGACCAGCTGGAACGCGAGTCCGCGTCGGGCCTCCAGATCGGTGTCGAAGGGCGCCGCCCAGCCCCTGTCCATCGGGCTCCACCCGTCGATCTCGGCCATGACATAGAACGGCTTGCCCAGCACTTCACCCGTCTCGTCCGCAGCGATCAATTCTGCGTGGGGGACGTCGGTACCCGACAGGGCGCGCACCAGGCGGATCTCGCGCAGCAGGTCGGCCAGTCGCCGCTCATCAGCGCGATCACCCGGCATCCTCATGACCATCCGGCTCCCGCCGCGTTGGATCACGTACAGCGCGTTCTGGGACCCACCTGAAAGATGCTGCAGCACAGGCAGTTCACCGCTTCCGGTCACTTCCTGTTCGTCGAGCCATCGGCTCAGGCGGTGGACGTCGATGCTATTGTTCACGAAAGCGCTCCTGTTTATGTCCGGACTCGATTCAAGCAGTGGCTTTGGGACCGCGAGGATTCCAGAACGACAGACGCCAACTGGACATGTCCAGGCAGTCGGACATGACGATTCTTCCGGCCGCCACGCCCTCCTGGATCTTGTTCAGGATGGCATCGACATCGCCTTCCATCTCGTAGATGATCGCGTACCGATGCTCGGGTGCTGTTCCGCCCTCCATGTGATAAATGTCGGCGTCCTTGAGGTCGTAGCGTTGCGCCGACAGCATCCCGGGAATGGCGAGCAGGTCCGGAATGTGGACGTTGTCGTACCAGTCGTTGAACTCGTCGTCCCTGCCCTCCAACGGGTTTGAGAAGACGATCTGGATAAATCTGTCGGACATGTTGCTCCTGTTCTGATCTCAGGTGTTCTGTTCCATCGCGGCGATCCATTCTTCGTAGTCGGCTGCCTTCGCGGACAACAGTTCCTGGCCGAGGGTTGAGTCCAATATGAGGAAGCGCTCCGCGTCGATCGCATTGACCAAGCGGTCAGCCACCTGCGCAGGAGTCGCGGCATTCTGCACTATCGGGTGGTCGGCCGGTATTCCGTCACCCAGCAGCATCGGCGTCAGCATCGGGCCCGGGCAGAAGCATGAGACCTTGATCCCTTTCGGTCGGTACGTGGCGGCCAGCCACTCCGAAAATCCCAAAGCCGCTTTCTTGGTAACCGAGTAGGCCGGCTTGTCGGGGTGTAGCGCCAAAGCGACGATCGACGCAGTCTGAAGAAGATAACCCTCGCCGCGCGCGAGCATCGCCGGCAGCACTTCCCGAACGGCGTACACGTGCGACATCACATGCAGGCGCCAGCTCACGTCCCACAACTCGTCATCGGCGATGCGGCCGTGCTGAGCAGGACCGGTGTAACCGGCGTTGCTGAACCAGATGTCGACATCGCCGTGGGTTCGGCGAGCCAGGTCTGCAACGGCGCGGACGTTCTCCTCCACCGTGATGTCGCACGCCAGACCTACGGTGTCGACCGCTTTGCAAACACGCTCGACACCCTCCGGGTTCTTGTCGGTGACAACAACTTTCGCGCCCTCATCGGCGAATCTGTGCGCGCACGCCTCACCGATTCCGCTACCGGCTCCGGTGATGACGACGACTTTGTCGCGCAGCTGCATCTATAAGGCCCGCTCCGAAGACGCCATGGCGGGGCGCAACTCGCTGACCGACTTGACGCTGATGTCCCAATCGCCGACCTGAGCACGCAGCGCGCCCACCGTCGCCTGTTCACGGGGGACGTGCGCGAACGGATCGTACCGGAAGTGCCGCATGGCGTTGAGGTGTGTGATCTTGTTTATCTCCTCGTCGGGGACGTCGACAAGTGACTTCATCAGCACCTCCGGCGCCTGCGGCCACGTGGTGTCCGAGTGCGGGTAATCGCACTCCCAGGTGATGTTGTCGATGTTCAGGTGATGGCGGTTTTCGATGCCCACGAAATCGTCGATGAAGCAGAAGATCACGTGCTCCTTGAAGATCTCGGATGGCAGGCGATCACCGAGGTCCATGCCGCTCCAGTGCTGTGTGTGCTTGTAGATGTAGTCCACCCGCTCGCAGAAGTACGGCAGCCACCCTGTGCCCCCTTCGGACAGGGCAATACGAAGCGAGGGGAATTTCCGGAAGACCGGGCTCCACAGCAGATCCGCTGCGGCGGAGAACAATCCGATCGGAGAGAGGGTATAGATGAGCTCGATGGGCGCATCCGGAGAAGTCATGGGTGGCGCAGAATTCGACCCGAGGTGGATGCACACGACGGTGCCCTCGTCGGCGCAGGCCTCCCAGAACGGATCCCAGTGCTCGTCGTAGATGCTCGGCAGGCCCAGGTCATAGGGGCTGGAAGAAAAGGTCACGGCGTGGCACCCACGTGCAGCGAGGCGCCGCACTTCGGCGGCAGTACCCTCCGGGTCCCACATCATGGGTAGTCCCAGAGGGATGATCCGGCCGGGGTGTGTGCCTGCCCAGTCTTCGACGTGCCAATCGTTGTAAGCGCGCACCATCGCCGCGGCCTGGTCCTTGTCCGCGGTCTCCATGAACAGCTGACCGCAGAATCGGGGGAAGGATGGAAAGCACATCGAACCGAGAACGCCGTTGGCGTTCATGTCCTTTACCCGAGCGTCGATGTCGTAGCAGCCCAGCCGGATCTCTTCGATCGATGTGGGTTCCATGCCGAATTCGCTCGGTGGACGCCCCGCTACGGCGTTGAGCGCGGGGTTGAGAATCTCCTGGTTCTCATAGGTCCAGGCCATCGTACCGTCGTCACGACGGATGAACCGGGGTGCCTTGTCTTCATATTTCTTGGCGACCCGCCCCTCGAACATGTGGGCCGGTTCGATCACATGGTCGTCCACGCTCACCAGAATCAGATCATCGACGTTCATTTTCTTCCTTTTCTTCGGTGACGGTTCGCCGCGACGGTTGTGCACAACGGATCAACCCATCAGGTCGAGCATCAATCGCTCACTGAATTCCGACTCCTCGGCCCACGCCACATTGGCCGCCATGGCCCGCGTCCACACGGACACCGCACGGGCTGAGTCATGATCAGCAGCCGCGCTGACGAACTGTGAGAAAAGGCCCTGAGTCCGGCGATTGGATTTCGTGACCCAGGGAAGGCCCGTTACGTCGGCCGTGATGCTCGGTTCGACGGCAACGCGAACCCAGTGCAGAATCTCGGCGATCACGGTGAGTGCGGGATTCTTGACGGCAGAGAATGCGATCTTCTCTGCCTCTCGATAAGTGGTGACGAACCTTGCGGTGTCTTCGACGGATTCGGCGAGGTCGGTGTTGATGCCGTTGAGAACGGTGAGTTGTCTCGCTCCGATCCGCGATGCGACCAGACCCATGATGGAGGGTTCGATCAGCCGAAGTCCCCGGTGGAAGTCGGCCAGGGTGGTGCCGCGCGCTTCGAGCACGATCCCGGCCAATTTGGCGGCGACACGTGTGGTGGGAGTCCGGATGGCAGCCCCGGCCCGGTCGCCCGTGCGCAGATCCAGAAGGAACTCCATCTCCAGAATCCGTAAGGCCTCCCGCAGTGTGGGTCTGGATATGTCGAATTCGGCGGCCAACTCGGCCAACGGCGGCAGGCGGTCCCCCTCACCCAGCCGGCCCTCGGCGATACGCGCTCGGATCTCGGTGGCCACCACAGACGCCCGGCGGGGTGCCGATTCGCCACTGTCGTGCCCGGCCTGGGCCCGCCACAGCGGTGTGACATCGATCGGTTGCCGGCTGACGTTCCGGCTTACCAGCATCCGATTGGTGGTGTAAAGGTAGTCGCTCCAAGTATTTTGGGCGAGCGCCCCGTCCCTGCGCCTGGCCGCGTCCAGGAAGGCGCTGTGGCTGACCACCACGCGCCGAGCTATCTGCTCGGCCGAAGAGTTGTCGGTGCTGCCGATGGAGGAGTAGACCTGCCCGGCGTAGATGTCCCGGAAGACGCCGGCGATGACCGCAAGGGTGCGGTTTCCGGACAGCTCGATGACGGCCTGGTCGAAGGCCGACATCGCGGTGACGAAGGCGAGCGGACTGTCGGCCGCCCGTTCCGCATCGTGGAGTTCGACCAGCGTTTCGATGTCTTCGAATCCGGCTTGGGCAGCGAGTAATTCCGCTGCCGGCGGTTCGACGACCGTGCGCACCTCTTCCAGATGAGCGAGGGTGGTCTTGCGCAGTTGCAGAAGAAGCGCCACGTATCGGGCCACCGCGTCCAGGCCGGGCCGCCGGACCACCGCGCCACCGCCGCGGCCGCGCCTGATCTCGACGAGCTGCTGGGACTCCAGGATCCGCAGCGCCTCGCGCAGTGTCTCGCGGGAAATCTGCAGTTGCGCGGTCAGGTCTGCTTCGGGTGGGAGCTGCTGATCGGCGGCGAGCTGGCCGCTGAGGATCTGGCGCCGAAGGTCGTCGGCGAGCAGATGCGAAACCTTCCTGGTGTTGCGCCTCGGCAGGGCGCGCCACACCGGGTCGCCACCGTCCATGGGCACAGGTGTGACGGCTTCGCGGGTCTGCGTATCGCGGTTTTCGGTCATACCGCAGTCAATACCATCGCGCCGCATTGTGGATACAGGCCGCTTGCCACCAATGCGACCTGAGCCTCGGGAACCTGCCGGGCCCCGCCCTGACCTCGCAGTTGCAGCACCGCCTCATTCAAGAGGCCGATTCCGTGGAGTCGGCCTTCGGCAAGCTGGCCGCCCGCTGTGTTCAGGGGGAAGTCGCCACCTGGCGCCAGGCGTTTTCCATCGCCTACCCAGTCGCCGAATTCCCCTCGAGCGCAGGCGCCGAGCGTTTCGATCCACGCCACGGTCACCGGTGTGAAGCCATCGTAGAGTTGCGCGACGTCGACATCATCGATCGTCACCGATGACCTGCGCCATAGCCGCTGAGCGCAATCGGCCATACCTCCGTAGAGGAAGTCGACATCGAAGACCCAGTCCGCGCCGCGTCCGGTGGCGTAGCTCATCGCGTCGACCAGCACCGCGGGTTGGCGTAGATCCTTCGCACGCTCGGCGGTGGTGATGACGGTGGCCACCGCGCCGTTCACGGGGTAATCGCAGTCGAGTACGCGCAGCGGGTCGACGATCATCCGTGAGGACAGATAGTCGTCCAGGGTGACTTCGTCCCGCAGCACGGCACGGGGGTTGAGTGCAGACCACCTTCGTGCGTTGACCGCGATGCGGCCGAAATCTTCTTCCGGGCGTTCGTACTCATCCATCCAGCGGCGCTTCTTCAGCGCGAGATTCACCAGGATGCCGCCGAGGTAGCCGTAGGGGGTGAGGAACTGATCTCGCCCGGTGATCTCGGCCGGCCCGCTGACCACACCTCCCTGGTGGCCGGCGGCGCGGGTCAGGCACCGGAAGGTGAGTACGGTTTCACACACCCCGGAGGCCACGGCCATGACGCCCGCGAGGGCGCCAGCCATTCCCGACGGGTTCGATGCCATGATGTCGGCGAAAGCGGCCAGGTCTGGCACCCCGAGCAGTCGCGCCATATCCTGGGCGCCAGGCGATTCCGGCCCGAACTTGTATTCGAAGATGCCATCGATGTCTGTTGCGTTCAGCCCGGCATCCGCCAACGCATCGGCGGTCGCCGCGAGCGCGAGCGAGTTCGGGTGGGGCTCGCCCTTGCGGCTCAGTTCGGAGTAGCCGACGCCGACGATTGCGACGGGACGGGTCAATGAACTCATCAGGCGGCCTCGGAGAGTCGGAACTGCGGAAGCGTGAGCGAACCCCGGTTCGCGTACACGACCTCGACCCGCATGCCGCAGGAAAGCGCAGTGCCATCGGGAACACCGACCAGATTGGTCAGGATGCGCAGGCCGGGTTGTTCGTCGAGTTCGACGAGCACGACAACATACGGCAGAGCGTCGATGAAGCCGGCGTGCAGCGGCCGGTCGACCACCGCGTAGGAGTAAATGAAACCGCGGCCGGAAACTTCGGCTGGCTCGAAATCCTGTGCCTGGCAACGGGAGCAGCATACTTCAGGCGGATACTGCAAAGTGCGGCACGAGCCGCAGCGCTGAAGTACCAGTCGATGCTCTGCGGCGGCGTTCCAGAAGAACCCGCTGACATCGTCGGGCGCCGGCACCGGCCGAGGATCGGCCGACGTTTGGGCGTCCTTCTCAGTCACCGATCTCCTCCGCTCGCGGTGTCGTAACTACTAAAGCTAAAAAATACGACAGAGTCAACTATTTAGCACGCTCCGCCACGGCGGCGGCTACAGCACCCGCACCTGGCCTTCAATGGCCGGAACCGTCTCAGGGAGTCGGTAGGTAGAGATCCCGTTGCGGTACATCACGTTTTCGCGGGCGTGCTCGGGTAAGTGCTTGACGAGCCAGCGGGGGTCGTCGAACGTCCAGTGCGGGTAGTCCGAACTGTAGAGAAGGATCTTGTCGCACTCCATCCACTCGAATGCGCGAAGCAACTCCGTCTTGTCCTCGGGATAGTCGAGCGGTTGGGTCGTGAACTTGATGTGATCCTTGACGTATTCGGACGGCCTGCGCTTGATGTCGACCCAGGGCTTGCGCGCCTCGTAGATGGCGTCCATCCGCCACATCAGCGGCAGGATCCAGGTGAAGGCGTGCTCGATGAAGACAACGCGCAATGCGGGAAATCGGTCGAACACTCCGTCGAAGATGAGGCTCATCACCTGGTTCGCAGCCAGTAATGAGTAGGTGACCATGAAGTCGTGGTTGTAGCTGGGTATCCCGACTGGTGGCATCGGAAGTTCCTCGTGATGGCTGCGGCCAAGGTGGCAGCTGACGGTGATGTCGTGTCGGGTTGCCGCTGCCCAGATCGGGTCGTATTTCGGATCGCCCCATGACGGCCGGGGTTCGGCATTGATGAGGACCTGGGCCATGTAAGGGTGAGGGGCCCACCGCTCGATCTCGCGGACACACGCCTCGGGTTCCTCGATTGCGAGGCAAATAGATCCACGCCATCGTTGGTGCCAGTTGTTGCGATCGTCGAGCCAGTGGTTGGCTTGCCAGCTGTTGTGGGCGGAGCAGATCGCGGCGGTCGCCTCCGGCAGTCGGCAACTGCCGTGTATCGGCTCCAATATCGCGATGTCGGCACCGGCCTCGAGGATCAATTGTTTGAAGGCCAGTTGAGGATCGCTGCCGGCAAACTCGCCATCTGCCGGAAAGGTGTCTACGCGCATAGCGCGGGCATGGGCGTAATCCGGTGCGTCGTAATAGATCTGTTCACCCACGGGTCGGCTGAGAAAGTACTTGCTGCGCCACGGCTCGGGGATGTACTGCGTCAGATCCCCGCTCCTGGGAACGGGATGCACGTCGGAGTCGACACAGCGAACAGCGATCCGCTCGGCGGGTGCCGTGCGTTCACCTGTGTGGATAGTGGGCATCATCTCTTCTTCGTCACTCGAAATACGCAGCAGTCAACAACTCGGAAGATCGTTGTTCTACTGGAGCGCCCGTTGTCGACCAAGCTGCGAATCTGGGTCGGCAGACATCTCATCGAGAACAATGGCCTGTTCCGGACATGACTGCGCTGCCTCGCGCACTCGTTCCTCCTGGTCGGCCGGTACGACTTCAGTGACCGCGGAAGAGCTACCGTCCACTTCGCTGAGTTCGAACATGTCGGGCGCGATCATCGCGCAGAGCGTATGCCCCTGGCAGCGGGTCGAATCGACGTGGACCTTCACGAAAATCTCCCTCCGAGAGCTCCGGGCCGTGATCGCGTCATACCCAGCGGGCAGCGATCACCGACGCACGGCCACTCGATCAGCTAACCGCAGACAGCCGACCTAGTCAACTATTTTTCATGTTAGGGTCGCATCGCTACTGGCGAGGGTTCGTTCCGCGCACCGTGCGGAGCCACGAAGGCGGGAGGGTTCGATGCCGACTGAGCACACGACGAGCACGGGGACGGTGGCCCCGCCGAGACCGACAGCCGATCGGCAGCTGCTCATCGACGGCCGATTGGTGGAAGCGGACAGTGGGCAGGTGTTCGCGTCCGTGAACCCGGCAAACGGCCAGGTCTTCGGCCACGCGCCTGACGCATCTGTCGCTGATGCGGAACGCGCCGTCGCAGCCGCGCGACGGGCATTCGACCACACTGAATGGTCTACCGACACCGCGCTGCGCACCCGTTGCCTCGAACAGCTGCACACCGCCTTGCTGGATCACGCTGGCGAGCTCAGGGAGCTGACCATGGCCGAGGTGGGCGCCACCCGGATGCTGACCGAGGGTCCGCAGCTCGACAACCCGATAGCTTTGGTCGCCTACTACGCCGATCTGCTCAAGAGCTACTCGTTCGTCCAAGACCTCGGCGTGGTCGAGAGCCGGGGACAGCAGCATCACCGCTGGGTCGAAAGGGAGGCAGTCGGCGTCGTCGCCGCGATCATCGCCTACAACTATCCCAACCAACTCGCGCTGGCCAAGTTGGCTCCGGCACTCGCGGCGGGTTGCACAGTGGTCCTCAAAGGTGCGCCGGACACGCCGCTGGTCACGTTGGCCATCGGTGAGTTGATCGCCGAGCACACCGAAATTCCGGCGGGAGTCGTGAACGTCCTCTCCGGTGCGGATCCGCATGTCGGCGCTTTGCTGACGACGAGTCCCCAGGTGGACGCGGTCACCTTCACCGGGTCCACCGCGACCGGCCGACGGATAATGGCGGCCTGCAGCGAGACCCTCAAGAATCTGTTCCTCGAACTCGGCGGAAAGTCGGCGATGATCGTCCTCGACGACGCCGATTTCGCGAGCGCTGCCATGATGGCCACGTTCATGATCACCTCGCACGCCGGCCAAGGGTGCGCACTGATGAGCCGAGTGCTGGTGCCGCGCAAGGCCAAAGACGACTTCGTCGAACTTCTGGCCCAGAACTTCGCCGTGGTGACATACGGCGACCCGCTGGACCCGAACAACTACATGGGTCCGCTGATCAGCGAGCGTCAGCGTGACAAGGTCCATCACATGGTGCGCAGGGCGGTGTCTGCAGGCGCGAGGCTGGTCGTGGGAGGGAACAAGGTCGATCCCGGATTCTTCTACGAGCCGACACTTCTGACGGATGTGGACCCAGACAGCGAGATCGCCCAAGAGGAGGTCTTCGGGCCGGTCCTGGTGGTCATGGACTATGACGACGACGACGACGCGGTGCGGATCGCGAACAATTCCATCTACGGATTGTCCGGCGGTGTGTTCGGCAGCCACGACCGTGCCGTCGGTGTGGCGCGCCGGATCCGCACCGGAACGCTGAGCATCAACGGCGGGGACTACTCGGGGCCCGACTGCCCATTCGGCGGCTACAAACAGTCGGGCATCGGCCGCGAAATGGGGGTTGCAGGTCTCGAGGAGTTCTTGCAACGCAAGACTTTCGCGGCGGCAGTCCAGTGAAACCGCTCGACGGCATCCGAGTCCTCGAGGTGGCCATGTACGGGTTCGTCCCGACGGCTGGTGCGGTATTGGCCGAATGGGGCGCCGAAGTCACGAAAGTGGAGCACGCGGTGACGGGTGACCCTCAGCGCGGGTTACGCCAGATCGGTGCGTTGGTGGTCGAGGGGGAGCCCAACCCCAATGTCGACAACGCCAATCGCGGTAAGCGGAGCATCGGTTTGGACCTCTCGATACCTGAAGGGCGCGAGGTGCTTTTCGAGCTCACGCGACGGTCGGATGTGTTCCTGACGAGCTTCCTGCCCTGCGCTCGAACGAAGTTCGGCATCGACGTCGACGACGTCCGTGAGATCAATCCGACAATCATCTACGCTCGGGGGAGTGCTTTCGGTCCTCGTGGGCCCGAGGCCGACAAGGGCGGTTACGACATGACGGCGTTCTGGTGCCGCGCGGGTGCCGCTGCAACGGTCACGCCGCCGGAGATCGACGGCATGATCAGCCTGCCCGGTCCTGCCTACGGCGACACGATCTCGGGGACGAATTTGGCGGGCGGGGTCGCGGCGGCGTTACTGAAGCGCGAGCGTACGGGTGAGCCCTCGGTGGTCGACGTCTCCCTGTTGGGCAGCGGAGCATGGGCAATGGGGCACACGATAACGCTGACCAACCATCTGGGTCAGCGGCTCGTGGCCCAACCCGCGAACGCCAACAGGTCGCCCAACAATCCATTGGTAGGGCTGTATCCGACGGCCGACAATCGATTCATCTCGTTCGTGATGATGCAGCCGACGAAGTTCTGGTCCGACGTGTGTCGGCACATGGATCTGCCGGAGCTCGCCGACGACCCGCGATTCAGCGATGTCGAGTCGATCGCCGCCCATGCACCAGAGGCCGCGGAGATTCTGTCCAAGACCATGGCCAGCCGCACGCTGGCCGAGTGGTCCGAGCGGTTCTCGACCCTGGCCGGACCGTGGGCGCCCGTACAGGACACCCTCCAGGTCGCACGCGATGTCCAGATCCGGTCCAACGAATACCTGGTGCAGGCGGGCCAACTGGAGTTGGTGGCCAATCCGGTGCAGTTCGATGTGACTGCGCCTCAAGTCGAGCCCGCCCCGGGGTTCGCGGAGCAGACCGATGAGATCCTCGCCGAACTCGGGTTGGACTGGGAGCAGATCATCGATCTGAAGACGCTGGGTGCCGTGACCTGACGTCCAGAACGTCGAATTCGATCGGTACCTTCGCACGTCTGCCAAAATAGTTGACTCGGTCGTCTGTCTGAGGTTAGCTAGGCGCGGCACCGGTCGCCCGGTGGCCTACAGACCCTCAATGTTGCGGGAGGGAGAGCACCGATGCCGCATCCGATCGCGCGTCCCCTGGTAGGCGTGGCAACTATCGCTGCGGTGGCAGGAATTGCGGTGCTGGTCGCGCAGTTGTTCCGTGGCGGATTCACCGAAGCTGTACCGGTCACAGTGGTTTCGCCCCGGGCGGGGCTGATGATGTACCCCGACGCCAAAGTGCAGATGCGCGGAATCCAAGTCGGCAAGGTCGCATCCATCGAGTCCTTGCCATCCGGCAGGGCCGCAATACATCTCGCGATCGAGCCCGGACAACTGGAGATGATCCCCGCAGATGTAGAGGTCAACATTGCATCGACAACGGTGTTCGGCGCCAAGTTTGTCGAGCTCGTCCCGCCGGCCGGATCCTGGTCGCAGAGCCTCACCGCCGGCCAGACGCTGGAGGCCGGAGATGTCACAGTCGAAATCAACACGATCTTTCAACGGCTCTCATCGGTGCTGGCGAAGATCGACCCTGCCAAGCTCAATGAGACTCTCGGAGCGATCTCGTCGGCCGTGAACGGCCGGGGCGACCGCTTCGGTAGAACTCTTGAAGGCTTCGATTCGGTTCTCGCGGAGGTCAATCGGAGTCAGTCCAGTCTGGAGCACGACATAGCCGTCGCTCCGGAGGTCCTGGCCGCCTACGCCGACAGTGGGACCTTCATCACCGAAACCCTCGACAACGCGGCGCATGTGAGCGAGTCGATAGTGACAGAAGAGCGCAACCTCGATGCCTTCCTGGTGAATATGATCGGTCTCGCGGATATCGGAAACGACGTCCTTGGTGGTAACCGTCAGGCACTCACCGACGTGATGCATCTGTTGATCCCCACAACCGATCTCACCAAGCAATACCACGAAGCATTGACGTGCTCACTGCAAGGGGTTCTGCCGCTTGCCAATTCCGCGCCAGAGTCCGTACCCGGTATCACGATATCGACCGCTTTCACCCTCGGTGTCGATCGCTATCGCTACCCGGCGGACCTGCCCAAGGTGGCGGCGAAGGGCGGACCGCGATGCGCTGATGTGGGTATGCCCAACCTGCCGTTCGAGTCCAGGCCGCCGTTCGTGGTGGCCGACGTCGGCAGTAACCCCTGGAAGTACGGGAACCAGGGCTTGCTGCTGAATGCCGACGGGCTCAAGCAGTTCCTCTTCGGTCCCCTCGACGGGCCGCCGCGCAACTCGGCGCAGATCGGGCAGCCGGGGTGAGGGGCCAGCGGCGCACTGGTGTCAAATTCGGCATCTTCGCATTGATCATGGCGCTGTTGACCGCGGGCCTGTTCGTCACCTTCAGTGAACACCGATCCGGCTCGGCAACAACCTTTTCCGCAGTATTCGTCGACGCCTCCGAGATCACCAGCGGTGACAGCGTGCGGGTGGCCGGCATCCGGGTCGGCACGGTGCGCGATGTAACTTTGCAGCCGGATAAGACGGTCGAGGTCACGTTCGATGTGGATCGTGGCGTGGTGTTGACGACCGGCACGAAGGTGGCGGTTCGGTACTTGAACCTCGTCGGAGACCGCTACTTGTCCCTCGTCGACGGGCCGGGGTCCACGCGGATCCTGCCGGCAGGGTCCCGGATACCGTCCGATCTCACCGTGCCGGCGCTTGACCTCGACGTGCTGCTTGGTGGATTGAAGCCTGTTGTACAAGGGCTCAATCCGCAGGACATCAACGCCTTGACGGGCTCGCTGCTTCGTATTCTGCAGGGCCAGCAAGGAACGCTCGAATCGATCTTCACCCATACGTCGTCGTTCACCACCGTCCTGGCCGACAACGGTCAGGTGGTTGAGCAGTTGATCGCCAACCTGCGGTCACTCCTGACCGTCCTGTCAAAGGAGGGCGGTAAGTTCTCCGCCACCATTGACCGCCTCGACGTGCTGGTCGGTGAATTGTCCGCCGAGCGCGACCTCATCGGTTCGGCGATCGACTCGGTTGCGAACGGAACGGCGTCGCTGGCCGGTCTGCTGGCCGACGCGCGTGCGCCGTTGAACGGAACCGTCGACGAACTCGGCCGAGTGGCACCCCTGCTCGAAAAGGACCTACCCCACCTGGAAGCGGCGCTGAAGAAGGCTCCCGGAAACTACCGCAAGTTGGTTCGCATTGCCTCGTATGGAAGCTTCATCCAGTTTTATATGTGCGGCATGACCATTCGGGTCAGCGACCTTCAGGGCCGCACGGCGGTCTTCCCCTGGTTCAAGCAGCAGACGGGGCGGTGTGCGGAGGAATAATGCTGAAATACCGAGGCTCCCACCTGCCTAGAGCGGGCTTCATCGGTGTCGTCGTCATCGTTTTGACGATTGCTGTCGGGTTGCAGCCAGAGCGGTTGGTGTCGTGGGCTACCGACGTCAGATATCAGGCGTTGTTTGCCGAGGCCGGTGGACTCGCAGTCGGCAACGACGTGACCGTTTCGGGCACCAAGGTGGGTTTGGTGCAGGAAATCGAACTTGACCGCGGTAAGGCGCGCGTCACCTTCACTGTCAATTCCGGGGTGTCTCTGGGATCACTCACCACGGCGCACATTCGCACCGGCTCCCTCTTGGGTGAGCGCAAACTGACCCTCGAGTCGGACGGTCCTGACGTCCTCGCGCCGTTGTCGACGATTCCGCTGACGAGGACGTCGTCGCCGTACTCGCTTACTGACGCGGTGGGTGACTTCACCACCAACTTCGCCCACACCGACACGCAGGCGTTGAACCAATCCCTGGACATGTTGTCGACCACGATCGATCACATCGCGCCACAGCTGGGCCCGACATTTGATGGGTTGAGCCGTCTTTCGCGGTCGCTGAACAATCGCAACGGGTTTCTCGTCGATCTTCTGAAGAATGCGAGCGACGTGAGTGGAATTCTTTCCGAACGAAGCGGCCAGATCAATGCGCTCATCCTCAATGCCAACGACCTCCTCGAGGTCTTCAACGATCGCAGACATATGATCGTCGAACTGCTCGCCAACATCTCAGCGGTCGCCAAACAGCTGACCGGCATGGTTGGAGACAATGAGCGGGAACTGGCCCCAGCCCTGGAGAAGCTCAACGCTGTCACCGCGATGCTGGAGAACAATCGCGATGACATCGCGGATGCCCTGGCGGGCTTGAAGAAATTCTCGATCACCCAGGGCGAGATCGTGGCAAGCGGAAGCATATACAACGCCTTCGTTCCCAACATTGCCATGCCGGCGATGCTTCAGCCGTTCCTGGATTACGCGTTCGGCTTCCGCAGAGGGGTTGATGCCGGCCAACCGCCGGACAATGTGGGACCACGCGCCGAATTCCCGTTCCCAGTCAACGGGATTCCCGAAATACCCCTTAGTGCGATTCCCGAGGGCCACCGGTGAACCGCCGGCGGCTGGCCGGGGTGACCGCGGTGACACTGATAGCAATAATGATCGCGGCTGGCCTGGTTGTGGTCCGGCAGGCGTTCCTCGGCCCCAAGCTGATCACAGCGATCTTCAGCACGGCAACCGGGATCTATCCGGGTGACGACGTGCGCGTGGTCGGTATCAAGGTCGGCCACGTCGATTCGATCCAGCCGAGCGGACAAACCACCAAGTTGACACTGTTCGTCGACCACGACGTTCCGGTGCCCGCGGACGCCCGCGCCGTCATCGTCGCCCCCAATCTCGTCGCCGCGCGCTACGTCCAGCTGACGCCGGCCTATGAGGATGCGGGACCCACGATGAGCGACGGGGCCCAGATCCCGCTTGAACGCACCGCAGTGCCCGTCGAGTGGAATGAAGTGAAGACGCAGCTGATGCGGCTGGCCACGGACTTGGGCCCTGCGGGGGATGTCTCGCGCACGTCGGTGGGCCGCTTCATCGAAAGTGCCGCGACGGCAATGGGCGGCAACGGTGACAAGCTTCGCCAGGCACTGGCTGAACTGGCTGGGGTCGGGCGCATCCTGGCGGAGGGCAGTGGCGACATCGTCTCCACGATCAAGAACCTTCAGATCTTCGTCAGTGCGCTGCGTGACAGCGGTGAGCAGATCGTGCTGTTCCAGGATCGGTTGGCCACGCTTTCGAGCCTGCTCGATGACAACAAATCAGCATTCGATGCGGCGCTGAGAGATCTGTCAGAGGCCATCGTCGATGTGCAGCGATTCGTCGCAGGCAGCCGCAACCAGGCCTCCGAGCAGGTCCAGCGGCTGGCAGGTGTCACGCAGAATCTCGTCGACAACCGTATGACCGTAGAGAACATCCTCCACATCGCACCCAACGGAATTGCCAACGGCTACAACATTTACAACCCCGATACCGGCGCTGTCTCGGGCGCGTTCGTGATCAACAACTTCTCGAATCCCGTTCACTTCATCTGCTCTGCGATCGGTGGCGTGGAAAACATCACCGCCCCCGAAACCGCGAAGCTGTGCGCACAATATCTCGGACCGGCACTGCGGCTGCTCAACTTCAACGGCGTGCCGATGCCGATCAACCCGTATCTGCGCAAGTCGGCAAACCCGGCGAATCTCATCTACACCGATCCCGTCTTGGCGCCGGGAGGTGCGGGGCCGAGTCCTGCTCCGCAGGAGCCACCGCCGGCAGTGTCGGCCTTCACCGGTGCCGGTGATGTCCCGCCTCCGCCCGGGTACGGGCTGGCTCCCGCGGTGGCCCCGGGTCCCGGGGCCCCCGACCATCTGCCGGCCGCTCCCTCACCCGCGTTGTTCCCCGGCGCACCGATCCCGCCGGCGCCCGGCCTGCCGCAAATGCTGCTTCCGGCAGAAGGAGGACCCCGATGAAGGGCTCCGGCTCCAAGGCGCTGCTCCGATCACTCGCCGGAATCGGCATCGCGGTCACCGTCGCGGGATGCGCCTTCCAGGGCTGGAATTCGATTCCGCTGCCGGGTGCGGTCGGTCGCGGCCCCGGCGCCGCTGTCTACCACGTGCAGGTCGCCGACGTCGGCACCATGGAGTCGAATTCGCCAGTGATGATCGACGATGTCATCGTGGGCAGCATCGGCAAGATGACGGTTCGTGACTGGCGCGCGGACGTGGAGATCTCAGTCAAGCCCGAGGTTGTCGTACCGGTGAATGCAGTCGCGACCGTCGGACAGACAAGCCTGCTCGGGTCCATGCACCTTTCGCTCAACCCGCCGATCGGTGAATCCCCCGTGGGCCGCCTCGAACCGGGGGCGACCATCCCGCTCGCAAGGTCGGCGACCTATCCCTCCACCGAGCAGACGCTGGCCGCCTTGTCGGCCGTCGTCAATGGAGGAGGGCTGGGGCAGATCGGCGACATCATCCACAACTTCAACGCGGCAATGGGCGGTCGCGAAGATGCCATCCGCGACCTGCTGTCCCAAGCCGACATCTTCGTCGCCACGTTGGACAGGCAGAGTGATGCGCTTGTCGCATCGATACGGGAA
This sequence comes from Mycobacterium sp. IS-1590, assembly GCF_001500025.1. Taxonomy (GTDB): domain Bacteria; phylum Actinomycetota; class Actinomycetes; order Mycobacteriales; family Mycobacteriaceae; genus Mycobacterium. The sequence continues at coordinate 152,715 of NZ_LQIW01000048.1, read as the reverse complement.
CTGGATCGCCTGGCCGGACAGCTCGTTGGGCAACGTGACGTCATCAAGCATGCACTGCAGCGCATTCCGGAGGCGGTCGACGTCCTGATCCGCGAGCGGCCGAACTTCACGACGGCGCTGGACAGGCTGCGGGTGTTGAGCGACACGGCAACGACCCTCGTCGCCGACACCAAGGAAGAGATAGTCACCAACCTGCACAACCTCGAACCAACCATCAGGGCGATCGCCGACGTCGGGGGGGATCTGGCGCAAGCACTCGGATACGTGACGACCTTCCCTTACACCCAGAACCTCATCGATCGTGCCGTTCGGGGTGATTTCATGAACCTCTACGCCGTCATCGATCTCACCGTACCGCGGCTCAAGCGGACCCTGTTCCTCGGCACGCGGTGGGGAGAAGAAGGGGCGAAACTCATTCCCGCTCCTGGTGATCCGGAGTGGATGCAGTATTCGTATACACCGCTCCAACTCGGTGTGACGGAAACGCCCACCAACGCATCGAACCAGGTTCCAGCTAGTGAAAGAACGTCCCCGCCGGAGGGGGCTGCGGTCAGCGGGCCGGTGCTGCCGGTCGCGCCGCGTCGGGAATCCTCAACGCCAACGGCTGCCGGCCAACCGATCTTCGCCGGCCCGTATCCAGTCGAAGCGTCATCGATGCCAAACGGTGGTGGCTGATGCTGACCCGATTTGTCCGGAACCAGTTGATCATCTTCGTCATCGCATCGGTAGTCGGCGTCACGGTGATGGTCGTGCGGTACATGCAGGTTCCGACCCTGCTCGGCATCGGGCGGATCACCGTGACCTTGGAGTTGCCCGCCTCCGGCGGCCTCTACCGATTCGCCAATGTGACCTACCGGGGCTCCCAAATCGGGAAGGTCACCGAGCTCCGGCTTACTCGCTCCGGCGCAGAAGCCATGTTGTCCTTGGAAACCTCGCCGCGGGTTCCCGAGGATCTCGAGGCTGCGGTGCGCAACGTCTCCGCGGTCGGCGAACAGTATGTGGACCTGCGACCCAACACCGATGCCGGACCGTACCTTCGGGATGGTTCGGTGATTCCGGTGCAACGCACCAGCCTTCCACAGCCCGTCGGCCCGCTTCTCAACCGCGTCGAGAGCCTGGTGGACAGTATCCCCGAGGACAAACTCGGCGCGCTGCTCGATGAATCGTTCAAGGCCTTCAATGGCAGCGGCTATGACTTCGGCTCGCTAGTTGATTCGTTCTCGACTCTGGCCACAGACCTCAGAGGAGTTTCTGGCCAGACCCGTTCCTTGATCGACGACAGCGTTCCGCTGCTGGACGCGCAAGCCCAGTCGGCCGATTCTCTGCGCTCGTGGATTCGGAGCCTGGCCGGCGTCACGGGCCAGCTTCGTCGCAACGACCCACAGATCAGAACGTTGCTCGGCTCGGGACCCGAATTCGCCGAGGAGGTTTCGGCGCTGTTGACATCGCTGAAGCCGACCCTTCCCATACTGCTGGCGAATCTGACGACAATCGGCCAGATCCTAGTGACCTACAACCCGTCCCTCGAGCAGCTACTCGTCTTGCTTCCGCCGCACATCGCGGCCACGCAGTCGCAGAGCAGCGCGAACAATGCCACCGGAATCGCACAGGGGGACTTCGCGATGAGCATGGGTGATCCCACCCCGTGCACGGTCGGCTATCTTCCGCCGTCGGCTTGGCGTTCACCCGCTGATACCTCCGAGGCAGATACTCCGGACGGCTTGTACTGCAAGCTGCCTCAGGACTCGCCGATCGCCGTCCGTGGAGCCCGCAACTTCCCGTGTATGGGGCACCCGGGGAAGCGTGCCCCGACGGTGGAGATCTGCAACAGCGACAAGCCCTTTGAACCGCTCGCCATGCGGCAGCATCCCATTGGGCCGTACCCGATCGATCCCAATCTGGTATCCCAGGGCATTCCCGTCGACGACCGGGTGGATCTCGACGGCCGCATTCACGCCCCCGCGGGGGGAACACACATGCCGCCGCAGGCCTCGCTGCCGTCCGCCGACCCGGGCCGCAGCGCCACCCCCGCGGCGCCGAGCTCCTTTGGGGGCGGAGAATCCGCCCGTGGCCGCGTCGCCGTCACGACGTACGACCCGCGGACCGGCCGATACCTCGGCGCCGATCACCGGTTGTACGAACAAGCCGGCCTCGTACCCGGTTCCTCGCCCACGTCGTGGAAGGACCTGATGCCGACATGAGTTCGGACCGCACATGTGAGCGGGAGCCGACGCGGATGTCGCCGGACTGGCATGCCGCTCGGCGTCCGGGAGCACCCGCCATTGTCATGGGCCACAGCGGCGAAACCGTCACCTATGGGCAGCTCGACGAGCGGTCGCGGCGGTTCGCCGCCGCTCTTCGTCAGTGGAATTTGCACCCCGGTGATCACGTCGCGCTGTTGGTGGGCAACGAGCGCGCGTTCCTCGAGGTCGCGTGGGCGGCGCAGCGCGCCGGCCTGTACTACACCGCCATCAACAGCCATTTGCGCCCCAACGAAGTGCAGTACGTGCTGGACGATTGTCACGCCGCCGCGTTGGTGTCCAGCACCGATATGTCCGCGGTTGTGGAGCGCCTCGACGTCTCCAAGATTCGGGCACGGGTCTCGGTCAATGGGCAATTACCCGGCTTCGTCCCCTACGACACCGTTCTCGCCGCGTCATCCGCCGGTCCGATCGAAAGCGAGTGCGAAGGGCGCGAGATGTTGTACTCGTCCGGAACGACAGGATTTCCGAAGGGGGTACGTAAATCGCTGCCGGGCACAGTGTTCGGGGACCCGGCAGCGGTGCCCGCCCAGATCGCCCTGGGCATGACCGAAGGCGGCGGAATCGGCTCGGTCTACCTGTGTCCTGCGCCGCTGTATCACTCCGCACCGCTGGTGGGATCCATGTCCTGGCATCGTGTCGGCGGGACGGTGGTCTTGATGGAGAATTTCGATCCCCGTGAGTGCCTCGAGTTGATCGAGAGATACCGGGTCACCGAAGCGCAGTTCGTTCCGACGATGTTCGTCCGCATGCTTCGACTACCCGAGGAGGTTCGCATGCGGTATGACGTCTCGAGCCTGCGGCGCGTCCTGCACACGGGCGCGCCATGCCCGGTCAGGATCAAGCGGGAGATGCTCGAGTGGTGGGGTCCCATCATTGACGAGTATTACTCGGGCACCGAGGATCTGGGCGCAACGTACATCTCGGCACAGGAGTGGCTGAGCCATCCGGGTTCGGTTGGCCGACCCATCGAAGAATGCCACATCCTCGGTCCGGACGGCCAGGAGTTGGGCCCCCGCGAAGTGGGTGTGGTGTATTTCGCGGGCGGCAGACCGTTCGAGTATCACAATGACAGCCGCAAGACCGAGTCAGTGGCCAACGACAAGGGCTGGCGGACCCTGGGTGATATGGGCTTCCTCGACGAAGAGGGCTATCTCTACCTGACCGACCGACTGGCGCACATGATCATCTCCGGCGGTGTGAACATCTATCCGCAGGAAGCTGAGAATGTGTTGACCGCACACCCGGCCGTGGCCGACGTCGCGGTGATCGGCGTGCCCGACGACGAGATGGGCGAGGCTGTGAAAGCTGTTGTCCAGCTGGCCGACAGCTCGCGAAAGGGAACGACCTTGGAGGCGGAGCTCATCGATTACTGTCGCGCAGAGTTGGCGACTTACAAGTGTCCGCGGACCGTCGACTTCGTCGACGAACTACCGCGTGACCCCAACGGCAAGCTCTACAAGAGGCGGCTGCGGGACCGGTATTGGGCCGGCCGCGATTCGCGGGTGATCTGATCCAACTGTTCAAACGATGCGGGCTTCACCCTTGAATTCCGTTATGGGGCGTGCCAGCCCCTGCTCCTCGCAGATTCGCTGGAGCCGGTCGAGCGTCTCCTCCAACCCCGCACCGCTCTTCTTGCCCGGCGTGAAGGTTGCGGGAAGATGGCGCATGCCCTGGATGGTGCCAATGGTGTCGTAGTGGACCGTCCGCTCAGGATCGCAGCGGTAATCGGGCATGCGATCCAGCACCGCGGTGAGCATCGATTTGAACACAACCCGCGCCAGGTTGGAGCCGATACACCGATGCACACCGAGTCCGAAGGCGAAGTGCCGGTTGTGCTTGCGATCGAGGAGTATTTGGTCCGGCTGCTCGAAGAGCAGGGGGTCACGGTTCGCGAACGCCCAGGATATGTAGACCCGGTCGCCCTCCTTGAAGTCGATCCCCAGCAGCTCGGTATCAGTATCCATGGTGCGACCGTCCCCGGGTGCGGGTGTGTAATAGCGAAGAAACTCCTCGGTGGCCGAATCCAGCAGCGCATTCCGTTCGCTGATCAACCTCTCACGTTCGGCCGGGTTCTCCGAAAGCCACTCCAGCGAATGCGCAGTCAGCGCGGTCGTGGTGTCGAAGCCGCCGCCGATGAGCAGGTTCAACATCCCCAGCAACTCCATGTCGGGCGGTGCCCCGCCATCGATTCGCAATCGAGCCAGCGCGTCGATGATCCCGGGCCGGGGGTTGTCCCGGATCTCAGAAAGATTGTTCATCAGGTCCATGCCCATCGCCACGTACATCTCCATGACGCGTTGACGATCGGGGGAATCGGGCTTCGTGTAGACGAATGCGTGTGTGGGCTCGCTGTACATGGCCCACTTCTGGACCGGGATCCCCAGCATGGCGAGCGTCAGGACGGCCGGCACCACGTTGGCGAGGTCATCGACGAAGTCGATGCTGCCACTTTCGATCTTCTCGTCCAAACACGCGCGGACCGTCTCATCGATGAACGGCAGCCACCGCTTCACCGCAGCCGGCGACATATAGGGGTTCAGGACATTGCGGTAGGTTCGATGTTCTTGCCCGTCCATTTCGAGCATTCCACCCCGCACACCTGCCGCCTCGTCGGGCAATGGGATCGAGATGCCTTGATATCCGCGCTTTGTGCCGTCGATGTCATGTTCGTTCGAGATATGCGGACACCGTGCGAGTTCGAAGACGGCGTCGCTGCCGCCGGCCACCCAGTAGCCGCCGTAGGTGTCATTCCACGCCACGGGGCACCTCTGGTGCATTTCCTGGGCAATGTCGTCGAATCGTTGCCGGAACTCAGGAGTGTGTCGGTCGAACTCGATACGCGGTTGTTTGCGGGTGTCTTCTCGGACAACATCTTCCAGCGTCATGGCGTGTCTCTTCTCGGTTCGTGGGTCTTCGTCGATGAACTGATCCGAATCATGTGTTGCCGATCTCGAGTTCGAGATATTCGGCGAGCTTCTCACGAGCAGCCTCGAGCTTGGCCGGAATCCACTCGCGTGGCCACATACCCTCGCTAGGCGAATGGTCACGCAGAACTTGACGCGCCACCGTCGTCTTGTGCACCTCGGTTGGACCATCGACCAGACCCATCGCGGCGGCACCGTGGATCATTCTGAACAGCGGCATCTCGTTGCTGACGCCGAGCGCACCGTGGACCTGCATTGCCCGCCACGCGATATCGTGCAGCACACTCGGCATCGTCGCCTTCACGGCAGCGATATCCTTGCGAACTCGCTTGTAGTCGTTGTACTCATCGATCTCCCAAGCGGTGTAGAGCACGAACAATCTGAACTGCATGAGCTGAGCGTAAGAGTCGGCGATGAACCCTTGGACGAATTGCTTGTCCGACAACCGCGAGCCCGCGGTCTCACGGCTCAGTGCGCGTTCGCACATCATGTCGAGTGCCTGACGCGCCAGGCCGATCGTCCGCATGGCGTGGTGAATTCGTCCGCCGCCGAGTCTCGTCTGCGCGATTGCGAAGGCTTGACCCTCACCGCCGAGCAACGCCTCCGCCGGTACCCGGACGTTGTCGTAGTGGATCAGGGCATGAAAGCCCTCGTTGACGGGCTCGCCGTAGAGACCGACGTTGCGTTCGATCGTGACGCCCGGGGTGTCTGTGGGAATCAGGAACATCGACATCCCTTGGTACGGACTGACATCCGGGTTGGTCACGACCATCACGATGAGAAACGATGCGGTCTTGGCGTTGGAGGAGAAGTATTTCCAGCCGTTGATCACCCAGCCGTCGCCATCGCGGTGTCCGCGCGTCTGGAAGCGAGTGGGATCGGCTCCTGCTTGAGGCTCGGTCATCGAATAGCTCGAGAACATCTCGCCGTCCAGCAACGGCTGCAGATAGCGCTGTTTCTGCTCCTCGGTGCCGTAGTGTGCGATGATCTCGGCGTTTCCGGTGTCGGGCGCCTGGCACCCGAACACGATCGGCGCCCACAACGAGCGGCCCAGGATTTCGTTCAGTAGGGCCAGCTTGAGTTGCCCGTACCCCTGGCCACCCAGTTCAGGGCCGAGGTGAGTCGCCCACAACCCCTTGCTCCTCACCTGCGCCTTGAGCGGATCGATTGCCTTGCGCCGAGCGTCGCTGAGCGGTACGAACTCCTGACCCGGCCATACCAGGTCCAACGGCTCGACTTCCTCCCGCACGAAATCGTCGGCCCAGTCCAGCAAGCCCTGGTACTCAGGATCCGTTCTGAACTCCCACGCCATGCCGCCTCCTGTGTACGCGTACCGGTGTACGTCCCAGTCGATTGCGGTCAGCGTGATCGCCGCTCCATGCCTGTTGCCGCGAATCATGGTCGAGCGACAGATACCGACCTTTCGACAAGGTAGTAGTGTATAACAGACCGAGTCAACTATTTTTGTTGCGGGAGCGGTGGATGCCATCTCAGGCGGGGACCAAGCCCGCGGACGGCAGGGGAGCGGGCTCCCCAGAGCATTCGGCCGGCCGGGTTGAGCGACACATGCTGATCGACGGCGTGCTGTCGGACGGTCGCAGCCGCCAAACATTTCCGTCGGTGAACCCGGCGACCGGTGCGATCATGGGCTTTGCGCCAGACTGCGACGTCGACGATGCACAGCGGGCCGTCGCGGCGGCCCGGCGTGCTTTCGACTCGACGAAGTGGTCCACCGACATCACGTTCCGGGTCAAATGTCTCACGCAGCTCCACGCGGCCCTGATCGGGCATCGCGAGGAACTGCGGCGGCTGACCGTTGCCGAGACGGGGGCCACCTGGCGGCTGACCGAAGGGCCATACCTCGATGCGCCTATCAACGCGGTAGGCCGTCATGCGGATACGTTGGCGGCCAATTCGAGCACCACTGCCGGCGACGGCGATGCGGGCCGGGGGACGCATTGGACCGAGAAGGGTCCGATCGGCGTGGTGTCGATCTTCACCGGCTCCAGTCACCCGATCCGCATGACGATTGCCGCCTTGGGCCCGGCGCTGGCCGCAGGTTGCACGGTGGTGTTGAAAAGCGGCTCCGACGCTGCATTGACAACGCTTGCGCTCGGCGAGCTGATCGCGACGACGACCGAGATTCCCGCCGGGGTGGTGAATCTGCTGGCTTCCCTGAACCCAGCCGTGGACAGCACACTCGCCAGCCACCGAGATGTCGACTTGATCTCCTTTACCGGATCAGTAGCAGCGGGGCGCCGCCTCATGGTCGCAGCCAGTGGGGCTGTCAAGCGGGTGTGGATGAAGCCGGAGCGAAAGTCGACAGCGATCGTGCTCGACGATGCCGACGTCTCGACCTGTACTGAGCAGATAGCGCTGATGGCAACGTCGCATGCGGGACAAGGCTCGGCTCCGATCTCACGGGTCTTGGTGCCTGCCCACCGCTGTGACACAGCGGTGGGTGACCTGGCGAAATGCCTGGCCGCGGTGCGCTATGGCGACCCCGCCGATGTCTGCACCTGGATGGGACCGCTCATCAGTGATCGGCGTCGCGACGAGGTCGATGAGATGGTCAAGCGGGCCATCGCGTCCGGTGCAACGCTCGTGAGGGGCGGCGGAATGGTGCGGCCTGGTTACTTCTACGAACCCACGTTGCTCACCGGGGTCGACCCCGAGAGCGAAGTGCTGGCGGCGGAAGTCGGTGGTCCGGTTCTGGTTGTGGTCCCCTACGACGACGATCGAGATGCAGTTCGGATCGCGAACCGTTCGATATGCGGACCGTCCGGCGTCGTCTTTGGGTCCCACGAGCGTGCGCTCGCGGTGGCGCGCCGGGTGCGGACCGGCCGGATGAGCATCAACGGCGGCAACTATCTCGGTCCCGACAGCCGCTTCGGTTACGCCGAGGAGCACGACATTCCGGCTGACGGATCCGTAGAGCTCGAGAAGTTCCTCGAGCACAAAACGTTCGCCGCTGCCGACCCAGGGGAGTATCGACGTGCCGTGGACTTTTGAGGACCGAGTTCAGCTTGCCCGCGAATTCCTCGACAGCATAGGAGATCTCGACTTCGACCGGGTCGCGCGTCATCTCGCCACCGATGCCATGATGGTGCTGCCATTCGTCGAGGATCTTCCCGCGACGCGGGGAAGCGCCGCGATAGTCGACCAGTTGCGCACTTCGATGCCGGCGATGTTCGTGCGGATGGACTTCGTCTACGACCGGTGGTACGAGGTAGCCGGCGAGCAGCTGGTGATCGCGGAGTACCACAGCGAAGCTTCACGGCGGGGGAACGGGGGCATCTACCGGAACACCTACATCACCATATTCGGCTTCGAGGCCGACAAGATCACCCTGTACAAGGAGTACCTGAATCCCCTCGGATTCGTCGGTCTCACGCCGCCGGGCCCAGCGGGCGAGGTGGCAGCGGCACGAGACGAGCGGCTCTTGCCTTGACGACGAGGACCTCGGTATCGTCTTCGATTAGGCAATCGACTAATCAGCCGGGTCAGGGGGCATCTGGCCAAGAGAAGGAGTCCGACTTGACGGTTGCGAGCCCGAGCGATGTCTATTACGACCCTTTCGACCCCGTCATCGACGCCGATCCGTATCCGGTCTATCGACGGCTGAGAGAGGAAGCGCCGTTGTACTACAACGCAGCACATGACTTCTTCGCCGTCAGCCGAGCCGACGATGTCGAGCGGGTGCTGTTGGACCACCGAACATTCATCTCGGGCCGGGGTGCGATTTTGGACTTCATACGGGCCGATATCGAGATGCCGCCGAGTATGTTCATCTTCCAAGATCCGCCGGTCCACACCAGATATCGCAAGGTGCTGCATGGTGTCTTCACCCCGCGCCGCATAGCCGAGCTGGAGGACAAGGTTCGCGAGTATTGCGCACGCAGCCTCGATGCGGTTATGGGCGCCAAGAAGTTCGACTTCATGGCGGACCTCGGCGCGCAGGTTCCAATGCGCACGATCGGCATGCTTCTCGGTATTCCGGAGTCTGCTCAGGAGGCCCATCGGCAGGACACCGACCGCAGCCTGCGTGCCGACCCGGGCGAACATCTCACGCCGCAGGAGGGTTTTGCCGACGGCTCAAGTTATGCCGAGTACATCGATTGGCGCGCCAAGAACCCGTCAGACGACCTGATGACCGATTTACTCAACGCCGAGCTCGAAGAAGAGGATGGCTCGACCCGCCGACTCACCCGTGACGAAGTGCTGACCTACACAACGCTTCTCGCCAGCGCCGGTGCCGAGACCACCGGGCATCTGATCAGTTGGACCGGCAAGACACTCGCTGACCATCCGGACCAACGGCGCCAATTGGTCGAGGACCGCTCATTGATTCCCAGGGCCATCGAGGAAGTTCTGCGTCTCGAATCGCCCGCGCAGCAATTCGCCCGGTACGTCGCGACTGACACAGAGTTCCACGGTGGGACCGTCCCCGCTGGCAGTGTGATCCTGTTCCTGATCGGGTCTGCCAACCATGATGATCGACGGTTCCCCGACGGGGATCGCTTCGATATCCACCGCGAGTACATCAAGCACTTGTCGTTTGGCATCGGCGCGCACTATTGCCTGGGTTCGGCCCTGGCGCGGTTGGAAGGTCGTATCGCCCTCGAGGAGATCCTCGACCGCTTCCCGGAGTGGGAGATCGACGTCGACAATGCCCGTATGGCGAATTCACCCGCGCTGCGGGGCTGGGATTCGTTGCCGGCCATCGTCTGACCGACAAAATGGATGAGATGGTGTCATGACCATTCGGGTGGTGCAGTGGACCACCGGTCAGGTGGCTCAAGCCGCGGTTCGGGCAGTCCAGGCGCAACCAGGGCTCGAGCTCGTCGGATGTTACGCATGGAGCGAAGGCAAGGTCGGCAAGGACGTCGGTCAACTGTGCGGTATCCCGCCGGTCGGGATACCGGCGACAAGCGACATTGACACGATCGTCGCACTGAAACCCGATGTCGTGCTTTACATGCCGATGGTTCCGAATCTCGACGAGATGGTCCGGCTCCTCGATGCAGGTGTCAACGTGATCTCGACGGCGGGATTCATCACGGGCCATTCCTTCGGTGAGCATGAGCGTCAACGTTTGCACGATGCGGCCGTCCGGGGTGGCGTGTCGTTGTACGGTTCAGGAATCAATCCCGGGCTGGCCAGCGTGATCGCGCTCGTCTCCGCGGCCGCGTGCCGCGAAGTGGACCGAATCACCATCCACGAAGCGGTCGACTGCACACCCTACGAGTCCCCGGAGACGTGGCTGGCGCTTGGGTTCGGTTCGCCACCGGACACACCGGGGCTGATTGACATGATGCGGCAGCGGATCTCGGCCTTCGAAGACGCCATCGAGATGATGGCCGGCGCGCTACATGTCGAGCTCGACGAGGTGCGCTTTACGCCGCAGCTCGGTATCGCCACAAAGCATCTCGACCTCGGCTACATGGAGATCGGCGAGGGCACGGTTTGCGGTATGAAGGCGATGTTCCAGGGTATGAAGGCCGACCGGCCACTCCTCGAGATGGATTTACTGTGGCGTCTCGGGGATGCGATGGAACCCGATTGGCCGATCGAGCACGGCTACGTGATGGAGATTTCCGGCGTGCCCAATATCCGGGTTCGTTACGAGCCGGTCTTCGGCGGCGCCGAGGAGGAGTACGTCGCCGCCCCGACCGCCAATCCCGCGGTGAACGCAATCCCGGCCGTCGTGGCGGCGAACCCGGGCCTCGTCACTGCGGGTGAATTGCCTTTGATCACCGCGAATTCGATTCGCGGAAGTGGGGGATGACATTCCCCGCGAAGAGCTCCATGCTCGCGTGGATCTGGTGTACCGCCATGCCAGGTAGTGCCATTGCGGCAACCAGGTGCGTCAGCCGCGCTCCAGCTCGGTAGGTCTCGATCTTCTCGATCACGTCGTGAGGTGAGCCGACGAGCATGTCTTCACCGAAGAAATCCATCGACTGCCGTTGCACTATCTCCTCGGCGGAGGGCAACGCCGGCAAGTCGGCGTCCGCAATGCCCTTGGCTTCGGCTGTCCACTTGAGATAACTCGCCGCCATGTAGCGCAGAGGTTCAGCGGCGATTTCCCAGGCCTGTCGACGCGTGGGCGCGACATAGGTCGGCACGGTGGCGGCCACGTGGAAGTCACGTGGGTTGCGGCCGTGGGCACGTAGCGCGTCGTCGTAGACGGCGGCCGATCCGGGCCCGCCGCTGAGGAAGTGCATCCCCATCGCTGCTGCCCGCTCGATCGCCTTCGGCGCAGTGCCCCCCACCCACATCGGCGGGTGCGGCTGTTGCAGTGCAGGCGGAGTGATTCGAATGTCGTTCAGCTTGATGTACTTGCCGTCGATGGTGACGTTCTCGCCGGACAGGAGTCGCCGCACGATGGGCAGGCTTTCTCGCATACGACTTGCACGCTCGCGGGCCGGGATACCCTGGGCGTCGAATTCGCCTGGCCGATAACCGAGGCCGACTCCGAGGTCGAAACGACCGCCGGAGATGATGTCGAGTGTTGCGGTGTCCTCGGCGACCTGGACCGGATTGTGCAGCGGAAGGAGTAGTAGGAACGTCCCGATGCGGATCCGGTCGGTGCGCGCGGCGATGGCGGCGCCGATCGGAAAGAGTGACGGTGAGTAACCATCGTCGATGAAGTGGTGCTCGGTGAGCCAGGCTTCGTCGAAGCCCATCCGCTCCGATTCCACCACGAGGGCGAGGTGCGATCGGTAGAACTCGTCCCAGGGCACAGAATCTGGGTTCCTGAACGGCCACAGCAGGCCGAACTGCAAAGTCATCGGCGGCCTCGACGTCGCGCAGATCGCCGCTTCCCCTCGAATTCGCCGATCAGCCTCTCCATTACGCGTGCCGCCTGTTCGTGCCCGAGGCTGAGGCCATAGGACCGCTCCTCACCCATGAACCTGCCGACACCGTCCATGAACAACATCACCGCTTCGGGCGGCCAGGCCTGCGTGTCGATATCGTAGCGGGCCAGAACCTCCGACAGCCCCTCGAACTGGATCCGGCGGAACCGCACCGAGAACTCCTTCATCTCCGCCTTGACCGCCTGACGGTGGTTTCCGAGCGCGAGGAATTCGAGATTCAGCGTCGTGTTGGACTGCTCGCGGATCAGGTCCCAGAGCGCCCAGAGCGGCTGATCAGAAACGAGCGCCTCGGCTTGGCGGCCGAGCATCCGGGCCGCGCTGCGCCGGAAGACCTCGATGAAGAGGTTGTCCATCGGGCCGAAGTAGTAGTACACGAGGCCGGGATTGACGTCCGCTTCCGCTGCGACCCGGCGGGACGTCACCGCGGCATAACCCTCTGCGAGCATGAGTCGCTCTACGGCATCGAGTAGTGCCGTCCGGGAGTCGGGTTCCTGGGCATCGGTGGGTCTTTTCGGTGCCATTCGAGCAAGGTAACCCACCGTATGCCCGGTCATGTCATTCGCGCGCCGGGATCGCCCGGCGCGAGGCCCATCCCGAGCAGCCACCGGGCATGCCGGTCCATCATCACGTCGTATTCGCCGTGCACGGCGTGCGTGGATATCATCGCGATGTCCTGCGACATCCTGCGTAGATGGTTGTCGGCTCGGTAGCCGCTGGATCCGTTGCCGTCGACGAGTTCGCGTAGGGCTTCCCGGACCGTGCGCAGAATCGTCACCCCGTGCAGCCCATTCATCGCCTCCTCTTCGAGTGTCTGAGGGACTCCGCGCCGAGCGACCTCGAGGGCCTCGTTGATGGCAGCATCCCGGACCAGGTGCATCATCCGCGCTGTCTGGAACGCGTTCACCCATCGAATGCGTGCCATAGGGCGTTCGTTGCGGGGCGCGCTGTTGATCCCGGACGCCGTGTTCATGCGCTCCCGCGTCATCTCGACAGCAGCGTCGAGCGCGCCGACGTAGAGCGATGAAATGGCAGTTGTCATGACGGAGAAGGGAAGTCGCATGACCTCCTCCTCGTGGAAAGTGCCTTCATGGTCGGCCGCCGACATCATCTTGGCGAAGGGGAGCGCCCATGTGTCGGGGATGACGACATCCTTGGCGAGGATCGTGACGCTGCCGGTGGCCGCCATGGCTGCCACGTCCCAGTCGTCGACGAGTTCAAGCTCGTCTCGCGGCACGATCACCCACGACATGTCGTCGTCGACGATGACGGGAACAAGCGCGTGGGAGGCGTGCAGGATTCCTGTCGCGTAACCCCAGCGACCATTCACTCGCAACTTGCCGTCGGCCCGCTCGGCAGTGCCGGGAGAGGAGAGGATTGCCGCACAACGCACTGAGGCTCGGTCGGCGAACAATAGTTCCTGGACTTCACGCGGATACCGGCACAGGAACCAGTTGTGGAAGTTGTAGAAGCCCGTGACCCACGCCGTCGAGATGTCCGCGGTGGCAATGAGCTCGATTACCTTGTTGAGTTCGTGAGGTCCGAGGCCGCAGCCGCCCCAGAGCTTCGGCACCACCACCGAGAACAGGCCGGCCGCCTCCATGTCGTCGACGAGCTGGTCATCCAGGCGCCGGTCGATCTCCATCTGACGGGCGAGGGCGCGGATCCGGGGGACGAATTCTCGTGCCGTTCTAACCACTACCGCCGTGCCCGAGCCACCGGGGGTAGAAACTCGATCCACGACCGTCATAACATCTCCTCATGTTAGTCGAATGCCTAATCTGGACAGTACCGAGACAACTGGACTCGGGGCAAGCGAACGTTGATCGGGGATGTGGATGGCAACGCTGACAGGCAAAGTCGCTGTCGTGACGGGCGCCAGCCGCGGCATCGGAAAGGGCATCGCCCTTGCACTCGGAGAACAGGGTGCCACCGTCTATGTCACCGGACGCACCCACGCGGCGCATATGCACGAGCTTCCCGGCACCGTCGGTGAAACCGCCGCCGAAATCGACCGACGGGGAGGACACGGGGTGGCGGTCGCAGTCGATCACGCCGACGACGCCCAGGTTTCCGCACTGTTCGACAGGGTGCAGCGCGAGCACTCTCGGCTCGACATCCTCGTCAACAACGCCTTCGCACTGCCCGAGGACCTGACCGATGGGAAGCCGTTCTGGGAAAAGCCGCTCGATTACTGGGGCATGGTCGACGTGGGCGTCCGGTCGAACTACGTCGCAGCCCGGCACGCGGCCCAGATCATGGTGCCGACAGGGACTGGACTGATCGTGGCGATTTCGGGGTACACCGGCGTCTCCTACACCTATGGCGTCGTGTTCGGAATGTGTAAAACGGCGGTCGACCGCATGGCACACGACATGGCCATCGAGCTCGAACCGCACAATGTCGCATCTGTCTCGCTCTGGCAGGGCCTCACGTATACCGAGCGCGCACAACGGAATCTAGCGGCCAATCCCGCGATGAGGAATGCGGCGGCGACGAACCCCGCGGGGGGCTGCTCGCCCGAGTTTCCCGGCCGTGTGATCGCTGCAATGGCAACCGATCCGCAGGTGATGAGGCATTCCGGCGGAACGTTCATCACCGCGGAGCTCGCGGCGGCTTACGGCGTCACCGATGTGGACGGCAAGGCCATTCCATCGATGCGGTCCGAGCGGGGTTCACCCATCTGGCAACCGGTTTCAACAGTAAGCCCTTGAGAATGCGGCATCGTGCGGCTGTCGGCTCTGGCCGCACCATCACCGAAGGACCGCGCCTCCGTCGACGTTGATGGTCTGGCCATTCAGCCAGGCGCCTTCATCGGACATCAAGAAGGCGACCAAAGCGGCGATGTCGTCGACCTCCCCGACCCGGGTGCTGCGCATACCCTTGAGCGCGGCCGCCTGAAGTTGTGGCCACTCGGGCAACGACCGGATCACCTCTGTTGCGGTCAGCCCGGGAGCAATTGCATTACAGCGTATTCCGTGCCTTCCCCACCGGGATGCGATGTGGCGGGTCAGCGCACACACGCCAGCCTTCGCGGTGGCATAGGCCGGCCGGGTCGGCTCGCCTTGGAACGCAGCCGCCGATGCCATGTTGACGATAGCCCCGCCACCGCGCGCCAGGAGATGGGGAATGCTGTGCTTGAGGGTCAGCAGGTAGCCGCGCAGGGTCACCGTCATTGTCCGTTCCCAGACGGCCAACTCGATATCGACGGCGTCGGTGTCGCCGGGCAGCAGGGTCATATCGGAGCCGACATTGAACAGCAAGTCCACACCGCTGAATTTGGTGACGCTGGTGTCGATGAGCTCGGCGACGGAGCCGGGCTCCGCCAGGTCGAACCAAACCGCCGTGGCTACCCCGCCATCGGCGGTGATCTGCTGAGCCGCAGTCGCCGCGCCGTCGAGGTTGACGTCACCGATTACGACTGAACAACCCTCCGTGGCCAGACGTCTGGCGGTTGCGGCGCCTATCCCGGTTGCGCCCCCGGCGACCAGGGCAACCTTGCCATCGAGTCCGGCTAGACTCATTGGGGCTCTCGCCGGTTCAACCGTTCGCGCACTCGCTCGACATCCTCGAGCACGTCGGCGATCGTCTGCTTCAATCGTTTGTTCTCCTCCTCGGCGGCTATCCGCTGATGGTCGCGTGGCAGAAGGCCATGAACGAACAACCGGACGCAATACCGGGTGTGCCGGTCGACGGCCTTCTTGTCCAGCACCACACCGCGAGCGCTCGCGTTGGCAGGACCGCCGGGGATGAGGTCGATGAAGGCTTCTGCGGCCAGACCGGCGTCCTGAACCGATATCCCGTCCGGGCCCAGCCGTCGCCGGAACAGTTCGGCGAGATAGGCGAGCGTCGGCTCGGTACCCTTCTGCACGTTGAACGCCGCGATCTCGGGCATCTGCGCGGATACGGCGTTGGTCAGGCGCAGCAGCCGCAGGCCGCCCGGTCGCAGGACGTTGGCCACCAGGATTCGTCCGATCTCGAGAAGAGTCTCCTCGAGATCGTCGGTCTCGACAGCCTGCAACTGTTCGACCGGCACAATCCAGTCCTCGATCGCCCGGGTGAGTGCCGCCTTGAACAAGCTCGTCTTGTCCTCGTAGCGGGCGTAAACGGTGCGCTTGGCCATCCCGGCCGCGGTCGAGATCGCCTCGATGCTGGTGCGCTCGAAACCGTTCTCCAAGAAGAGGTCCAGTGCGGTATCGAGTAACTGCTCGTTGCTCAGCGTCGGCCGACCGGGTCGGCGCCTCGTCGCCCTGCTTCCCGAAGAAGCCGGCGGCGGGGACGCGCCTGCGCGTTCGATCACACATAGATCTTCCATGCCAGGTCTCCCGGAGTTCCAGCGGGCTCATGATATTTGTGACGCTGATGGTGACTTATCATCACATAATTCGTCGAAAGCTTGTCTAAAAGAAACGATCAGGGTAACAATTAATTTCTGTCATCCCTCACGGCGGCGGACCGCCCTGACGAACTGGAGAGACCATGAAGGTAGGCATGCATCTGGGCTATCAGAATCTCCACGGCGTGCCCGACGTCGAGAGCTTCATGGAGGAGTCGAAGCTCGCCGTGGAAGCCGAGGCGATGGGCTTCGACTATGTCGGTCCGGTGGAGCACCACTTCACCGACTACGGCGCGTGTCCGGATCCCTTTCAGCTGCTGTCGTGGGTTGCGGCCCAGACCAAGAACATCAATCTGGTCACCGCCGCGGTGATCCTGCCCTGGAACAACCCGCTGCGCGTCGTCGAGCAGGCGATCGAGCTCGACATTCTGTCCGGAGGCCGCCTCATACTGGGCATGGGCCGTGGTGCCGCCCGACGCGAATTCCGGTCCTTCGGTGTCGAACTCGCCGACTCCCGGGAGATGTTCGACGAGGCGGCGGTCATCATCATGGAGGGCGTCGAGACAGGTATCGTCGAAGCAGACACAAAGTGGTATCAGATCCCTCGCACAGAGATCCGTCCCGGGCCCTTCAAATCCTTCAAAGACCGGACCATCATGGTGACGATGTCGCCGAGCTCGGTCGACGTCGCTGCCAGATTCGGGCTCAAGGCGTTGCGCTTCTCCCAGGGTGACTGGCGCAACGCCATCCCCGAAATCACCCAGTATCGAACGAATTTCGAGGCATTACACAACAAGACCGCACCGCCGTTCATCATCTCCGATTTCGTGTGCTGCTTCACCGACAAACAGCGGGTCGCCGATTACACCGACAACTACTTCGCCAGGATGTTCTCCACGGTGGCCAACCACTACGAGTTCATGAGTGATCACTTCAAGGACCTGCCCTCGTATGCCGCCTGGACCGCCATGGGTGAGGCCGCCGCCGCGGCCGGCGGCCCGGACAAGGCTTACCGTGACTACATCGCGGGCAACATGATCGGAACCCCGGATGAGCTCGTCGAACATCACCGCGTCCGCAAGGAGATGGTCGGTGACTACGAGATGCTCGCCAACTTCAGCTGGGGTGGAATGCCGTATGAGCTTGTCTACGAACAGCTGAAGTTGTTCGCAGATAAGGTGTTGCCAGACCTGAAGGGCTGAGTGGATGGTGGCCGGTGGACCGGGCACATGAAGGGACGGGTTGATGAAGGCCATCGTGTGTCGTGGGTACGGCGAGCCCGAGGACCTTGTGCTCGATGAGCTACCCGATCTCACACCCGGGCCCGGTCAGATCGTCATCGGGGTGCGCGCGGCCGCGGTCAACTACCCCGACGTCCTGTTGATCGGCGGCAATTACCAGGTCAAAGTGCCGCCACCGTTCAGCCCGGGCAGCGAGATGGCCGGAGATGTCGTCGCGGTCGGCGACGGCGTGGACGTGCGCGTGGGCGCCCGGGTATGCGCGACCACCTTCGTCGGCGCCTTCGCCGAGCAGGCTGTGGTCGACGCCCGAACGCTGACACCGATTCCTGACGACATCGACTACGCCGAGGCCGCCGCCTTCGGCGTCACTTATCGAACCGCCTACTACACGTTGCGCACGATCGCGCCGGTGCAGCCGGGTGATTGGGTGGTCGTGCTCGGGGCCGCGGGCGGTGTCGGGCTCGCCGCGGTGGACATCGCCAAGCTCATGGGGGGAAGGGTTCTGGCCGCGGCGTCCGGCGAAGACAAGCTCGATCTCTGTCGCCTGCGCGGCGCCGAGGCATGCGTGGACTACGACCGCGAAGATCTGCGAGAGCGGATCAAGGAGATCACCGGCAAGGCGGGCGCCCAGATCGTCGTGGATCCCGTCGGCGGATCCTATTCGCTGCCCGCGCTTCGTGGCCTCGGACGTCACGGTGTCTTCGTCACGTTGGGCTACGCTGCCGGCCCCATTCCCGCCATCCCCCTCAATTTGGTTCTACTCAAGGGGATAACGGTGCGCGGCATGGAGATTCGGACCTTTGCCTCCGACTATCCGAATGAGGTCGTCCGCGATGACGAGGAGCTGCACCGACACTATGTCGAGGGCAGGCTTCGTCCCTACATCGGTGCGCGGTTCGCGCTGAGTGACGCGGCGCTCGCGTTGCGCTACGTGGCCGACCGCAAGGCGCTGGGCAAGGTCATCATCGATATGTGAACAAGCACGGGGTCACTGCCCGGGGCCGTTGGGCCACTTGGTCATGCAGCCGGCGTCGATCGGGACGCTGGTCCCCGTCATGTGTTTGGAGGCGTCTGAAGCCAGGAACAGCACCAACTCGGCAACGTCTTCGGGTTCCAACCACGGTGTGGGAAGCGCGTGGTAGAACTCCGAGGCAGCCCGGAAATCGTCTTTGGTGACGGTGCCTTCGATGTCTGGACGAAAGACCTGGTAGATCCCATCGGCGTTCATCAGATGGGTGTTGCAGTTGGTCGGATGCACGATATTGACCCGAATTCCGTTCGGCGCCAGATGCAACGCCATCTGTTGGGTGTAGCCGACGAGCGCCTGCTTCGACCAGCTGTAGCCGGCTCCGCCGGGCCCCATGATGGTCCGGGGATCCACGTTGGCCGTCATGGTGTTCGGGATCAGCGCAGCGGTGGAGCCGGTGATGACGATCGACGCACCGGTTCCGGCCGCGATCAGGTGTGGAACCGCGACCGCCACGGTGTTCATCACGCCGATGAGATCGACGTCGACGGCATCCTGGAAGTCCATCGGCTGCGGGTCGCCCATGGCCAGCGGCAGGATGCCGGCATTGGCCATCACCGTGGTGAGCCGGCCCAGCTGGGCCACACCCTGACCCAGTGCGTCAGCGAGCTGTTGACGGTGGCGAACGTCGGCCTTGGCCGTCACGCAGGTGCGGCCTTCCTTCTCGACAAGACGTCTGGTCTCTTCGAGGTCCTCCCAGCTAGCCATCGGATAGGGGTTCGACTCGATGTCTTCACAGATGTCGATCGCGATGATGTCGGCGCCTTCGCGCGCCTGCAGCACGGCGTGTGCACGACCTTGCCCGCGGCCCGCGCCGGTGATGAACGAGACCTTTCCCGACATGCGTCCTGTCATGGTTCCTCCGTGAGGTGGTGTGAACGTTCAGAGCGTCCGGAAAAGGCCGCCGTCGACAAGCACCTGTGCGCCGTTGATGTAACCGGCGGCATCGCTGGCGAGAAAGACGCACAAACCAACGAGATCCTGTGGCACACCGATTCGCTTCATTGGGTTGATCGCTGCAGCAGCAGCCTGGCCCTCGGGGCCCCACGCCCTGGACATGTCGGTGTCGAAGGCACCGGGCATCACGAGGTTCGCCCGAACTTTTGGCGCCCAGGCTCCGGCCAGGGCGAGGGTGAGGGCATTCAACCCCGCCTTTGCCATGGCATAGGGGAGGTCGGCGGCGTCGGGTCGCAGCGTGCCGGCCGATGTGACGTTGATGATCGAACCACCATGGGTTTCGGCCATCCGGGCCCCGAATAAGGCCGACAGGCGGAACGGACCACGGGCGTTGACGGCCTGAACCTTGTCGAATAGTTCTTGTGTCACCGTCGAGAGATTGTCGTAAACCGGTGACATGCCAGCATTGTTGACCAGCACGTCACAGCGGCCGAAAGCGTCGTAGACGGATTCGAAGAGGCTCTCGGCGTCGTCCCACCTACCGACATGGCAGGCGACGGGGAGTGCTCGTCGTCCAGTACCGGCTTCGATATCTTTGGCGGCAAGCCGGCAGTTGTCGAGCTTGCGACTGGCGATGACGACGTCGGCACCCGCCATCGCGAAACCCTCGGCGACCGCTCGTCCGATGCCGGTACTGCCACCGGTGATCACCGCGACCTTGCCGGACATGTCCAATAACTCCGCTGTCGACTTCCCTGTCACATCACTCCCGTGTGGCTCGCTCGGACATCCGGTTCCGCTGACGCCGCGTCGCGGCGCATCAGGCCGTGGAATTGGTGCAGCGCTCAAGACGGCCAACCGAGTATATGCGACCGAGTCAACTATTTTGTGCGGCCTGTGTAGAGTGGCAGTGCGATTTGCGAACAGCCCTATCATTGGTTAGTCATATGTCTAATAGGGAGCATCGGCATGGTCGAGGATCCGGACTCGAGTGTTGACCTCAGATACCGGCTCGACGTCGCCGCTCGCACACCTGTGGACGCGGTTGAACGTGTCGGCGGTTGGCTGTTCGACCGGGCCAGGGCGGGCTGGGATGTCACCGTGTTCGTCGCCGAACCCGGCGACCCCCGGCCGCTGTGGATCCTCGGCGTCGAAATGGGTGATCTGGAAAAGGCGTTGGAGCTTCCGCATCGGTTGCCGGCGGCCCTCAGTGTTGCGGCCGAGTTGTACACGATCGACCCACGGTTGCGGGATGTCGTGCGTACCACCCTCAGCCGTCGCACGCCCGAGATCACGGTATGGGGAGGTTCTTCCCCGGAGCTGGGCCGGAAAACCGTCGCCGCGTGCCACGCTCTCGGCGCCGCTGCAAGAACGCACAAGGCCCACGCGTTAGCCGCCGCACACGTTCGAACCGCTGCGGTTGATTCCACCGAGATCCTCGGTTTGGTGAGACGCAACCCGAGAGTGGCCGAAGACCACCTCTGTGAACAATCGGCGAGCCGAGTCGTCGGTCCGGTCGCATGCGCTTTTCTGGCGGGTGGGGGAAGGGAGGGCGCCTAGTCCAGGGCCGCCAGCGCGGCGCGGGTATCGAGATCGACGAACGCCGCCGAATACCGTTGCGCTAAAGCCAGACAGATGTCGGCGCCCTGCCAAGCGTCGCCGCCGGACAGCGTCGCCATCCAGATGGCCAGCCCATGCGCGACCGACGCGCGGTAGCGCAGCCACACCTCCTCGGCCGACGGAAGTTCGTCGGCGGGCAGAGTAAGTGCGGCCCGGTACTCGTCGAGCAGATCCCGCTCGGCTTTTCTGCGATCCTCGATCGTCAACGCACCCTGCAAGAAGTAGCCCACATCCAGCGACCAGTTACCGCGTCGGGCCATTTGCCAGTCCAGGAACCCCACGTCGTCATCGGGCAGCACGTAGGTGTTGCCGATGTGCGGATCGCCGTGCAGCAGGGTCTGCGGTGGGGTCGTGAGGGTGCCGATGTAACGGGCCCAAATGTCGACGAAAAGCTCTGTGCCGCTCATCTCGACGATCTCCGAAGAGACCGTCTTGCCCAGTCGCTCACGAGCGATGTCCAGCGGGGCGTGCTCGAGGCCTTCGAAAGCGACGAACGGCTCGAGCCAGTCGAGTGCCGGGTTCGCGGTCAGCCGCTCACCCCAGAATCGGCTATGCATCCGCGCCAGCCCGCGCACTCCGTTGGCGACCTGCTCGACCGTCATTGGCCGGGTGGAGTCGCGTGGGTCGGCGCCGCGCGCGACGACGTCCTCCATGATCATCACGAAGTTCGAGCCGGGCTCGTCGATCAGCGCGGCGTAGACGCTCGGATGGTCCAGCGGCAGTGAGACCCCCGAAGTGAAAAGCCGCGGTTCGTGGAACAGGCCGCTGGTGAGAGCGACGAGTTCGGCGTGGTCGGGGTCGACGGCCTTGGCGAAGACCGTCGCCGGACCCGACCCCGCCGAATACCTCAGCGCCAGCCGCGCCCGTCGGTTGGTGCCGTCGTCGCGCAGCGCGACGCTGACGGCGTCGACGGTGGCGCCCGGGAAGTGCTTCCCGAGCACCGCCGTCATCCACCCAGGCGTGATCTCCTCCCAGCTGCGCGGAAGCGACAGCTCGGCGGCGGTCATCTGCCGGGCCCCGTTACTTGAGGCAGCTGCCGCCGTCGACCGGCAGCGTCACGCCGGTGATGTAGCGGCTCTCGTCGGAGGCCAGGAACAGCACGGCGTTGGAGATGTCTTCGGGCTCCACCCAGCCGATCGGCAGCGTGTGCATCATCTGCGCGACGACCTTCATGTCGTCGGGGCCCGGGTTCTCCAGGTCGGGACGGAACAGCTTCATCGTCCCCTCGTTCATGTACAGCGGCGTGTTGACGTTGGTCGGGTGGACGGAGTTGACCCGGATGTTCTGCGCGCCGAGTTCGACCGCGAACGTCCGCATCAGGCCCACCACACCGTGTTTCGCGGCGACGTAATGGCCCGTGTGCGGGTAGGCCTTCAGACCGCCGACCGAACTGGTGAGAATGATCGAGCCGCCGCGGCCGCCGGCGAGGATGTGCGGGACACCGGCCTTGACGGTCTTCCAGACGCCGCCGAGGTTGACGTCGATCATGTCGGTCCAGTCGCCTTCGCTGGTCTTGTCCAGCGTGGCACCGCCGTTGCCGATGCCGGCGTTGGCGACGATGATGTCCAACCGACCCAATTGGTCGACGCCGGTGTCGACGGCGGCCTTGAGCGCGTCGAAGTCGCGGACGTCGACCTCGGCGGTGTAGATGCGGCGGTTGAGGCCCTTCACCAGATCAGCGGTTTCCGCAAGGTCTTCGGGCGTCGACAGTGGAATCTGCACGCTGTCGATCTGCTTGCAGATATCGACGGCGATGATGTCGGCGCCTTCCTGGGCCAGCCGCACGGCATGCGCGCGACCCTGGCCGCGGGCGGCGCCGGTGATGAAAGCGACCTTGCCTTCAACACGTCCGGTCATCGTGTACCTCAATTCGTTGTTGTTGCTGAGTATTTCGGATGTTCGTCAGGAGACGAAGGTGGGCATCGATTCCCAACCGCGGACCGCTGTCGTGGGGGACGGTTTGGCGTTGGGCCAGTCCACCTCCCACGTCGGGAACCTCTTGAGAATTTCTTCGAGCGCGATCCGGCCTTCCAGGCGTGCCAGGGCGTTACCCATGCAGAAGTGTGTGCCTGCGCCGAACGTCATGTGCGAGTGCAGCTCTCGGTGGATGTCGAAGACGTCACCGTCGGGCGGGAAACGGCGATGGTCGCGGTTCGCGGCACCCACGAGCATCAGCATCGCCGATCCCTCGGGCACGGTCTGGCCGTAGTACTCGACGTCACGGGTCACGTAGCGGGCGATCTGCAGGGCGGGCGGCTCCCAGCGCAGGATCTCTTCGATCGCCTGGGGTATGAGGCTCGGGTCGGCCGCCAACTCGGCCCGCTGATCCGGGTAGTCGGCGAGCGTCTTTCCCGCCCAACCGATCAAGCGCGTCGTGGTCTCGCTGCCCGCCGTGGCGATGACCGTCAGGTACATCAACAGTTCTTCCCGGCGTAGTCGGCGACGGGTGCCGGTCTCGTCCTCGAACTCGGCATTGAGCAGGTCGGTCATGATGTCGTCGGACGGGTGCTCGGTGCGGTAGTCGATGAACTCGGCGAACACCTCGCCGGTGGCCAACAGATCGACCGAGTCGCTCTGCAGCGTCGCCTCGCCGTGCTCGGTGACGCGGCGTTGGTCGGCTTCCGGTATGCCCAGCAGCATTCCGATGACGCGCATCGGCATCTGCGCGCCGAGATCGTGGACGAAGTCGAACGTCTCCGTACCTACCAGCGGGTCCAGGCACCGGGAGGTGAACTCGCGGATCTGGGGTTCGAGTGCCTGCACCTTGCGCGGGGTGAACACCCGTGAGAGCAGGTTGCGGTGGATGTTGTGGATCGGTGGATCTTCGAAAATCAGTGTGCCCGGGGGGATCTCCATGCCCGACTTGATGATTTCGAGTAGCGCTCCTCGACCCGAGATGAAGGTCTGGTGGTCGATGACCGCCTTGTTGACGTCCTCGAACCGGCTCAACGCGTAGAAGTCGTGTTTGGCGTTGTAGTACAGCGGCGCCTCCTCGCGCAGACGCGCGAAGACGGCGTAGGGGTTCATGTTGAGTTCGATGCTGTACGGGTCGTAGTACAACTCGTCCTGGTCCACATCGTGGACGTCGTTGTTTTCAGCGCTGATCGTCACCGGATCGCCTCTCGCCGGTCAGGTCGCATAAGACAGGGGGCTGGCATTTGTCTCACAACTCTGGCATTCGCGACGAAGGGGTGTCAATACGGGATTCAAAATGGAATATTTAAGCTCTTCGCTCAGAAGAATCGGATTCTCCGTATCGTCTGGGACCGTATTCGAAAGACGCCGCGGGGTGCCGAGAACGTGATTCTCGCTCCGGCCCGTGAGAACGGAGTTCTCCGCTACTGGGCGGCGAATCCGTGTGAGACGAAGTCCCAGACCTCGTCGGCGGTGATCGGGTGCGTAGTGCCGTCTTCGGCGCCGTTGGACTGCGCCACGAACATGACCGTCTGCATCGCCATGGCCGCCATCCGCTTCGGGTTGATGCCCTCCCGCAACTGGCCGGCCTCGCCGGCTTCCTCCATCAGCTCGGTCAGCAGCGCGAGCAGCGGTGCGTGCGCGACCTTGACCTCTGCGGGGTGCGAGAGCAGTAGCCGAGGTGCGAAGTCGGTGAACAGCGGCCGCTTGGCGGTCGGGTCCGGACGCGAGGATTCGAACAGCAACTGCACGGCGACCTTGAGTCGCTCGATCGGCTCGTCCTCGGTGGTGGTGGCGGCGCGAATCTGGTCGGCCGACCGGCTCAGCGCGTCCTCGAAGAGCGCCAACAGCAGCTCGTGCTTACCGTCGAACTGCAGGTAGAAGCTGCGTAGCGACTGCCGCGAGCGGTCGACGACCTCTTGGACGGTGAAGTCGGTGCTGCCTTTTTCGATGATGATCGCCTGCGCGGCATCCAGGAAGCGCTGCACGCGTTGCGCGGCCCGGAGCTTCGCCGTTTTGATCGACCGTTCGACCGCACGCTGCTTCCAGGCGGGCTCTTCGCTGGGGCTTGTCACCGGTGGCTCAGACGCCGGCCGGGTGGGGAGAACATGAACTGACTGTACCGGAGAACGTCTCGCCATTGCGGTCCTCGACCCCCTCGCGGCCAACGTGTCAGAGATTGTAACTTTCTCACGATGAGAATAGTATTCTCATTTTGGAGATAACAATAGTCCTACCAAAGATTTGATCCGGCGGGAGTCCCGTGCAGCTCACCTTCGATGCTGATGTCGAGGCCTTCCGCGCCGACTTCAACGCCTTCCTCGACGAACATCTTCCCTCCGATGCCGTGGCCGTGGAGCGGTCGCGGTCCAGCAGCGACGTGCCGGCCTGGGCGCGGGACTGGCAGCGGTTGATGTTCGACAACGGCTGGTTGTTGCCCGGCTACCCGCCGGAGTTCGGCGGCCGCAATGCGACGATCCTGCAGCAATACGTGCACCAGGAGGAACTGGCACGTCGGCGGGTGTATCTGACTTTCAACCCGCAGGGCGTGGGCATCATCTCGGCGTCGTTGATCTCGTTCGGCACGCCTGAACAGCAGCGCCGTTGGGCGGTCCCGATCCTGCGCGCCGAGATCACCGCGTCGCTCGGGATGAGCGAGCCGGGCGCCGGTTCGGACCTCGCGTCGCTGCGGACTGCCGCGGTGCAAGACGGGGACCACTTCGTCGTCAATGGGCAGAAGGTGTGGACCTCGGGGGCGCACGACGCCGACGTCCTGTTGACTTTCGTTCGTACCGATCCGAAGGCGCCCAAGCACAAGGGCATCAGCGTGCTGATGATCCCGACGGACCTGCCGGGCGTGGTCCGACGCCCGTTCGCGTCGCTGTGTGACGCCGACGACCTGGACTTCAATGAGGTCTTCTTCAACGACGTCCGGGTGCCTGCCGAGAACCTGATCGGGCCGCTGAACGAGGGCTGGCGGGTCGCCAACGGTTCGCTCGGCCATGAGCGAAACATGTTGTGGCTCAGCTATGCGGACCGCCTGCAAGAGCTGGTCGAGGATTTCCGTCCCAGCACCGCACTCGATCGCGACCGGTTCGCCGGGCTCGTGATGGACAACCAGGCGTTGCGCCTGCTCGGCTCGGTGGCGTTGGCCCGTGCCGCGCGCGGCGATGAGGATGTGGCCGCCCTGTCGGTGCTCAAGCTTCTCGGCTCGGAGGCGTCGCAGTCGGCGGCCGAGTACGCCGTGGGCGCTGCGGGCGCCGACGCGCTGAATCATCCGACGTTCTCGGGGCCGTACAGCGCACAGCATCTGGAGCTGTACCGCTGCGGCTGGTTCGAGCGTTACGTTCGCACGTTCGGCGGCACGATTGCCGGCGGCACCTCCGAGATCCAACGCAACATCATCGCCCAGCGGTTGCTGGGACTGCCTCGAAACTAGAAGGGCTGCACCATGTACATCGAATACGAGGTCGCCGACCGCATCGCGACCATCACGCTGAATCGGCCTGAGGCCGCCAACGCGCAGAACCCCGAACTGCTCGACGAGCTCGACGGCGCCTGGACCCGCGCGGCGGAGGATCCCGAGGTGTCGGTGATCGTGTTGCGTGCCAACGGGAAGCACTTCTCGGCTGGCCACGACTTGCGCGGCGGGGGGCCGGTGCCGGACAAGATCACGCTGGAGTTCATCATCCAGCACGAGGCGAAGCGCTATCTGGAGTACACGCTGCGGTGGCGCAATGTGCCCAAGCCGTCGATCGCCGCGGTGCAGGGTCGCTGCATCTCCGGTGGGCTGCTGTTGTGCTGGCCGTGCGATCTGATCATCGCGGCCGATGACGCCCAGTTCTCCGACCCGGTGGTGCTGATGGGCATCGGCGGCGTCGAATACCACGGCCACACATGGGAACTCGGGCCGCGCAAGGCCAAGGAGATCCTGTTCACCGGCCGTGCGATGACCGCCGACGAGGTGGCTGCCACCGGCATGGTGAACAAAGTCGTGCCTCGCGATCAGCTCGACTCGGAGACCAGGGCGATGGCCGAACAGATCGCGAAGATGTCACCGTTCGCGCTGCGCCAGGCCAAACGTGCGGTGAACCAGACGCTCGACGTGCAGGGCTTCTATGCGGCCATCCAGTCGGTGTTCGACATCCATCAGACGGGCCACGGCAACGCGCTCAGCGTCGGCGGATGGCCGGTGCTGGTGAACCTCGACGAGATGAAAGCCAGCATCCAGTAATTCTTTGTTGGCGCGAGCGTGCGTGTCTGCACACGACACGCCGCCAGATCTCGACAGTTTGCGCGCGCTCACGCGGCGCGGGCGTGACGAAGCTGTCGGTCGATCCTGCCTACGAAGTCCGCGGGTCGGTGCCGCACGTCGTCTGAGACGATCGCGATGACGGTCCAGCCGACGTCCTGCAGGGCGAGTTGGCGTCGGCGGTCATTGCGCAGCACGTCGGGATCGGTGTGCCAATCGATGCCGTCGTACTCGACCGCGACATGAAAATCCGGCCACGCGAAGTCGAGACGTCGCAGCTGTCCGTTGCCGTCGACGACCCCGTACTGCAGTTCGGGCATCGGCAAGCCACCGTCGATCATTGCCAGCCGCGCTTCACTTTCCATCGGAGACTCGGCGCGTCCGTCGGCGAGAGGAAGTAGGTCGCGCACCGCGACAATGCCGCGCCGGCCGGCCTGTTGGATTGCCGCGCGCCACAACTCAGCCCGGGTGCATGTACCGGAGCGGAGCGCGGCATCGAGCGTTGCGAGTGCACGCGGCCGTCGCAAAGCGCGGGCCACTTCGATCGCGGTCCATGCCGGTGACGTCGCGATCCGGTCGGCGGTGTGGACCAGCGGTGCGCCTTTCCGGCGGTGCACGACAAGACCGTCGGCCGGGCGCAGCTGATGACCGGGCGGATTGAGCACGTGAAGTGCGGAAGGCCCTTCGGTGTCAAAGCCGAACAGGGCCGCGGCGGTCGACAGGCACACCGGTACCGTCGTGCCACACGACAGGTCCAGTCCGCGCAGCCGTAACTCGTCCGTTGGCTCTCCGAGACAGTAGATCCCATGCCAGACTCGCTCGAGATACTTGGCTTTCAACACTGATTCGAATGTGTATCTGGGAATGATCGCCAGGATCTGGGCGCTGGTCGCCACGCCACCTTGCTCGTCGAACAACTGCCTCAGGGCGGTATCCATGGCGGCAATCCTCGCGCCGACGCGTCGACAGTTCGGACGCGAAGAACACCGTCTGTGGATGAAACCGCCTTTGTGCACAGTCGGTGGCGCCGAGCGTGCGCAAAGCGCTGAGATTCCGCGGCGTGTCGTGTGCAGACACGCACGCTCGCGCCAAAGGAAGGAGGGGGGAGGTCGCGGAAATGAACTAGAGGTGGGCGAGGCGGGGGACCGAACCTCTGGCGCGCAGGCCGGCGCCGGCTCTCTTGGTGAGTTCGCGTGAGCTGCCGAGCAATCCGTCGAGCACCAGGGCCCGTTTGATGTGCCGGTGCAGGTCGTGCTCGGCGGTGAAGCCGATACCGCCGAGCACCTGCTGGCAGTGCTTGGCCGCCGTCATCGCCGCCTTGCCTGCGGCCGCCTTGGCCAGCATCGCCGTCAGGTCCGCGCTTTCCGTACCGGGCAGGCCCAGCGTCGCCTCGGCGCCTTCGATCGCCACGAGCGTCTCTGCCAGTCGGTGCCGGATCGCCTGGAACGACGCGATCGGCTTACCGAACTGGACGCGGTCCAACGCGTGCTGACGGGCCAGTGCCAGCATCCCGCGAGCCGAACCGACCAGCCACCAGCCCACCGCGCGACGGGCCTCGCCCATCCGCATCAGCTCGCCGTCGGGCACCCGGCGCAACGGCAGGTCACCCAGCGTCGGCTCGGTGTTGGCCGTGCGCTCCCAGACCACCCAGCTGCCGCCGGTGTAGGGCATCGGCGGTGTACCACCGGGCAGGCCGCCGATGGTCTCCAGCAGCACATCGTTGAGAACCGAAGCGTGCGAACCGGTTTCGCCGAGCAGGCGGAACACCAGCGGAATCGCCTGATCCGGGGTGTCGGCCAGCATCTCGGCCCAGCCGAGCTCCGCGAGCGCCGCGTCCAGCTCGGCTCCGGAGGCGGACAGCATCGTCTTGCGCAGGGTGTCTTCGAGCATCGCCAGTGATTCGGCGTCCAAACCGGATTCCACTCCTCACTCCTTACCGAGATCGAGCAGGCGACGGGCGATGATGTTGCGTTGCACCTCGGCGGTGCCGCCGTAGATGCTCGCGGCCCGCGAATACAGGTATTCGGTCCGCCATGGGTTGTCTTCGAGTTCGATGCGCCCGGGCAGCAGGTCGCGCACGGTGTCGTAGAGCCGCTGTTCGGCACCGGCCAGCAGCACCTTGTCGATCGAGGTGTCTGCGCCCAGTTTTTGTCCCTCACCCAGCCGGTGCTGGGTGGCGCGCGAGCGGCAACGCAGCGTGTGCAGCGCGAGGTATACCTCGCCCAGGTCCGAGTCTGAGGCGGTGCCAAGGCCTTTGACCTCGTTGACCAGGTCGTCGAAGCGTGAGTACAGATAGGCGATGCGCTGCCAGAAGCAGGTGGAGCGCTCGTAGGGGAGAAGGTCCATCGCAACCTTCCAGCCGTCGCCGGGGTTGCCCAGCATGCGGTCCGCCGGCACCACCACGTCGTCGAAGTACACCTCGCAGAACTCGTCGACATCGTGCATGGTGCGCAGTGGGCGCACCGACACTCCGGGCGAATCGAGGTCGACGAAGAACGCGGTGATCGCCTCGTGATTGGGCGTGTTCGCGTCGCCGGTGCGGGTGAGCAGGATGCACCGCTTCGCGTACTGCGCGAAGCTGGTCCACACCTTCTGGCCGTTGACCACCCAGTTGTCGCCCTGTGGCACAGCGCGGGTCGTCAACGACGCCAGGTCGCTGCCCGAACCGGGTTCGGAAAAACCTTGGCACCACGACTCTTGACCCGAGAGCAGCCGCGGCACCATCTCCGCGGCCAGTTCCGGTCGGGCGTAGTCGATCATGGTCGGCGTGAGCACGTCGAGCATCGAATACGGGCCCGGGTGGTCGAGACCGCGTCCCACGACCTCCTCGCCGACGATGGCGCGCAGGATGTCGGGTCCGCCGAGCCCGCCGGCCGACTCCGGCCAGCCGTAGCGCATCCAGTCGGCGTCGTACAGCGCCTTGAGCACCCGCAGGTGCTGGGCTTGGTGCGCGTCGAGCGAATGGTCGTCGGTGAGCGGGGTCAGATCGTTGGCGTCCAACCATTCCCGCAACGCAGTGCGGAACGTGGCGGGCTCGTAGAGGTCGTCACTCATCCGGCCTCGGGCCTTCCGATGGCGTGCGGACGGCCGGAGTCGTGGTCACCGCTGCGCCGAATGAACGTCATGGCACGGGTTTTCAGCCGCCAGCCGTCCTCGGTGCGGACGTAGGTGTCGTTGTAATACCCGATGCGCATGTCGTGTTTGGAGTGCTCGATGAAGCACAGCGGCTGCGTCCCCGACGCCTTGTCGGGGTCGTCCGGATCCAGATGCACCAGAGACGTGCCGGTCATGAACAGACCCTTGGGTGCGGCCTCGACGAGTTCGGGGAAGCGGTTCAGCGTGTAGGTGGAGCCGAACGCGCTGTACGTCCCGTCCGGGGTGAACACCGAAGTCAGCCCCTCGATATCGCCCTGGGTGATGGTGACGGCGTACTTGGCCAGCAGCTGCTGGATCTCGACGAGGTCGTCAGTTCGAGTCATGTCGGAAGACCTTACCGCCCTTCATTACAAAGCTGACATCCCGTGTAACGCCGATATCGACCAGGGGGTCGCCTGGCACGGCGATGATGTCCGCGAGGTACCCCTCGGCGATGCGGCCCAGGTCGCTTCTGTCGATCAGATCGGCGGCGACGACGGTGGCCGCACGTAACACCGCGGCCGGCGGCATACCCCAGTCCACCAGTGTGACGAGCTCGTCGGCGTTCTTGCCGTGGGGGATGGCCGGAGCATCGGTGCCGACGGCGATCTTCACCCCCGCTTCGTAGGCGGCCTTGATCGATGTGCGCGCCTTCGGGAACATCTCGGCCGCCTTGTCCTGCAACGCCTTCGGTGCCCGGGACACATCCATGGCCTCGGCGAGACGTCGGGTGGTCACCAGCCACCGGTCGTTGTCGACGAGCATCTGGATGGCTTCGTCGTCCATCAGGAAGCCGTGCTCGATGCAGTCGATACCGCATGCCACGGCGTGCTTGACCGCCTCGGCTCCGTGGGTGTGCGCAGCCACCTTCAGGCCGCGCCGGTGCGCCTCGTCGACGATGGCCCGCAGTTCCTCGTCCGAATAGTGTTGTGCGCCGGCCTCTCCGGTCAGCGACATCACGCCGCCGGAGACACAGACCTTGATCAGTTGGGCGCCGTGCTTGATCTGGTAGCGCACCGCCTTGCGGATCTCGTCGACGCCGTTGGCGATGCCCTCCTCGATTGTCAGCTCCAGCGCGCCGGGCATGAACGCGGCGAACATCGTCGGATCCAGGTGGCCCCCGGTTGGGGTGATCGCATGGCCGGCCGGGATCACCCGCGGACCGTCGATCCAGCCCGCATCGATCGCCTTGCCCAGCGCGACGTCGAGCAGGTACCCGCCGGTCTTGACGAACAACCCGAGGTTGCGAACCGTGGTGAAACCGGCCCGCAACGTGCGTCGCGCATTGCCGACGGCACGCAGCACCCGCGTCGCGGGATCGTCCTGGACCTGGGACAGGCCGGGGTTCTCGCCCCGGCCACCCATGAGCAGGTTGACCTCCATGTCCATCAGGCCGGGAAGCAGGATGGCGTCACCGAGATCGATGACCTCACCCTCGCCGTCGGCCGCACCGCCGAGACCGACGATGCGGTCGCCGTCGATGCGCACGATGCCCGGCCGGACGATCTCGCCGGCGTCGACGTCGAGTAGACCCGCGGCCTTGAGGGTCAGCACTCCTAGACCACCGGCTCCCTGATACAGGTGATATAGGTGGCGCCGCTGTCGAGCACGCGCGGCTGCTTCCACACCTCGATCGGGAACGACACATTGACCAACGATTGCATCATGTGGATGAGAGCCTTTGCGTCATCCGGCATTCCGTCGAGGGGGAAGCGCGCGTCGCAGTACTCCATGACGGCCTCGAGGCGTTCCATGCCGGCGTCGTAGAACTCCTGCATCTCTTCCATCGTCGAGGACAGTCGCTTCTGGTATCGCTCTTCTTCGGTGGGTAGGCACCAGTCGGTGAACCGCTCCAGGTCGGCGAATTCTTCCGGCAACTTAGGCATTGATCGCGTCCTTCTCGCTCGCGCTGGTGGAGGTCTGGCCGTTGGTGAGGCCTTTCTCCTTCTTGTAGGCGTTCACGTGATCCCACGCCGTCTTGTGCAGGTGACGCAGCAGGACCTCCTGGTCGCACAACGGGAAATCCTTGACCACACGGGTGTTGATCATCGTCTGAGTGGCCTCGAGAGTGTTGGCGTCCTGGAACGCGTACTCCTTGAACGTCACGGCCGCGAGTTCGTGAGCAAGCCGCTCGCGGGTGTTGGTGGCGGGCACGAAGTACAGGGTGCACTCGAAGATGTGCTTGTCCACGTCGGTGGGCCAGTAGTGGTACGTCAGGTACCAACCCGGCGCCCACAGCAGCAGCGTGAAGTTCGGGAAGAACTCGAAGGAGTCCTGACCCCAGGCGTGGTGCCGCGACGGGTTGACCGCCGGCGGCAGCTCGTCGGGCAGGATGCCCTTGATCTTGGGCCGGTCCCACGGTCCGAACAGCCCGCTGTGCAGGATGCGCTCGATGGGCTTGACCATGTTGATGTCCTTCGGCGGGCTCATGCCGCCCCAGGAGGACACCATGGAATGCCTACCCTTGATGTCGTAGGCCAGCGCCTCGAAGCCGTAGCTCGCCAGCTTCTCGGCCTCCTCCTTGACCGCCTGCTTCATGTGCAGGATCGGCGCATGGTAGAACTCGACGAACGCGTCGATGAACAGCTTCCAGTTCGAGTTCACCTCGGCGCGATACGAATACGTCTCGGTCATCTCGTGGAACGGATAACCCTCGAGGCCCTTCGCGAAGTCGCCGAGGTAGTCGATCAGCGGCTCGGCGTCGTTGTCGAAGTTGATGAAGATGAAGCCCTCCCACACCTCGCACCGCACCGGCACCAGGCCGTAGTCGGCCTTGTCGACGTCGAAGAACTCGCCCTCCTGCTGGATGAAGGTCAGATCACCCTTGAGGTTGTAGCGCCACGCGTGGTACTTGCAGGTGAACTGGCGGCACGTGCCCGAGACCTCTTCGCCGGGGTAGTCGTTCCACACCAGCTTGTTTCCGCGATGGCGGCACATGTTGTGGAACGCGCGCACCTCGTTGTCGCCGTCCTTGACGATGATCACCGACGTGCCCGCACCCGCCGAGGGCATCTCGCGCGTGAAGTAGCTGCCCTTCTTGGGAAGCCGCTCCACACGTCCCACGTTGAGCCAGCACTTGCGGAAGATGGCCTGCTGCTCGAGCTTCCACTGCTCCGGGTCGATCGAGTCGGTGTAATCGACCGGCGCGGTGCCGAGTTCGGGCCAGTGCTCCGTCCAGCTACCTTCTTCTGGTTTCGGGAAAAATGCCACGGTGTCTTACCTCTCTGCGAGATCTTCGGAGTCTGGTTCCACGCCGAAAGTGTTGATGGCCATGGCTAGTGCGCCATAGCAACCGATGGTGAAAACGAGGTCCATCAGCTGACGTTCCTCGAGGTGTTCGGACAAGGCGGCCCACGTTGCATCGGAAACGTTGGCGTTGTCCTGAAGTTCGTCGACCGCACGCAGTACGGCCCGGTCGAGCTCATCTGACGCCTGACCGTGTTGCACGGCGGCGATGACCTCGTCGGTCAGGCCCTCGGCGCGGCCCATCTCGACGTGGTGGCGCCACTCGTATTCGCAATTGGTCAGGTGCGCGACGCGTAGCACCGCCAGCTCGCGTAGCCGTGGCGGCAGCGTCGACCCGTACAGCAGGTGGAAGTTGAACCGCAGGAACGCGCGGGTCAGCTTCGGATGGCGAACCATCGTCGCCAGCAGGTTGCCCGCCAGTTGGGGATTGCGCCGCTCGGGAGCCATGCTGGACAGGGCCTCGTAGACGGCTTCGTCCCACTCCTCTGCGGGCAGCGGTGGCACGCGCAAGGCGCCTCCTTCCTGTGTGCTCTCGACTATGAGAATCAGGTTCTCATATTTCGCCAATAGATTTCCACCTTTCTCGCCAACGGTCAACGGCTGAGGCCATCAGCGGTGGTCAATCGGGTGCCGCGCGGAACCCAATCGCCCTGACAGGAGGGCATAGGGTGGCTTTCGGACATTGATTCTCGTACGGTGAGAAGATAGTTTCCTCACATTGAGCACAGTCCGGATAGCTAGCCTCGGGGGACGCGACGAAAGGAACGGGCATGAACAAGGACGACATGATCTTGATCAGCGTTGATGATCACATCGTCGAACCGCCCGACATGTTCAAGAA
This sequence comes from Mycobacterium sp. IS-1590, assembly GCF_001500025.1. Classification (GTDB taxonomy): domain Bacteria; phylum Actinomycetota; class Actinomycetes; order Mycobacteriales; family Mycobacteriaceae; genus Mycobacterium. The sequence continues at coordinate 118,143 of NZ_LQIW01000048.1, read as the reverse complement.
CCATCTGCCCAAGAAGTACATCGATGAGGCGCCGCGGTTGGTGCACAACCCCGATGGTTCGGATACCTGGCAGTTCCGCGACACGGTGATTCCGAATGTGGCGCTCAACGCGGTGGCCGGGCGGCCCAAAGAGGAGTACGGGCTGGAGCCGCAGGGTCTGGACGAGATCCGGCCCGGCTGCTGGCAGGTTGATGAGCGGGTCAAGGACATGAACGCCGGCGGCATCCTGGGGTCGATGTGTTTTCCGTCCTTCCCCGGCTTCGCGGGCCGGCTGTTCGCCACCGAGGACCAGGAGTTCTCGCTGGCACTGGTGAAGGCCTACAACGATTGGCATGTCGAGGAGTGGTGTGGGGCCTATCCGGCGCGGTTCATTCCGATGACGCTGCCGGTGATCTGGGATCCGGTCGAGTGTGCCAAGGAGATCCGGCGCAACGCTGAGCGTGGTGTGCATTCGTTGACGTTCACCGAGAACCCGGCGGCCATGGGGTATCCCAGTTTCCATGATTTCGAGCATTGGAAGCCGATGTGGGATGCGCTGGTGGACACCGAGACCGTGCTCAACGTGCACATCGGGTCCTCGGGGCGGTTGGCGATCACCGCTCCGGATGCGCCGATGGATGTGATGATCACCTTGCAGCCGATGAACATCGTGCAAGCCGCGGCCGATCTGTTGTGGTCGCGCCCGATCAAGGAGTATCCGACGCTCAAGATCGCGCTGTCTGAGGGCGGTACGGGGTGGATTCCGTACTTTTTGGAGCGGGTGGATCGCACCTATGAGATGCATTCGACGTGGACGGGTCAGGACTTCGGGGGCAAGCTGCCCAGTGAGGTGTTTCGTGAGCACTTTTTGACCTGTTTCATCGCCGATCCGGTGGGGGTGGCCACCCGCAATGCGATCGGGATCGACAACATCTGCTGGGAGGCCGATTACCCGCACAGCGACTCGATGTGGCCCGGGGCTCCCGAGCAGCTCGACGAGGTACTCACCGCCAACAATGTGCCCGATGACGAGATCAACAAGATGACCTACCAGAACGCGATGCGCTGGTATCACTGGGACCCGTTCACCCACATCACCCGGGAACAAGCCACCGTGGGTGCGCTGCGCAAGGCCGCCGAAGGCCACGACGTCTCCATCCAAGCCCTGTCGAAGAAGGAAAAGACCGGCGCGTCGTTCGCGGACTTCGCGGCCAGCGCCAAGCAGGTGTCCGGCAACAAGGACTAGCGGTCTGCAAATATCGGGAGGTCCGGCCGCGGGGTCGGAAGCAGCGTCTTCGAGTGCGCCGGTGCGGAAGCTGCGTTCACGCGCCGGCGCACTGTTCTGCGGAACGATGACAAGAGGAGAACCACCGTGCCTGGCGGGATGAGTTTCGAGCTGACCGAGGACCAGGAGCTGATCCGCAAGTCCGTTCGTGAGTTGGCGAGCAAGTTCGACGACCACTACTGGATGGAAAAGGATCTCGCACACGAGTTCCCGCGGGAGTTCTACGACGCGATCGCCAAGGGTGGCTGGCTGGGCATGACCATCCCCGAGGAGTATGGCGGGCACGGCCTGGGCATCACCGAGGCGACGCTGTTGCTCGAGGAGGTGTCGCGCTCCGGGGCGGCGATGAACGGTGCCAGTGCCATTCACCTGTCGATCTTCGGGATGCAACCCGTCGTCAAGCACGGCTCCGACGAACTCAAGGCCGAGACACTGCCGCGGATCGTCAACGGGGATCTGCACGTCTGCTTCGGCGTCACCGAACCCGGTGCCGGGCTGGACACTTCGCGCATCACCACCTTCGCCAAGCGCGAAGGCGACAAGTACCGGATCAACGGCCGCAAGGTGTGGATCTCCAAAGCGCTGGAGTCCGAGAAGATCCTGCTGCTGACCAGGACTGTGCCTTTCGACGAGGTCACCAAGAAGACCGACGGCATGACGCTGTTTCTCACCGACCTTGATCCCGACCGCGTCGACATCCGGCCGATCAAGAAGATGGGACGCAACGCGGTCAGCTCTAACGAGGTCTTCATCGACGACCTGATGGTGCCCGTCGAGCACCGCGTCGGCGAAGAGGGCAAGGGCTTCAAGTACATCCTGGACGGCCTCAACCCCGAACGGATGCTGATCGCGGCCGAGGCGCTGGGCATCGGGCGGGTCGCGCTGGAGAAGGCCGTGAAGTACGGCAACGAGCGGCACGTGTTCAACCGGCCGATCGGGATGAACCAGGGGCTGCAGTTCCCGCTGGCCGACTCGCTGGCGCGGCTCGACGCGGCCGAGTTGGTGTTGCGCAAGGCCACCTGGCTCTATGACAACGGCAAACCGTGTGGGCGCGAGGCCAATACGGCGAAGTACCTGTGCGCCGACGCCGGGTTCGGCGCCGCCGACCGGGCGCTGCAGTTGCACGGCGGCATGGGGTATTCGGAGGAGTATCACGTCTCCCGCTACTTCCGTGAGTCGCGGCTGATGAAGATCGCGCCCGTGAGCCAGGAGATGATCCTCAACTTCCTCGGCGAGCACGTTCTCGGACTGCCGCGCAGCTACTGACGGAGGATCACGACCACCGATGGTGAACTATTTCGACCTGTCCGGCCGTTCTGCGCTCGTGACCGGTGCCGCGGGCGGCATCGGCTCGGCCGTCGCACAGGCCCTCGCCGACGCGGGCGCCGCGGTCCTCGTCACGGACCTGGACAAGGACGCCGCAGCCGCTGTCGCCGAACGGATTTCAGCCGGCGGCGGTCATGCGGAGTCCGCCGCTCTGGACGTCTCCGACCGGGATTCCGCCGACGCCGCGGCCGCGCAGGCGGCAGCCCTGACCGACGGCGCGCTGCACATCCTGATCAACAACGCGGGCGTCACCAAGCCCGCGATGTTCGAGAAGACGACGCAGAAATCGTTCCGCCTGTTGTTCGACATCCACGTGATGGGCGCGTTCAACGTCACCCAGGCCGCGCTGCCGCACATCCCGACCGACGGCACCGGGCGCATCGTCAACGTCACCTCGGCGGCCGGCCTGACGGGCACCCTCGGCCAGGTCAACTACTCGGCGGCCAAGGCGGGCATCATCGGGTTCACCAAATCCCTTGCGCGCGAACTGGCGACCAAGAAGATCACGGTCAATGCGCTGGCGCCGCTGGCCGCGACACCGATGACCGAGACCATCCGCACCAATGAGAAGTTCTCGGCGAACATGATGAACCGCATCCCAATGAAGCGGTGGGCGGACCCGGAGGAGGTCGCCGGCGCGTTCGTGTTCATGGCATCCGATGCGGCGTCCTACATCACCGGACAGGTGCTTCCGGTCGACGGCGGAATGGTGATGTGAGCACACCAGCGCCCCTGAGCGGCGTCACGGTCGTCGCGATGGAACAGGCCGTGGCCGCCCCGATGTGCACCCGGGTACTCGCCGACTTCGGTGCCCGCGTGATCAAGGTGGAGAACCCCAACGGCGGCGACTTCGCCCGCGACTACGACGACGTGGTGAACGGGCCCGGCGGGTTGGCCGCGCATTTCGTCTGGGCCAACCGTGGCAAGGAGTCGGTGACGCTGAACACCAAGGCGCCCGAGGGTATCGACCTTCTGCACCGCCTGCTGGACCGCGCGGACGCGTTCGTGTCCAACCTCGCACCGGGTGCCACCGCGCGGATGGGTCTTGCCCCGGCCGACCTTGCACTCCGTCACCCCAACGTGATCCCCGTCGAGATCGACGGGTACGGTCCCGGCGGCCCGATCTCCCACAAACGTGCCTACGACCTTCTCGTGCAGGCGGAGTCGGGATCGTGCGCGGTCACCGGCTATCCGGGAATGCCGGCCAAACCGGGACCCGCGATGGCCGACTTCTCGACGGGCCTGTACGCCGCGATCTCCATCCTGGCGCTGCTGCTCGGACGAGCCAGGGGCAATGCCGGGGCCGCGAGTCCGTCCGTCGCGCTGAGCCTGTTCGACGTGATGACCGACGTGATGGGTTATCAGTTGACCTACACCCAGCATTCGGGCATCGACCAGGAACCGCTCGGCGTCGGCTCACCCGCCGTCGCGCCCTACGGGGCGTTCCCGACGCGCGACGGCCAGACGGTGGTCCTCGGCACCACCAACGACCGGGAGTGGCAGCGCGTGGCCCGCGAGATCATCGACCGCCCCGATCTCGCCGAGGATCCGCGCTTCGCCACCAACCCCGACCGGTGCGCGCATCGCGAAATTCTCGAGGAGGCCATCGGATCATGGTGTGCCCAGCGTGATCTCGCCGAGATCCAGAAGATCGCCGACGACGCCGGAATCGGCAACTCGCGGTACAACCTGCCCAGCGAGGTCGTCGCACACCCCCACCTCACCGCTCGGGACCGGTGGCGCACCGTCGCCACCCCCAAGGGTGATATCCGCGCGCTGCGCCCACCGCCGGTGATCGCCGGCTTCGAGCAACCAATGGGGGCGGTGCCCGGCTTGGGTCAGCACACCGATGCCGTCCTGGGCGAATTGGGGCTGACGGCAGAAGATCTCGCGCGACTGCGCGCCGACAAAGTGATCGGGCCCGCGTACTCGTGAGTGATGACGTGCTGCTGAGTTCCGACAGCGAAGGGGTGCGAACCCTGACGTTGAACCGGCCGGACCGCAAGAACGCCATCAACGCACAGATGTGGGAGGACCTGGCCGACGCCCTGCGGGCGGCGGCCCGCGACACCGAACTTCGCGCATTGGTGATCACCGGCGCGGGTGGGGCCTTCTGCTCGGGCGCCGACATCGGCACACCCGAGAACATTCACCCGCGACACAAGCTACGGCGGCTCACCGACGTCGCGCTCGCACTGCACGAATTGTCCGTACCCACCATCGCCAAGGTGACCGGGGTTGCGGTCGGGGCCGGCTGGAACCTGGCGCTCGGATGCGACTTCGTGGTGGCGACACCGGAAGCCCGTTTCTGCCAGATCTTCTCGAAGCGCGGCCTGTCCGTCGACCTCGGCGGTTCGTGGCTGCTGCCCAAACTGGTGGGCCTGCAACAGGCCAAGCGGCTGGTGTTGCTGGCCGACATGATCGACGCCGCGGAGGCCCACTCGCTGGGGTTGGTCACCTGGGTGAAGCCCACGAACGAGATCGACGGCTTCGTCGGCGATCTGGCGGCCCGGCTCGCAGCGGGCCCACCGGTCGCCTTGGCGCAGAGCAAGGCGCTGCTCAACGACGGGGCCAACGCGACGCTGCGTGAGGCGCTGGCCAATGAGGCCCGCGCACAACCGGGCAACTTCGCCACCGCGGACTCGGCGGAGGCCTATGCCGCGTTCGCCGCCAAACGCGAGGCTGTATTTACTGGTCGATGGGCGCTAGGGCCCGGATCGGAGAAGAACAATGCGTGAAACCGTGATCGTGGAGGCGGTGCGCACGCCGGTCGGCAAGCGCAATGGCGGACTGTCGGAGATGCACGCCGCCGACCTGTCGGCGATCGTGCTCACCGCACTCGTCGAGCGTGCGGGTATCGATCCCGAGATCGTCGACGACGTGGTGTGGGGCTGCGTGTCTCAGGTCGGCGACCAGTCGAGCAACATCGGCCGCTACGCGGCTCTTGCCGCGGGCTGGCCCGAGACCATCCCCGGCACCACGGTCAACCGCGCCTGCGGGTCGAGCCAGCAGGCGCTGGATTTCGCGGTCCACGCGGTGATGTCGGGTCAGCAGGACGTCGTCGTCGCCGGCGGGGTCGAGGTGATGAGCCGGGTGCCGCTGGGTTCGGCGCGGGCCACCGGAATGCCCTACGGGCCCAAGGTCCTCGAACGCTACGGCGATTTCTCGTTCAACCAGGGCATCTCGGCGGAGTTGATCGCCCAGAAGTGGGGCTTCTCCCGAACCCGGCTCGACGAGTACTCGGTGCGCTCACACGAGCTGGCCGCTGCCGCGCAGGACAAGGGCGCGTTCGAATCGCAGATCATGCCGGTCTTCACCGACGGTGAACCAGTCGTGGCTGACGAAGGGGTGCGGCGGGGGAGCACGGTGGAGAAGCTCGCGGGGCTCAAGCCGGCCTTCAAGGACGACGGCGTCATCCATGCGGGGAATTCGTCACAGATCTCCGATGGTGCCGCGGCGCTGCTGGTGATGGCAGCCGACAACGCTGTGGCGTTGGGACTGAGCCCAATTGCCCGCTACCGTGCGGGCGCGGTCACCGGTGCCGACCCGGTTCTGATGCTGACCGGTCCGATCCCGGCGACCGAGAAGGTCCTGCACAAGGCCGGAGTGACCCTCGACGAGGTCGGGGTGTTCGAGGTGAACGAGGCGTTCGCGCCGGTGCCGCTGGCATGGCTGGCCGAGACCGGCGCCGACGAAGCCAAACTCAACCCGCTCGGCGGGGCGATCGCCCTGGGGCATCCACTCGGGGCGTCGGGTGCGGTGCTCATGACGCGCATGCTCAACCACATGCGCGACAACGGGATTCGTTTCGGTTTGCAGACCATGTGTGAGGGCGGCGGAACCGCCAACGCGACTTTGGTAGAACTCATCGCCTAGCGATGGCGGCAGAACTCATCGCCTAGCGCAGCCGACGCACTAAGCCTGATTCCACGGGAGGACCCGCGTGCAGAGAACCCTGTTCACCGAAGACCATGAGGCATTCCGCGAACTCGCCCGTGACTTCGTCGAAAAGGAAGTGGTGCCGCACTATCCCGAGTGGGAGAAGGGCGGCCGCATGCCTCGCGAGGTGTTCAAACGGATGGGGTCGCTGGGCATGCTCGGCATGGCCATCCCCGAGGAGTACGGCGGAGGTGGGACCCCCGACTACCGCTACAACGTCGTGCTGCAGGAGGAGGCGGCGCGCGCACTGGTCACGCTGTCGACCGTGCGCACCCAGCTCGAGGTGATCCTGCCGTACTTCCTGCACTACGCGAACGAAGAGCAACGCAAGCGGTGGTTTCCCGGGCTTGCCGCCGGTGAGCTGCTGACCGCCGTCGCGATGACAGAACCGGGCACCGGATCCGACCTCGCCGGTGTGCGCACCACCGCTGTGCGCGACGGTGATGACTGGATCCTCAACGGCGCCAAGACGTTCATCACCGGCGGTATGCAGGCCGACCTCGTGATCGTCGTCGCGCGGACCTCGACCGACCCGGACAACCGGCGCAAGGGGCTCACGCTGTTCGTCGTCGAGGACGGCATGGCCGGGTTCACCCGGGGCCGTGAGTTGGAGAAGATGGGCTGCAAGGTGCAGGACACCGCCGAACTCTCATTCGTCGACGTCCGCGTGCCCGCGACCAACATGCTGGGCGAAGAAGGCGAGGCGTTCAGCTACCTCGGCCACAATCTGCCCCAGGAGCGGCTCACCGTCGCCGTCGGGTCGGTCGCGCAGGCGCGCTCGGCGATCGCCGCCGCCATCGATTACACCAAGAGCCGCAAGGCATTCGGTACCCCGGTGGCGTCGTTCCAGAACACGAAGTTCGAGCTGGCCGCCTGTTCGGCGGAGGTGGAGGCCGCGCAGGCGATGCTCGATCGCGCGGTGGCCCTGCACGTCGACGGCGAGTTGTCGGGCGCGGATGCGGCCCGGGTGAAGCTGTTCTGCACCGAGATGCAGCAGCGGGTGGTGGACCGCTGTCTGCAGTTGTTCGGCGGCTACGGCTACATGATGGAGTATCCGATCGCACGGTTGTACACCGACGCCCGGGTGGCCCGCATCTACGCCGGCACCAGCGAGGTGATGAAGGTGATCATCGCCAAGTCGCTGGGCCTGTAAACCACTAGGGGAGCTGGGGTTTGACCTCCTCGATCACCCACTGCGCGTAGTCGAGATACTCGTCGACCCCGCTCACCGGCGGCAGGGGCACAGCGCTCACGGTGACGCCCTGCTGCGCGAGCCAACCGAGCCGGTCGACGATTTCGGCCGCACTCATGCCCGGTCGCCCGTCGGGGTCGTCCTGCACGGTATGGCCCTCGCCGACCCGATTCGTGCCCAGCCCGTGCACCACGTCGAATGGCCGACCGTCGTAGCCAGGTTGGGACTTGATGAAGTCGAGGCGCTCGGCGATCTTGTCGGGCGGCGTGAGGAATGACCACCATCCCGACGCGTACTTCGCCGCCCGGCGCAGCGCCGCGTCCGCATCGCCGCCGATCCAGATCGGCAGATGCGGCTTCTGGACCGGCTTGGGCTCGAAGGCGATGTCATCGAAGGACACGTACTTGCCGTCGAAGCTGGGCGATTCACTGGTCCACAGTTCGACGATCGCAGCCAGATACTCGTCGGCGATGCGGCCACGTTCATGGAAGGGCACGCCCAGGAGTTCGAATTCGCGTTCTAGCCAGCCCACGCCGAACGTCACCATCATGCGGCCGCTGCTCATCCAGTCGGCGGTGGCCAGCGACTTCGCCAACACGAGAGGATGTTGCAGCGGCAGTACCGTGATGCACGAATTGAGCATGATGCGCTCGGTGGCACCGGCGAGATACGCCTGCGCGACGGTGGACTGCAGATAGTGCGGTCCGGACAATTCGACGTGATCGTTGGGAATCGCGAAATGCTCGGGCACGGCGATCATGTCGTAGCCCCACTCGTCGGCGCACTTGGCCATCCGCGTCTGGTCGGCACCGGTCACCGATGCTTCCCACGGCTGCATCATGGCCTTGAGCCGCAGCATGTGCGGAAGGTTGAAGACGAGTTTCACTCGGAACTCCAGTCACGTGAATTGGGTGTGATCGATTGCGCTACACGCTAGCGACTCCACCCGAGTTGCCCGGCTACTTCAGCATGCTGCCCGCGTCGATGGTGACCGGAAGACCGGTGATGTAGCGGGATTCGTCCGAGGCCAGGAACAGCACGGCGTTACTGACATCCTCGGGCTCCACCCAGCCGACGGGGAGAACATGCATGAACTGTGCGGCGACGGCGAGATCGTCGGGTCCGGGATTCTCGAGGTCGGGCCGGAACAGCTTCATGGTTCCCTCGTTCATGAACAGCGGTGTGTTCACATTCGTGGGGCAGACGGCGTTGACCCGGATCGAGTGCTGGCCGAGTTCGACGGCGAATGTGCGCATCAGGCCGATCACGCCGTGCTTGGCGGCGATGTAATGGCCGGTATGGGGATAGGGCTTGAGGCCCCCGACCGAGCTGGTGAGGATGATCGAACCGCCACGACCTGCGGAGAGAAGATGGGGGACAGCGGCTTTCACGGTCTTCCACACACCAGAGAGGTTGACGTCGATCATGTCGCGCCAATCGTCTTCGCTGGTCTTGTCCAGCGTTGCCCCGCCGTTGCCGATGCCGGCATTGGCGACCACGATGTCCAACCCGCCCAACTGTTCGACGCCCCCGTCGACGACCGCCTCGAGAGCGTCGTAGTCACGCACGTCGACCTCGGCGGTGACGATCCGGCGGCCCAGGTTCTTGACGAGGTCGGCCGTCTCGGCGAGGTCGTCCGGTGTGGCCCATGGGATGTCGTCGTTGCTGGAGATCCGCTTGCAGACATCCACGGCGATGATGTCGGCACCCTCCGCGGCGAGGCGCACCGCGTGGCTGCGGCCCTGACCCCGCGCCGCACCGGTCACGAACGCGACTTTGCCCTCGACTCGTCCACCCATGTGTCCACCTTCTGGCCGCTCGAATTGTTTGGTCGATCGATCAGGAGCGTGGCACCGATCGGCCCACATGTCAACAGTCGGGCCCGCGAGGCGGGCGGATCGCGGTGTCGCGGCGACGCCGGCCGGCGTGCGAGCTCAGCCGGGCGGAGGTAGCGACCCGCCCGCGGTCAACGACTCCTTCAGCGATTGCATCCAGCGCCGCATGAAGTCGCGCATCTCGTCGTGTCCGAGCGTGAGGCCGACCGCGTCCTCGTTGCACAGGCTGCGCGCGATCTGCACGATCAACATCGAAACGGCGACCGGCGGGTAGTCGTCGAGATCGACACCGTTGGCCCGCAGTGCCACGGTGACCGCGGCGGTCTCGATGTCGCGCACGCGCTCCGCATAAGCCTTCAGCTCCGCGCGAATCACCTTGCGGTGGTTGGCCAGTGCCATGAACTCGGTGTTGAGGCCCGTCCTCCGCAAATCGCTGTTGATGAGCCACAGCGTGTGCAACGGGTCGTCATCGGTGAGCGCGGCGCGCATGTTCTCCAGGGACGCCTCGGCACCGGCCCGCAACACCTCGACGAACAGGTCATCCATCGTGGGGAAGTAGTAGTAGACCAGCGCTTGTTTGACCCCGGCCTCGGCCGCCACGCGTCGTGACGTCGCGGCGGCATAGCCCTCGTCGCGCATGATCTTCGCGGTGGCCTCGATGAGTCGCTGGCGCGCCCCGACCTCGGCGCGCTTGGCGTTCCCGGCGCGCCCCTCCGCCCGAATGCTTGACCCTCTGTCGCGAGCCGTGATAGGCATGGCGCATCCTAACAGTTTGATCGATCGATCAGACTGGCTACGGGCGCCAGGACCGAAAGGACGGCCGTCGATGACCGATCTCGCCTCGGTGGACTACTTCTCCGACCACGCGATCAGTCAGGATCCCTATGACTACTGGGACCACCTTCGCGAGCAGGGCCCGGTGTTTCGGGAACCGAACTACGGCGTCGTCGCCGTCACCGGTTACGCCGAAGTGGTGGCGGCTTTCAAGGATCACGATTCCTTCTCGGCGGTGAACGCGATCGGTGGGCCGTTCCCGCCGCTGCCGTTCGTCCCCGAAGGTGACGACATCACCGGGCAGATCGAGGCGCACCGCCACCTGTTTCCCATCTACGAGCACATGGTCGTGATGGACCCGCCGGCCCACGAACGGGCCCGGTCGCTGTTGACCAAGCTCCTGACGCCGCGCCGGCTCAAGGAGAACGAGGACTACATGTGGCAGCTGGTCGACAGCCAGATCGACCAGATCATGGGCCCGGAATCCTCTGAGGGGCAGTGCGAGTTCCTCTCGGAGTACGCCAAGCCCTTCGCCACGTCGGCGATCATCGACCTGCTCGGCGTGCCCGACGAGGACCGGCCCGAGTTCCTGGCCGCGCTCGGGGTCGAGGAGCGCTACGGCACCCGCGTCGGCGCGCTCGACGGCGCCCCGGTGGGGCGGGACCCGCTGCAGTATCTCGACGACAAGTTCGCCGGCTATCTCGCCGAGCGTCGCCGCGAACCGCGCGGCGACGTGCTGTCGGGGATGGCGACGGCGCTGTACCCCGACGGTTCGACACCGGAGCTGATCGAGGTCGTCAAGCCGGCCACGTTCCTGTTCGCCGCGGGGCAGGAGACCGTCACCAAGCTGCTCAGCGCGGCGGTGCAGACCCTCGGAGACCGGCCGGACTTCCAGCAGATGCTGCGCGAACACCCCGAGCGGATTCCGGCGTTCATCGAAGAGGCGCTGCGCATGCACTCGCCGACCAAGGTCGACTTCCGGCTCGTCCGCAAGAGCACGACGCTGGGCGGGGTGCCGCTCAAGGCGGGCACGATCGTGATGTTGTGCCTCGGCGCGGCCAATCGGGACCCGCGCAAATTCGACGATCCCCACGAGTTCCGCCCGGACCGTAAGAACGTGCGCGAGCACATCGCGTTCGGTCGTGGAATCCACTCCTGCGCGGGCGCGCCGCTGGCCCGGGTGGAGGGCCGCATCACCGTGCAGAGGTTGCTCGAACGCATGCGCGACATCCGGATCAGCGAGGAGGTCCACGGTCCGGCCGGTGAGCGCCGGTACGCATACGAGCCGACGTTTTTGCTGCGCGGCCTGACCGAGCTGCACATCGAGTTCACGCCTCGGTGAGGGAATCGCCGCCCCGCCGCGCGTTAGCGCCCGAAACACGCGCTGACCTGGCGATGTGACGGCGGTCTAAACCCAATTTGTCTGAGACGCTTGTCACAGCGCCCAAACCTACCTACTGTGTGTTCACTAGGTTGGTTGAACGAAGGAGTTCGGTGTCCGCCACGGAGCCCGCGCGGCCGTATGCCACGCTCCTCGCCAAGGGTGAGGATCGTCGTCAGCGCATCCTGGCGGTGGCCGAACGCCTGCTCGCGCGCAACGGGTGGCGCAACACCTCACTGGCCCTGATCGCCAAGGAAGCCGGGGTCACGCCCGCCGGTCTGCTGCACCACTTCGAGTCCAAAGAGCAGCTGCTCAACGCGGTGCTCGATGCCCGTGACGCCGACGACGCGATCCACGCCGACTACCGCTCGGGTGATCTGGTCACCGAGCTCGGCCGGGTCCCCGAACGCTTCAACCGAGCGCCCGAACTCGTCGGGACCTTCACCGTGCTGCTGGTGGAGAACATCGCGCCCGACGCACCTCTGCACGACCGCTTGGTCAAGCGTTACCGCGACGCGGTCGACATCATCACCGCGATCATCGAGCGCGGTCAGCGGAGCGGAAAGTATCGCCAAGACGTCGACGCGGCCACCAAGGCCGTGGAAATCCTCGCGTTCACCTATGGAATGGAGACCCTATGGTTACTCGACCCATCGATTCAATTGGCCGAGGTGTTCAAGGGGTACGCCGAGTCGCTGGGGCGCGAGTTGGCGCCGCGGAGCTCGACATGAGGTACCGGCTCGACATCGTCGCCCCGACGGTGTCGGACGCGGTGAGGTATGCCGGCGGCTGGATCTACGACCGGGTGATGGCCGGGTGGGATGTCACCGTGCTCGTCGGTGGCGCCGAAGACGTTCGCCCGCTGACGATTCTCGGAGCCGAGACTCTCGACCTGGAAACGGTTCTCGCGGACTGGGAGGAACGACCGCACCCGCAGACCGTCGCCGTCGCGGCGAACATGATCGACCGTGACGCGCGTGTTCTCCAGCATGTGCGCAACGCCCTGGATCAGGGCGCCACCGAGGTGACGCTGTGGGGTGAGCGGGTTCCCGCAGAGCTCGACAGCAGCGTCGATTCGGTCGAGCACCGCCTGAGCGCGGCGGCCAGGGCGTTCAAAGCCAAGGCGCTGGCCGCAGCCGGTGATCCCACAGCTGCCGACGTCGGCGGCTGTGAGATGTTCCGCTGCGGGATGATGGTGTCGGTGGCTGCGGACCTGGTGCCCGCCAGCTGATTTCGGCAGGCGCCAGTCCCGTCACCGATAGTCGCTGGACTCGGCCAACTCGGCCGCCGAACGCATCAGCTCGACGATGACCGGGCCGTAGGCGAGCAGTTTCGGGTTGTCGCCCGCGCGCTGATAACCCTGCTCGAGCACGATCGCCAGCTTCCACTTCGCCAGCACCAGGTAGTAGTCGAGGTCGTCGACCTGGCGCCCGGACACCTTGGCATAGTGGTCGACGATGGCTGCGCGCGACGGCATTCCGCGCATGTCGACGTAGCCCATCTCGGACTCCGTCGGTGCCGCGGTGTCCTCGGGCCAGCTCTGCACCATCCAGCCCAAGTCCAGCTTCGGGTCCCCGACGGTGCCCATCTCCCAGTCGACGATCGCCGCCAGCCGGGCGGGAGCCCCGTGCCGGTACATCACATTGGCGAATTGGTAGTCGCCGTGCATCAGGCCGGGGACGTAGTCCAGCGGGCGGTGTGTGCGCAGCCAGTCGGTGGCGATGTCGAGGCCCTCGATCTCTCGGCCCTTGATGCGCTCGAAGAACGCCGTCCAGCGGTCGACCTGGCGCTCGTGGAACCCGTCGGGCCGGCCCAAATCGTGCAGCGCCTTGGCTTTCCAGTCGACTTGCGACAGCAGGGCGATGCCCTCGGCGAGCTGATAGGCCAGTTCTGCGCGCGCGGAGAGGTCGGAGTCGAACGGTTCGGGCCACGTGCGATTCTCGAGATCCATCGGCGACCATCCGTCGACGAACCCCATCAGATAGAACGGGCGTCCGAGCACCGCGGCGTCCTCGCACACGGCGACGGCCTCGGTGTGTGGAACGTCGGTGCCGTCGAGCGCCTCGATGATGCGCCATTCCCGCAGGATTCCCTTGTCGCGGTCAGCAGGGGCGCCGGGCGGCGGCATCCGAAGCACACAGCTGTGTTCCCCGCGGCGCAACTCGTAGATGACGTTCTGGGTGCCGCCCGACAGGAACCGGGTCTGCAGCGGCTCACCCTTGCCGGGCAGGGCGGCCGCGTCCATCCAATCGGTCAGGCGCGCAACGTCTATCGCGTTCTCGCTCACAGATTCCCTACTTCATGGTCTAGGTACTCGGCGAACTTGGCCCTGGCCTTTTCCCGCTTGGCCGGGATCCACTCGCTCGGCCATGTGTCGGTGCTGGGCGCATAGTCGCGCAGCACCTGCTTGGCCACCGTCGCTTTGTGCACCTCGGTCGGACCGTCGGCTAGGCCCATCACCGCGGCGCCGGTCACCATGCCCAGGAACGGCATCTCGTTGGTGACGCCCAGCGCACCGTGGACTTGCATTGCGCGCCAAGCGATATCATGCAGCACCGTCGGCATCACGACCTTGACCGCGGCGATGTCCTTGCGGACCTTCTTGTAGTCGTTGTACTTGTCGATCTCCCAGGCGGTGTAGAGCACCATCAGCCGGAACTGCAACAGCTGTGCGTACGAGTCGGCGATGTAGCCCTGGACGAACTGCTTGTCGGACAGCTTGCTGCCCTGGGTCTCCCGGCTCAGCGCGCGTTCACACATCATGTCCAGGGCTTTGCGGGACAGCCCGATCGTGCGCATCGCGTGGTGGATACGGCCGCCGCCGAGGCGCGTCTGGGCGATGACGAATGCCTGGCCTTCGCCGCCCAGCAGCGCATCGGCGGGCACCCGCACGTTGTCGTAGTGGATGAGCGCGTGCGAGCCTTCGTCGTCACGCTCGCCGTGCAGACCGACGTTGCGGACGATGTTGACGCCCGGGGTGTCGGTCGGCACCAGGAACATCGACATGCCCTGGTAGGCGCTCACGTCGGGGTTGGTGACGACCATGACAATCAGAAACGATGCGGTTCTGGCGTTGGAGGAGAAGAACTTCCAGCCGTTGATCACCCAGTCGTCGCCGTCACGGACGGCGGTGGTGTTGAACAGCGTAGGGTCTGCACCGGCATGGGGTTCGGTCATCGAATAACACGAGAAGATCTCACCCTCCAGCAGTGGGCGCAGATAGCGCTCCTTCTGGGCCTCGGTGCCGTAATGCGCGATGATCTCGGCGTTGCCGGTATCGGGCGCCTGACAACCGAATACGATCGGCGCCCACTGGGAGCGGCCGAGGATCTCGTTGAGCAGCGCGAGCTTGAGCTGTCCGTAACCCTGTCCGCCGAGTTCGGGACCGAGGTGGGTGGCCCACAGACCCCGTCGGCGCACTTCGTCCTTGAGTGGGTCGATCACCTTGCGGCGGTTGGCGTCCAAAGGAACGAACTGCTGATCGGGAAACGCCAAGTCCAGCGGTTCGACCTCCTCTCTGACGAATTCGTCGGCCCAGTCGAGCACCTTCTGGTACTCGGGGTCGGTCTCGAAATCCCACGCCATCGTGGTCTCCTTTCTCTTTGTTCAGGTTTGCGCCGACTGCGACGCCCTACGCGCACTCCACCGGGATCCTCATCCCGGCCCCCTTCTCGAGTCGAATCCGGCGATCAGCGCGGCGATGTCGTCGGTCACGACATCGGCGAATGACCGGTCACCGAAATTGCCTCCGGCCCAGTGCCGCACGCCCTCGCTGACATGCATGCCCGCCAACCGGGAGAGGTGCTCGACGTCGACGTGCGCGCCGATTTTCCCGTCTTGTTGCGCACGCGCGAAGAGTTCGCCGAACATGTCGGCGTCGGCGGTCTCGTCGACCGACTCACCCGCGAGGATGCGGTGTTCATGGCGATAGCCCTCGAGGATCGTCTGAATGATCAGCTCGGGCGGATTGCGTGCCATCGATCGTTCGAGGCTGCGCAACGCATCGCCGATGACGGCTTCGACGTCGTAGTCGGAGCGCAGTAGCGCACGCACTTTCTTCTGCGCCGCCCTGGTCGACAGCAGGCCGACTTCGAAGAGGATGTCCTCCTTGGCCGGGAAGTAAAAGTAGAACAACCCCCTCGATACGCCAGCGGCCCGGCAGATGTCGGCGACGGTCGTCTTGGCGTACCCATTCGTGCGCCACAAGGCCATGGCGGCCTGCACGAGCGCTCGCTTCGTCTCGTGCGAACGGGCCCGCTGGTAGGATGCCCGCCGTTGACCACCGTTAACGGCGATCTCTCCGCCGAGTTTGGACACTCCGGCACTCTAACAGGGCAATTGAGGCTTGCAAATAGTTGACGTTTGTCTAACTATCTAGGGATGGTCGCATCATTGGACGGCAGGCGCATCTTGGTGACCGGTGGCGCCACGGGCATCGGCGCGGCGGCGGTGCAGGTGCTCACCGCAGCGGGGGCACGCGTCGTGGCCACCCGCCACACCACGGCACCACCCGATGTGGCGGGCGTGCCCTGGGTGCAGTGCGACGTGCGTGACGCCGAAGCGGTCGAGGAGACGGTGCGGGCCGCGGCTGCGCAGATGGGTGGCCTCGACGTTCTGCTCAATGCGGCCGGACTGTGGCAGCCAGGCATCCCCGGTCAGATCACCACGGACGACATCGACTCCCTCCTCGACACCAACGTCAAGGCCACGATCCTGACCAACCAGTCGGCGTACGCGGTGATGCGCGAGAACGGCGGCGGCCGCATCATCAATTTCGGCTCCGCGGAGGCTGTGATGGGCAGTCCGCTCTCGGCGGTTTATGCCGCCACCAAGGGCGCGGTCGCGGCGTGGACCCGATCGGCCGCCAGGGCATGGGCGGCCGAGAAGGTCACGGTGATCGCGCTGGCGCCCGCGGTGCAGACGCCGGGCGCCGAGAGGCTGCGCGAATTCCTCGGGCCCGCAGCAGAAATCCTGGACGACCAACTCAAGACATCGATTCCACTCGGGGGATCACTCGGTGACCCCGTCGCTGATCTCGGACCCGCGTTGGTGTTCTTCTGCAGCGAGGGGTCACATTTCATGACCGGACAACTCGTGGCCGTCGACGGCGGCCTGATCATGCTCGGGTCATAGGCCTACGGAAGGGAAAGACATGGCCAACCTTCACCACGTCGTGATGCGCAGCCATTCGGCGCATACCTTCACGGCGTTTCTGACCGAGGTGATGGGGATGGCGGTGCAGTTCCAGATGCACGTGCCCGGTGAGGTGTTGGAGAGGACGCTCGGGTGGCCGGCGTCCGACGGGGCGGAGGTCACCATGCTGGGCACCGGCGACACCGGGCTCATCGAGGTGCTCGACGTTCCCGAGCACCTTCGCGATGTGGTGCCCGAGGGGCTGGCCGCGTTGTCGTTCATGGCCCCCGACTTCGCCGAAACACGCGCGAGAGCCAGCGCCTTCGCCGACGATGTCACGATGCTGGACACCGGTGTGCCCGGTGTGGATTTGTTCTTCTGCACGATGGGCGGTGTGCCGATAGAGTTCATGGGAAGCTATGTGCCCGAGGCGAACTCGGAAGCCAGCGACGCGACGAACTCCTGAGTGCGCCGGCGCGACGCCTGCCGTTGGGCGGGATCCTGCCCGAGCGGAACCACCCGCGCTGCCAGATCGGTGACACCGGCGTCGCGGTAGCGGCGCAACCGTGCCGCGACGGTCGCTTCGTCGCCGACCGCCATGGTGTCACCGACGTCCTCGGCGTCGCCGTGTTCGAGCAGGCGTACGTAGTTGGGGGAGAAGTCGGCGTGTCCCAGCACCTCGCTGGCGTACGCCCGGGCATCGTCGACCTCACCGTCGGCGCAGAGCGCGACAGGGACACCGGCGACGACCCGAACACCCTGGCGGCCCGCACCTTTTGCCGCCGCCGTGATGCGGGGCACCACGTAGTCGCCGATCGCGCGTTCGTCGGCCATCCACAGGATGGTCCCGCCGGTGCGCTCGCCGGCGATCCGGAGCATCGTCGGCCCGAGCGCTGCCACCAACACCGGCACGGTGAAGGCGTCGGTGACGTCGACCGGGCTGTGTACGCGGTAGGTGTCGTTTTCGACGGCCGTGGTGCCCGGTCCGCCGAACGCCGCGTCGAGCACCTCGAGATAGTCGCGCACCAACCGGGCGGGCTTGTCGTATGGCAGGCCGAGCTGGTCGGTGATGATCCAGTGGTGCGACGGGCCGATGCCCAGCGTGAACCGGCCACTGCAGGCGATCTGGGTGGTCAGTGCCTGCTGGGCCATGATGAGTGGATGGCGGGTCTGGATCGGCACCACGGCTGTTCCGATCTCGATGCGGTCGGTGGCGTTCCCCAGCAGCGCCACGGCCGTCAACGCGTCGAGGTAACCGGGTACCTGCGGCATCCAGAAAGTCGCGAAACCCTGTTTCTCGGCGGCTCTTCCGTCGTCGATCAGCCCACTCAGCCGCTCAGCTCGCGGACGCTCCTTGTCGGAGCCGACCATCAAACCGATGCGCATTCACACCTCCGTGTCATGGCACATACCGGTCCCATTCGTACGGGACGACGGCGTGAAACGGCGCGGCGAAAAGCGGTGCGACACCGTCCCTGCCCCATCGGGCCCGCAGAACCGGCCGGAGCCGCTGCCCGACCGCGACGGGGTCGTCGTCGAGGAAGCAGTACGTAATCGTCTGCCCGGCGGGGGCACTGGCCAGTCGGCCCTCGACCGTCAGGGACGTCGCCGCCCATGCGCCTGCCACCCCGTCGACATCCAACAGTTCGCCAAGAGGGCCTGCGCCTCGTTCCAGCAGTAGATACATGCCTCGGTTCGGCCACCACGGCAGCACGTCGGCGCCGGCCCTGATCTGTGGGTTCGCGACACGCTCCCGCACGTCGTACACACCGCGTTCGACGGGCGGCAGCAGCGGCAGTTTGCGGCCCGCTTCACCGAGCGCCTTGGACAGCGCGAGAAACGGCTCCATGCCCTCGACCCCGGTGAAGAAGTACGTCATCACGTGATCGATCGCGTCGTAAGGACTTTCATCCGTTCCTCGTGCGGCGTGGCACTGGGGCGTGGACACCAGCCGAAGGGATGCGCGCACCGCGGACATCCGGTGCTGTTCGGGGCGATGGTCGAGGGTGTGCCAGCGCAGATAGTCCGCGTCCGCGCCGTCGGGATGTCGTCGCGCCATCGAGACGAACATGGTGGTGATGTCTCCGTCACCGTTCGCGAGCACCTCGGGAACCTCATCCGACGGCCGGCCCGGCAATTGCATCGACGGCTCCCCTACACCGAATCCGGCTGTGACAGCGCGATTTCGGGGTGTCGGGCCTCGATCATCCTGCGGAGGCCGTCGCGCCAGCCGATCGTCGTGCGCCCCAGCACCTCGTGCATATGGGTGACGTCGGGCCACAGCGGCGTGTGGGCGTCGGGTGTGTACTCGAAAATCGGATCGACGCCGACCAGCTCGCCCATGTATGTGCAGTACTCCTCGGCGCTGACCGTCGCACTGCCGGCCCAATTCACCACGACCGGCGGCGTGTCGGCTGCCTCCATCGCCCTGATTCCCAGCGCAACATAGTCGTCCTCGTAGATCGGGTTGTAGTTGTTCGGCCGGTCCGGGTGCAGCCTTATCGGCCTACGAGCCAGTATCGCGTCGAGACGGTCGGCGGGGGCGCCGCCCTCGGGCCCGTAGGTGGAACAGATCCTGATGATCGTCAACGGAATCTCGTATTGTCGGGCCACCCACGTACAGACCGCCTCACCGGCGACCTTGGAGAAGCTGTAGTTCGCCCGCAAGGGCACCCCCGGCGGATCGGATTCGGTCAGCGGCCGCTGACCCTGGTACGCGTAGATCGAACCGGTCGAACAGAACACGAACCCTTTCGCGGTGCGATACCGGTGCAGCAGGTCGCCCGAACGCTGCGCGTTCGTCTCCAGGCACCGCGCCCACTCGCCGGATCCCGGGTCGACCGCGGCGTGGAACACATAGGTGAAATCGTCGGGGAGCGCCGAGAAGTCGCCGTCACTGACGTCGAGTGCGACGGGGACGACACCCGCGTCGACCAGCCGATCGCGGTCGGCCGAATCCCGCAGCCGGGCCGCGCCCCACACCTCGTTGTTGCGCGCCAACTCCCGCGCCAAGGGGAACGCGATCTTGCCGGTGGCGCCGGTGATCAGGATCTTCTCGCCGTCGAGCATCCCTTAAGTCTTAGCGCACCGCGCCCCAAATGTTAAGTACTTGATATGTTGGCGGGATGCAGCTCACCTTCGATGCCGAGGTGGAGGCCTTCCGCGCGGAGTTCGTCGCCTTCCTCGACGAGCACCTACCGTCGGAGGCCGAAGCGACGCTCGAGCGTTCCCGGTCGACGGCCCATGTGCCGGAGTGGGCACGCCGTTGGCAGCGCCTGCTGTTCGACCACGGATGGTTGCTACCCGGAAACCCGCCGGAATTCGGCGGCCGCAACGCCGGCGTGCTCGAACAGTTCGTCCACCGCGAGGAGTTGGCGCGGCGCCGCATCTACCACGCGTTCAATCCGCAGGGTGTCGGGATCATCGCCGCGTCGCTGCTGTCCTTCGGCACCGACGAACAGAAGCAGCGGTGGGCGGTGCCGATACTGCGCGCCGACATGACCGCATCGCTCGGCATGAGCGAACCCGGGGCCGGTTCGGACCTGGCGGGACTGGCCACGCGAGCAGTGCGCGACGGTGAGGACTTCATCGTCGACGGGCAGAAGGTGTGGACATCGGGCGCACACGACGCCGACGTCATCCTCGCGTTCGTGCGCACCGACCCGGATGCGCCCAAGCACAAGGGGATCAGCGCATTGTTGATCCCCACCGACCTTTCCGGGGTCGAGCGCAGGCCCTTCGCCTCGGTGTACAGCCGTGACGACCTGGATTTCAACGAGGTGTTCTTCTCCGGTGTCCGGGTGCCCGCAGAGAATCTCGTCGGTCCGCTGCACGAAGGCTGGCGCGTGGCCAACGGATCGCTGGGCCACGAACGGACCATGATGTGGATGGCGTTCGCCAACCGCCTGGATCAACTGCTGCAGGACTTCGGCCCGGTGGGAGCGGTGAACCAGGACCGGTACGCGACGATCGCGATGGACCATCAGGCTCTGCGCCTGCTCGGTTCCGTCGCGCTGGGACAGGCGGCCCGCGGCGAACGCGACATCCCCGGCATCTCGGTGCTGAAGCTGTTCGGGTCGGAAGCCGAACAGAAGGCGTTGGGGTACGGTCTCGACGCCGCCGGCGCAGAAGGCCTGCGCAGCCCGGGGCTCACCGCGCCGTACAACGCCTACAGCCCAGACCTTTTCACCGCCGACTGGTTCACTCGCTACATCAGCTCGTATGCCGGGACCATCTCGGGCGGCGCGTCGGAGATTCAGCGCAACATCATCGCGCAGCGGGTGCTCGGCCTTCCGCCGCGCTAGGCGTGTCGGCGGGGTGCGGGCGCGGCGAGTTCCCTCAAAGACGCCATGAACAATTCGTCCATCCGTGGACTCAGCTCGGCCAACGAGGCGGCACCGGCATGGCCGACCGAACCGAAGACGCGGTCAAGCGCATCGGCATCAGCGGAGGAACCGATCGAAAGGCACAGGCAGGCAATGCCGTCGGCGCGCAGTTCCTCGAGTGCCTTGTGTGCATCGGCCTCCGCATAGCGGCCTTCGTAACCGTCGTCATACGGGTGGCCGTCGGACAGGACGAGCAACAGCTTGTTGGGGGTGCCCGCCTCCTGCTCGAGGATCTCGGCCGCGCCGCGGATCGCCGCGCCGAGTCGGGTGTAGTTCGATGGTTGCAGTTGATTGAGGCGAGCACGGCACACCGCCCCGAAGCGCTGATCGAATTTCTTGACAGCCGGAAGGTGAACCGCGTGACGGCCGCGGGACCGGAACGCGTACACCGCGACCCGATCGCCGAGCTCCTCGAGCGTCGCCGCCAGCGTGGCGGCCGCCCGCCGCTGGTGCTCGTGCACGGCAAGGCCGTACGGGTCGGCGTCGGTCACCGAACCGGACGCGTCGAGCAGGATCAGCACCCCGAGGTTCCTGGCGACCTTGCGGTGTTCGGAGAAGATGTGCTCGGGTGGGGAGAAGCCGGAACGTAGGTCGACGGACAGGTCCACAAGGGCTTCGATGTCGAGTTCGTCCCCGTCGGGCCGGCGTCGTAACACCCTGGGGCCCAACCCGATCCGGGAGAGACGGCGGCGAAGGACGTCGTCGGGGGTGACGGCGGCAGCGGCGACGTCGGCGGGTGTGGTCAGCGGATAGTCGATCACCCGGCACCAGTCCGGCCGGTACCGGCGCCCGAAGACGTCCCACTCGGGATGCAGCGCTCCGCCCACCCCGACCGCGGCGCCCGGGCGTTCGTCGTCGGTGAAGTGGATTTTGGTGGGCAGCGGCCTGGCGTGCGACCCGGCCGCGCGGACCCGCCGTACGGCTTCGGCCTGTGGATCCCCGCCGGCTCTGTTTCCGGACGACCCCGATGTGCCGAGCAGCTTGCGCAGGAAGTCCCCCACCGTCTTCGAGTTGAACAGCGGGTTGTCGAACATCTTGAGGATCTTGCTTTCCTCCGATGGCCCCTCGTCATCGTCATGGTCATCGACCGGGATGGCGGCCGGATCGGGTGTGAACCGCAGGTCGCGATCGGAGGCGCGTGAGCCGGACGACTCCGCCGTGCTCAGCAGCGCCGACGGCTTGAGGACGCCGAACCAGTCGGGTGGATCGCTGACTCGTGTTCGGCTGCGCGCGATTTCGAGAGACTCGGCGGCCGATGTGGAGCCGTGCGGGTTCTCGGGGTGTAGCGCGGCCGCCAGCGGCAACCGGCGGGCCAGTTCGAAGAGCACCCGGTGACCCTCGATCGCCAGGTAGCGACGCGCGAGAGCCGCACGTGCACGCAACGGACGGACCAGTGGCTCGCGCAGGCTGCCCGCCCCGATGAGCGCGCAGTGCAACATCACCTCCCGCCGATTCTGTTCGGCCGAAGCGCTGTCCGTGACGAAAATGACCGTGCCGTTGGTGTGGGCGGGTTGGCCCTGCGGCGCCGCCGCGATGTCGATTGACCGACCGGCGAGGAACGTCGCCAGCAACCGGAACCGATCGAGTTCGGCTGCGCCGGAGGCGCTCACGGGCTGGGAAGCAGCGCGTCGACGAGTTCGCCGAGCGCGCGCACGACGTCTTTGTCGTCGGACAGCGCCTCCACGATCGCGGCCTGTACGGCGCGCCGCAGAGCGAGCCCCTCGGCGGCGAGGCCGCCGGCGAGGATGAGCATCCGCGTCGAGGACGCCTCGCGCAGCGGTGAGCCGTCGATGCCGCGGATCGCGTTGCCGATCGCCACCAGGGTGCGTGCCGTGTCGGCGTCGACTCCGGCCTCGTGCGCGACGATTTCGGTCTCCACCTCGGGCGGGGGGAAATCGAGTTCGATCGCGACGAAGCGTTGGCGCGTGGACTCCTTGATGTTCTTCAGCACGCTCTGGTAGCCGGGGTTGTAGGAGATCACCAGTTGGAACCCCGGTGCCGCGGACAGGGTGGTGCCCAACCGGTCGACCGGGAGCTCACGGCGGTGGTCGGCCAGCGGGTGGATCACGACGGTGGTGTCCTGGCGTGCTTCGACGATTTCGTCGAGGTAGCAGATCGCGCCCGTCCGAACGGCTCGGGTCAATGGGCCGTCCACCCAGACCGTCTCGCCGCCCTTGAGCAGGAACCGACCCACCAGGTCGGCCGAGGTCATGTCCTCGTGGCCGGCGACGGTGATCAACTCGCGGCCCAGTTCGTGTGCCATCGCCTCGACGAACCGGGTCTTACCGCATCCGGTGGGACCCTTGAGCAGCACCGGCGAACCCCGCCGCGCCGCGGCGCGGAACACCTCGGCCTCATCGCCGACCGTCCGGTAAAACGGTGCCCGCGAACGGTTGTCGATGGTAGCGGCGTGGTTGTTGGTCGACACCTCATTCGCTCCGCTCGTGCGGCACCACCGCGGGCATCTCCACGCCCTCGGGCAGCACGAGTTCGCAGTCGGTGTTGATGTAGCCCGAGTGTCTGGTCGGAATGGGCAGCGACGGGTCGGGGCACGGCCGGTCGGTGCCGTCGCCGCACAGGCCCGACGTGAAGTAGGAGCGCTTCTGGACGTCCTCGGGCCACGGGTCGGCGTGGGTCGCCATGAACTGCGCGGGAATGATGTAGAAGACGAAGAACGATGCGCTGATGGCAGCGAAGATCGCGAGGAAACGCACGAACTGCTGTTTGGCGAATCCGCCCCGGACGTTGTCCAGTCCCTTCTCGACGACCGTGCGGCCGCGGTCGTCGGTGAAGAACCGTAGGCAACACAGCGCCGCCTGCACGCCGCCCCACATCAGGCCCTCGTAGATCGGCCACTGGTAGTAGGTGCCCGCGTTGATCGACAGCGCCTGGATGGCGCCGGGGAAGGTGTACATCCCCAGCGGCATCAGGACCAGGCCCTCCATCACGAAGTCGAACACGAAACCCCATGCGAAGGCGACGCCGATCAGACCCTTGGTGCCGAGGTTGGGCCAGCGCTGCTGGGCCTTCCGCATGACCCAGCAGCCCAGGATCGTGCACAGCAGCACACCGTAGGCGTATCCGGAAACGTTGATGCCCAACGGTTCTGCCACCTGTGCGCCGGGCCTCTCGGGTGACAGCCACCCCGGGACATGCGGAGCCCACGAACCCATGTTGAACGCCCACGCGTTGTAGGTGCACCAGGTGTTGATGTAGTTCAACAGCGGGTCCTGGAAGAAGAACAGGCCCGTGGACACCATGATCATGCCGTCCAACGTGATACGGCGTTCGCGTCGCCACGGCCGGATGATGAACCACCAGATGGCGACCGGGAAGAGCACCGGCGAGCCGATCTGCCACATCATCAACGCGACCTTCATGAAGGTCGGCGGCTCGGTCGGGCCGGGATCGACCGGCGTGAAGTACGGGCCGGTGATCCACCGGATCCAGACGTAGACCTGAAGTGCCAGAATCAGGCCGCCCGCCGTCGCCCAGATCTTGACTCGGCGCGAAGCCTGCGGCGACGCCTCGTCGAGTCGACCCACGGAGCTCAGCGACTCAGTGGCTGGCTTGTTCGACAGTTCGCTCACGACGCCTCCTCGACCGCGCCTCGTCATCGCGATCCCGGGAAATATACCGGCTGGTATCTGGAGAACTCAATGGGATCTCAGATTCTTATGGCAGAATTCCGGCATGGCGGAGCGGTGGACCCGGGAGCGGCGACTCGAACACACCCGGTCGCTGCTGCTGGACGCCGCTGAGGACGTGTTCGCCGAAAAGGGCTTCACGGCAGCCACTGTCGACGACATCGCCTATGAAGCCGGCTACACGAAGGGC
This sequence comes from Mycobacterium sp. IS-1590, assembly GCF_001500025.1. Taxonomy (GTDB): domain Bacteria; phylum Actinomycetota; class Actinomycetes; order Mycobacteriales; family Mycobacteriaceae; genus Mycobacterium. The sequence continues at coordinate 93,077 of NZ_LQIW01000048.1, read as the reverse complement.
GCCATATACAAGCACTTCGCCACCAAGGAGGACTTGTTTTTGGCCGTCAGCGACCGCTACTGGCGGCGCTACTTCGACAACTTCGCCGAGGTGATGTCGTCGTCGAAACAGGTGGGGGCCCGCGAGCGCGACGAGATCGCGCAGCGGTGGCGTCAGCTGAGCCGCGACCGCGGCGCCGAACACGCCGCCCTCGGTCACGAGTTCACGCTGTACTTGCTGCGCAATCCGGATGCGCGGGAGCGCGTGGTCGGCAAGCGCACCGAGGTGGTCGAGGCCTTGGCGAAGTTCATCGTCGACGGCCTCGACCGGCTCGGTGCAACACTGGTGATCCCGCCGTTGACGTTCGCCCAGGTGCTGATCGCCACCAGCGACGCCATCGTGCTCGGCAGTGAGCTCGACGACGTCGACCTGTACCGGCCGGTCATCGACATGTACGTCTCGGCGATCAAGTTCCCCTGACGTGAGCCCACGCGAGTACAGGGCGAAAACTACGCTGTGGCAATCGATATGGATTTCGTGTCGGTGTACCCGTCGATTCCTTCGCGCCCGAGTTCGCGGCCGTAGCCGCTGTCCTTGACGCCGCCGAACGGTGCGAACGGATCCATCGTGTAGCCCTGGTTGACGCCGAATGTGCCGGTGCGGATGCGCTCGGCGACAGCGACCCCGCGCTCGGTGTCGGTGGTCCACACCGATCCGGCCAAGCCGTAGTCGGAGTCGTTGGCGATGGCCACCGCTTCGTCCTCGTCGGCATACGCTATGACGGTCAGAACGGGGCCGAAGATCTCCTCGCGCGCGATGGTCATGTCGTTGTCGGCGTCGGCGAACAACGTCGGCTTCACATACCAGCCCCGCTCGAGCCCGTCGGGCATGTCGGCGCCCCCGACGACGAGGCGGGCACCTTCGGACTGGCCCTTCTCGATATAGCCCCGCACGCGCTGCTGCTGACGTTGTGCGACGAGTGGTCCGACCTGTGTGGCCGGATCCGTCGGATCGCCGACGACAAGCGACGTCATCTCGGCAACCAGGGCCTCGGTGAAATCCCCCGAACGTTGCGCAGGCACCAGAATCCTGGTGAGCGCGTTGCAGATCTGACCGCTGTTGGACAGGCTCGCCGAGCGAACGCCGGCAGCGACGGTAGCGGGATCGGCATCGGGGAGCACGATGGCCGCCGACTTGCCGCCGAGTTCGAGGCTGACGCGTCGCAAGTCGATGGCACACGCGGCGGCCACCGCCTTGCCCGCCGCCGTGGAGCCGGTGAACGAGACCTTGTCCACCCCGCGATGTTTCACCAGGTACTCGCCCGCGGAGCGATCGCCGGGCAGCACGCTGACCACGCCTTCGGGCAGCCCGGCCTCGGCGATCATGTCGGCGAGCAGCAGCGCGTCCAGCGGTGATTCGGGTGCCGGTTTGAGCACGACCGTGCAGCCCGCGAGTAGCGCCGGGATCAGCTTGGTGACGATGAGGAACTGCGGCATGTTCCACGGCACGATGGCGGCGACGACGCCCACCGGCTCGCGACGGATGCGGACATCGGTTCCATACATCCCGGGGCGCGATTCCTCCCAGGGGTACTTGTCGGCCAGATCGCAGAACGCCGACATCATCATCGCGGGCAGCCCGACTTGCGCGCGCTGCGCGAAGCTGATCGGCGCCCCGATTTCGGTGGTGATCGTCTCGGCCATCTCGGCGCGCCGTTCGCCGTACCGCTCGGCCAGCCGGCGCACGGCCGCGATGCGTTCGGTGGGGGCGAGGCGCGGCCATGGGCCGGAGTCGAACGCGGAGCGCGCGGCGGCGACGGCCCTGTCGATGTCCGCGGGTCCGGCGGCGGCGACGCGCGCGACGGGTTCCTCGGTGTGCGGGGAGACGACCTCGATGTGGTCACCGGCGCTCGCCGGGGACCATCGGCCCCCGATGAACAATTCGTCCGATCGCATTGTCTGCTCACCCTTCTGCGCCGATTTCTGCGCCCGCGGTTGCGCTCCGAGCACCAGCCCGACTGAGCTGCAGAATTCGGTGGTGCTGCCCGGCGCCGGCCGGCCTATATCAACTACTTGCGATTGTGACATGGAGCATATACCGTCGGCGCTGCAGCTCCCGGCACGGTCCAGGCCGGGCGGACAGGAGTAGGCAATGGCTCGCTTTCCCAAACCGCCAGAAGGAAGTTGGACGGAGCACTATCCCGAACTGGGGACCGATCCGGTCTCCTACGAGGACTCCATCAGCCCGGAATTCTACGAGAAGGAACGCCGCGCGATCTTCAAGCGCGCTTGGCTCAATGTCGGTCGGACCGAACAGGTTCCGCGCAAGGGGAGTTATTTCACCAAAGAGTTGAAGGTCGCCAACACGTCGATCATCGTGGTGCGCACGACCTCGGGTGAGGTCAAGGCGTATCACAACATCTGCCGACACCGGGGCAACAAGCTGGTGTGGAACGACATGCCGCTGGAGGAGACCAGTGGGGTGTGCAGGCAGTTCACCTGCAAGTACCACGCCTGGCGCTACGACCTCGACGGCAACCTCACCTTTGTGCAGCAGGAGGGGGAGTTCTTCAACCTCGACAAGAGCCGCTACGGGTTGGTGCCGGTGCACTGTGAGGTCTGGGAAGGGTTCATCTTCGTCAACTTCGCCAAGGAGCCCGAGCAGTCGCTGCGTGAGTTCCTCGGTCCGATGATCACCGCCCTGGAGGGCTATCCCTTCGACAAGATGACGTCGCGGTTCTACTACCGGTCCGAGGTGAAGGCGAACTGGAAGCTCTACATGGACGCCTTCCAGGAGTTCTACCACGCGCCGGTGCTGCACGCGAACCAGTCGCCCACCGCCTACTCGAAGGCCGCCGCCGAGGCGGGCTTCGAGGCCCCGCACTATCGCATCGACGGGCCGCACCGGCTGGTCAGCACCTCCGGTGTGCGCGCCTGGGAGATGGCCGATGAGATGCGCAAGCCGATCGAGGACATCTGTCAGAGCGGATTGTTCGGCCCTTGGGACAAACCGGATCTGGGGGAGATGCCCGCAGGCCTGAACCCCGCGAAATGCGATCCGTGGGGCCTGGATTCGTTCCAGTTGTTCCCGAACTTCGTGATCTTGTTCTGGGGGCAGGGCTGGTACCTGACCTACCACTACTGGCCGACGTCGTACAACACGCATCTGTTCGAGGGCACCGTGTACTTCCCGCAACCGCGCACACCCAGGGAACGCATCGCGCAGGAACTGGCCGCGGTGTCGTTCAAGGAATACGGGCTGCAGGACGCCAACACGCTGGAGGCCACCCAATCGATGATCGAGTCGCGGGTGCTCGACGACTTCCTGCTCTGTGACCAGGAGGTGCTGATCCGCCACCTGCACAAAGAGACGGCGGCGTGGGTGGAGGACTACGAACGCAAGACGGCGGGTGTGTGAGATGACGACCGCCAAGTTGCCACCGGAATTCGCCGACCTGGAACAATTTTCGGACTGGTGTCTGGGGTCGGAGGCCGAACGCTATGCCAAGCGGCTGTCCTCGACGATGACCGAGATGCAGGCCTTTTACGACGCGATCACCGCGCGCGCGGAGGAGGCCATCGCCTACTGCGACAAGTTCTCGCTGGACGAGTTGCCCGAGGACGTGCTCAACCTGATGCATCTGCTGTACTCGATGATTCAGGTGTCCTTCCCGGTCGAGTGCTGGAAGCAGCCGAAGGTGCCCGATTCGGGTGCCACGACGCTCGACTGCGTTTCCGAACCGGTTCCGTGACGGCGCGCACCGTCCTGCGCGCCGCGCGCTGGGCCGACGTCGAGACCGGAGAGGTGCGTTCGCCGGCCGTGGTGGTCGTCGAAGGCGACCGCATAACCGCGGTCAATCCACCGGAACCGCAGGTCGATTCGGCCACCGAGGTCGACCTCGGTGATGTCACCCTGTTGCCGGGCCTGATGGACATGGAGCTCAATCTCCTCATAGGCGGGCCCGGCGGGCCGGAGGGCTTGCCCAGCCCGATGCACGGTGTGCAGGACGATCCCGTCTATCGCACGTTGCGCGGGGCGGTCAATGCCCGCACCACGCTGGAGGCCGGGTTCACCACCGTGCGCAACCTCGGTCTCATGGTCAAGACGGGTGGCTACCTGCTCGACGTCGCGTTGCAGCGGGCGATCGACCAGGGGTGGCACGTCGGTCCGCGGATCTACCCCGCCGGGCACGCGGTCACCCCGTACGGGGGCCACCTCGACCCGACGGTGTTCCAACGGCTGGCGCCGGGGATCATGCCGCTGTCGGTGGCCGAAGGCATCGCCAACGGCGTCGGCGACGTGCGCGCATGCGTGCGCTACCAGGTCCGCCACGGCGCCAAACTGATCAAGGTGTCGGCCTCGGGCGGAGTGATGTCGCACAGCACCGCTCCCGGTGCCCAGCAGTACAGCGACGAGGAGTTCGCCGCGATCGCCGACGAGGCGCATCGAGCCGGTGTCCGTGTCGCCGCACATGCGGTGGGGGACAGCGCGATCCGTGCGTGCATCAAAGCGGGTATCGATTGCATCGAGCACGGATTCCTGGCCAGCGACGACACCATCCAGCTGATGGCCGACACCGGCACCTTCCTGGTCTCGACCACCTACCTGACCCAGGCGATGGCGATCGACCGCATCGCGCCCGAGCTGCGCAAGAAGGCCGAGGAGGTGTTTCCCCGCGCACAGGCCATGCTGCCCAAGGCCATTGCGGCCGGTGTGCGCATCGCTTGCGGCACCGACGCTCCGGCGATCCCGCACGGACAGAACGCCAAGGAACTGTGTGCGCTCGTCGAACGGGGGATGACGCCGATGCAGGCGATCCGGGCCGCCACGGTGACCAGTGCCGAGCTGATCGAGGCCGACGACGAGCTGGGCCGCCTGGCGCCGGGATACCTCGCCGACATCATCGCGGTGCCGGGGGATCTGTCCGAGGGCATCGCCGCCACCCTCGACGTGTGCTTCGTGATGAAGGACGGTCGCGTCTACAAGCACGAAGGGAACCGGGACGGTGGCTAGGCAGACAAACCCAGAACTGGGCATGGAACTCGGCGACAACATCCTGTGGCATCTGAAGCAGGCCTGGTACTTCGCGCTCACGGCCGTCAACGACGCGGTCAGCCAGCACGGCGTCAGCACCGCCCAGATCGGTGTGCTGCGCCAACTCACCAATGAGCCGGGGCTGTCCGGAGCCGAACTCGCGCGCCGCCTGCTGATCACCCCGCAGGGGGTGCAACTGGCGGTCAAGTCGCTGGAGCAGCGGGGACTGGTCGAACGTCGACCCGATCCTCAGCATGCGCGAATCCTCAAGGCCTACCTGACTTCTGAAGGACGTAAGGTCGCCGGCGCGGTCGTCAGCGACGCCATCGCCGCGCACGAAGCCGTTTTCGGTGTCCTCACGCAAGAAGAGCAGCAGACGCTGCGTGACCTGCTGGCCCGGGTGGTCGTGAAGGGCACCGGACACACGATGGCCGACGACCACATCGGCGACTGATCAACTCATCCGTTGCCGAAACCAATGTGGCTGCGAATCAACGGAAGATCGGCCGTCGTCGCGAATCCGGCGGGTGCGCCGACGATCGCGGGCACCGCATTGAGCACCTGCATCGCCGTCGCGACGTTCGCCGAGCGCACGTGCTCGGCCATGCTCGCGTCGCGGCTGAAGCTGGCGAGGGAGAAGAAGTGGGTGCGCATCGAGGGATCACCCTCGATGGTCAGCGTCCAGCCGTGCTGTGGTTTCGGCCAATGCCCGGGGTATTCGTTGCCGACCGTCCACAGCGTCTCGATCTCGACCAGCGTCTCACCGTCGCGTCGGCCCGACCAGGTCCACCGCTGGCCCGCCGTCGTTCCCGCCGCCAGCATCCGGTCGAAGATCTGATGGTCGGACGTGGCGGGGACGGCGTCGACAGCGGCGGTCACCTCGTCGATGCCGGCGTTGAGCGCATCGGCGATGAGCCAGACTTGCTCGCTGAAGATCGCGCTGTTGAACGCGAGGAAGTCGCTGCCGGTGGGGCTGATGGTCTCGACGGGTTCTCCGAAGCACATGTTGTCGAACGTGATGGCGGTGCTGTCGTAGACCGACCAGTCGGCGCGCTCCTGCAGGGTGATCTTGTCGATGGTGCGGCTCATGCCCGACAACGCCACAGGCAGCACGCCGGAGAGGTTGCCCGGATTCAGGCCGCTGCCGTGCACGGTGCTGTTGCCGGTCTGGCACGCGTCGAGCAACCGTTCGCGGTCGGCGGGCCGGGTGCGCCGCGGGTGGAACAGGAATGCGGTCGTGGCCACGTTCTTACCGCTGGCCAGGATCGCGCACACCTCGTCGACATCGGTATTGCGTGGCGTGTACAGGACGCAGTCGGCGTCGACGGCGAGGATGCGATTCACGTCGGTGGTGGCGGCGACGCCGATGGGGGCGAGGCCGGCCAGCGTCCCGACGTCGACGCCGTCCTTGTCCGCCGAATACACGCGTGCCCCGACGAGATCGAACGCCGAGCGGTTGTCGAGTATCGCGGTGATCATCTCGACGCCGACGGCGCCGGTGCCCCATGCGATGACGCGATGCGGTTGCATCCGGTCACGCTACGTCACCGGCGTATCCGGGGGCTTCGACTGGTTGAGATCAATCACAAGTACTTGATACTGTGGTGACGATGTCCGAAGACGAGTTCGCCCCGCTGCGCATCAAACGCGTGGTGCCCGAGACCAGCGACGCCGTATCGCTGGTTCTCGATGTTCCGGCGGACTGCTCGGATCGCTTCGTCTACAAGGCGGGGCAGTACCTGACGCTGCAGGTCAGGGTCGGCGGAGACGACCATCGGCGGTGTTACTCGATGTCGTCATACCCGCACAACGGGAACGACCTGCAGATTACCGTCAAGCGCGACCCGGGTGGCCTGGTCTCGAACTGGCTCAACGACACCGCGCAGGTGGGCGGCGAGGTCCACGCCGCGCCCCCCGACGGCCGCTTCCTGCTCGGTGACACCGACCGTGACATCGTCGCGTTCGCGGGCGGTAGCGGTATCACCCCGATCTTCTCGCTGATCGGGGCCGCGTTGGTGAGCACCCGCCGGCGGGTCAGGCTGTTCTACGCCAACAGAAGCCGCGATTCGGTGATCTTCGGCGAGCCCCTCGCGACGCTGGCCGCCGACAACGCCGAGCGCCTATCGGTGACCAATCACTTCGACGACGAATCCGGCGTCGTGCAACCCTCGGCGGTCGAGGCATTCGCATCGGCGGGCGGTGAGGTCGACTACTACATCTGCGGGCCAGGGCCGTTCATGGACACGGTGGAGAACACGCTGCTGGGCATGGGTGTGCCGCGCGAGCGGCTTCACCTCGAACGGTTCACGGTGGCACCGGTTCCCGCCGAGGTCGCCGCCACCTCGGAGCGAACCGAGGAGGTGGTCATCGAACTGGATCGCAAGACCACCACCGCGCCCTACCGGTCGGGTAACACGCTGCTGCAGACCGCGCGCATGGCGGGGTTACGTGCCCCCTCGTCATGCGAGACCGGTTCGTGCGGAACGTGTATGGCGCGCATCGTGTCCGGAAGCGCCCGCATGCTGAACAACGATGCGCTCGACGACGACGAAGTCGCCGAAGGTTGGGTGCTGACGTGTCAGTCGCTGCCGACGAGCCGGACTGTCCACGTGAGCTATGAGTAGAAGACGAGGTTAGTGATGACCCGTGTCGCGGTGGTGACCGGCGGTGCTTCGGGCATGGGGGAGGCGACGTGCCACGAGCTCGGTCGTCGTGGGCACAAGGTGGCCGTGCTCGACGTCAACGGTGAAGCGGCGCAACGGGTCGCCGAAAAGCTGCGGGCCGACGGCGTGACGGCTCTGGGGGTGGCCGCCGATGTCAGCGACCGCGCGGCCGTCGAGGAGGCGTTCGCCAAAGTGCGTAGCGAGCTGGGGCCGGTACGCATCCTGGTCACCAGCGCCGGGGCCGTGGACTGGGCGGCGTTCACCGATATCACTGTGCAGGCGTGGCAGCGGCTGATCGACGTCAACCTCACCGGGACCTTCCACTGCTGCCAGGTGGCCGTGCCCGACATGCTCGACGCGGGCTGGGGTCGCATCGTGATGATCTCGTCGTCCAGCGCGCAGCGGGGCTCACCCAAGATGGCGCACTATGCCGCGTCCAAGGGCGCATTGCTTTCGCTGACCAAATCGCTTGCGCGCGAGTATGGCCCGGCCGGCATCACGGTCAACAACATTCCTCCGTCGGCCATCGAGACACCGATGCAGCACGCCGGTCAACAGTCCGGACACCTGCCGTCGAACGAGCAGATGGCCGCAACCGTCCCGCTCGGCCATCTTGGCACCGGTGACGACATCGCCGCGGCCGTGGGCTTCCTGTGCTCTGACGAGGCCGGTTTCATCACCGGTCAGATTCTCGGCGTCAACGGCGGGTCGGTGCTGTGATGACCGCCCCGCTATCCGCACACCAACCACGACACGGAGGTTTCCATGGCTAAGTGGCCCAAGCCGGCCGAGGGCAGCTGGACTGAGCACTATCCGGAGCTGGGAACCGGACCCATCTCGTTCCGCGACTCGATCTCACCGGAGTTCTACGAGCTCGAACGGGAGGCCGTCTTCAAGCGCGCATGGCTCAACGTCGCGCGTGTCGAGGAACTGCCGCGCGTCGGAAGCTACCTGACGAAGGAGATCGACGTCGCCAAGACGTCGGTGATCGTGGTGCGAGGCAAGGATCAGCAGATCCGCGCCTTTTACAACATCTGCCGTCATCGTGGAAACAAGCTGGTGTGGAACGACTTTCCTCATGAAGAGGTCAAGGGCACCTGTCGACAGTTCACCTGCAAGTACCACGGGTGGCGCTACGATCTCAAGGGCGATCTGACGTTCGTCCAGCAGGAGGGCGAGTTCTTCGACCTCGACCACGAGCAACGCGGCCTGAAGCCGGTGCAGTGCGATGTCTGGAACGGGTTCATCTTCATCAACTTCGATCCCGAACCGCGGTGGACCCTGCGCGAATTCCTCGGCCCGATGATCACCGCGCTCGACGACTACCCGTTCGAATTGATGACCGAGCGTTACGAATTCGAGGCGCGCAACAACAGCAACTGGAAGATCTTCGCCGACGCATTCCAGGAGTACTACCACGTACCCTCGCTGCACTCGCAGCAGGTGCCCAGCGCGGTGCGCCAGCCCAACGCGACGTTCGAGTGCGGCCACTTTCAGATCGACGGCCCCCACCGGCTGGTGTCGACGGCCGGCACCCGTCGTTGGCTGTTGGCACCGGAGTACATGTATCCCGTCGAACGGGTCACACGCAGCGGGCTGGTCGGGCCGTGGCGCACTCCGGAGACGCATCAGTCGGCCGGGCTGAACCCGGGCGGCATCGAGCCCTGGGGCATCACCAACTTCCAGATCTTCCCGAACCTGGAGATCCTCATCTACCACGGCTGGTACCTGCTGTACCGGTACTGGCCGACATCGCACAACACCCATAAGTTCGAGGCCTACAACGCATTCCATCCCGCCCGGACCGTGCGCGAACGCATCGAACACGAGGTCGCCTCCGTGGTGCTCAAGGAGTTCGCGCTGCAGGACGCCGGAATGCTCGGCGGCACGCAGGCGGCGCTGGAGTACGGCCTGGGTGAACCCATAGTCGACGACTACCCGCTCAGCGACCAGGAGATCCTGGTGCGTCACCTGCACCACGAGGCCGTCAAGTGGGTCGAGCAGTACAAAGCCGAGCGCTCGCCGGTGGGGGTTTGACCATGACGCGTCTGCCCAGTGCGTTCGCAGAATTCGAGTCGTTCGCCGAGAAGTGGTGCCTGCCAACCGAAGCCGAGAGGTGGGCGACCCGGATGGCCACCCCCATGCCGGAGATCCGGAAGTTCTATGACGCGTTCACGCCACGATTCGAAGAAGCGATCGAGTACTGCGACAAGTTCCCGCTCGACGATCTGCCCGAGGACGCGCTGAACCTGTTGCATCTCATCTACTCGATGATCATGGTGTCAATGGCCGTCGAGGTGTTCGGTACACAAAAACCCGCCGACTCCGCCGACGCGGTGATGAACCGCGTCAGCGCGCCGGTGCCATGACCAAGGAGACGACACCATGAGCCTGCTGACCATCAACAAGCTCACCGCATCGGTCGGCGCGGAGGTGACCGACGTCGACTCCGAGGCTTTGGCGCACGACGACGCACTGGGCACCGCGATTCTGGATGCGTTGGAGGACAACGGTGTACTGGTGTTTCCCGGACTCGGGCTGACCCCGGAGGCGCAGGTCGCGTTCTGTGCGCGGCTGGGCGAGATCGACCACTCGTCGGACGGCCACCATCCGGTTGCCGGCATCTATCCGGTGACACTCGACAAGTCGAAGAACGCCTCGGCGGATTATCTGCGGGCCACCTTCGACTGGCACATCGACGGATGCACGCCCACCAACGACGAGTGCCCGCAGAAGGCGACTGTGCTCTCGGCCAAGCAGGTGGCCGAGACCGGCGGCGAGACCGAGTTCGCGAACTCGTATGCGGCCTACGAAGCGTTCACCGACGAGGAGAAGGAGCGCTTCGGGGCACTGCGGGTGGTCCATTCCCTGGAGGCATCGCAGCGCCGGGTCACTCCCGACCCGTCGCCCGAGCTGGTGGCCAGGTGGCGGTCCCGCCCGACCCACGAGCACCCTCTGGTGTGGACGCACCGCAGCGGGCGCAAGTCGTTGGTGTTGGGCGCGTCGGCGGACTATGTCGTCGGTATGGACCTCGACGAGGGCCGGGCGCTTCTGGCCGAGCTTCTCGACCGTGCCACGCAGCCGCACCTGGTCTACAGCCACCACTGGTCCGTCGGCGACACGGTGATCTGGGACAACAACGGGGTTCTGCACCGCGCCGCACCGTATGACCCGGACTCGCCACGCGAAATGCTGCGCACGACGGTGCTGGGTGACGAGCCCATCCAGTGAGCGACTTCGGTGCTCTACCGGTGGCTGCTCGACCGCTGGAGCACCGGAGTCGCCCCGGGGGGTCTCGTTGACGACGCCGTGCCACTATGGAAATCTGATACCCAGATATGAGAATCACGTTCTCGTTGCCTGAGATCGTCGAAACGGAGGGCGCATGACCGAGGACCTCACCGAGGACATGACCAAGGTCGACTTCTTCCGGGACGGGCGTCTGACCGACGACCCGTACCCGTTCTACGAAGCTCTGCGCAACAAGTGCCCCGTCGCCCGTGAGGACCACTACGGCGTGACGATGGTGACCGGCTGGCAGGAGGCCGTCGACGTCTACAACGACGCCGAGACGTTCTCGTCGTGCATCTCGGTGACCGGCCCGTTCCCGGGCTTTCCCGTTCCGCTCGAAGGGGACGACGTCACCGACCTGATCGTCGAACACCGCGACGAGATCCCGTTCAGCGACCAGCTGCCGACCCTCGACCCGCCGACGCACACCAACCACCGGGCCTTGCTGATGCGGCTGATCACGCCCAAGCGCCTCAAGGAGAACGAGGACGCGATGTGGCAGCTCGCCGACGACATCCTCGATGAGTTCCTCGCGCCGGGGCAGGGCGAGTTCATCAGCGGTTTCGCCGGGCCGTTCACCCTGCGGGTGATCGCCGATCTGCTCGGGGTACCCGACGAGGACCGACCTGAGCTGCTCGAGCGGCTGGCAAGGGGCACACACGGCGGCGGGCTGGGCAACGCCGAGAAGACCCTGACGAAGACGCCCCTGGAGTACCTCTACGAGGTGTTCGCCGAGTACGTCGAGGACCGTCGCCGTGAACCGCGTGACGATGTGCTGACCGGTTTGGCGACCGCGACGTTCCCGGACGGCACGGTGCCCGAGGTCGCCGACGTGGTCCGCGTCGCCACCAACGTGTTCTCCGCCGGCCAGGAGACGACGGTGCGGCTGCTCTCGACCGCGCTGAAGGTACTCGGCGACCGACCCGATATTCAGCGCAAGCTGCGCGACGACCGCAGTCTGCTGCCGAACTTCATCGAGGAGTGCCTACGCATCGAGAGTCCGGTCAAGGGCGACTTCAGGTTGTCGCGAGTGCCGACGACGGTGGGCGAGCAGGCCCTCGGCGCCGGCTGCACCGTGATGGTGATCAACGGTGCCGCCAACCGCGATCCGCGCCGCTTCGAGGATCCGGACACCTTCGATCCCGAGCGCAAGAACGCCCGTCAGCACCTGGCGTTCGGCCGCGGCATCCACAGCTGCCCGGGCGCGCCGCTGGCCCGGGCCGAGACCCGGGTCGGACTGGAACGACTGCTGGACCGCACCACAGACATTCGGATCAGCGAAGCGCATCACGGCCCCGCGGGGGAGCGTCGGTACAACTACATCCCGACCTACATCCTGCGGGGGCTGACCGAACTGCATCTGGAGTTCGACGTGGTTTCGGGTGATGCCGGATGAAGGTCACCGTCGACGAGGATCGTTGCGCAGGGCACGGCATGTGCCTGACGCTGTGCCCCGAGGTGTTCGAGCTCAACGACGACGGCTGGGCGGTGGCGAACCCGGAGGAGGTTCCCGCCGAGCTGGAGTCCGCGGCGCGCGACGCGATCGCAAACTGCCCCGAACGCGCGATCCGCGAGATCGACTGACAAGCACGCCGGCGGTGCCGGCATTCAACACGAAGGAGCTCGAATGGCGAAGGCGTACATCCTCATCACCGAGGACGTGAAGGATCCGGAAGGTATGGCGGAGTACGGCAAGGTGGCCAGCCAGACGATGGCGAGCGCGAACCTGCTGGCGTTCGACCAGAAGGCCGAGGCGATCGAGGGCACCTGGCACGGTACGCAGACCGTGCTGCTCGAGTTCGAGTCCGAGGAAGCGGCCAAGGCTTGGTACTACTCCGACGAGTACCAGGCCGCGGCGAAGCTGCGTCAGAGCGCTGCTGACTGCAACGGCGTCATCCTGCACGGGCTGGGATAGTCGCGCGCGGCCGATGCGCACACTCGCGCGGCCGTGAACGTGCACAAAGTGCGGCTACCGCGCGGTGTGTCGTGTGCAAACACGCACGCTCAGCAGAACTTTCAGGCGGAAACCAGCGGGCCGGTGGGCTTTGTCGTGGTGGCGTGCACCAGCAGCTCAGCAAGTTCGCGCGGCCGCGACAGAAACGGCGAGTGCGACGTGTCGATGGTCAACTGTTCGACGCCGAGGCGGCGCGTGACCGTGTCGGCCAGCCAGCGCGGCATCGACTGATCCTGGAGACAACGAATGAAGCTGCGGGGGAGATCGGCCTCCCAGAACCGCGGCACGGACACCGGCGTCACGGTCGTGTCGCCGAAGCGCTCGGGGCCCAGGAGCTCGAAGGCCCAGCGCGCGGTGGCCTCGTCGCAATCATGGTAGAAGTAACGCCACGCGCCGTCGAAGTCTGCGAACCACATCGCGCCGTCATCGTCGAACTTCAAGTAGCCCAACATCTCTCCGACATCGGCGTCGAAGTCTTCGCCTAGTTCGTCGCCGTCGTCGCGCATCGCCATCGCTTCGGGATAGGTGCGGCCCTCACGGGGCAGCGCCGCCGCGAGGTAGGTGATGTGACTGACCAGATGCGGCGCTGCGTCGGCCGCCAGCGTGGCGTCGAAGCCGCCGCCGGAATGGCCGACCAGCACGCTCTTGGCCGAACCGGCTGCCCGCAGCGCCGCCACGATCGCGTCGCGGCGGTTGGCCAGCGTCGACTCCTCGTCGACCCGTGCGCCGTGTCCCGGCAGATCCACCGCGACCGCGTCATGGCCCATGGCCGTCAGCTCGTCGATCACCCGCTCCCAGCACCAGGCGGCGTGAAAGCCGCCGTGTACCAAGACGAACCGCATCAACTCAGGGCGCGCACCGGAACATGCGACCAACCCGCGACGTTCTGCATCGCCACCCGCCGGCAGTCGTCCCACAGCACTTCGTAGCGGGGGATCAGGTCGAGCAGCCGCTCCAGCGCGATCGCTGTCTCCATCCGCGCCAACGCCGCGCCCAGGCAGCTATGGATGCCGTAGCCGAATCCCAGGTTCTGCGCCTCGGTGCGGTTGCGGTCGATGTCGAAAGTGTCAGGGTCGGTGAATGCCTCGGGATCGCGGTGCGCCGAAGCCTGCAGCAGGAACACCGGCTTGCCCTCAGGAATCGTCACGCCGTGCAACTCGACGTCGCGCATCGAGCGTCGCACGTTGTAGTGCACCGGCGGCTCGTAGCGCAGCAGTTCCTCGACCGCGGCGGGAATCTTGTCGCGGTCGTCGAGGAGCTTCTGCCACTGATCGGGGTGGCGGGCGAACGTGACCGCCGCGTTGCCGACCAACTTGGTGACGGTCTCCGCGCCGGCGCCGCCGAGAAGCGTTGCGAATCCGGCGATCTCGAAGTCGTCGAGCGACTCCTTCTCACCGTCCTCGCGGGTGATCTCGGCGGCCACCAGGCGGCTGAACATGTCGTCCTGCGGGTTGGCGCGCCGCTCTCCGATCAGCTGGAAGTACAGCCCCATGGCTTCGCCGATGGCCTGCATGCCCTCTTCGGACATGTCGACCTGGCCGGGCTCGCGATGCAGCGACTTGTCCACCCATTCTCGGACCTGCTGCCGATGTTCCTCTGGCACGCCGAGCATTTGGGTGATGACCTCGACCGGGAAGAAGGCGGAGAAGTCGCTGACGACGTCGAAGTGCGCGGGGTCGGCGTTGGCGATGTACCTGTCGATGGTCTCGGTCACCATCGGCCGCATCGCCTCGATCGCGCGCGGGGTGAACACCTTGTTCACCAGGCTGCGCATGTGCCGGTGTTCGGGCGGATCCATCAGGATGATCATCTTCGCCGGCATCGGCTCGTCGGAGCGGATGGTCGCCAGATCCAGACCGTATGCCGACGAGTAAGTCACGAAATCCTTGTAGGCGGCCGCCACGTCCTCGTGCCGCGACAACGCGTAGAAGTCGAGTTCCTCGTTGTAGTAGACCGGCTCTTCTTCCCGCAGACGCCGGTAGATCTCCCACGGCCCGTCGAAGTACTCCTGCGAGAACGGATCGAAGACGACTCTCGACTTCGTCATGCGTCTTCGATCGAGATCGCCTGGCGCGGGCACTGCCGCACGGCTTCTCGCACCTGTTGCTCGTTCTCCGGCGTCACTTCTTCCTGAAGGACGTGCAGGTAGTCCTCCTCGTCGAGATCGAATACCTCGGGGATGATGCCCATGCAGACTCCGTTGCTCTCACAGAGCCCGAAGTCGACGATGATCTTTTGAGTCATTTCAACACCTTCACCGGGACGTGGTGGTATCCGGCCACATTCTGCATGTGCACACGTTCGAGGCCGTCGAAGTTCACCTCGTAACGCGGCATGAAATCGAGTAGGTGCTCGAGTGCGATCGTGGTCTCCAAACGGGCCAACGCGGCGCCCAGGCAACTGTGGATGCCGTATCCGAGACCGAGGTGCGGCGCCTGGGTGCGGTCGCGGGTGATGTCGAACGTCTCGGCTTTGTCGTAGGCGCGGGGATCGCGGTTGGCCGCCGCTTTCATCAGGAACACCGGCTTGTGCGTCGGGATGGTGCCGCTGGGCACCTCGGCCTCTTTCAGCGTGTAGCGCACGTTGTACTGCACCGGGCCGACGTAGCGCAACAACTCTTCGACGGCGGCGGGCACCAGGCTGCGGTCGTCGAGCAGCAGCTGCCACTGTTCGGGGTGGCGCGCGAACTCCACCACCGCGCTGCCGACGAGCTTGGTGACGGTCTCGGCGCCTGCCCCGCCGAGCAGCGCGAGGAATCCGGTGATCTCCAGGTCGTCGAGTTGGCGCATCTCGCCGTTCTCGCCGGGAATCTCGGCGCGGATGAGGCGGCCGATCATGTCGTCCTGCGGATTGCCCCGCCGTTCCTGAACGAGACCGTAGTAGTACATGCCCGAGTCGATGTTGGCCTGCATGTTCTCTTCGGACAACTCAAGCTGGCCCGGCTTGCGCTGGAGGCTGATGTCGATCCAGCGCCGGACCTGCTGGCGGAACTCCTCGGGCACCCCGGCCATCCGGGTGATCACCTCGACCGGGAATGGCCCGGAGAAGTCCTGCACGACATCGAAGTTGTCGGGATCGACCTTGGACAGGTACTGCTCGACGAGCTCGGTGATGGTTTCGCGCTGCGACTGGATGGCCCGCGGTGTGAACGCCTTGTTGAGCAGGCTGCGCATGTGCCGGTGCTCGGGCGGATCCATGAAGATGATCGACTTGTGCGGACCCTCCTCGGAGCGCACCATGGCCAGGTCGCACCCGCGCGACGAGGAGAACGCCTCGTGGTCCTTGAGCGCCGCGGCCACGTCGGCGTGCCGCGTCAGCGCATAGAAGTCGCCGTCCTCGTCGTAGTAGATCGGCGCTTCGTCTCGCATCCGTCGGTAGATCTCGTACGGGTTGTCGAAGAATTCCTGCGACACCGGGTCGAACACGAGTTTGGGCTTGGTCATGGTCTCCTCTTTCGCGGCGGGCTGTCGACCGCTTCCGTTACGCGAGGGCGCAATAATGTAACGCCTCTAGTATGCCTCACCGGATGCCTCCTGGTAAGGGGAATCGCCGCTGTTTATGGCCGGATCCCGGCATCGATGACCCCGTCGAGCAGGCCCAGGTCGCTGCCCAGTTCGCCCGCGATCTGGCGAACCACCGCGACGTCTTTACCGATGAACTCTCCGACGTCGGCGACGAAGCCCCGAACCGAGCCGCGCGCGGCGACGAACTCGCCGACCCGGCTGGCGCCGCTGCCGTGGGTGAGCGACGTGAGCAACTGTGCCTCGCCGACGCCGAGCCGGGCACCGAGGTCGACAGCGGTGCGCAGCAGGCCGATCTGGGCGGCGAACAGGCTGTTGTTGACGAGCTTGACGGCCTGGCCCGCGCCGAGCTCGCCGACGTGCAGGATCGGGTCGCCATAGCCGGCCAACACCGGTCGGACTTTGTCGACCGCGGCGGGGGCGCCGCCGAGGAACAGCGTCACCTCGCCGGCCGCGATGTTGTGCGGGCCGCCGCTGACCGGCGCGTCGACGACGTCGATGTCGGCGAACTCGGCCGCCAGCTTTCGGGCGGTGGCCGGGCTTCCCGTCGTGTGGATGACCAGCACACTGCCCGGCCGCATGCCCGCCGCCAGGCCGTCGTCCAGGCAGACCTGCCGGACCTGCTCGTCGGTGAACACGCAGACGACCACGACGTCGGCCCCGTCGGCGACATCAGCCGCACGGGTTACTGGCTGTGCGCCGATATCGCGTAGCGCGGCGCATTTCTCGTCGGTCCTGCCGAGCGCGCGCACCTCGTGGCCGGCGTCGACGAGACGGCGCACCATCGGCGTGCCCATCCGGCCCGCCCCGACGAAGCCGACACGCGTCACCGCGGATGGTCCATGTTGCGCAACGCCGTATCGGCCACGGTGAATACGGACCCCTCGGGTACCGATGCGGTCGCCGCGATGCTGGCCGCATGCCGAACATCCTTCTGCAGCAATGCACCCGCGATCGGGGCCAGCCCTTCGACCGTGCCGCCGAATATTGCAATGCTGCCCAATGCCTTGCTGGTGGCCGAACCGCCGTTGAGCACCTCGGCCAGGCGCACACGCGGAATACCCAGGGACTCGCCGAGGTCGAGCGTGCTCAGCGCGCTGCCGAGGTTGGCGGTGAACAGCAGGTTGTTCAGGATCTTCGTGACCTGTCCGCTGCCCAGGGGGCCGAGATGCACGATCGGGTCGGCGTACGTCGCGAACACGGGGCGGCAGCGTTCGACGACGTCCTCCTCGCCGCCGACCATCACCAGCAGCTTGCCTTCCTCGACGGCGGGCCCACCGCCGCTGACCGGCGCATCGATCACCGAAACGCCCTGCTGGGCTGCGACTTCGGCGATCTCCCTGCAGGTGTCGGGATGCACGGTGCTGTGAATGGCGATGACCGCTCCGGAGGCAAGGCCGGCGAGCACACCGGTTTCACCGTTGAGGACCTCTCGCACGTCATCGTCGCCGACCACGCACAGGCAGACCAGGTCGCTGGCCGCGGCCAACTCCGCCGGCGTGCTCGCGGTCTTGGCGGCCGTGCCGGCATACGGTTCGAGGCTGGCCGCTCGACGTGCCCACAGAGTGGTCTCGAATCCGCCCTCGACGATCTTGCGGGCCATGGGGCCGCCCTGGCTGCCCAGCCCGATGAATCCGACGCGCATCAATCCGCCTCCACTTTCTGCTCGGCCTTGTCCTGAGCACCTTTGCGAGCCGCGACGCATTCCGCGACGAATGACAGCACCCGGTCGTGATAGTCCGCGGCCGCGAACGACAGCGACAGGTTGTGACCGGCGCCGGCTTGTTCGTTGAGTTCGAAGCGCGGTGACGCAATGAACGCCGCCGCGACATCGGCCAGCGCTTCGGGGTCGGTTCGCCACACCCTCTCGTGTTCGGCGACGGTGAACTGCACCGGCACCTCGACCTGGGCTGCCAGCGCCGGAAAGTCCCGCCGCGGCCAGTTTTTCGTCGTCTCCGACTCGTAGGGCGCGCCCGTCGATGAGTTCGTGATGCCCGAGAGCACCTCGGGCGGATACGAGTCGGCGGGTTCCCACAAAAGTTCGCGCAGTCCGACCGGTCGCCGGGTGAGCGTCGTCGTCTTCAAGATCTCGGCCGCGGCGTCCGCGTACCGTAACCCGGTGCCGGCCAGGCCGAGTCCGAGCACCCCCGCCTGTGCGGCACGGGCGTCGGCGGCCATGCGCACGGCCAGTTCACAGCCCGCCGAGTGGCCGAGCAGGAACAGCCCTGCGCCGCGCGGGTTCTGGCCCAGGACCTTGTCGACGGCGCCGTAGGCGAGTGCCACCCGCTGCTCGGGTTGGTGCATAGCGTCGGGATACGGTGCCGAACTGCCGTAGCCGGGACGGTCCAGCGCCACGACCGTGATACCGCGGGCCGGGCCGGCGCGTAGCAGCGACAGCTCGGGATGGCCGGGGCAGTCGAAATACGCTGCGGTGCTTGCGCCCCCGTGGAAGGCGACGACGACGGCGGTCGGGTCGTCGGCCTCGGCGATCAGTGCCGACATGGGCACGCCGTCGACGAGGACGACGCGGGGGCGGGGAGCCGCGCCGGCGGCGACATCGGGGCGGGGAGCCGCGCCGGCGGCGACATCGGGGCCGGGAGCCGCGCCGGCGGCGACATTGGGGCCGGGAGCCGCCCCGCTCACCCGTCGGTCCGCATCAAAATCGCCCCGCTCGGTGTGAGCCCGCCGCTGCTGACCACGGCGACCTTTGCGTCCTTCACCTGGCGCTCACCCGCGTCGCCGCGAAGCTGGGTGACCGCTTCGTGAATGAGGCCCATCCCGTGGGTACGGCCGTGCGAGAGCTGACCGCCGTGGGTGTTCAACGGGATCACCCCGTCACGCGCGATGGCCTTGCCGCCGTCGAGGAAGTCCTTGGCCTCGCCGATACCGCAGAAGCCGAGTGCCTCCAGCCACGACAGGCAGTTGAATGAGAAGCCGTCGTACAGCTCGGCCACATCGACATCCTTGGGCCGCAACGAGGTCCGGGTCCACAGGTGGGCGGCCTGACCGAGTACCTGAGGTTCGTGGGTGAGCGTGCTCTGGTCCCAGTCGGTGCGTTCGACGATCTGCGTGCCGACCGCCTCGAACAACACCGGCTTGTGCGGCATGTCTTCGGCGGTTTCCACGGCTGAAACGATGACCGCGACGGCGCCGTCGCAGGGGACGTCGCAGTCGTACAGCCCGAACGGCGTCGTGATCATCCGTGCGTTGAGATAGTCGTCCATCGTCATGGGGTCGCGGTAGATGGCGGTCGGGTTCAGCGCCGCGTTCGCCCGCTGGTTGAGCGCGATCCACCCGAGTGTCTCGCGCGTGGTGCCGTAGCGCTCGAAGTGGCGCTGGGCGTTGAGCGCCAGCGTGTGGGCGGCCGACATCGCACCGAAGGGCATCTGCCAGCTCGAGGTTCGCGCGCCGCCCGGCGGTGACGCCTTGCCCTCCTTCATCAGCTGCTGGAACGTCGCCTCCCACAACGTGCGGAAGCACAGCACGTGACGCGCCATGCCCGTGGCCACGGCCATCATCGCCGCGATGACCGAGCCGCCGGGCCCGAAGGTGTCCATGCCGCCGTTGATCCACACGGGGCGAAGACCGAGTGCACCTTCGAGCGCGGCGACACCACCTTCGCCCATACCCGCGACGTCCAACCCGGGATAGGTCGACAGGCCGTCGATGTCGTCGAATGTCAGGCCTGCGTCGGCGACCGCGGCCTCGCACGCTTCGATCGTCAGCGACAGCGGCGCTACCATCAGTCGCCGACCAAGCCGCGATGCACCGATACCGGTGATCGCCGAATGTTCTTCGAACCGTTGGCGAGTCAGTGGAGGGCTCACGTGCCGGGCGAAGTCCTGGGGCGCGATCTCGTCCTCGGCGACCGGACCGCTCTGCCCGTCGGTTCCCGGTTTGAAGACCGGCAACCACACATCGTCGATCTGCTGGAAGGTGACCTCGACGAGTTGACCCGGCTTCAGGTCGTCGGGATCGCAGTCAACGATGTTGGTGGTGAGCCGAACTCGCGGATCTTCGACGATCGCCACCTGGGCCACCACGTAGGGCGGGGGCAGGTCCGGGAAGCCGAACCGATGGTTGACGGTGAAGGCCGAGAGCGTGGCCTTACCCGAGACGTCGCGAACACCCATGTTGCGACTCCGGCAGTACCGGCACACGGGTTGCGGCGGATGGATCAGCGCCGTGCAGTCTCGGCACTCCTGGATGCGCAGGACACCGTCGGCGCCGGCGGTCCAGAAGAACTCGTTGAGTACCGTCAGCTCGGGTAGTGGCCTTGTCACCGCACGAATCCCGAGATCGCCTCGTTGCCATCGGTTTTGGGCTCGGGTTCGGGCACCTCGTGCGCCTCCTGATGCACTGCGGCGTCGTCGGAGGGCCGGTGTTCACCCATGTAGATGATGGCGTGCACCGGGCAGTCCAACAGTGCGCGCATCACCGCGTCCCTGTCCTTCTCCGGTACCGTCCCATCACCGATGAGGGAGGCATAACCCCAATCGTCGAGGGAGAAGTAACCCGGGGCGTGCTTGGCGCAGATTCCGAAGCCGTCGCAGATCGTCCGGTCGAGCCGGATTCGCAAGCCGTCACTCATGATTGAGCCACTGCCTCCACTTCGTAAGGCCGCAGGGCGGCGAACGCGTCGGTCCGACAGGCCGTGCAGTCATCGGCGAGGTGGCGAGCCACCACCTGGGGGAACTGTCGCAGCAGGCTCGCAGCGACGTTGGTGGCGCCGTCGAGAGTGCCGCAGGCACCACGGCCGCGAAGCACCACCGACCACCGTTCCAGGCGGGTGACATCCTCCTGGGTGGCCCCGCCGTCGCGCAGCGCCGACGTGACCGCAGCCATGGCGGCGGTGCCGTTGAAGCAGGAGCCGCACTGGCCGGCGTTCTCCCGGTCGAAGTACGACATCACCGCGGCCGCGACGGCGACGGGACAGTCGTCGGTGAGGATCGAGATGGCCCCGCAGCCCAGACCGCTACCGAGCCGGCGTATCGACTCGTGGTCGAGCGTCGCGTCGAGGATGTCGGTGTTGACCAGTCCGGCGAAGTAGCCCCCCATCAGGACGCCGGTGACCGCATCGTTGGCGAGACCATGCAGGGCCAGCAAGTCGGAGAACGATGCGCCGTGGGGGATTTCGTACAGCGCGGCGGGCTGTCCGCCGCCGGTGATGGTCGCGAGAAACGTTCCCGGAGACATCGGCGTGCCGACCGACCGGAACTTCTCGGCGCCGTGCTCATGGATGTAGGGCAGGTTGGCCAGCGTCTCGACATTGCTGACCATGGTCGGAACACCGTCGACGCCCTCCTCGAAGGGCCGTGGCGGTTTGTCGGTCGGCTTTGCGGGTCCGCCGTTGATCCGGCGAACGGCGGCGGTCTCTTCTCCGGCCACATAGCCGGGTTCGACTGTGACGATGGCGATCTCGGTCGCACCGAATGTCTCCGGCGGCACCTCGCTCAGCGCGGCGGTGACGGCGTTCGCGGCAGAGCCGTCGGAGACGTAGACGTATGCACGGCGGGCGCCTGCGAGGGCCGTCGCCAGGCGCAGACCATCGAGCACGAGATGAGGCCGGTTGCGCAGAAGCCAGCGATCCTTGACCGACGCGGGTTCACCTTCTTCGCCGTTGGCGACGACGACGGTCTCCGAACCGCGCTGGTGGGCATTGTGCACGGTGCGCAGTTTGGTGCCGATGGGGAACGCGGCGCCGCCGCGACCCAAAAGACCCGACAGATCGACCTGCGTCAGCAGCGCATCGGCGTCGATCAGCGGCCGGTATCCGCCCGCCTTGGTGTATTCGACGTAATCCTCCGTGCCGGCCTGCGACGGACGCAGCAGCCGCGGCGCGCAATCCGGCCATGCGGCGACGGCGAGTTCGGTGGCAGTAGAGGTCATGACTGGTCCTTCCGGCCCGCGGATAGGCTGACGGACATGAGGACTGCGGTCGTGCGCGTCGGTGTCGACTCGGCGGGCGAACTCGGTGCGGCCCAACTCGACGACGGCCTTGCTCGGCTGAGGGATTCGGCGGCTGCGCACGGTATCGAGGTGGTGGCCAACAATCTGGCGGGATTGCCGCCGAAACGCCGTGAGGTCGAGCTGTTGATCCTCGGCGAGGATCCCGAGCAGCTCCGTCGGGTCGCGCTCGAACTGTGCGGCAACGCATTCGGTACCACTCCGGTGCCCGGTGTGGTGACGTTCATCAGCCGCGGCACCGACGACGATGCCCACGGTGTGCTGGCTGGGCTCGGGCTCTCCGGGGAGATCGAACGGGTACCCGGCGACGACGGCTGGGACGTCGTGTACGTGACGTTGCGCAGAGCCGACCTCGACCGCGTGCCCGAGAGCCGGGTGCACACCGCGCTGGAGGCCTCGCTCAACTGCGAGGTCCACATCCGCACGACGTAAGCCGACGCCACGAGCGCGCGTTCGGGTACGCGACTCGCCGAAGCGGCCGTAGAAGGATGTGCGTCCCCTTCTGATGCGGGGGCCCACGCGGTTGTGGTGGACTCGGCCATCAACTGTCCAGGAACTTCAGGATCGCGGGGGCGGCCTGCACCCAGGTGTCGAACAGGCAGAAGTCCTTTCCGCCACTGGCCGCGAACTTCTCACCGGCCCGTTCCCAGGCATCCTCGGGCCAGGGCGGGTCGATCAGCGTCGAGCCCTTGATCAGGCAGCTGACCTCCAGCGACGTGCGTTTGGGATGGTCCCAGTCGTTCTCGCCGCCGCGGATGATCAGTGTCGGCACCGTGATGTTGTCGAACATCTCGTCTTCGACACCGGGAATCGTCTGACCGGGCTTGGGCACGAAAGCGTTGAGCCAGCGCAACATCACCTTGAGGAACTCGTCGACGTCAAGGGCTCTGAACCGCTGCTCGTTGCGAGGATTCTCGGCGATGCGCTCCTTCCACTCGGCGACGTGCAGGACGCCGTCGATGCCCGCACCGCGGGCGGCCAGGATGCTCGGAACCACGTAGTGTCCGCCCAGCACGAAGGACCCGTAGACGCCGCCGACGATGTTCCACACCACCAGCTTTCGCACGATCTCCGGATACAGCATGGTGGTCAGCATCGAGTCGCGCGCGCCCCCCGATCCGCCGGCGATGATGCACTGCTCGATGCCGAGTCCGGTGATCAGCGCGTGCAGAGTTTCGGCGCGCATGTGAGATTCGCTCTTACCGTAGAACTGCACGTCGGACTTGCCGCAGTTCGGCCGATCCCACAGCAGCACGCGGTAACCGCCCGAGGCCAGCGCCTCCGCCAGTGGCCGTAGACCGGGAATGTCCTTGCTGAACCGGCCGCCGGGCGTCAGCGCGATGAAATCGCCTTCTTTGCCGAGGATTTCGTAGACAACGTCACCGCCGTTGATCTCCATCGTTTTCTCGCCGGGCTTGAGCTCGGGGCCCGCGGACTCCGTTGTGGTCATCGCGAGCCTCCGCGAACGTGCGTAAATTGCTGATTTTCCGCGGCGTGTCGGGTGCAGACACGCACGCTCGCAGTAGTTGTGCGGGGGCCCGTCATCATGCCTGCACCAACACCTCGTTGCCGACCACCCGCACGGGGTAGGTCCGAATGCTCCACTCCGGCTTGACCGCCGTCGTACCGGTCGCCAGTTCGAAACCCCACTGATGCCATGGGCAGTAGATGTACTCCATATCGCGGACCATCACCGAATCACCGGGGACGCTCTCGTCGACGATCGTGCGGCCGCGGGCCCGCCCGGAACACAGCGGACCACCCTCATGAGGGCAGTAGTTTGCGATCGCGTAGAAGGTGCCGTTGACGTTGTAAACCCCGACGCCGTGGCGTCCGATCGGGACGAGTTTGTGCTTACCCGGGGGGATTTCGTCGACCGTGGCGACGACGTGTTCACGCCCCTGGGCCAGCCGGGGCGTCTTCTCCTGTTCGCTCAACTCAGAACACCCGCACCTGGCCCTCGAGGGCCGGAACCGTGTCGGGAAGGTGGTAGGTCGCGATGCCGTTGCGGAACATCACCGCTTCGCGGGCGTGCTCGGGCAGGTGCTTGACCAGCCAGCGCGGATCGTCGAACGTCCAGTGCGGGTAGTCCGACGAGTAGAGCAGGATCTTCTCGCACTCCATCCACTCGAACGCGCGCGACAACTCCGTCTTGTCCTCGGGGTAGTCCAGCGGTTGGGTGGTGAACTTGATGTGGTCCTTGACGTATTCGGACGGTTTGCGCTTGATGTCCAGCCACGACTTACGGGCTTCGTAGATGGCGTCCATCCGCCACATCAGCGGCAGGATCCAGGTGAATGCGTGTTCCACCAACACGATTCGCAGCGTCGGGAACCGATCGAAGAGTCCGTCGAAGATCATGCTCATCACCTGGTTCGCGGCCAGCAGCGAGTAGGTGACCATGAAATCGTGGTTGTAGCTGGGGAATCCGACCGGGGGGATCGGCAGCTCCTCGTGGTGGCTGCGCGACAGGTGGCAGCTCACCGTGATGTCGTTTTTGGTCGCGGCCTCCCAGATCGGGTTGTACTTGGGATCACCCCACGCCGGGCGGGGTTCGGCCTTGATCAGGATTTGCCCCATGTAGGGGTGCCCGGCCCAGCGCTCGATCTCGCGGGCCGAATCCTCCGGCGCCTCAATGGCCACGCAGATCGATCCGCGCCATCGCTCGTGCCAGTTGTTCTTGCTGTCGAGCCAGTGATTGGCCTGCCAGTCGTTGAGCGCGACGCTCATCGCGTGGTTGACCTCGGGGAAGCGCGCCGGGTAGGCGGCGGGCTCCAGGATCGCGATATCGGCGCCGGCCTCCATGATCAGCTGCTTGAACGCCAACTCGGGGTCGCTGCCCGCGAAGTTGCCGTCCGACGGGAAGGTGTCGACCCGCATCGCGTAGGCATGCGCGTAGTCGGGGGCGTCGTAGTAGATCTGGTCGCCGATCCGCCGCGTCAGGAAGTACTTGCTGCGCCACGGCTCCGGGATGTAGGGCGTCAGCTCACCTGCCCTCGGCGTGGGATGAACGTCGGAGTCGACGCAGCGCACCGCGACGCGCTCCGCGGCGGGCTTGCGCTCTGTCACTGTCACCGTCATCGTGGCTCCCTGCCTTTCAACTGCGTCCCAAGCTCTATCACTGTGCGCCCACTGCGGCCGCGACGTCTATGCCGTAGAGCTCGGCGGCATTGCGCCAGCACAGTTTGTCGCGCTGCTCGTCGGAGTACGCGGAGGGCACCATCAGCTCGTTGAGCTGCCAGTGCGGGTAGCTCGACCCGTACATCACCATGTCGTCCTTGCCGGTGAAGCTCAACCACTCACCGGCGTAGTCCACGTCGCCGGGCCCGTCCATCGCGCCCTGCACGAAGTAGGTGTGCCCAGGCAGATAGTCGCTCGGCATCCGGGGCGCCCACGGCGTCTGCTCCAGATGGGGGCGCCCGAAACAGTCCATCCGCCAGATGAACGGCGTCAGCAGGTCGGCCGCACCGTCGGCCCAGACGAACTTCAGCGTGGGCATCCGTTCGAATACCCCTTCGACGATGAGATTCATCAGGTGATACAGGTAATTGAGCGCCATGAAGCTGACGTAGTTCTCGTAGGTCCTGGGCACACCGGACGGCGTCGGCGCGTACTGGACGCCCGCTCCCACCTCGATGTGCACCGCGACGGGCAGGTTCGCCTCGTTGGCCGCCTCCCACAGCGGCCAGTACTGCGGCTTGCCGTACAGCTCGCGGGACTGCAGGGGCACGCCGACCTGCACGACGCGGGGATGGTCGGCGTATTTGGCGATCTCGCGCAGTGAACCGGTGACGTCGTCGGGGTTGATCCGGATGGTGCCGCGGAACTTCTCGGCGTACGGGTTGTCCTCGAGCCAGCGGCTGACCAGCATTTCGTTGTGCCCTGCCGCGATCGCGGTGCCCAGATGCCGGTCGGGCATGATGCCGCGGGTCATCGGGTGCAGGATCGCGACGTCGACGCCGCGCTCGTCGAACAGCTGGGCGCCGACGAAGTCGGGATCTGAGCCCGGGTAGCGGCGCTCGCCCTCGGTGCCGGGGGCGTATTCGCCGCCGGGCGCGCCGTACCAGTCCATCTCGTAGTCGGGGAACCCGCGGCTCTTGAAGGGCTCGCGAAGGAAGCCGCGGAAGTCCTTGTTCGACTTGCTGAAGATGTGCACGCTGGCATCGATGACGGGAGTTCGCGTCCCGTCCGGGTTCTGCATCACCAAGGCTGTTCCTCCGATGTCATCCGGCCCGTCGGCAGGCGCAGAAGAGCGTTGCGCGAGCGCCGAACACCTCCCAGTGTAAAGCGTTGTTCTTCAATCGCAAGAATCCAGTTCTCGACAAAACGCTTACTTTTGCGCAGGTCAGGGTGTCTGCTGGTCAACTGCATGACACGCGGCAGGCGAAACGTGGTAGTCACATCGTGAGAACGGTTACGCCTCGATTGGAGAATGTTATTCTCGCAGCGACGCGTTGCTCATCTTCGACGCCCCGGGAGGCTTGGTGTTACTGGAGTTCGACGCCGATCAGCGGCTCTGGCAGGAGACCGTGCGCGACGCGGTCACCAAGCAGTGTCCCGCCTCGCTGATCCGCGGCATCGCCGAGAACGGGGTGGACCCGACACCGTTGTGGAAGACCTACGTGGACGCCGGATGGACCGAATTGGCGGACCCGGAGAACGCGGTCGAACTCGCCATCGTGCTGGAGGAGTTGGGCCGGGCCACCGACCCCACGCCGTTTTTGGCCACGCTGACGCAGTTCGCGCCGTTGGCCGGCGACCGCTTCGATGCGCAGCAGGCCGGCACCGCGGTGTACGACGGCGTGTCCGCATACCGGGTTGCCGACGGTTGGGTGCTCGACGGCACCGCTCACCACGTGCTCGACGGTGACCGCGCCGAGCGCTTCGCCGTCGTGACCGACGCCGGTGTTTTCGTCGTCGACGCCGATCAGGTCACCTCGCGGCGCAGCCCGATCTTCGACCCGGTGCTGCACGTCGCCGAGGTGTCGTTCGTCGACGTCCGCGTGCCGGACACGGTGCGGGTGCCCGCGGACGCCGAACGGGCCCGCCACGTCGCGCTGACCGGTATGGCGATCACCACGGTCGGTGCCTGCCAACGCATCCTGGACCTGGTGTTGGAGCACGTCAAACAGCGCCAGCAGTTCGGCGTCGCGATCGGTTCCTTCCAGGCGGTGCAGCACAAGGCCGTCGACATGCACGTCGCCATCGAACGAGCCAGGGCCCTGGCCTATTTCGCCGCGCTGACCATCGCCGAAGACGATTCGCGGCGACGTCTGGCCGCCGCCATGGCCAAGGCGTCGGCGGGGGAGGCGCAGGCGGTGGTTTTCCGGCACGGGCTGCAGCTGTTCGGCGCCATGGGATTCACGTGGGAGAACGACCTTCAATTCGCGCTGAAGCGGGCGAAAGCCGGCGAGCTTCTGCTCGGTGGCGCCGCCGAGCATCGCGCGGTGATCGCGGCGGAGTACAGGACCAACTGATGCAGCTGACTTTCGATTCCGAGGTCGAGCAGTTCCGTGCCGAGTTCGCGGCGTTCCTCGACGAGCATCTGCCGCCCGAGTCGCAGACCCTGGAGCGGCCGAAGTCGGTGTCGCACATGCCGCAATGGGCCCGCGACTGGCAGCGCCTGCTGTTCGACAACGGCTGGCTTCTTCCGGCGCAACCGCCCGAGTTCGGCGGCCGCAATGCGACCGTGGTGCAGCAGTTCGTCCACCTCGACGAGCTCTGCCGGCGGCGGATCTACCACAGCTTCAACCCCCAGGGCGTCAACATCGTTGCCGCGTCGCTGATCACGTTCGGCTCCGATGAGCAGAAGCACCGCTGGGCGGTGCCGGTGCTGAAGGCCGAGATGACCGCGTCGCTGGGCATGAGTGAGCCCAGCGCCGGTTCGGACTTGGCGTCGCTGCGCACCCGGGCGGTCGCCGACGGCGACCATTTCGTCGTCAACGGCCAGAAGGTCTGGACGTCGGGGGCGCACGACGCCGACTTCCTGCTTACGTTCGTGCGCACCGATCCCGACGCGCCCAAACACAAGGGCATCAGCGCGCTGATCATCCCGACCGACACGCCGGGTGTCGTGTGCCGGCCGTTCGCCGACATGACCGGTCAGGAGAACCTCGATTTCAACGAGGTGTTCTTCACCGACGCGCGGGTGCCCGCCGAGAATCTCGTCGGCCCGCTCAACGGCGGCTGGGGCGTTGCGAACGGCTCACTCGGCCATGAGCGCACGATGATGTGGCTCGGCTTCGCCGACCGCATCGACAACATGATCGCCGACTTCCGGCCCCGCACCGAGATCGAACGCGACCAGTACGCCACCACGATCATGGACTACCAGGCGTTGCGGGCGATGGGTTCGGCGGCGTTGTCGCGAGCCGCGCGCGGGGAGATGGACACCGCCTCGGTGTCGGTGCTCAAACTGTTCGGCTCCGAAGCCGAGCGCCAGGCCATGGAGAACGCGTTGGCCGCCGCCGGCGCCGACGGGCTGATCCACCCGTCGACCTCGGGACCCTACGAGCACATGAACCTCGACCATTACTTCGCGAGCTGGTTCGAGCGCTATGCGCGCAGCTTCGGCGGAACCATCGCCGGCGGCACGTCGGAGATCCAGCGCAACATCATCGCCACGCAGGTCCTCGGGCTGCCGCGGCGCTGACATGGACGCCTGGATCGTCGACGCGGTACGCACACCGAGGGGGCGTGGCCGGGCCGACGGCGCCCTGCACGGGATCCACCCCCAGGCGCTGTTCGCCCAGTGTCTGCAAGCATTGTGTGCCAGAACCGGTTTCGATCCGGCCGACGTCGACGACGTGATCGCGGGCAACGGAATCCTCGCCGGCGAGCACGGCGACGACATCGCGCGCCTGTCGGCCCTTCTCGCCGGCTGGCCGGAGACCGTGCCCGGTATGACGCTCAACCGGTTCTGCGGGTCGGGGCAGCAGGCGATCACGGTCGCGGCGACCGGGGTGGCGGCCGGCGCGCAGGACCTGGTGGTCGCCGGCGGTGTCGAATCGATGTCGCGGTGGAAGGCCAGCGTCGGGGTGCCGACGATCGACGGCGACAATCCCGCGTTCCGTCAACTGCATCCCACGGTGCCGCAGGGCATCTCGGCGGACCTGATCGCCTCGCTGGAGAAGTTCGGTCGCGAGGACGTCGACGCGTACGCCGTCGAGAGCCAGCGGCGCGCCGCCGACGCGATCGCCGAGGGGCGCTTCGATCGCTCGGTCATCGCGGTGACCGACGCCGCCGGTGACGTCGCCTTGGCCACCGACGAACATCCGCGGCCCGGCACGACCCTGGAGAAGCTGGCCAAGCTGCCACCGGCGTTCGAGCGGATGGGCGCGGCGCGCGTCGAGGGTGAATCCGCCACGTTCGACGAGATCTGCCTCGCCCGGTATCCCGAATTGACCGCCATCGACCATGTCCACCATGCGGGGAATTCGTCGGGTGTTGTCGACGGCGCCGCGGTGGCGATTGTTGCGTCCCGACGGTGGCTCGACGTCAACGGCGTTGCCGCGCGGGCGAAGATCCGGTGCACCGCGGCGATCGGCAGCGAACCGGTCATCATGCTCACCGCCCCCGGGCCCGCCGCGCAGCGGTGCCTGGACAAGGCCGGCATGCAGGTGGCCGACATCGACCTGTGGGAGATCAACGAGGCGTTCGCCGCCGTACCCTTGAAGACCATTCGCGACCTCGACCTCGATCCCGAGCGCGTCAACGTCAACGGCGGGGCCATCGCGCTGGGCCACCCGATCGGGGCGACGGGTGCGATGCTCATCGGCACCGTGCTCGACGAGCTCGAACGTCGCGATTTGACCACCGGACTGGTCACAATGTGCACCGGCGGCGGCATGGGCACCGCCACCATCATCGAGCGGGTCTGACATGGCCGAGACGCTGGTCATCGACCGGGAGCACCCGGGCATCGTTGTCCTGCAACTCAACCGGCCCAAGCAACTCAACGCGATCAACGAGGTCATGCGCGACGAACTGTCGCACACCTTCGACGAGATCGGCGCCGACACGTCGGTCAACGCCGTCGTGCTGACCGGCGCGGGGCGGGGGTTCTGCGCCGGCATCGACGTGCGCAACTTCGGTTCGCCCATGGAGGCGTCGGCGCCGGCGATCGAACGCATGCGGTTCCAGGAGGCGATGGCGGCGTTACCGCAGGCGATCCGGGCGCTGCCGCAACCGGTCGTCGCCGCCGTGAACGGGCCGTGCGTCGGCGCCGGGCTCGCGCTCTGCCTGGCGTCGGACATCCGGATCTGTTCGACCGCCGCGACTTTCGGCAACGCCGCGATCCTGCTCGGACTCTCGGGCGCCGAGATGGGCATGAGCTATCACCTGCCGAGGATCGTCGGCACCAGCGTCGCGGCGGACTGGATGTTGACCGGCCGCACGGTCAGCGCCGAGGAGGCCGACCGTCGCGGGTTGGTCAGCGAGGTCGTCGCGCCGGAGCGGTTGACCGAACGCGCGCTGGAGATCGCGGCGACGATCGCCGGCCTCTCCCCGCTGGGTGTGCAGTTGACGAAGCGGGCGCTGCAGACCAATACCGACGCCTCCGGCCTCGACGCCGCGATGGAACTGGAGAACCGCAATCAGGTGCTCAGCCACGCCACCGAAGAGGCCGCGCAACGACGGCGGAAGTGGTCGGATAGCTGAAAGCGGACGGAAGGACGGACAGTGGCCTGGGATTTCTCGACCGACCCGGAGTGGGCCGAACAGCTGGCGTGGGTGGAGGACTTCGTCCGCAACGAATGCGAACCCATCGATCTGATCGTCAAGGAGTCGCACGATCTCAACGATCCGGTGCGCCAGGCGCTGATTCCGCCGCTGCAGCAGATCGTCAAGGAACGCGGGCTGTGGGCCACCCATTTGGGCGCGCACCTCGGCGGTCCGGGCTACGGCCAGGTCAAGTTGGCGCTGCTCAACGAGATCCTCGGCCGGTCCGAATGTGCGCCGATCGTGTTCGGTTCGCAGGCACCGGATTCCGGTAACAGCGAGATCCTCGCCCACTACGGCACACCCGAACTCAAACAGCGGTATCTGGAACCGCTGCTGGACAACCGGATCGTGTCGTGCTTCTCGATGACCGAACCCCACGGCGGCGCCGATCCGAAGGTGTTCACCACCACCGCCACCCGCGACGGGGACCACTGGGTGATCAACGGCGAGAAGTGGTACTCGTCGTTCGCGTCGATGGCTTCGTTCATCATCGTGATGGCGATGACCGACCCCGACGCGCCACCGTACCAACGCTATTCGATGTTCGTCGTGCCCGGTGACACCCCCGGCATCAACGTGCTGCGCGACGTGGGTCTGGGATATCAACCGATCGGCGGCGGGCGCGAGGGGTATGTCCGTTACGAGAACGTGCGGGTGCCCGACGATCACATGCTGGGGCCGCGCGGCGGCGCGTTCGTCGTGGCCCAGACCCGGCTCGGCGGCGGGCGGATCCACCACGCCATGCGAACCGTGGGCCTGGTTCGCCGGATCTTCGACATGCTCACCGAACGGGCGGTCTCGCGCTACACCCAGGGCTCGATGCTGGCCGACAAACAGATGGTCCAGGAGATGATCGCCGACTCCTGGATGGAGATCGAGGCGTTCCGGCTGATGACCTTGCAGACCGCGTGGAAGATCGACCAGTACAACGACTACAAGTCGGTGCGTGCGGACATCTCGGCGGTCAAGGCCATGATGCAGAAGGTGCTGCACGATGTTTCGGCGCGGGCGCTGCAGCTGCACGGGTCGCTCGGCACCTCCCACGAAATGCCGTTCGTGCAGTACCTGACGGAGTCGTTCGTGCTGGGGCTGGCCGACGGCCCGACCGAAGTGCACAAGGTGACGCTGGCGCGGCTGCTGCTCAAGGACGTCAAGCCGGCGCCGGACGTGTTTCCCTCCGAACACCTGCTGCGGCTACGCGAAGCCGCCGAAGCCAAGTTCGCCGACAAACTCGCGGGCATCCCGCGGGGCTGACGCCAGGAGGTCCCACAATGTCGTGTGACGGCAAAATCGCCCTGGTGACCGGGTGCAGCCGGGGGCTCGGCAAGGCGATCGCGCAGCGACTGGCCCGCGAGGGCGCGACGGTCGCGCTGACCGCGCGCACGCTCGAGCCCGACCCGAAATATCAAGGGTCGCTGCGGCAGACGCTCGAGGAGATCGAGGCCGTGGGAGGATCGGCCATCGCCGTGGCGGCCGATCTGTCCGACAGCGAGCAGCGCGCCCGGTTGTTCGCCGAGGTGGTCGACCGCATCGGTGCCCCCGACATCCTGGTCAACAACGCTGCCGTGACGTTCCTGCGGCCCCTCGACGAGTTCCCCGAGCGGCGGGTCCGGCTGATGATGGAGATGCACGTCATGGCGCCATTGCATCTTACGCAGATGGCGATCCCGGCGATGCGCGAGCGCGGGCGCGGCTGGGTGCTGAACGTGACGTCGGTCGGCGGCGACCTGCCCGAGGGGCCACCCTTCTCGGAGTTCGACCGTAGCGCCGGCTTCGGTGTGTACGGCACCGTCAAAGCCGCATTGAACCGGCTGACGAAAAGCCTTGCGGCCGAACTGTACGACGACGGTATCGCCGTCAACGCCGCCGCGCCCACCAACCCGGTCGCCACCGAGGGCGCCGGCACGCTCGATCTCGCCAAGAGCGACACCGAAGACATCTCGCTGATCACCGAGACGGCGTTCCGCTTGTGCACCGGCGATCCGAAGACGTTGACCGGTCGCATCGCGCACACCCAGTCGTTCCTCGCCGAGATGGGCGCGCTGTGACGCGCGGCGGGCCGGCTGTGACCCCCGACGAGCCGGCCACGACCCGCGAGTGTGGGGTTGTGTCACGCCAATCGGCGGTTCGGCGTGACGGTAACCCACGTTCGGCGCACATCGGGGGCGGCGGGTGAGGGTTCAGCCGGCTGCGTATCTGCGGACCACGCTGCCGCTTGACCTGTCGGTGCTCGACGACCTCGACAGCGGGCGATATCACTCGATCTGGATGCCCGATCACATGGTCAGCTTCTGGCCCGACTCGATCTGGACGCCCGAGTTCACCGACCTGGCAACGGTTTCGCCGTCACCGCACCGCCACCTCGACGGTATGGCCGTCGCGGCGGCCGCCGCGGTGCTGACGACGAACGTGCCGCTGGCGACCAGCGTCGTCGACACCGTTCGCCGGCACCCGTCGTTGCTGGCACAGAGCGCGCTGACCATCGACCACCTGGCCGGCGGCCGGTTCATCCTCGGCCTGGGCAGCGGGGAGACCGAGAACACCGTGCCGTACGGCTTCGACTTCACCGCGCCGGTGAGCCGGTTCGAGGAAGCGCTGCAGGTGATCCGGCTGCTGTGGAACAGCGACGGCCCTGTCGATTTCGACGGCCGGTTCTACCGGCTGCGCCACGCCCGGCTCGACACCGAACCCTACGAGGGACGCTTCCCACGGATCTGGATCGGCGGCAGCGGACCGCGCACCCTGGACATCGTCGGCCGCTACGCCGACGGATGGTGGCCGACCGGTGCGTGGTCGCCGGACGACTATGCCGAAAAGCTCGCAGCCGTCCGGCTTTCCGCGGAGAGGGCCGGACGCGACCCCTCAGCGATCACGCCGTGCTTCATCCA
Organism: Mycobacterium sp. IS-1590; assembly: GCF_001500025.1. Classification (GTDB taxonomy): domain Bacteria; phylum Actinomycetota; class Actinomycetes; order Mycobacteriales; family Mycobacteriaceae; genus Mycobacterium. Next base: position 59,059 of record NZ_LQIW01000048.1, on the reverse strand, counting down.
GGTGTGTCTGGTGGGCCGCGACGACGCCGCGCTTGCCGAGATCCTCGAGGCGCCCCTGGTGAAGTCGTTCCTGCTGCAGGTGTCGGCTGAGGTTCTGCGCAACGTGGGCTTCGAACATCCGATGGGGGAAAACTGGCGCGGATACCAGGACATCGACCCCGCGGTGCTCACCCGCGAGCGGATCGTCGACTTTCTGGATCGGGTCGAACCGGAGATGATCCTGGCGATGGTCCCGCACGGTACGCCCAAACAACTCGCCGGCGTCATCAAGGACTACGTCGACGCCGGCCTGCGCGTGCCCAAGATCATGGATTACGGCGCCATGGCCGGCCTGCGGTACACCGCCCAATCGGCGCAGAACGTGCGGGAGGTCGAAGACGAACTGATGACACTGTGTGGGGACATCCGGTGACCGCGCAGTTGGTGGCAGAGGACATGCTCGCCCGCGCGCAGGCCGAGACCGGGTTGCATGACTACGGCGATCTCACTCTGCCGGAACGCTTCTCGTTAGTCGTCGACCACCTGAACACGATCGGGATGGATGACGACGGCAGGCGGCGCGCCGCCGAGGTGTGCCACTGGCTGCTCACCTCGCGACTGGAGTTCTTCGCGGACCGCCGGCGCCACCCGGTCGCCGAGGAGGTCATCGAGCGGCCGATGTTCGTCACCGGTGAGCCTCGGTCGGGCACCACGCTGATGCACGCGCTGATGTCCGTCGACCCGGACTCCCGCGCGCTGCGGTTCTGGGAGGTGATGTATCCGTCACCGCCGCCCGGCACCGTTGCGGGCGAGGACCCGCGTCGCGCTCGGGCCGATGCCGACTGGCGCGAAATCAACACGAAGCTGCCGAAATGGCTACACAGCCACCCCTACAACGACATGCTGGGCGGCGGGCTCCCCGAGGACGAACGGACCTGGGCCTTCGACTTCCGGGTACTGACACCGACCGCGTGGTGGCGTGTGCCGATGCAGACCGTCGTCGGAGGGCTGCCGACCGACCCCGCCGCGCAGTACCGCATCCACAAGGCGATGCTGCAGCAGTTCCAGTACCGCCGGCCCCGCAAACGGTGGGTGCTCAAGGGATTTCACGGATTTCGGCTGCGAGAGCTTTTCGACGCCTATCCGGACGCCACGCTGATGTGGCTGCACCGCGACCCGGTGCAGGTCGCGGCGTCGCGCACGATGATGATGGCCGACATTCTCGAAGGCATCGTGGGACCGGTCGATCTGCACGCCGCGGCGAAGATGCACCTGGCGCTGACCCGCGAGAGCATCGCCAACACCATGGCCCATCCGCTGGTCGACGATCCCCGGATCCTGCACGTGCGCTACGCCGACTTCATCGCCGACCAGGTCGGCACCGTGCGCCGCTACTACGAGTTCTGTGGCCGAGAGTTGACCGTCGAGGCCGAGGCCGCCATGCGGCGATACCTGGCCGACAACCCGGGCGATCGGCACGGCAAGTTCCGCTACTCCACCGCGCTGCTCACCGACATCGGTGAGGATCTCGGCGCCCTGCACGACGAGTTCCGCCCGTTCCGAGAACGTTTCGGCGTGCCGATCGAGAACCGGGGCTGAGGTGCCCGACGAGCGGCTCTCGGTACACAGCGTCACGTTCTACGGGGCGCCGCTGAGCCAACTGGTGCAGCATTGGCGAGCGCTGGGAGTGTGGCGGCTCAGCCTGATCGACTCGCAGCTGTCCGAACCAGAGCTGCCGACGGTGGTTGCCGGCGAGGGCTATTCGGTGGAGACGGTGTACCACCTCTTCTCGTCGCGCGACGCGCTGCTGCGGGTGATCGACGCGGCCCACGCCCTGGGTGCGCGGGCGGTGTACATGCTGACCGGCGGGCGAGGCGACCTCACCTGGGAACAGGCGGCGGACCGGTTCGGCGAGGCCGTGACGCCCTGCGTCCAGGTGGCCGAAGACGCGGGTGTGGCTCTGGCGATCGAGAACGCGTCGAGCCTGTACGCCGACATCCACATCGCGCACACCCTGCGCGACACGATCACCCTCGCCGAGGCAACCGGACTCGGCGTCTGCATCGACCTGTTCCACTGCTGGGCGGAGGCGGACCTGACCGCGCTGGTGCAGCGGGCCCTGCCCCGAACCCAGATGATCCAGTTGAGCGACTACGTCCTCGGCGATCGTGCACTGCCCGCACGCGCCGTACCCGGCGACGGCGCCATCCCGATCGTGCCGTTCCTCTCGGCGGTACTGGGCGCGGGCTATCCGCACGGTTTCGACCTGGAGCTGATCGGGCCGCGCATCGAGAAGGAAGGTCGCTTCGAAGCGGCACGCCGCGCCTGTGACGTGGTATCGACCATGCTGGAAGAACTCGACGGCTAGGGGAACCGAATGGCGTTCGGAGACGGCCCGGATGACGCCGCGCTGAGATCGGCGTGGGACGCCTTCTGCGATCGGCTGAAACAGGCGGGGGAGCGCGTCTTCAAGGACCACAATGCGGCTTCCGCCATCCACCGGGCAGACGGTTTCCGCTTTCTCACTCAGAACCTCGGGCAGGCGTTCGACCTCGCGTTGGAGACCCGCAACACCCGGTATCCCGAGATCCACACGTTCTGCCATCCGGGTCGCAAGCTCGGTGGCGACTGCGCGGACTTCCTGTACCAGCAGGCGTGGATCGACGGGACGTCGGTGTACCGGATCGTGGGAGAGCGCGGCACCGCCCCCTTCCTCAACATCACGGTGCAGGGACCGCGCCCCGGCGGGCCCGGTGTCCTGCACGAACCGTTCGGAGACGTGCCGGAAGCGAATCTGACTGGTGCGCAACTGAAGACAGAGGGCAACGGAAACTTCGAGATCTACATCGGGGGGCCGCAACGAGGACCGAACTGGCTGCCCACCACCGCGGGGTCTCGAAAGCTGTTCATCCGCCAGGGCTTCGACGGCTGGGAGGAGCGACCGGCCCGCATGCGCATCGAACGCGTCGACATGGCCGAGCCCAGGCCGGTGCCGAACCCTGCGGAGATGATCTCGGCCATGGAGTGGGCGGGTGACTTCCTCACCCAGATGATGTCTGACTGGCCCGAATTCCCGTTCACACTCGGCGGTGTCGACGCCGAGCACCCCAACCGGTTCCCCGACATGGCCGCGACCGGCGCCGACGCCCGCCGCGGCCGCGCGGCGGTGAACATGCACTGGCGGCTGGCCGGCGACGAATCGCTGATCGTCGAGTTCGACGCCCACGACGGATTGTGGATGTTCACCAACATGGGGCCGTTCTTCACCAGCATGGATTACCTCTATCGCCCGGTGAGTTACACGCCGAACCGCGCGAAGGCCGATTCGGACGGCAAGGTGCGTCTGGTGTTGTCACACGACGACCCCGGTTACCACAACTGGCTGGACACGCAGGGTTTCGAGCGAGGCAACCTCACCTACCGGCACATGCTCGACGGGCATCCCGTTCCCTTGCACACCCAACTGGTCAAGCGCGCCGACCTCGCCGACGCGCTGCCGCCGGACTGCCCGGTCGTGACACCGGCCGAGCGCACGGCACAGATGTGGGCCCGTTTCAACGGGATTCGTCGACGCTACGGTTGGTAGGGCAGGGCCTAGAGTCGCTGCAGCTTGAACGTCCAGAACTGCATGCCCGGCGGGCCGTTGAAACAGCCGACGTTGTAGTGGGACTCGATGGTGCCGACCAGCGACACCTCGTCCCACGAGTACGTCTCGCGGGTGGGGAGTCGTTGACCTGGACAGATCAAGCCGTCAGGGACGTCGACGGTCATGGTGTACCGGCCGTTGACAAGCTGCGCCTCTCCACCGTAGTACGCGTAGAACTTCAACCGCGGCGCTGCGCTGACTTTGACGCAGTCCGGCTGCTTGTCCGGCCAGCAGTTGCTGACGAACCAGAACCACGACGCTTGCGTGTAACGGTTGGTCTGCAGATCGTAGTTGCCCAGCGGCATCATGGCATGGGCTTGCTGTGGAGCGACGATGCTCACCGAGACCATGAGCGCAGCCGCTGCGACTAAGATCCTGAATCGGATCACCGGTTTCCTCCCATGTCCCCGCCCGCTGCCCATCAAATCACCTTTGCGCCCGTGGTGAGCGCGGATCAGGAGATGACTGCGGCTTCCTTGCGTTCCGTGATCGGCCGGGCCAGTCCCTGTTCATTGCAGATTCGCTGAAGCTTCTCCAACGTCTCGTCGAGACCCGGTCCCAACGGCTTGCTCGGAGTGAAAGTGGCGGGCAGGTTCCGCATGCCCTGGATCACCCCGATCGTGTCGTAATGAACCGTGCCCTCCGGATCGCACACGTAATCCGGCATCCGGTCCAACACGGCGGTCAGCATCGACTTGAAGACCGTCCGCGCCACATTGGATCCCACACAGCGATGCACACCGATGCCGAAACTGAAGTGCCGGTTGCCTTTCCGGTCGAGCATCACCTCGTTCGGCTGCTCGAACACGGCGGGGTCACGGTTGGCCATCGCCCACGACAGCCACAGCCGCTCATACTTCTTGAACTGCTGGCCCTCGACCTCGACATCCTCGGAGAACGTCCGGCCGTCACCGGGCGCCGGCGTGAAGAATCGCAGAAACTCCTCGGTGGCCGGGTGCAACAGCGTGTCGCGTTCGCGGCTGAGGCGCTCCCGCTCATCGGGGTGCTCGCCGAGCCATTCCAGGGCGTGCGCGGTCAGTGCGGTGGTGGTGTCGAAACCGCCGCCGATGATCAATCCCAGGTTGCCCAGAATCTCCATGTCCGGGGCCGGTTCACCGTCGATGCGCAACTGCAGCAGTGCGTTCACCAGGCCCGGGCGCGGGTTCTCCCGGATTTCCATCATGTTGTTGATGAGGTCGATGCCCATCTCGCGGTGCTGCTCGTTGATCTTCTCCCGTTCGGGAGCGTGTTCGGGCGTGTACACCGAGGCGTGGGTCGGCTCGCTGTAGACGTTCCACTTCTTGAGGTCGATACCCATCATCGCCAGCGTGAACACCGCCGGCACGACGTTGGCGAGGTGCTCGACGAAATCGATGCGGCCCGACTCGATGTGCTCATCGAGTGCGGCGCGGGTGATCTCGTCGACGAACGGCTCCCAACGTTTGATCGCCGCAGGCGACAGATACGGGTTCAGCGCACCGCGGTAGGCGCTGTGTTCGGGTTCGTCCATCTCCAGGATGCCGCCGCGAACCACGGTGGCACGACTGGCCTTCGGGATGGTGATGCCCTGAAACGGCGTTTCGCCGGTGATGTCGTGGTGGTTGGATACCGCGGGGCAGCGGGCCAGTTCGAACACGTGCTTGCTGTCCGCGGCGACCCAGTGTCCGTTGTAGGTGTCCGTCCACGCCATCGGGCACCGAGCGTGCATCTCCTCGGTGATCTTCTCGAACTGCAGCCGGTATTCGGGGGTGTGCCGGTCGAAGTGGTATCTGTTCTTCTTGCGGTCGTCGTCTCCGGTGGCTCTTCGCGCCAGCGGCTCATCGCTGTGGACAGTCACGGCGGTGTCTCCTATTGCTTTTCGACGGTCTACGCGGCCCGCGTCATTCGATGACGATGGCCTGTTCCGGGCAGGAGTGGGCGGCCTCCCGCACCAGATCCTCCTGGTCCGGGGGAACCACTTCGTTCACCGCAGAAGCGTGGCCGTCGACGTCGTCGAGTTCGAACGAGTCGGGTGCGATCATCGCGCACAGGGTGTGGCCCTGGCAGCGTGTTCCGTCAACCCAAACCTTCACTGTCACAACTCCTTTGCTCAGTTGTGGTAGTCATACCACTTCAGGTAGCCGCCGGCGTCGACGCGCAGCTGGGCGCCGGTGACGAAGCGTGCTTCGTCGGAAGCCAGCCAGAGCACCGCGTTGCTGATGTCCTCGGGCTCTACCCACGGCACCTTCATGGCCTGCTGCACGTAGAAGACCGGCTCGGCGTCCTTGAGTTCCGGCTTCTCCAGATCGGGCCTGAATGACCGGTACATCGGCTCGCTCTGCAGCATGTTGGTGTTGCAGTTGGTGGGATGCACGACGTTGGCGCGGATCCCCCGGGGCGCGAGCTCGGTGGCCAGGTCGTGCACGTAGGCCGACAGCGCGCGCTTGGAGTGCACGTAAGCCATGCCACCGGGGTCGTTGCCCGGGTCGTTCTTCTGATGGGTGTCCATCAGCGCCGCGGTGGAACCGGTCGCGATGATCGATGCGCCCTCCTTGAGGTGCAGCAGCGACACCTGAATGGCGTTGATCGTCCCGATGAGGTTGGTGTTGATGACGTCGATCCACGCCTGCAGGGGCGGTTGACCTTTCATGCCCGCGACACCGGCCTGCGCGACGACGATGTCGAGCCCGCCGAGTTGCGCGATGCCCTCCTCGACCGCGGCCTTGAGCTGTGCGGCCTCGCGTACGTCGGCCTTGGCCGTGTACACACGCTGGCCGGTCTTCTCGATGAACGCCGCGGTCTCCTCGAGATCCTCCGGCGTGGCCATCGGATAGCCGATGGTGTCGATGTTCTCGCAGAGGTCGACCGCGATGATGTCGGCGCCCTCCTCAGCCAGCCGTACCGCATGGCTGCGTCCCTGCCCACGAGCCGCACCGGTGACGAATGCGACCTTTCCCTGTACGCGTCCCACTGAGGATCCTTTCCTTATTACTTGTCGCCGCTACGTGTTTCGGCCGCCGTTGACGCCCAAGATCTGTCCGGTGATGTATCCGGCCTCCTCGGAGACCAGAAATGCGCAGGCCGCCGCGATGTCCTCGGGCTTGCCGATGCGCCGCACCGGTGTCGAGTCGATGTTCTGTTGCACCACCAGGTAGCCGCGCTCCTCGGACTTGCGAAGCATCGGGGTGTCGATGAACCCGGGCGGTACCGCGTTGACCGTGATGCCGCTGGGCCCGTACTCCAGCGCGAGCGACTTGGTGAGCCCGTTGACTGCGGACTTGGCGGCCACGTAGGGCGCCATGTAGGGCTGACCGGAATGGGTGCTGGACGACGAGATGTTCACGATGCGCCCCCACCCGGCTTCGATCATGTCCGGCAGGACGGCCTGGACGCAGTGAAAGACACCGTTGAGGTTGACGTCGATGACGCGCTGCCAATCCTCGAATTTCAAATCCGTGAAGCGCTTGAACTTCTCCAGCCCCGCGGCGTTGACGAGCACCGTGATCGGGCCGAGCTGCGCGCGTACGGCGTTGAGTGCCTCCTCGACCTGGCCACGGTCGGTGACGTCGGCGGTATAGGCGAAGTCGGCGTCCGACGGGTTGATGTCGATGGTCGCGACGTGCATGCCGTCGGCGCGCAGACGCTGCGCGACGGCCAGCCCGATTCCCGAACCGCCCCCAGTCACGACGGCGTTCTTCATGCCATTGCCCGAGCTTGTGTCATTTCGCTCCCCGCGTGCGTGCGCGACGCCATCAAGAATCGTCCTTTCGATTATGAGAACCGTACTCTCGCGTCTTGCAACTCCGCAAGACACGGGGGCGTGGCGATTCGCACTGGTGAGACGTTCGACGGAAGATTGTCGCACCGTTATGTGCAGGCAGTGGCGATTCCGATCATTTCCTTGAGTTCTCTTCGTGCGAATGTATGATTCGCCGGGGATGAGAATGAAGTTTCCATCACACCACGAAAACCCCACGTCTGAGGAGGATGATGCAGGAAGCGACCCTCGTCTCGAGCTCCGAACCTGCCGCAGGAACAGTCGGCGTCGATCGCCGGTTGCTGATCGGCGGACAGCTGCTCGAAACCTCCCGGACGTTTCCCTCCATCAACCCGGCCACCGGCGAAGTGCTCGGGCACGCACCGGATGCCACCGTGGCCGATGCCGAAGCGGCCGTCGCAGCCGCGCGTCGCGCCTTCGATGAGACCGAGTGGTCGACCGATGTGGACCTGCGTGTCCGGTGCCTCGAGCAGTTTCACCGGGCGCTCGTCGAGCACCGTGACGAGCTCGCAGCGCTGACGATCGCCGAAGTCGGCGCCACCGAAGCGCTCTGTCAGGGTGCGCAGCTGGACCAGCCGATCGAGATCGTGCGGTACTACGCCGAGCTGCTCAAGACCTATCCGATGACCGAGGATCTCGGGAACATCGAAAGCCGCGGTATGCAGCACCACCGGTGGGTGGAGAAGGAAGCCGCGGGCGTGGTCGCCGCGATCATCGCCTACAACTATCCCAACCAGCTCGCGCTGGCGAAGCTGGCACCGGCGCTGGCCGCCGGCTGCACGGTGGTTCTGAAGTCAGCGCCGGACACTCCGTTGGTCACGCTCGCTCTGGGTGAGCTGATCGCCAACCACACCGACATCCCCGCCGGTGTGGTGAACGTGCTCAGCGGCGCCGATCCTGAGGTGGGCGCCGCGCTGACCACCAGCCCGGACGTCGACATGGTGACGTTCACCGGGTCGACCCCGACCGGGCGCCGGATCATGGCTGCCGCCAGCGAAACCCTGAAGAAGGTCTTCCTCGAGTTGGGCGGCAAGTCGGCGGCGATCGTGCTCGACGATGCCGACTTCAACACGGCCGCGTTGTTCAGCGCATTCAGCATGGTCAGCCACGCCGGTCAGGGCTGCGCGCTGACGTCGCGGCTGCTGGTGCCGCGTACCCACCACGACGAGATCGTCGAACTGGTCAAGAACAACTTCGGTCTGGTCCGCTACGGCAACCCGGCCGAACAGGGCACCTACATGGGACCGCTGATCAGCGAGAAGCAGCGCGACAAGGTCGACGGAATGGTCAAGCGCGCGATCGAGGCCGGGGCGAAGCTGGTGACCGGCGGCGAGAAGGTCGACCCCGGCTACTTCTATACGCCGACGCTGCTGACCGACGTCGACCCCGACAGCGAGATCGCCCAGGAGGAGGTGTTCGGGCCGGTGCTCGTCGTCATCGCTTACGACGACGACGATGATGCGGTCCGCATCGCCAACAACTCCATCTACGGCCTGTCCGGCGCGGTATTCGGCAGCGAGGACCGCGCGCTCGCGGTCGCCCGGCGCATCCGTACGGGAACGTTCTCCATCAACGGAGGCAACTACTTCAGCCCCGACAGCCCGTTCGGCGGATACAAGCAGTCCGGCATCGGCCGCGAGATGGGCAGGGCCGGCCTCGAGGAGTTCTTGGAATCCAAGACGTTCGCAACGGTGGTGACCGGCGGCTGATGAGCGCTTGCGCGAGGAGGAGACAGCTGTGAGTGGACCGTTGGACGGCATCCGCGTCCTGGAAGTAGCGATGTACGGGTTCGTCCCCTCCGCGGGTGCAGTGCTGCGGGAGTGGGGCGCCGACGTGGTCAAGGTCGAACACGCGGTGACCGGCGACCCGCAGCGGGGGCTGCGGCAGACCGGCCTGCTGCGCGTCGAAGGCGATCCCAACCCGAACATCGAGCACGCCAATCGAGGCAAGCGCAGCATCGGCCTCGACATGTCGGTGCCCGAAGGTAAAGAAGTCCTGCTCGAACTCGCCCGTCGGGCCGACGTCTTCCTGACCAGCTTCCTGCCGGGGCACCGGCAGCGGTTCGGCATCGACGTCGACGACATCCGGGCGGTCAACCCCGCCATCATCTACGCCAGGGGTAGCGCCCTCGGCCCGCGGGGCGAGGAGTCCGTGAAGGGCGGTTACGACATGACCGCATTCTGGTGTCGCGCGGGTACCGCGGCCACCATCACCCCGCCCGGCACACCAGGCATGGTCGGCCCGCCGGGACCCGCCTACGGGGACACGATCTCGGGCACGAACCTTGCGGGCGGCATCGCCGCGGCGCTGCTCAAACGCGAGCGCACCGGCGAGCCGTCGGTGGTCGACGTGTCGCTGCTCGGAAGTGGCCTCTGGTCGCTCGGGCACACGGTCGCGCTGACCAAGCACCTCGGCCAGCGCATGGAGGCCTTCCCGCCGGGTGTGCACGGTTCGCCGATCAACCCGCTCGTGGGGCTGTACCCGACGGCCGACGACCGCTACATCTCGTTCGTGATGATGCAACCCACGAAGTTCTGGGCCGACGTCTGCAAGCACATGGGCCTCGACGAACTCGCCGACGACCCGCGCTTTGCCACAGCGGAGTCGATCGCCGAGAACACCGAGGCGGCGGCGGAGATCCTGAAGGAGACGATGTCGAAGCGTCCGCTCGCGGAGTGGAGCGAACGGTTCGCGACGTTGCTCGGGCCCTGGGCGCCCGTCCAGGACACGCTGCAGGCGGCCGAGGACGCCCAGATTCGCGCCAACGACTATCTGGTGCAGGCCGGCGAGCTCGAACTGGTTGCCAATCCGGTCCAGTTCGATGTCAGCGCACCCCAGAGCGGGCCCGCCCCGGGGTTCGCCGAGCAAACCGACGAAATATTGCTGGAACTCGGCTTGGATTGGGACCGCATCATCGAACTGAAGACGGCTGGCGCCGTCACCTAGAGCACCCGAAAGTCAGCCCATGCCCTACGTCGCCTCGATCGGCACATACCTGCCGTGTTGGGGTGCGCCGCTACACCGCGAACCCGGTGACGACGAGGACGCGGTAACCCTCGCCGTCGAGGCGGGACGTGCGGCGTTGCTTGCCAGCGGGGCGGTCGAGCGGGTGGTGCTGGTCAGCCGCGATCTGCCCCTGCTCGACAGCAGCAATGCGGCGGTCCTGCTGGCTGGGCTCGGGCTGGACCCGGAACTCGAGGTCGACGAGCGCCTCGGCGGTGCGCCCGCGACGCTCGACGCGCTCAGTTCCGCGCGGCCGCGCACGTTGATCATCGGCACCGACCTCCATCCGGCCGGAGCGGCGGCGATACTCACCGCGGAGCGGGGGCTGCAGGTGCGCACCGCGGCCCGCGTGTCGCGCAGCCTTCCGGTGCGCACCCGCAAGGCCACCGGTGATGTGCACGACTACGGCGACCCCCGACTCCTGCACGAGCGCGGGCTCATCGCCTCTCTGGAGGCGGCGTGGCTGGACACCCCGGCCGCGGTCGCGGGTGTCGACCATTCGTGGGCGGCCGAGCTGACGATCGGGGATCCGCCCCCGCTGTCGACCACCGGCGCGAGCGCCGGGTTGTTCGCGTTGGCCGGTATGGCCGAACGGAGATCGACGGGTCCGCTGGTCGCCGTCGAACAGGCGAGCCTGTCCGGAATCACCGTCACCGGCGGCGTCGCGGAGTTGAACCGGCGCGAGCCGGCCGCGCGCCCCCAACCCGAGGGCACGATCGTCGGCGATGCCCAGATCCCCATCTCACTCGCCGCATACGAGCGCGCATTCGAGGCCAAGGTGCGCTGGGAGGCCGGCCGTCACCCGGGTTCCGACGAGCTCGACTTCCCGCCCCGGTACCGGCTAGCCGACGATGCCACGCTTTCGAGCGGGTACGAGCTGATTCCGTTGCCGCGCACCGGAACCGTCTACACCGAAACCACCGTGCACATCCCGGTGCCCGGTTTGCGCTCGCCATACTCGCTGGTGATCGTCTCGCTCGACGGTGTCGGTGTGCGGGCGCTGGTGAAGGTGACCGGCGCCGAGCCGGGATCCGTGGACATCGGCACGCGCGGCCGACTCGCGTTGCGCCGCGTCGCCATTCGGTCCGGAGTTCCGGACTACGGGTACATGTTCGAGCCGGAATCGGTGGCGGCATGAGGAGGGTCGCGATCGTCGGCGCCGGGATGACCGCGTTCGGTGAACATTTCGCGCTGGGCCTCAAGGATCTTCTGCCGATGGCCTTCGCCGAGTGCGCGGCCAGCGTGGACAAGGGCTTGAGGAAGTCGGATCTGCAGGCGGCCTGGTTCGGCGCCATGGGCACCGCCGACGGTTTCCCGGCAGGCATCCTGGCCGACTCGCTCGGTCTTCCCGACCTGCCGGTGACCCGTGTCGAAAATTCATGCGCGACAGGCAACGACGCCATTCGCAACGCGCTGTTCGGTGTCGCGTCGGGAGCGTTCGACGTCGCGCTGGTGATGGGCGCCGACAAGCTGCGCGACACCACCTCCAGAGACATGTTGTGGGAGTGGGAGGCGATGGCCCGCGACATGGCATGGGACTACCCGCTCGGCGTCGTGTCGCCCGCCGGATTCGCGTTGCACGTCCGGCGATATCTGCACGAGTCGCCGGCCACCGAGGAGCATCTGGCGATGGTGGCAGTGAAGAACCACCGGCACGGGGCCAACAATCCCAAGGCGCGGCTGCGATTCGAGATCACCGTCGAACAGGCGCTGGCAGCACCCGTCGTCGTCACCCCCTTTCGGCTCTATGACTGCGCGCCGCAAAGCGACGGCGCGGCGGCTCTGATACTGGCTTCCGAAGACGTCGTGGACCGATTCACAAACCGCCCGGTATGGATTCGTGGCATCGGCCTCGGCCTGGACTCCGTGATGCACCAACACAAAGCGGACATGACCACGATGCCGGCGACGGTGCGGGCCGCCAAGCAGGCTTTTGAGATGGCCAGTCTTGTTCCTGGCGAAGTCCATGTGGCAGAAGTTCACGATTTCTTCACGGGCATCGAGCTGATCAGCTATGAAGATCTGGGATTCGCCGAGAGGTTCGGGGGCCACAAACTCGTCGAAGCCGATGTCACGACTATCGGCGGGGAGCTGCCCGTGAACCCGAGTGGGGGATTGAAGGCCAAGGGGCATCCGCCCGGCGCGACCGGAGTCGCGCAGTGTGTCGAGCTGTTCGCGCAACTTCGCGGCGAAGCCGTGAACCAGGTGGACGGTGCTCGGATCGGCCTTGCCCATAACATTGGCGGGCCCACCGCGGTCGCGGCGGTCACCATCCTGGAAGGAGACGGCAGTGGCGCAAGCTAGCGGGCCGGAGCGGTGGTCTGCGGGTCTGCCGCCGTTGCGAAACCTGGCCGGGCCGATGCAGGCGGTCGGTGCGTTGTTCGCGATGTCGGCCGATGCGGTGCGGTTTGTGTTTCGTCGGCCGTTTCAGTGGCGGGAGTTTTTGGAGCAGTGTTGGTTCATCGCTCGGGTGTCGTTGGCGCCTACGTTGTTGGTGGCGATTCCGTTCACGGTGTTGGTCTCGTTCACGCTCAACATCTTGTTGCGCGAGTTGGGTGCCGCTGATCTGTCGGGTGCGGGTGCGGCGTTTGGTGCGGTGACCCAGGTGGGTCCGATCGTGACGGTGTTGATCGTGGCCGGTGCGGGCGCCACGGCGATGTGTGCTGATCTGGGGTCGCGCACGATCCGCGAGGAGATCGATGCCATGGAGGTGTTGGGCATCAACCCGGTGCAGCGGTTGGTGACGCCGCGCATGTTGGCCTCGGGCCTGGTGGCGTTGTTGCTCAACAGTTTGGTGGTGATCATCGGGATCCTGGGTGGTTACACGTTTTCGGTGTTCATCCAGGATGTGAACCCCGGCGCGTTCGCTGCGGGGATCACGCTGTTGACCGGGGTGCCCGAGGTGATCATCTCGTGTGTGAAGGCGGCGTTGTTCGGATTGATCGCGGGGTTGGTGGCGTGTTTTCGCGGGTTGACGATCACCGGCGGTGGTGCCAAGGCGGTCGGTAACGCGGTCAACGAGACGGTGGTGTATGCGTTCATGGCGCTGTTCGTGATCAACGTGGTCGTCACCGCCATCGGTATCCGGATGACCACGGGCTGATCGGGAGCTATCGATGGGAACGGTACAAGTTCTGCGTAGCACCTATCCGCGCCTGTCGCGGGGGGTTCGCAAGCCGGTCGACTTTCTCGGCCGCATTGGCGATCACATGCTGTTCTACCTGCGGGCGCTGGCGGGGGTGCCGCATGCATCGGTGCACTTCCGCAAGGAGATCGTGCGGTTGATCGCCGAGATCTCCATGGGCGCCGGGACATTGGCGATGATCGGCGGCACGGTGGCCATTGTCGGCTTCCTGACGCTGGCTGCCGGCGGCACCCTGGCGGTGCAGGGGTATTCGTCGTTGGGCGACATCGGTATCGAGGCGCTGACCGGGTTCCTGGCCGCGTTCATCAACGTGCGCATCGCCGCACCGACGGTGGCCGGGATCGGGCTGGCGGCCACGTTCGGCGCCGGGGTGACGGCACAGTTGGGCGCGATGCGCATCAACGAGGAGATCGACGCACTCGAGTCGATGGCGATCCGGCCGATCGAGTATCTGGTGTCCACGCGGCTGATCGCGGGGATGGTGGCGATCACCCCGCTGTACTCGATCGCGGTGATCCTGTCGTTCGTTGCCAGCCAATTCACCACGGTGGTGTTGTTCGGCCAGTCCGGCGGGCTGTATGACCACTACTTCGACACCTTCCTCAATCCGATCGACTTGTTGTGGTCATTCCTGCAGGCGGTGCTGATGGCCATCACCATCCTGTTGGTACACACCTACTTCGGATACTTCGCCTCCGGTGGCCCCTCGGGTGTGGGCGTCGCGGTCGGTAACGCGGTGCGCACCTCGCTGGTGATCGTCGTGTCGGTCACCCTGCTGGTATCCCTGGCCGTCTACGGTTCCAACGGCAACTTCAACCTGTCGGGATAGAGGCGCCGGTGAAAAGCAGTGTGGTACGTCCCCTGACAGGGTTGGCCCTGATCGTCACGATCGTTCTGATCGTCGCATTGGCGGTTGCCCTGTTTCAGGGCAGTTTCACCAAAACCGTTCCCGTGACGGTGATCTCGGAGCGGGCCGGCCTGGTGATGAACAACGACGCCGAAGTGAAGATGCGGGGCGTCGACGTCGGCAAAGTCGAGTCGATCGAGACCCGCCCGGACGGCACGGCAGCGCTACACCTGGCGATGGATCCGGCGCAGATGCACCTCATCCCGTCGAACGTCGATGTCGACATCGCGTCGACGACGGTGTTCGGCGCGAAGTTCGTTCAGTTGAAGCCGCCGGAGAATCCCTCGGCCGAAAAATTGCGTCCGGGTCAGGTCATTCAAAGTGGCAGCGTCACTGTCGAAATCAACACCGTGTTCCAACAGCTGGTCAACGTGCTCGACAAGATCGACCCTGCGAAGCTGAACCAGACGCTGGGTGCGATCGCGACAGCATTCAACGGCCGAGGGGAGCAGTTCGGCCAGACGTTGGTCGATGTCAACGAGCTGCTGGCCAAGATCGAGCCGAGCCTGCCTAATCTGGAAGCCAGCATCGAGGCCTCGGTACCGACGTTCAACGCTTACGCCGACGCGACGTCGGATCTGATGTCGACGATCCGTAGCACCACATCGGTGAGCAACTCCATCGTCGACCAGGAGCAGAATCTCGATACATTCCTCGTCAGCGCAATCGGGCTGGCAGACATCGGCAACGAGGTGATCGGCGGAAACCGTGAGGCGCTCGGCGATGTGCTGGAAAATCTGGTCCCCACCGCCGAGTTGCTCAACCTCTACAAGAAGTCCCTGTGGTGTGGCATCGGCGGCTTGGTGCCCTTCGCGAAGTCGGCGCCGCAGTTCTCGGGCGTCATGGTCAGCGCGGGACTCACGCTCGGCGTCGAGCGGTACCGCTATCCAGGGGATCTGCCCAAGGTCGCCGCCAAGAGCGGCGGCCGCGACTACTGTAAGGAACTCGGCCTGCCCGAGTTGCCGCCGGAGTTCGTACCGCCGGCGCTCGTCGGGGACGTGGGCGCCAACCCAGCGCAGTACGGAAACGCCGGAATCCTGCTGAATTCCGAGGGGCTGAAGAACTGGTTGTTCGGGCCACTCGACGGGCCGCCGCGCAATACCGCACAGATCGGAATGCCGGGATGACGGGATCAACGGGCACACTCATCAAGTTCGCCGTCTTCGGGGTCGTGATGACGGTCCTGACGGCGTTCCTGTTCTTGATTTTCAGTGACTCCAGAGGCGGTGACACCGAGGGGTACAGAGCGGTCTTCACCGATGCCTCCCGGCTCAAGACGGGCGATACCGTCCGAATCGCGGGCATCCGGGTCGGCACCGTGCAGAGCGTGTCGCTGCAGCCGGACCGAAATGTCCTCGTCGAGTTCGACGCGGACAAGAGCACCAAGCTGACCACCGGAACACGGGCCGCCGTCCGGTATCTCAATCTCACCGGGGACCGTTACCTGGAGCTGCTCGACACCCCGGATTCCACCCGAATCCTGCCTGCCGGTGCCACAATCCCCGTCGACCGGACTGCGCCGGCACTCGACCTCGACCTTCTGCTCGGAGGGCTCAAGCCGGTGATCGAAGGTCTGAACCCGGAGGACGTGAACGGGTTGACCTCATCGCTGATCCAGATCCTGCAGGGTCAGGGCGGCACGTTGGAGTCGCTGCTGTCGAAGTCGTCGTCGTTCACCAACTCGCTGGCCGACAACAATCAGGTGATCGAGCAGTTGATCGATGATCTGCGAACGGTGCTCGACACATTGTCCAAAGACGGCGAGGAGTTCTCCGGCGCCATCGACCGGCTGGACAAGCTGGTCGAAGGGCTGTCCGCCGATCGCGATCCCATCGGCGAGGCCATCGAGCAACTGGACAACGGCACATCGTCGCTGGCGGATCTGCTCGGGCGTGCCCGCCCGCCGCTGGACCACACGGTCAACGAGTTGCACCGGCTGGCTCCGCTGGTCGGCAACGACCTTCCGCGCTTGGACGCGACTTTGCAGCGTCTTCCCGAGATCTACCGCAAGCTCGCACGCGTCGGGTCGTATGGCGCCTTCTTCCCGTACTACATCTGCGGCGTCACGTTCCGCGCCAGCGACCTGGAAGGCCGCACCGTGGTGTTCCCCTGGATCAAGCAAGAAACGGGAAGGTGCGTTGAAGAGTAGATGGATAAGTACCGCGGCTCCCATCTGATCAGGGCCGGCGTCATCGGCGTCGTGCTGATGATCCTTGTGATCACCGTCGGGTTGCAGCCCGAGCGGTTGTTGTCGTACGCCACCGGGCTGCGATACCAGGCGCTGTTCACCGAAGCCGGTGGCCTTGCGAGCGGTAACGACGTCACGCTGTCCGGGATCAAGGTCGGCTCGGTCTCGTCGGTCGAACTCGTCAACGGCGATGTCTTGGTCGGGTTCACGGTTCAGAGCAAATACGCGCTGGGCTCCGAAACCACCGCGCACATCCGCACTGGGACGCTGCTCGGAGAGCGAGTTCTGGCGCTCGAGTCAGAGGGCAGCGGAACGCTCGATCGCAGCCAGACCATTCCGACCACACGAACATCGTCCCCGTACTCGTTGACCGACGCGGTCAGTGATCTCACCACCAACACCGCGGCCACCAACACCGACACGCTGAACCAGTCGCTGGACACGCTGGCCGCGACGCTCGATCAGGTTGCGCCGCAACTCGGTCCGACATTCGACGGACTGTCCCGGCTGTCGCAGTCGCTCAACAACCGCAACCAGAGCCTCGCCGATTTGCTGAGGACCGCCGGCGATGTCACCGGAATCTTCGCCGAACGCAGCAAGCAGGTGAACTCGCTGATCCTCAACGCCAATGACCTGCTGGCTGTGCTCAACGAACGTCGGCATGCGATCGTCAGCCTGCTCAACGCCACCTCAGCGGTTTCGCAGGAGCTCACCGGCGTGGTTGCCGAAAACGAGCAGGAGCTCGCGCCCACGCTCAACAAGCTCAACGAGGTGGTGGCGGTGCTGGAGAAGAACCGGGACAACCTGGCCAAGATGCTGCCAGGAGCGGCGAAATACTATCTGACGCAAGGCGAAATCGTGTCCAACGGTGCCTACTACAACGCGTTGGTTCCCAACATGATCCCACTACCGGGGCAGCTACTGCAGCCGTTCATGGACTACGCCTTCGGGTTCCGTCGCGGCATGGACGCGGGCCAGCCGCCGGACAACGCCGGACCGCGGGCGGAACTACCGTTCCCCGTCAACGCCATTCCTCAGCCAGGAGATCTTCCCGATGATGGCACCCCGTAAGCGATTGGTGGCCGCCACGGCGGTCCTGCTGGCCATCGGACTGGTTGCCGGCGCAGCGTTCCTCGTGCGTCAGGTGTTCTTCGGGCCGAGGACCATCACGGCCTACTTCCCGACCGCGACGGCCATCTATCCGGGTGACGACGTGCGCGTGTCCGGAGTGCAGGTGGGCACGATCGAATCCATCACGCCTGAAGGCACCCAGACCAAGATGGTCCTCAAGGTGGACAGCGGTGTGCCTATTCCGGCCGACGCCAAGGCGGTCGTCGTCGCCCAGAACCTGATCGCGGCCCGCTATGTCCAGCTCACGCCTGCATACCGCAACGGCGACGGACCCAAGATGCAAGACGGCGCGGTGATCCCCATGGAGCGCACCGCCGTTCCCGTCGAGTGGGACGAGGTCAAGACGCAATTGATGAGGCTGGCAACGGAACTGGGGCCGGACACCGGGGTGTCGGGCACGTCGATCTCCCGGTTCATCGACAGTGCCGCGAACGCTATGGGGGGCAACGGCGACAAGCTCCGGCAGACGCTGGCCCAGTTGTCGGGCGCGGCGAGGATCTTTGCCGAAGGCAGCGGCAACATCGTCGACATCATCAAGAACCTGCAGATTTTCGTCGGTGCGCTGCGCGACAGCAAGCAGCAGATCGTGATGTTCGAGAACCGGTTGGCCACCCTCACCAGCGTCCTGAACGACAACAGGTCCGACCTCGACGCGGCGCTGACCGACCTATCGGTGGCGCTCGGGGAGGTACAGCGGTTCGTGGCCGGCATCCGAAACCAGACCTCCGAGCAGTTCCAGCGCCTGGCCAACGTCACCCAGGTTTTGGTCGACCACAAGCTGGCTTTCGAAAACGTCCTGCACATCACGCCGAATGCGATCGCCAACTTCGCGAATATCTACTATCCCAACGGCGGTGCGGTGACCGGCGCTTTCTCGCTCGTGAATTTCAGCAATCCGGTTCTGTTCATCTGCAGCATGATCGGTGCCGTCGCGAACGTGACCGCCCCCGAGACCGCAAAGCTGTGCGCGCAGTACCTCGGTCCGGCGCTGCGCCTGCTCAACGTCAACAACATCCCGTTGCCGATCAACGCCTACCTGCGGCCCGCGATCAACCCGGACCGGTTGATCTACACCGACCCGAAGCTCGCGCCGGGGGGTGCGGGGCCGGGAGATCCGCCCGAGCCCTTCCCGGACGTGTCCGCCTACCTCGGCAACGGCGACGTCCCGCCGCCGCCGGGGTGGAATGCGCCGCCTGGTCCGCCGGGGCTGTATACGCCGGACAATGACGCACCGGCGACACCGTCGCCGCCGTTGTTCCCGGGCGCGCCGATCCCCGGACCTCCGCGGGTGTTGAGCAACATCCCTGCGGGCCCTACGACGGTGGAAGGCATGCTGCTGCCGCCGACTCCCGCGCCTCCCGGCCCGCCGCCGGGACCACCCTTGCCTGCGGAGGCCCCGCGATGATCAGCAGGAGCAATGTGAAGCGATTGACGATCGCCGGGGCGTGCGTTGCGCTGACAGTGACCGGCTGCTCATTCCAAGGTCTGAACTCGCTGCCGCTGCCCGGCGCGGTGGGACGCGGACCCGACTCGGTGACCTACCGGGTCGAGGTCGCGAATGTGGCCACGCTGGAATCCAATTCACCGGTTCTCATCAACGACGTTGTCGTCGGCAGCGTCGGCGAGATGACGGTGGAGGACTGGCACGCCAACGTGCAGATCTCGATCAAACCCGATGTGGCGGTGCCCGCAAACGCCGTGGCAACGGTCGGGCAGACCAGCCTGCTCGGCTCGATGCACCTGGCGCTCAATCCGCCACTGGGCGAGGAGCCGAGGGGTCGGCTGCAACCCGGCGCGACGATCCCGTTGGCTGACTCGTCGACATATCCGTCCACTGAGCGGACGCTGTCCGCATTGTCCACTATCGCAAACGGGGGCGGGCTCGGGCAGATCGGCGACATCATCTCCAACTTCAACGTCGCGTTGAACGGGCGGGAACCTCAGATTCGCGAATTGCTCACTCGACTCGACAATTTCGTCGGAGTGCTCGACCGCCAGCGCGACAACATCATCGCCTCGATTCAGCAGTTGAATCGCGTCGCGGGTACGTTTGCCTCGCAGCGCGACGTGCTCGACCGGGCGCTCAAGGAGATTCCACCGGCGCTCGACGTGCTGATCCGGGAGCGGCCGCGGCTGACGACCGCGCTGCAGAAGCTGGGGCAGCTCAGCGACACCGCCGATCAGTTGGTCGACGACGCCGGTGACGACCTGGTGAGAGACCTCGAGAACCTGGGTCCGGTGTTCGGTGCACTCGCCGACATCGGGCCGGATCTGAACCTTGCGCTGTTGTGGGCCACCGCATTTCCCTACGGGCCTACCTTCGCCGACCGGATCACCCGGGGCGACTACATCAACCTGTTCGCCAGCTTCGACCTCACCTATCCGCGTCTGAAGAAGACGCTGCTGCTGGGCACGCGGTGGGGTGACGAGAATGCCAAACTCATCCCGGCGCCCGGTGATCCCTACTACATGAACTACTCCTACAGTCCGATGGCGATCGGCGTCGCGCCGCCGCCGCAGGGTCTGCCGCCGGCACCCGGGGCGCCGCTGGCTCCGGCGATGCCGCCGGTGAGCGAGCCACTTTTACCGGTCGCGCCGCCGCCGCCGGCGGCGCCGTGGCTGCCTCAGTCCCAGCCGATCACGTCTTCGCAGGTATTCGCGGGGCCGTACGGGCCATCGGCGCCACCGGCACCTCTTCCACCGGCTGAACCGACACCGGGAGGCGGTCGCTGATGCTGACTCGCTTTGTCCGAAATCAGTTGATCATCTTCACGATTGCGTCGATCCTGGGCGTCACCGTGATGATCTTCACCTACATGCAACTGCCCACACTGCTCGGTATCGGCCGCTTGAAAGTCACGCTGGAGCTACCCGCCGCGGGCGGCCTCTATCGCTTCAGCAACGTGACCTACCGCGGGGTGCAGATCGGCGAGGTGACCTCGGTGACCTTGACGGAGAACGGTGCTGAGGCGCACCTGTCACTCGACACTTCACCGAAGATTCCAGCAGACCTGCAGGCCGAGGTGCGCAGTGTGTCCGCCGTCGGTGAGCAGTACGTGGATTTGCGGCCCCGCACCGACTCAGCACCGTATCTCGAGAGCGGACAACGCATTCCGGCCTCGCGAACCACCCTTCCGCAAGAGGTCGGCCCGATGCTGGACCGGCTGAGCGCGCTGGTGAACAGCATCCCGGGCGACCGGATCGCCGACCTGCTCGACGAGTCGTTCAAGGCCTTCAACGGAGCCGGTCCGGACTTCCAGTCCCTGCTCGACTCGGCCGCCAAGGTGACCGACGAGGTCAGCGGCGTCTCCGACCAGACTCGCGGACTGATCGACGACAGCAGGCCGCTGCTGGAATCGCAGGCCGAGACCACCGAGGAGATCCGTACCTGGGCGCGGAGCCTGGCCGGCGTCACCGGCCAGCTGGAACAGAATGATCCGGAGATCCGCACCATACTGCAGCAGGGGCCCGGTTTCGCGCAGGAAGTGTCGGCGCTCCTCAACGACGTGAAGCCCACGCTGCCGATTCTGCTGGCGAACCTCACCACCGTCACGCAGGTCCTGCTCACCTACAACCCGGCCCTCGAGCAGTTGCTGGTCATCTTCCCGGGCATCATCGCCGCCCAGCAGTCGTTCGGCCTCCCGGGCAACAATCCCACCGGCTTGCCGAGCGGCGATTTCGCGCTCACCATCAGCGACCCGCCGTCATGCACTGTGGGATTCCTCCCGCCGTCGCAGTGGCGCTCCCCGGAGGACCAGACCACCATCGACACGCCTGACGGGTTGTACTGCAAGCTGCCGCAGGATTCACCGATCAGCGTGCGTGGAGCCCGCAACTACCCCTGCATCGAACATCCCGGCAAGCGGGCGCCGACGGTCGAGCTCTGCAACGACCCAAGGGGTTTTGTTCCGCTCGCCATGCGCCAGCACACGTTGGGGCCGAACCCGATCGACCCGAACCTCATCTCTCAGGGTGTCCCGCCCGACGACAGGGTCGACTTCGAGGAGCGGATCTACGCGCCGGTACAAGGTACGCCGCTGCCGCCGGGCGCGGTCCCAGCTGGAGCGCCACCCGGCCCATCGGCACCGGACTCCCCACCGTTCCCGGCGCCGGACGTGTTGTCACCGCAGCCGACGCCTACGGGAGCCCCGCCGGCACCGGTCGCGCCCCCGCCACCTCCGGCACCCATTGCACCCCCGCCGCCGGGCAACTCGCTCAACGGGGCGCCGCTTCCGCCGGCGCCGGGAGCCGTTCCCGCAGCGCCGGCCGCTCATGCCGCCGAGGCGTCAGCGGATGGCCCATCGGTGGCGGTGGCGACATACGACCCCGGGACGGGGAAATATCTCAGTCCGGACGGCTTCCTGCAGCAGGAGACACTGCCCGGCAAGGGCCCGAGGTCCTGGAAAGACCTCTTGCCGACCTGACCGCGCTCGGGCGGTCAGGACAGCTTCTGCATCTTCACCGGCATCTCAACGGAGGTGGTCTGATTCCTGCCACAAGCGCCGCTTGCCGTCTTTGTCATGTCGCGGCCGGCCAGAAAGGTGGTGTTCTTCGTGAGGCGTTCGTTCCGCGCGGGATCGAACCCCCACAACATGAACTTCTGGTGCCCCGGGGCGAATGTCCCATTGGGGCAGGGCATCCAATTCGGAATGTCGCGATCGACGTACCAGAAGTCGTCGAGCCGAATGGGGGCGGTCCAGCCGCGGTCGCTGCTCACCGTTCCGGTGCATTCGATCGGACTCACGCAATCTGTGCTGACAGTCCAGGTTTGGACCACGGTCACATCGTCGCGGAAGACGTCAGCGCCACCGGCGCCATGCGGGCCGATACTCTTCTTCGCCCATTCGCCGTCCGACATCACCAGGTAGGTGCCATTCAACGCGACACCAAAATCATCGGCATGTGCCGGTGTTGCGGTCCCCACGCTCGCCGCGAAAGCGATCGCCGCCACACCCGCGGCCCAATCAGCACTACGCATGCGGAAAGCCTATCGCGCATAGCAGCTCTGCTCTCTAATAGGGAGAATTTCGTTCCGCCGATATGTGAGAATGACTGAATGCGGTCCCCCGTCGCAGTGTTAGCTGCCCTGCTGTCGTTCGCGGCGCTCACAGCGGCCCCGCCGGCCGCCGCTCAGCCGCCGCTGCCACCGCTACCCCCGCCGGGCGCCGAGTGCAATCACCCCAACTGCACGCCAGGCATCAGGCCGGGCGTCATCCTCGGGTCGTACTGCAACAACACGACCTACTATGCCTTCGGCGTCACAGAATGGGGCCGATTGGTGTTCTGCGGTTCGCCGCGGCGGTACGAGCCGCGCTGGTTCCGGTCACCCGAAATGCACGGCGTGAAGAACGAATTCGACCTGTGCCCGCTGCACGTGGGCGAGGTGGCTCAAGCGCCAGATGGACTGTTCCTCACCTGCGTAGCCAAGGACGGCCGCTCGTATTGGGAACGTGGCGATCTGTAGGGGCCGTTTCCCCGTGGAGCCTGCGCGCAGATCGCCGAAACTGCGGCGAATTATGTGATCTCCGCAGTTTCGGCGACCGTGGTAACGCTCAGCCGATCGGCTTGAACTCGATGTTGATCTCGGTGAGCCCGCGCAGGATGAACGTCGGCTCGTACACGTAACGGCGGGCGTCGATCGGTCCGTGCTTCTCCTCGTCGACCGTGACGTCGCCCAACCGGTCGAGGAGCCGTTCGATCGAGACGCGGCCCTCCACGCGGGCCAGCGGTGCGCCAGGGCAGGAATGGATACCGCGGCTGAACGCGATGTGCTCGCGAACGTTCTTGCGGTCCAACTGGAACTCGTGTGGATCGTCGAACCGCTTGGGATCGCGGTTGGCCGCTCCTGGGCTGACCATCACCGTGGTGCCCGCGGGCACCGGGATTTCGCCGAGAGCCGTAGTCTTACGGGCCATCCGGAACACGCTCTTGACCGGGCTGTCCATCCGCAGGCACTCCTCGATGAACACCGGGATCAGGCTGCGGTCGTCGCGCAACTGCTGCTGAATGTCGGGCCGGTCGGACAGCACCCGCATCGCGGCGCCGAGCAACTTCGCGGTGGTCTCCTGGCCGGCGGCGAACAGGAAGGTCGCCGTACGCACCACATCGATGACCTCGGGTGTGGAGCCGTCCGGATACTTTGCGGTGGCAATTGAGGTGAGCACGTCGTCGCGCGGGTTCTCACGGCGTTCCTCGATGTAGCGCGAGAACTTCTCATCCGCCCACTCAAGAGGATTGGTGGCAATCACCTCGTGATCGAGGGCGCCGATGTTCGCTCCGGGGCGCTGGGCGCCGAACGACTCACGAAAGGCCTCGTGGTCTTCTTCGGGGACACCGAGCAGGTCGGCAACGACCAACAGCGAGAACGGCTTTGCGTACGCGGCGAGGAACTCGCATTTGCCGTCGGCGATGAACTCGTCGATGTGGCGGTCCGCCAGCCGCCACATGAAGTCCTCGTTCTCTTTGAGGCGCTTGGGAGTCAGCAAACGGGCCAGAATCGAACGCGCATCCGTGTGCTGCGGCGGGTCCATCGTGACCATGTGCTCGAACATCGGAATCTCGGTGCGGTGCTTCTCGAGTTGTTCGCAGATGTCGTCACCCTCGGGCGTGAACGGCATCGGTGTGAACGGACCCATGACCGCGACACAGGACGAGAAATTCTCGCTGTCCTTGTACACGGTATTGGCGGCTTCCCAACCCGTGACGGCCAGCACGCCGTTGTTGATCGGACAACAGACGGGATCCTTCGAGCGGATGTGGTCGTAGTACGGGTGCGGGTCGGGGACGAGGGAGGGATCGGTGAAGTAGTCAACCGAATCGAAATCTGTGGTCATGGTGTGGAAGCCCTCCAGGGGTCGACGCTGGCCCGCGTGATGGTGAGCGGACGCTGCCGCTCTTGAATCTGGCTGAATATGCTGAGCACTTGCTTAGCATGGGGTTAAGGTCGTGGTCAAGATCGAACGGCGGGACGCCACTACGATCGGCGTGTCGGAAGGGCGGGAAGAGAAGTGATCGGATGACTGGCGTGTCTGGGCCAACGCGGCGTATTGGCGCGCCCGACGCGAAAAACCGCGGCGTGCTGCTGGACGCCGCCGAGCAGCTGTTGCTCGAGGAGGGTTACGCCGCGGTCACATCGCGACGCGTCGCCGACAAGGCGGGGCTCAAGCCGCAGCTCGTGCATTACTACTTCCGCACCATGGAGGACCTGTTCCTCGCCGTCTTCCGTCGGATGGCCGAGGCGGGCCTCGAGGCGCTGACGCACGCGCTCGCGTCGCCCCAGCCGCTGTGGGCGTTATGGCGGTTCAGCACGCAGCCGGAGGCCACGCGGCTCACGATGGAATTCATGGGCCTGGCCAATCACCGCAAGGCGCTGCGGGCCGAGATCATCTACTACGCCGAACGGTTCCGCGAAGAGCAGAACAAGGCCATCACCGCCGTGCTCGCGCGCTACGGCGCTGCTGCGCAAGAGGTTCCACCGGTGGTGTGGACCGTATTCGCAACCGCCGTGTCCCAGGCATTGGTGGTCGAGCGGGCGCTCGGCATGACCACCGGGCATGC
Organism: Mycobacterium sp. IS-1590; assembly: GCF_001500025.1. Classification (GTDB taxonomy): domain Bacteria; phylum Actinomycetota; class Actinomycetes; order Mycobacteriales; family Mycobacteriaceae; genus Mycobacterium. Next base: position 33,746 of record NZ_LQIW01000048.1, on the reverse strand, counting down.
CGAGACATTCGCGTTCTGTGAGAACTGGATTCGCCGGCTGGAGGGCGATCCACTCGATCCGAGCAGTCCCAGCGGCAGTCACCAGCTCCGAATGGAGCAGAGCGCGCCCTTCGGGCCTTGATGCGTCTTCACGACCACTCCGTCGACCGCGAGCACGCAGTGGATATTCGGTTTCGCGTCGCCAGGTCCGCTGGTCGCCGTGACCATCGCCCATTCATCGGGGTTGGCCAGCTGTACGTCGAGGTTCCACTGCTGGTCCGGGCCGATCTGCGCCTCGACCTTCGGGCTGAACTGGTACGGGTTGTGGCTGTAGGCGGCCCAGTTCGGCGGATCGACGTCGCGGTAGTAGATGTCGACGAAGAACGGTTGCTCGGAGAACACCGAGTACTTGACGTTGTGCAGCACCGGCGGCGGTGGACCCTGCGCGACCGCCGGCGCACCCACCGACAACACGCCACCGGCGGTCACCACGATTGCCGAAGCGAGGGCCGACAGCGAGGTACGGGCCGAGCGACCGAAGATCATTTCCGGATCTTAAAACGATGAGCGCGACCCAGGTCGCGAATCGCCAACCGCATCAGACCGACAGGATCGTCGCCGATGCGGTGCCCGGTGCGCCGTACACCTGCGCCAGGCCCACTTGGGGCTCGCCGGGGACCTGACGGTCGCCGGCCTCGCCGCGCAACTGCCGGACCAGTTCGTGCACCTGCCGCAGCCCCGAGGCCCCGATCGGTTCCCCGTTGGCGATGAGCCCGCCGTCGGTGTTGATCGGCATCGACCCGTGGATCTCGGTAGCGCCGTCGGCGAGCAGCTTCTCCTGCTCACCGTCGGCGCACAGTCCGGTCTCCGCCATGTGGATGACCTCGGCGCCGGCGTCGGTGTCCTGAAGCTGTGCGACGTCGACGTCCTCCGGTCCCAGGCCCGCCGACTCATACGCCGCCTTGGCGGCATAAACGGTCGGGGAGGCATCCTCGTCGAGCGGCGCCGACGTCGCGTGAACCTCGTAGGCGCCGAAGCGTCGGGTGCGAATCTCGGTGGCGCGCACGTAGACCGGCTTCTTCGTGAAGCGGTGCGCGATGTCGCCGCGGCACATGATCACCGCGGCGGCGCCCTCGTCGGGCGCACAGAACATGTATTGCGTCAGCGGATAGTTCAGCACCGTCGAGTTGAGGATCTCCTCCTCGGGGATCGGCTTGCGTCGGAACGCGTTCGGGTTCAACGCGCCGTTGCGGAAGTTCTTGGCCGCCACCTTGGCCAGGGTGGCCTGCGAGATGCCGTGCTTGTGGATGTAGTGGTTGGCCTTCATCCCGAAGAACTTGGTGGTCACGAACTGACCGTTCTCGGCATACCACTGCGGCAGCGCGAGTTTCGCCGGATCGTCGGTGAACGCGCCGCGCGGGTGCTTGTCCAGGCCGATCGCGATACCGATGTCGTACTTGCCCAGCCGAATGGTGTCGGCGGTCTGCTGGATGGCGCTCGCGGCGGTGGCGCACGCGTTGAAGACGTTGGTGAAGGTAATGCCCGTCAGGCCGACGAGGCGCGTCACCGCGTCGGGATTGGACACCTCGTAGCTTCCGCCGAACCCGAACTGGATGTCCTTCCATTCCAGGCCGGCGTCGGTGAGCGCGGACTGGATGGCCTCGGCGCCCATCTCCATCGCGGTCTTGGGGAACCGGCCGAACGGGTGCAGCCCGACGCCGATGATCGCCACGTCGTTGGTCATTGCGATGCTCCTGTGTGTCTAGACGGGCTTGAAGGCGAAGGTGACGACCTCGTTGCCGTCGTCGTCGGTGGTGAACGGCACCATCGTCAGCTCGACCTCCATGCCGAACTCGAGCTTGGCTGGGTCGTTCTCGGTGAGGCGGCCCTCAACGCGGATGACGTCCTCGAGCTGGACCAGCCCGACACCGAAGGGTACGAAGTCGTTCCCGGACGGACCCTTGTACGGGGCGCCGGGCGGGAAGCCCTGCGTCGTCCACGCGACCAGGGTGCCGCGGCGGGGCAGCTTGAGCTCGGACATCTCACCGGCACTGCACCTGGGGCAGCGCTGCTGGACCGGGAAAGCGGTGGCGCCGCACGCGCCGCATCGGCTTCCGATCAGCTGCGGATTGTCATCGGGCCAGGTCGAGATTTCGGGCGCGAGGGCCACTTGCTGTGTCGGCACGCGCCGACGATAACTGGAAATGACGTTCTCGTCTAGAGAGAACCGGGGTCGTCAAGCGATCAACTCGCTGCTAGCCTCCCCGATGTGGACGCCGACAAAGCGCAGATCGCCGAGATCTTGATTCGCTACGCGACGGGGATCGACTTCAAAGACTGGAAGCTGTTCCGCACGTGCTGGGCCGATGAAGTCGACATCGACTACGGCGACCTGGGGACCTTCACCGACCCCGACGCCTTCACCACGCTGATGGAGCAGATCCACGGCGGCATGGGGCAGACCTACCACCGCATCTCCAACATCGTCGTCGACGTGAACGCCGACCGGGCGACGGCGCGGTCCTACGTGCGTGCGGTGCTGCAGGCCGTACCGGACGACAACGGAAGCTGGATCGACGCACTCGGCCACTATGACGACGAGCTCGTCAGGACCGCGGACGGTTGGCGAATCGCCAAGCGCACCACCAACATCGCGCGGGTGATGAGCGCTGCCGGCGTCGCACCGTGAGCACCGAGTCCGCCGCTTGGTACGGGCCGCGGGCCGTGATCGCGGGGGCGTCGGAGGGCATCGGCGCCGAGATGGCCGACCAATTGGCTTCGCGCAGAGGGGCGGGTCCCCCGGGCGTTGTGGTTCATCCGGAGGTGTGATGAGGATTCTTCCCGGCCCGATCCGCCAGATCGGTTATGTCGTCGCCGATATCGACCGGGCGATCGCGGGTTGGCTCGAGCTCGGTGTCGGGCCCTGGTTCGTCATGCGGGATCTGACACTGACCGCCCGCTACCGCGGTGAGCCGTGCGAGATCACCCAGTCGCTGGCGCTGAGCAACAGCGGCGATATGCAGCTCGAGCTCATCCAGCAGCAGAGCGAGGCTCCGAGCGTCTTCACCGAGTTTCTCGACGCCCACGGCGAGGGATTTCACCAGTTCGCCTATTGGGCAGACGATTTCGATGCCACCATGCGCGGCGTGACCGACGCGGGATGGCCAGTCGTCTGGTCGGGCGGTGAGGACGTCGGCACCCGCTTCGCCTATGTCGAACCACCCGCTGGTCCCGGACATATCGCACAGATCATCGAGATCATGGAACTCACCGAGATCACCAGCGGTATGGCGGCTTTCGTCCGCGACGCCGCCGCGAACTGGGACGGCAGCGACCCGATACGCGTACTGGGCGGGTGATCGCGGCGCGCGAGCGTCCCCTTAGTACCGACAAACCACGGCGTGTCGCGTGCAAACGCGGGCGCTCGCGGCCTGGGTGAGGTGGGGCGCCGGCTTACTTGTTGCGGTTCATCGCCTTGTCCGCGGCGGCCCAGTGCTCGTCGGACACCCACAGCCGCGCGAACGCATCGACGGCCTCGTCGGTCGAGGCGCCCTTCATCACCCGCTTGATCTCGCCGGCGGGCCGGTGCGCGAGTTTACGGGCGATCGCGCGCCAGTCGTCGTCGAACGACTCGCGCGCCAACACCCGGTCGATCAGTCCGATGCGCTCGGCCTCGTCGGCCGACAGGATGGTGCCGGTGCCGGCCAGCAGGAGCGCCTTGCTGTAGCCGACGATCTCGACGAGCCGCTCCGCGCCACCCCAGGCCGGCATGATCTCGAGCGCTACCTGGTTGAAGCCGATCTTGATGTCGTAGGCGGCGAGCCGAATGTCGGCGGCGGTCGCGAACTCCGCCCCGCCGCCGAGCGCATGCCCGTTGAGGACCGCAATGGTCACGCCGGGAAACGCGACGATGCGGTCGCACACCGCACGCATTTGCCTCGCCATCGCGGCGGCATCGGCCTCGGTGCGCAGCGCGGCCAGTTGTTTGAGGTCGCCGCCGGACACGAACGCCCGGTCGCCGGCGCCCTTGACCACGAGCGCCGTCGCACCCTCCGCCGCGTCGAGCGCGGCGTCGAGTTGCTCCATGGTCTCGGGCGCGATTGCGTTGCGCGCTTGCGGACGGTCGATGGTGACGACCGCCAAGCCGTCCTCCAACTCGAGGTCTACCATCGATCGTTCTCCATTTGCGATATTGGCATTCTCGGTTTGAGAGAATAGCATCGCCTCGAGTCGGAGCAGCCGCCTGAGTGTGGGGAGTCCATGCGCAACATCCCGGTCGAGCTGACCAAACGCTACGAGAAGGAAGGCTGGTGGACCCGGGACACGCTCGGTGAGCTGTTGGCCCGTCATCTGGCCGCCAATCCGGACACCGGCTTCTGGGTGCACTCCGAAGTGCGCCCGTTTGCCGGCACGTTCGCCGATGTGGAGTTGCGGGCACGTCGTCTCGCGGCCGGCCTGCACAAGCGCGGGGTCGGGCCCGGGGACGTGGTCGCACTGCAGTTGCCCAACTGGATGGAGGCGGCGGTCGCGTTCTGGGCCTCCACGTTCCTGGGCGCGGTCGTGGTGCCGATCGTGCATTTCTACGGTCGCAAGGAACTCGCCCACATTCTGTCCACCGCGCGGCCGAAGGTCTTCATCACCACACGCAAATTCGGCCGGATGCAATTTCAGCCCGACCTGGCGTCCGACGTCCCGATCGTGGCGCTGGTGGGAGCCGACGAGCGCCTGCGCGAGGAGCATGTCTACAGCTTCGATGACCTACTCGACGTCGATCCGATGACGGGCACGCTGGCCACCGATCCGGCGGGCCCGGCGCTGATCGCGTTCACCTCGGGTACCACGAGCAAGCCCAAAGGCGTTGTGCACAGCCATCAGACGCTGGGTTTCGAAACCCGCCAACTGTTGGAGAACTATCCCAAGGACCGAGGACGACAACTCACGGCGACGCCGATCGGCCACTTCATCGGAATGCTCGGCGCGTTCCTCATCCCGGTGCTCGAGGGCGCCCCGATCGATCTGTGCGACGTATGGGATCCGGGCAAGGTGCTCAAACTCATGGAGACGCAAGACTTGTCGATCGGCGGGGGACCGCCGTACTTCGTCACCAGCCTGCTCGACCATCCCGACTGCACCGATGCGCACCGTTCCCGGTTCACCACCGTCGGCCTCGGCGGGTCAACCGTTCCCGCGGCGGTGACCCGCCGGCTCGCCGACTTGGGGTTCTTCGTTTTCCGTTCCTACGGCAGCACCGAACACCCGTCCATCACCGGTTCGCGGCCGAGCGCGCCGGAAGAGAAACGGCTCTACACCGACGGCGACCCGCGTCCCGGTGTGGAGATCAAGCTCACCGAGGACGGTGAAATCCTCTCGCGCGGACCGGATCTGTGCCTGGGTTACACCGACGACGAGATGACCGCGCGGGCATTCGACGACGACGGTTGGTATCACACCGGCGACGTCGGGGTGCTCGACGAGGACGGCTACCTGACCATCACCGACCGCAAGGCCGACGTGATCATCCGTGGGGGAGAGAACATCTCCGCCCTCGAGGTCGAGGAGGTGCTGCTCGGTATGCCCGGTGTGGCCGAAGCCGCGGTGGTCGCCGCGCCCGACAACCGGCTCGGTGAGCGGACCGCAGCGGTGCTTCGCATTCGGGCGGGCAGCAGCATGCCGTCGCTCGAGGAGGTGCGCACCCACTTCAAGCACGCGGGTGTCGCGGTCCAGAAGTGGCCCGAGGAACTGCACGAGGTGCCCGAGGGGCAGGACTATCCGCGCACCGCGAGCGGAAAGGTCCAGAAGTTTGTCCTGCGGGAGCAGGTGCGAGCCAGCAGCGCCGCGACCCTCGCGAGGCGTACAACAGGGTCGTGATCCGGGCCGATCGACAGCCCTGGTGTAACTCTCGCGAGGCGTACAACGGGGTCGTGATTGGGGTCGATCGACAGCCCTGGTGTAACTCTCGCGAGGCGTACAACGGGGTCGTGATTGGGGCCGATCGACAGCCCTGGTGTAACTCTCGCGAAGGAATTTGGGACTGTCGCGAACGAATTCGGGCCGCGATCGGATCGTCAGCGCATTGCGAACCGGACACCAATGAGAATAGGATTCTCCCGAGAAGAAAAGGAGTGTTCCATGGGACAACTTTCACACCGGGTCGACATCCCGTTTCCGCTGTTCGATGCGGACAACCATCTCTACGAGCCGCCCGAGGCGATGACGAAGTACCTGCCTAAGGAGTACAAGGACATCGTCCAGTACGTCGAGGTCAACGGGCGCACCAAGATCGCCATCAAGGGCCAGATCAGCAACTACATCCCGAACCCGACGTTCTCCGTGGTGGCCAAGCCGGGCGCCTGGGAGGAGTACTTCAAGTTCGGCAACCCGGACGGCAAGAGCAAGCGCGAGCTGTTCGGAGAGCCGATGCGTTCGATCCCGGCGTTCTTCGAGCCCGCCCCGCGGCTGGAGCTGATGGACGAGCTGGGCGTCGACCGCTCGCTGATGTTTCCGACGCTGGCCAGCCTCATCGAGGAGCGGCTGCGCGACGATCCGGTCGCCATCCACGTCATCATCCACTCGCTGAACCAGTGGCTGGACGAGGTGTGGGGCTTCAACTACCAGAACCGCATCTTCACCACGCCGGTGATCACGCTGCCCATTGTCGAGAAGGCGATCGAGGAACTGGAGTGGGCGGTCGCCCGCGGAGCCCGCGCCATCCTCATCCGCCCGGCGCCGGTGCCCGGCTTCCGCGGTCCCCGCTCGTTCGCGCTGCCGGAGTTCGACCCGTTCTGGGAGCGGGTGGTCCACCACGACATCTTCGTCGGTATGCACTCCTCGGACAGCGGCTACTCCCGCTACACCTCCGAATGGGACGGCGCAGCCCAGGAGATGCTGCCGTTCCAGACCAACGCGATGTCGATCCTCAACGAGTGGCGCCCCATCCAGGACGCGGTGGCCTCGTGGGTGATCCACGGTGCGCTGTTCCGGCACCCGAAGCTCAAGGTCGGCATCGTCGAGGCCGGTTCGAAGTGGATGTTCCCGCTGCTGGACTCGATGGCCGAGGTGTACAAGAAGGCCCCCGAGGCGTTCTTGGGCAATCCGATCGAGGAGATCAAGAACCGCATCTTCGTCAGCCCGTTCTACGAGGAGGGCATCGACGACCTGATCAACCTGATCGGTGTCGACCAGGTGCTGTACGGATCGGACTGGCCGCACCCGGAGGGCCTGGCCGAACCGACGCACTACGTCACCGCGCTCGAACACCTTTCGGTTGAGGATCAGGCGAAGATCATGGGCGGCAACCTGGGTCGCCTCGTCACCGTGTGACGTCAAGCCCCTGGGAGACCATCCCCGAGATGGTCTTGAGCGCAGCGGACCGTTTCGGCGACGCGGAAGCGGTCGTCGACGGTTCGCTGCGCTTGTCCTTCGCCGAGTTGATCGAGCGGATACGCTGCGCGGCAGGCGCTTTCGCTGATCTCGGTATCGCCAAAGGTGATCGACTTGCGATCTGGGCGCCGAACTCCGCCGACTGGATCGTTGCGGCGTTCGGCCTACTGGTCGCCGGTGGTGTGCTCGTCCCGGTCAACACCCGGTTCAAGCCGGAGGAGGCGGCGGACGTCATCGGCCGCAGCGGCGCCAAGGCCGTGCTGGTGCAGAAGGACTTTCTCGGCCTGGACTATTCGGTGAGCACGGAAGTGCCGGTGATCGACTTCGGTTCGGGGTTCCTGTCCGCCGGCGCGCCGTTCGACGACCGCGTCGGCGACCTCGCGGGTACCGACATCGCGGATGTCATCTTCACCTCGGGCACCACGGGCAGGCCCAAGGGCGCGATGATGAACCATCTCCAGACGCTGCGCGCGTACGAGGAGTGGGCGACGCTCGCCGACCTCCGCGAGGGCGATCGCTATCTGATGATCAACCCGTACTTCCACACGTTCGGGCTCAAGGCCGGACTCGTCGCCTCGTTCTTACGGGGCGCCACCATGCTGCCGGTGGCCGCCTTCGACGTCGACCGGGTGGTCGATCTCGTCGAGCGCGAGCGCATCACGATGCTGCCCGGCCCGCCCACGCTGTATCACTCGTTGCTGACCGTGGCCGACAAGGACCGGCTCGCATCCCTGCGGGCGGGCGTGACCGGCGCCGCCGACATCCCGGTGGAGCTGATCCGCCGGATCCGCGACGAGTTGCCGTTTCAAAGCCTCATGACCGGCTACGGGCTCACCGAGGCCGGCAATGTGACATTGTCGCGCCCGGACGACACCCCCGAGGACGTCGCGATGACCGCGGGCCTGCCGTGCGAGGACGTCGAGGTCCGCATCGCCGACGACGGCGAGGTGTTGGTGCGCGGCTACAACGTGATGCAGGGCTATCTCGACGACCCCGCTGCGACGGCCGAGGCGATCGACTCCGACGGCTTTCTGCACACCGGTGACCTCGGCGAGTTCACCGAGTCGGGCCGGCTGCGAATCGTCGGGCGGAAGAAGGACATGTTCATCGTCGGCGGATTCAACGCCTATCCGGCCGAGATCGAGGGATTCCTGCTCGAACATCCCGCGGTGGCTCAGGCCGCGGTCATCGGCGTTCCCGACGACAGGCTGGGCCAGGTGGGCAAGGCGTTCGTCGTGCTCGGGGCGGGTCACGACGACGTCACGGGTGAGGACCTCATTTCGTGGAGCCGGGAACGAATGGCGGGTTTCAAGGTGCCACGCTCTGTAGAGTTCCTCGACAGCATGCCGTTGAACGCCACCGGCAAGGTGATGAAGGACCGCCTTCTGGACAATCGCCGCTGAGCGTGTGCGCAGCGCGTAAATAGCATTTCCGCAGGAAGACGCTGTTTGCCGGGCGGTGCCCACGCAGGTATCGTCGCGGCGATACTCAAAAATCGATAATGGCATTCTCACAAGTGTGAAGCAGACAAGGAGGGCGCTGTGCCGTCATTCCGGCGCCGCGAGTCGGTGATCGACGCGGACCGCGTCGAAAAACCGCCGCAGGACGACCCTGAGCAGCGGTCGGCGGACTCGGAGGAGGCGCTGCGCCTCGCCGAGGAGGCGGAGGCCGAAGCGGCAGAGGCCGAGGCCATCGCGGCCGCCGCCCGCGCTCGCGCCAAGGCCATCCGGTTGCGCAGGCAGGCCGCCCAGACCGAGGACTCCAAGACCCGGGAGGCGCCAGGTTCGGAGGCGGACGAGGTCGCCGAACCGGCCGCGGGGCGGGCGTCCGAGGCGACGACCACCGACACCGTGCCCGACGACGAGGTTCGCTCGGAGGCGGACGCCGCGGCGACCGAGACCGCTGACGACGCGGCCGAGACCGACGTGGCCACGGACTCGGCCGAGTCCGACGAGACGGAGGCGCCGAAGCGATCCCGCCGTCTGCGCATGCCGCGATTCAGGTGGAAGATCGTCGCCGCGGTGGTGGCCGTCATCCTGATCCTGGCGTTCGGCGCCGCGAGCGGATTCATGGTGTGGCAGCACCGGCTGGTGCAGCAGGAGCAGCAGCGCACCGCCGAATTCACCGCCGCCGCGCGGCAGAGTGTCGTGACCCTGATGTCGTTGGACTTCAACCGGGCCCAGGAGGACGTGCAGCGGATCATCGACAACTCGACGGGTCAGTTCAGGGACGACTTCGAGGCCCAGGCCGAGGACTTCACCCAGGTCGCCAAGGATTCCAAGGTGGTCACCGAGGTCACCGTCAACACCGCCGCGCTGACGTCGATGACGGACACCAACGCCACCGCGCTGGTGTCGGCCACCTCGAGGGTCACCAACACCGCGGGTGCCAACCAGGAGCCTCGCTCATGGCGCCTGAAGGTGGATCTGGTCCGCGAGGGTGACCAGATCAAGATGTCGAAAGTCGAGTTCGTACCGTGAGCGCCGAAGCCAAACCCGACGACACCGACGTGAAGACCGCGGTCTCCGACGAACCGGAATCGACAGCCGTCGAACCGGAGTCGACGGCGGCCGAAGAGACGCAAGCCGCCGAGACGAGCCGGCCGAAGCCGCTGAATGGCGTGCGCAGGCATCTGGGTGCGATTCTGCTGACGCTTCTGCTGGTGATTTCGGCGGGTGTCGCCGCATGGCTCTACTTCTTCCAGTTTCGAGCCGACCAGCAGGTCGACGCAGACGCCCAGCGTGTCGCACTGGAAGCGGCGAAGTCGGGCACGGTGGCACTGTTGTCGTACGCCCCGGACTCGATGGAGCAGGACTTCACGAACGCCAAGTCGCAGCTGACGGGTGACTTCCTGAACTACTACACGCAGTTCACCGAGCAGATCGTGACCCCGGCGGTCAAAGAGAAGCAGGTCAAAACCAGCGCTGCCGTCGTGGAAGCCGGCGTCGCCGAAATGCATCCTGACACCGCGGTGGTGCTGGTGTTCGTCAACCAGACCACGGTCAGCAAGGAGAACCCTGACGGGGCCTTCGCGGCGAGCGCGGTCAAGGTCGGCCTGACCAAATCCGATGGGCGCTGGCTGATCAACAAGTTCGACCCCGTGTAGCGTCGCCGCCGTGACGGCGCTCCCGGGCCAATCCTTCGCGGCGGTCGTGACGGTGCTGGCCGTCGACAACGCGGCACCGTCGCTCGAACCGGTGGCGGGGCGGTCGCCCCTGTCGCGCGTCGTGCGCGACTGCCTGCAAGCGGTCGCCGATCCTGCCGCCGTCGTGGTGGCGGTCGCCGAACATCTCGCCGACGACGCACGCGCCGTGCTCGACCGTGACGGATCGGGTGCCGTCGGCCTCGTGGTGGTCGCCGGTGCCGCCACCCGGGCCCACTGCTTGACTGCGGCACTGAAAAAGGTTGCGGCCGAGCCGGTTTCGGCGTCACTCGTGCTCGTCTACGATGTCCGCCAGCCCCTGACGCCTCCGAATTTGCGGGATCGGGTCGTCGAGCGCCTGATGCAGGGAGCTTCCGTCGTGCTGCCGGTGCTGCCGGTCACCGACAGCGTGAAGGCGATCGACGAGCGCGGTGTCGTCACCGCCTCACTGGATCGCTCGACGCTTCAGACCGTGCAATATCCCCGAGGTTTCGCCGCCGACCACCTCGGCGGGCTGCTCGCCGGGTCGGGCGGGGAGTTCGACGAGGTCGCCGAGGCGATCCGATCGCCCGTGCCGGTTGACACGGTCGACGGTGATGCCGAGGCCGTCACGGTCGACCTCCCACACGACGGTCTGCTGCTGGAGGCCGTCATCGCGAGCCGCGACGCACGCTGAGTGTCGCCAACAGATGTTCGGCGGTCGCGATGTCGCGGGCGTAGGTGACCTTGATGTTGTGCGGCTCGCCCGGAAACGTCTGCACCGCAATGTCGGTGAACGCCTCGACGCACGACGACGTGTCCGTGCCCTCGAACCGGTGGCGTTCCGAGTTGCGGTACGCGGCGAGCAGGGGTGCGGCCCGGAACGCCTGCGGTGTCTGAACCCGGACCAGCGCGGCTCCGCCGGCCGGCCGCCGCAGTGTGGTGGTCACCGCGTCCGGGAGCGGCAACGCCGGTATCGCACCGCCGGATTCGCGGGCGACCGCGAGTGCGCGGGTGAACATCTCGGGGCCGGCCATCGGTCGCGCCGCGTCGTGGATGAGCACGACGTCGATGCGTGCGGACTCGATGTCGGTCTGTAGATGGCGGAGGACGTTGAGCTCGGAATGATGCCGGGTGTCGCCCCCCTCGACGAGTTCCACATCGGTGGTGGGCAATTCGCGTGCAACCATGGCCCGTGCCAGCGCGAGCTCACCCTTGCGGTGCACCAGCACGATGCGATCGACTTCCGGCACCTTCGTCAGCGTTTCGAGCGACCACGCGGCCATCGGTCGACCCGCGACGGGGAGATAGGCCTTGTTGCCATCGGCGCCGACCCTGGTGCCCAAGCCCGCCGCGAGCACGACGGCCACGGCGGACGGCGGCGCTTCGGGCTCCCGCACAGTCACCTGTGTATCTTGGCACCGATCGTTTCGGCGCCTCATGGCCCGGGTACGCCGTTTCGCATGCCGAAGACATCCAAGAGCGGCAGCGCCCGCAAGAGTGAACTGCCCAGCACACTGCAGAAGTCGGACGCCAAGGCCCAGCGGACCTTCGCCAAGGCCCATGACGCCGCTGCCGAAGAGTACGGCGAAGGCGAACGCGCGCACCGTGTCGCCTACAGCGCGCTCAAGCACAGCTACGAGAAGGTCGGCGACCACTGGGAGGCGAAGTCCGAGAAGGGCCCCTCCGATGAGCGCGCGCGCAGCGGCGGCCCGAACGCCAAGGGCGACACCGCCGAGGGCGTGGACGCCAACGCCTCCAAGAAGCACCTCATGGAACTCGCCCGGCGCCTGGACATTTCGGGTCGGTCATCCATGACCAAGGATGAGCTGGTCTCGGCGATCAAGAAGGCCAACCGCCGCGAAACCGCCCGCGGCCGCTGACGGATCGCTCCAGTCAGTCGCCGCCGCCGCTGCGAGTATCCAGCCCCTCCAGCAGCATCCGCTCCTGCTCGATCCTCATCACCCGGCGGGCTTTGCCCCCGGTGATGAGGATGCCGACGACTGCGAACGCCCAGATCGCGTACTGCACGGTCCAGGCCACCCGGAACGCGTCGTGGGAGAAACCGCCCGTCGCGTCGAGGATCGCGCCCATCGCCTGCATCACCAGCAGGGACGCGATGAAGCCACCCATGTTGACCAGGCCGGAAGCGGTTCCGAGCGTGGCGCTGGGGTTGAAGGTGCGGGCGAAGTCGAAGCCGACCATCGAGCCGGGTCCGCCCACCGAGATCACGACGATCAGCACCACGAGCAGCCACAGCGGCGCCCTGTCGGGTAACGCCAGCACCACCGTCCACATCACCGCGTTGCTGGCGATGATGGCCAGGACCAGGCGCGAGCGCCGGTGTGGCCGGCGCCCGGTGAAGATGCCGATCAGCACCCCCGCCGAGATCGCGGCTACGACAGAGACCGTCAACAGCAGCCCGGCCACACCGGCCGACAGGCCTTGCGCATTGGTCAGATAGGGAACTCCCCACATCAGCGCGAACACGGTCACCGAGAACTGGGTGCCCATGTGGGTGAAGAACCCGAGTCGGGTACCGGGTCGCAACCAGACGGTCTTGACGCTGGCCAGCGTCTCCCGCACGGACACGGTGTCGATGTCGATCGCGTTGCCGTGCGGGGTGTTCTTCACCAGCGCCGCGGTGAGAGCCATCGACATGACACCGACCGCGGCCACCGACACGTAGGCCGTGGTCCAGCCCCATGCGTTCAGGACCGCGAAGAACGGAACCGCCGACAACACCTGGCCCAGCTGGCCGCAGATGCCGGTCAGCTGTGTCACCAGCGGAACCTGGCGGGGGGTGAACCAGTGCGGGACGAGCCGCAGGACCGAGATGAACGTGAAGGCGTCGCCGAGGCCCACCACCGCGCGCGCCCCGATGGCGGTGGGCAGCGATTCGGTGAACGCGAGCGTGAGTTGGCCGCCCGACATCAGCGCGGCACCCACCAGGATCAGCGTCTTGGAACCGAAGCGGTCCAGCAGAACCCCGGCAGGCACCTGTGCCGCGGCGTAGACGATGACCTGCAGCACGACGAACGTCGAAAGCACGCTCGGGCTGGCGTGGAACCGCTCGGCCGCATCGAGGCCGGACACGCCCAACGTGGTGCGGTCGAGAACCGCGACGATGTACGCCAACAGGCCGGTGGCCCAGACGATCCAGGGACGCACACCGAACCTTCCTCGCCGGCGATCAATAAGTCTGACTTTTCCATGGTTCCGCACCGCCGTGCGACAACGCCAATCCCGTGGCGGTGAATTCCCTCACCGTGCGACCGCGTCACTGAATATAGTTGGCTGGCAGCGCGCCTTGCGTGCACATTTTTTCGGGCGCGTTGATTATCAGCCCTGATAGAGGCGGTGCAACCGGCCGGTCGGCGGGCTGCAGTCGCCGCGACCATAATTCGCTCGCAAACCTGTGAGCCGTTAAAGTGATCGCATGAACCGTCGCGTGGCCGCACCGGCACGTGCTGCGGCCGGGGTTCGCGACGTTGGCTGAGTACCGCCTCGACGAGCTGGCGCGAATCTCCGGTGTCAGCGCCCGCAACATTCGTGCGTATCGCGAGCGGGGATTGCTGGACCCGCCGCGGCGCGTCGGCCGGTCGGCGTTCTACGACGACTACCACTTGTCGCAGTTGCGCACCATCAAACAGCTGCATCGCCGCGGCTTCAACTCCACCCATATCGCCGAGTTCTTCGCCAGCCTGCGTGAGGGCGCAGACCTTGCCGACATCCTCGGAATCCAGCGGACCGTGTTGGAGCCGCAATCGGAAGCGGACGTCCGGGGAACGTCCGAGGCCGCAGCGGCGGACGAGGACGGGCTCGGGATCGGCGCCGACAGCGAGGAGGCGCGGCGGCTGGTCGAGTACGGCTTGGCGCAGATGGTCGACGGCGTTGTGGTGGTGTCCGACACCGCGGTCAGAGACGCGGTGGCGCAGTCGGCGGATCCGCTCGTGTCCGTTCGCGCGCTGCTGCACATCGCCGAGGCCACCGGCCCAGCGGTCGACGCTTTGGCGGTTCAGTTCGTCGCCGCCCTCGACGACTTCGTCGCGGCACGCCTGGGCGCGGATCACGCGCCGACGCCGGAGGGCGGCGATGAGCTCGCGCGGACGGTGCGCGAGTTCGGCGACCTGTGGACCAGCGTCGTGTCCTCACGGGTGGACGAGGCGCTGCAGCGCCACATGTCCGCCGCCGACCCGAAATACAGCGGGGGCCGCATGCTCACACCGCGGCAGCGCGGGCCGCTCACCCGGTGATCTGCCGCCATTTTTCGACCCACTCGTCATAGTCGGTGCAGTCGTCCCCGCGGCCGTCGACGCACTTGCGCTGCGGTGTGGTCCAGTAATGGATCTTGGCGGCGAATCTCGCGTCGGTGGCGTGGTAGAGGTCGCAGAAGTCGCGCTCGGTGGTGTGGTCGCACGCTTGCGCATTGGCCGGCGCCTCGCCGAAGAACTCGGCGGCCTCGGCGTTGACCTCCGGTGAGGAGATCCAGTTCAACCACTTGTACATGCAGTTCGGGTGCGCCGCCTTCGACGAGATCATCCAGGTGTCCGACCAACCCGTGGACCCCTCGACGGGCAGCACCGTGTTGACCGGAACCCTGTTGCGCGCACCGATCGTGTTGGCGATCACCTGCCAGGTGGTGCCGATGACCGACGCGCCGGACTCGAAGGCCTCCACCTCTTTGAGGTAGTCCGACCAGTACACGCCGATGTTCTCGCGTTGTTTTTCGAGCAGTTGCACTGCGGCGTCGAGCTGCCGGTCGTCGAGTGAATACGGATCGTCGATGCCCAACTCCGGTCGCTTCTTCGACAGGTAGAGCGCCGCGTCGGCGATGTAGATGGGCGAGTCGTACGCGGTGACCTTGCCGCGGTACTTGTCGGCATCGTCGAAGACGGCCGCCCAGGAGTTCGGCGCGTCCCGCACGACCGCGATGTTGTACATCAGCAGATTGGCGCCCCACCCGTGCGGGATGCCGTACATCTGGCCGTCGACCGAATTCCACGGCTGGTCCTTGAGGAACCCGGAGATCGATTCGTAGTGGGGAACCAGTGCGGTGTTGACGGGGGCCACATCGCCC
The DNA here is from genome assembly GCF_001500025.1 of Mycobacterium sp. IS-1590. GTDB lineage: Bacteria > Actinomycetota > Actinomycetes > Mycobacteriales > Mycobacteriaceae > Mycobacterium. The sequence continues at coordinate 18,186 of NZ_LQIW01000048.1, read as the reverse complement.
GCGTAGATGAGGCGAAGGGTCGCGTCCCCGGAAGCCGACACCCCGTCGTACCGCCCGCTGCGCATCAACTCGACCATTTCGTCGGACGTGTCGCCGAGCGTCACCTCGGTCTGGCATCCGGTCTGGCGCTCGAACGGCGTCACCCAGTCGGCTTGCGCGTCGTTGGAGCCGTCCTCGGCATAGCCGGCCCAGGCGATCAGGTTGAGTCGACCCTCGCCCTCGCCGACCGAGCTGAGCGGTTCCATGTTCGGTGGCTCCTGGCCGCCGGGGGACCGCTCCGCACGCGAACATCCAGAAGTCAGCGCGAGGACCAGAACGGCACAGCAGATGAGCGTCAAACCGGTTCGCGCGGCGGTGGCCGGCCTGCGCGCCATGGGTTTCACTCCTCGGTCGATCGGCGGATCGTCGAACCGTGCCACCCGATGATTTCGCGTTTCGGCTTAGCTCGGCAACGCCGCGCCGCAACACCGAAAATTGATGCAGCTGTTGCTGGTGACATCGGAGTGAATGCTGTGACAGCTGTCGTATCCTGTGGCACGTGTCAGGATCACGGCCGGTTTCGCGGCGGACCGTCCTCAAAGGCGCGGTTGCCGCGCCGGCCGCGCTCGTCGTCGGCACCGGCGTGCCCGCCGGTCCCGCGTCGGCGGCGCCGCTCGGCATTCTCCTCGACTACGCCGCAGGTGTGCTCAAGGCCAGCGACATTCGAGCGGCGGGCGCCATGGGGGCGATACGTTACGTCTCCGACCGGCGACCCGGAGGGGCCTGGATGCTCGGCAAGCCGATCCAATTGGCCGAGGCGCGCGACCTGTACCAAGCCGGTCTCAAGATCGCGTCCTGCTATCAGTACGGCAAGAAGGACACCGCCGACTGGCTCGGCGGCCAGAACGCGGGCGTCGCCCACGCGAAGCGCGGATGGGAGCTGCACGTCGCCGCCGGCGGGCCCCAGGGTGCCCCGATCTATGCCTCGATCGATGACAATCCGACCTACGAGCAGTACAAACAGCAGGTGGCGCCGTATCTGCGGGGCTGGGAAGCGGTGCTTGGCAAGCAACGCGTCGGCGTCTACGCGAACTCGAAGACGATCGAGTGGGCGCTGCAGGACGGCATCGGGACGTACTTCTGGCAGCACAACTGGGGATCGCCGGGGAAGGTCGCACACGCGGCCGCCCATCTTCATCAGGTCGAGATCGACAGCCGGTCGATCGCAGGCGTCGGGGTGGACATCAACCACATCCTCAAGCCGCAATTTGGGCAGTGGGACTAAACCTTACCGATCAGTAAGTACGTTCAGCAAACTTTTCTCGGTGGCCGGGGGCGCCGAGAAGACAAATCGCACCCGACTGTCTCGTCTGAGCTCGACGCTGCCGCTGGTGAGGCGCGTCGAAAATTTCTTTATAACGATTTGGTAACAAAACTGCCTTGATCAGGGCACTTCTGCCTACTCGACCGTAACCACCTTCATGCAGGACGTTTGTCCGGAATGTCTTCGGCCGGTGCCGAACCGCACGTTATCCAACGGCTGGTTACCCGAGCGTAGAACCCGTCAGTAACCATTTCGGGCGCGAAATCGAGCGTCCTTCTTATGACACTCTTAGTACGGCTGGAGTGCACGGAAGGCGGTTCGGTGGGGTCACGAGACACCTCGGAAGACCGCAGAATCGCCCGACCGGGCCAGCCGGATTCGACGCCGAATCGCGTGGCGCCGCGGCAGGAAGCCGGGAGCCATCGGAGCTTCTGAGACGACAGCCGACGAAGAGCATGACGCGGGACAGAGGGAGACAACGAGACGTGACGATCAACGAGCAGCACCGGGTGACCACCAACCGCACGGCTGGAGCGGCCCATGCCGGTAATCAGGCCCTCGTCGATCGACTGAACGCCGGTGAGCCCTACGCCGTGGCCTTCGGCGGCCAGGGCGGCGCGTGGCTGGAGAACCTCGAGGAGTTGGTCAGCTCGGCCGGCATCGAGTCGGAACTCAGCGAGGTGGTCGGGGAGGCCGCACTTCTCCTCGAGCCCGTGGCGCGCGAATTGGTCGTGGTGCGCCCGATCGGTTTCGAGCCGCTGCAGTGGGTGCGTGCGCTGGCCGCCGACGAGCCGCTGCCGGCGACGAAGCAACTCATCACCGCGGCCATCTCCGGGCCGGGCATCCTGCTGGCACAGATGGCCGCGATCCGCGCCGCCGTCCGCCAGGGTCTCGATCTGCACGGCGCCCCGCCGGTGGCGATGGCCGGGCACTCGCAGGGGATCATGGCCTGCGAGTCGTTGCGGTCGCGAGGCGCCAATGACGCCGAACTCCTGGCGCTGCTGCAGCTGATCGGCGCGGCCGGGTCGCTGGTCTCCCGCCGGCGCGGCATGGTGGGGCGCGGCGACAAGTCACCGATGGTGTCGGTGACCAACGTCGATCCCGACCGCATCGCCGAGCTGCTCGAAGAGTTCTCCCAGGATGTGCGCACGGTGCTGCCCCCGGTGCTGTCGATCCGCAACGGCAGGCGTTCGGTCGTCATCACCGGCACCCCTGAGCAGCTCGGGCGGTTCGAGCTCTACTGCTCCAAGATCACCGAGAAGGAAGAAGCCGAGCGCAAGAACAAGGTTCGCGGTGGCGCAATCTTCAGCCCGGTCTTCCACGGCGTGCAGGTCGAGGTCGGCTTCCACACGCCGCGGCTGGCAGACGGCGTAGAGGTGGTCGACGGTTGGGCCGCCAAGTGCGGAATCGACCCCGATCTCGCCCACGAGATGACCGAGGCGATCTTCGTGCGCCCGATCGACTGGGTCGCCGAGGTGGAGCGCCTGCACGAGGCCGGCGCGAAATGGATCGTCGACCTGGGCCCCAGCGACACCGTGACCCGGCTGACCGCCCCGATCATCCGGGGACTTGGTGTGGGCATCGTGCCGGCTGCCACGCGGGTGGGACAGCGCAACCTGTTCACCGTCGGCGCGGAACCCGAGGTGCCGCCGGCGTGGTCGAGCTACGCGCCGACCACCGTGCAGTTGCCCGACGGTGCGGTGAAGCTGTCGACGAAGTTCACCCGCCTCACCGGGCGCTCGCCGATCCTGCTCGCGGGCATGACCCCCACGACCGTCGACGCCAAGATCGTCGCGGCCGCGGCCAATGCGGGGCACTGGGCCGAACTCGCCGGCGGCGGACAGGTCACCGAGGAAATCTTCACCGAGCGCATCGCGGAGCTGACCGCGCTGCTCGAGCCGGGCCGCGCGGTCCAGTTCAACTCGCTGTTCCTCGATCCCTACCTGTGGAAGCTGCAGCTGGGCGGCAAGCGCCTGGTGCAGCGGGCCCGTCAGTCGGGCGCCCCCATCGACGGTGTCGTGGTCTCCGCGGGCATCCCCGAGCTGGAGGAAGCCGTCGAGCTCATCGACGAACTGAACACCGTCGGCATCAAGCACGTGGTGTTCAAGCCCGGCACGGTCGACCAGATCAAGTCGGTCATCAAGATCGCAGCCGAGGTGCCGAACAAGGACGTCATCGTGCACATCGAGGGCGGCCGCGCCGGTGGGCACCACTCGTGGGAGGACCTCGACGACCTGCTCCTGAGCACCTACGGCGAGCTGCGCAAGCTGTCGAACATCACCGTCTGCGTCGGTGGCGGCATCGGCACCCCCGAGCGTGCGGCCGAGTACCTGTCCGGCCGCTGGGCCACCGAATACGGGTTCCCGACGATGCCGGTCGACGGCATCCTCGTCGGCACCGCGGCAATGGCCACGCTGGAGGCCACCACGTCACCGGCCGTCAAGCAGATGCTGGTCGAGACCACCGGAACCGACCACTGGATCAGCGCCGGAAAAGCCCAGGGCGGCATGGCTTCCAGCCGCAGCCAGCTCGGTGCGGACATCCACGAGATCGACAACGCCGCCTCGCGGTGCGGCCGGCTGCTCGACGAGGTCGCCGGGGACGCCGACGCGGTGGCGGAGCGGCGCGACGAGATCATCGCGGCGATGGGCACCACCTGCAAGCCGTACTTCGGCGACATCGGGGAGATGACCTACCTGCAGTGGCTGCGGCGCTACGTCGAGTTGGCCATCGGCGACGACGACAGCACCGCGGACACCAAACTGCCCGGCAGTCCCTGGCTGGCCGACACCTGGCGCGAACGGTTCGCCGAGATGCTGCACCGCGCCGAAGCCCGACTGCACCCGCACGACTCGGGCCCCATCCCGACGCTGTTCAATGACGCTGCGCTGCTGGACGATCCGGCCCGCGCGATCGCGACTCTGGTGTCGCGCTATCCCGAGGCCGAGACGCTGCGGCTGCACCCGGCCGACGTACCGTGGTTCGTCACGCTGTGCAAGAAGCCGGGTAAGCCGGTCAACTTCGTCCCGGTGATCGATAAGGATGTGCGGCGGTGGTGGCGCAGTGACTCGCTGTGGCAGGCCCACGACGCCCGCTACACCGCCGACCAGGTGTGCATCATTCCCGGAACCCAGGCCGTCGCGGGCATCACTCGCGTCGACGAGCCCGTCGGTGAGCTGCTCGACCGTTTCGAGCAGGCCGCCATCGACGAGGCGGTGGCCGTCAACGGCCAACCCGTGCCGGTGGTGTCGCGCCGGCAGGCGCGCGCCGACGTCACCGGTCCGCTTGCGGTGGTGCTGGATTCGCCCGACGTGTTGTGGGCAGGCCGCGTCGCGATCAACCCGGTGCATCGGATCGGCGGCCCGGACGAGTGGCAGGCCAACGAGAACAGAAGCGCGACCCACCCGTCCACCGGTGCTCGTCTCGAGCTCAGCGGTGAGCGCGTGACGCTGAGCGTCCCGCTGTCCGACATCTGGATCGACATCCCCTTCACCTTGCCGTCATGCACGGTCAACGGCGGCATGCCGGTCGTCACCGTCGAAGACGCCTCGGCCGCAATGCGTTCCGTGCTGGCCATCGCCGCCGGTGTCGATGGCCCCGACGCTCTGCCGCCGGTGCACGACAACACCGCGACGGTGACCGCGGACTGGGACCCCGAACGGGTCGCCGACCACACCGGGGTCACCGCGGCGTTCGGCGCCCCGCTGGCGCCGGGCCTGACGCTGGTGCCCGACGCGCTCGTCGGCTACTGCTGGCCCGCGGTGTTCGCGGCCATCGGATCGGCGATCACCGACGACGGTTTCCCCGTCGTCGAGGGGCTGCTGAGCCTGGTCCACCTCGACCACGCTGCTCACCTGCTGACGCAGATGCCCAAGGAACGGGCCGAATTGACCGTCACCGCAACGGCTTCGGCTGCCAGCGACACCGAGTATGGGCGTGTCGTACCGGTGACGGTGCAGATCCGCGACGCCGAAGGCGCGTTGCTGGCCAAGCTCGAGGAACGCTTCGCGATCCGCGGACGCACCGGCGCCGCCGAACTCGGCGACCCGCCGCGCGCGGGCGGTGCGGTCACCGACAACGCGACCGACACCCAGCGTCGTCGCCGCCGTGACGTCACGGTCACCGCACCCACCGACATGAGCGCGTTCGCCGTCGTGTCGGGAGACCACAACCCAATTCACACCGACCGCGCCGCCGCCCTGCTCGCGGGGCTGAAATCGCCCATCGTGCACGGCATGTGGCTGTCGGCCGCTGCGCAGCACGTCGTGGCCGCGACCGACGGCAGGCCCGCCCCGCCGGCCCGCGTGGTGGGCTGGACGTCGCGGTTCCTCGGCATGGTGCTGCCGGGAGACGACATCGAGTTCCGCGTCGACCGCGTCGGAATCGACCGCGGCGCCGAGATTCTCGAGATCACCGCCAAGGTCGCCGGCGAGCTCGTGATGTCGGCGACGGCCCAGTTGGCCGCGCCGAAAACCGTCTACGCATTTCCCGGCCAGGGCATCCAACACAAAGGCATGGGCATGGAGGTGCGGGCCCGGTCGAAGGCGGCCCGCAAGGTGTGGGATACCGCCGACAAGTTCACCCGCGAGACGCTGGGCTTCTCCGTGCTGCACGTGGTGCGGGACAACCCGACCAGCCTGATCGCCAGTGGTGTGCACTATCACCATCCCGACGGTGTGCTGTTCCTGACGCAGTTCACCCAGGTCGCCATGGCGACCGTGGCCGCTGCCCAGGTCGCCGAGATGCGGGAACAGGGCGCGTTCGTCGAGGGCGCGATCGCCTGCGGTCACTCCGTCGGCGAGTACACCGCGCTCGCGTGTGTCAGCGGCGTCTACGAGCTCGAGGCGCTGCTCGAGGTGGTGTTCCACCGCGGCAGCAAGATGCACGACATCGTGCCGCGCGACCACCTCGGCCGGTCGAACTACCGGCTGGCCGCTATCCGGCCCTCGCAGATCGACCTGGACGACGCCGACGTCAAGGCGTTCGTCGCCGAGATCTCCGAACGTACCGGTGAATTTCTGGAAATCGTGAACTTCAACCTGCGCGGTTCGCAGTACGCGATCGCCGGCACGGTGCGCGGGCTCGAGGCGCTGGAGGAGGAGGTCGAGCGGCGTCGCGAGATCAGCGGCGGCAAGCGTTCGTTCATCCTGGTGCCCGGTATCGACGTGCCCTTCCACTCCTCGGTGCTGCGGGTCGGCGTCGCTGACTTCCGCCGCTCACTGGAGCGGGTGATGCCCCGTGATCAGGATCCGGACCTGATCGTCGGCAAGTACATCCCGAACCTGGTGCCGCGGCCCTTCACGCTCGATCGCGATTTCATTCAGGAGATCCGGGATCTGGTGCCGGCCGAACCGCTCGACGAGATCCTCGCCGACTACGACACCTGGCGTAACGAGAAGCCGCGCGAGCTGTGCCGCAAGATCGTCATCGAACTGCTGGCGTGGCAGTTCGCCAGCCCGGTGCGCTGGATCGAGACCCAGGACCTGTTGTTCATCGAGGAGGCCGCGGGCGGTCTGGGGATCGAGCGCTTCGTCGAGATCGGCGTGAAGTCCGCGCCGACGGTCGCGGGGCTGGCCGCCAACACGCTCAAGCTGCCCGAATATTCGCACAGCACAACCGAAGTGCTGAACTCGGAACGGGACGCGGCGGTGCTCTTCGCCACCGACGCCGACCCCGAACCCGAAATCGACGAGACTCCGGCTCCCGCTTCCGGGGCCGGCCCCGCATCCGTCGAGGCGGCCGCACCGGCCGCACCGGCCGCACCGGCCGCATCGGCACCGGCACCGGCAGCGCCGGCCGGCGCTCCCAGCCCGTCTGTCGCGCCCGCCGGCGCTCCCAGCCCGTCTGTCGCGCCCGCCGGCGCTCCGCGCCCCGACGACCTGACCTTCGATGCCGCCGACGCCACCATGGCGCTGATCGCGCTGTCGGCCAAGATGCGCATCGACCAGATCGAGCCCTTGGATTCCATCGAGTCGATCACCGACGGTGCGTCTTCGCGGCGTAACCAGTTGCTGGTCGACCTCGGCTCCGAGCTCAACCTCGGTGCCATCGACGGGGCGGGCGAGGCCGACCTGGCCGCGTTGAAGGGGCAGGTCACCAAGCTGGCCAGGACCTACAAGCCGTTCGGGCCCGTGCTGTCCGACGCGGTCAACGACCAGCTGCGCACCGTTTTCGGGCCGTCCGGTAAACGTCCGGCCTACATCGGCGAGCGGGTCACCAAGACCTGGGAGCTGGGTCCGGGCTGGATCAAGCACGTCACCGTCGAGGTGGCGTTGGGAACCCGCGAGGGCACCAGCGTGCGCGGTGGCGAGCTGGGTGGCCTGCACGAGGGTGCGCTGGCCGACGCGGGAACCGTCGACAAGGTCATCGACAGCGCGGTCGCCTCGGTGGCGGCCCGCCGCGGTGTGGCGGTGTCTCTGCCGTCGGCGGCGGGAAGCAGTGGGGGCGTGGTCGATTCCGCGGCGCTGACCGAGTTCGCCGAAAGGGTCACGGGCCGCGACGGTGTGCTGGCCTCGGCGGCGCGGATGATTTTGGGTCAACTCGGACTCGACACCCCGACCCCGGTGCCGGAGGCCACCGATGCCGAGCTCATCGATCTGGTCAGCGCCGAATTGGGTTCGGACTGGCCACGTCTGGTGGCGCCGGCGTTCGACGGCCGCAAGGCGGTGCTCTTCGACGACCGCTGGGCCAGCGCCCGCGAGGACCTGGCTCGGCTGTGGTTGTACGACGAGGACGAGATCGACAGAGACTGGCAGCGGCTCTCGGAACGCTTCGAGGGCGCCGGCCACGTGGTCGGAACTCAGGCCACCTGGTGGCAGGGCAAGGCGCTGGCGGCGGGGCGCAACATTCACGCCTCGCTGTACGGTCGCGCGGCCGCGGGTGCCGAGAATCCGGGCACCGGCCGTTACCACCACGAGGTCGCCGTCGTCACGGGTGCATCCAAGGGTTCGATTGCCGCGTCGGTGGTCGCACAGTTGCTCGACGGTGGCGCCACCGTCATCGCGACGACGTCGAAACTGGACGACGACCGGCTGGCGTTCTACCGCACTCTCTATCGCGACCATGCCCGTTGGAACGCCAAATTGTGGGTGGTGCCCGCCAACATGGCCTCCTACACCGACATCGACGCGCTGGTGCAGTGGGTCGGCACCGAGCAGACCGAAAGCCTTGGGCCGCAGTCGATCCACATCAAGGATGCTCAGACGCCGACGCTGCTGTTCCCGTTCGCCGCGCCGCGGGTCGCGGGCGACCTGTCCGACGCCGGGTCGCGCGCCGAGATGGAGATGAAGGTGCTGCTGTGGGCGGTGCAGCGGCTGATCGCCGGCCTGTCCCACATCGGCGCCGAGCGCGACATCGCCGCACGCCTGCACGTCGTGCTACCGGGTTCGCCGAACCGCGGTATGTTCGGCGGCGACGGCGCCTATGGCGAGGCGAAGTCCTCGCTCGATGCGCTGGTCTCGCGATGGAAGGCCGAATCGTCGTGGGCGCAGCGGGTTTCGCTTGCGCACGCGCTGATCGGCTGGACCAAGGGGACGGGCCTGATGGGCCACAACGACGCGATCGTCGGTGCGGTCGAAGAGGCCGGTGTGCGCACGTTCACCACCGACGAGATGGCGAGCATGCTGCTCGGGCTGTGCGATATCGAAGCCAAGGTCGCCGCGGCGCGTGAGCCGCTGCAGGCGGACTTCACCGGCGGGCTGGCCGATGTCGACATCGACATGGCCGAGCTGGCCGCCAAGGCCCGCGAAGAGATGGTGGCCGAGAGCCACACCGAGGAAACCGATCCCGAGGGCACCGTGCGCGCCCTGCCGTCGCCGCCACGCGGTTACAAATCCGCGCCGGCGCCCGAGTGGGCCGACCTCGACATCGATCCCGCCGACATGGTGGTGATCGTCGGCGGCGCCGAACTCGGGCCGTACGGTTCCTCGCGCACCCGTTTCGAGATGGAGGTCGAAAACGAGCTGTCGGCCGCCGGTGTCCTGGAGCTGGCATGGACGACCGGACTGGTCAAGTGGGAAGACGATCCCACGCCGGGCTGGTACGACACCGGGACCGGTGAGCTGGTCGACGAGGGCGAGTTGGTGGAGCGCTACCACGACGCCGTGGTCGATCGGGTCGGCATCCGCGAATGGGTGGACGACGGAGCGATCGACCCGGATCACGCCTCACCGCTTCTGGTTTCGGTCTTCCTCGACAAGGACTTCACCTTCGTGGTGTCGTCGGAGGCCGAGGCCCGCGGATTCCTGAAGTTCGATCCGGAGCACACAGTGATCGCTCCGGTGCCTGACAGCGGCGATTGGCAGGTGACCCGTAAGGCGGGCACCGAGGTGCGGGTCCCGCGCAAGGTCAAGCTGTCGCGCACCGTGGGCGCCCAGATCCCGACCGGGTTCGACCCGATGGTGTACGGCGTCAGCCAGGAGATGATGAACTCCATTGACCGGCTGGCGATCTGGAACCTCGTCACCACGGTCGACGCGTTCCTGTCGGCGGGCTTCAGCCCGAGCGAGCTGATGCGCTGGGTGCATCCGAGTCTGGTAGCCAGCACGCAGGGCACCGGCATGGGCGGTATGACGTCGATGCAGACGATGTACCACGGCAACTTGTTGGGCCGGAACAAGCCGAACGACATCCTGCAGGAGGTCCTGCCGAACGTCATCGCCGGACACGTCGTCCAGAGTTATGTCGGCAGTTACGGAGCCATGATCCACCCGGTCGGGGCCTGTGCGACGGCGGCCATCTCGGTCGAGGAGGGCGTCGACAAGATCAAGCTGGGCAAGGCCGAGTTCGTGGTCGCCGGCGGATACGACGACACGACCCTCGAGGCGGTCATCGGGTTCGGCGACATGGCCGCGACCGCGGACACCGCGATGATGCGGGCCCGCGGAATCAGCGACTCGAAGTTCTCCCGCGCCAACGACCGTCGTCGGCTCGGGTTCGTCGAGGGACAGGGCGGCGGCACCATTCTGCTGGCCCGCGGTGATCTCGCGCTCAAGATGGGGCTGCCCGTGCTGGCCGTGGTGGGCTACGTGTCGTCGTTCGGCGACGGTGTGCACACCTCGATCCCGGCGCCCGGCCTCGGTGCGCTGGCGGCCGGCCGCGGGGGTCGCAAGTCGCAGCTGGCCAATTCGCTAGCCGAGCTCGGCGTCGGACCCGACGACATCGCGGTGGTGTCCAAGCACGACACCTCGACGCTCGCCAACGATCCCAACGAGACCGAGCTGCACGAGCGGCTGGCCGACGCGCTGGGCCGCTCCGAGGGCGCACCGCTGTTCGTGGTGTCGCAGAAGAGCCTGACCGGTCACTCCAAGGGCGGCGCGGCAGCATTCCAGATGATGGGGCTGTGCCAGATCCTGCGCGACGGCGTCATTCCGCCCAACCGCAGCCTGGACTGTGTCGACGACGAGCTCGCCGGCTCCGCGCACATGGTGTGGCTGCGGGAGACCTTGCACTTCGGCGGTTCGTTCCCCCTGAAGGCGGGGCTGATCACCAGCCTGGGCTTCGGCCACGTGTCCGGTCTGATCGCGCTGGTGCATCCGCAGGCGTTCCTGGCCGCGCTGAGCCCCGAGCAGCGCGCGGACTACAAGCAGCGTGCCGATGCCCGGGTACTGGCCGGTCAACATCGGCTCGCATCGGCGATCGCCGGGGGCAAGTCGCTGTACGAGCGGCCGGCCGACCGTCGGTTCGGCCACGACGCACCCGAGAAGCGGCAGGAAGCCGACATGCTTCTCGATCCGGCATCGCGGCTCGGCGACGACGACGTGTACGTGCCCGGCGGAAGCGGGCGATGAGCGCTTGCGCGACGAGCGGAGGGTATGAGATAGCGTTCGGCCCATGGCGATAGTCGGGGTGGGGATCGACCTGGTCTCCATTCCCGAGTTCGCCGAACAGGTCGACCAGCCGGGGACGGTTTTCGCCGAGACGTTCACCCCCGGTGAGCGGCGCGACGCCGCCGACAAGAGCTCGTCGGCGGCGCGGCATCTGGCCGCGCGGTGGGCGGCCAAGGAGGCGGTCATCAAGGCGTGGTCGGGGTCGCGGTTCTCCAAGCGGCCGGTGCTGCCCGAGGGTATCCACCGCGACATCGAGGTCATCACCGACATGTGGGGTCGGCCGAAGGTGCGGCTGTCCGGCGCGATCGCCGAGCACTTGAAGAACGTGACGATTCACTTGTCGTTGACCCACGAGGCCGACACCGCCGCCGCGGTCGCCATCCTCGAAGAGCGCTGACCCTCCACTGCCGCGAGCGGCCGCGTTCCCCTCGCAAGCGGTGGGCCCAGCACGTCGACACGCCGCACCTTGCTGGCAGTTTGCGGTCGCTCGCGGTGGATGACTGACCAGCTAGTGTCGTCGCCATGAGCGATCTGGTGCAGCGGGTGCATGAGGTGTTGCCCGAGGTTCGGCGCGATCTGGAAGATCTGGTGCGCATCGAGTCGGTGTGGGCGGACCCGACGCGGCGCAGTGAAGTGCAGCGCAGCGCTGAGGCGGTGGCGAAGCTGTTGACCGACGCCGGTTTCGGCGATGTGCAGATCGTCAGTGAAGGCGGTGCGCCCGCGGTCATCGCACGTTATCCCGCGCCGGCCGGTGCGCCGACGGTGCTGCTGTACGCGCATCACGATGTGCAACCCGAAGGCGATCCGGCGCAATGGCTTTCACCGCCGTTCGAGCCGACCGAGCGCGACGGGCGGCTCTACGGTCGGGGCACCGCCGACGACAAAGCCGGCATTGCAACGCATTTGGCGGCTTTCCGGGCGCACGGCGGCAAACCGCCCGTCGGCGTCACCGTCTTCGTCGAAGGGGAGGAGGAGTCGGGCTCTCCGTCACTGTCGCGGCTACTGGCCGCCCACCACGACACCCTGGCCTCCGATGTGATCGTCATCGCCGACTCCGACAACTGGAGCACCGACGTGCCGTCGCTGACGGTGTCGCTGCGTGGGCTCGTCGACTGCGTGGTCGAGGTGGCCACGCTCGACCACGGCCTGCACTCCGGGCTGTGGGGCGGCGTGGTGCCCGACGCGGTGAGCGTGCTGGTGCGGCTGCTGGCCAGCCTGCACGATGACGACGGCAACGTCGCGGTGGCCGGCCTGCACGAAGGTGTGGCCGCCGACGTCGACTTTCCACCCGAGCGTGTCCGAGAGGAGACCGGCCTGCTGCCGGGTGTCTCCGAAATCGGTTCCGGCTCAGTGCCGCAACGGTTGTGGGCCAAACCGGCGATCACCATCATCGGCATCGACACGACGCCCATCGACAAGTCGTCGAACACCTTGATCCCGCGGGCGCGGGCCAAGGTCAGCATGCGCATCGCGCCCGGCGCTGAAGTTGAACAGCACATGGCGGCGCTGACGAGCCATCTCGAGCAGCACGCCCCGTGGGGTGCCCAGGTGACCGTCACCCGGGGCGATCACGGACAGCCCTACGCCATCGACGCCACCGGCCCGGTCTATGACGCCGCCCGCGCGGCCTTCACCGAGGCCTGGGGCGCCGAGCCCGTCCACACCGGTGTCGGCGGTTCGATCCCGTTCATCGCCGAGTTCGCCGACGCTTTCCCGTCGGCGAAGATTCTGGTGACCGGCGTGGAAGATCCTGCGACACAAGCGCACAGCGTCAACGAGAGCCTGCACCTCGGGGTGTTGGAACGCGCCGCCGTGTCCGAGGCCCTGCTGCTGGCCCGATTGGGCGAGAACCGGTCAAACGGACAGGTCGCGCCGTAGCTTGGCGACATGTCCGGTCGCGCGGACGTTGTACTGCGCCTCGGCGATCTTGCCCTTCTCGTCGACGACGAACGTCGACCGGATCACGCCCTGAACGGTTTTGCCGTACATCGTCTTTTCGCCAAAAGCGCCCCACGCGGTGAGCACCTCGCGATCGGGGTCCGACAGCAGCGGGAAGGTCAGCTTCTCCTTGTCGCGGAACTTGGCCAGCTTCTCCGGCGTGTCCGGTGAGATGCCGATGACGTCGAGCCCGGCGTCGTTGAGCTCATGGAGGTTGTCGCGGAAGTCGCAGGCCTGTTTGGTGCAGCCGGGGGTTGAGGCCGCCGGATAGAAGTACACGATGACCTTGCGGCCCTTGAAGTCGGAGAGCTTCACCGTGTTGCCGTCGGCGTCGGGCAGGCTGAAAGCAGGGGCTCTGTCGCCGACCTCGAGTCGGGGAGTCTGTGGCACGCGCGGGCATCCCTTCTGTCGACCGGTGCGCTACGGCGAGCGCGGGCTGCTCTAGGGTAGATCGGCAGGCTCTATCGCAGGGCACCGACTTGGACGGCTTGGAGGCGCACGTGGCAGATCGCGATCCCGAGACCATCAAGCGGGACATCGATCAAGCTCGGGAGCAACTCGCGGCGACGGTGGACACCCTCGCCGAACGTGCCAACCCCAGCCGGTTGCTCGACGATGCCAAGTCGGCGGCAATCCGATTTGTGACCAAACCCGCAGTGGCGGCGTCGCTTGCCGGCGTTGGAATCGTGGCGCTCGTACTCGTGGTGCGCCGGATTCGGGACTGAGCGAGCGCTCTCAGCGCCGTCGCGGAGAGCGGAACAGGTCGGAGAACGAGAAACCAGGGGGATTGGCGACCCGGCCGAGCCGGTTGCAGCTGTAGACCGCGACCGGGATCTGGGCAGTTACATCGGCCGACGCTCCCGCGCCCGCCGCGTCTGCCGCAAATGAACCGCTTGGCTGGGCCATCAGCTAAGTCCCTTTTTCCTTCCGGCGTTTTGCTGTTCTCGCGCTTCTCGTAGGTCAGCTAACGTGACTGTAGCAGACCGACTTCTTTCATTGCAGCTCGAACCGTAGAAAGTCGAGTCGAACAGCGTCTCCGCAACGGCACAGAAGGTGAGACATTCGTCTCCATAAGGTTGCTTATGTAGTCCGCAGCACACTTCGAGGGTCGGCCAGCAAATTTGTGGCCAGAATTTACGCGACTGTGATCTGGCAACGTCGGCCACCGACGGTGCGTGCCAGGCGTCGCACAAAAAGAACGCGACCGTGACGGTTTGTCACGGTCGCACTCGATCGAAGCTGGTGCGCCGTCAGGGTTTCGAACCCCGGACCCGCTGATTAAGAGTCAGCTGCTCTACCAACTGAGCTAACGGCGCGCGGGTGCGACAATAACAGGACTTGCTGTGCAGGACGAAATCTCTGTCGCCGACGTCGCTTCGACGACGTCCACGTCGCAACCCGGACTCGAATTTGCCCCTAGACTGTTGCTGATAACCATCGATCCGTAGTCCCTGGTTGTGAGGTGTGTGAGCAATGTGGCGAGTCCGTTCAGTGGCCCGTCCGCGTCGACGTGCATGGTTGGTGACCGTTGCGCTGATCCCGGTGCTGGCGCTGGGGTTGTCCGCGTGCGGGGGTAACTCGGCGCCATCGCAACCCCAGGTGATCGACGACAAGGGCACGCCGTTCGGAGACCTGCTCGTCCCCAAGCTGACCGCGTCGGTGACCGACGGCGCCGTCGGCGTGAGCGTGGACTCGCCGGTGACCGTCAGCGCGGAGGACGGGGTGCTCGAAGCGGTCACCATGGTGAACGAGTCCGGCAAGTCCGTCGCGGGCGCGTTGAGCCCCGACGGGCTGACGTGGTCGACCACCGAGCCGCTGGGCTACAACAAGCGCTACACGCTGACGGCGGAATCGCTCGGGCTCGGCGGCGCCACGACCAGGCGGATGTCCTTTGAGACCCATTCGCCCGAGAACCTGACCATGCCGTACGTGCTGCCCAACAACGGCGAAGTGGTCGGCGTCGGACAACCGGTCGCCGTCCGGTTCGACGAGAACATCACCAACCGGGTGGCCGCGCAGAAGGCCATCAAGATCAAGACCGATCCTCCGGTCGAGGGCGCCTTCTACTGGCTGAACAACCAGGAGGTGCGGTGGCGGCCCGCGAACTACTGGAAGCCCGGCACCAAGGTCGACGTCGCGGTGAACACCTACGGCGTCGATCTCGGGGACGGCCTCTTCGGCCAGGAGAACGTCAGCACGAGCTTCACGATCGGCGATGAGGTGATCACCACCGTCGACGACAGCACCAAGACGCTGACGGTCAAGCGCAACGGCGAGGTCGTCAAGACGATGCCGGTGTCGATGGGCAAGAACAGCACGCCCACCAACAACGGCGTCTACATCGTCGGTGACCGGCGCTCGCACATGGTGATGGACTCGTCGACCTACGGCGTTCCGGTCAACTCCGCCAACGGGTATCGCACCGAGGTGGATTGGGCCACCCAGATCTCCTACAGCGGCATCTATGTCCACGCCGCGCCGTGGTCGGTGGGCAGCCAGGGCTACAGCAACGTCAGCCACGGCTGCATCAACGTCAGCACGAGCGACGGCCGGTGGTTCCATGACAACTCCAAGCGCGGTGACGTCGTCGAGATCATCAACACGGTCGGGTCGACGCTGCCGGGCACCGATGGTCTGGGCGACTGGAACATCCCCTGGGATCAGTGGAAGGCCGGCAACGCCAACCTCTGATGTGAGTGGCTGACGACCCCACCGCCCCACGACGCCCAGCGCCGAAGCCGATCAGCGTCGCGCCGATCGTGAAACCCGGACGGAAAGCGCCGCGCTGGATTTGCCATGGGTTCACACATGAATGTCGTGAAGCCGCCCAGCGCCCGAAAAAAGGGTCAGGGAGCGAACATTCGCTCCCTGACCCAGTCGGGGTGGCTGACGGGACTCGAACCCGCGACAGCCAGGATCACAACCTGGTGCTCTACCAACTGAACTACAGCCACCATCGCCGCGAACCCGGGTGGGCAGAGCGGCGACGTCGATACTAGCCGCTCGAACGCTCGGCGGCCGAATCGATGTCTTCCGGGCTCTCGTCCGGCGGCCCCAATTCCTCGGCGACGGCCGCGATATCGCTGGTCGACGGCCCGGGCGGGGCTACGAACGCGGTGCGGCGGTAGTACTTCAGTTCACGGATCGACTCGTGGATGTCGGCGAGCGCCCGGTGCGCGAGGCCCTTTTCGGGCTGACCGAAATAGATGCGCGGATACCAACGTCGGCACAGCTCCTTGATCGAGCTCACGTCGATCATCCGGTAGTGCAGGTAGTCGTCGAGCTTGGGCATGTCACGGGAGATGAAGCCGCGGTCGGTGGCGATCGAGTTGCCGGCCAACGGCGCCGTCTTGGCCTGTTTGACGTGGGTGCGGATGTAATCGAGGACGAGCTCCTCGGCCTCGGCCACGGTGACGCTGGACGCGCGCACCTCGTCGATCAGCCCCGACTTGGTGTGCATCTCGGTGACCACCGGGATCATCGACGCCAACGCTTCGTCGTCGGTGTGGATGACGACGTCGATGCCGTCGCCGAGGATGTTGAGGTCAGCGTCGGTCACCAGCACGGCGATTTCGATGAGCCGATCGGTCTTGAGATCCAGCCCGGTCATTTCGCAGTCGATCCACACCAGTTCGTCGCGCACGACGATCACAGTAAGCCTTGCCGGGGTGTGCGGCCCGTTGCACCCGTCCGTCGGGTACGTCGCGGGCGTTAGGGTGCCGGTCATGGCCAGTGAGTCCACGTCCACGCCGGCACAGCAGATCGCAGCAGGTTACGCCGCCGAGGGGGCGGCTCTGGAGCTCGGCGCGGTCGTCGTCGACGGGGTGTGCGACCCGGCCGCCCCGGTACGAATTCCGCTGGCCACCGTCAACCGCCACGGGCTGGTGGCCGGCGCAACCGGCACCGGCAAGACGAAAACTCTTCAGGTGCTGGCCGAACAGCTCTCGGCAGCGGGCGTGCCGTGCGTGATGGCCGACGTCAAGGGGGACCTCTCGGGGCTCTCGCGGCCCGCCGAGCCCAACGACAACATCGCCGCGCGCGCGGCCGAGACCGGCGACGACTGGGCGCCGACGGCCTATCCGGTCGAGTTCCTGTCGCTGGGCACCGCGGGAATCGGGGTGCCGGTGCGGGCGACGATCTCCAGCTTCGGCCCCATTCTGCTGTCGAAGGTGCTCGGGCTGAACGCCACCCAGGAGTCGACGCTGGGCCTGATCTTTCACTGGGCAGACCAGCAGGGGCTGTCGCTGCTCGACCTCAAGGACCTGCGCGCGGTGATCCAGTACCTCACCAGCGACGAGGGCAAGCCCGAGCTCAAGGCGCTCGGCGCGGTGTCCACCACGACCGCGGGGGTGATCCTGCGGGCGCTGATCAACCTGGAGGCCGACGGCGGCGACACCTTCTTCGGCGAGCCCGAACTCGAGCCCGAGGACCTGCTGAGGGTCGACGAGCAGGGCCGCGGCATCATCACGCTGCTCGAGCTCGGCAGCCAGGCCGCACGTCCGGTGATGTTCTCCACCTTCCTGATGTGGGTGCTCGCCGACCTGTTCGCGACGCTTCCGGAGGTCGGCGATCTGGAGAAACCGAAGCTGGTGTTCTTCTTCGACGAGGCCCACCTGCTGTTCACCGACGCGTCCAAAGCGTTTATGGAACAGGTCGAGCAGACCGTGAAGCTGATCCGGTCCAAAGGAGTCGGCGTGTTCTTCTGCACACAACTGCCGACCGATGTTCCCAACGACGTGCTCTCCCAATTGGGTGCCCGTATCCAGCACGCACTGCGCGCGTTCACGCCCGACGACGACAAGGCGTTGGCCAAGACGGTGCGAACGTACCCGAAAACCGATGTGTACGACCTGAAGTCGGCCTTGACGTCGCTGGGCATCGGCGAGGCGATCGTCACCGTGCTGTCGGAGAAGGGCGCCCCGACCCCGGTGGCGTGGACCCGGATGCGAGCGCCGCGCTCGCTTATGGCCACCATCGGTCCCGAAGCGATTTCCGCCGCCGCGAAAGCCAGTGCGCTGCAGGCAGAATACGGCCAGACCATCGACCGCGAGTCGGCTTACGAGCGGCTCAACGCGAAACTGGCCCCGCCACCCGCCCCCGAGCCCGATCCCGTGCCGC
>NZ_LQIW01000047.1 GCF_001500025.1 Mycobacterium sp. IS-1590 | reverse complement strand
AAGCTGCGAGTCGGGTTCAACCGCTCGACAAGCACCTCAAACGGCACATCCTGATGCTCATAGGCAGCCAGACTGCGCTGACGCACCTGCTCGATCAGCTCACCAACGGTGGGATCGCCGGCCAGATCGACCCGCAACACCAAGGTGTTGACGAAGAACCCGACCAGATCGTCGAGGGCAGGATCACGCCGCCCCGCGATCGGAAACCCAACGGCCACATCCTTGCTGGCGCTGAGTTCGGACAACAACGCAGACAGGGCGGCTTGTACCACCATGAATTTGGTCGCGTTATGCAAGCGGGCGACCCGAGCGATCTGGTGCTGCAACTCGGCCGACCAGTCCACGGCGACCGTGTCGCCTCGTTGATCGGCAACGGGCGGATACGGTCGATCGGTCGGCAGTTCGAGACGCTCCGGTATTCCGGCCAGCGCGTCTTCCCAGTAAGCCAGTTGCGCCGCGATGCGGCTGTCGGAATCCTGCAGTTCACCGAGTTGGGCGCGTTGCCACAGCGTGTAGTCGACGTACTGCACCGCCAGAGGCGCCCACTGCGGAGCCTGCCCAGCGCACCGGCT
>NZ_LQIW01000046.1 GCF_001500025.1 Mycobacterium sp. IS-1590 | reverse complement strand
GCGGTGGTGCACGGTGGTGGGAATCCGGTGGTGGGTTTGCAGCAGGCGGTGGCCCAGACGCACGGGATTGCGTTCACTCCGCAGCGGCAGACCGAGGTGTTGTCCAACAACGACACGCTCAGCCACAACGACACCCGGTTTTTGAGCCCGGAGACCAACACCGTCAACCATGCCGGTGAGGATCAGCAGCAGGGCATCGGCAACTTCGGGCTGGAGTTCGGCGACATCACCTTCGGTGACAAGACCACCAACACCGCCACCGACGGTGGGGTCGTCAACACCGGCAATGCCGGCGATATCGATGCCACCAACGTCGAGGGTGATGGCAACGTCGTCGGCGATGACAACGAGAACGTCAACACCGGTGACATCGAGGACTCCAACGTCAACATCGGCGAGGACAACGAGATCGACGACAGCGGCGATCAGAGTGCCGGTGGTGACATCATCTCCGACAACGACGGCCCGGTCATCAACGACGTCGACATGAGTGGGGGCAGCGGTGGCAGCGCTTCTGGCGGTGACGGCGGCGGCGGGCTGATCGGTGTCGGCAACGACGGCGGCAACGCCACCGGCGGGGCCGGCGGTTCGGGTGGGGGCATCGTGATCAACGACAACGACACCACGACCACCAATGTCGATGGCAACCAGACCACTGTCGGCGACATCGACGGCAGCGTGTCGGGCGGGATCTCCGGCGGCACGAGTGTCGAGGACAACTCGGTGGACAACTCGGTCGACAATTCGGTCGACAACTCCGGACAGGACAACTCGACCGACAACTCCGGTCAGGTCAACACCGACGTCGATGTCGACACCACCGTCGACGCCGGCCTGTTCTGAGCCGAACACACAACGCCACTGGCGGGGATCAAACCGTGATCCCCGCCAGTCGGCACGTCTACCGT
>NZ_LQIW01000045.1 GCF_001500025.1 Mycobacterium sp. IS-1590 | reverse complement strand
GTGAACGCAATCCCGTGCGTCTGGGCCACCGCCTGCTGCAAACCCACCACCGGATTCCCACCACCGTGCACCACCGCGGCGGGTGCCACGGTGGCCGCCACGGCCTGTACCTGGGCAGCGGAGACGTTGCCGAAGCCGGCCTGGTGCAGTTCGCGGTCGGGGTCCGCCACGAACGCAGCGGCAGAAACGGGGTCGCGGAACAGGTTCAGAAACCAGTCGATGAGGTTCATGTCGGATCCTTTCGAAGATGTCGGTCTTGGTCTGGTCGCCGGGCTGTCCGGCGAGCTGAGAACCACGTTATGGCCGTCCCGACGCCCCGGAAACGGGGTCGCGGCCCCTCCCTGTGCGGCAGCGTCCCGGGATCGGTGTAGGGGTGCCATTAGGGGATTAGGGGATAGCTGGGGGTTCCCCTTGTGGAGCCGGAACGAAAAAATGCGCGGCCCGCGAGGGGCCGCGCATCGGGTCGGTCGGGCTTTCTCAGTCGAAGATGTCGAATCCGCCCGAGTCGATGTCGAGCTGCTGCACATCGGCCACCGCGTCGCTGAAGTCGTCGATGGTCGGCACGTCCTCGACGACGTCGGCGATCACCGGCTCGTCCAACGGCAGCGAGACATCGCCGACGCCGGCGACGCTGGGGACATCCGGCTCGGTGAGTGCGGAAACCCCCGGGTCGGAGATCAACGCGGCGGACACGTCGTCGACGACGTCGGCCGGCACGTGGTCGCCGAACGCGTCGAAGGCTGCGGTAGCCGCCCCGCTACTCCAGACGTTGCCCGCGGCTTCGGCGATGCCGCCGTCCAGCGAGGTCGGCACGGTCGTCGGAAGCGCCGACATGGACTCCGACACCACCGGGATCAGGGCGTGAACATCAGCACTGGTCACGTTCGTCAGATTGGCGGCGAGAATGGCTTGATCCGGATCGGCGGCGAAACGCGCGGCGGCGTCGGGATCACGCACCACCGACATGACGAAGTCAAGTAACTCGTTGGCCATGAAACACCCTCCCTCCCTCAAACAGATATAGATGGCTAGAGACGAGGCCTAGCCGAGTGGCCTGCCACGATGCTATCGATGGCAACCGCCGCGGTGATCGGTGCGAATCCCACCTACTCGGCCGGGTCGTTAGGGGATGCCGCGTTAGGGGATTTTCTTCCACTAGGGGCAGCTCCCGTCTCCGACGACATCGAGCCGCTATCGTGATGGACGGCCGAAGCAGAGGTGGAGATGAGCGACTCACTCGGGTTGTCGATCGGTTCGACGAATTTGGTGGCGGCCCGCATCGGCCGTCCCCCGGTCATGCGCCGATCGATACTCACCGTATTCGACGATCGCGCGCCGGAGGTCGGCGTACCGGCCGAGAACCCCAACCTGAACCAACCCGGCATGGTGCTCAGCGGTTTCGTCGAACGTGTCGGCGATCCGGTGCCGTTGGTCGCCGCCGATGGTTCGCCGCATCGCGGAGAGCAGGTGCTGGTCGAGGCGCTCGACGCCATGTCGCGCACGGTCGGCGGCGGTGCCCCGGTCGTGATCGCGGTGCCCGCGCACTGGGGAGCGGCCACGACGGGCGCGCTGCGGGGCGCCCTGCGGGGGGCGCGGGGCCTGGCCCCCGACGGGGTCGCGCCGGCGCTGGTGCCCGATTCGGCGGCCGCGCTCGCCGCCCTGCAGGCCGCGCCGGGGTTGCCGTCGAGCGGTGTCGTGGTGCTGTGCGATTTCGGCGGCAGTGGAACCAGCATCAGCCTGGCCGACGCGTCAGCCGGCTTCGGCCCGATCGGCGAAACGGTCCGCTACACGGATTTCTCCGGCGACCAGATCGATCAGCTTCTGCTCAACCACGTCGTAGCGGGCATCGCGGCGGCCAACGACGCCGACCCGGCGGGCACCGCCGCCGTGAGTTCGCTGGCCCGGCTGCGCAACGAGGCCCGCGCGGCCAAGGAGCAGCTGTCGGCCGATACCGCCGCGGTCGTGCACGCCGACCTGCCCGGCTTCAACTCCGACGTGCGCATCACCCGCACCGAGTTGGAGCAGCTGATCAGCGAGCCGCTCGACGGGGTGCTCAATGCGGTGCAGGAAACGTTGCAGCGCAATCACATTCCGCCGGCGACGGTCTCGGCCGTCGCGACCGTCGGCGGCGGGGCGAACATCCCGCTGGTCACCCAGCAGCTGTCCACCCGGCTGCGCGCGCCGGTCATCACCACGCCGCAGTCCCAACTCAACGTCGCCGCGGGTGCCGCGCTGATCGCCGACGCCGCCGAAGCGGCCACCGGGATGGCTGCTGCCGCCGCCGATGCCCCGACCGGAATGGCGCCGACGAGCATGTCCGCCGCCGCGTGGGCCGCCGGAGCCGCAGGCGTCGCGGCTGCCGAGTCGGCCGCCGACGGCGCGGGCTCGGCGACCTTCCGCGCGCTGGCGTGGTCGCAGGACGACTCACCGGCCGATGAGCCCGTGCCCTATGCCGGTGAGGATTACACGTTCGAAGCCGGCGGAACCGGCGCTCGACCCGCGATGGAGTTCGCTCACGAGGAAGAGCAGTACGAACCCGAGCCCGAGCCACTGCCGTGGTACCGCAGACCGGTGGTGCTGTTCGGCGCGGCGGCCGCGGCCGCGCTGCTGGCCGCCGGTGGACTCGCGGTCACGCTGACGAGCACGACCGGCGACAGCTCCCCCGTCACCGAGACCGCGACAACCTTCGAGTCGGGGCCGTCGCCGGAGACGACGACTTCGGTTGCGCCCCAGACGGTTACCGTCACGGGAACCGATGGGCGTCCGACCACCAGCGTGGTCCCTCCGCCCCCGCCCCCGGAGACGACGACAACCACGGCGCCCACCACCACCACGACAACGCCCACCACCACCACCCCGCCCACGACCACCACGACGCCGCCGACGACCACCACGACGCGTCCCACGACCACGCAGCCGACGACCACCCAGCCGCCGACCACCGACCCGCCCACCACATCGGTCGAACCGGAGCCGGACATCCCCGTTCCGGACGCGCCATAGGCACATGACCGCGTCGGACCCGCGGACCGATATCCCGCCGCCCGCACGCGAGGCGGTCGCAAGGTTGGTGGCCGCACCGACCGAGCCGGTCAAACTGCTTGTGTCCGGCGGGATCGGCACCGGCAAGAGTTCGGTGCTGACCGCCGTTCGATCCGCGCTGCGGGCTGCGGGCCTACCAGTGCTCACCCGCAGCCCGCGCGCCGATGACGATCCACGGGCAGCGGTCGTCATCGACGATGCCCATCTGCTGGACGACCATGAACTCGACCAGCTCGCGCAGCGGGCGTCGGATCTGCCCGCGACCCTCGTCGTCAGCAGTGAGCCCATCGCGCATCGCCCGGCAATGCGCGCCTTGTTCACGGCACTCGAACGCGAGAACCCGACCATCGCCCTGGGGCCACTGACCCCGGCGGAGGTTGCAGGCCTCGCCGCCGAAAAGCTCGGCACCACCGCACCATCCGACATGGTGCGGTCCCTGCTCGTCGCGACTGCGGGCCTGCCGTTCCTGCTGCAGCCGGCGATAGCTGCGATCACCCAACCGCAGGACGAGGCACCGGCCACCGCGATCCTGCCGACGGTGGCGTACACGTTGACCGAACGGCTGCGCCGCATCGACGACCCCACGCTCGACACCCTTCTGATCACCTCGCTGAGCAGAGATCTCGGCCCCGACGACGTCGCCGCGGCGTTACGGATGGACGCCGAGCAGGCTCACGCGGTGGTCGACCGCGCACGCGCTACCGGACTGGTCGAGCCGTCCTACAGCCGGGCCTTCTTGCGCGCGCTGCACCGTTGCGTCGCCCAGATTCTCGGCACCGCACGTCATCACGACACCGAGGTCGCGCTTCTGGTATCGCAACTCGGATCGTCCACGCTCACAGCCGAGTTGGCACTCCAGATGGCCGAGCACGGTCTGCGCGACGATCGGCTCGCCGCCGCGCTGGCCGAAATGGCCGCCCGTAGCCATGGC
The DNA here is from genome assembly GCF_001500025.1 of Mycobacterium sp. IS-1590. Taxonomy (GTDB): domain Bacteria; phylum Actinomycetota; class Actinomycetes; order Mycobacteriales; family Mycobacteriaceae; genus Mycobacterium. Next base: position 340,447 of record NZ_LQIW01000045.1, on the reverse strand, counting down.
CAACCCGCGAGGGCGGCAAGGCTTTACCGCGCCGCCGTCGATGCGGGGGCGACCACGCTGAGTCCGCAGCTGGCCGACGCGCTGGCGCTGACCGGTGACTGCGTCACAGCGGGCCGGCTCACCGATCAACTGCTCGGCTCCGACGATGCCGCCGAGAAGGCCGCCGCGGTCCGGATCGCCGCCAGCATCGCCCTGCACGACGGCAGCGCAGCACAGGCCGCGGACTTGTTCCGCTGGCTGGGCCCATATCCGGACGCGTTTGTGAGCGCGGCGGGCGCGGTGGTGACCCTGGCCGCGGGTGACCTGTCGGCCGCTCGGACGGCGATGTCCACCGAGAGCGTCGGCCCACCAACGTCGACGGCCCGCGCCGCGCGCAGCCTCGGCGAGGGGTTGTTGATGTCACTGGATGCCCCGTACCCCGCCGCCGTCTCCCGGTTGGGGCAGTCGATCACCGCCGACCAGCCCGCGGCCGGCGTGGCACCCGACACCCCCGCGGCGCTCGTGACCCTGTCCGCCCTGCACGGTGGCGATCCGGTGCGGGCCCGCAGCGTGATCGCCCGCGCGGTGCGCGCCGGTCTCGAAGAGGGTTCGGAGGCCGCGCTTTTCGTCGCCCGCAGACACCGGCTGCTGCTGGGCTGGGTCCGGATGCAGGACGGGCAACTGTCCGCGGCGACGTCCGATGTGGCGATCGCGTCCGCCGACGCCGTCACCTCCTCGCTCCACCGGCGCGACGCGTTGTGGGCGGCCGCGCTGCAGACGGCGATCGCCCGGCGCAGCGGTGACACCGGGGCGATGCAGAAGCACTGGTACGCGGCGGTGGAGGTGCTGGCCGAGTATTCGATGGACCTCTTCTCCCTATTACCGCTCGGCGAGCTGTGGGTGGCCGCATCCCGGATGCGTCAGATCGACCGGCTGCAGCACACCCTCGACGAGGCCTTCGCGCTGCTCGGCTCTCTCGGCGACCCCGTGTTGTGGTCGACCCCACTGCGCTGGGCCGGCGTGCACGCGGGCATCCTCGCCAACGCCCCGGACGCCGTCGCCCCGCACGGCCAGGCGCTGACCGCCGCAGCTGCGCACAGCCCCTTCGCCAAGACGCTGGCCACCGCGGGCCGCACGTGGCTGCGGGTGCTGGCCAATCACGTCGACATCGACGAGGTCACCACGGCCGCACGCCTGCTCGCGCAAGTGGGCCTCACCTGGGATGCGACCCGGTTGGCGGGTCAGGCCGCCCTGCAGACCCCCGATGGGCGGGTGTCCGGCGCGATGCTGCAGCTCGCGCGCGACCTGAAGCAGACGGTCGCACCCGACGACGCCCCGGGGGCCGACCAGCTCGCGGCGCCCGAGACCGCGCGGACCGGCTCGACACGTCCGGTGGCGTCTCGTCTGTCCGACCGCGAGCGCGAGGTCGCCGAACTGCTGCTCCTGGGCATGCCCTACCGCGACATCGGCGCGCAGTTGTTCATCTCGGCGAAGACCGTCGAACATCACGTCGCCCGGATTCGTCGTCGTCTCGGCGCGGAATCCCGCTCGGAGATGTTGTCGATGCTGCGGGCCATGCTGGCGCCGCAGTCGTGATCCCGCAGTCGTGATCCCCCAGTGCGCCGTCATCCCCTAACCGAGATCCCCTAACCGCCGTGTGCGACGACGGGCCCGGCGCCGGATTCGCACGCCGACGTCGCGCCATAGCGTCATGCCATGTTCAATCACCAGGCACATCCGGACCGGCCGCTGGGTGTTTCGGTCGGCGCGACCTACCTCGCCGCGACTCGTGACGGACACGCCGCGGTGGTCCGCCCCTCCGAACTGACGCTGCAAGGGCAGCGGCTCACCGGGTTCGTCGACCGCGTCGGCGACCCGGTTCCCCTCGTCGCCCCCGACGGCTCCGCCCATCGCCCCGAGCGGCTACTCGCCGAGGCGCTGCGCTCACTCACGCAATCGGCCGAGGACATCACGGTGGCCGTACCCGGGCACTGGCGGCCGTCGATCGCCGATTCCCTGCGCACCGCCCTGGGCAACGTGCCGGTGGTCTCGGACGCCACCGCAGCTCTGGCCGCGCTGAACGCCGACCCGGGGCTGCCCTCTCGTGGCGTCGTCGTGCTCTGCGACTTCGGCGGCAGCGGCACCAGCATCACGGTCGTCGACGCGTCCTCGGGCCACGCGGTCATCGGCGAGACCGTCCGGTTCGCCGACCTTTCCGGCGACCTGGTGGACCAAGCGCTCTTGACACATGTGATGACATCGCTGCCCGCAGGCCCCGATCCGACCGGAACGGCTGTCGTCAATTCGCTGGGGCGGCTGCGCGACGAGTGCCGCGCCGCCAAGGAGCGATTGTCTGCGCACACCGCGACAGCCGTTGCCGTCGATCTGCCCGAGCACCACGCCGATGTCAGGGTCACCCGCGCCGAGCTCGAGCTCATCATCGGGCGCCCGGTCGCGGATTTCCTCGCCATGGTGGACGAGACGCTCGAGCGCTACGGGGTCCAGGCCGCTGCGGTGTCGGCGGTCGCGACTGTCGGCGGCGGCGCACGCATACCCCTGCTCACGCAGAAGCTGTCCGAACACCTGCGGGTACCGGTGGTGACGACCGCCCAGCCGCAACTGGCCGCCGCCGTTGGGGCCGCACTGATCGGCGCGCGCCGGCGTGTCGTCGAACCCGCCACCACGCTCGCGCCCGCCGCGGTCGAGGAAGTCACCGCCCGAGTCGACACACCGTCGAGCACGTTCGCCGCGCTGGCCTGGTCCGAGGACGACCACGAGGATGCGCCCCTGCCGCTCGCCGATTCACGCCCCGATCTTCGCTTCCAGCACGAGCAGTGGCAGGACGAGGCGGCACCGCGACGTTCTCCGCTCGTCCTGTTCAGCCTCGCCGCGGCTGCAGCGGCGATCACGACGGCCCTGTTCGGCTTCATGCAGTTGCGCGGTGACACCGCCACCCCGGTCGAGGCGGCGACCATCTCCACGTCCGACAACGCGCCACCCCCCGCGCCTGCGGCGCCGGCTCCAGCACCCCCGGCGCCGCAGGCCCCTCAACTCACCACTGTCGTCGTACAACCGGCGCAACGGTCGTCCACGCCGAAGCAGCGCACTCCGCGCCCAGCGCCGGCCGCACCGACGGCGCCGGCCGCACCGCCCTGGACACCCCCGCCGACGACCACTGCTCCCCCACCGGCCGAACCCGAGACCCCACCCGCCGAACCCGAAACTCCGCCGGCCGAACCAGAGACCCCGCCGGCCGAACCGCAGAACCCGCCGGCATCCGACCCTCCACCCATCGATCCGGGGCCCGGCAACGGGACTCCGTCACCTGAAGACGGTCCCGTCAACCCGGATTCGAGCAGCGAGCAAACGGGTACCGACACGGTGCCCGACGAGTCCAGCCCGACCGGCGGTGCGTAGTTAGGTCAACCTTCGTAGCGGTGTTTCCTTTGGAGATGCAACTATGACTCCCGGGCTTGAGCAGGCCTGAGTTAAGTTACCCACCGGTAACTTACGATAAGTTACTCTTGGGTAACTTGAGAATGGGAGGCGCGCGGTGGATACGCAGATGCTGATCAGGCTCGTCGTCGGACTAGGGCTGACGGCCCTTGTTCTGGTCTTCGCTGCCAAACGCGTGCTCTGGCTCACGTCGTTGATCCGCTCCGGCGCGCCCACGAGCCCGGAGAACAACCGCAAGGACAACCTCGGCAAGCGCATCACCACGCAGGTTGAAGAGGTCTTCGGGCAAACACGGCTGCTCAAGTGGTCGCTGCCCGGCCTGGCCCATTTCTTCACCATGTGGGGCTTTTTCATCCTGGCGTCGGTCTACCTCGAGGCGTACGGGCTGCTCTTCGACCACGACTTCCACATCCCGATCATCGGCCGCTGGGACGTTCTGGGCTTCCTTCAGGACTTCTTCGCCGTCGCGGTGCTGCTCGGCATCATCACGTTCGCGATCATCCGGGTGAGGCAGGAACCCAAGCAGCACGGGCGCGACTCGCGCTTCTACGGATCGCACACCGGCGGCGCCTGGCTGATCCTGTTCATGATCTTCAACGTCATCTGGACCTATGCGCTGGTGCGCGGCGCCGCGGTCAACACCGATGCCCTGCCGTACGGCAACGGAGCGTTCTTCTCCCAGTTCATGGGCTGGTTGATGAGCCCGCTTGGCTATACCGCGAACTCGTGGATCGAGACCATCGCGCTGCTGGCCCACATCGCGGTGATGTTGGTGTTCCTGCTGATCGTGCTGCACTCCAAGCACCTGCACATCGGCCTGGCGCCGATCAACGTCACGTTCAAGCGGATGCCCGACGGGCTCGGCCCGCTGCTGCCGGTCGAGTACGAGGGCAAGCGCATCGACTTCGAGGATCCGCCGGAGGACGCGGTGCTGGGCCGCGGCAAGATCGAGGACTTCACGTGGAAGGCCTACCTCGACATGACCACGTGCACCGAGTGCGGTCGGTGCCAGTCGCAGTGCCCGGCGTGGAACACCGGTAAGCCGCTGTCGCCCAAGCTCGTGATCATGAACCTGCGCGATCACCTGTTCGCCAAGGCGCCCTACATCCTCGGCGACAAGGAATCGCCGCTGGAGAACACCCCGGAGGGCGGTCTCGGCGAGGAACTGCGCGGCGAGAAGAAATCCGAGGAGCACTCGCACGACCACGTTCCCGAGTCCGGCTTCGAACGGATCCTCGGGTCGGGTCCCGAGCAGGCCACCAGGCCACTGGTGGGCACCGAGGAGCAGGGCGGGGTCATCGACCCCGACGTGCTGTGGTCCTGCACGACGTGCGGCGCCTGCGTCGAGCAGTGCCCCGTCGACATCGAGCACATCGACCACATCGTCGACATGCGCCGCTACCAGGTGATGATGGAGTCCGAGTTCCCCGGCGAGCTCGGCGTGCTGTTCAAGAACCTGGAGACCAAGGGCAACCCGTGGGGCCAGAACGCCAAGGACCGCACCAACTGGATCGACGAGGTCGATTTCGACGTACCGGTGTACGGCAAGGACGTGGAGTCGTTCGACGGCTACGAGTACCTGTTCTGGGTCGGTTGCGCGGGCGCCTACGAGGACCGCGCGAAGAAGACCACCAAGGCCGTGGCCGAACTGCTGGCCGCCGCGGGCGTGAAGTACCTGGTGCTCGGCGAGGGCGAGACGTGCAACGGCGACTCGGCGCGCCGCTCGGGCAACGAGTTCCTGTTCCAGCAGCTGGCCGCGCAGAACGTGGATACGCTCAACGAGTTGTTCGAGGGTGTCGAGCGGGTGGACCGCAAGATCGTCGTCACCTGCCCGCACTGCTTCAACACCCTGGGCCGCGAATATCCGCAGGTCGGCGGTAACTTCACGGTGCTGCACCACACCCAGCTGCTGAACCGGCTGGTGCGCGACAAGAAACTGATTCCCGTCACTCCCGCCGACGGTGGCGCGGACATCACCTACCACGACCCGTGCTACCTGGGACGGCACAACAAGGAGTACTCGGCGCCGCGTGAGCTGATCGGGGCGTCCGGCGCGAAGCTGACCGAAATGCCTCGGCACGCCGATCGGGGCCTGTGCTGCGGCGCCGGTGGCGCGCGGATGTGGATGGAAGAACACATCGGCAAGCGCGTCAACACCGAGCGCACCGAAGAGGCCATGGACACCGCCTCGACCATCGCGACCGGCTGCCCGTTCTGCCGCGTGATGATCACCGACGGTGTCGACGAGGTCTCCGCGGCCCGCGAGGTGGAGAAAGCCGAGGTGCTCGACGTGGCCCAGCTGCTGCTGGGTTCGCTGGACAAGAGCACCATCACGCTTCCGGAGAAGGGCACCGCGGCAAAGGAGGCCGAGGAACGTGCCGCCAAGCTGGCCGCCGAAGCACCCGTGGAGGAAGCCCCCACCGAGGCGGAGGCCGAAGCGGAGGCGCAGGCCGAGCCGCAGCCCAAGGTCGAAGCGGCGACGGCGACCGAAACCAAACCGGTCAAGGGCCTGGGAATCGCGGGCGGCGCCAAGCGTCCCGGCGCCAAGAAGACCGCCGCGCCCGCCGCCGACAAGCCCGCGGGCGACGAAAAGCCCGCTGCCACAGCAGCACCCGCCAAGGGGCTCGGGATCGCAGCAGGCGCGAAGCGGCCCGGAGCCAAGAAGGCCGCACCGGCCGCACAGGCGGCGCCCGCCGAGGCCGAAGCCAAGACGGACGCGGAAGCCAAGCCGGAGCCCGAGGTCAAGGGCCTCGGCATCGCGGCAGGCGCCAAGCGGCCCGGCGCGAAGAAGAAGACGCAGGCCACGTCGCCCAACGAGGGCCAGGCGACTGTCACCCAACCGCCGAACGTGGACCCGGACAAGGCGGAGCCGGGTGCCAAGACCGACACCGCCGACTCGGACCGGGGCCTGGAGCCCAAGCCCGAACCCGAGGTCAAGGGCCTCGGCATCGCACCGGGCGCACGCCGGCCCGGAGCCAAGAAATCGGCGGCGCCGGCACAGCCGCCCGCCGAGCCCAAATCCGCTGCCGCACAACCGGAGCCGAAGGACAACGGCGAATCCGTAGCTGCCCCAGAGCCTTCCGGCGGGGACGACGGAGACAAGCCCGAACCGCCTCCGGTGAAGGGACTGGGTATCGCCAGAGGCGCCCGGCCCCCCGGTAAACGATGAACCGTTGACCGGCGATTTTGGTTAATCGCTGGACAAAAGTGAGAGCATGAATGATGTGACCGCCCACCACGTGCCGATCCATGCCGCCGGACATGGACCGCGGCAGCGCACGTTCACGCAGTCGTCGAAGCTGCAGGACGTCCTGTATGAGATCCGCGGACCGGTGCACGAGCACGCGTCACGGTTGGAGGCCGAGGGGCATCGCATCCTCAAGCTGAACATCGGCAACCCCGCGCCGTTCGGTTTCGAGGCGCCGGACGTGATCATGCGCGACATCATCGCGGCCCTGCCGTATGCCCAGGGCTACTCCGATTCCAAGGGCATCATGCCCGCGCGACGCGCGGTGTTCACCCGCTACGAACTCGTCGACGGGTTCCCGCGATTCGATGTCGAGGACGTCTATCTCGGCAATGGCGCGTCCGAGTTGATCCAGATGACGTTGCAGGCGTTGCTCGACAACGGAGATCAGGTGCTGATTCCGGCGCCCGACTATCCGCTGTGGACGGCGTGCACGTCGTTGGCGGGCGGCACCCCCGTGCACTACCTGTGTGACGAGACACAGGGCTGGATGCCCGACATCGCCGACCTGGAATCCAAGATCACCGAGCGCACCAAGGCGATCGTCGTGATCAATCCGAACAACCCGACCGGCGCGGTGTACACCCGCGAGATCCTCACGCAGATCGCGGATTTGGCGCGCAAGCACGAGCTGCTGCTGTTGTCCGACGAGATCTACGACAAGATCCTCTACGACGACGCCGAGCACATCGCGACGGCATCGGTGGCACCCGATGTGCTGACCCTGACCTTCAACGGCCTGTCGAAGGCGTACCGGGTGGCGGGCTACCGGGCGGGTTGGCTGGTGATCACCGGGCCCAAGGAGAACGCCACCAGCTTCATCGAGGGCATCAGCCTGCTCGCGAACATGCGATTGTGCCCGAATGTTCCTGCACAGCACGCGATCCAGGTCGCGCTCGGCGGGCATCAGAGCATCGAGGAGCTGGTGCTGCCCGGCGGCCGCCTGCTGGAGCAGCGCGATGTGGGTTGGCAGATGTTGAACGAGATCCCCGGGGTGTCCTGCGTGAAGCCCCAGGGGGCGCTGTATGCGTTCCCGAGGCTGGACCCCGAGGTCTACGACATCGTCGACGACGAGCAGCTGGTTCTGGATCTGCTGCTGCAGGAGAAGATTCTGGTCACCCAGGGCACCGGGTTCAATTGGCCGACACCGGATCACCTGCGCATCGTGACGCTGCCGTGGGCCCGCGATCTGGCCAACGCCATCGAGCGGCTGGGCAACTTCCTGGTCAGCTATCGACAGTAGCGGCGCCCCGTCGACGCGAGCGCTCAGGTGCGTACAGATGGAAGGCCGCAAACCGCACGTAAGAAAGCGCTCGCGGCTGCCTCTACCCTGACCGGGTGACGCACTCACACGGACACGCGCATTCGCACTCTCCCGCGGGCCCGGCGCCGCTGGGGCCGATCGCCGCGAAAGTCGTCGTCGGCCTGCTGATCGCAATCGGAGTGGCCGTCTTGGCGGGGGCGGCGTGGCTGTGGCCGAGCCAGCAGAAGACCGAGATACCGCTGCCGTTTCAGAACGCCGAGGGCGGCGCCGTCACCACCGAATCGGGCCTGGTCCGGTCGAGCAGCACCACGACATGCGGCAGCCCGTCGGTCGGTCAGGTGCTCACCGCCGATCCCGCCCCGTCCGCGGGTGGCGGAGCCGAGTGCGTACAGACGCTGATCGGCATCCAATCGGGTCCCAACAAGGGCGCGGCGACCCTGCTCGAATTCAGCGGAGGCCCCGGTCAACCCACCCTCGCCCCCGGTGACGAGGTCAGGATCAGCCGTCAGGTCGATGCGGCCGGCACCACCACCTATTCGTTCTACGACTACGAACGGACGTGGCCGCTCGTCGCGCTCGCCGTGGCGTTCGCCGTGGTGGTGGTCGTCGTCGCCCGGTGGCGGGGGTTTCGCGCACTCATCGGCATCGTGGTCGCGTTCCTGGTGCTCGTGGTGTTCATGCTGCCGGCGCTGCGTGACGGCGCCGCGGCCGTCCCGGTCGCGCTGGTGGCCTCAGCACTGATCCTCTACGCCGTCATCTACCTGGCCCACGGTGTGAGCCTGCGGACCAGCGCCGCCCTGCTCGGAACGCTCACCTCGCTTCTGCTTGCCGCGTTCCTCTCGTGGGGGGCAATCGAATTGGCTCACCTGACGGGTCTTTCGGAAGATCGCAACAACGAGGTCGCGGCCTACCTGGGCAACGTGTCGATCACCGGCCTGCTGCTGGCCGGTTTCATCATCGGGTCGCTCGGTGTGCTCAACGATGTCACGGTCACACAGGCCGCGACGGTGTTCGAATTGGCCGAGCTCGAGGGCAGCTCGCGGCGGACCATCTACCTGGGCGCGATGCGCGTGGGACGTGACCACATCGCGAGCACGGTCTACACGCTTGTGTTGGCGTATGCGGGTAGCGCGTTGCCCTTGCTGCTGTTGTTCAGCGTGGCCAATCGGGCCCTGGGCGACGTGCTCACCAGCGAGAGTGTGGCCATCGAGATCGCCCGCTCGGCGGTCGGCGGCATCGCGCTCGCCTTGTCGGTACCGCTGACCACGGGTATCGCCACGGTGCTGGCGACGCCCGCTCGCCCCCGACGCGGCTAGAAGTCGGTGCGCTCCAGCCACGCGTCCCACACCGCGGTGTCGCCGAACATCTCGACGCCGCTGTCTGCGGCCGTGCGCCGGCGCGTGATCGCCAGGAGCAGGTCGGCGGCGCGGCCGCGCAGAGCGGTGTCGGCCTTGCTGTGGTTGTGCGACCACCAGAGGCCGTCATCGTCGTGGACGATGGTCCACTCCCCGGTCGGCCCCAGCCCGTCGTCGGTGGCGTGCATGTGGATGCTTCTGCCGTGATCCAGCGCGGATTGCGATCCGGGGCCGACCATCAATTCGACCCATTCGCTGATCGCGTCGGCGGCCAGCTCGGGCGGCGGGTTGAAGTCGGCCCCGATGGCGAGCGCCGCATCGGCGTGGTGAACGACGACCTCGTGTAGCCGGCGGCGGATCCACCAACCCGCGGGGCGCGGGCCGCGGAAGGTCCACACCCTGGTGGCCGCCCCCGCCCGCTCGACCGCATCGACCACCAGTTGCGCGCCCTGGTTGAGCCAGTCGATCGCCCCGTCGGTGTCGTCGGGTGGTCTGCCGTCGCGCACCTCACGCGGATCCAGCGCCGACATCCGGCGTTCGGCGATGATCTGTGCCGCCCACCGGTTTCCGCGACCGACGTGGCGGAACAGGTGTTTGAGCGTCCAGTCGGGACAGGTCGGCACCGGCGTCGAGGGGTCGGCACTGCGGATCAGTTCCCCGAATTCGCGGGTCTGGTCGAGCAGCGCGGCTCGGAAATCCACGCCCCCGAACGTACTCAAAGTCGGCGCCGAATAAGGGCGATCTCGCGCCGCGTGTTCGGCTTCGAGGGATCGGACCGGTCAGGACGGTGAACTGATCGGCGAGCGCGCGGTGCCCAGGGCGATCGGCAGCGACGCCCAACCCCTCAGCACCCGGGTCTCGCGCCTGCTGCCCTCACCCGCCAGTCGCGCACTGGGGAAGCGCTCGAAGAACGCCCGCAATCCGACCTCGCCCTCAGCGCGGGCCAGGGCAGATCCGAGGCAGAAGTGCCTGCCACCGGAGAACGACAGATGTCTCCCTGCGTTTTCCCGTTCGAGGTCGAAGCGGTCCGGGTCGTCGAACACCTTGGGGTCGCGGTTGGCGCCGGCGATGTAGATGAGCACGGCTCTGCCCCGGGGGATCTGGTGGCCCGCGATCTCGGTGTGCTTTGTCGCCCGGCGCGCCGTGAGCTGCACCGGCGGGTCCAGGCGCAGGATTTCCTCGACGGCGGTCGGCCACAGTTCGGGTCGCCGCGCCAGGGTCTCGAGGTGCTGCGGGTGATCGAGCAGCATCCGGATTCCGTTGCTCAGCAGGTTGACCGTCGTCTCGAATCCCGCGGCCAGCACGAGGCCGGCGGTGGCCATCAGTTCCTGCTGGTTGAGTCGGGCGCCCTCGTCGGACGCCGCGATCAGCTGGCTCATCAGGTCGTCGCCGGGATTGCGTCGCAGCTCTTCGAGGTGCCCGGACAGCCAGTGGTTGAAGCCGACCACGCTGCCGGAGACGATGCGGTATTGCGGCCAGGTCAGGCCGATGTCGAGGCTCGCCGCACCTCGCTCGCCGAACTCCAGGACGCGGGACCGGTCTGCGTCGGGAACGCCGAGGATGTCGCCGATCACCGCGACCGGTAACTGCGCGCAGTACCGCTCGACGATGTCGACGGTGCCGGCTTCCGCGAGGTCGTCGAGCAGGGATTCGGCGGTCTCCTGCACCCGGTCCCTCAGCGCGGCAACGGCTCTGGGGGTGAACACTGAGGACACCAGTTTTCGGTACCGGGTGTGATCCGGGGGTTCGACCGCCAACATCGACGGCGGCTCCAGGGGATGGAGCAGGTCGGTCTTGGTGCGGTTCGCGACCCATCGGACCGGTTTGGGCAGGTTGGAGCCGATCGGCATAACCTCGAAGTCGTCGGAGCGCAGCAGATCGCTGCCGATCCCGTGGTCGACGGTGAGGTGCACGATGGCGGCCTCCACCATCGGTCCCCGTGCGCGCAGATCGTCGGCGAACGCTATCGGATCGGCGCGAACGGTCGGATCGGCGATCATCCGGCCCTGGGGATCGCCGCGACGGGCGAGCAGCTTCGAGGCACCGCGCACGAACCCGTGCACCGCAAGCCAGCGGATTCGTTGACGAATCGGTCCACCGTGCCGAGCCGGACGAATCGGTTCCACGCGGCCGAGCCTACCGATTCTGAGACGTCACGCCCCTGCCCAGGCAGTGGATCTGCCAACCGGCTCGTGTCCAGCGGTCGATGTCAAGGCAATTGCGGCCGTCGACAATGACTTTCGCGCGCACCGCACCGGTGAGGTCGGCGGGGTCCAATTCGACGAATTCGCGCCACTCGGTGAGCACCAGGACGGCGTCGGCCCGGTCACAGGCCTCGGTGACCGAGGTCGAATAGGTCAGCGTCGGAAACTGGCGTCGGGAGTTGTCCATCGCCTTCGGGTCGTAGACGTTGACGGCGGCACCGTTGAGTTGCAGCATCCCGGCGACGTTGAGGGCGGGTGAGTCGCGCACGTCGTCGGATTCGGGTTTGAACGCGGCCCCGAGAACTGCAATGTTGGCGCCGAGCAGCGATCCACCACACGCGACGGTCGCCAATTCCACCATCCTGCTGCGCCGTCGCATGTTGATGGCGTCCACCTCGCGCAGGAACGTCAGGGCATGGTTGGCGCCCAGTTCGCCGGCTCGCGCCATGAAGGCGCGGATGTCCTTAGGCAGACAGCCGCCACCGAAACCCAGTCCGGCGTTGAGGAAGCGACGCCCAATCCGCGGGTCGTAGCCCAACGCGTCGGCGAGAAGCGTCACGTCGGCGTCGACGGCCTCGCAGACTTCGGAGATCGCGTTGATGAACGAGATCTTGGTGGCGAGGAAGGCGTTGGCGGACACCTTGACCAGCTCGGCGGTCTGCAGATCCGTGACCAGCAGGGGGACCTGCTGATCCAGCAGCGGGGCGTACAGCTTCCTGATCGCCGCTTCGGCGGCACACGAATTCGGTTGTACGCCAAGCACGATCCGGTCGGGATGCAAAGTGTCGTGCACTGCGAAACCCTCCCGCAGGAACTCCGGGTTCCAGGCCATCTCGACGTCGACTCCGTCGGGTGCCAACGCACGTGCCCGCTCGCCGAGTTGGGCGGCGGTGCCGACGGGCACCGTGGACTTGCCGACGATGACCGCCGACGTGCGCAGCCTTGGCACCAGCATGTCAATGACGGCATCTACATGTCGCAGATCGGCGGCGAACTCTCCTTTCTTCTGCGGTGTCCCGACGGCGAGGAAGTGCAGGTCGGCGAACCCGGCGGCAGCGTCGTAGTCGGTGGTGAACATCAAGCGCCCCGCGGATATGTTGTCGCTCAAGACTTTCCGCAAGCCGGGTTCGTAGAAAGGGGTTTCGCCCGCTGCGAGTTTGGCGATCTTGCCGGCGTCGATGTCGACACCGAGCACCTCGTGGCCCAACTCGGCCATACCCGCCGCGTGGGTGGCTCCCAGATATCCCGTGCCGAAAACGGTGCACCGCATACCGCCTTGATATGCAGCTTCGATGAGCTGACCGCTACGCGACACTGATCACGCGGCCAACGGCAGGTTACGGGCTAGCGGCAGAACCCCAGGAAGCAGTTCGACCCGCCGCGACTGGACCCACCCGAGCCCGGTCCGCGGGAAGATCCACCGTCGCTGGACCCGCCCGAGCCCGGCCCGCGGGAAGATCCGCTGTCATTCGACCCACCCGAGCCGCTGCCGGGGTACCGCCCCGAACCGCTGCCGGGATAGCCACCCGAGCCGCTGCCCGGATAGCTGCCGGATCCGTTCTGCCACGGCGGCACCTGAGGTCGTGGCAGTTCTGGCTCCTCGGGTTCGTTCTGCCACGGCGGTGTCCAGCTCGGCGGCTTCGGCGGCGTCCACCTCGGTGGGTACCAGGGGTTCTGCGGCCGCGGATAGTACTGCGGCGGGGCGATCACCGGCGGCACGTACACCGGGACCGGGGCCGGAGCCACCGGGGCGGGAGCCACAGGTGCCGGCGCCGGCGGTGGTGCCGCGGGCGGAGGAGCGGGCGGCGGGGCTTGCGGCGCGGGAGGTGGCGCCTCGACGTAGACCGTTCTCGGGGCCTGCGGAGCGGGCTGCTGCTGGACGACCGGTACGGGAGCCTTGATGGTCTCCGCCTTGGGAGGCGGCGGCGCCTGGACCGGTTGCGCCTGCTCGGTCGGCGGAGCCGGTGGGGCGGGCGCGACGCTGCTGGGCACGATCGCGCTCTGTCCCGGGCTGGGCCGCTGGTCGGCCGTCGGCCGGATGCTGACCGCGAGCGAGATCACCAGGGCGACAACGCCGACGACGAAGATCGACGCCATCGCGCTGCCGACGAGCAGGAAGGGCTTGCGATCCTCGTTGGCCGCCGCGGACAGGTCGGTCTTGGGCGCATAGTCGGCGGCGTAGGCGCCGTCGCCACCGGCCGGCGCCAGTTGGGTTTCCGCGCCGGCGAGTCCGGCGTACACCGAACCCGCGGTGGTGCCGTCGGGGTCCTGGGAGTAGGCCAGCCCGACGGTCGAGGCCTCCAAGGCCGGCGCGGCCGCGGCGGCCAGCGCTGCGCCCCGCGCCAGCGCCATCTCCGGCTCGTCGGGGGCGTGCACCGGCAGGCTCACCAGATGCTCGAGATGGTTCTTCACCGAGCTCACGTCGACACCGGATCCGACGACGAACATGCCCTGCGGCGGGTTGTCCTGGGCGTCGACGGCGGCGGCCATGTCGGCCAGCACAGCCATCGCGTCCTGGATGTGCAGGCTGCTGCTGAGCACCTTGACCACAGACCCGTCGTCGGTCTGAACCACCGACAACGTCGCGGTGTCACGGTCGATGAAAAGCAGTGCGGTGGTGTCGTAGCCGACCGCCCGCCCGACGGCCTGGGCGAGCGCGGCCGCTGCGTGGCCGTCGGAGACGAGCATGACGTCGTCGATCTCGCGGGCGGCGAGCGCGTCACGCAGTTGTGCGGCCTCGGCGTGATCGCTCCACGTGACGCCGATGGCCTTCAGGTCATGCCCACCCGCCTCGGCGCTCTCCTTGGTGCCGAGTACGGCGTCCACCACCTGGGCGGCGGCACCCGATGTTGCTGAGCCGTCACTTCCGCTGACATCGAAGACGTCGTGGTCGACGGTGGCCCCATCGGCCATCTCGCCTTCGACCAGCACCATGCGGACCGTCGCAGGTGTCATCGACACACCCAAAACGATGTCCACTGCCCCTCCAAAACGTTTGCTACCAAGCCTGGATCGCCGATCGGCATCTCGCCACGCACAGGTCGGCGACTAGTAGTTCATCGCCGTGAGCAGCACAGGCGTTACGCCTCCACCGACATTTGCTGGGGTCGATGCTGCCGACGTTGGTATCTCGACCCTACTCGTGTCAACGGCCGTCCGCGCCGAGCGGTTCAACGGTTCAACACGGCGCAGGATCAACTGGACTTGATGAAGTTCTGGTACGACCGCGACGGCGTCGGACCGCGCTGCCCCTGATACTTCGAGCCGACCCGCGCGCTGCCGTACGGGTGCTCGGCGGGGCTGGTCAGCCGCAACAGGCACAGCTGGCCGATCTTCATACCCGGCCACAGCGTGATCGGCAGATTGGCGACGTTCGACAACTCGAGCGTGATGTGGCCCGAGAACCCCGGGTCGATGAACCCCGCGGTGGAGTGGGTCAACAGCCCCAGACGGCCCAGGGAGGACTTGCCCTCCAGCCGGCCGGCCAGGTCGTCGGGCAGGGTGCACAGTTCCAACGTCGAGCCGAGCACGAACTCGCCGGGGTGCAAGACGAACGGCTCGCCCGGCTCGGCTTGGACCAGGGTGGTCAGCTCGTCTTGCTGCTTGGCCGGGTCGATGTGGGTGTAGCGGGTGTTGTTGAATACGCGGAACAGGTTGTCGAGGCGGACGTCGATGCTGGACGGCTGAACCAGGGAGTCGTCGAACGGGTCGAGGCCCAGTCGCTCGGCAGCGATCTCGGCGCGGATGTCGCGGTCGGAGAGCAGCACCCGACGAGCCTAGCGGCTCGGATGTTAGCCTTCGTGCTCAAACAGGCCGGTGTAGTTCAATGGCAGAACATCAGCTTCCCAAGCTGAGAACGCGGGTTCGATTCCCGTCACCGGCTCCACGAACCCACACTCTGCGGCATGGTCGCGGCTGCCAATGCGCATCGAATCTGAACTCCGGGTGTGACGGGGAATCAATCACTCCAAAACCGTTTGCCGGACGCCGCGGCGGGAACAAGCGTTCCGGGGGCCATTCGACATAGCACCGACCGGGAATGCTTCATCCCAGTTCGCGGCGAGGTGCTATCAGGATTGTCCGCAATCTCCGCCCGCAAGAAATGTCAGGGCAGCGAATATGGCACCGATGTAGGAGTCGCCTAATAGTGCAGGCCGATCTCATCGCTCGCCCCGTCTCTCGAGCGGTCCGTGTGTTGGGGCCGGTCGTCTTGGTGGTTGGGTTGGCGTTGTACGTGGCCGCATATGTTCGGTGGCCCAGCCTGGCCAGCCAGGTGGACCTGCAGGTCTACCGGTTCGGAGCACTGCGCGTCTGGGATGGTCAAGACCTGTACTCCGTGGGGATGACCGGAGATTCGAACACGATGCTGTTCGCCTACACGCCGTTCGCCGCTCTTTGCTTTCTGCCACTTATCGGGTTGAGCCAGCCTGCCATTCTCGCCGTTGGCCTTCTGCTGAACATGGCCGCCGTGGGTTACATCGTCAACCGGATGCTCAAGGCTGCAGGAATCACGACCGCAACCGGTTTGTGGGGGTTGACGGCGCTTCTGACGGCTCCGATCATCTGGCTTGAGCCCGTCCGACTTTCGCTGCAGCTCGGCCAGATCAATTTGCTCATCATGGCCATCGTCCTCGCCGACGTGCTGGCGCAACCGCCCCGTAGGTGGACCGGAATAGGAATCGGGATCGCCGCCGGGATCAAACTGACACCCGCGCTCTTCATCGTCTTCCTCGTCGCAACCGGGCGGCGTCGCGAGGCAGTCGTCGCTGGCTTGACCTTCGTCTCGACCGTCGCGGTCGGGTTCGTAGCACTCCCAGCCGATTCGATCGAGTTCTGGCTGCGGGGGCGGTTTCAGGATGTCCGACGGATCTCCAGTGACCCCCTGGCGAATACCAGCCTGACCGGGCTCCTCGCGCGCCTTGACTGGGCGACGCGGTGGGAGAGCGCGGCCGGAGTCATACTCGCGATCTTCGCCATCGCAATCGCCGCGGTGGCGTGGCGCCGGGGTCATTTGCTCTTGGGCGTCGCCATCGCGGGCATGACGTCGGCCGCCGTGTCGCCTTTCAGCTGGAGCCACCACTGGGTGTGGTTCGCGCCGCTCCTTGTCCACCTCGGGCTTCTCGGCTTCGTGCACCGCTCGCGCGTCGCGGTGCTGGCCATGTGGACGCTCGCTGCGACCTTCGGGGGGTGGTTCATCGCATCCAGAAGCTCGCCTCCACAGGCAGGCCTGATGTCTTTGCGCCACCCGGGAACGTGGGATCAGCTTCTCCCGGCGGCTTACGTTTTCGCGCTTTGCCTCGTGCTCGTCTGCAGCGTGTACACGATCTGGCGGGGACGACAGCACCTAGCGGCCTCAACGATCGGCCTTGACGGAATCGCGGGACGCGCAGTCGGCCCACGCGAGCTCAGGAGCATCGATTCGGCTCACGGACGGTTGGCACCCCGTTACCCGGGGTAATGGATACCTCGGGCGGCGGCGAGGCGCGCGCTGTCTTCGATACGCCGAGGGGGGCCCTCACACCATGGACAACTCATCCGCGACGCCAGTCAAAGTCGCAAGTCCGCCGCACCACGCTCTGCGCCGCGGCGAACCTCCGATCTCACCGGACGACGACCCGTTCTACCGAGCACCACAGGGTTACGAGCAGGCGGACCCGGGAACGGTGTTGCGGTCACGCGACGTGGAGATCGGATTTCTCGGTCTGGTCAGCCAACGAGTGAAAGCCACTCAGTTGCTGTACCGGACGACGAACCTGCACGACGAACCGGAAGTCGCGGTGACGACGGTGCTTGTCCCGTCACAGCGCCAGTCGAACGTTGCTTGCCCGGTCCTCTCGTACCAATGCGCGATCGACGCGGTCGCGTCGCGCTGTTTCCCCTCGTTCGCGATGAGGAGAGGCGCGCGACCGATCGGGGCATTCGTCCAAGCCGAATACTTGTTGGTGGTCGCCGCGCTGGCCGAAGGCTGGGCGGTTTGCGTGCCGGACCACGAAGGCTGTCACGGCATGTGGGGTGCTCCCATCGAGCCCGGCTACCGGATTCTGGACGGCCTGCGTGCCGCGATGCGGTGCGAGCGCCTGGAATTAGCCTCGTCTGCACCAGTCGGTCTCTGGGGTTATTCAGGGGGCGGCTTGGCTTCGGCGTGGGCAGCCGAGCTGTGTGAGCGATATGCCCCGGAGCTCAATATCGTTGGCGCCGTGCTGGGTTCACCTGTCGGCGACCCGGGGAGTGTGGCGCGCCGACTCAACGGCAGTTTCTTCGCCGGTCTGGCCGCGCTGATGATCTCCGCATTGACCCAAGTCTTCCCAGGCGCACAAAACGTCGTCGACGAGCACGCGACCGACGAGGGCAAGGCCTTGCTCGAAAAGTTGCAGACTATGACGACAGCGCAGGCCGTGTGGCAGTTGCGCAACGTCGACATCGGGTCGTACGTCGACATGACGGCCGACCAGTTGTGGGACCTGCCCGAGGTGCGCCACATCTTCGACGAGACCAAGCTCGGCAAGTCCAGACCCAAACCTCCCGTGCTTGTGGTCCAGGCCGTGCACGACGGAATCATCAGCGTCGACGACGTCGATGCCTTGGTGGCCGAGTATGAACGCATGGGTGCAGCGGTCACCTACCACCGCGATCGATTCTGCGGTCACCTGCTCTTGCACCCGCTGTCGGCGCCCATGACGCTGAGGTGGCTGCGCGATCGCTTCACCGACCGGCCGGTCGACGAACACAGAACTCGCACCGTGTGGCCGACCTTGTTCAACCCGTCGACGTACTTGGGCATGGCCAAGTTGGGCATCATCACCGCAAAGGTTGTCCTCGGGCGCTCCGTCGAACGCCAACCGCTGTCGACGACGGATGCTCAGTAACCAACGAACCCGGTCCTCGTCGCGTACGGTCAGCGCAACCTACAACGAGGAGACCCATGCCACCCAGGAGCGCTCGACGCCGTGCGACGTGCTTGATAGCCGTCGGTACCGCCAGCGCACTCACGTTCGTAAGCGGTACCTCTGCTCTGGCGCAGCCGGTCGCGCCAATCACCGGGGAGTCGCTGCGCATCGTGCTGGGGGCACAACCACAGCCGTCCCAGATCCCGCTGGTCTACGGTGTAGACCGCTACGGACCCGACTTCGGACTGACCCTCAGTACCGAGCAGAACATCATCCAGTACGACACCCACACCGACGCGGTACAGACCTTGCGCGACAACGAAGCCCAGGTCCTGGCGACGTCGGTGTCCGCGATCCTGGATGCGCGTGAGCACGGCGAAGACGTCAAGATGTTCTGCCCCTACGTCAGCATGGACGACTTCGTCCTTGCCGGCGCCAACGGTGTGAACAACGCCGGCCAGCTGTTCGAACCATCGACGCGGGTGGGCATCGACAGCCCGGGCGGCTCGGGCGCCATCGTGCTCAACGCGCTGCTGAGCGGCATCGGCGAGCACCGCGACGTCCACGAGATTCCGAATCCGGTGATCCTCGAAAGCTCCCGCCTCCGACTCGATGAGTGGGTCGCAGGCCAGCTGGACGCGACGGTCATTCACGACACGCAGTACGACGGTGCGAAGGCAATGGTGAATCAACCGGTGTTGATCGCCACCCTCTATGACAATGCCCCCGGATTCATCAAGGTAGCCCAGGCCGCCCGCGGGGACTGGCTCGCACAGAACCGCGAGCTCGCCGCTAGATACTGTGCCACCACGTTGCGCGCGATGCGGACGCTGAAAAGCGACTACGCCCTGTTCCGAAGCGCGGTTGACGAATACGTCGAAGCACCCCCCTCCGAAGAATCACTCAGGGAGCTGTTCGATCTCATCCAGCAGCACCCGTTCTGGACCGATTGGGGCGGCCTCACCGACGACAGCGTGAGGTTCATGATCGACATCGCGAGCGAGTCCGGCGTCCTCACCCATCCCATGAATGCGGCCGATGTCGTCGACCGTCAGACGCTGAATCGGGCCGTCGAACTCGCCAACCTGCCGACGCAGTAGTCGGCCGACACCGCACGTCCCATGAACGTCATTGCGCAACAGCCGCCTTATTGACGTTTAGGCTGGTTAAATAGGCGCGTGCAGGCGTCCGTCGCGAGAGAGCCGAGTCGACAACACGATGGATGACACGGTCAGAGACGACGGCGCCACGCAGGGCGCGGGTCCCGGCGGCGAGGCCCCGCCGCGCGGACGCGACGAGCGCGACGAGAAACCCACCAGGCACTTCGGCCGCTACGGACTGCTGTCGCTGCTGGGCGCCGGTGGCATGGGCCAGGTGTGGCGGGCGCGCGACTCGCAGACCAATCGCGTGGTCGCGCTGAAGGTGCTGCCCGAGCACTCCGCCAACGACAAGGAGACGCGCGAACGGTTCCGTCGGGAGTGCGAGGCGGTGGCACAGCTGACCGAACCGCACATCATCCCGATCCACGACTTCGGCGATGTGGACGGCCGGCTCTTTCTCAACATGCGACTGGTGGACGGCACGGACCTCCGGACGCTGATCAAACAAGAGGGCGCACTTGCCCCGGCACGCGCGGTCGCGATCATCACCCAGGTCGCCGGGGCGCTTCAGGCGGCCCACGACGTGGGCCTGGTACATCGCGACGTCAAGCCCTCCAACATCCTGGTGTGCACCAACGATTTCGCCTATCTGATCGACTTCGGCATCGCTCACGCCTCCGGAGACGCCACGCTGACCAAGGCCGGCGAGACCATCGGCACGGCGGCCTACATGGCTCCGGAAGCCATCGGCGCAGCCGTGAAGACCCATTCGCGCGTGGACGTGTACGCGCTTGCATGTGTGCTGTACGAATGCCTCACCGGCGGACCGCCTTTCACCAGCGACATGGGCGTGCAGGGGATGATTGCCCATCACCTCCACACTCCGCCGCCGCAGCCCAGTGCCAGCAATGCCGACGTTCCTGCGGCTCTCGACGCCGTCATCGCCAAGGGGATGGCCAAGAACCCCGACGACCGCTATGCGAGCGTTCAGGATCTGGCCCTGGCCGCCCGGGCGGCGTTGGGCGACACCACCGCCATTGCCAAGACTTCGGGTAAATCACGGAAACGCTTGTCACGCAGGGCTATCGGCGTCATGTCAGCGGCCGTTGTGGCGGCGGTAGTGGTCGCGGGAGTCGTGATCGTCGGACGACAATCGTCGGACGCCGAGAGCGCTTCACCGACACCGGTCGGTCAAGGTTTCTCATCGCAGATACCGTTGCCGTTCAACGGGCTTCAAGTATCGGCGGGAATTGCGGTCGAGGCCGATGGAACAGCGTACGTCACCGGTATCGGCATCGACCAGGTGATGCGACTGGAGCCTGGCGCAGCGACGGCGACGCCGCTGCCGATCGAGGGTCTGAAGAATCCACGAGATGTCGCTGTGGATGCGAAGGGCGATGTCTACGTCACCGACTCGGGTAACGACCGCGTGATGTGGCTTCCCGTCGGCGCACCTGCGGCGACCCAGCTGCCGTTCACCGGCCTCAACGACCCTCGCGGTATCACCGTCAAGCCCAACGGCGACGTCTATGTCGTCGACCGCGGCAACAATCGAATCTTGTTTCTGCCGGCGGGCGCGACGACTCCGAGGGCGGTACCGTTCACCGACCTCAACGACCCCCGCGGCGTGGCAGTTGGCCCGGCAGGCGGTGTCGTCGTCACCGACACCGGCAACAACCGGGTACTGCAGCTGGCGGCCGACTCGACCGAGGCCACCCCCCTGCCGTTCGCCGGGGTGAACGAGCCGCACGGTGTGGCCGTGGACTCGCAGGGCAACGTCTACGTGACCGACCGCGGGAACGCCGGGATCGTCGAGCTCCGACCCGGCACGAGCGCGCCGTTTCCGCTGCCGTTCACGGGTCTCAACGACCCTCAAGGGGTGGCGGTCGACGCGGCGGGCAACGTCTATGTCACCGACGTGGGCGCCAACCCCGTGGTCAAGCTCTCGGTCGGCTGATACAACGGGCCCATGGTTGCGTCGGGCCTCGATTTCGGTGTGCTGGGTCCGCTGCGTATCAGCGTGAACCGCCAACCGGTGCCGTTGGGCACGCCGAAGCAGTGCGCCGTGCTGGCGCTGCTGCTGATCAACCGCAACCGTCCGGTGCCGCGCGACTCGATCATCGCCGCGATCTGGGACGAGGACATGCCCGAAGCCGACGCGATTCACAACCTGCACGTCTACGTGGCGAACCTGCGCAAGATCCTCGGCTCGGGCGGCGCGGACCCGAAGGCGGTCTTGGCCAGTGCCCGGCCGGGCTATCAGCTCAACATCCCGGACGCGGCCTGCGATCTGGGGCGGTTCAACACCGAGAAGGCCGCTGGGGCGCAAGCGGCGGCCGCCGGCCGGTTCGCGCTGGCCGCCGACCGGCTGTCAGCCGCGTTGGCGCAATGGCGGGGTCACGTTCTCGACGACCTGCGGGAGTTCCGCTTCGTCGAGCCGTTCGCCGCCGCCCTCGTCGAGGACAAGGTCGGAACGCATGTGTTACGCGCTGAATCCGAAATCGCCTGTGGGCGTGCCGATTCGGTGATCAGCGAACTCGAGGACCTGGTCGGTGAGCACCCGTATCGGGAACCGCTGTGGGCGCAATTGATCACGGCTTACTATCTGGCCGAGCGGCAGACCGATGCCCTTGACGCATACCGCGGGGTCAGGTCCACGCTGTCGGATGAACTGGGCATTGATCCAGGGCCGACGTTACGCGCGCTGCACGAGCGGATCCTGCGCCAGGAGCCGTTGGACGTCCAGCGGATTGCGCGCAGTGATGCCTCCGACGTCGTCACCATGATCGAGAGCCATATGTCGACCACCATCACGGCCCCGTCGAGATCCAATCGGGCACAGCTCCGTGACGTCGCCGGACGCTGCTATCCGTTGGAAACGGTGGTGACCGGGATCGGGCGCAAGGCCGACAACGCCGTCGTGATCGACGATCCGAAAGTCAGCCGGTACCACGCGACGATCATCGACACCGGCGCCAGCTTCGTGATCAACGACCTGCGGTCCGGCAACGGCATCGTGGTGGCGCACGAGCGGGTTCGCGGCAGTACAACGCTCGGCGACGGCGACGTCATCGACATCGCCGGCCACCAGTTCACCTTCGAGATCGCACCGGGTGACTCACCCGCTTTCTGACCGCTGAGCTGCACGAACGCCGCATTGAGTTTCCATTGAGGACCGCGCCCCATTCTTTTCTCAACGCCACACCAGATGGCCCCGAGAAAAGGAACTCAGATGATCAAGAACCGCATCGCCGCCACCGCCGCCCTCGTCATCTTCGGACTGGCCGCCCTGGCCGGCATCATCTCCGCGGCAAGCGCCAACGCCGAGACCGGCTCGAGCACCTCAGGCACCGAGATGACCGGTACCGCCCAGCAGTCGGTCACCAACGCCCGCCAGGCACTCGACGAGCAGCTCGACGCGGCCCGCGACGGCAACGGAGTCGGCGTCCCCGCCCCCGGCACCGCCCAAAGCGAACAGCACATCACCTTCCCCAAGACCCCCCACGGCCCCTACACCGGCAAGCCCGGCCACAACGACGGCGCCGACCCCGCCACCGGCTCGCAGGCCCCCCAGCCGATGCAGGTCGCCTCGACCCAAGTCAAGACCGCGCACTGACCAACCCACCCCACCCGCCGGCCCAACAACAGGGCCGGCGGGTTCTTGTTGTGAGCACCACTGGCCCGCAACCACTTCGCCATATCGTTCGCGTCGGTTTCGGTCGTGATCCTCGTGAACATCCCGTACGGGATGACGCTCGTCCCGGTGATGATCGTCGTCGGCATGCTGCAGCGGGAACATCCGAGAGCGGCGGGGCGCAACTTTCGCGGCGTGTCCCTCGCCACGGCCGCGAAGAATCTGCCAAGGTCGCAAGTCTGTGCCCACACGCGCCAGGAGATCACGTGAACGAAGCTCGAAGCGCCCTCTACCGGCGCGGTGCCCTCGCCTTGTCATCGGTCGCGGTCACGACGGCAATGTGGCTCGGTGCCGTGCCGCCCGCTTTGGCCGATCCGTACGACGACGGCGACGCGCCCGAGATCGTCGATGACTCCGGCTCCTCCTTCGAGCCTGTCGAAGAACCTGGCCCGGTGGACCAGGGCGAGCCGATCGGCGAGGCACCCGAACCCGAAGCGCCGGCTCCAGACCTGGAGGAACCCGCTCCCAACGTCGACGAGCCCGGCCCGGCCGAGGCGCCGGGCGAACCGGGACCGGCCGAGGCGTCCGACCCCGGCGGTGTGGAGGAACCCGGACCCGCCGGGGCGCCCGAGGAACCCGGACCCGCCGGGGCGCCCGACGAACCGGGGCCAGCCGAGGCACCGGGGGACCCGGGCGATCCCGGTGACCCCGACACGAATGTCGCCGACCCCGCCATCGATGCCGAGACCTCCGACCCCGACATCGCCGAGGTGTCCCAGGAGGACTTCGACGAGGCTCACGACGCCGAGGCGGTCGACGTCGACCCGCCGACCGCGTCCGAGACGGAGATCACCGAGATCACCGAGTCGCTGGAGTCGTTCACCAGCACCACAACCACCACGTCGTCGACGTGGAGCAGCCCCGTGACGCAATGGAATTCGCGATGGACCGGCTATGACCGCTGGTATCGACCCGTCTTCACCAATCCGTACAAAACGCCGCTGCAGATCATCTATCCGTACAACAACACCACCCGAGTCTTCGACGTCCCGCCGAGCGGACGCGCCGTTCTCACGGCCCCCGGTCCCGGCGTGTACAGCTTCACGGCGGTGAACCGCGACCCCTCCGGCAAGCCGGTCACGGTGTCCACCGGCAGCTTCTCCGGTGGCGGGTATCGGCCGGCTCCCGGTCAGCCGCCGCCCCCGAAACCCAAGCCCCCGACGAGCTTCAAGAACGTGCTCGTACAGCTCAAGTACAAAGACGGAGAATCCAAGCCGTTCCGGGTCAAGACACTGTCCGATCTCGGCGACGACCCAGCGGTCGGTGGTCACCGCGTACTCCTCGACGAGGAGACTCCCGCGTGGGGGCGCTGGACCAAGACCGCAGGCGGTGAGCGCTTGTTCGAGATCACCAGCACTCAGCAGCTACCCGGGCTGGTCCAGCCGTCGCAGGGCCCCCTGCCCGGTTACCAGGTTCAGCTGACCAGCAGCGAGACCGAGGCGCCGGCCCAGAACACGTGGGTGAAGCCGGTGGCTATCGGCGCGGCCGTTGCAGGAGTCCTGGCGATCGGTGCGGTGGTGTATCTCCTGCTGTCAGGGCGCCGACGCAAGCCGACGTCGTAGCGGCGGAAATCCACCCCGAAGGTCTCGATTCAGCGACATGACGGACACAACCCGGGATTCGCGTGTCTCGTCGCCGTCAGTACCCCTGACAGGACCGTAAATTCCTGAGTCACTATGACAAAGGTCTTGCACACATTGGCAATCGCGGTCGCGCTGCCGGCGATCACCTGCGTTGCACTCGCCGGGACGGCATCCGCCGATCCTCCGCTGCTCAACGGCGCGTACACCGAAGTGGACGGCGACTCCATCCTGGTGTTGACCTTCGCGACGAGCTGCGGGCCGACCGGTTGTACCGGTACGGTCGCCAGCAATCAGGGATGGCGGACCCCCACCACGTTCTCCGGCGGCCGTTGGAACTTCACCGTGTCCAAGCCCGGCGGTCTCACCTGCGAAGACGGCAGCTATGAACCGGCCGTGGTGTCGATGTCGGTGGACCCGACAAGTCTCGGTGGCGTGGTCGTTTCAGACTCCAATTACGGCTGCGCGGGTGGTGTCGTGACCCAGAGCCCGTTCCAGCTCCGGAAGGTCGGCTGACCCAGTGCCAAGACCGGTTCGCGCGGTTGTCAGCCCCGGATGGCGGTGCGGAATCTGTCCCGGTAGGCCTTCGGTGAGACACCGAGATGTTCGACGAACGCTCGCCGAAGGGTCTCCGTACTGCCGAACCCGGCGAGGTGCGCGGTATCGGTGACGGTGCGGCCGGCGTCGAGCGCAGCGCGGGCGGCATCGATCCGGATCATCTCGACGTATTCTGCAGGCGTCGTTCCAAGCTCGGAGCGGAACAGTCGTGTCAACTGGCGAGTGCTCAACGAAGCCCGCACCGCAAGGGATTTCACGCTGTGGTCGGCCGCGGGATCGGCGGCGATCGCCTCGGTGACCACTCGAAGCGCCGACTGGGGTGGCGGGTTCGCCTCGATGAGCGCAGAGAATTGCGATTGTCCACCCGCGCGTTTGAGATAGACGACCAGCCAACGAGCCACGTCGCGCACGAGGTCGGCCCCGTGATCCTGCTCGACCAGGGCAAGCGCGAGGTCGATGCCCGACGACACCCCGGCCGAGGTGAAGATGTCGCCGTCACGGACGAACAGCGCGTCCGGCTCGACGGTGATGTCCGGGAAAGCCCTTGCAAGCCTTCGTGTTTCTCGCCAATGCGTGGTGGCACGCCGCCCGCTGAGCAGTCCTGCCTGCGCAAGGATGAACGACCCGGTACAGATCGAACCGAGCCGCCGGGTCCGGTCCGCGATCGACTTCACCGCCTCGATCAGTAGAGGGTCGACCGGGCGCGCCGGAATGTTGTCACTGCCGGCGACCAGGACGGTGTCGGCGTGTTTGATGGACGCGATGCTGTCGGTGACGCCCAGGCGGATCCCGATCGAGCTCGTCACATCGCGTCCGTCAACGGATGCGATCTTTATCAGGTAGTCGCCGCCGAATCGGTTCGCCTCGGCGAAGACCTCCCCCGCCCCGGCGACGTCCAACATCGTGACGTCGTCGAAGACGACGATCACCACCACCCGTGAGAGGGCACTCGCCACCACAGCGTCATTGTGTCGCATTTTGTGGGCCGGACGGCGCAAACACCGTGCGTACACGGTCTGCTGTCCGCGTTGACTCAATCGCAAGGGTCCAGAACCGAGGAGGCTGATGATGACAATCGAATCGATCCACACGATCGCCGGCGTGGCGATCCCCGACACCGCACTGGTGCGCGAGGCGACCGACTACATCCGCGACGCCGAAGACGACCTGCTGTTCGACCACTCGCGCAGAGTGTTCTTGTTCGGCGCGCTGCGAGGCAACCGGTTGGGGCTGAAGCCCGACCTCGAGTTGCTCTATGTCGCTGCCATGTTCCACGATCTGGGGCTCACCGAGCGCTACCGCACCTCCGAACTCCGCTTCGAAGTCGACGGCGCCAACGCGGCCCGCGACTTCCTGCTCGAGCGCGGCGTCGACGCAGCCGATGCCCGGAAGGTCTGGCTGGGCATCGCCTTGCACACCACCCCGGGAGTGCCGCAATTCCTCGACCCCGAGACCGCTCTGGTGATCGCCGGCGTCGAGGCGGACGTCGTCGGAATCGGCCGCGAGGAGCTCTCACCGCAGGCCATCGAGGCTGTGACCGCGGCCCACCCTCGTCCCGACTTCAAGAACCGCATCCTCGCTGCCTTCAACGAGGGCATGAAGCACCGCCCGGACACCACGTTCGGGACGATGAACGCCGATGTGCTGGCGCACTTCGACCCGACGTTCGAGCGGCAGGACTTCGTCGACCTCATCTTGAACAACAGCTGGCCCGAGTAGCGGGAAGGAGTACAGAAATGGACGTCCACGAAGCGCTGTACACCACCAGGATGATGCGGCGATTGCGGCCGGATCCGATTCCGCTCGAGACGCAGGCCCGCATTCTGGATGCCGCGGTTCGCGCTCCGAACGGAGGCAACACCCAGCGCTGGCATTTCGTCGCCGTAGACGATCCGGAACTCATCCGTCAGTTCGCGCAGCTGTTTCGCCAGGCCCGCGACCTCGAATACGAGAAGTTCATGACCGGTACGGGACCGATGGTCGCGACGGCACCCGGCGCCGACCGCGCCACGCACGTCGAAACGATGCGCCGCATGAAGGGTTCGGGCAACTACCTTGCCGACCATTTCGAGGAGATCCCCTTGTTGCTCTTCGTATTCGCCATCGACGACCTCGGGGGCGCCAACATCTATCCGGCGATCTGGAGCGCATTGCTCGCAGCCCGCGCCGAGGGCGTCGGCGGCGTCATGACGATGGTGCTTCGCAACTTCGAGGACCGGGTGAACGAGCTACTCGGTGTTCCCGTCGGCGAGGGCTGGAAGATGTCGGCGATGCTGGCGCTGGGCTACCCACTGGGCAGATGGGGTGTGGCAGCCAACCGCCGTCCCGTGCACGAGGTTTCGTCGCGCAACCGGTGGGATTCACCGTTCGGTGTCGAGGTTCCGCAGCCGTTGTGGCCGCCGCAGGATGCGACGGCGGTCCGCCTGGCCGCGGCGGGATAGGGGTAGCGATATGCCTGAGCAAAATGCCGCTGAGCTGACTGTGCTGCAGCCCGGCGAAGGCAATGTGGTGGCCATTCCGGGCTTCGGGGCGGTTGTCAAGCTGACCAGTCGAACCACCGGCGGCTTGGTGTCAATCGTGGAGCATCCGTTCCCTGTCGGCACGATCACCGCGGCGCATCGCCACACCCGCGAGGATGAGCACTCGTATGTACTGGCCGGCGAGATCGGTTTCCGATCCGACGACAGCGAAGTGGTGCTCGGGCCGGGCGGCTACATCACCAAACCCCGCGGCCAGATGCACGCCATGTGGAATGCCGGAACCGAGCCCGGTCGAATCATTGAAATCATCGCTCCGGGAGGCGGTTTCGAGAACTACTTCCGCGAGCTCGGCGAGCTGCTCCTGTCCGGCGAAGCAGCGGCACGACCCGACGCCCCGTTGCACGAATCGGCCGAGTTCACCGAGCTCGCAACCAAGTACGGCCTGACATACGGAACGCCGGATTGGCTGGACGATGTGGTGCGACGGTACGGACTGTCTCCCGCCACGCACTGAGAGACTGGCACGACAGCTACTTCTTCAACGTGAACTGATTGACGTCGATGTATCCGTCGCGAAACGCCTTGGCGCAACCGGTCAGGTATCGCATGTAACGCTGATACACCTCTTCGGACTGGATCGCGACAGCCTCGGTGTGGTGCGCCTCCAGCGCCGAGGCCCAGTGGTCGAGGGTCCGGGCGTAGTGCAGTTGCAGCGATTGCCGGCGAGTGGCCGTGAAACCCAGCTTGGCCGCGTGGAACTCGACCATCTCGATCGCCGGTAGCTGACCCCCCGGAAAGATCTCCCTGGCGATGAATTCGTTGAAGCTCACCTGCTCGTCAGATAGGTCAAGCCCACGTTCGGCGATCTGCTCCGCGGTCAGCATCGTGATCGTGTGCAGCAGCATCACCCCGTCGTCGGGCATGACGCGGTGGGCCATCGCGAAGAAGTCGTCGTAGCGGTCATAGCCGAAATGCTCGAAAGCCCCGATGGAGACGATCCTGTCGACGGGTTCATCGAATTCCTCCCAGCCGTGCAGCAGCACCCGCGTGCTGCGCTGGGTGTCGAGCCCGTCGAACATGTGCTGCACGTGCGCGGCCTGGTGTTCGGACAATGTCAAGCCGATCACGTTCACGTCGTACTTCTCGATGGCGCGGCGCATCGTGCTTCCCCACCCGCAACCGACGTCCAGCAGCGTCATTCCGGGTCTCAGCCCCAGCTTCCCCAGGGACAGATCGATCTTGGCGACTTGTGCCTGTTCGAGCGGAATGTCGCGCTGGCGGTCGAAGTACGCGCAGCTGTAGGTCATGGTGGAATCGAGGAACAGCCGAAAGAAGTCGTCGGACAGGTCGTAGTGCGCCTGAACTTCTTCGAAGTGCGGTGTGAGGTTGTCGGCCATAACCGGTGCCCGCCTCTGGGGATCAACGGGATTCGCTGGGGACCTCCCGGAAGAATTTCTATGAAACCCCCGGACCAAGATCAGTACAAGGCCTGTCACACTTTGTTCACGAATGCGCGTCAATTCCACGAATTCAACGCCATATTGGCGATAGTCTCGCCTCAGCCTCGCAGTGAGCGGCTCGAATTTGCCAAGCATTCTCACCGAGGCTGTCGAAGGAGGTGTTGAATGTCCCGTCTGTCACAGGTTGTTAGCCGATGCGCCGGTGCGGCCGTTCTCGGATGCGCGCTCGCCGCGGGTTCCGTCATCACCGCGCTGGGCGGCGCCTCTGCGCAATCGGTCGCCGAACCCGCGTGCAGCGGAAGTGAATCCATTGTCGACGGCACACCGACGTGCGCGCCGTCGCCTGCGGCGCCGGGGGTGTCCAACGTGCAACCTGCCCCGGCCGACACTCAACAGCAAGACGGCGGACATCACTGAGGCTTGCGCCGCTCGTCACGACGCCGGGCCCGCGAGACGACAGCCCCGGGCCATCCGGCACCGGGGCTGCCTGAGGGCAGAGGGGCCTTAGTCGTCGCCCCCTCCGTCGCTCTTGTTGTCGCTGTCGTTGCCGCCGTTCTCGTCGCCTGCCTTGGTGACGTCCGAGGCAGCGGCCTTGTCAGCGTTCGCGGCGCTCGATCCCGGCACCCTGGCCACGGTTCCGGGCTCGACCTTGTTGGCGCCGCCGTCCCCATTGTCCTTGCTGATGCCGCGGTAGCGCGCATCCGGAGTCGCCTTGTTGGCGCCACCGTCGGCGTCGGTCCTGCTGCTGGCGCCGCTTCCATCGGTGCCGTCGCTTTCGCCGGAGCGAGCGCCGACGCGATCGAGATTCTCCACCGCCGACCGCACTCCGCCGACGGCATCGTTGACCCCATCCCGCACGGTGGCCAGCCCTTGGCCGACCTCCCGCTGCCGCTCGCCCAGGTCGGCCTGGCTCGGCCTCGGCATGTCGGGTGTTTGGCGCTCAACCTCCGAGGCCACGCTCGAGACCTGTTCTCCGAATTGGGAACTGACGATCTTCAAGATCGACCCGGGCGCCGCCAGCATTGTGTTGAGTTGAGCCCGCTGCTCGGTCGTCAGCCCGATCTGGGCCCGCTCGACCAGTCGCGTCACCGCGCGCGTCAACACATCGGTCATCTCGTCGCCAACCCCTGCACCCAGTAGACGAATGGAATCGCCTGGCAGCAGGGCCATCTGGGCCGGCGTCAGGGTCGGCGTGCCGAACAACGTCGGCTCACCGAACTTGTCCAGCGAACGGCTGTACGTCCCATCCGCATTACGGACGACGTCGGAATACCCGATGTTCACCAACATCTTGAGAACCGGCTCGAGCGCGTCCGCCAGCGGCGTGTTGACGTCTTCGCCGGTCGCCAGGCCGATGGCGGCCGAAGCCAATCGGGGCAGCGCCAACAACGGCAACTGATCCACCGGCAGCGTGTAGTAGATCGTGCCGTCCGGGCCGACATATCCACCCGCGCCGAGGTTTCCGAAGTCGACACCGGTCAACAGATTGGTCAGGAGCACAGCCGACGCGACCGAGTTCGCCCATGCGATGGGGTTGGCGGTCGCCGGAGCGTCGGAGAGCAGATCGTACTGCCAACCGACATCGGCCTTGACCGTCACGATGATCGGTTCGCCGTCCACCGAGTCGATCACGGTCTGCAGGTTGCCGAGTTCGTCGAACGTGATGTCGCCGGCGTTCCCCGTGAGCAGCTTGGTGATCAGGTCCGGGTCAAAGCCTTCGGGCAGCACGTCCTGGCGGTCGGGGGTCACCGGGTTGACCCCCGTGAGCTCTTCGTACATCGGCGCGAAGCGCGAGTAGAGACCACCGTTCGCACGGCCCGGATTTCTCACGAGCAGCAGCGACAAAAGGGTCACGTCGATCACGCCGCCCTCCTGCACCGTCTCCCAGCCCACGGGCGGCGCATCGGGGAATTCGAGGTCACCGGGTAGCGGGATCTCGAGCGGATTGTTCGTGGTGTCCGTCCGCGTCACCGTGACCTTGCCGTCGCCGAAGGTGAGGCGGATTTTGCGCGGACCGGTCTCGGGATCGCCGACAGCGAAGGGGTGGTAGCCCTCGTGGGTGTTGCCGTTGGCGCTGTCGATGAAGGCTTGATACGCCTGACCCGCCGCGATCGCCCCGTCGCCGTAGGCGATCAGGTTGACGTTGGTGAGGTACGCGGTCCAGTTCAGCACGGGCGCAAGAGCGCTGAGATCGCCGCTCTCGACAGCGTGCGCCAGATAGGCGAGCTGTCCCACCGTCGGCAAGGCGGCGACGTCGTCAGGCGACGCGACCCATTTACCCGAGGTGGTCGTGGTCCAGTAGCCGTCTTCCGTCCAACCGAATTCCGGTACCTCCGTGGTGAATTCGATGGTCTGGGGAATGTCGGTCACCGCGGCCAGTGCCGCGGCCAAGCCGGCGCTGTGCCCTGCAGCGGCGGCAGCGGCCGCAACGGTGGGGTTCTTGGCGGCGGCCTGCGCAGCCGCGACGGCGGCCTTACCCGCCTCGACGGCTGCCTCACCCTTGGCGAAGGCGTCCGCAGCCGTCTTGATCGGCCCCGAGGGATTCTTCGGATTGCAGAAGACCTTGCAGTACTTCTGGACGTACTCGTTGTACTTCTGCGAGTACACCCGGTTGTACGTCGTGTTGTACGCCGCGGTGGAAGCGTCCTCCGAGGCCTTGGCGATGTACGCCGCGCGGGCGACCTCGTAGCCGCCGTCGTAGGCGAGGTTGTACGCCTCGCCATAGAGGGGGTTGGGTTCGTTGACCGATACCGTGTGTGAGCCGGTCTGGCCCCACTCACCCGGCGTGTAGTACTGCTCCTGGCCCGGGTCCGTCGGATCCAGCGGATTGACCGGCGTGTACCACTTCACCCACACCGGCTTCAGCTGCACAGGACCCAGACCCCACGCCACCAGCGGATTGCGGTCCTTCGCCGCGATGATCGCGTTGTTGATCGCGACCGGGTCATTCGGCAGCCGGGATCCCTCGCCGATGGGCAACCAGTCCGGAACGCCCACGAAGTAGGTCTGCGACGACGCTGCGTTAGCCAGTGAGGGCGTCAAGATCATCGCCAAAGACGTCGTCGCGATGGCACCCATCAACGTCAGCTTTTTGCCGCCCCCACGGTTGAGTCGGCGCCTCCGGGCCCGAGCACCCTCTGGTTTCGCGCTGCAACTGCGCATGCGTATCCCACCCCTGAAAATAACTGTGCTTACTTACGGATGGAAATATTAACCGCGCAATGGCCGAGGCCGGCAGGAGCTGACCCGGCCAGACACCTCGGATGTGTTTGCTGGCGAAAATTTGCGTGCGCGTAGCTGGCGATTCTCAGCAAACTGTCAGATTGGTCACACCTGCTGGGGTACGCGGCGTCGCATCCCGCGACGGCAACTCAGCGCAGGTAGGTCTCTTCGCCGGTCGGATAACCGCCGCCATGCGTCGTGATGTGCACATGGTCGTAATGGCCGTAGCCGCCTCGTTGAGCGCCGTCCGGCGTGTAGTACACGCCGCGCCAGATCGCATCCTGCAGGCCGAATCGTTTCGCGTTGCGCAGCACGTAGGAGACGATCTCGTCACCGAGCGCAATTCCCTCTGCGCTGCCGTGGTTGGGGATCATCACGTCGAGCGCCAAGCCGTTGGGATGCCACCTCAACGAATCCGGCCGCACCCCGCCGATGTTGCTGATCTCGGGGAAGGCCTCGCTGATCGCGCGCGACGCCAGGATCGTCTTCACCTGAAGGCCGCGCTCGGGGGCGATGCCGACCGGGAGTGCGCGGTCGACGGTGCGGTAGCGGGCCGCCGCGACCATGGCGTCGGGCGTCACACCGAGGCTGACATGGCCGATGGACGCCGCGGGCGCTGTCGCGGGGGCCGCAACGACCTCCAAACAGCACGGTTGCGCGTCTGCGACCTCTTCGACGACGGGTTTGCTCTCGGGGGCCGGACGGGCCTGAAGGTGAACGTCGCCTCCGACCGCGAAGAAGACCGCGGCCGGGCCGAGCACCGCAGCCACGCCCAACGGTGACGTGCGCCGCTTCTTGGCTACGGAGTGCCGACCCACGCAGGGTTGTATATCAAATCGTTACATTCGCCGCAATCCAGGACGATCCGCTGAGACGGTGCTCGACCAGGGTGGATCATCTCCAGACGTGGCGGGATTGCTCGAAGACAAGGTCATCATCGTCGCCGGCCTCGGCGGCATCGGCAACGGGCTGGCGCGCAGGTTCGCCGACGAGGGAGCCCGTCTGGTGATCGGCGATATCGACGCTGAGCTGGTGAAACGGGTCACCGACGAGCTGGACCCCGCGGGCGAGCGGATCCGCGGAAGCTACCTCGACGGCTCCGATGAGCAGTCCGTCATCTCGACGGTCGCGCAGGCCGTGGACACCTTCGGTCGCCTCGACGGTATGCATGTGAACTTCACCAATGCCGCGGACGCCTACCTGCCCGGCGGGGTCGTGGAGCTTGCACTCGAAGCCTTCGACGAAGTGATGCGCGTCAACACCCGCGGTTTCGTCATCTGCGCCAAGCACGCCATCCCTGCGATGGTCGAGGGCGGCGGCGGTTCGATCGTCTTCACCGCTTCCATCGACGCCTACAACGGCGCGGGCACCCGAGTGTCGTACGCGATGAGCAAAGCGGCCGAGTTGGCCCTGATGCGGCATATCGCCCGCCGATACGGACCGAAGGGCATCCGATGCAACGCGATCGCGCCCGGCTTGATCTGGCACTACAAGTTCGATCAACAACCGATGCCCGACGGCGTCGTCGAGCAGGCCCGCGCGCGGCAGATGATCAAATCCCGGTTCGGGGCACCCAACGACGTCGCGGCGTTGGCCGCCCTGCTGCTCTCCGACGACGGCAGCTTCATCACCGCACAGACGATCAGCGTCGACGGCGGAGTCACGTTCCGGCCCTGACCCCGGTCAGTGCAGACGCGACACCAACGTCCAACGGTTTCCGGTCTCCTCGCGCCGATAGGACAGCTCGTCGAGCACCCTCAGCGTGATGGCCAGCCCCCGGCCGCTTTCCGCGAGTTCATCGGGCAGCTCCACCTGGCTGAGGTCGACGGGGGACGGTCCGCCGTCGTCGATGAGGGTCGCGATCACTTCGGTCGGCGAAACCGTGACCTCCATTCGCAACCGCACCGACTGGCCGCCCCCTGCATGCTCGATGATATTGGCGCCGATCTCTCCGACCGCCAGATCCATCGACATCCGGGTCCCATCGGGAATGTCATGCCTCTGCCACACCTCGTCCAATGTTTCCTGCAGGGCTGCAAGGGTTTCGGGTCCAGTGGCCATTTCGACGACGGCGGCGGGATTCTGCATCATCGGTCGCTTCTAG
The DNA here is from genome assembly GCF_001500025.1 of Mycobacterium sp. IS-1590. GTDB lineage: Bacteria > Actinomycetota > Actinomycetes > Mycobacteriales > Mycobacteriaceae > Mycobacterium. The sequence goes on along the minus strand of NZ_LQIW01000045.1, from coordinate 305,857 downwards.
TCGAATGCGGCGTCGGCGGTGGGATGTGCGCGCAGCACTCGGTCCAGGTTCGTCAGCGACAACACGGTCTCCACCTGCGTGGTGGGCGCCGCGATTCTCAGATCCCCTCCGGCCTGCCTCGCAAGCTTGAGTCCGGAGATCAGCGCCCCGAGACCCGACGAGTCGATGAACTCCGTTGCCGACAGATCCACGACCAGCCGGGTGTTGCCGCCCTCGATGAGGCCGTGTAGTTCCTTACGCAGCGCCGGCGCCGCCACCATGTTCAGCCGCCCCTCGGGCTTGACCACCACTGCACCCGAAGATGTTGTACGCCTAGTCGATCCGGTCACTTCTCACCTTCCGCTTCATGGCCGCGATACCGCACCGCCTGGAACACCACGCTCAGGATGATCAGGTCGAAGAGCACCCAGAATAGATTCACTCCGACGCCCAGCACCGAGATTGCGCCGAAATACAGTTGGACGATCCCGATGACCGAGGCGACCACCAGCAGCACCATGGCGGCGATCTGCCATTTCACCAATCCCCACGGGATGGCGCCCGCGCCCTGCCGCGTCTTGGGTGTCACCGCAAAGCCGAGGGGCCGGTCGAAGTAGACATTTCGAAATGCCGTGATACACGCCTTGATCCACACCGGGAACAGCGCAAGGCTGTACTGCTGGCCACGCCAGGTGGGCGTGCCTCTACTGACGACGATGAAGAGGAGCTGGTTGAGGATCAGGAACGGAATCAACCGCCCGAAGAAGTCCCAGCTGTATGCCTGCACCGGCATCACGTTGAAGATCAGGAAGATCGCCGGGGCGGCGATGTAGGCCAACGCCGCGAAACCGGCCAGGTAGCTCCACATCGTCGCGAAGTACATCAGGCGCTGTCCGATGCTCAGCCCCTTGACGAACAGTGGGTTCTCCTTGAGCATCACCTGAATCGTGCCCTGCGCCCAACGCAGCCGCTGCGTGAGCATGGTTCGCACGTCGTCGGGCGCCAGCCCCTTGGCCAGGATCTCGTGGTGGTAGGCCGACTTCCACCCGAGCGCGTGCATGCGCATGCAGGTGGCCATGTCCTCGGTCACGGAGATGGTGGCCATCGGCAGCATCGGCTGGGCCTCGTCGTCCCTCCCGACGTCGACCGCGCGGATCATGGTGCGGATCGACTCCAGCGCCCCCAACGGTGACCAGTCCCGTCCGGCCAGCGATTCCAGCGCCTCGTCATCGAAGATGACTGCGGTGTCGAGTTGTTCCCCCTGCCCACTCAACGCGGCGATGGCATCGAGGTCGGCGCGCATGGCGCTGACATCGGCGTCAACCAAGCTCTTTGTCGCCGCGTCGACGCGTTGCTGGAACAGGTAGGTGATGTCGGCCAGCGGTTGCTTGTTCTTGAGCGCGGCACGGGACTCGTGCACGGCGTCCTCGACGCTCGTCAGGGCGGCCAGCACGTCCGGTTGGTCCCTGCCGATCCTGCGCTTGGCCTGCTTGAGGATCTTTCGGGAGGTGTAGAGCGCGCGTTTGATGCCGTCTTCGACCGCGCGGACATAGCCCGTCACGCCGAGTTGCATCAGCGCGTCGCGGCGCAGCACCGCGTTGGAACCGCAGAAGTAGGCGGCGTTCCAGCCGTCCTTGCCTTGCTGGATGGGACCGTAGAACAGTGGCGCCTGGCTGCCCAGCGGGTCGGAGAACGGGACGTTGACGAAGTATTGCGGCGTCTGCACCAACGCCATCTTCTCGTCGCGGAAGTACCCCAGTGTGCGGTCGAGGATCTCCGGCTCCGGCACCTGGTCCGCATCCAGGATCAGGATGAACTCGCCTTCGGTCTCCAGCAGTGCGTTGTTGAGGTTGCCCGCCTTGGCGTGACGCGGCTTGTCCAGCCAATGCGAAGATCGGACGAGGTAGCCGATCCCCCGCTCGGCAGCCGCCTCCGCCAGTTCATCCCGCTCCCCGTCGTCGAGAATGTAGGTCTGGTGCGGGAATCGAATGCGTTGCGCGGCTTCGGCTGTCGCGATCACCATGTCGATGGGCTCGTTGTAAGTCGTGATGAACACGTCGACCGTCGCATCCTCACGAGGCGGCGGCGGCGGGGGTCGACGACGCAGCCGCCACATCGTCATACCGAACAACAGCGAGTCGATCAGGCTGTAGGTCTCGGCCATCACCAGCGGTACGGCGATCCACCAGGCCGACCAATTCGTCGAGGCAAGCCACCGCCAGACAACGTAATTGATGCCCAGCACGGCGGTCACCACGATCAACAGCCGCAACCACGGAGACGGCATGGTCCCTTCGGGCGGAAGTTGATGTTTCACAGGTCGTCCCGGCGGACCGCTATCAACGTCACGTCGTCCAGTGGCGGCTTGCTGGTGGTCAAAGCGCTTACCCCCGCACAAAGGTCACCCGGGTTGGCGTGTTCGGCAACGTAATTCAGTATGTCCTGCTCCACGGCGCTGCGGCCGAGCAGGTCCAGCGACCCGTCGGATGCGACGACGAGCATGTCTCCCGGATTCAAGACGGTCTCCTGAGTCTTCCAGGTGTCGTTGGGCACGACGCCCATCGGCAGTCCACCCGTGGGCAGGCGTTCGACGGTGCCCGCCCGCCTCAACACCGCGGCGATTCCGTGGCCCGCGTCGACGTATTGCAACCGCCCGGTCGTGGTGTCCAGCCGGCTGTGAAATATCGTCACGAAAGTGTCTGTGCGGCTGAAGTCCTCGGCCAGTTGACTGGCGACCGAGTTGATTGCCGCCGACAGGTCGGCATCGTGTGCGACCTGGTCGACGGCGCGCGACGCGCCCCTCAGCGCCGACCGGACGCTGGCGGTCAGCAACGCCGCCCCCAATCCCTTGCCCATCACGTCGGCGACGGTGAACACCGCGCCGCGCTGCACGGGGTAGTAATCGTAGAAGTCGCCGCCGACCGCGAAGGCGGGCGAACACATCGCACAGACGGAATACCCCGGGAGGTCGCCGATCTCCGGCGGCAGCAGCAGCCGCTGAATGGCGGCCGCACGTTCCAGGTCATCGGACCGTTCGAGTTCATGCTGTGCCCACACGGCCAGCGCACGGAACACCTCGCGCTGCCGGGCGTCGAGTGAACGCGGTTTCAGGTCGTAGATACAGAAGGTGCCGACCGCGTGGCCGCCGGGACCGAACAGCGGATAACCGGCGTAGAACCGGATTCCGTCCTCGGCCGCGATCGCGGGCAGCGCCGCGAATTCCGGCGCGGCAGTCAGATCGTCGACGATCAGGGCCGGCTCCGACGGTTTGTCATAGGTCCGCGCGATGGTGGCCCGACACACCGAGGTCTCGCGAGGTCCGCTGATCTCCAGGCCCTCGCCCACCGCCTGCTTGCACCATTGCCGGTCGCGGTCGATGAAGTTGATGTATGCCCTCGGCACCTCGAAGATCAGTTGCGCCATCCGGATGATCCGATCGAACCGCTCTTCGGCCGGGGTGTCGAGAATGTCCAGTTGCGCCAGGGAGTGCAGCCGCTGCTCCTCCACCTCGGCCGGGAGCGCGAAGGGGTCATGCGCCACGTCCGATGTCATGACACCAACCGCAGATCCCGCATCGCCCCGGCCATCGCGGCCGCGGACTGCGGCGTGCTCTCGATCCGCCAATCGGTCTCCTTGTCATGGTCGAACCACACGAATCCGATCACATCGCGCTGCTGCCATAGGAATTCCATGAAGTTCTCGATCCATTCGGATTTGCAACCGCCGGACTCGGCGCAACCCACCTCCGCAATCAGGATGGGCTTGCCCGCGGCGATCGCCCTGAGCTCGTCGAGGGCCGCTCCGAAGAGTTGCTCGGGATCAACCCAGCTGGTGGACGGCAGGCTGGTGCCCCAGTTGTATCCGTCGACGCCCAACACATCGACGTATTCGTCGCCCGGATACCAGTCGGCCAAGTTTCCCGCGGAGGGCACGGTGGGCGCCCAGATCCATTCCACGTTCGCGACATGTCTCTCGGTGAAGATGTCGCGCACATGCCGCCACGCGTCGACGTACGCCGACGGCGGAGTGCCGCATGCGGGCGTCCAGGGGTACCAGTCGCCGTTGAACTCGTGCGCGAACCGGATGAAGGTGCGCTTCCCCCATTCGCCGATCTCATCGGCCCAGCGGTAGATGTAGTCGTCGAGGGCCCCGGCGCGTAGCGACTCCATGACCGCCGGCGACCGATCGTCGGTCCAGCACCATGGCTCCCACGAGACGATGGGATCGGCGCCGCTGTACGCCGCCACGGCCATCGCGGGCACCGGGGGTAGAGCAAAGAAATCCTCGAACGCCATCACCAGCTCGGGCCGGTGTCCGACCGCATCGGCCACCGCTTGTAGCTCGCGCCCCGCCGTGAACCCGCCCGGCGTGCTCACCCCGAAGCGCAGGCACGAGGTGCGCACCCGAGATCGCGGGTCCGAAGTCGTCTCGGCCGGCGGGTCCACGTATTGCTCCCCCTCACACACATCGGTGACGCAAATGTTTCCCCCGCGCGCCATCGTCGCAAACTCCACATCGTGCCACCGCCACAATCGTCGGATACGTGGCCCCGCCGCAATCGTTGGGTGCCGCGGCTGAGTGGGTACCGAGTCAGGCGAGAGGTAACCTCAAGGCCTGATTCACCGCAAGAACGGGGACACGATATGGACCTCGTGCTCGGCCTGTCGATGACGTCCAGCACGGTTCGGTGGGTGCTCGTCGAGGGCACCACCGGCGAGGGCGCCACTGTCGACCGCGGATCGTTGGACTTCGACTCGGATGTCGACCCTGACGATCTGCTCAATGTGGTGCTCGCCGACGTCGTCGACGGCCCGATCCACGCCATCGGCGTCACCTGGACCAGCGAAGCCGAAGCCGTGGCGTCCGGTGTGCTGGACGCCCTGACCGCCCGCGGTCACGGCAACGCGATCGCGATCTCCGAGCTCGAAGCGGGCGATGTGCTGGCGGCGGGCATCGCCGAGATCGCCGACTACGAGGACGTCGCGGTGTGCATCGTGGAACCCGACGCCGCGGTGGTCGCGATGGTCAACGGCGAGGCCGTGACCGTCGACCGCATCGCCCGGCCGCTTGACGGCGCGGACGTCGTCGAGTTGCCCAGCAGCGTGATCGCCATGCTCGAGCTCAACCATTGGCGACCGGAGGCCATCTTCGTGGTCGGGTCGGCCCGCGATCTCGAGCTCATCACCTCCACACTCGGCGACGTGACGGACTCCCCCGTGTTCTCCGCCGCCGAAGCGGACTTGGCGTTGGCTCGCGGAGCGGCGCTGGCCTCGGCACGTGCGGTCAACGGGCTGGACGCCGCGATGCCGAAGGGGCCGTCGAGGATCGGGGCGCTGGCGTCGGTTCTCGTCGCCGCGGTGGTCACCTTCGTCGTGTCGACCTCGACGGCGGTCGGCCTGAGCCTCACGGGCGAAGACACATCCACGCGCCAGGAGACGCGCGCCGCCGACAAGGCAGCTGAGGCCGTCGCGGAAGAGGCGCCGCGGCCCGACGAGAACGAGATCCACAGCAAGAAGGCCGCTACGACCCCGGCCGAGGCCAGGCCGGTCGTCGCACAGACCATCGCGGTGGCAGCCCCGCCGCCGCCCGCCGCTCCCCCGGTCGAACCGGTCTACCAACCACCGGCTTACGTACCGCCCGCACCGGCGTACACCGCACCGGAACCCGTCTACACGCCGCCGGCCCCCGTCGACACCGCCCCGGCGTACACGCCGCCCGCACCGGTTTACGCGCCACCGCCGGCACCTGCTTATGTACCGCCTCCGCAGCCACGGCTACGCGACAGAATCATCGAGCGGATCCCGATCATCAACCGCTTCCACGAACCGGACTACTCGTACGGGCGTTAGCCCTACGGGCAGGCGGCCGGCGCGTCGTCCCGCACCGCGCGGTCGGCAGGCAACGTGTAGGTAACCGTCGCCTCTGCGTGCTCAAAGCCCTTGTTGGACACCACATGTGGGACGCCGGCAGGCACGAATATGGCCTGCCCGGCACCGAATACCGCAGGCATGCAGCCACCGGCTGTCTGCAGACTCACCTCGCCGCCGTTGATCACCGAGTGCTCCGGACCGGGGTGGGTGTGCCAACCACTGCTGGACTCGGGGGCGAGCACGAGGTTCTGTATGTAGAGGGTGGTCGGTTGGCCCACGGCGACTATCGCAATGGGTGCATCTGTCGTGCCCTTCGCCACGTCGGTGCGCTCGATGTCGCCCTCGGCGGGGGTGGCGGCCGCCGACGGCGCTGTCACCGCCGCCGTGATCGCCAGGGCCGCCGCGACGGAAAGTAACCGGTTCATCGCCGCATTATCTCCACAGGTGGATCTACGGTGCCGGCTGGTAAGGGTTCTGCGGCACCTGAATCGGTATCGGAACCGGCACGAACGGCACGGTCAGATAAGTGGTCGTCATCGGCGTGGTGGTCGTCGTCGTGGTCGTCGTGGTCGTCGGCGTCGTGGTGGTTGTAGTCGTCGTCGTCGTTGTGGTTGTGGTCGTCGGTTGTGTCGTCGTGACGACCGTCGTGGTCGGTGGAGGTGGCGGCGCTTCGGTGGTCACCGGCGGAGGGGGCGGAGCATCGGTCAGCGTGACGGTCTCGACCGGCGGCGGCGGCGTCTCGGGTGCGACCGGTTCGGGCGCCGGCGCCGACGGCGGCGGCACCGGTGCGGTCCGCGGTGCCTCGGTCACGCCGGTGTTGCCGCTCGCGCTGGTCAGGGCGATCGCCACTCCGCCCACTGCGACCACTGCGATCGCGGCCGCCACGCCCATCACCAGCCCCGGTAGCCGCTGCCAGATCCGGGGTTCGTCGATCGGTCCCGTCGTCGGGCCCACGTACTGCACGGGCGGCGGGCGCATCGGCCCGGAGTCATACGGCGTTTCATAGGGCCCTGCGCCGGTGTACGGCACGGGCTCGTCCGCCGCATCGTCCTGCGACCAGGCCAGCGCGCGAAAGGTCGACGATCCCGGCGGCTCGGCCTCCGTCGGGGACACCGGCGCCAAACCCGTCGGGGCGTCCGCGGGAACCACGGGCGCCAAGCCGGTCCGCGCTTCGGCGGCCGAGGTGTACGCGCCGATCAGCGCCGCGCCCTTCGCGGCGTCCAACCCTGGCCGCGCGGTGGCGAACACCGGTATGCCGCAGTGCTCGGCCAGCCGCCGTGGAATCAGCGGCATGCCGGCGCCACCGCCGACGGCAACGAGTGCGACGATGTCTTTCCAGCCAATTCTGTTGCGCTGCAACGTGTCATCAATCGCCGCCAGGACACCGTCCAGTGGTGCCGCGACCAGAGCCTCGAGTTCCTCTCGCGTCACCCGGACCACCGAGTGATGATGCGGCAACCGCACCTCGACATCGGTGGCTTCGTGCGTCGACAACCGTTCCTTGGCGTCGCGGCAGTCTTCTCGCAGACGCGACAGTGATCCCACGGCTGCCGTGCTCGTGGGGTCGTCGCCTCCCGAACCCGCGAGCCCGGCGAGGACGTGGCTGAGCAGGGCTTGGTCCACGTAGTCACCGGAGAACTCCGCATGACGAGTCGTCTCGTCGATGGGCTCGAAGGCGTCGCCTGCATCCGCCAGCGTGATGCCGGTTGCACCGCCACCGAAGTCCACCAGCGCCACCACACCCTGTGCCGGGAGGCCGAGCTCGCTCTGCAGCGCGGTCAGCGAGGCCTTCCCATCCGAAACGAGTCGGGTGATCGTGCCATCGGCGCCGAAAATGGGATGACCACGCAGGGCGCTGCGCAGCGTCCGCAGAGTGGCCGGCCCCCAGTGCGCCGGGACGGCGACCGAGATATCGGATGACGCCGGCCCGCCAGCTTCGACGAGATCTGCGAGCGCGGCGACCAACAGTCGGTCGGCCGAGTGTGACGACCCGTCCGCGGCGACCAGTGGCACATCGTCGCCCACCCGCTCGACGAAGCCGGACATCACAGTGCCGTCCGGCACGGTGTATACCGGACGACGGAGCACGGGCTGATCGGCTCGATTGTCGATGCGTACCGCGACCAAGTTCGTCGTCCCGATCGACAACCCCAATGGGTCGCTCATAACGGACCACACGATAGTCCTCCGACCACCGGGAACCGGTCAGACACTCCGGTGCGAACCCCGTTCGGCCGCCACGGTTTTGGCGTGCGCCAAACGGGTACCTGCAATGCCATGACATCTCTTTGGCTGGCAAACCGCGTCGAGCGGCCGACACCGCCCGACCCGCTGGTCGAAGCGGACCGGTCGGCCGACGTCGTCGTGGTCGGCGCCGGAATCACCGGCCTCATCACCGCGGTGCTGTTGGCGCGCGCCGGCAAGGACGTACTGGTGCTCGAAGCGCAGCGAGTCGGGGCCGGCGCCACCGGCAACACCACCGCCAAGATCAGCCTGCTGCAGAGCACCAAACTGTCGAAGATCGTCTCCAAACACGGCCCCGGGACCGCCAGGCAGTACGTCGAGGGTAACCGCGAGGGCCTGGAGTGGCTGGTTGCGCACTGTGAGGCGCACGGGTTGTCGGTACAACGCGAGGACGCGTTCACCTACGCCCAATCCGAAAAGGGGGTCTCCTCGGTACGCCAGGAGCTGGAGGCGTGTGAGGCCGCGGGGTTGGACGTCGACTGGGTCGACGACGCCGATGTGCCGTTCCCGTTCCACGGCGCCGTGCGGCTGGCCGACCAGGCACAGTTCGACCCGATGCCGCTGCTCGACAGCTTGGTGGTCGAGCTCGACGAACGGGGCGGGCGGCTGGCGCAAGGTGTTCGGGTGCAGAAGGTTTCGAACGAGGGTGACAAATTGGCCCTCGGTGTGCGCACCGCCGCCGGTGACGAATTCGACGTGCACGCCAAGCAATGCGTCCTCGCGACGGGCATCCCGATCCTGGATCGCGGCGGCTTCTTCGCCCGCCTCAAACCGCAACGCTCTTACTGCATGGCCTACAAAGTCCCCGGAAACATCACAAGGGGCATGTACATTTCGGCCGACTCGCCGACCAGGTCGCTGCGTTACGCGCCGACGCCCGACGGTGATCGGCTGATCGCCGGTGGCGCGGGACATCCCGTCGGCCATGAGAAGAGTCCGGCGTCGTCGGTTCAGGAACTCGACCAGTGGACGAAGCTGCACTTCCCCGGGGCGATGCAGACCCACTACTGGTCCGCACAGGACTACTCACCCATCGACGAATTGCCCTATGTGGGGCCGATTCTGCCCGGCAACGACAAGATCTTCGTGGCAACGGGTTTCGACAAGTGGGGCATGACCAACGGCACCGCTGCCGCGCTGGCGCTCTCGAGTCGCATCCTCGGCGGCCGGATGGACTGGGCCCAGGCCTTCGACAGCTGGAGCCCGCACGAGTTGTCGGGCATCCCCAAGGCGATGCAGACCAACGCGCAGGTGGCGCTCTACCTGACGCGCGGATGGATTACGCCGGTCACCCGCATCCTCAACCGCACTCCCGAGGAGGGCGGTGTGGTCAGTGGCCCGCCGTGGGACCTGGAGGCGCGCAGCGTGGTCGACGGCCGCGAGTATCGCGTCTCGCCGGTCTGTCCGCACCTGGGCGGCATCGTCAACTGGAATGACGCCGATGAGTCGTGGGAGTGCCCGCTGCACGGGTCCCGCTTTGCTCCGGACGGAACCCTTCTCGAGGGTCCGGCGACGCGCAATCTCACTGCGGCGCAGTAGATATCGGCTTCTCCGGCAGGAACTTTCGGACGGCAGCCGATCCGACGATGCCGACCGCGATCAGGGTGATCGCGACGGTGTCGGACGTCGAATCCGACACCCAGCCGACGATACCGGTGACGGTGAGGAACGGCGGAAGCCAGTCGATGGCACCCGACCACGAGTCCGACTCCCCCGTCGCGTAATCGGGATAGAACTCGGTGAACGACGCGGCGAACACGAGGGCGCCGATCGGGATGATCCACGCGGTCCAGAAGTTGTCGTTGTCACGCAGAATCGCATCGCCGATACCACCCGAGATGGCCGATACCACGAACGCGGCGGCCCATGCCCCGGTGATCGCGAAGTTGATGCGCCGAAACGGTGGGCTGTCCCAGTGCTCGCGCGGCGTGGTGTCCTTCGCGTAGGCCATCGTGAACGGGCGGCGCACGATCAGGGTGCCGACGGCGAACACGGCCAGCACGATGTTGCTGAGCTCGCCCGCCCAAAGCTGTAGCCAGTCGATCACCCGATCCGGCGCGAGCAACCCGACCACGGCAAGGACGCCGAAGTAGGCGATCGTCAGCACCTCGAGGGCATGAACGGGCACGCTGCGGCGGGTGCCGACCCACAGCGTCAACAACGCAAGACCGAGTGCCGCCGAGGCGGCTTCCTCGAACCGGCCGGGACCCGCGACGATCGCCATGAGGACCCACGGCGCAAGCCCCGCGAACGGAGACTTCACATAGGCGTCGACGAATTTCATGTCCGGAATGTACGCGCTGCGGCGGTGCTGTGTTGCAATGTCGGGCATGGGCGACATCGACGAAATCCAACAAGTGAAGTTCCGCTACCTGCGCGCGCTCGACACCAAGCACTGGGATGAGTTCGCCGACACCCTCACCGAGGACGTGGTGGGCAAGTACGGCGAGTCGATCGGCGAAGAGCACCACTTCACCAACCGCGACGATCTGGTCAAGTTCATGCGGGACTCGCTCGGCCCCGAGGTCATCACCGAACACCGCGTCACCCACCCTGAGATCACCGTCGACGGTGACGAAGCGACGGGCACGTGGTACCTGCAGGATCGGGTGATCGCGCCGGACTTCAACTTCATGCTGATCGGCGCGGGCTTCTATCACGACCGATACCGGCGGACGAGCGACGGATGGCGGATCAGCGAAACCGGTTACGACCGCACGTATGACGCGTCGATGTCGCTCGAGGCACTGAACTTCAAGGTGAAACCCGGTCGTGCGCTGAACATCTGAGTCACTGTGCGACCGCGATCAACGCGCCCGGCCGAAGCCACCGCATGATCTCGACCAGCTTGCCGTCGTCGATCGCCACACATCCGGCCGTCGGTCCGCCGTCGGTGGCGTGCAGGAAGAATGCACCTCCGTTGCCGGGCACCCGCGCCTTGTTGACGCCCATCACGACCGCGTGCACATACTGCGGAATCTGGAGGTTCTCGGTACCGCTGGCGGGGTCGGTGTCGAATGCGCACTGCGCCTTCTTGCAGACCTGCATGGTGTTGTAGGTCGGGCTCTTCATGTCGCCGTCCCACCAGTGGTCCGGTCCGACCTGCACGTAGGGCAGGCCTCCGCCGGGGTTGGGTGCGGTGCCGAAGGCGAAATCGAGCGTGAAAACGCCCATCGGCGTTTTCATTTCGCCGTCGTGGCTCTGCGGGGTCATGCCGTTGGCACCGATCCAGGCCGGTATGCCCGCCGCAACCGGCTGCCACCCCGCACCGGTCCGCTGGTAGACATCCATCTTGGCTTTCGAACCACCCACGCCGACAACGGAAATCACCTGGGTAGCCCCTCCGACGGACTGAGCGAACCACGGCGTCGTCTGCGCCACTGCGACGGGGTTTGCGGCCATCACACCGGCCAACACCGTCGCGCAGATCACCGCCACCAACCGCCGCACCGGCTCATGCTAAGCGCCGACGGACTGCGACTGGAGTAGGCCACGCAGCCATGTCGACCATCGGGGTTGTTCGGCGGCGGCAACCTGTTCGGCGTCGTCGCCGTAAAAGTAGATGCTGATCGTGGTGTGGGCGCGCTCCCCGACCGTGCATGCGCCGACGAGCGCCACACCGGCCGCCGGCTGCTCGATCCGCATCGTGATCAGGCGTGCGCGCCCGTCCTGGTGGATGCGGTTGACCACACCGGCGAGGCGAGGGACGTCCGGCGCGGTTTCGCGGAGCTCGCCGACGTCGGCGCCCGCGATGCGGAGCGCTTCGGTGAGCCGCTTCCAGACCTGCAATTCGCCGGCCGGGGAATCGGCCGCGGCGTGCACCAATGCCGATCGCGCGCCGGGGAAGTCCGCGAGATAGACCTTGAGCACCTCGTAGAAGCCGGGCCACCCGGTCTCGAAGCTCTCCAGTTCGTCGTCCCAGTCGTCACGCTCGGTGAACAGGCTGTGCACCATGCGGATCACGCACCGGTCACCGGAGCGGCTGGTGACGGTCACCTCGGTGGCCAGCGGCGGCGCGTCACCGCTCCAGTCGTATTCCTGGTAGGCGAACCGGCGTGGCGGATCCCACGCCGTCACCTTCCCGGCTTGCACGGCCTCGCCGCAGTTCTCGTCACCGAAGTCGAACCGGATGGCGCCGCCGACGTGTTCTTGCACCGACGTCGGCGTGAACCAGGCACTCATCCCGGCGCCGGTGGCGATGGCCTGCCATACCTGTTCGGGTGTGCCGGGCACGAGGGTTTCCGACGCGACCCAGCGGCGGCCGGGTTCTTCTATGTTCAAGGGCATTTCGTGTCCTCCTCGTGCGGTTGCGGATAGGCGGCCACGAGTAGGCGGTAGCCGCGGGCGTTCGGATCGGATTCGTCGTGATAGCGCGCGATCAGCGAGGTGATCGTGTCGGACAGATCGCGGGTGAAGGCCGCCCGGTCAGACGGTGAGCGAAATCGGATCGCGGTGTCGATCGACAATGTCGCCAGCCTCTTGTTCTTGTCGCGGGCGGCCGCCCACAGCTCGCCCACTTCGCGGACGGCGCGGGCGGCAAGGGCGATCAGGTAGCTCGCGGACAGCCGGTCGTTGGTGCGGCCAGGATCGGCGGCGACGGGCCCCATTGCACCGGGCGACACGACGTAGGTCGCGGCCGTGGCGACCAGCAGTCGCTCACGCAGGCCGCCCCACCGCCGCTCGCCGGCTTCGGCGACCAGTCGGTGCTCCTCGAGCGCGCGCAGATGGTAGTTCACCTTCTGCCGCGATATCCCGACCCGTGTGGCGAGCGCCGCCGCGGAGGCCGGTTCGGTGAGCTCGGCGAGCAGGCGGCCGCGGATCGGGTCCAAGGCACTGACCGCGGCCGCGGGATCGGCGATCACTTCCACGTCGAGCATGACGCCACCATGGCCTTGACAAGATTACTTGTCAAGGCTCGTGGATACGGTGGGGAAATGGATGTTGCGCAGGTGGTCGGCCGGCCCGCAGGTCTTCGGCGAATCACTCACGGTCTCGGCGCTCTCGACCGGGAGATCTTCGAGGCGATCGCGGAGTCGCCGACCCCGCTGCTCGACACCGTGATGCCGCCGCTGACCCGCGCGGCCGATCACTCCAAGCTGTGGTTCGCGATCGCGGCGGCGCTGGCCGCGACCAGGAATCCGAGCGCGCGGCGCGGTGCGGTGCGCGGGGTGCTCACGCTGGCGGCGACGAGCCTGATCACCAATCAGGGCGCCAAGCGCATCCGGCGACGGCCCCGCCCGCTGTTCAACTCCGTACCGCTGGTACGCCGCACGCGTCGCCAACCCACGTCGAACTCGCTTCCGTCCGGGCACTCGGCCAGCGCCGCCGCCTTCGCGGTGGGGGTTGGACTGGAGAGCGCGTCGATCGGCCTTCCGCTTGCGCTCCTGGCGGGGCTCGTCGGCCTGTCCCGTGTCGCCGTCGGCGCGCATTACCCCGGGGACGTGATCGCCGGATTCGGCCTGGGCGCGGCGGTCGCGGTGCTGGGCGGGCGGGTGGTTCCTCCAATGGTGCCGACGAGACTTCCAACCGCCGACCCGCTGCGGGTGGAAACCCCGCCGCGCCCCGACGGGGCCGGTGTGGTGCTGGTCGTCAATCCGGCGTCCGGCAGCGGGACCGGAGCAGACATCATCGAAGAGGTCCGAGAGGCGTTGCCGCGCGCGGAGATAGTCGAACTCTCCGACGGCGATGGCTTCGACGCCGCGTTGCGGTCGGCAGCTGAGCGTGCTGAGGTTCTGGCGATCGGCGGCGGGGACGGAACGGTGTCGTGCGCGGCTGCGGCCGCCATCGAGGCGGGTGTGCCGCTGGCGGTGTTCCCGGGAGGTACGTTCAACCACTTCGCGAAGGACATCGGTTGCGACACGGTGCAAAAGACGATCGACACGATCCGGCAGGGCAGCGTCGCATGCGTCGACATGGTTTGTCTCAACGAGAAGCAGATGGTGGTCAACACCGCGAGCATCGGGGCGTACCCGGCGTTCGTCCGCACCCGAGAGAAGTACGAACGCAAGATCGGCAAACCGCTGGCCGGGCTCTACGCGATGTATCACACGTTGCGCCACGAGGATCCGGTCCGCATTCGTTACGACAACAAGACGTTGCAGACGTTTCTGTTCTTCCTCGGCAATTCGGCCTATCTGCCTTCGGGATTCGCGCCGTCGCGGCGCGACCGGATGGACGACGGTTTGATGGACGTCCGGATCCTCGAGACCGGTCACCGATTCAGCAAGCTGCGCATCCTGGTTGACGTGGCACTCGGCCGGCTCGAGCGCAGCCCGTTCTATCACGAGATGCGGGTACCCGAGTTCGAGTTCACCGCGGTTGACGGTCCGATTCTGTTGGCGCACGACGGCGAGGTCGGATCCGAGTGCGAAACGGCCAGCTTCAGCGTGCGATACCGGGCGCTTCCGGTGTTTCGGCCACTTCCATGACCGGCCACGACGGCCGCACGGCGAGAAGACAAAGCACGAAATACGCGTAGCCCAAAGCCCATCCGGCCACGACGTCGGTCGGATGATGAACGTTGAGCACTACGCGGCCAACGCCGATGAGGACGACGACGCCGAAGCCCCCAGCGATGAGCCACGCACGGACGGCCGGACGCATGGCAGGCAGACCGACGGTCAGCAGGGCGAGAACGGCGACGATCACCCCGAGGGCGTGGCCGGAGGGGAACGATGTTCCGAGCGCGGTGACGAACGCGGTGTCCGGGCGGGGCCGGTCGGCGGCGCCCTTCGCGATCTCCGTTACGAGTCCGGCCAGTTCCACGGTCACGATCAGGAATATCGCGATGCGGATCCGGCGGCGCACGAACGCGACAACTATGAAGACAACGGTCACTACGCGGAACATGCCCGGGCCCAGAGCGGTGCAGAAGAGATCCCATCCGAGCACCCATCCCGGATGGTCGACACCGAGCGGATAGAAAGCGTCGAGCGCCGCGGAATCGATGTCGGCCAACCACGTCCACTGCTGCGCGGAACCGATCCACAGCAGGGCATACACCGCGACGGCGGCCAGTGCCGATATCACCAGCCGAGGCGTGTGTGATGCCATCGTCCACCTCTACCACGTGGGTGCTGCGGCCGTTAGGGTGACTGCTCATGGCCGTATTCCTGCGCAAGCTGCTCCGTATCGGCGGTATGCCAGACGACTTACGGGCCGAGGTGGAAGCCGAGGGTGTGCTCTTCCTCGCCGAATACATCGCGGTGACCCGACGGTTCAGCGGCAAGATTCCGGGACGACGTGCGAACGCAAACGTAACCAGTTACGTGGGCTCGCTGGCGCTGACCAGCCAGCGTGTACTCGCCACGCTGTCGACCGTGCCGAAACTGGCGGGCCGCACCATCGATCAACGCTGGGACGCTACGCAGGCCGGGACCGTCACCGCCCAGCTCTCGGAGACCGGTGTGCAGCTCGATGTCGACATCGCCGGGGTCGATTCGCGCTTCACCGGCGAACTTTCGATGCATTACAAGGTCTCCATTCCCGAGGACGTCCTCTCACGCCTCCCCCGGCGATCGGTGTCCTTCGATGTCCCGCCCGAATACGTGTTCCGGGCCGTGGGAGTGCCCTACGACCCGTAGGTCGGGTCGGTCTTACACCTCGCGATCGCCCCGTCGCTTTCAGAAGGGTGGGGGTTTGTTGCGTTCGGCGAGTTGTGCGTCGACGATCGGTTGATTGTGGCGGCGTTCGTCGTTGATGGCTTGGGTTCGGGCTTGGGCTCGGGTTTGTTTGCGGCGCGGCATTTTCAGGGTGCGCGCGTCGTCGGATGTGGTGTCGATGGTGGGATCGATCAACGCTGGGGCGGTGGGGCGGCACAGTTCGGGAAACAGCAGCCGGCTGCCAGGGTGGGTGATGTAGGTCTGGCCGTGTCGCGAGGTCCATTCGATCATGCCGTCGCGGTGCTGTACTTCGCGCCAGCCGACGAAGGTTTTGAGCAGGTGGTGTTGTCGGCACAGGCATTTGAGGTTGGAGGCTTGGGTGGGCCCGACCGGATAGGCCACGCTGTGGTCGATGTCGCAGTCGGTAGCCGGGACATCACAGCCGGGGAACCGGCACGTCATGTCGCGGCAGCGCACAAACCACGCCAGCACCTCTGAGGGGCGGTAGCGCGGTTCAGGCCCGGCGTCCCCGGGATGGATGACGGGTTGGATCGTGGCGGTGCCGGCCAGCTTGGCTGCCAGCAGGGGGGCCGGTAGCAGGCCCTTACCCATCAGATAGCCCGGGTCGGTGCCCGCCGGAGCGGACGGTGGCTCCTGCTCGCTGGGGGGCACGCGCCCGTCCAACGTGGCCGGGGTGTCATCGGTCAGTGACTCTTCGCGCGCGATCATGTGCATGACCACCGCACTCGGTGTCGCCGCCGCGGCGCCGCAGTCGGGGCGCCCACAGCCACAGGCCAGGCGGTCGGCGCCCTGGCCGAGGGCGCCCAACGCATCGGAGCGGCGTTGCTCAACGGTACGTGGGTCGTGGGCACATACCGCGGCGGCCATCGCATCCAAGCGGGTGTCGAGGGCTTGGCCGTCGGTGGCCAACAATGTGGCTTCCAGCGCGACGGTGCCCGACCCGTCGCGGGGGTCGTGGATGTCGACGTGGCGCCCGCGTGCGGCGTATTCGGTGCGCCGCACCGCGGCGGGATCATAGCGGTCGACGCAGGTGTCGATGGCGGTGTGCAACCGCTCGGTGGACAGGGTGCCCCACTGGGTCAGCTGGGAGGCCAGCTCGGCGTCGAGTTTGGCCAGGGCATCCGCATCGCGCACCAGGCGGCTGCGGTGTGACACTGCGGCCACGGTGCGGTAGGAGATCGCGCCGGTGGCGAACACCGCGCTCACCGCCGGCAGGCGCCGGCGCAGGTCATCGGCGAGCATCAACTGGTGGGAGGCCACCCCCAGCGAGACGCCTTGGGCGGCGGCGACCTCGGCGGCCGCGATCGCCCAGTTGTCGATGCACCACTGCTCACGATCGACGGACCCGGCTTCACTGATCAGGCGATCAAGCACGTCAGCGGCAGCCGCCAGCCGGTACGCGCTGGCGGCGTTTTCCACTCGCGCCCACGCCCCGACCGCACCCGCGCCCCGGACACTGAAGGCCGCGGCCACCAACTTTTCGAACATGTGATCGAAACTATCGACCTGCTGGTGGTGTGACCAGCGGTCAACACCCGTCTGTGGATGAATCTCAACTTGGGGATAACCCGCCCGTCGCGAGTCAGACGGTTGTGGATAACGTGCCGACCGAGTCGAAGGCTTGCCCTATCGGGCCGAGCACGTTGAAGTGGGGGCGTCGACGACGAAAGGATGTGACGTGACAGAACGGCGCCGAGACAACGTGCTGATCGTTCACTGGCACGACCTCGGCCGCTATCTCGGCGCCTACGGCCACCCTGACGTGTCGAGTCCGCGTCTCGACGAACTCGCTGCCGACGGCATTCTGTTCACCCGCGCGCACGCGACTGCGCCGCTCTGCTCGCCATCGCGCGGATCGTTGTTCACGGGCCGCTACCCCCAGAGCAATGGCCTCGTCGGCCTGGCCCACCACGGCTGGGAATACCGTGCAGGCGTTCGTACGCTGCCACAGGTTTTGTCCGAATCAGGTTGGCACACCGCGTTGTTCGGTATGCAACACGAAACCTCATACCCCGCCAGGCTCGGCTTCGATGAGTTCGACGTCTCGAATTCCTACTGTGAATACGTCGTCGAACACGCGACACGGTGGCTCACCGAGCCACCAGAGAAGCCGTTCCTGCTGACGGCGGGCTTCTTCGAGACGCATCGACCGTATCCGCGCGACAGGTATGAGCCAGCCGACGCCACCGGCGTCGACGTCCCCGAATATCTGCCCGACACTGCGGAGGTCCGGCAGGATCTCGCCGAGTTCTACGGATCGATATCGGTGGCCGATGCCGCGGTCGGCCGTCTGCTCGACACCCTTTCGGCGACCGGCCTCGACCGCACCACCTGGGTGGTGTTCGTGACCGACCACGGCCCAGCGCTTCCCCGCGCCAAATCGACTCTGTACGAAGCGGGTACGGGCATCGCGCTGATTCTGCGCCCACCTCGCGACGCGCCCGTCCAGCCGAAGGTCTACGACGAGTTGTTCAGCGGCGTGGACCTGCTTCCCACACTGCTCGAACTCCTCGATGTCCAGGTACCGGCCGACGTCGAGGGACTCTCGCACAAGGCCGCACTGCTGGCCTCCCCCGGGCCGCCCGTGCGCACCGAGGTGTACACCGCGAAGACCTACCACGACTCCTTCGACCCCATCCGCGCGATCCGAACCAAGGAATACAGCTACATCGAGAACTATGCGTCGCGCCCGCTCCTCGATCTACCGTTGGATATCGCCGACAGTGCGCCCGGGCGCATCGTCGCGCCCCTCACGCGTGCCGAGCGACCGCAACGAGAGCTCTACGACCTGCGCGCCGACCCCGACGAGTCGAACAACCTTCTGGCCCAAAGCGGCTCAGATGTGGCCGAATCCATCGCCGACGATCTCGCCCTGCTACTCAACGACTGGCGCGTCAAGACCAACGATGTGATCCCGTCGGAGTTCGCAGGCACCCGCATATCGGAGCGCTACACCGAGACATATCTGCAAATTCAAGGTCAGCTGCCGAGCCGCTCCGCACTCGCGGCCGAACGCGGCGTCACGGGCGACCACAGCGACCAATAGTTTCGCTCAGCATGAGCGAAAACTCTTGGGGTGTCAGATGTTTGCCCTGTGGGTAAGCTGCGCGCATGTCAGCCCCGACGGCCTATCTCGTCCTGGCCTCTCAACGCAGCGGCAGTACCCTGCTGGTGGAGTCCCTGCGCGCGACGGGGGTCGCCGGAGAGCCCGGCGAGTTCTTTCAGTACCTGCCGAGCACCAGCCAGTCACCGCAGCCCAGGCAGTGGTTCGAGGGTGTGACCGACGAGTCGATCCTGCGCCTCCTCGACCCACTGGACGAGGGCAAGCCCGACCTCGCTCCCCCGGACATCTGGCGCGATTACATCCGCACGGTCGGCCGCACCCCCAACGGCATCTGGGGCGGCAAGCTGATGTGGAACCAGACCCCGTTGCTGCTCGATCGCGCCGGCGGACTGCCCGACCGCTCCGGCACCGGCCTGCTGTCGGCCATCCGGGACGTCATCGGTAGCGACCCGTTCCTCATCCACGTCTTCCGTCCGGACGTCGTCTCCCAGGCGGTTTCGTTCTGGCGGGCGGTCCAAACCCGGGTATGGCGAGGCAGGCCCGACCCAACGCGCGATGCCCGCGCCCAGTACCACGCCGGCGCCATCGCCCACGTCGTGACGATGCTGCGGGCCCAGGAAGAGGGCTGGCGCAACTGGTTCGCCGAGGAAGGTGTCGCGCCGATGGAAGTGCCGTACCCGGTGTTGTGGCGCAATCTTTCCCAGATTGTGGGCGACGTCCTCGAAGCGCTCGGACAGGACCGGCGGCTGGCGCCGCAACCCGTTCTCGAGCGGCAGGCCGATCAACGCTCCGATGAGTGGGTCGACCGGTACCGCGCGGACGCAGAAAGAGAAGGACTTCCGACATGACAGTGGACACCCTGCACGTCGACGAGCTTCGACTGTTGGAGGCCGAGGCAGTACACATCATCCGCGAGGTCGTCGCCGAACTGGAACGGCCGGTGCTGCTGTTCTCGGCGGGCAAGGACTCGATCGTACTTCTTCGTCTCGCGGAGAAGGCTTTTCGCCCATCACCGCTGCCTTTTCCTGTCATGCACGTCGACACCGGCCACAATTTCGAAGAGGTCATCGAGTTTCGTGACCGCCGAGTCACAGGCAAGGGGCACAAGTTGACGGTGGCTTCGGTGCAGGAGTCGATCGACAAGGGCCGCGTCCCTGATCCCGGCCCCGGGGCGTCGCGCAACCGTCAGCAGACCCGTACCCTGCTCGACGCGCTCGAAGAAGGACGGTTTGACGCGGCGTTCGGCGGAGCCCGCCGCGACGAGGAGCGCGCCCGCGCCAAGGAGCGGATCCTGTCCTTCCGAGACGAGTTCGGTCAGTGGGATCCGCGAGCCCAGCGGCCGGAGCCGTGGTCGCTGTACAACGGCCGCATCAGGAAGGGCGAACAGGTCAGGGTCTTTCCCCTGAGCAACTGGACCGAACTCGACGTGTGGCGCTATATCGAGTTGGAAGACCTCGAACTTCCGTCGATCTACTTCGCCCACGAACGTGAGGTTTTCGAGCGCGACGGCATCCTTCTCGCGGTGTCCGAGTACTCCAGACCCGTCGACGGCGAGACAGCATCCGTCGAGAGAGTCCGTTATCGGACTGTGGGCGATCTGACCATCACGGGTGCGGTGCGCTCACAAGCTGTCGACATCGAGGGTGTCATCGCCGAGATCTCAGCTGCCACGGTGTCGGAGCGCGGCGAGACGCGAGCCGACGATCGGACCTCGGCAGCCGCCATGGAAGACCGCAAGCGCGAAGGGTATTTCTGATGAGCGAATGCGCGAAAAAGCAAGGAAACCGTCGATGACGCGCCAACTCCTCCGCATCACCACCGCCGGTTCGGTCGACGACGGTAAGAGCACGCTGATCGGTCGGCTCTTGCACGACACCGACAGCCTTCCGACCGACCACCTCGACGCCGTCACCGACGAGGAGGGCATTGCCGACCTGGCGGCCCTGTCCGACGGTTTGCGCGCCGAACGCGAACAGGGCATCACGATCGACGTGGCCTACCGGTTCTTCTCGACGGAGACCCGAAGCTACATCCTCGCCGACACCCCGGGTCATGAGCGTTATACCCGCAATATGTTCACGGGAGCCTCGAACGCCCATGTCGCCGTCCTGCTCGTCGACGCCCGCGCAGGCGTGCTGCGTCAAACCAACCGACACGCGCGCATCGCGAAGTTGTTGGGAATCAAGCACTTCGTCGCAACGGTCAACAAGATCGACCTCGTCGAGTTCGACCAGTCGCGGTTCGCCGAGGTGCATACGCAGCTTCAACGGCTCTCGGCACGCCTCGGCAACATCGACATCACGGTGGTTCCGATCGCCGCCAAGCACGGCGACAACGTGGTCCACCGATCCCGCAACACACCGTGGTACGACGGGCCGACGTTGCTTGAATACCTCGACGGCATCGAACTGAGCGCACCGCACGCGCAATCGAACAAATTGCGCCTGCCCGTGCAGTGGGTGTCCCGCCCCTCTGTCGACCAACGGCGGCGCTATACCGGAAGGATCTCCGGTGGAACGCTCCAGGCGGGTGATTCGGTCGTCAGCCTGCCTGCCGGCACCCGATCGACCGTGACACTCGTCGACACTCTCGATGACGAGCGCACCGTTGCCGTTGCGCCGCTGTCCGTTTCGGTGGAGCTGGCGGACGACATCGATGTCGGACGCGGAGACGTCCTCGTCAGCGGATCCGACGACGCCGTCCTGCCCGTCCTTGCCCGCGAGCTCGATGCGACAGTGTGCTGGTTCCGGGAAACTCCGATGCGCGCGGGTGACCGGCTGGCACTCAAACAAGGTACGAAGACGGTCCGCGCGACAGTTCAGTCGCTGCACAGCCGCCTGAATCCAGAGACGCTCGATGACCTGGACAGCCCGGTCGAGTTGGTGCTCAACGACGTCGGTGAGATCACGCTTCGCACGAGCTCGGTCGTGATCGTCGACCCTTACGCCGACAACAAGGACAGCGGCGCGTTCATCCTCATCGATGAGGCCACCAACGACACCGTCGGCGCGGGCACGATCATCGAACCGCGCGCGGTCAAGCCGGGTGAGCAGACACGCAACGACATCCGATGGCACCCCTCCTCCCTGGACCGGGACTATCGGTGGTCCTCGACCGGTCAACGCGGAGCGACGATCTGGTTCACCGGCCTTCCCGCCTCGGGCAAGTCGACAATCGCGGTCGCCGTCGAACGCGCGCTCGTCGAATCCGGCGATGTGGCCTACCTTCTCGACGGTGACAACATCCGGCACGGGCTCTCCGACGACCTCGGGTTCTCTGCCGGTGATCGCGCCGAAAACATCCGCCGGGTCGGCCACCTCACAAGACTGTTCGCCGACGCCGGTGTGGTGGCGCTGGCGTCGTTGGTGTCGCCGCTGAAGTCGGATCGCGACACCGCCCGCGCCCTCAACGATGCCGCCAAACTGCCCTTCATCGAGGTGCACGTGGCCACCCCGGTCGACGAGTGCGAACGTCGTGATCCCAAGGGCCTCTACGCCCGGGCCCGCGCGGGTGAGCTCAAGGGCCTGACCGGCATCGACGCACCGTACGAACCACCCGAGAATCCCGACCTGGTGCTCGACACCACTGAAGCGAACCTCGACGACCTGGTCAAGCAGGTGATCGATTTGCTCAAGGCCAAGCGGGACGCTCAGTTCACCTGAGCCACCACGAAAACACGCCGGAACGGGAAGAACGTCGTGCCGTTCTTCCGCTTCGGATACGCCGCGTCCAGCAGCGGGATCAACTCCGCACGGAACTCGTTCCACTCGGCGTCGGTGAGCCTACTGCGCACCGGGCGTAG
Source organism: Mycobacterium sp. IS-1590 (assembly GCF_001500025.1). Lineage (GTDB taxonomy): Bacteria > Actinomycetota > Actinomycetes > Mycobacteriales > Mycobacteriaceae > Mycobacterium. The sequence continues at coordinate 283,276 of NZ_LQIW01000045.1, read as the reverse complement.
CGCGGTTCCCGCGATCCAGTCCAGCACCGGGTTCTCACCGGTCAACACGTGCAGGTAGGTGGTCTCCCACGCGTCAACCGTGTTGCAGCCGGCGTCGGTGAGCAGGTCTGCGTATTCGACCGGATTCTTCACCGGTGACTCCCGAAATGGAAAGTCGTGCAGTCGTTCCGCCCAGCGGTCCCGTCGGACGAGTTCTCCCACCGTGCGGTGTGACGGCGCGTCGAAGTTTCCCGGTACCTGCATCGCGATCCATGACCGTGCCGGCAACTCTGCGGCCCACCTGAGGATTAAGCGTGGATGGTCGGGAACCCAGTGCAGGGTGGCGTTGCTGATCACCACGTCGGTATCGGATTTCGGTGCCCAGTCGCCGACATCACCGACGTTCGCGTCGATTCCCCTGTCCCGCGCGGCTCGCACCATTTCCGGCGAGCTGTCCAACGCCTCTATGCGCGCCTGCGGCCAACGCCGGGCCAGGGATGCCGTCAGATTGCCCGGCCCACAACCCAGATCCGCCACCCGCCGCGGCGCATCGGCGCCGACCCTGGACAACAATTCGAAGTACGGGCGTCCACGCTCGTCGGCGAATGTCAGATATGTGTCGGGGTTCCACATGTCGACAGTTTGACATCGCCCGATCGGGATACCATGCGGAAGTGAGCCAAACGGAGGCGAACCCGGTTGATCCGCCGATACCCGTACCCGATGTCCCGGGGGCAGATGCCGGCGCAGGTCTGCCGCGACGCGCCGACCTGACTCTGCGCCAGCGGTTCATCGTCGACTCGTCGGCCGTGGCCGACCTCGCCTTGCGCACCGCGATCGCATCGCTGCTCGCGACGACGATGCTGCCGACCCTGGCCGGCGGGCTGCGCCGCTCGCAGTCGCGCGCAGAACGCGAACAGCTGCAGTTCTACGCCGAATTGGCCTCGGCGAAGGATCCCGCGCAGTCCTTCCCGGCGCCCACTTCGCCGCCGCGGGTCGCATCGCGGGCGGCCAACCCGCTGGCCGAATGGATCGCGAAGGGTCAGGTTCAGAACATTCGCTTCGACAGCAGCTTCGAAGCGGTCAATCCGGCCTTACGCAAGCAGTGCGGCGGATTCGAACGCAACAACGTCGTACATGCCCAGCACTGGCGACACGATGACGGGCCGCACCCGACGCTGTGCCTGATCCACGGATTCATGGGTTCGCCGTATCTGTTCAACGGCTTGTTCTTCTCGCTGCCGTGGTTCTTTCGTTCGGGCTACGACGTCTTGCTGTACACCTTGCCCTTTCACGGTGCCCGCGCCGAGAAGGGTTCGCCCTTCAGCGGTTACGGGTTCTTCGCCAACGGGTTCTCAGGCTTCGCCGAGGCGATGGCACAGGCGGTCCACGACTTCCGCTCGGTGATCGACTATCTGGAGTTCACCGGCGTCGACCGCATCGCGCTGACCGGGATGTCGCTCGGTGGATACACGTCGGCGCTGATCGCGGCCGTCGACGACCGCATCCAGGCCGTGATCCCCAATGTCCCTGTCGTCGCGCCCGATCAAACGGTGGACGAATGGTTCCCCGCCAACAAAGTGGTCGGACTGCGAAACCTGCTGACGGGCACCGACGCGGAACTCACCGGCGGCGCCACGCTGTTCTCCTCACCGCTGAACTACACCCCGCTGGTTCCGAAGGACCGCCGGTTGATCATCACGGGTCTCGGCGACCGCCTGGCGCCGCCGGAGCAGGCCGAGATGCTGTGGGAACACTGGGACCGCTGCGCGTTCCACTGGTTCCCCGGCAATCACATCCTGCATGTCAGTCAGCCGGACTATCTGCGCAGGATGACCCGATTCATGAAGGGTTTCATGTTCGACTGAGTTCGGCCTGGCGGCCCGCCGGCCAGCGGAGACGGGCCAGCAGATCGGCGGCTACCGGCTTACCCGGAACAGCCAGCCTGCCAACGGACTTGGGATCCAAGGCCGTCAGCAATGGTCTCTGGATCCCGCGATGCGGTGTCAGACCCGACACGGGCACCCCGCGTACCGGCTCCGGCGTCCGGAACGCGCACACGGCCGCGACCGTCGGGGTCGCCGCGCAACCACTGAACTCGACGGCGGTCCACGTCTCTGACGATTGGGACCACACCTCGTCGAGGCGTTCACCCAACCGCTCGTCGACGGGAATCCCGTAGGCGGACACGAATCCGTCATCGTCTTGGACACCGCGCCACTTCTCGCGGCCCTTTCCGGTCAACGGCGCGTCCGTGTCGTCGACGGGCACCGCATCGAGGCCCGCCTCCCGCAGGTGGTCGGCGAGCCGACGGCCGGCGATCTCAGCGGTCTCGCGCAGCGGCAACTCTGGTGAACGTGCCTGCAGAGCAGCCAGATTCGTCTCAGCATCCAGGGTCAGGGTGATCCACGTGGTAGCAACACCATCCACGTCCCGGTTCGTCACGCGAACCTTCTCGCTACGGACACCGAACCTTTCGACGTAGCCCGCCACCAGGGGCAGCGGCACACCGAATCCCGACGGGTCGTCGACCCGCAACACCACGGTGACCTGCTTCGCGCTCTGCGGCTTCGGCTTCGAGTGGTTGCGTCGAAACACCGCCAACCGCCGACCGATCATGTTCGTGACGAACTGGCCCCGCCACCAGGCGAACACGATGACAACCACGGCGACTGCGATCCCGAAGATCCACCAGTCCGTGTTCGTCTCCCACGGGTACGCCATTGCCGCCAGGACGACGGCCAACGACGCCAACGCAATTCGAACGGTCACGGTGCCTCCGCTTGGTTGTCTAGGTTCCTTCGCCGGTGGACCGCGACCGCGGCCGTGACGGCTGCAATGAGCGCCAGCACACCGGTTCCCGCGAACGCGACCACCTTCGGGGTCGCGTCGGGGGCGGCCGGTCGCGGCGGTGCGGCGACGGGTTGGGGTTCCGGTTCCCCGTTACCGGCGACGGCCGCCGTCACATCCCATGTCAAGGCGGCGACGGGGTCGACCAGTCCGGCACCGGTCAGGTTCGACGGTGCTCTCGCCGCACCCTGCGCGCCGGCAGTGAGCCGATCCCGGACCTGTTCGGCGGTCAGCTCGGGAAAACGGCTGCGCACCAGGGCCGCAACACCGGACACATACGCGGCCGCGAAACTCGAGCCGTTCAGTGGATACAGCCTGCCCCGCTCGTCGGGCAGCCCGTTGGCCAGTCCGCCGCCGTCACCGTTACCCACCGAGACGATGTCCTGGCCGGGCGCGGCTATCCCCACCCACGGCCCAGCCATGGTGAAATCCGATGGCCGTCCTGCAGTGTCGAGCGAACCGACCGAAAGCACGTATGGCTGCCACGACGACGGTATCGACACCGACGTCACACCGGCCCAGTTGCGCGGGTCCTCCGGGCGGCTGGGATCCGACAGCGGGTTGGATGGACATGCCGACCCCGGGTTCAGCCCCATCTTGTTGTTGCCCGCCGCGGCGACGATCACCGCGTCCTTGTCCACGGCGGCGTAGCGCAGGGCCGCACCGAGTTCGTTCTGGTCGACGTTCTCCGTCGCGGGCAGGCAGGTCACGGCGGAGATGTTGATGACCCTCGCGCCCAGGTCTGCCGCACGGACAACCGCACGGGCCAGGGTCGCCACGTCGAGCGCGACGCGTGCGGTGGCCGGATTACCGCCGGTCTCGCGCGGGGAGAAGCGCGACGACGTCGACCGGATCGCGAGCACGCGCGCACCGGGTGCCACCCCGGAGAATCCGTCGGCGCCCGGCTGGCCCGCGATCAGCCCGGCCACCAACGTTCCGTGGCCGTCACAATCGCTCAGACCATCGGTCGACTCGACGAAGTCTCCGCCGGGGTCCACGTTGGGCAGCCGGGGCCCGGGTGCGACGCCGGTGTCGATGACCGCCACGACCTGTCCCTCACCGCGGCTGTACTCCCACGCGCCCTCGAGGTTGAGCAGCTTCTGATTGGCGCTGGATACACGGGGTTCGCTACCGGGCAACACACCGGCGCTGACACACGGTCCACGTTGCGACTGCGGCTGGACGGGCCCGGCGGCACCCGACGGGGGCCGCACCGCCGGATCCACCTGAGGTGGCGTCATCGCCTGTGCGACCGGGGAACTCACACCGACGACGGCCACCGACGTCGTGACGGCCAGTACAGTGCGCAGCCGGTCGCGCATCACCGATGCCTCATCGGTTGAGCACCCACGCGAACAGCCCGACGAGATAGGCCAGCACCGGGATCAGCGATGCGTCGATACCGGAGGCCAGGAACCCGGTGAGGCGACGCATGGGCAGCGAGTAGGTGTCCGGCGAAGCGACTCGCGGGAACGACGCGACGATCACCCACGCCACCGTCAAGCCGACGAGCGCCACCAGCGCCCACCATGCCGCGCTGATGCGGTCATCGACGCCGAACACGACCATGAACGAGACCGCGAGCAGGAACGGCTGGCTCAACAACCACGCCTTGCACGGAGCCGAATCCCACACGCGGGCCCGCAGCACCGATCCGAGCGCCACGGCGCCCACCACGTACCACGCCCACGGCGAAACACCCTGTGGGGCAGCCAGTGTCAAGGCTCCTGCGGTGGACAGCAGCACACCTCCCGCGATGAAGCCGGTCTGGTGCGAATCGCTGATCCGAACGCGGCGCGGCAGGTCGGCGAGCACTTTCATCGGGTGCGGCGCCGGGGTCGGGTCACCGGGAGCCGGGATGACCGGCATCGGCAACCGTGCCCACAGGGCCGAAAGCTGGGCCGCCTGAACCGTGACCACCAGGGCGAGCACCACGAGGATGGACCCGACGACGAGGTGGTTCAGGTGCCAGATCGTCGCGGCGCCCGCGGTGATCAGCGCGCCGGCGCCGACGACGGTGGCGGCGGTGAACACCGCGATGGCCCGTTGGGCGACGACGATGCTGACGATGGACCAGGCTGTCACGCCCGCCGCGGCGAGCAGCACGTGTGACGGCCCGAAGTCGCCGGGCACGCCGAGCGCGAGAGCCACCGCGATGGGCGCGAGGGCCGTCACGGCCAGCGCGGTGCCGAGCCCGGGTGAACGGCCCCACGTGAGCAGTGCGGCCAGCACCGTGAGTATCGCCGCACCGCTGGCCACGGCAAGCCCGGCGAAGCCGCCGACGATTTCGCTGTGCACCGCGGCGAACGCGGTGGCGGTCACGATGAGCGCGATCACGGCAGCCGCTGCGCCTCTCGCAATATGCGCAGCGCCCCACGGCTTCTCGCGGGCGGCCGAGAAGATGACGGCTGCGTCGCCGATGTCCTCGACGATCCGCGGCGCCGCGGGCCCGGCCGGAAGTGGTTGCAGCGCCAGAAGATCACCATCGACGACACCGACGGTGTCCAGCGTCGCGTCGAGACTGAAAGGCGCACCGCCGACCGGTGCCAGCGACAGCACCACCGGGGTCGCGTCGCCGTACTCCTCGTCGGCGGGCATCGCCATCCGCCGCACGGCGGGCAGGATCTCGCGCAGGGGGAGTTCGGTCGGCAACGCCATGTCCGTGACGCGACCGCCCGCCTCACCCGCGGCGAGCACCGCGACACGAACGATCGGCATCGACCGCGACGGGGCCGGGTCGGCCAAAGACGCTGTCGCGCCGCTCAAACTGTCTGCCATTGGTGTTCCGTTCTCTGGTTGGAGTCGAAGTCTCGGGTCAATTTCAGGTCGGGGAACCAGGCCCCGTCGGGCAGCGTTGCGGTCAGCCGCTCCACCGCAGTGGCGATGGCCATCGGCGTGCCGGGCGTGAAGGTCGAGACCCATTCACCGTCGAACGCCTTCGTCGGGTGCACGAGCACCCTGCCCTCCCGGGTGTCGACGACGCTGACGCCGACATCGGTGCTCACGCGGTGGCCGTCTCGATGGTCGCCGGCCACGATCTCGACATAGCTGCGGTCCGTCGCGTAGGCCGCTTCGACGACTGCTCGAGCGCTCGGCGGGATGCCGAGGAACTCGATCACGTCGTCCAGCGTCGCGCCGTTGCGCAGTTGTTCGTCCGCGCGCGCCCCGATGCGCGCCGGAATCGCGAACTCGTCGAACTTGGCCGGCGGGCGCCCCGACAGGCCGGCGGTCAGGATGGGAACCAAGGCCTGCGGATGGTCCACCTCCAACCTGCTGAGCGTGACGAGGCCGCCGCCGCGCAGCGCGACGACGGTTTCGTCGTCGCGGCGCGCGACGTGACCGCGCAGCATCTTGCCCGAGCCGCGAACGAACCGGAGTTCGAGCCACCGCCGGGGCCGGCATGTCGCCATAACCCATTGCCGAACATGGGGTTCGACGATGCGGTCGGTGGTCATCACGCCCATCTCGACCAGTTCGGCCGACAGCCTGGCCTCAACCGCCGCCCGCTGCGCGTGGTCGCTGTAGGGCGGGATGATGGCCAGCACCCAGGGGTAGTTGCCGGCTCCTGACGCGTCGGCGACGAACCAGGCCTGCTCCGCGGTCAGCTCGACTGCGTTAACTGCCACCGTCGGTTAGCCACCCCATTTGGCGCCTTCGGCCTGGTCCCGGGCGCTCATCGTCATGGTGTTCTGCTCGTGGGTGGCGGCCATCGCACGGTATGCGCGCACGAGTTCCTCGAGAGCGAGGTTCCACTGCGCCTGCCACGCCTGGTAGGTCGTGCCGGTGTCGCCCTGCCACGCGCCGGCCAGAGCCGCCTGCTCACTGGCGATGTCGGCGCCGACGGCGTGCAGTGCGCCCGCATATCCGGCCATCTCACCCGAATGGGCCAGCATCGCCGGGTAGTTGTACATGATCTGAGACATCAGGTTCTCCCTTTTGGTTCTAGGTCAGTTCGAAGTTCAGATACCGGTGTAGGTGCTGGCCGCCGCGGCGTCCTGCGCCACGTAGGTGCCCGCCGCGTCGCCCAGGTTGACCTGCGCGATGTCGAGGAGCACGTTGACCTTCGCGGAGACCTCGAGGAAGCGCGCGTGCGCTGCCTGGAAGGCGGCGGAGGATTCGCCCATGTGGAAAGCCTGTGCCGACTGTGCTGCCTGTTCGGCCTGCGCCATGGTGCTGCGCATCAGCGCGGCCTTCGCCGAGAACGCGGCCTCGGATGACACGAGCTGGGGGATGTGAGCGTCCAGGAGGCTCATGGATGTTCCTTTCGGATTGTCGTTCGGCGGAATGTATTTCGGTCAGTTCGGTTCAGTCGTTTTCTCCCCCCTCGCGATCCCAGTCGCTGGGCAACATGGGTTCGGTGGGTCCGCCGCCGAAGGAATCACCGGCGAGTTCGGTCAGCCCACTGGCCTGCTCGGCTTCGGACTGGTTCGCTGCTCCGGTGAAACCCACTGCGCCCGCGCCCTTCTCCGATGCGGCGACATGCGGGCGCCGGACCGTTTCGCGCGGCGGGGCGGCATCCTCCGGCTCATCGGGTTCGTAATCCATGTAGGCATCGGCGTACTGACGTTGGTGGATCGGCTGCGGCTTCTTGCGGCGGGCCTTGCGTTTGGCCAGCGACGACGCGGCCGCGGCCGCGGCGGCGGACGCCGCGATGTCCGATGCGGGCGCCTTCAAGCCGGTGCCCTCGCGGAAGGTCGGGGAGACACCGTCTTCGGGGTCTGGGCCGGCGACCGCGTACGGAACCACCGGAGCCGCGGCGGGTGCCGGGGCGGCGCCGGCGGGCGCTGCGCCCGCAGCCACCGACGCGGCGGGAGCGGCCGGAGCCGCCGGAACCGTCGGCGCCACTGTGGCTATCGGCGGAAGCGACTCCGCGCGCGGCTCGGCGACGGGCCGCAGGGGCGCAGGTGCGGGGGCGGGCGCAGGCTCGGGGGCGGCGGCCGGAACCGGCTCCGGTGTCTGCGACTGGACGATGAGACCGATCAACAGCGGCAACCAGATCGGCGCGCTGAAGATCAACGACCACGTGGTCCAGCCGAGCGGCTGCGTGATCGCCTGATAGAGAACGAACAACAGGATCAGTCCCGACGACGGGTTGAAGAGCCACCCGAAGAAGCCGTTCAGGAAGTCGCTGAGGACATCCAGGACGTTGCCGAAGAACTGGCGCGCGAAGTTGAGGATCGATTCGAAGAAGTCCTCGAAGAACCTCATGATCTCGCGCAACAGGTCCGCGATGGAGTCGGCGACGTTGCGCGCCCCGCCGGAGTCGGCGGCGGTGGCCATCGCGGCTGCCTGCTGCACGTCGGCGGCCGCGGATCCCGCCTCACCCACCCCCGGCTTCAACACAAACGGCGCCGGCGGCGTGACCGGCGTCGCGGCCACCGCGGCACCCGACACCGCCTGATAAGTACTCATCGTGGTCGCGGCCTGGATCCACATCCGCACGTAGTCGGCCTCGTTCAACGCGATCGGAATCGTGTTGATACCCAGGAAGTTCGTGGCGAGCAACACAGCGTGGGTGGACTTGTTGAGCGCCAGCTCGGCCATCGTCGGCATGGTCGCCACCGCGGTGGTGTACGCCGCGGCGGCGGCGCCGTGCTGCGCCGCTGCGGCCGCGCTGTTCGCGCTGGCCTGCGCCAACCACGCGAGGTACGGCGTATGCGCGGCCGCGTACTGGGCGGCACTCGGCCCTTCCCATGCGCCGCCCTGCACCGAACCCAGCACAGCGGTCAACTCGGCTGCCGCAGAGGAGTATTCAGCCGCCAGCGACTGCCATGCCCCCGCCGCCGCCAGCAGCGAACCCGGACCGGGTCCGCTGCTCAGCATCGCCGAGTGGACCTCCGGGGGGAGAGCCATCCAGATGGGAGCCGTCACGAGTCAGCCTCCGGCGACCAGGTAACTCGCCGCGGCGGCCGCGTCACCGGTGGCATAGCTCGTACCGGACTGGCCGACGCCCACTCCGGAACGACCCAGCTCCTCCACCCCGAGGGCGGCCATCGTGTTGTGTTGTGCGCCATGGGCACTCAAGCTGACGGCGGTCTGAATCGACACCGCGTCGACGGCGGGCGGTATCACGGCGGTGACCGCGGGTGCGGCCGCGGCGTGGGCCGCCGCCAACCGGGCCGTCAACGCTTCGACGGCGGACGCCGCCGCGGCGAGGCCTTCGGGAACGACGCGAAGAGTCATCAGTTGAACTCCCTTCCACTGTTGCCGTTGTTTCCGGTATGTCCCGCCACCGCGTCCGCGAACGGGTTGACGAGTTGCAGGAACGTGGGGGCATCGCCATCGTCCAGCAGCATCGCGCGACCCGCAGGCAGACGACGGAAGCGATGTCCCCGGATCTTTCCGCTGTCCTGCGGGTTGCCCGAAAGCATGAGGATTGCCGCCTGCAACTCGTTGAGTCGCCGCAGCAGAGGTGCGGTCATCAGTGCGTGCGCAGAACCGGTGGCCCGTGCGGTCACGATGACACGCAGGCCCAGCTCGCTTGCCTGCGACAGCAATCCGATGATCCCGGTCCACGGCCGCTGGCCGACGAATGGCCCACTGACCGCGGGCGCGTCCGGAATCTGGTCGACGTCGTCGATGATCAGGTAGTGGGTGTGGCCATCCTCGCCGGACCGGTAGTTCCATCTGCTCAGCTCCTGCGGCGACAGGTCGGCAGGTGGGCGGCGCTTCTCCAGCAGGGCGGTCAGCCCCAGCATCGCCGGGGTGATCCGGTCGATGTTCGGGGTGTACTCGTTGTCCGGGAACAACGGCTCGTCGACCAGATGCAGGCGCCGGTCGATCACCGTGAACGCGACGCGGTCCGGGGTGGAGTTCTCCCGGATGGTGCGAATCACGTGACGCAGCAGCGTCGACTTGCCCGACTTGGCGTCACCGAACACCATCAACAACGGGTTCTGGTCGAACGCCATCGCCACGGACGCGAGGTCCTCCTCGCGTTGGCCGATGACCACCCGCTCCGGTGCCGGATACAGCGGGGCCACCACACTGGGAGCGAGGTCGTGCGGCAACAACCGCACCGGCGGTGCGGTGACACCGCGATGGCGGGCGTTGATCACCCTGATGTCGCGTAGCGCCGGCTCGGCGAACAGGAAGTGCTCGGCGGACATGGTCAGGCCGCGGCCGGGCTGATCGGCGGGCACCGCTTCGGCGGGCCGGCGCAGCGCGCCGGTGACCCGCACATTGCTGTCCCGTGGATCCGACAACTTCAGTTCGAGACGCAGCCCCAGGCCGTCGCGCATGGCCAACGGAACCTCGAGCCAGTTCGGTGTCGTGACGACCACGTGGATGCCGTAGGACATACCGGTGTTCACCAGCTCGGTGACCTTCGACAGCAACGGGTTTCGGGTGTTGAAGGTGTCGGTGTTGTCCCGGCTGAACGCGTAGAGGTTGTCGATGACCAGGAACACTTCGCCGTATTCGTCGCGTTGACCGTTGCCCGAGTGCCCCCGCGCCTGGCGTGCGCGGAGCAACTGCTCGAGCTCACCGAAGGTGCGCCGGATGCGCTCGGGCTCCAGCGGAGAGGCAATGCTGCCGACGTGGGCCAGGTCTTCGAGCGGGCGCAGCTGACCGCCGCCGTAATCCAGGCAGTAGAACGTCACATCGCGCGGTGAGTGCAGAGCGGCCGCGGACAGGATGAACGTCTGCAGCGCCGTGGTCTTGCCCGACTTCGGTCCACCGTGGATCAGCAGATTGGCACCGGCGGACCTGGCGTCGAAGATCAACGGATCGCGCCGCATCGAGAACGGACGGTCGATCTCGCCGAGCGGCCAACGCCATTCGCGTTCGGCCACGTCGGCACGGGCGAGCAGCTCGTCGAGTGGGATCGGCTCGTCCAGCGGGGGCAGCCACAGCGGCGGCGCCTTCGGACCATAATGGGCCAGCTGGTCACCGATGGTGGCGACGAGTTTGCGCGGCGGACGCTCCTCGTGAGCGGCGGGATCGGAAACGACGACCGTGTCGGCAGGCGCTTCGACGTGACCCGCGGTGAACGGTTGCGGCACCGGAACCGATTGCACCACAACCGACCTCTCCGCCCGAGGCGGATCGTAGATGCCGTCGACGTAGGTGCTGCGGAACTTGACCGGCATGGCGCCCGGCGCGGGCACCAGGAATCCCTCGCCCTTGTGCTCGGGTCCGGCCTCGATGTGGAACGCGTCCTCCACACCGATGATCTGGCGACTGATGGACGGGCTGGCCACCTTGAGGCCGATCCGGTACGAGGTGTTCTTGTCGATGTCCTTGATCCGGCCGACATCCAGCGTCTGCGACGCGAACAGAATGTGGATGCGGAACGAACGGCCCTTGCGCGCAACATAGTCGAACAGGTCGGCGTACTCGGGATGATCGGAGAGCATCAGCGAGAACTCGTCGGCGACCACCAGCAGCGTGGGCAGCGGCGGCAGGTCGTGACCGGCCGCGATGGCCAGCTCGTATTCGAGCACCGAGTTGAACGCACTGCCCTGGACCCGGCGGCCGGCCTCCATCAGCAGTTGCTCGCGTCGTGCCACCTCGCCGCGCAGCGTGTCGGCGAATCGGTCGGCAAGCGAGCGCTTCTCGGCCATGTTCGAGATGACGGCCACCACCTGCGGGAAGTCACGGAAGATGTCGGCTCCCGCCTCACCCTTGAAGTCGGCGTAGATCACGATCAGCCTGTCGGCCGAGTGGGTCGTCAACAGCGACAACAGGATCGACATCAACGTCTGCGACTTGCCCGAGCCGGTCATACCGATCATCAGGCCGTGCGGACCCATACCGCCTTCGGCCTCGTCCTTGAGGTCGAAGATCAGCGGCTCACCGGTGGCGGTGACGCCGATGGGCACCCGCAGTTCGTCGGCGCGTGCCCGCGGCGCCCACAGGCTCGCCACGTCCAGCGCCGCGGCGTCCGGAATGCCGAGCAGCGTTGAGAAGGTCGCGACACCGGTGCTGCCGGTGCGCGCATGGCTCGGGTTCGAATCCCACTTCGACAAGCGGCGGGCGATGTGGCGCGCGGTCGCGACGTCGAGCTGATCGGCGGCGTCGACGTAGGGCTGCCAGCCCCCGGTCTGCCAGCGCTGCAGTTTTCCGTCGGTCAGCTGCAGGGCCGGCCGTTCCGGATCGGGGTACTGCTCACGGTGCGGCGGCTCGGCGACGCGTTGGACCAGCGTCACACCGGCCAAACCGCCGCGCGGGACCAGCGCGGTGGTGTCCACGTCGGGATCGTCGACGACGATGAGCAGGTGCTTGACCTCGGCGTCGTCGTCGCTGCCGAACGGGGACCGGTCATCGAGCGCGGAGGCCAGCTGCGAGCGCAGTTCAACGATGTCGGACGACAGGTAGCGGGCGGGGCCGGCACCGTCGACCGCACCGGGAATGTCGTTGTGCGGCAGCCACTTCAGCCACGACCAGTCGTCGCTCTCGATGTCCGGCGCCAGCAGCGCGACGCCGAGCACGGCGGGGTCGTGCCAGGTGACGGCCTGGGCGATCCAGGCCCGCAGCGCGCCGCGAACCTCGTCGGGCTCGCCGAGCACCGTGATGCGCGAGACCTTGCCCAGGTCGATACCGGTCGGCGCGGCCCGCACCGTCCGCTGCACGTCGAGCAGGGCGCGTAACGCGCTGTGCGACACCGGTTCCAGGTCGACCTCGTCGGCGCTGTCCTTCACCCGCAGCGCGGCGTTCAGCGGGGCGTCGTGCAGTCCGGTGCGCACGACCAGGAAGTCGGGGTCGTGCGGATCGCGCTCCCACTGCCTGCGGGTGCCGGGCACATCGATGAGCAGGCCCGGATCCGGATGCGACCACTCCAACGACGCGCGCTGTTCGGCGGCATGTGCGCGCACGTTGTCCCGCACCACCGAGAGGTAGCGCAGATAGTCGGCCCGTTCGGCGTCGACCTCCTCGGTACGCATCTTGTTGTCGGTGCCGCGGTAGAGCGCGGTCGCGGCCAGCAACAGGACGAACGGAAAGAACAGCGTCGTCGGCGAGATCAGCCGCATTCCGGTGGCGAACAACGCCACGATCATGCCGACGATCAGGATGACGATCAGAAACGGCAGCACCCGGCGCAGCAGCGACGGCGGTATCACCCGCGGCAGCTCCGGCGGCGGTTCGATGGTGATGGTGCCTTTGCGCGTCGTCGGCACCGGGATGCGGCGGCGCGCCTCGAATATGAGCCGACTCATTACGGCGTCTCCCTCACGACAGCGGGGCGGGGGTCGGCGGCCAGGGCGTCATGGGCCAGCAACGCATCGCCTCGCGACAGCGTCGGGCCGGGCGCGAACTGGCTCAGCATCGACCATGGAATCGGAAGGGCGGGTGGGGTGAGACCCAGCGCGGAGATGGCGTTCTCGTCACCGTCGGTGTCGAGGCCGTAGCGGACCCCCACGTCGCTGAGCCAGAAGGTGGCGCCACCCACGGGTGACGTCGACGCACCGCCGCCGTCCTGCCCGACGGTCTGGACCAGGTAGCCGCGCCCGGGAGTCAGCACGACCTGGTTCGCCGTCGTGCCGGAACCCGCTCCGACCAGCGGCACGGGGCGCAGCTGATCGGGCACCGGCAACGTGACACCCGAACGCAGATCCAGTGTCGCGCTCGTGGCATCGGCGGGACGCTTCCACTGGGCGCACGTCAACGGCGCGTCCGCGGCGTCGACGAGCGAAATCGGTTCCGCGGGATAGGCATCGGTGTCGATGACGTCCGCGATGGGCAGCCGTGCGATGTCGTCGGCGCCCAATCGCGGCGGTTGGTCGAGCCCGTACGAGTTCGCATTGCGCATGATCGCGGCGATGACCGGCGAAACCGGCTGCAGCCCCTCACTGAGCACCGCGTAGTGGCGCAGGGTGTTGTCGGTGGCGAATGCGGTGACAACCGCGCCGACCGGCGCGGGCGTCGGCAAGGGGTATCGCGGTGGTTCGCCGGCGCCCGGGATGACCGGCGGGATCAGCGCGGGAGCTTCGGGTACCGCATTGAACAAGCCCGGCGCGATGGGGCGCGCGTCGGCACCTGAGGTACCCAGGCCGAGTGCACTGGTGACCGCGCGGTCGTTCATGTCGATCGAGCTTCGGCGACCGTTCCACAACAGCCAGGTGCCCGCATTGGGACCGCTCGGGTTGGAGACCAGGATCGCCTTGTCGTCGGGCAGCTGCGCCGCGCGCTCGCCGCCGTTGCTCAGCGGACCCGCGATCATCGTGACGCCGACGGCAGGACCCGAAACCCCGTCGCACACCGTCCAATCGGCGTCACGGGCGGTGTTCTGCACCATGCGCTCGGGTGCACCTGGGATCCCGATCAGGTTGCCCCGGGGGAACTGGTCGATCTCGCTGGTCTTGACCTGCGACGGGTTGTCCGCCCGGCCGGCGATCAGGCGAGCGGACGTCAGGTTCAGCACCGGGTGCAGCTGCTCACCGAGGCGGACGTAGAGCGCCGAGGTGGTGCGATCGGCCAGTATCGCGTCGTTGCCGGCGACACCACCGGGCCGGATCAGCGAGAACACGAAACAGCCTGCCATGACGGTGATCAACACCAGCGCGCCCACGAGCACCGAACGGGCTTGGGTGCGAAGCGGATCGACGAGCATGCGGGTGTCGTGCAACGCGACGCCTGATGCGATGCGCCGCATGATGAAGCGCCATCCGGTCACCTGATGGCGGGTGACGAACCCGCGGCGGTACACGACCCGGTCGGGGTTCTCGTTGTCCGGTGTGCGCGAGGCGAACGCGCGGCGATCCGAGTTGTCCGGTGTGCTCATTCGGGCACCGTCAGACCGAGGCCACGCAGCAGCGGAATGGCGGATTTGGTGACGTCTTCGTCGGTGATGGTCATCAGCTCGTCATCTGTGAAGTCTTCGGTGTCGGAGTGATCGAGTCGGTACTCGCGCTCCTCCTCGGAACGCTCGACCAGGTTGCGGACGAAACGGCCGTTGCCGGCGATGTCGAGGTTGCGCCTCTCCACGCCGGCAGCGTCCGGCGTCGTCGCCGCCGCCAATTGAGCGAACAGCGATTCCATGTGGGCGAGCGCCGCCGGTTCGAAGACGCTGTCGCGCTTCTCGGCCATCCGGACCGCGATCTCGACGAGTTCATGCGATGTGTACGAAGGGAATTCAATACTGCGCGTGAAGCGGGACCGCAGACCCTCGTTGGTGTCGAGGAACGCGTCGAGATCCTTGCGGTAGCCGGCGACGATGACGACCAACCGCTCGCGGTCGTTCTCCATGCGCGCCAGTAGCGTGTCGATCGCGACCAGGCCGAAGTCGTTCTTGGCGCCGGTCGAGACCAGCGCATAGGCCTCGTCGAGGAACAGCACACCGTCGAGCGCGCTGTCGATGATCGCGTTGGTCTTGGCCTCGGTCTCGCCGATGTGCTGACCGATCAGGTCGGCCCGGTGCACCTCGCGGACCGTCTCCTTCTTGAGAATGCCCAGACCGCAATAGATTTTGGCGACGACGCGCGCGATGGTCGTCTTACCGGTACCGGGCGGGCCCGCGAACACCAGGTGGTTGGTGCGCTGCGCCACGGTCAGGCCACGTTCTTGGCGCCGGATCGCCATCGCGACCGAACTCTTCAGTCGCGCAACCTGATACTTGACCTCTTCCAAGCCGATGAACTCGGCGAGCTCGGCCTCGGCTTCGATCAGCAGGTGCGCCTTGCGCTCCTTGGCGCCGGGGTCGACGAACTCGGACTCGCTCGGCTCGGTGGCGGGATCCCACGGATCGGAGCGGCCTTCGATGCGCGCGGCGGTGGTCGTCACGATGCCGTACGAAGTGTCCGACAGGGCGATCTCGACCTGCTCGTTTTCCGGGTTGGCGGCGTATAGCTCGGCGAGCACGTCGGCCGCGTCGAGCTCTTCACCCTGCGCGCGCAGGCACAGTGCCTTGACGAGCGTGCCGTCGACGGTGGCGACATCGACTGGGCCGGAGGGGTCTTCAAGGTACGACAGTGCGGGTGCGTACATGCCCAGGCGGGCCAGCGACGTGCCGAGCGCGACGCGTGCCGCGTGTGCGTAGGTCTGGTCCAGCCGCGTGTCGTTGACGATCGGAGTGATCAGTCGAACCACGTCCGACCAGCGCTCGGCACGGTAGTACATCGCGATCCGCACCCACCGCGCGTCCAACCAGCTGGGGCGGCGGGTGATCAACGGCTCGACGAGTTCGTCCGCGCCGACGTAGTCGCCGGCATCGCACAGCGTGACGGCGTAGGCCAGCTGGAAGTCGTCGGGTGTCGACGCCGAGAACTTCAAGTAGAGCCCGGTGTCGTAGGTGAAGGCCAGGTCACCTTCGGTCAGCTGTACGTGGCGCTGCAGGACGCCCGCCGTGGCGACGGTCTGCCAAACGGCCTCGAGCACCCTGGCGCTGGTGTCCCCCGCAGCGGCCAGGCCTGTCCACGCATCGCACTGTTCGCGAGCGATGCGAGTCAGTTCGGTGAAACCGGAGCGGGCCGCCGCCGGATCCGGCGGGCGTCGACGATCGTGCACCGAGAGCCCGAGGGCCCGGCAACACGTGGCGAACCGACTCACCACGTCGTGGTCGACGCGCGAAGTCGCAGCAAAATCGGTTTGTAGCGGCACGCGCCGTGATCTCCCCGTAGTGATGGCAGGCTAACTTTCCGCCCGAAGTTAGCATTGACTAAGCTAACTTGTACAGACGCACCGTTACCGCCCAGCGGGTGAACAAGCTCACGCCTTGACGGCGCTCACCAGGCTTATAGTCCCCGTCATCGTCGCCGCCTCCGACCCCCGCTCGGGCACCGGTCGGCCGTTTCTGCGCAACCAGTCCTCGAGGGTGACGGCCTCGGCGCGCCAGCCGCGTGCGCCGAACCACTGGGCGGCAGGTGCGTGCTGTTGGTTGTAGACGAGATTGAAGAACGCGTCCTCGTCCCCGGAGGACCGCTCTTCTTCCCTCTTCGCCTCGAAGGCAGCCGCGTCCATCGGTGCCGCCTCCTCCACGGCGGCGTGGCTGCCGGCGGCGGCCAGCGAGTCGATTCCGGTGAACAGCTCGCGCTGGGCGCCGGCCGGCAAGTAGATCAATAGGCCCTCGGCGATCCAGGCGGATGGCTCGTTCGGGTCGAACCCGTTGGCGCGCAGTGCTCGGGGCCAGTCATCACGCAGATCGACCGGGACCTCGCGGCGTTCGGCCCGCGGGATGTGCGCGTTGAGGGCCTGCCGTTTGAACTCGAGCACCCGCGGCTGGTCCAACTCGAACACCACGGTGCCGTCGGGCCAGTTCAAGCGGTACGCCCGCGAATCCAAGCCCGCGGCCAGCAGCGCGATTTGCCGGACTCCGGCGTCGGCGGCGGCGCGAACGTAGTCGTCGAAGTACTTGGTGCGGACAGCCTGGAAGTCGACGAAGGCCGCGCCGAAGTCGTCGGTTCGCAGGGGATGGTCGGGCGCCGCCCCGTCGAGCAGGTCCGCCCAGTCACCCCCCACCGCGCGACAGAAGGTCTCGGCGAAGGGGTCGACAGCGATCGGGTCGGGCTTCTGCGCCTCCAGCGCACGGGCAGCGGCGACGAACAACGCGGTGGAGCCGACACTGGTGGTGATGTCCCAGGTGTCGTCGTCGCTACGCATGCACCTCTTTGTACGCCGCGATTCTGACAGCACGCTGACAGGCCACCCCAACATTCGACGGCCTCTAGTGTGCGGTCAGATCGTCTTTTCGGTGCCTACCGCGCTGTTCTCCGATCTGAGTGCACACTAGAGCGCAATAGCCGGACTGACTACACCAGCGGGCGACCCGTGCGTACGCGCCAGTCGAGGTCTTTGAGCAGCACGTTGAACGGGAACTGCCGGACGAACCGCGGCATCACGTTGTTGATGCGGCCCAGCACGGTCATCACCCGGTTGAATCGGCGCTGTTTCGTCGCGTCCCACGGCAGTCGCATCTCGTCCCGGAATCGCTGGGGCAGGAAGCCGGTCGTGATGAAGAGGTTGAGCGCGTCGGTGCGCTTCTGCAGCCAAGCCGGAACCTTCAAATTGCCGAGCCGGCCTGCCGCGATGGGCCAGAGGTACTCCCGCACCGCGTCGTCGATGTGGACCTTGTCCAGCGACTGCTGCCAGTACTCGTCGAAGGCCTTGCGGTCGGCGGGCCACATCTGGGCAGGCACCTGCAGCGTGGTGCCCAGCGCCGCACCGTCGCGGTAGTGGCGGTCGGCCGATTCGTCGTCCATCTCGCCGACGAAGACCCGGTACACGTCGACGAAGCCCTTGTACAGGCAGGCCGCCACCCACAGCTGCAGGTCCTTGTCGAAGGCGTTGTACTCGACCGGGCTGTCCGGCAGCGAGTACACCTCGCGGTGTGACCGGTTGACCGCACGCCGGTACGTGGCCTTCTGTTCGTCGGTGCCCGCGAGGGCGACGGCGAGGTATGTGAACGTCGTGCGCGCCCGCTTGATCGGGTGTCGGTCCGCGCGGCCACTTTCGACGCGGCTGTCCTTGACGCCGTATCCGACACCGGGCCGCGAGAGTTCCATGATCACGTTGGCCGGTCCTGACAGCAGGCCGATCCCGAGCATGGCGTCCTGGGGCGCGACGTTTCGACGCAGCTTGTGCCCCGGCAGGGGTGCGTCGTTGACCGGTCTTCCGACGTGGTCGATCGCCTGGGAAGCCATCGGGGAACCCCTATCGCAAATGTGAGAACGGATGTTTCCTGATATTGCCCCCGCTCGGCGCGGGGTGTCAAGATGGCGGTCATGGCACAGGTCCGCCCCTACCGCGGCGTCGACGCGGCCCAACGCCTGGCACAGCGCCGGCTGCGCCTGCTCGACGCGGGACTCGAGCTGCTCGGCGCGGGCCCGGAGGACCTCGCGGAGTTGACGGTGCGGGCCATCTGCGCCAAGGCTGGCCTCGGTGTCCGCTACTTCTACGAGACGTTTCACGACAAGGACGACTTCGCCGCCCAGGTCTATGACTGGGTGATCGCCGATATCGCGGCGACAACCCAGGCGGCGGTCGCGGCGGCGCCACCCCGCGAGCAGCCCCGTGCGGCGATGGCGAACATCGTGCACACCATCGCCGCAGATCAGCGCGTGGGTCGCCTGGTGTTCAGCGTTCAGCTGTCGAATACGGTCATCATGCGCAAGCGTGTGGAGTCCACGGCCCTGTTCGCACAGTTGCTGCTGCAGCACGTGGGTGCGGTGGGTCCGTATGCCGCCGAACTCGACGAAGCGACGGCGCATTTCGCAGTCGGCGGCGTGGGCCAGACGATCAGCACCTGGCTGGCGGGCCGCTTGGATCTAAACGCCGACCAACTCATCGACCGACTCGCGGCCAACATCAACGCGATCTCGGGAGCGCCGACGAATGACGTCTGAGCTGCTCAGACGGTCACCCTCGGTCGGCGATCTGCTGCGGTTCTCGGCGTAGCCCTCGTGTCACTCTCGCCAAATTCCTTTGTCCAGCAGGCGAATTCGAGTGTGATGCCATCCGGGTCGAGGAAGTAGAACGACCTGACATACACACCGGGGTGCACCGTCGGCGAAACCTGGGCCTCGCTGTCGTCGTGATTGAGCACCGGACCGACCCGCACACCCTTGGCCTTGAGTCGCTGCCGGTATTCGTCGAATTTCTCGGCGGGCACGTGAAAAGCCAGATGGTTCATCGTGCTGACGGCGCTGACGATGTCCCCGATTCCCGGAATGGCCTCGGGCGAGGAGATACCCGCGACCCGGTCCGGTGCGTCGGCGAACCAGAAGAACGCGACGCAGTCGCCGTTGCCGGCGTCGAAGAAGAAGTGCTGGCCCATGCCTCCCGGCAGATCGAGCGACTTGATCAACGGCATGCCGAGGATGTTGCTGTAGAAATCGACGGTTTTCGCCATATCCGAGCACACCAGCGCGACGTGGTTGATGCCGCCGAGTTCGAACTCGGTGTTGGGATTGTCGGGCCTGATCATGGGGCGCCTCCTAGCGCGAATCTCTGGCCAGAAACGCAAATCGAATTTAGCATCAGGGGCAATCGCGAGCAATGACGAACGGACCGGCACCGCTATGACGATCGTCCCGCACGTCCCGCTGCCGGTCAGACCGATCATCAAGATCGCTGAACATCCTGCAGCCCTTACACTTTGGGCGGATGGGGGGCAGCTCGAATGAGCAGGACACCGTCGACCACCGCAACGCCGGGTGTCACTCGTGAGTTCGTCGGCCTCGACTCCCCCACGGCCCGGCGGGCGGGTGCGGGCGGACATCCGTGCCAGGGCCTCTATCACCGCGGGGTCGGTCGCAAACCGAAGATCGCGATGATCGCCGCGCACTACCAGATCGACTTCTCCGAGCATTATCTCGCCGATTACATGGCCACCCGAGGTATCGGCTTCCTCGGCTGGAACACCCGCTATCGCGGGTTCGAGAGCAGCTTCCTGCTCGACCACGCGCTGGTGGACATTGGCGTCGGGGTGCGGTGGCTGCGCGAGGTTCAGGACGTGGAAACCGTTGTGCTGTTGGGAAACTCTGGAGGTGGTTCGCTGATGGCGGCGTACCAGGCGCAGGCCGTGGACCCACACGTCACACCGCTTCCGGGAATGCGTCCCGCGGCGGGCCTGACCGACCTGCCCGCCGCCGACGGGTATGTCTCGACCGCAGCGCATCCCGGCCGCCCCGACGTGCTCACCGCCTGGATGGACGCGTCGGTTGTCGACGAAACCGACGCCGTCGCATGCGATCCCGATCTCGATCTCTTCGACGAGAAGAACGGCCCACCGTTCTCGGCCGAGTTCGTCGAACGGTACCGGGCCGCCCAGATCGCACGAAACCACGCGATCACAGACTGGGCCGAGGCCGAACTCGAACATGTGCGCAAGGCGGGTTTCTCCGACCGCCCGTTCTCGGTGTTGCGGACATGGGCAGACCCGCGCATGGTCGATCCCACCCTGGAGCCGACCAAACGACCCGCGAACATGTGTTATGCCGGAGTGCCGGTGCAGGCCAACAGATCTGCCCGCGGTATCGCCGCGGCCTGCACATTGCGCAACTGGATCGGCATGTGGAGCCTGCGATACGCCCAAACCCGCGCCGAACCGCACCTCAACCGAATCACGTGTCCGGCGCTGGTGATCAGCGCCGACCAGGACACCGGCGTGTTCCCGTCGGACGCCCAGCACATCTTCGACGCGCTTGCCGGCACGGATAAGACCCAGTCCTCGATCGATACCGACCACTACTTCACCACTCCCGGGGCCCGCAGCGAACAAGCCGATACCATCGCCAAGTGGATCGCGAAGCGGTGGCGTTAGAGGTCGAGTCGTCGCGCGGGCGCTCACCGCTGAGGGTTCTGGCACACTTCACGCCCGGCCCGAAGGCCATTGATTTCGTTGCACCGCAATCTGATTGGCTCGACATCCGCTACTGCGCGGAAGACGACGACGCAACCTTCTACCGTGAGCTCCCCGAGGCCGATGTGATCTGGCATGTGCTCCGGCCGATCTCCGGAGACGATCTCGCCACAGCAGAGCGTTGCCTGCTGGTGCACAAGATGGGCGCCGGGGTCAACACCATCGACGTGGGCAGAGCGACCGATCTGGGCATCGCGGTGGCCAACATGCCAGGGGCCAACGCACCGTCGGTCGCCGAGGGCGCGGTGTTGCTGATGCTGGCAGTCCTGCGCAGGCTGACCGAACTCGACCAAGCCACTCGCCGGGGACGGGGGTGGCCGTCCGACCCGAGCCTGGGTGAGACCGTGCGCGACATCGGGGGCTGCACGGTGGGTTTGGTCGGCTACGGCAACGTCGCAACGAGGGTCGAGCGGATCGTGCAGGCGATGGGTGCCGAGGTCCTGCACACCAGTACGCGTGACGACGGCCATCCCGGCTGGCGTGCCTTGCCCGATCTGCTGGCCGCCAGTGACATCGTCTCGCTGCATCTACCGCTGACCGACGCGACAGCGGGCTTGATCGACCCCGCCGCGCTGGACCGGATGAAGTCCGGCGCGGTCCTGGTCAACACCAGCCGCGGACCCATCGTCGACGAGCCCGCACTCGTCGAAGCGCTGCGCTCGGGGAGGCTGGCCGGCGCGGGCCTCGACGTCTTCGCCACCGAGCCCGTACCGGTCGACGACCCGCTGCTCGGACTCGACAACGTCGTGCTCACCCCACACGTCACCTGGTACACCGCCGACACCATGCGCAGGTATCTGGAGCACGGTCTGGACAACTGCCGCCGGCTGTGGGACGGCCGTGAACTGGCCAACGTCGTGAACAGTATCGTGTCTCCCAACCGACCGGTTAATAGGGACGGTCCGTCACAGTGAGGTGCAGGTATGCCCATCGCAATCAATCCTGAGCACAACGATCTGGCCGACTCGGTGCGGTCCTTCGTCGCTCGGGTGGCCCCCTCCGAGGTGCTGCACGAAGCGCTGGAGACGCCGATCCCCAATCCGCCGCCCTACTGGAAGGGCGCGGCCGATCAGGGCCTGCAAGGTGTGCACCTGTCCGAAGACGTTGGTGGCCAAGGCTTCGGGATACTCGAGTTGGCCATCGTCGCCGCGGAGTTCGGTTACGGCGCCGTGCCGGGCCCGTTTGTTCCGTCGGCCATCGCCAGCGCGCTGATCGCCGCACACGACCCCAACGCCACACAGTTGGGCGACCTGGCCTCCGGCGCGACGATCGCGACTTACGCCATCGACTCGAGCCTGACCGCCACCCGCCACGGCGAAGGCGATGCCGCCGGACTGGTCATCCGCGGTGAGGTGCGCGCCGTTCCCGCCGCCGCAGAGGCGTCGCTGCTGGTGCTGCCGGTCGCGATCGAGAGTGGCGAAGAATGGGTGATCTTCGACGCCGACCAACTGGAGATCGAACCCGTCGACAGCCTCGACCCGCTGCGCCCGCTGGCGCACGTGCGCGCGAACGCCATCGAAGTGGGCGACGATCGGGTGCTCAGCAATTTGAGCCGGCCGTTGGCTCGCGCGCTGATTTCGACGCTGTTGTCCGCGGAGTGCGTCGGCGTGGCGCGGTGGGCCACCGACACCGCGGCGGCGTACGCCAAGATCCGCGAGCAGTTCGGCAGGCCCATCGGCCAGTTCCAGGCCATCAAGCACAAGTGCGCCTCGATGATCGCCGACACCGAGCGGGCAACGGCCGCTGTCTGGGATGCGGCGCGCGCCATCGACGAGTTCACCGCGCATGTGAGAAGCGGTGAGAACCCCGAGACCGGCTCTGCCGAAACCGCATTCGAGTTCGCCGCGGCCGTGGCGGCCACGCTGGCACCCGAGGCCGCCCAACACTGCGCTCAGGACTGTATCCAGGTGCACGGCGGCATCGGGTTCACCTGGGAGCACGACACGAATGTGTACTACCGGCGTGCGCTGGTGCTGGCGGCCGGTTTCGGCAGGCATGCCGACTACCCGCAGCAGGTCGTCGACGTCGCGACCAGCACGGGTATGCGCAAGCTCAACATCGACCTCGACCCCGATACCGAGAAGCTGCGCGATGAGATCCGCGCGGAAGTGGCTGCGCTCAAAGCCATTCCACGTGAAGAGCGCAATGTCGCGATCGCCGAGGGCGGCTGGGTGCAACCGCATCTGCCCAAGCCGTGGGGACGTGCAGCAGGTCCCGTCGAGCAGATCATCATCGCCCAGGAGTTCGACAGCGGCCGGGTCAAGCGGCCGCAGATGGGCATCGCCGCCTGGATCATCCCCTCGATCGTCGCGTTCGGCACGGACGAACAGCAACAGCGTTTCCTGCCGCCCACCTTCCGCGGTGAAATGATCTGGTGTCAGCTGTTTTCCGAGCCGGGTGCGGGTTCGGACCTGGCCAGCCTGACCACCAAGGCGACCAAGGTCGACGGCGGCTGGCGGATCACCGGGCAGAAGATCTGGACCACCGGTGCGCAGTACTCACAGTGGGGCGCGCTGTTGGCGCGCACCGACCCATCGGCGCCGAAACACAATGGGATCACGTACTTCCTGCTCGACATGGCCAGCGAGGGCGTAGAGGTCAAACCGCTGCGCGAGCTGACCGGCAACGCGATGTTCAACACCGTTTTCATCGATGACGTGTTCGTGCCCGACGAGATGGTGCTCGGCGAGGTGAACCGGGGTTGGGAGGTGAGCCGCAACACGCTGACCAACGAGCGAGTGTCGATCGGCAGCAGCGAGCCGCCGTTCCTGGCCAGTTTGGCCGACTTCATCAAGTTCCTCCAGGACGGGCAGTTCGACCAGATCGAGCAGAACCACGCGGGCAGGCTCATCGCCGAAGGCCACGCCGCCAAGGTTCTCAACATGCGCTCGACGCTGCTCACCCTGGCCGGTGGCGATCCGATGCCGGCCGCGGCGATCTCCAAACTGCTGTCGATGAAGACCGGCCAGGGCTACGCGGAGTTCGCGGTGTCCTCGTTCGGCACCGACGGCGCGATCGGAGATCCGAAGCAGGAGCCCGGCCGGTGGGCGGAGTACCTGCTCGGCAGCAGGGCCACCACGATCTACGGCGGCACGACCGAGGTACAGCTCAACATCATCGCCGAGCGCCTGCTGGGGCTGCCGCGCGATCCGTAAGCGCTTGCTCACCGGCGTAGCCTGAAGTCTGCGGTTGCGTTCGAGCGGTTGGCGGTGACGATGAGCGGCCAGCAATGAGTGGCATGAGTATCCGGATCGCCCGCGTCGTTGTCGGCGCCTCGGCGATGCTGGGGCTGTTGCTGGCACCGACCGCCACTACCGCTGATCCAGCGCCACGCGACCAGGCCGCACCCTGCTATCCCGGCATCATCCCCGGGAACCCGTGGGCGACCTCGTGCAACTTCGGTAAACGTCCGCCGAAGATCCGCGGCGGTCCGCCCGACCAGACCGCGGTGATCGCCTGCCGTGACATCCCCGGATGCCTGTCGTGGTACATCAACGGCCCCTGATGGGCGTTTAACGATCGCACCGAAGGCAACACGTCAGTCATGACCAACGATGTCGAGAAGCGCTGGGACCGGCCGAAAGCGTTTCGGGCCGCCGCCACCTACACCGCAGTGGTGGTCGCGGTGGCCGCCGTCGCATTCGTCATCTACGCCCTCGTGTCGAAGACGTCAGTCATCGCCGCCTCGACGGTGCCCACAATCCTGCTGCTCGGCGGTCTGGGCGCGTTCATCAGGACCTACCGTGAGTGGAAAGCCCAGGGCGCGTGGGTGCAGTGGCAGGGTGCCGGATGGTTCCTGCTGCTACTGATGCTGGTGTGCCTGTCGATTCCCGGCGCGGCCGCGATGGCCGACTGAGGCACCCGCCGTCGCGCGGGGTGCAGCAGCGTGGCTAGTCCGACTTGTTGGCGTCCGCTTTCTCGTCCGCTTTCTCGTCAGCCTTCTCGTCGGCCTTCTTCTCAGCGCCGTCGGCCTTCCCCTTCTCGCCGCCTCCGTCGGCCTTACCTTTCTCACCGTCTCCGTCGGCCTTTGCCTTCTCGCCGTCTCCGTCGACGTCCATTTCCCGGAGCTCGCGTTTGAGGATCTTGCCGGTCGGGTTGCGTGGTAACTCGTCGAGGAATACCACCTCGCGCGGCACCTTGTAGCGCGCCAGATGCTCGCGGACGTATCCCTTGATGTCGTCCTCGCCGATCGAGGCACCGTCGGCCTTGACGACAAAGGCCCGCAACCGGTGCCCCCACTCCTTGTCCTCGACGCCCACCGCGGTGGCTTCGACGACCTCGGGATGACCGCTGATCAGGTCCTCCACCTCGGCCGGGAACACGTTCTCGCCGCCGGAGACGATCATCTCGTCGTCTCGGCCGCTGACGTAGAGCAGACCGTTCTCGTCGAAATAGCCGACGTCACCCGACGACATCAACCCGTCGATGATCTGCTTGTGGCCGCCACCGGTGTAGCCCTCGAACGGGAAGAAGTTGCCGACGAAAATCCGCCCGACCTCGCCCTGCGGCAATTCGTTTCCGTCGTCGTCGAGGATCTTGACCTTCACGCCCTTGACAACCGGTCCGACGGTCGCCGGGTTCTTCTCCAGATCCTCGGGCCGCGCGATCGTGGCGAACGCGATCTCGGTCGACCCGTACAAGTTGTAGATGACGGGTCCGAGCATCTTGAGCCCGCGCTGCGCCATCTCCGCGCCCAGCTGCGACCCGGACACGAACACGATTCGCAGCGAGGACAGATCGGGCTTGCGATCCATCTCGTCGAGCGCGTCGAGCATGCGCGACAACATCACCGGCACGACCACAACGGCGGTCACCTTGTGCTCCTCGATGTCCTCGAGCACCTTGGCGGCCTTGAACCGCCTGCGCAGCAGCAGCGTCGTACCCAACATCATCGAGATCGTCGCGTGCAGGAAGCCCAAAGCGTGAAACATCGGCGCCGGAAGTGCGGTGATCTCGCCGCCCTTGAACGGCACATGCGACAGCACCCCGCCGATAGGGGCGAGGGTGGGCGGTGTACTTCTGTTGGCGCCCTTGGGGGTTCCCGTCGTTCCACTGGTCAGGATGATCACCGACGAGTGCTTGCTCGCCTTGGGCGCAGCCTTACCCGAGTGACGCGAGACGAAGTCCTCGAGCGTCTCGTCGGTGCTGTTCGACGGTTCATCCTTGTCGGGGTTCACACCGAGCGCGCGCAGCTTGCCCAGCGGCGGATCCGCCTTGGACACGGCCTGGCAGTACTCGTCGTCATAGATGATCAGCTTGGCGCCCTCACGTTCGGACACCTCCTTGACCTGCGGCCCCGAGAACTCGCTGTTGAGCAGGATGATCCGCGCGCCTGTGCGGGCGGCGCCGTACAGCGCGACGAGGAACCACCGGTGGTTGCGGGCCAGGATCGCGATCCCGTCACCGCCCTTGACGCCCTTCTCCAGCAGGCCGTTGGCGACCGAGTGCGCGGCGTCGTCGAGTTCTTTGAAGGTCATCTCGCCGAAGTCGTCGATGATCGCGGTGCGATCGGGGGTGCGGCGCGCATTCAGTGCCGGGATCATCCCGAATTCGCCCCACCGCCGGATGTCGGCGAGCATTCCGGCGACGTTCTGCGGTGGTTCGATCTTGAACGCGCCCGCGCCGAACATCTTGGCGGCGTAATGCAGCTCAGCCGACCCGCGTTCGACGAGTTGTTGAGCCTTGGCGAACGCTTGCGACGGGAGCTCGGAGAGTCTTGCCATGTCCCCACAATATGTGACCCGCGTCGCAGTGCGGCCGGGAAACTAGCATGACGCTATGGCCGCACCCCAGTACCTGGAGGTCGAAGGTCACCGGGTGCCCATCAGCCACCCCGACAAGGTCGTCTTTCCCGATCTCGGTGTCACGAAGTCGGACCTGATGCACTACTACCTCAGCGTCGCCGACGGCGCCCTGCGCGGTGTGCGCGACCGGCCGATGATTCTCAAGCGGTTCGTCAAGGGCATCACCGAGGAGGCGGTGTTCCAGAAACGCGCCCCGAAGAAGCGGCCGGACTTCGTCGATGTCGCCGAGCTGAAGTACGCATCCGGGACGTCGGCGGCCGAAGCGGTGCTGCGCGACGCCGCCGGCCTGGTGTGGGCGGTCAACCTCGGATGCGTCGACCTCAATCCCCACCCGGTTCGGTCCGATGATCTGGCGCACCCCGACGAGCTGCGCGTCGACCTCGATCCGATGCCGGGCGTCGAGTGGCCGCAGATCATCGAGATCGCGATGGTCGCCCGTGAGGTACTCGAGGACCACGGGTTGACGGCATGGCCCAAGACGTCGGGATCGCGGGGTTTCCACATCTACGCCCGGATCCAGCGGCGGTGGCCGTTCAAGTTCGTCCGGCTCGCCGCGCAGGCGGTGGCCCGCGAGGTGGAACGTCGCGCCCCCGATGCCGCCACCGCGCGCTGGTGGAAGGAGGAGCGCGAGGGCGTCTTCGTCGATTTCAACCAGAACGCATTCGACCGGACCGTCGCGTCGGCCTATTCGGTGCGCGCGACGCCCGACGCGCGGGTGTCCACGCCGCTGCTCTGGGACGAGGTGCCCGGCTGCCGGCCGGAGGCGTTCACGATCGCGACGGTGCCGCAACGATTCGCCGAACTCGGTGACCCGTGGGAGGGCATCGACGATGCGGCGGGATCGCTGGACGCGCTGTTGGATCTCGCCGACCGGCAAGGCCCGGCGGAGAGGGCGCCGCGCGGAGCCAAACGTTCGGGCGCAGGCACCGGCCGCCGGGTCTCCTCCAAGCCGCTCATCGAGATCGCCCGCACGAAGACCAAGGACGAGGCGATGGCGGCGCTGGAGGAATGGCGCCGACGGCACCCGTCGGTGGCCGAAAAGTTGGAGCCCGCAGACATTCTGGTCGACGGTATGCGCGGACCCAGTTCGATCTGGTACCGCATCCGGATCAACCTGCAGCATGTACCCCACGACGAGCGGCCCGCGCAGGAGGAGCTGCTCGCCGACTACAGCCCGTGGGAGAACTACTCCGGGCCCCAGTGGCTGCGGCGCGACTAGGATTTGCTAGCGAACGCAAAATCTGCTTCTTACCAAAGTATTAGCCGTCGTTGGCGCTTGCCTTAATCTCGCCGCATAAGTTGGGCTCCATCGAAGCTGAATGATCGAGGAGGCGGTGATGTACGGAAATCCGACATTCGACTGCGCCGGGGCCCAGCTTCATGCGGTGTGCCGCCAGCTGGCAACGGTCGTGACGGTCGACGGCATCCTCAATGACCAGAACATTGAACGGATCACCGCGTTCGTCCGCAGATTTGTCTTGGCCGAGAAGCCGTTCATCCTCGATCTGAGCGGAGTGACTTCGTGTGCGGAGCAACTCATTTCGCTCATGTACGACGTCGATGAGTGCTGCTATCACACCGAGGTGGATTGGGCCGTGATTGCCAGTGATGAAGTGCAACGAGTGCTTCACAGTTCCGGCGTGAGCGTTCCGGTCGCCGGATCGGTACCCGATGCGCTTCATCGTTTCGCGGAGAGCATCGAGAAACGGCGTCGACTACTGCCGCTGTTGACCCAGAAGACCGCATAGCGGAAGGCGACCAGGTGCTACTCGATATTCGCTGGCTCGGTTACCTGCTTGGCCGTCGGCATCCGGCGGCCAAGCAGACCGGCCACGCCTACTGAACCGGCCCCGCCACCCGGCCGACGCCGCTCCTCGACATGTGATGCGGTGGATCGTCGACGGTATGAACGTGATCGGATCGCGCCCCGACGGCTGGTGGCGTGACCGTCATCGCGCAATGGTGACCCTGGTCGAGCGGTTGGAATCGTGGCGGTCGCACGGTGACGACGTCACCGTGGTGTTCGAACGCCCACCCGAGCCGCCGATCGACTCGTCGGCCGTCACCGTCGCCTATGCCCCGCACCCGGCCCCCAACTCGGCCGACGATGAGATTGTCCGCTTGGTCCGCGCCGACGACCGGCCGGGCGACATCAGCGTGGCCACGTCCGACCGCACGCTGGCCGAGCGGGTACGCGAAGCGGGCGCGTCCGTCGTATCGGCGGAGAGACTGCGCGAACTCATCGATCCGCGGTGACGCCTTCGGCCCGCCAGCCGGGAAATCGGCCCAGGTGGCGTAGCACCCGATCGAGGTCGCTCTCCCCCGCCTCCGGCGCCACAGCGCGGGCGAACGGAGAGTTGTCCGCGTCGCGGATCTCACCGTCGGGAACCGCCATCGCCAGTGGCAGGACCGCCGCCACCACGTCGTCGGGCAACCCGAACGGCACGTCGATGCTGCGGGCGATGTCCCACCCGTGTGCGACGTAGTCGACGAAATGAAAACCGATCGCCATGGCACCCGCAACGGCGGCGTCCTCGCCGAACTCCGGTAACGCGAACGTCGACTCGAGTACGCCCTCGACAGCGAACGCGGCCAGCACCTCTGCGGCCGCCGCGGCATAGGTCCCCCCGGGATCGGCGCGGACCTCCTCTGCGACGGTCATGGGCGCCCACATCGCAAGATCGCCGCCGGCGCCTCGAGCCGCGGCGGCAAATCCCTTGTGCTGCACGGTCATATGGGTCAGCAACTCGAAAAGGTCCCACCCCTGACACGGGGTCGGACGAGCGAGATCGTCGGCCGTCACTCGCGAGACGACATCAACGGTGGCGTTGATCGCTGTTCGGTGGAAGGGTCGCGGATCGTTTATTGTATGCATCTGCTTACGATATATGTTAGCTTATTATTGGTCAACGCTTAATATCCCTCCATGCCGCCCAAGCCGCGACGACGGGACCTCGCGGCGATGCTCGCCCCGCTACTGCGTCGGCTGATCGCCCTGGAGACCCCCGTGCTCGCCGAACACGGCGTCTCGATGTGGGGCTACAGCGTGCTGTCGGCGCTCGACGAATCCCCGGTGCGCACCCAAGCCGCGCTCGCCGAGGCCATCGGCGCCGACAAGACCCGGATCATCCCCACGCTCGACGAACTCCAGGAGCGGGGCTATATCGAGCGGAGCCCCGACCCGGCCGACCGGCGTGTGCGGCTGCTGGCGATCACCGAAACCGGCCGCGCTCTAAAGGATTCGGTGCAGGCGCAGATTCAGCGCGGAGAGGAGCGGTTGCTTTCGGTGCTGTCGCCCGCCGACCGGCGAGCGTTCCTGCGCGCCCTGCACGAGATGACGGGTGTCGAGGACACCCATAGGGTCTGAGGGATGAACCGCCTCGACCGCTTCTTCGAGATCTCGGCGCGTGGAACGACGGTCGGCGCGGAGGCCCGCGGCGGTCTCGTCACGTTCATCGCGATGGCCTACATCATCGTGCTGAACCCGATCATCCTGTCCAGTCCGGAGGATGTCACCGGCGATCGCCTGCAGTTCGCCGAGGTTTCGGCGGTGACCGCGCTGGCGGCGGGCGTGATGACGATCTTGTTCGGCCTCATCGCTCGGATGCCGTTCGCGTTCGCCGCCGGCCTCGGCATCAACTCGTTCGTCGCGACGACGCTCGTCGGCTCCCTCACCTGGGCCGAGGCCATGGGACTGGTGGTGATCAACGGGCTGATCATCGTCGTACTGGCGGCGACCGGATTGCGCCGGCTGGTATTCGACGCCGTGCCGATGCAGCTGAAGCTCGCCATCACGGCAGGTATCGGGCTTTTCATCCTGTTCATCGGCCTCGTCGATGCGGGGTTCATCGGGTCGACCGGCGTGGCCTCGCCGCCGGTCGGCCTCGGCGGCAACGGCAGCGGCTCCATCAGCACCGTGCCCACCGTCGTCTTCGCCTTCACGCTGCTGCTGACGGGCGTGATGGTGGCCCGAAAAGTGCGGGGCGGCATACTGATCGGACTCATCGCCGGTACCGTCGTCGCGGTCGTGATCGAGTCGATCTGGCACCTCGGGTCGGCCGTCGACGAACCCGGTGGGTGGAGCCTGTCGGTTCCCACCCTGTCGGGCTCACCGTTCGCCCTTCCCGACCTCTCCCTCGTCGGCGCCTTCAGCATGGACAGCTTCGGCCGTATCGGCGTGATCGCCGCGACCATGTTCGTGTTCACCCTCGTGTTCGCGAACTTCTTCGACGCGATGGGCACCTTCACGGGCCTGTCCCGCGAGGCCGGACTCGCCGACGACAAGGGCACCTTCCCCCGCCTGCGAGCGGCGCTGATCGTCGAAGGCGCGGGCGCCGTGGTGGGCGGCGCATCGTCGGCCTCGTCGAACACGGTGTTCGTCGAGTCGGGTGCGGGCATCGGCGAGGGCGCCAGGACCGGGCTGGCCAACATCGTGACCGGCGTGCTGTTCCTCGCCGCGATGTTCATCTCGCCGCTGGCGTCGGTGGTGCCGACGGAAGTGGCCGCGGCCGCGCTGGTGGTCGTCGGGGCGATGATGGTGTCGCACCTGCGCCACATCGACATCTCCGAGTTCTCGGTTGCGCTACCCGTGGTGCTGACGGTGGCGACGATGCCGTTCTCGTACTCGATCGCCAACGGCATCGGCGTCGGCTTCATCTCGTGGGTGATTCTGCGGTCGGCAGCAGGAAAAGCCCGCGAGATCAGCCCACTGTTGTGGGTGGTCGCCGCGGGCTTCCTGCTGTACTTCGCGCGAGGCTGGATCGAGTCGCTGCTCGGGATCTCGTCCTAGCTAGCGATCGGCTTGCCGTTTCTCTTTCTCGGCGTCGGCGAGGTCGTCGATCTTGTCCGCCTGGGCACGCGTCGCCGCCGCATGGACGCGCTTGTCCTGCGCATCGGCCATCTTGACGCTGGCCACCTTCGCGGCACTGCGCTCAGCCGCCTCGATCTGCTCTTCTTCGCGGCGCTCGGCGGTCTCGACGTTCTTCTTGCGTTGCTCGGCGATCTCGTCGGCCTTCTTCTTGTCCTCGACGATCTTCTTCTCGGCCTTTTCGACCGCGGCGCGCTTACGCTGCTGTGCCTCGGTGCGCGCCTGGCGGGCCTCGGCCTCGGTTTCCTCGAACGCCTCCTGCTTGTCCTGCAGCGCCTTCTCGCGGGTCACATTCAGCTCCCTGCCCGCCTGCTTGACGTTCTCGTCGGCGGCCGCGTCGAGTTCGGCCGCGCGGCGCAACGCATCGCTGCGCTCGACGAGGGTGGCGCCCCGCTTCTGCAGCTCGTGATCGCCCAGTGCGGCACCGACCGCGGTGTCCAGCATCCCCAGCGAACGCTCGTAGAACAGCCGGGCGGGCGCTTCGTCGTCCATCCGCGCGACGAACCGATCGTCGATCAACTGCAGTGGCACGCGGGCCACCTGGTACTGAAGTCTCAGCACCGCCTTCGGAATAGCGGTGAGGCTCATGGTCAAGCTCCTTTTCGTGCCCTGATCAGGCGTTGTCGTTGAGGTTGTCGGCTTGGCGGCGGATACGGGCCGCTTCGGCTTTCGCGCTCGCCGATTCCTCGACCGCTTCGCGGTGTTGTTCCAGCGCGTCGGCGAGCTGAGTGTCGGCGTCATGCACTTCGGCCCGCTGCTCGGCTTTGGCCTCACGTGCCTTGCGCTCAGCGTCGATCTCGGCCTGCGTGCGCTCCCGATCGAGCTGCTGGTGTGCGGCCGCTTCGGCGGCACGCTTCTGGGCCGCCTTCTGGTTCTCCACCGCACCCTTTTCAGCGGCCGCTTCGGCGTTCACCGCGGTGCGCTCCTTGGCGCCTTCGCGCTTGGCCTCCACGACGTCGTCGCGGGCTTCGCGTGCCTCGGCATCGGCGACCGCATCGATCGTGTTGGCTTCTTTGCGGCGTTCGGCCTCGGCCTGCTGAAGTTGGCCTTCGGCGGTCAGCGAGTCGTTTCCGGTGATCGCGCCGAAGATCTCCTTGGCCTTGCCCTTCACCGAGTCGACCAGGCCTTCGCGTGCCTGGCCGGCCTTATCGTGGTCCGTCATTCGGGCCTCCTCTCACGCGTGAAGGTTCCACGTCTGCGGGGGTCCGAAACACCTGTGGGCGGACGCACAGGCCGCACCGCTGCAATCATGTGTCGCGTGACAGCGACGACCATTCCGGCCATCGCCCTGACCGGCTATCTCGGAGCGGGTAAGACCACGCTGCTCAACCACGTGCTGCGCCAACCGGGTGCACGCGTCGGCGTCATCATCAACGACTTCGGCGAACTCAATGTCGACGCGGCGCTGGTGACCGGCCAGGTGGACGAGCCGGCCTCGATCGCGGGAGGGTGTATCTGCTGCCTCCCCGACGACGGCGGCCTCGACGATGCGCTTGCCAAACTCGCCGATCCAAAACTCGGTCTGGACGCCATCATCATCGAGGCCAGCGGCATTGCCGACCCGATCGCGATCTCGCGGATCATCCGGTTCAGCGGGGTGGACCGCGTGCGGCCGGGCGGCGTCGTCGATGTCATCGACGCGGCAACCCATTTCGACACCGTCGACGACCACCTCACCGCCCCTGCCCGCTATGCCGCGGCGTCGCTGGTGGTGGTCAACAAGCTCGACCGGATCCCCGAGGTAGACCGGCACGCGGTTCTCAAACGGATCGAAAGCCGTGTGCGCGAACGTAATCCGGATGTCCACATCGTCGGGGCCACGGCCGGGCGGGTCGACCCCGCGCTGCTGTACGACGTGGCGCAATCCGCCGAGGCCGGGGGGCAGCTCTCGCTGCGGGAGCTGCTCGTCGACATCGACGACGGACACGAACATCCCCACGCGCACGCCGATTCGGTCACCGTCACCAGCGAAGGTTGCGTCGACCCCGCGGTGCTGATCGACCTGCTGGAGCGGCCGCCCGCGGGCGTGTACCGCCTCAAGGGCCTGGTCGCGATCCGGTATCGCGAGCGCACGCACCGCTACGTGGTCAACGTGGTCGGCACATCCGTCCACATCGCGAACGCGCCGTCGTCCGCACAGGCCAACTCCCTCGTCGCGATCGGGACGCATCTCGACGTCGACGACGTGCGCGCACGCCTCCGATCGGCGATCGCCCAACACGACGGCGCCGCGTCCGCGGCAGGCGTCCGGCGGCTGCAGCGCTACCGCCGACTGTCCATCTGATCGCGGATTTCATACCTAGAGTGAAGTGGTGAACGCCGAGGAGCAGCGCGCCGGCATCGAGCTCACCAACTTGGACCAGCCGTTGACGCCGGATGCGGGCGCCACCAAGCGCGAACTGATCGATTACCTCGACGCGGTGTCCGACCGAATACTGCCCGGTCTGGCGGGGCGACCGCTCACGGTGTTGCGGGTACTGCGCGGGCGGGCGCCGTTCATGCAGAAGAACGTGCCGAAGTACACCCCGGATTGGGTCAAGACCGTCTCGATGTGGGCGGAGTCCTCCCACCGCGAAGTGCGCTATGCCCTGTGCGACGACCGGCGAACGTTGCTGTGGATGGCCAACCAGCGCGCAGTCGAATACCACCCGACGCTCGGACTGGCCGACAACATCTATCGCCCAACACATCTGGTGCTGGACCTGGACCCACCACCCGGGAGCGACTTCAACGCCGTCGCCACCGCCGCCCACCTTGTCCGGCAGGCGCTTTCCGATTGCGGGCTGACCGGCGCGGTGAAGACGAGCGGCGCCAAGGGCGTACACGTCTTTGTTCCGCTCGACGACAGCGCGCCGGTCGACGATGTCGCCGCGGCCACGCGCGCCCTGGCCGCCCGCGCCGAGTCGCTCGATCCCTCGACCGCGACAACGGCCTTCATCGTCGAGGATCGCAAGGGCAAGGTGTTCATCGACTCGACCCGCTCAGGCGGTGCGACGGTCGTGGCCGCCTACAGCCCGCGGCTGCGACCGGGGACTCCGGTGTCGTTCCCGGTCGACTGGGCGGACCTGGACCGTATCAGTCCCGCGGACTTCACCGTGCACACCGCGATCGACGCCCTCGCCGGCCGCGACCCGTGGGCCCAGGCGATGCCGGCGCCGCAGAGGTTGCCGGTAGACCTGATCGATCAGGGCCGCACCATTCCCGTGGCGCGGGTGGCCGCGATGCACGAGGGCAAGCGCCGCGCGCGAGCGCGCCGGGCGGGCCTGGATTGACCTTGTCGCGAATCGGGTATCGCCGAGCTCATCAGCGCTGATCCGGCCGAGGGGGTCCGCACATGGTGGGCTGGCTCGACCGGCTGCAGCGACGAAACCGCCGCGTCGGCTTCGTCATCGCCGTGATCTACAAATACGTCGACGACCAAGGTGGATATCTCGCGGCGCTGATCACCTACTACGCGTTCGTCTCGCTGTTTCCGCTGCTGCTGCTGTTGACCACCGCGCTCGGGGTGATTCTCATCGGACATCCCGAGCTGCAGCAACAGATTCTGCAGTCCACGCTGAGTCAGTTCCCGGTCATCGGCAGCCAGCTGCAACGGCCGGACCAACTCAGCGGCGGCGTCACCGCGGTCGTGGTCGGTATCGCCGGCGCACTGTACGGCGGTCTCGGCGTCGGGCAGGCGCTGCAGAACGCGATGGACTCGGTGTGGGCGGTGCCCCGCAACAATCGCCCGGACCCCATCCGGTCCCGGTTGCGCAGCCTGCTGCTGCTGTTCGTGCTCGGTTCGGCGGCGATCGCGGCGACGGTGCTCTCGGCGGTCACCCACGCGACCGCCGACCTGGGGTTCGTCGGAAAGGTGGGGGTGACCGTCGTGACGGTCGCGATCAACGCGGTCATCTGCCTGGTGGCGTTCCGCGTCACCACCGCCAGGTCGGTCTCGTATCGCGACGTGCTGCCCGGCGCGCTCACGGCAGCAGTGATCTGGCAGCTGCTGCAGTGGTTCGGCGCGAACTACGTCGCGCATGTCGTCAAGTCCACCAGCGCGACCAACAGCGTCTTCGCGTTGGTTCTCGGTCTGCTCGCATTCCTGTACCTGATCTCGGTGACACTGGTGATGTGCGCGGAGGTCAACGTCGTGCGGGTCGACCAGCTGTACCCGCGCTCACTGATGACCCCGTTCACCGACGACGTGGAACTGACCCCTGCCGACCGTCGCACCTACACACGTAGGGCAAAAGCCGAGCGGGCCAAGGGTTTTCAGAAGGTGAGCGTGCGCTTCGACGTGAACCGGGACGCGATGCTCGAGCGCGGTCAATCGCCTGACGGCCACGGTTGATCCCAACTGTCCACCACCGCCACCTCCGACAACGGCTTGCGGCGCACCGTGTGATGCCGGCCTACGGGCCAACCGAGGGTCACCAGCGCCGCCATCATCCAGTCATCCGGGATGCCGATCAGCGATCGTAGCTCCGTTTCACAGCTGCTGTGCCACAACGTGATCGCCGCACCCAGCCCCTGTGCGCGAGCGGACAACAGGAAGTTCTGCACCGCGGGAAAGATCGAACCCCCCTGTTGTAGCTCGGTAGCCCCCGGCTGTGGTCGAACACAGAACAGAACCAGACCCGGTGCGTCTCCGCCGATCCGCATGTGTCCGGCCATCGATCTCAGCACGCGCGATCTCGGGTCGTCGGCACGGTCGTCGGGCGCCGAGACGCCGTAGAACTGTTGCAGTTCCTCCCACGTTCGGTGTGCAGCGGCGGTAACCAGC
Source organism: Mycobacterium sp. IS-1590 (assembly GCF_001500025.1). GTDB lineage: Bacteria > Actinomycetota > Actinomycetes > Mycobacteriales > Mycobacteriaceae > Mycobacterium. The sequence goes on along the minus strand of NZ_LQIW01000045.1, from coordinate 246,716 downwards.
GCTCGCGCCTTCTCGGAGCGCAAAACCACGAACCGCCACGGCTGTTGGTTGGCGCCCGACGGCGCCCAACTGGCCGCGCGCAGGCACCTTTCGAGCGTGGCGTCGTCGACGGGCTCGTCGCGATACCGCCGCACCGCGGACGCGGTTCTCATCACGGTCCAGACGTCGTTCGGGCTTGCCGATCCGCTGCTCATGACGTGGTGCCGGGTAGGACACCGCGCCAAGTGCCGCCGCGCACCGGCCCGGTGATCAACGGGAGATCCAGCGTCGACAGCACTCCGGGCGGTGCGGCCATCACGGCCGGGATGGCGTTCAACTCACGCATCACGGTGGCATACGTCAAGCCCCGCATGTTGTTTCCGCGTCCGTGCATCTCGATGTCGACGGTGTAGGTGGGCAGGCCGTCGACGATGACGCGGTAACCGCCGTGCGGGGAGGGGTGGCGTGGCCAGTCCGGGGCCGAACGCTCGCCCATGCGGGTGACGTGCTCGAGCACGACGCGTTCCTCGCCGTCGACCATGCCGGCCAGCTTGAACCGCATCCCGCCCATGGTGCCCGGCTCGATCCACCCCGATGCGACCTCGTAGCGTTCGGTGGCCAACCACTTCTCGATCGTCGTCACGACGCGATCCAACGGCAGACCGACGCCGTCGGCGACCAGATGGACCGTCGGCGCCCACAGCGCCGCGAGGCGTTCGGTGTCGAACAGCGGGGCCGGATGGTCCGGTGGGTGGCCGAAACCCATGAAGTCGAACATGATGTCGGGCTGGTTGATCGGGCCGTAGTCGAGTATCTCGAGCATCGTGATGGTGTCGACGCGGCTGCTGAATCCGGTCATCGTCAACGCGATGACGTCGTTGGCCCACCCCGGATCCACACCACTGTTGAAGAAGCTTGTGCCTCCATCTTCACACGCCGAAGCGATGAGGTCGGCGGTCTTCTTGTCGGCGGCAGGCGGGTAACACATTGGAACCAGCGAGGTGCACACCACGTTCTTGCCAGCGCGCAGACAGCGAGCGATGTCCTCGGCGGCTTCGGCATACCGGTAGTCGCCGGACGCGAAGTAGGCGACAACGTCGGCGTCCAGCGACAGCGCGGAGTCGACGTCGCGGGTGGCGATGACGCCGGTGTCCGGCATGCCGCACAGCGCACCGGCGTCCTTTCCGTCCTTGATCTCGGCGTGCACGACCACCCCCACCAGGTCCAGCCCGGGATGAGCGATCACCGCACGCAGCGCGCCGACACCGACCTGACCTGGCCCCCAGAGGATCACCCGCGGGTTACGTTGGCAGTCCGACATGTCACCCTTCCCCGCTGGGCCCCTGCGGCCCGTGAGAACATAGCTTCTCAAATATTGATATCACCATTGCCATGATGGAAGAACCGGAGGACACGATGAGCGATTACAAGTTCCTGAAATGGGAGACCTTCGACGACGGCCAGATCGTTCGGATCTCGCTGAACCGCCCGGAGCAGCGCAACGCGCAGAACCGCGGCATGCTGGTCGAACTCGACGAGGCGTTCGGCCGTGCAGAGGCCGACGACAACGTCCGCGTGGTGATCCTCGCCGGTGAGGGACCGATGTTCTCCTCGGGCCACGACATCGGTTCCAAGCAGGCGCGTGCCGAGTTCATGCCGGGGCCCGAGCAGCACCCCACGGCGGCAATCAACGGCGGAACGCGCGAGGGCGCCGAGAAGATCATGCTCCAGGAATGGCACTACTTCTTCCAGAACAACCTGCGCTGGCGCAACCTGCGCAAGATCACCATCGCGCAGGTCCACGGCGACGTGTTCTCGGCGGGCCTGATGCTGATCTGGGCATGCGACCTGATCGTGGGCAGCGAAGAGGTGCGCTTCGCCGACGTTGTGGGCACCCGGTTGGGGATGTGCGGGATGGAGTACTTCGGCCACCCGTGGGAGTTCGGCCCGCGGCGCACCAAGGAGCTGATGCTGACCGGCGACGCCATCGACATCGAAGAGGCCTACCGCCTCGGGATGGTGAGCAAGATCTTCAAGCGAGACGAATTGGCCGACCGCACACTCGAAATGGCGCGTCGGATCGCCACGGTACCGACGATGGCGGCGTTGCTCATCAAGGAATCGGTCAATCAGTCGGTCGACAACATGGGCTTCTACAACGCGCTGCAGTCCTGTTTCACGTTGCACCAGTTGAATCACTCGCACTGGGTCGGGGTCCGCGACGACAAGCGCGCGACCGCCGGTGAGGAGCAGGGCGTGCCGAACTGGCGAACCGCGCCCCCGATCGTGGTGTCGGTCAAGGACCAGGTGCGGGCCGAAGCCTGACGAGGTCCGCCGGCCGAACGTGGGTTACCGTCACACGCTCGGCGGTTTGAGCGTGCATCAACCCCACACTCCCGGAAGCGGACCGGTTCAGCCGCCGACCGCTCCGTAGCGAGCGTCTGCGACGCGGTCCAGCGCGACCGCCGGCTCGCCGTACGTCATGGTCCAGCCCCGCACCCGCCGGTAGTAGAGCTGGACGTCGCCTTCCATGCCGAAGCCGTAGCCGCCGTGGATGTGCAGGCTGCGATACGTCGCGTCGCGCGCGGTCTCGTAGGCGAAGGCGAAAGCCATCGCGGCCAGCTCGCTCACACGGTGCGCTTCATCGGAGAACGCGCACGCGGCTTCGAACGCCAGCAGGCGCGCACCGTCTGTCGCGGTGGCACTGTCTGCAAGTGGATGTGACACGGCCTGAAACGCCCCGATCGGGGTGCCAAACGCGTGCCGCTGCTTGGCGTAGTCAACGCCGATTTCAACGGCCTTCGCGGCGGCACCCACCAGAGCGGCGGCCGTGAGGGCAAGCCAGAGGTCGAGCGCGTTCGAGAAGAGCCGGCGGGCGTGCTCGCCCTCGGCGAGAACCGAGATGTCGTCGGGGACGCCCACGTCCGCCAGGGGTAACGAACCGAGGTTCTGCACGTGGAGACGGTTTCGTGTCGGCAAGGCGACGAGCCGCCCGCTGACCAACGCCACCACTGTGTCGGCCACCGCGCCGCCGGGTACGAGGCCCAGGACGTCGCCGTCACAGGCGCGCGGCGCGAAGCTGACGAGCCTGTCGCCGGACAGGGCCGAGCCCAACAGGTCATCGCCACCGCAGGCGGCCAGCAGCCGTGCAGCGATCTGCGCCTCGATGACCGGTGCCGATGCGAGGGCCCGGCCGTACTGCTCGGCGATCAGGGCCAGCTCGAGCTCGGAAGCCCCCCAGCCGCGATCGGATTCGCCGACGGCCATCTCGATGGCACCGGTCTGGACGAGAGCCTCCCACAGCTTCGGATCGAATCCCAGGGGTTCGGCCGCCCGCACCCGCTGCGACGTGGATTCGCGGGAGTACATCGCCGCGAAGGAGTCGACGAGTTGTCGTTGCTCGTCGGACAGGCTCAGGTCCACCAGGAGTTCCCTCACATGCGAATATGTCTACTCTCAGTTTTGAGAGTAACATTATCGTTCACGTTGCCCCCCAGTGCTGTGCCACAGATTGGTTACTGCTCATGCACTTTCAGTCCGACGCCGCGACCGAAGCCTTCCGCGACGGTGTCCGCGAGCATCTCGATGGCGTGCTGACCCCCGACTTCGAGGAACGGATCTACCGCACCGGTGTCGCGCACGACGACGGCTTCGCCAAAGGGCTCGTCGAAAAGGGCTACTTCGCCCCCGGCTGGCCGACGGAGCTCGGCGGGCAGGATCGCAACGCCTGGGAGGAGCAGGCACTCAACGAGGAGCTGATGCGGACGGACGCGCCGGTATACCTGTCCGAGACCACCCGGATGGTGGCGTCGATCATCCGGCAGATCGGCACGCCCGCGATGAAGGAGCGCATCCTGCCCGGCGCCTTGACCGGCGACGTCACCATCGCGCTGGGTTTCACCGAACCCGAATGCGGTTCGGATGTGGCGGCCGCGGCGACCAGGGCGGTTCAAGACGGAGACGACTGGGTCATCAACGGCTCCAAGATGTTCACGACGAACGGGCACATCGCCGATTACGTCTTCCTGCTGGCCCGCACGAGTCCCGAGAAGCCGAAACACAAGGGGCTCACGATGTTTCTCGTGCCGACGAGCGTCGACGGCTTCGAAGCGCAAGCGGTGTGGACACTCTCCGGTGAGCGCACGAACATCACCTTCTACAGCGACGTGCGCATCGGCGATGAGTGGCGCATCGGCGATGTCGACGGTGGTTGGCAGGTGCTCGGCCTGTCGCTGCAGGACGAGCACGCGTCCGGATGGGGACCGCACATCGCGCGCCTCCTGCACCACGCCGAGCAGTGGGCGTCGACCACGCGTACCGGTGACGGCTCACCCGCGATCACGAAAACCGATGTGCGGCGGCGGATCGCGCGGGTGGCGATGGAGCTCGAAGTGGCGATGCTGCTACAGCGCCGGTGCGTGTGGATGACCGAGAACGGTCAAGCCCCGATCGCCGAGGGGCCGATGTCGAAGGTGTTTTCCACCGAGGCGCTCGTGCGCGCGAGCCAGGACATCGCCGAACTCGTCGGGCCGGATGCGATGCGGTCCCTCTTCGATCCGACGGCACCCGAACGCGGCCGCTTCGAACACCTCATGCGCTTCTCGCTGGGGACCACCATCTACGCCGGCACCAGTGAGGTGCAGCGGACCATCATCGCCCAGCGGGGGCTCGGCCTACCCCGTTAGATCCTTGGGCTTGCGCGTGGCCCGCCGACGCGGCGCGGCCTTGGAGGTCACCGCCTTCTTGGGCGTGTCCGCGGGCGGTGTCAGCGCCTGCAGGCACCAGGCCCACAGCTGGTCCTCGGTGAGTTCGGCGCCCTTGACGCCCAAGTGGAACACGCCGATCTGGGCGAGCGCGATGAGCGTCGAGTTCAGCAGCGTGGTCAGCTGGGCGGGCGTCAGGTCCTTGCGGACCAACCCCGCGCGGGAACATGACGTGAGGATCTTGGTGAGCAGCTTCTGATGCGGTTCCCAGATCTTGGCGAAATCGGCGGGCCGCTCGATCTCCAGGCTCAGGTTGTAGATCGTCATCACCCGGCCGCCGATGGCCTCGGACGACTCCGCACGCGAGAGGAACCCCCGGCAGAAGGCTTCGAGCTGTTCCATCGGACCATCCGCGGCCGCCACCTCGTGCCGGATCGCTTCGATGAACTGGCTGGTGGCGTTCTCGTACAGCGCCAGCAACAGTTCTTCCTTACCCGCGAAGTGCTGATAGAAGGCACGCAGGCTGAGGTTCGAACGGTCGATGAGCGTCTGGATGGTGAAGTCGGCGCGACCGGATTCCTCGACCAACTCGAGGGCCGTGGCCAAGAACCTCGAACTGCGCGCGAGCGCACGCGCACGCGCTTGACTGAGTCGCCGTTCGATCGTCCGTTCCTGCCAGCTGCCCGGCATCTCGACCTCTGCTTCGACGAGTTCCAGATCGGCTTCCGAGTCGCGGGGGCTCCGCTTCTTAGCAGTCATGATCACCTGAGAATACGCGTTCTACTGGCCCGATTGCGATTTGTGTGCGCCCTGTCGCGCGGAGCGCTCGAAAACGCACACGGACCGCGGGACGCCGAACAGGTGCGGTACTGTTGGAAACGATCATTCTCGCTGTGCGGGAATCAGTGTTGTCGTAGCCGTTCGCAGAGGAGTGCAGCGTTGACCGCAGACATTCTGATCGTCTCGCCGGACGACCACCTGGTGGAACCGGCCGATCTGTGGACCAGCCGGTTGCCCGAGCGCTATCGGGACGTCGGACCGCGGATCGTCCGGCACCGCGGACGCATGGACCCGTCGGTCACCTCCGATGTCGCGTTCATCGAGGATGAGGACGGCCGCGACGCCGACATCTGGCACTACGAGGATTCGATCATCCCGATTCCGCTCATCAGCGCCGCTGCCGGTTACGAACTCGACGAACTGTCGACCGATCCGATCACCTACGACGAGATGCGGCCGGGCTGCTATCGCCCGGCGGACCGGCTCGCGGACATGGATGTGGCCGGCATCGAGGCCTCCGCCTGCTTCCCCAACACGCTGGTCCGGTTCTGCGGTCAGCGCTTCCTCTACGCCAAGGACAAAGAGCTCGCGTTGCTGTGCGTCCAGGCCTACAACGACTTCCAGATCGACGAGTGGGGCGGCAGTTCGAACGGCAGGCTCATCCCGCTGGGCATCATTCCGCTGTGGGACGTCGAGCTCGCGGTCAGGGAGGTCGAACGGGTGGCCGCCAAAGGCATGCCCGCCGTGTGCTTCTCGGAACTGCCCGCGCGGCTGGATCTGCCGTCCATCCACAGCGGGTACTGGGACCCGTTCTTCGCCGCCTGCGAGAGCAACGATGTCGGCATCATGCTGCACATCGGGTCCAGTTCGTCGCTGACGAAGTCCTCACCCGACTCGCCGCACGTCGTCACCAGTGCACTGATGGCGGTCAACTGCACCATCGCCCTGGTCGACTGGTTGTTCTCGGGCAAGCTGCGGCAGTTCCCCAAACTCAAGCTCGCGTTCGCCGAAGCGCAGGCCGGGTGGATCCCCTACTACCTTCAGCGCGTCGACGAGGTCTGGGAGGATCGGCGGGCGTGGGGCGGCATCCACCCGCTGCTGACCGAGCCGCCGAGCACGCAGGTGCCCGGGCGCGTGTGGTTCTCCACCTTCGGCGACCCCGTCGCGTTCCGCATCCTCGACCTGGTCGGACCCGACCAGCTGATGTTCGAGACCGACTACCCGCACAACGACACGAATTGGCCCAACAGCATGGACGTCGCCAACAAGGCGACCGAGGGTCTGGACGAGGAGACCAAGCGGAAGGTGTTGTCCACCAACGCGAAGAACTTCTTCGGCTTGGCCTAGGCACGCGTCCGCGAGACTACGGTTTCTGACGGATTCCGGGCCGATTTCGTCAGAAAGCGTCGTCTCGACGGCCCCGGCTACCGCGCTTGCCAGTCGGGCTTGCGCTTCTCCAGGAACGCTCGCGGACCTTCGATCGCGTCCTTGGTCAGGGCCACCTTCATCCGGTAGTTCTCGGCGAGCAGTTCGGCTTCGTAGATCGGAAGCGTCAACCCCTTGCGGACCGCCATCCGCGATCCCCGCACGGCAAGGGGTGCATTGGAATTCACGATCTCGGCGACCTCCCACGCCCGGTCCATGAGCGTCTCGTGGGCCACCACTTCGGTGAACACGCCGAGATCGTAGGCGCGCTGGGCGTCGAGTTGCTCGTGCTTACCCATCAGGATCAGCCGCATGGCCACCGGGAGCGGCAGGATCCGGGCCAGCCGGACCCCTTCGCGTCCGGATGTGACGCCGATGCTCACGTGCGGATCCATCAACGTCGCGCGCTCGGACGCGATCGTGATATCGGCCGTCGTGACGAGGTCCATACCCGCGCCACACGCAATGCCGTTGACCGCACAGATGATCGGCTTGGTCATCTGCAGCCACGGAGGTGTCGCCTCCTGCGGCGCATCCCATTGGCGCATGGAGCTGAGGATGGGCTCGCCCTGGTTGTCGATGCCCGCCGCGTTCTCCATGTCGTGGTCGGCCGCCTTGTTGACGTCGGCTCCAACGCACAGTGCGCGGCCGGCGCCGGTGATGATGACGGTCCAGATGTCCTGCGAACGTTCGATTTCGGCGTACACCTCGGCGAGTTCGGCGATCATCTCGTCGTTGATCGCGTTGAGCACCTCGGGCCGGTTCAACGTCACACACGCGGTGTGACCGGTGACCTCGAACGTGACAGTGTCGTAATTGCTCATCTCACTCCACAGCTGCTGTGTCACGGGCGGTCGGCCGGAAGCCCAGGATCTCTTCGAACCGGTCGCAGTAGCGCGGCCACACTTCCGGGTTGAGTAACCGCGGCGGCATGTCCCCGGCGAAAATCGTCTGCCACTGCGCGGCGGTGGCGACGGCGATGTCGCGAGCCGCCTCGACGGTGATGCCCGCGACATGTGGTGTCGCGACGACGTTGTCGAGCCGCAGCAGCGGGTTGTCGTGTCTCGGCGGTTCGTCATGGAACACGTCGAGCCCCGCCCCGGCGATGTCACCGGTGGCCAGGGCGTCATAGAGCGCCACTTCGTCGTGCACCGGACCCCGCGCGGTGGTGATGAAGTAGGCGGATAGCTTCATCGCCGCGAATTGCGCACGACCGAACAGTCCTCGCGTCTCAGCGGTCAGCGGGCACGTGACCTGAACGAAGTCCGAGCGTTCGAGCAACTCGGCGAACCCGGCGCGGACCGCACCCCTGGCGTGGACGGTCGCGTCGTCGACATAGGGATCGAAGACCAGGACCTCCATCCCGAACGGGGCGCACAACTGAACGAGCCGTCGACCGATGGCGCCCAACCCGACGACTCCGAGCGTCTTCCCGAACAACTGAGTGCCCTGCAGCCCCAACCGATCTCCGAGAGGACCGCTGCGCAGCGCTCGGTCGGCGGCGGTGATCTTCTTGGCCAGATCGAGCATCAGTCCGAGCGCATGTTCAGCGACCGCCTCGGCGCCGGGACCGGAGTTGTTGCACACCGCGATCCCCGCGCGGGTACACGCCGCGACGTCGATCACGTCATACCCCGCCCCCGCCGAACACACGGCAAGCAGCTGTCGGCAGCGGTCCACCAGCGCCTGCCCGACCAGCCACTGCGCACCATCCTCGATGGCGGCGACGTCTGTTCTGGTGGCGACCTGGTATCCGTGCGCCGATTCCAGTGCCGCCCAACCCTGTTCGTCAGGCGCTTCGAGGTCGAGTTTGACGAGCTCGATGTCGGTCCCCGCAAGGGTGTCTCCAGCGACCTGATCGGTCCATCTCTCGTAGACCAGTCGCGGGCGGGTCGTCATCGTTTGATTTTGGGCTTCGCCTGGGCCGCCTTGAACATATCGGCCAGTGCAGGGTCGACGTTCTTGTAGTCATTACGGGCGATCGCACCGTCGCGGCCCGGAACGGGGTCATAACCGAGGCGCAGATCCTTGTTCTCCATGTGGAAGTACTCCCGCCCGACGGGAAGGCGGCGATCCTCGCGCGGAACCTCCATCCACGCCCGCAGAAAGCAGCGCGCCTTCTTGGGGTCGGTGCTGCTGACGAAGTCCGAGCGCGAGTGGCACATCGCGAAGTTGTTGGCGACGGCGGCCTCCCCGGACTCCAACCGGAACTCGACCTGCTGTTCGACCAGGATGTTGCGCAACAACTCGATGGCCTCGTTCTGTTCGGGGGTGAACTCGCGGCCGAGGGTGTGCATGGCGGGCAGGATGCTGCTGTAGGTGAAGTTGATGCAGATACGACCGTCGATCTGCGAGAAGACCGGCACGTCGTAGGGGGTCACGTCCGGTTGATCGTCGGGTTGCTCGCTGCGCCGGTGGTGCGGAAAACCTTGGTAGAGCACCGGGAGCAGGTCGGGACGCTCGTTGAGAAGCCGGTTGTGCGCGGCCGGGCCGCTGGCGAACTGGCTTTCGCCACCCTCGGCCGCGGGGTACACGCAGAGCAGCGACAGAATGTCCGCCGCATCGTTGTGCATCGCGAGCTCGGCCCTGGACTTGGTGCCACGCGCCGGTTGCACGCCGTTGGGCAGCACCTCCTCCTGCACGCGCACCATGCGGTGGCCGAAGGAGTTGTTCGACACCAGGTAGCCGAGATGTGTACAGAACGCCCAGTAGATGCGTTCCAGGTCCTCGATCGGATGCTGCTCGACGGGGAAGCCGCGCACGCACGCCAGGCCCCGCCCGAACATCAGCTCCCGGTACAACCGCGCGAGGTCCTCGTCGAGATCTGGATGCCGCGCATCCTCAGGCGTGATGTCGTCGCGATCCTTGTGAGCGGTCTTGGCCAGAACGGATTCCAACGCCGCAACATTGCGTGACGACAGGTCGAAGGCGAAGTCCTCCTTGCTCCTGAAGTCTGCGCCGGTCCACGCCATGGGGTCGGTGACTTGCTCGGTGTAGATCGCGGTGGGCATCCGTCCTCCTGTGGTCGTGACGAGGCTCTTCGGTTATCGGCTCGCCGCGCGCCTCTCGAGCTCACGCAGGGCGTGCGCACGGGCGGTGGCGGCCTCGGTCATCATCCCGACGTCGGTTCCCGCCGAAATGAATCGCAGTCCCAGCCCTGCAAAGCGTTCCAGCAGGTCAACCGACTTGATTCCAGCCACTCCCAGTGCCACGCCGTGTGCACGACAGGCCGCTGCGACAGAGTCTACTGCACGATGGAAATGCTCATTCTCATATTGCCCGTGGATGCCCATCTCGGCCGTCAGATCGCTGGGCCCCACCAACACCATGTCGACCCCCTCAACGGCCGCGATCTCGTCGGACGCCGCCACGGCGTCGGGCGTCTCGATCATCACCGCCACCACGGTATGGCGCTCGAGTTCAGCCGTGAGTTCGGCGGCCGAACGAGGCGCGTAGCCGCTGACGGCGTTGGGTCCGGAGATGGACCGATGGCCGACGGGTGGGAAGCGAGCAGCGTCGACGACACCCTGCGCTTCCTGCGCCGAGTTCACGTGCGGCACAATCACTCCGACCGCTCCGGCGTCGAGAACCCTTGCGATCAGGCTGGGATCGTGCGAGGGCACCCGTACCAGAGCGGAGATACCGGCGCCGAGCGCGGCCACACAGAGCATTTCCGCCGTTTCGAGCGAGCACGAGGTGTGCTCGAGATCGACATAGACGGCGTCGTATCCGCTGGCCGCCGCGATCGCTGGGACGTCAGGTGTACGGGCACTCAACAACGCAAGACACAACACCAGGCGATCGCTCGCCAAGGCATCTCGCAGCGGTCCCGGCACCCACCCACGGTAACCGAGCGAGAACGATGATTCCACTACAGCGTTAATGCCATTATCGCCTGTGGTAACCATTACGTATGTCCGAGAACCGGGTCGCGGTCGTCGGCGCCGCGCTGTCTGATTGCGGGCGGGTGCCCGACAAGACGGCGATGGCGCTGATGGCGCAGGCCGCGCGGCGGGCCGTGGCGGATGCCGGCCTCACGAAAGACGACATCGACGGCTTCGGCGGCCACGGGACCCTGTTGCCACCCGTCGAGGTGAGCGAGTACCTGGGTCTGCGACCGACGTGGGTCGACGCCACCAACGTCGGTGGATCGTCGTGGGAGGTCATGGGGCGTCATGCCGCCGCGGCCATCGCGACGGGTGAGATCGACGTGGCCCTGTTGACCTACGGTTCAACTGCGCGCTCCGACGTCAAGCGCCGGGTCCGGACCTCGGCGGCGGCGCTCAGCACCGGCGGCGCGATGCAGTTCGAGGCACCCTACGGCGCCACGCTGATCGCCAAGTACGCCATGGCGGCCAGGCGGCACATGATCGAGTACGGGACAACCGAGGAACAACTGGCAGAGGTCGCCGTCGCCGCGCATGAGTGGGCTGCCATGAACGAGAACGCCTTTGAGCGCGACCGGATCACCGCAGCAGATGTCGCCTCGGCGCCGATGCTCGCCGATCCGTTCACGTCCAAGCACGTGTGTCTGCGAACCGACGGGGGCGGCGCAATCGTGCTCGCAAGCGAGCGGGTGGCGAAGGGCTGTGCAAAGGAACCGATCTGGATCCTCGGCGCGGCCGACGCCGCATCGCACGTGAGCATGAGCGAATGGCCCGACTTCACGACATCGGCGGCGGCACAGTCGGGTCCGCGCGCGTTCGCGCAAGCGGGGGTGACCCCGGCGGACATCGACGTCTGTCAGCTTTACGACTCGTTCACCTCGACCGTCTTGCTGACGGTCGAGGATCTCGGGTTCTGCGCCAAGGGCGAAGGTGGTCCGTTCATCGGCTCCGGCGCGCTTCGTCCTGGCGGCCCGCTGCCCACCAACACCGACGGCGGCGGGCTGGCGTCGTGTCACCCCGGGATGCGCGGGATGTTCCTGATGGTCGAAGCGGTTCGGCAACTGCGCGGCGAATGCGGTGAACGACAGGTCGAGGGTGCGCGCCTGGCATGTGTGCACGCGATGGGCGGGTTCTTCACCCACAGCGCGACGATGATCCTCGGGAGGCAGTGATGCAGTCGGCCAGCGGCCCGAACCGCCCGACCATCGACAGCGACAGCGACAGCTGGTGGGCGGCGATTCAGGATCGCGCGTTGATGATCAACGCATGCGGTTCCTGCGGCCGCAACTCGTTGTACCCCCGGCCGTTCTGCCCGCACTGCTGGAGCGAGGACGTGCGTCTCACGCCGGCGACCGGGCGGTCGCGGCTCTACACGTGGAGCGTCATCCACCAGAACGTCGCGCCGTTCGACGCCGTGCCCTACGTCGTCGCAATGGTCGACCTCGATGAGGGCCCCCGCCTGATGACCGAGATCGTCGACTGCCCGACCGAGCGGCTCAGTGCGGGTTTGGAACTGGAGATCGGCTTCCGCGAGGACGACGACGGATTCGTCGTACCGGTTTTTCGACCGGCGACTGAAAGCACAGAGAGGAACCGGAAATGAACAAGGACGACATGATCTTGATCAGCGTTGATGATCACATCGTCGAACCGCCCGACATGTTCAAGAACCATCTGCCCAGGAAGTACATCGATGAGGCGCCGCGGTTGGTGCACAACCCCGATGGTTCGGATACCTGGCAGTTCCGCGACACGGTGATTCCGAATGTGGCGCTCAACGCGGTGGCGGGACGGCCCAAGGAGGAGTACGGGCTCGAGCCGCAGGGGCTGGATGAGATCCGGCCGGGCTGCTGGCAGGTTGATGAGCGGGTCAAGGACATGAACGCCGGCGGCATCCTGGGCTCGATGTGCTTTCCGTCGTTTCCCGGTTTTGCGGGCCGGCTGTTCGCCACCGAGGATCAGGAGTTCTCGCTGGCGTTGGTGAAGGCCTACAACGATTGGCACGTCGAGGAGTGGTGTGGGGCCTATCCGGCGCGGTTCATCCCGATGACGTTGCCGGTGATCTGGGATCCGGTGGAGTGTGCCAAGGAGATCCGGCGCAACGCCGAGCGCGGTGTGCATTCGTTGACGTTCACCGAGAATCCGGCGGCCATGGGGTATCCGAGTTTCCATGATTTCGAGCATTGGAAGCCGATGTGGGATGCGCTGGTCGACACCGAGACCGTGCTCAATGTGCACATCGGTTCGTCGGGGCGGTTGGCGATCACCGCTCCGGATGCGCCGATGGACGTGATGATCACCTTGCAGCCGATGAACATCGTGCAAGCCGCGGCCGATCTGTTGTGGTCGCGCCCGATCAAGGAGTATCCGACGCTGCGGATCGCGCTGTCTGAGGGCGGTACGGGCTGGATTCCGTACTTTTTGGAGCGGGTGGATCGCACTTATGAGATGCATTCGACGTGGACGGGTCAGGACTTCGGGGGCAAGCTGCCCAGTGAGGTGTTTCGTGAGCACTTTTTGACCTGTTTCATCGCCGATCCGGTGGGGGTGGCCACCCGCAATGCGATCGGGATCGACAACATCTGCTGGGAGGCCGATTACCCGCACAGCGACTCGATGTGGCCCGGGGCTCCCGAGCAGCTCGACGAGGTACTCACCGCCAACAATGTGCCCGATGACGAGATCAACAAGATGACCTACCAGAACGCGATGCGCTGGTATCACTGGGACCCGTTCACCCACATGACACGCGAACAGGCCACCGTGGGTGCGCTGCGCAAGGCCGCCGAAGGCCACGACGTCTCCATCCAAGCCCTGTCGAAGAAAGAAAAAACCGGCGACGCGTCGGACTGGCAGGCTCAGATGAAGAAGGCCACCGCCAACGTCAGTGGCGAGACGGGCGATTGACGAAAGGCGGCCGCCTCAGCCGGCAACGGTGAGGCGGTCGGCGAGTACCCGCGGCCGTCCCTGCGAACGTGCCTCGAGGGTGTTGCGTTGCACCTTGCCATTGGCGTTGAGCGGCAGGGGTTCATCCCAGAACACCAACTCCTCGGGCAGCTTGTACTTCGGCATTCCGACCCCGACCAGAGCGTCCGCCACGTCGGCCAGCGACATCTCGACGCCGTCGTCGAGCACCATGGCCACCGCCAGCCGTTCACCGGTGGTCGCGTCGGCAACCGAGTAGGCCGCACACTCGCGCACACCCGGTATCCGCGCCACCGCCTCCTCGACCTCCGCTGCGGGGATCTTCATCCCGTTGCGGATGACGATGTCCTTGATCCGCCCCACGATGCGCACGCGGTGATCGCTGACCTCGGCCACGTCACCGGTCCGGAACCACTCCCCGTCGAACGCGTTCAGATCGTCCTCGGTGTCCGTGTATCCGAGGAAGGCATGCGGGCCCTTGATACAACACTCGCCCGGGTCGCCCGCCGATCCCACCCGAACGTCGACGTCCTGCAGTGCGACACCGTCATCTGCGTGCCGCACCGCTCTGCTCTCGGTGCGCAGCCCCGACGTGCTGACCGGCACCTCCGACGATCCGTAGGCCCGCATCACGATGATTCCGAAATCGTCCTCGACCCGTTCCACGATGCGTCTGTCGAGCATGGTGCCACCGAGATAAACCGCCCGCAGCGGCACGACGCTTCCCCTGGCGACCGCTTCGTCGAGCACCCGGTCGAGCAGCCGGTCCGGACCGCCGTACCACGTTGCGCCCGAGGACAACAGAAGATCACACGTCGCGGAGGGATCCCACCGATCCTCGAGGACCACCGGTATGGCGAGCATGGGTCCGATGAACAGCGCCTGCAGGACACCGGTCACCGAGGCGAGCGGGCTGATGAGGAAGATGCGGTCGTCCCCACCGAGTCCGGCGGCGGCGATGTAGTTGGCCGATGCCTTGGTGAGCGTGCTCAGCGAATGGATGACGCCCTTCGGTCGAGACGTCGTGCCGGAGGTGTAGAGAACGAAGGACGGCTCGTCGGCGGGCCGCTCGGGCCCGTCGCTTACCGATGCCTCCGAGGTGCGAAAGACGTCGATCCAGGCGCACGCGTCCAGCAAGGGTACGTCGCCCGCGGGAGGCCAGTTCGGGGCCAGCGCGAACCGGGCGCCGGTGCGTGCCACGATGTCGTCGACCTGTGTCGCGCCCGCGCTGCGCGGCACGAGCAGTACCACCGCGTCGACACGGATGGCGGCGTGTACGGCGATGATCGAGCCGATGTCGTTGCCGACCACGACCACGACGGGCGTCACCGCGCCGACACCGGCGTCGCGAAGCGCATAGGCCGCCCGATCGACCTGCTCATCCAGTGCCGCATAGGTGATTTCAGTAGCGCGATCGATCAGCGCCGGTCGTGTCGGATACCGCTGGGCGGCCGAGCGCACGACATCGAGCGGCCGGTCGGACCAGATGCCGGCGGCACGGTACCGGGCCCTCAGACCGCCCGCTCGCTCCCGCGCGTGTCGCAGCAGCTCGGTGGCCGGGCTCATGGTGTCCTCCGATGCAAATACCGATTCTCGTCAACGTAAATGTAACCTCTCAAGCATGGCGTCAGATCAATACTCTTCGCGCGAGCGCTCATCGACATTGACCTTCGACGATCAGGTTGCCGTTGTCACCGGTGCGGGCGGAGGGCTCGGCCGCTGTCACGCACTCGAACTCGCCCGCCGCGGTGCCCGCGTCGTGGTCAACGATCTCGGCACCGCCGTCGACGGGCAAGGCGCCTCGATCTCGGCGGCGCAAGCGGTCGTCGACGAGATCACCGCCGCGGGCGGCACCGCGATCGCCAACGGTGACTCCGTCGCGACCGAGGAGGGGGGTGCGTCCATCGTCGCGGCGGCGATGGACGCCTTCGGGCGGCTCGACATCCTCGTCAACAACGCGGGCATTCTCCGCGATGCAGCGTTCAAGAACATGACCGCCGAGCAGGTGGACGCGGTCATATCGGTTCACCTCGCAGGCGCCTTCAACGTAACCCGCGCCGCGTGGCCCGTCATGCGCGAGCAAAATTACGGGCGGATCGTGCAAACCACCTCTGGCACAGGTCTGTTCGGGAACTTCGGGCAGGCGAATTACGGAGCCGCGAAGATGGGCCTGGTGGGCATGATGCATGTGCTGGCGATCGAGGGTGCGCGAAACGGCATCGCCATCAACGCCGTCGCGCCCATCGCTCGAACCCGGATGACCGAGGACATCATGGGTGAGGCGGGCAAGGCGATGGACCCGGAGTTGGTGACACCCGTGGTGGTCTATCTGGCGCACCGGGACTGCGATCGCACCGCTCACATTTACTCGGTGGGCGCGGGCAAGGTGTCGCGGGTGTTCATCGGTGTCACCAAGGGTATCGAGAACCGCTCACTCACAGCTGAATTGGTGGCAGAGACGATCGACGAGATCGACGACAGCACGACCTTCACCATCCGTGGCGGTCCCGCGAACGGGTGACGGTCAGCGACCCTCGAACTTCGGCGGTCGGCGCTCGGCGAACGATCGCAGGCCCTCCTGCAGATCGGCGGTCCACGACACCACCTCCTGCGCCCATGCCTCCTGTTCGAAGGCCCGGTCGCGCCCCGACTCCGACGACACCGACAGCAGGCGCTTGGTCAGCGCCAACATGACGGTGGGGCCTGCGGCCAGGCGCCGGGCCAGTTCCTCGGCGACCGCATCGGTTTCCTGCGGCGCCACGACACGGTTCGCCAAGGTGAGGCGCTCGCAGGTCGCAGCGTCGACGGGTTCCCCGAGCATGAGCAGTTCGGCGGCCTTGCGTAATCCGACGATCCTGGTCAACAGGTATATCGCGCCCGCGTCCGGCAGTATGCCGCGATGCACGAACGCCTGCACCAGACGCGCCTCGGTGGACATGACGACGAGATCGCAGGCGAGTACCAGGCTGGCGCCGGCACCCGCCGCCGTGCCTTTGACCGCGGCAACGACGGGCTTGTCACAATCGAGCACCGCGGAGATCAATCGCTGATACCCCTTCTGCAGCATCAATGCGACGTCTCCGGGCTTCTTCTCCGCGGCGGGCTGTGCCGATTGCGGGCCCAGACCCGCACCCGTGCAGAAGTGCCGGTCCCCCGTCGCTCGCAGCAGCACGCTCCGCACCGAGGGGTCGTCATCGGCCTTCTCGAATGCTTGCGCGAGAGCATCACGTGCCAACGGGGACAACGCGTTTGCGGCATCGGCACGGTCGATGGTGATCCGGCAGACGCCATCGGCTCCAAACGTGCTCTCGATGCCCGACTGCTCTTGAGTCAACCCGCTCACCCCTGCGTTAACGACGTTTCCGTTTTTCGGGTATCTTAATTTCCGCCGACGTCCGCGGGACGATATGTGCCGAACTGAGGAGGCCCCAACTGAGGAGGCATGCGTGACCCAGTCCTCGGCAACGGGCCAGATCACGGATGAGGGTCTGGCCAGGTTGCGCGCCCGCATCGGCGTGGCCGTCCCGCACACTCAGCCCCCGCATTACCGCCGGCCCAACGAGGACACGTTCCGGATCGTGGCGGAAAGCTACGGCGACGCGAACCCGCTGTGGTGCGATCCCGAGTATGCGACGAAGTCGGTCTGGGGTGAACCGATCGCGCCGCCCGCGCTGATCGGCGGTGACACATTGATCGGCGAGGACGAGGTCACCGAAATCTCCCAGGAGGACCGGGAGCTGACCACCGGCGACCCGCTGCGCGGTGTTCACGCCTTCTATGGCGGGTCGTCGCGCGAGTGGTGGGCGCCGCTGCGCGCGAACCGGCGAGTCTTCCGGCGCAACGCCCTTGTCGCCGCGCTGGACAAGAGCAGTGAGTTCGCCACCCGGGCCGTGCATGAATGGTCGGCGCAGGTGTTTTCCGATGACGTCGGTGTCATCCTCGGCGGCCAGTACCGGAACATGATCCGCACCGAGCGCAGCAAGGCCAGGGGACGCAAAAAGTACGAAGACGTCGACGTCAAGACCTGGAGCGCCGACGAGATCGCCGAGATCGACGCGCGGTACGCCCGCGAGGCGCCGCGAGGCGCCGAACCGCGTTGGTGGGAGGACGTCGCGGAGGGCGACGAGATCGGCACGCTCACCAAGGGTCCACTCACCGTCACCGACATGGTGTGTTGGCACGTCGGAATGGGCATGGGCATGTACGGCGTGCGGCCCCTGAGGCTGGCCTGGCAGAACAAGCAACGGATTCCGCGGTTCTACACACCCAACGAGCACGGAGTCCCCGACGCCCAACAGCGTGTGCACTGGGACCCGAGCGCCGCGCGCAACGCGGGCAACCCGACGACATTCGACTACGGTCGCATGCGCGAGACATGGCTCATCCATCTGTGCACCGACTGGATGGGCGACGATGCCTGGCTGTGGAAATTGGACTGTGAGTTCCGGCTGTTCAACTACGTCGGCGATCTGCACACCATCACCGGCACCGTCACCCGCAAGTACCTGGCCGACGGGGACCGTCCGGCCGTGGATCTGGACCTTGCGGCGACCAATCACCGCGGTCAGGTCACCACGCCGGGACACGCCACAATTCTGTTGCCCAGCAGGCAGCGGGGCCCAGTACGCCTGCCGGAACCGCCCGGCGGGGCGACCGACCTCGCCGATCTGCTGGTGGCCGTCTCAAACCGATTCGCCGAACATTGAGCCGGCCGTGACGTATCCGAGCGTTCCCGGGCTCCGGGCCGAACAACAGGGCCCGGTTCTGCGGCTGACCCTGGACCGGGCGGAACGCCGCAACGCGGTCAACGACACCATGCTCGACGCGATGATCGGGTACCTGGCCCGGTGCGGCACCGACGAATCGGTTCGCGTCATCCGCATCGACGCCGAAGGGCCGGACTTTTGCGCCGGCGCTGATCTGGTGGCCAACAACGCCAAGTCGGAACGTAAACCGCGCGTGGGGAGCACGCAGCGGCGGCTGCCCAACAAGGCCAACAGGCTCATCCCCTTACTGCTCGAAACTCAGGTGCCCGTCGTCACTGTGGTCCGCGGCTGGGCGGCCGGCCTGGGTTTCCACCTCGCCTTGGCGTCCGACTTCTGCCTGGCGGCCTCGGACGCGGTGTTCTGGGAACCGTTCATGGCGCGCGGCTTCACGCCCGACAGCGGTGCGGCCTGGCTGCTGCCTCGACTCGTCGGGATGGTGCGCACCCGCCAGCTGTTGATGCTCGGCGAGGAACTGTCCGGAGCCACCGCCGCGCAATGGGGCATCATCCACGGCGCCTGCCCTGGCACTGAACTCGAGGGTGTGGCAACGGATTTCGTCAATCAGCTCGCCGCCGCCCCCACGGTGGCGCTCGGCCTCACCAAGTGGCTGCTGCACAGCGGCAACGGCCTGGATCTCGATCGGCATCTCCAGAACGAGGCGATGGCCCTCGAATTGTCCAGTCGCAGCGAGGACTTCAAGGAGGGCCTGGCGGCCTTCCGGGACAAGCGTCCGGCGGAATTCAAAGGTCGTTGAGCCCGACATGACGGCCTTACCGATCAGCGCGGACACCCCCGTCGACGACGCCGTCGAGGTGGTGCGGCAGTGGGTCGAGGCGGAGGTGCCGACCCGATGGCGCGCAGCGGCGGCCGAGGGCCCCGCCGCCATGAGAGCCGCGCGGAACCCCGCCGATTACCGGCGGTGGTACCCGACCTTCGCCCGAAGCGGCCTGGTGGCGCCGACTTGGCGCCCCGAACACGGCGGTCTCGGTATCGGCAACGACGTGGCTCGCGCCATCGATAGCGTGCTCGCGCCGCTGCGACTGACCCGGCTCAATCCGTTGGGCCTCAACAACGCCGCCGCGGCGCTCTTCAGCCACGGCACCGAAGAGCAACGGCGACGCTTTCTACCGCCCATCGTCCGAAACGAGGAGAAGTGGTGTCAGCTCTTCAGCGAGCCCGGCGCGGGCTCAGACCTCGCGTCGCTGGCGACCCGCGCGGTGCGCGACGGCGACCAGTGGGTGATCTCCGGACAGAAGGTGTGGACGACATGGGCGGATGAAGCGGACTTCGCGATCCTGCTCGCCCGCACCGATCCCGATCAGCCGAAACACAAAGGCATCACGTACTTTCTGCTCGACATGCACCAACCGGGTGTCGAGGTGCGGCCACTGCGCCAAATCACCGGTGAGGCGGAATTCAACGAGGTCTTCCTCGACGGCGCACGGGTGCCCGACGCTCACCGGGTCGGAGAGGTCAACGACGGATGGCGGGTCAGTGCGTCGACCTTGTCGAGTGAGCGTCAGATGGTGTCGGGCTCCGGATCGGGCGGCATGGGCCGGCTCGGCGGGTCCAGTGCGGAACGGCTGATCTCATTGGCCAGAGAAACCAGCCGATGGGACGACCCCGTGATACGCAACAAGATCATGCGGCTCTGGGCTCACGAACAGATACGGGGATGGACCAACGCCCGTGTCCGCGCGGCACTCTCGGCAGGGCAGTCCCCTGGCGCTGCTTCCTCGATCGGCAAGGTCCACCAAGCCACGCTCAACCAGCAGATCCAGGATCTCATGGTCGACCTGCTGGGCACCGCCGCGGTGGCGTGGGCCGCCACCGACGATCCGGATGCGATGCCCCGCGAGGTGCAGGGCATGATGCGCAGCCTCGCCAACAGCACCGAGGGTGGCACCACCGACATCAACAAGAACATCCTCGGCGAGCGCGTACTGGGGTTACCCAGGGAGCCGGACCCGTGGAAAGGGAAGCCCTGGAGGGAGATTCCGCGCTCTTGACCGAATACGAGCGGTTGGTCGTCGACAGATCGGACGGCATCGGGTGGCTTGTGCTGAATCGGCCCGACGCCGGCAATGCGTTCGACGCTTTGATGCTCGACGAACTCGAGGCCGCGTGGGCACAGCTGGATGCCGACCCCGACGTGCACGTGATCGTCAACGTCGCGAACGGCAAGGCGTTCTGCACCGGCATGGACGTAGTCCAGGTTGCCCGCGACAAACAGGCCATGCGACGTCATTCACGCCGAACCCGCGACGCTGAGCTGAAGATCTCCTCGTGGCACTGCGGCGTGTGGAAGCCGGTGATCGCGGCGGTGAACGGAGTGTGCGCGGGAGGAGGCTTACATCTGGTCGCCGATGCCGACATCGTCATCGCGGCAGAGGAGGCGACATTCGTCGACCCGCATGTCTCGGTGGGGCAGGCGGTCGCGTATGAGGCGATCACCCTGCTACGGAAGTCGCCGATGGAGGCAATCACCCGAATGACGTTGAGCGGCAAGGGTGAGCGGATCTCCGCTCAACGCGCATACGAGTTGGGCATCGTCTCGCAGGTGGTGGCGGCCGGTGAGCTACGGGCTGCGGCCGCAGGGTTGGCGGGCGCGATCGCGACCAACTCACCCACCGCGATGCGGGCCACCAAAAAGGCGCTGTGGCATTCCCTGGAAGTCGGACTGTCGGAGGCCAAGGCGACGGCCACGGAGGAGATCTGGCGGCTGCGGAACCACCCGGACCATGCCGAGGGAATAAGGGCCTGGCGGGAAAAGCGCCCGGCCGACTGGCAACCGCTTCAACCGGTGGAGGCTTCGTGAGCTATCAGAGGTTGATCGTCGAACGCCGCGGCCCCGTCGGCTGGATCATCAACAACCGGCCCGACCGGCTCAACGCCTACGACGCGCTGATGCGCAAGGAATTCCCCGCCGCATGGGCCGAGTTGAACACCGATCCCGACGTGCGGGTGATCGTGCACACCGGCAACGGCAGGGCCTTTCAGGTCGGTGCCGACGTCGACGATCTCGACGGCGAGGGGATCAAGCAGTACCAGGAAACGATGCAGTCGCTGGACCTGAAGCTGACCGGATGGCATTGCGACGTGGGTAAACCCGTCATCACCGCCGTCAACGGGGTGTGCGCCGGCGGGGGCCTGCACTGGGTCGCCGACGCCGACATCGTCATCGCGGCGTCGGATGCCACATTCGTCGACCCTCACGTATCCATCGGCCAGGTCAGCGCCCTGGAGACGATCGCGCTGATGCGCAAGATGCCCGCCGAGGCGGTGTTACGAATGGCACTGGTCGGCAGCCACGAACGGCTCACCGCGCAGCGCGCATATGAACTGGGCATGATCAGCCAGATCGTCGACCCGCCGGACAAACTGCGCGATGTCGCGCAAGAGCTCGCGGAGAAGATCGCGAGGAACTCACCCGCCGCGATGCGGGCCACCAAGCGCGCCCTCTGGGGAGCGCTCGAGCACGGCCTGACCGACGCCTGCCGTGAGGGGGCCAAACACCTGACGTCGATGTGGGGCCATCCGGACCAGGACGAGGGTCCGAAAGCGTTCGCCGACAAACGAACACCGGGTTGGCTGCCACTGGAGCCGGAATCGTGACCCTCTCCGACCTGCTGGACAACCTGCCGGACGTCGCAGTGCACACACTGGCCGTCGACGTCTCCCGCTCGGACCTGACCGCGAGCGCAGACCGCCTGGCGGCGGATCTCACCGAGTCCGGGCTCGTGACCGGTCAGGTGGTCGCGGCGATGCTGCCCAACGACGCCACCACCGTCGCGGCGCTGTTCGGTGTCTGGCGCTGCGGTGGTGTCTACACACCGCTCAACCCCAGGGCTGCAGACGCTGAGGTGGCCGCCCAGCTGCAAACCCTCGATCCGGCCGCTCTGATAACGACACCCGAACTGGCCCATCGCTTCTCAGCGTTTGGGTTACCGGTCGTCACCGGGTCGGACCTGGCGTGGACGCGCGCGCCACACTCCAAAACGGCCGAGGAGGCCCGGCGGTACGACGGCGATGTGGCGCTGCTGCAGTTCACCTCGGGGACGACAGGTCCGCCGAAGCCGGTGCCGCTGCGCCACTCCACGGTGCTGGACCTGATCGACCGCTTGCTGGAGAAACTTCGTGGGACGAAGCGCGGCCCCCGGAATGTGGCGCCGATGCCGAACCTGGTGCCGCTCTCACTGTCGTTGTGGGCCGGTATCTACCAGGTGCTCTTCGCCTTTCGCGCGGGCTCCGGGGTCGTGTTGATGGACAAGTTCTCGGCCCCGGACTTCGCAGCGCTGGTGAAGCGCCACCAACTGCGATCCACGGTCCTGCCACCCGCCGCGTTGACGATGGTGCTCCACGACGATTCGGTGACCGACCTGTCCCCCCTGAAGATCGTCCGCTCCATCACCGCTCCCCTGTCCCCCGTCCACGCGGCCCGCTTCCGCGACAAGTTCGGTGTGCTCGTACTGAACTCCTACGGCCAAACGGAACTCGGGGGCGAGGTCGTCGGATGGTCGGCTGCCGACGCCCGCGAGTGGGGGGAGACGAAGCTCGGTTCCGTCGGACGCCCCCTTCCGGGCATCGACGTCACGATCGTCGACGACGAGGTCATGGTCCGCACACCGACGACGGCCGCCCGCAAGATCGACCCCACGTTCCTCGACAGACTCACCGATGACGGGTGGTTTCACACCGGTGACCTCGGTTGGTTCGACGACGACGGATTCCTGTGGCTCGACGGGCGCGTTTCGGACATGATCAACCGCGGCGGGCTCAAGGTGTTCCCGGGCACCGTCGAAGAGGTGCTTCTGGCCGCCGACCGCGTGCGGGAGGCCGCTGTGGTGGGAGTCTCCGACGAGCGGCTCGGTGAGGTTCCGTGGGCTTTCGTCGTGCGCGCCGACGAACGGGTCAGCGAGGATGAGCTGATCGCGTGGTGTCGCGAGCGCCTGACCCCTTACCGGGTCCCCGTGCGGGTGATGTTCGTCGAGCGGCTGCCGCGCAATGACGTCGGCAAGGTGGTCAAGCGCGAGCTTCTCACCCTCGCCGACGCATGATCCGGCGCCGGCACGGCTGACCGGTGGCCTCGTCGAGTCGGTCTGAAGACGTAGCTTCTCGTTTGTGAGAATGGTGTTACTCTCGTTCGGCGTTGCGCTTTTACGGACGAAGGAGCCGGCGATGTGGCAGGAGCTGGTGCGGCTGACCGTGACCTGGGTCGTGATGCGCCGTAGATGAAGATCTGAAACGCGATCAAACCGCGCTTACGGCGTCGATCCTGATACACCATCGATCGGCGCGTCGTTGCGCCGAACGCGTCTGCTCCTGGTGCCGAGTGGGGCATCCAGCCCAAGCCCAGGTACGAAAGCATCGGGTTCCGCGAACTGGTCAGGATCCACGAAGAACGCGTGGCATCTGCGCCGAGCCGTTGACGTGACCTCCTCCACCGTGGTGACGGGTCTGCCCGGCTCGCTATTGCACACGCTCGCAACGGCACTCGATGCGGTCACCGTGGCTCCGGGAGGCCAGCTACCGACGGATGTCGAGCGTGTGGTCATCATCGCCGACCCCTGCCCGCGGCCGGTGGACGTTGTAGCTGTAGGCGGCGATGATTGGCATCGCCTCGTCGACGAATCGATGTGGCGTGCGCTCACCGCGCTGCAACACGCACGGGCAGCTTTGTCGGCCGGCGGGCGAATCGTCGCCGTCGTTCCCACGATCGGGATCGCGGGCGCCGCAGGGTTCGTCGCGTATACAACCGCGGTCGAGGGCATCCGGGCCATGGTGAAATCTGCTGCCCGGCAGTGGGCTTCGCACGGCATCGGTGCCAATCTCGTCGCCGTGCCCTTGCCCATGTTCTCCGGCGACGCGACCGCGGCTGGGCATCTGACCGCCGCGGCCGTCCCAGACGATTCGACCCTGATGCACGCCGTCGCCGAGTCGGTGAAATTCCTGCTGCGACCCGACCTCGACCACCTCGCCGGAGAGACACTCGTCGCCGACGGTGGATCGGTGATGCTGCCGTGAACCTCGCCGGCTTGACCGCCATGGTCACCGGCGCCGGCGGCGGGGTGGGCCGCGGCATCGCGATGGCCCTGGCCTCCGAGGGAGCCCACGTTCTTGTCGCTGCGAGGTCCGAGACCGGACAGGCGGTCGTCGACGATATTGCCGCACGAGGTCAGCACGCGACGTGGGCGCGCTGCGACGTGACCGACTCCGACTCCGTTGCCCAAGCCGTCGACCTCGCCGTGACGGCGACCGGACGACTCGACGCGGTGGTGCACAACGCCACGAGCAGTATGTCCAGCCAACCGCACCAGTTGACCGACGTCGACCGCGCGCTGTGGACTCAGCACTCTTCGGTCTCGCTGGGCGGTGCGCATCATTGCGCGGTCTCCGCCTTCCCCGCGCTCAGGAAGGGTGGCGGGACATTCCTCGTGATGACCTCGCCGGCGGGCATGGAAGGCAGTGCGACGCTGCCGCTCTACGCCACGATGAAGGGCGCACTGCGCGGCTTCGCCAAGAGCCTGGCGCGGGAGTGGGCTCCGCATGCCATCACCGTCAACGTTGTGTCGCCCCTGGCGTATTCGCCCGCGATGACCGCAGCCATCGAGGCCGAGCCGGCCATGGAAGGGCGCCTGGCGCGGCGGATCCCCCTGGGGCGCATCGGCGACCCGCAGCGCGATATCGGTGCCGCCGTTTCCTTCCTCGTCGGCCCTGCGGCGCGCTACGTCACCGGACAGACATTGGGTGTCGACGGCGGTCACTACACAAATCTCTAGGGGCTGCCCCCAACGAACGTCGAGGGCCTCCTCGGCACCGTATACTGCCGTTTGCTATCTTGAGAATTCATATTCTCAGCTGTTGGAGGTGCTGATGGATGACTCAAGAGCGTTCGAAGTTTGGGATGCCGACAACCACATGTACGAGACCATCGACGCCTACACGCGGTACCTGCCTGAGAAGTACTCGGAAGCGCTGAAGTTCGTCGACGTCAAGGGCCGCAAGAAGCTGCAGATCCTCGGGGTCATCACCGAGACCATCCCCAATCCGACCTACGAGGTGATTCCGACCCCCGGCGCGTGGGCCGACTATTTCCGGGGCGTGAATCCGGAAGGCAAGACGTTGCGGGAGCTGGCCGAGCCCATCCGGTGTCCCGACGAGTTCCGCCGCCCCGATCTGCGGCTGGCGTTGATGGACCGTCAGGGTGTCGACGGCGCCGTGATGTTTCCTACCACCGCCGGCATGCTCGAGGAGCGGACGAAATCCGACACCGAGCTGACGCATGCGGTGACGCACGCCTTCAACCGCTGGCTGCTCGAGGACTGGACGTTCAACTACCAGAACCGGATCTTCCCTGTCCCGGCCATCTCGCTCAACGACCCCGCGCTGGGTGTCAGAGAGCTCGAATGGTGCCTGGACAACGGCGCCAAGACGGTACTGATCCGTCCCGCCCCGGTTCCGCGCGAAGACGGCACGTCGCGCTCGGCCGCTCTGCCCGAGTTCGATGACTTCTGGCGACTGGTCGAGTCGTCGGGCATCTCGGTGCAGATGCACAATTCGGACTCCGGCTATGAGCGCTACGTCGACGACTGGGAGGACCCGGCGGAGTTCAACGGATTCGCGCTGAGCAAGCTGCGCGGCTTCATCTACGAGGAGAGCCGCAATATCTTCGATACCCTCGCTGCCTTCATCGCTCACGGGGTGTTCGAGCGCTTTCCCGGGGTACGCATCGGGGTGATCGAGAACGGGGGCTCCTGGGCACACCGCTTGTTCGATGTCTTCGACCGCGTCTATCACAAGCGGCCGTACGACTTCAGCGAGCATCCCAGCGACGTCTTCCGTAGACATGTTTGGGTGAACCCGTTCCATGAGGAAGACATGTCGCACCTCATCGACATTCTCGGCGCCGACCGTGTGATGTTCGGTTCGGACTACCCGCATCCAGAAGGCCTCGCCGAACCGGCGGATTTCGTCAAGGAACTCGAGGGGCTGCCCGCCGAGACCACCGCCCGGGTGATGGGCGGCAACCTCAAACAACTGATCGGCGTCTAACCGAGTTCGCCGACCGCTGACAGCAGTCTGCTGGCTAGGGCATCAGCTATCGACAGCGCCCTCACGCAGAAAGTTCACGGTGTATTGCTGGCTCGTCAAACCCTTCGCTTCGAGTCCGACGAGCGAAAGCAACTGCTCCCACTTGTCGGGGTCGACGAACCAGTCCCAACGGGTCACCTTGCCATCCTCGTTGACCCAGATGTAGTCCCGCTCCCGCAGTTCCAACACCGTGCCGTCGGCGAGCGTCCCCGCGTAGGTGTCGCAGGACGAGAAGCCCCAGTCTCCGGCAATACATTCGAACGGACTGACGAGGCGATAGTCCGGCATGTGCTTCCACCACATGCGCCATTCCGCGGTGAGCATGTCACCGTCGGGCGCGTACTTGGCCATGGCCGCCGCGACCTCGTCAGAGAACATCTCGGCTGCCGACTGGCGGGCACCATCGTTGAAATGGGGACTCATCATCACGTAATCGGCTGCAAATACGAAGTTCTCACCAAAATTCACGTGGCGGGCCGCGGTCGATGGGTTTGGCATAGCCCTCCCATTTCTGGAAGGCAATCTCTTCGTTGACGGCTACGCGATCGCTGCTCATGTCTTCCTCTCCACTAGCCCAGCTCGGCGAATGTCTTCAAGTACCGCCACGCAATATCGGGTGGTATGCCACCACAAAGCGGATTGATATTGAACACTTCGCCTGCGGCAAGGCGAGCCTTCGCTTCATCGACCGACAGGATCACATGCGACGACGTCTTGCGAAGCTCGTCGACGGTCTTGGCGGTGGTGATGTTGGCCGATACGGTGTTGTCAGGGTTCCAATCCGCGTACGCCATCGCATCGTGCAGAAGGTACTCGCCGATCTCCTCCCACGCGGCGTCGACATCGTCGGCGACGAAACAGTTGGTGGCGGCGTTGCGGTCGGGGATCAAGATGAATCCGGGCTCGAACCCGTTGTCGCGGCATGCCTTCTCGTAGGCCTCCTGCATACCGGGTACCCCGCCGTTGGCAAGTAGCCCGAGACCGTTCCGCCCGGCGCGCCGAGCGGCAGCAAGGCTGGCCCCACCCCAGCTCATCATGGGACCATCCGGTGTGCGAGGTCGTGGTGTCACCTTCATCCGGCGACCCTCGTACTCGATTTCCTCACCGGCCAACAAACGGCGCAACATGCCGAGTTTCTGGTCCGCGATCTTTCCACGCTCGGACAACGACAGGCCGAAATGCTCATACTCCTGCGCGCGGTAGCCGATTCCGAACACATAGGTGGCCCGTCCACCGCTGATGTGGTCCAGTACCGACATGTCCTCGGCCAGGCGTGCCACGTCATAGAAGGGAAGGAGAATCACCAAATTCAGCATGAGCTGCTTGGTCCGGGCGGCGATCGCCGAACCCAGCAGCAAGGGCGACGGTAGATAACCGTCGTCGGCACAATGGTGTTCGCACAACACCGCCGCTGCGCATCCTCGAGTTTCCGCCCATTCCGCCATGTCGCATGCTGCGGCGTACAACTCCGTCGGCGGGGCCCCGATCGACGGCGCGCGCATGTCGAAGCGAAGAGTGAACATCTCGGTGGCTAACTTCCCTCGCGGTCGTCGGTACCCATGACTTCGGCGGACATCTGCATGATCAATCGGACCACCTCGTTGCGAGACATGGACTTGAAGAGCTCAAAGGCCATCCGGACGTCATCGCCGGTGGCAATCGTCGGTCCGTTGCCAAGGTTGGCGAATGCCTCGTCGACGACGCTTGCGGCAGTGACCGCGCCCTCGGGAACCTCGTCGATGGACGCCAGGCGCCCGCGCTCGAACTCCAGCTTCCGCAGCGCCGGGGTATCTGTCATGCCGAGGACCAGTCCGAGCACATCGACACCCTTGTCGTGCAATTCCACCCACAAGCCCTCGGTGAACACCATGTCGAAGGCTTTGGTTGCGCCGTAAGCCACCATGTTTCGGCCACCGGCCAGTGCCGCACCCGACGTGAAGTTCACGATGCCACCCCTCCCCCGCTCGACCATCTGGCCTGCGAAGTGGTGACACAACCGCATCAACACCAGGCAATTGCGTTGCAACAGGTCTTCGGCTGCGGACACCGGATTGACAAGGAAGGGCTGGTAATTCGGATCACCGCCGGCGCAGTACACGAGCATGCCTATCTCGAGGTCATCGGTCGCCTCGATGACTCTTTGTGAAGCGTCAGGCTCGGTGAGGTCGACGGCGACTGTCCGCGTCTCGGCGTTGCTGCGCTCGCGGATTCCCTTGGCGACCTCGTCGAGCAAGTGCTGGCGACGGGCCACGAGCGTGACATTCACGCCCTCGCTCGCGAGACGCTCTGCGAACAGAGCACCGACACCGTCGGATGCGCCGACCAGCAGTGCCCACGGCCCATACTTCGCGGCGATGTCGGTCACGGTGCCGGCACCGCCGCCAGGCGAACGGACGTGTAGGAGCGACGGGCGATCCGCCAACCGTCCGCGGTCCATACGGCCTGGTCGTCGTAGTACCCGACAGGATTCGCACCCGATCCGTCCTCGAGGAGGATCAAGGCGTCGACATAGGTACGCATCGTGGCCGTGTCGCCGTCGATGCCGACGGCCTGATTGGACACGCGGTGCATGGTGTGGGCCGCCATGGCGTGCGCCGCCGCCATGAACTCGGCGACCGCGGCGCCGCCCGTCCATTGACCGACCTCGCCGTAGTCCACCTGCGCGTCGTCGGTGAAAACTTGGGTCAGCAGCGAGTACTGCTCCGTGTCGATCGCGGTCGCGTAGCGAATCGTCAGCTCGACGAGCTCGTCTCGATCACTCATATGCCGTCCCCGTTCGGGTGCACGATGATTCGCGGCGGCCCGTCGGATCTGCGCGCCTCGTCGAGTGCGCTGGGCACGTCATCAAGGCCGATGATTCTGCCGACGCTGGGCATCGGGTCGAGGCGTCCGTCGACGACCGCATCGAGTACGCCGTACCAGTCCTCCGGCATCGGCCCACCGCCGAAACGCAACGTCAATCCCTGGCGGGTTGCTTCGGTGATGTCCAGTGTGTCCCCCGTATACCAACCGCCTGCGCAATAGATGCGGGTGTAGAAGTCCGCCTCCGTGACGAGTGAGTTGATGAGGCCCGGGGCTCCTACGCATTCGAACACCACCGCCGTTCCGGACATGTGGTGTTGCCGGCGCACGTCGCGGAAGACGTCGAACACAGACTGTTCGGCAGGATCGTGCAGGACGTGTGCGCCGAATCCGGAGCGCGCCAGTTCGCGGCGGTCCGCGTTGTAGTCGGAGACGATGATCGGCTCGATACCGCGAGCAGACAGCGCCGCGACCGCCGACAGGCCGATGGCGCCAGCACCGACGACGATCGGAATCTCCCCGGGTTGAACGTCGGCGACACGCACGTAGTACTCGCCGACAGCGAAAGCGTCGACGAGGGCGATTGCGTCACTGGACACGGACCCGTTGATGACCCTCGCGGTCGCCTCCGACACCACGAGAAGTTCACCGAAGCTGCCCTGCGCCTCGGGATGCTGGCCGATGATGCGCAGACCACCGGTTCCGCCGTCCACCAACCGGATAGGCATGGAGGTCACCCGGGATCCGATCGGAAACGCGTCACCACAGCCGGGACCGTGTCCGATGACCTCGCCGACGAATTCGTGGCCCATGACGATGTCGCGGTCGGCGTCGTACAGTGATCGACCCGTCGGATCGTCGATGGCGAGTTCTGGATGGTCCATGAAATGGACATCGGACGCGCAGATTGCGGTGCTCAGCGTCTTCAACAGCAGGTCGTTCGGACCCGGGACTGGGTCGGCCGTCTCACGAACGGTCAATTCGCCGGCACGCAATACGACTGCACGCAATGGACGCAACCTTCGTCGGCTGATAATCTCGAATATTCGAGATTACTTCTTCGTATTTCAGAATCACCGTAAGATCCGGTCGAAAAGGAGTCAAGGGTGCAGGGGGCCGGTTCAGCTCCGACCGAGCGGGTGCTCGACATCATCGAAATCCTCAGCCGCAGTGATGCTCGTGGAATGCGGTTCACCGACGTCGTGCGACGACTCGACCTTTCCCAGGGGACCGCTCACGCCATCCTCACGAGCCTTCAGAATCGTGGGTGGGTCACCCGCGATCCCGTAACCAAAGAGTTCTATCTCGGTCCAGCGCTGGCCCTCATCGCGTCCCGCCTGGACGCCGCGCGTCCGACCGCTGCGGTCGCACGCGATGCCATCCGACGCCTCGCCGAAAAGACCGGCATGGCGGCCTCTGTCGTCGAGCGCATCGGCGACGACCTGGTTATCACCGCGTTCGAAAATCCGTCGGATTCACCGCCGGCGGCGCTTCCGAACGATCGGATCCCGTACACGCCGCCGTTCGGCATTGCCTGTGCGGCCTGGGATTCCGCAGCCGAACAGGAGGCATGGGTGCAACGCGGCGCCGCGGGGGATGCGTCTCTGGCCGACCGCCTACGCGCGGCGTTGACGCACACCCGCGGCCTGGGTTACGACGTCGACTGGATGACTCCGGCACTCGCGGAGGCGGTGCACGCCATCGGCACGCTGCCGGATGACTCCGTGCCGGGCAATCTGCGGTCGGTTGTCGACCAGCTTCGCGTCGAGTTCATCGCCACCAAGATGGTGCCCGATGAAAACCTGCGCGGCGCGCATTCGGTCGCGACGATCTCGGCTCCCGTGCTCGACTCGAACTCCCGAGTGCGACTGATCTTGGGTGTGCACCCGCTACGTCAGATGACCATCCGCGAAACCCGCAACGCGGCCGAGCCGCTGCTGCAGGAGATCGCACGCATCAGCGAGGAGCGAAGCGCGCACGCAACTCGTTCTTGAGAACCTTGCCCGTGAGATTGCGTGGGAGTTCGTCGACGACCTCGAGCCGCTCCGGTGCCTTGTGTTTACTCAAACCCAAGTCCTGACAGTGCTTTGCGAGATCGGACAGCGTGACGTCAGTGGTGGCCACCACGACCGCGCACACCCGTTCGCCGGTGCGCGGATCCGGCACCCCGATGACCGCGACGTCGGCGACGGCGGGATGGCTGGCCAACACGCCCTCGATCTCGAGTGCGGAGATGTTCTCCGCGTTGCGGATGATGGCGTCCTTGATGCGCCCGGTGATCGCGACGTTGCCGTCGTGGTCGATCCGGCCTCGGTCACCGGTGCGAAACCAGCCGTCGGCGTCGAAGGCGTCGGCGTCCAGCGACGCATCGACGTAGCCGAGGAAGCACTGCGGCCCCTTGAGTCGCAATTCTCCTTCCTCGCCCACCCCCACTTCGCGCTCGTTCTCGTCGACCACGCGTATCGAGACCCCCGGCACCGGCCGTCCGACGGTGTGGTCGAGAACCTCCGGTGCGCCGTCCGGCGGCGGCGAGGTCACCACCGGAAACTCGGTCAGGCCCCAGGAGTTCGCGATTCCCGCTACCGAAAGCGTCTCCCGTGCTTGGCGTCCCAGCTCGGGCGTGATCGGCGCACCTCCCCCGACACACCCGCGCAGATCGGGGAAGAGCGGCTCGGGGCCATGCTCGCGCTGCGCAGCCATATAGGCGACGAAGAAGGGGGTGGCCGAACCGAGCATCGTCGGACGGTGCGCGGCCACGGCCTTCGGCGTGGCGACCGGGTCGAAGGTGTCGAACAGGACCAGGCGCATACCGGTGAGCAGGCTGGCGGCCAGCATCGCGGCGCCGCCGATGTGCGAGACCGGAAACGCGATCGGGTTGATGTCGTTGTTCGAGGCACCGAACATGCCGACCACCCCGGCCGATCCGGCGATCACCGAGCGGTCACAGTGCCGGATACCCTTCGGCGCCGCGGTCGTGCCCGACGAGTAGTACACCCACCGCGCTTCCTCGGCGTCCTCCGGCGGCGTCGGCAGAAGCGCTGGATCACCCGACGGCAGCCGGAGTTCGCCGGTGATCGGCGCGCCGTGGTCGACCACCACGACCGTCATGGGTCGTTCGCGTATCAACTCGTCGGCGAGCGCGACATGGTCGAAGCCGCGCCAGACACCGGGAACGATGAACACCTCGGCACCGAGCTGTGCAGTGACGAAACGGATTTCGCTCTCGCGCCAGATCGGCAACACAGGATTCTGGACCGCGCCGAGACGGGTCAGCGACGCCATCACGACCATCGTCTCCAGGGTGGTCGGCAACTGCCACGTCACCACGGTGCCTCTGGTGACGCCATGTTCGAATAGCGCGGCGGCGGTGCGTTCCGCCGCATCGTGCAACTGGCTGTTGGTCAGGCTGCGACCGTAGTCGTCGACGAGTACGACGCGGTCGGGGTGGTTCTGGGCCGCCGCTTGGATCAAACCCCAATAGGTTTGCGCCATCAGTGCGTCGGCAGCAGGAGGCGTCGTTTGGCCAGGATGTTGCGCATCATTTCAGAGCTGCCCCCGGACACGGTGTATGCACGGGACCACAGCCAGCATTCTTTCAGACGCTGTTTGGCGAGCGCCACAGCCGGATCGGCGGCGACGGTGCAGACCATCGTCGACAGCTGCGCGCCGTAGGCCGAAACCCGGTGATACGTCTCGGCGAAGCTGAGCTTGGCGATGGAACCGTCGCCGGTCTGCTCGGCGCCGGCCACCAGCCGTTCGACATGGTCGTCGATGAAGGCTTTCGCGACCTCGACCTCGACGGCCAACTCGGCAACCTGGTGCCGGATGTCGGCGTGTTGCAGTGCCGGCATGTCATCGACGCGGCCGTGACGGGCCACCGTGACCAGATCGTCGATGAGAAGTTCGAGCAGGATTACGTTGCCGCCGATGCCGAACCGTTCGAAGTCCAGGCCCGCCATGATGATCGACCAGCCCTGGCTGGGCTGCCCGATCAGGCTGTCGGGAGGGATCGTCACATCGTCGAAGAAGACCTCGTTGACCTCGATCGCCTCGTTGATCGTGCGGATCGGCCGGATCTCGATGCCCGGTGAGGCCAACGGCACGATGAACGCTGACAGCCCGTGATGACGTGACGACGTCGGGTCGGTGCGGATCAGGGCCAAGCCCATGTCGGCCCAGTGCCCGTCGGTGATCCACGTCTTCTGCCCGTCGATCACCCATGACCCGTCGGGCCGCGGGGTGCCCTTACAGCGCACGGCTGCGATGTCGCTGCCCGCATCGGGCTCGCTGAGCAGCTGGCACCAGACGTGCTCGCTGCTCCGGATCGGCGGCAGCAGAGCGGATTTCTGCTCATCGGTTCCGAAACGCAGCAGCACGTGGGCGGCCAGGTTGACCTGATCGACGGGGCGCGGGGCGCGGGCACGCAGGATTTCCTCGGAGACGATCCGATCATGCAGGGGATGGTGATCGGGCCGGCCGCCGTATTCGACGGGCCAGTCCGCGCCGACGAATCCCGCGTCGAACAGCGAGGCGAACCATGTGCGCAGCAGTGCTTGCTGCTCGTCGGTCTCCGGTGCCCGGTGTCCCTCTCGGGCCTCGAACGGCGGTGCGTGCTCAGCGATGTGTGCCCGGACGCGGTCTCGGAACTCGACAAGTTCGGCCTCGGTGGGCCGGGTCCGCGGGGCGCTCACCAGCCGGCCCTGTCGGCGAACAGGGCGCGGCTGGAGCGCGCCGTGCCGAGTAGGCACGCGTTCGTGAACACCCGTCGTAGCTCATGATGCAGCGGGTATTCCCACGTGAATCCGATGCCGCCCGAAAGTTGCATGCACTCGTCGACGGCCGCCGTGGTGTTCGCCGCGATGAAGGAGTGCGCAACGACGGACAACGTGACCGCATCGCTCGTGGCGCTACCGGCGGACAGCGCGCGGGCAGCCTTGGTGAGGACGGCGCGGGCCTTGGCCTCGAACACCAACAGCTCGACCAAACGGTGTTGTACCGCCTGAAAACTCGCGATTGGCGCACCGAAGGCGGTTCGGTCCTTGAGATAGGTCACCAGCCGCTCGAAGGTGGCCGACAGTGCGCCGAGCGAATCCGCACTCAGCAGGATCCTGCCCAGAGCGAGTAGTTGCTCCGCTCGATCGGATCCACCGATGGTCACGTTCTGCGCACCGGAGAGTTCGACACGCCATACCGGCCGGTTGACGTCCAGCAGTTCGTCGTCGACTTCCCGCGGCAAGGTGTTGGCCGCCTCGAACAGCTGAATCCCGTTGGCGCCAAACGTGACAATGATGTCCACCGAGTCGGCGCCCGACACTCGCGTGACATCAGCGGCCAGGGCACACGCCGCCGCGCCCGTCCCATCGAGCATGGCGGGCAACCATCGGTCACGGGCTTCGGGTGGCGCCGAGCTCAGGGCCGCAGCAGCGATGACGCTGCCGAGCCAGTGCGTGGAGTTTCCCGACCGTCCGAGTTCCTCGGCGATCACCGTCGTCTCCACCGGGCGCCACCCACTGCCGCCGAGACCCTCGTCGACCAGTAGACCCGTCCAGTCCATCGCGGCGAGGTCTTTGAGGGAGTCGCGCGTTCCGCATCCGGCCAGGAAGTCTCGCGCCGCGCCACGTACCAGTTCGATGTCGACCGCATCGTCGAGGGCGGCATCTCCCTCAGTGCCCACCGGTGGTCAGCTCCGCAGCAGCAGCTGTTCGGCGTTGTCGCGCATGATGCGCCGCTTCGCCGCGTCGTCGAGCGGGTCGAGGAGTTTGAGGAAGTCCGCCGGTTCGGCCAGCCCCTCGGCATGCGGGAAATCTGAACCCATCACCAGCACGTCGTCGTAACCCAGGCTGGTGACGATGCCCGGGATGTCGTCCTCGGGGTACGGCACGACGCGAACGTGCTTCCGGAAGATCGTCGACGGCCGCTCGGTCAGCTTGCCTCCGATCCACGGGCCGTTGCGGCCCATGCCGCGGCTCTTGTCCATGTGTTTGAGGAAGAACGGCACCCACTCGGCGCCGTGCTCGGCGACCAATACGTTGAGCTTTGGGAAGCGGCCGAACAGATTGTCGAAGATCAACGCCGAGAGCGTGTCCTCGATCGGCCGCTGACCGTAGATGTTCATCCACTGCCACGCCGACATGTGCCAGGACGCCGGGTCGGGATTGTGCCCCCAGGCAGGCGAGATCGCATTGAAGTACCAGAACGGCATGATGTGGTACACCAGCACGCAGCCGGCCTCCTGCAGCCGCGAGTACACCGGGTCGAAATACGGATCGCCCGGCGACCGCCCGTAGGCGGGTCCGGTCGGCAGCATCACGAACTTCGCACCCTCCGCGATGATCGCCTCGGTCTCGGCGATCGCCGAATCGAGGTCGCGCAGGGACAACAGCGCGGTCGCGTAGATGCGGCCCTCGAAGTCGAAGCCCCACTCGTCGTCGATCCAGCGGTTGAACGACCGCAGATTCGCGTACAGGGCCGCTGTGTCGTCGACGTAGTGTTCGGCGGCCAGCGCCATTCCGCTCGGATAGATCACCATCCGCTCGACGTTCTGCTTGGCCATCACCGCCAGCCGCGCGGAGCGTTCGATGTATTCCGGCTGCATGGGCTGCGGCTCGTAGGACTCCTCGGGGTTGCCCGAGCCCATCTGGCGCAGCATCTCCTTGAGCGAACCCGGCCGATACGCCACGTCCAGGCCGAGGCCGCCCTCGCTGTTGAACGTCGCGACGCGATGACCGGCGAGTATCACCTCAACTCCGTCGGCCCCCCGCACGGTCGTGATGGCGCGGTCCTTGAACTCCGCGGGTAGGTACCGGGTGAAAGCGTCGCGTGTCTCGTAGCAGTGCGTGTCGCAGTCGAAAATGCCGTAATCAATGGTGGTCACCGCGCCGCTCCTTCGTGCGAGAATGCTTATTCTCTCTTTCAGGAAAAGATACTATCCTCGATCGGTAATGCCTATCCGGGGTTGTCTCGATCGGGTACCGCCCTCGTCGGGCCCATCGCCGCGGCGATGGGTAGCGCGCCAGTGCGGAAGGAAAGCATGACTGCAGCAACGGTATTCGCCGTCGTGGCAGTGGGAGGTTCGTATGTCCACGGCTGAGGCGGTCGATCACCGCGACCTGCGCGAGGCAGTCCGCGATTTCCTCACCGCCAGGTCGCCGAGCAGCGCCGTCCGGGCCGCGATGGATTCTGCACCCGGCTATGACGAGCGGGTATGGCGCGAGTTGACCGCCGACCTCGGCCTGGCCGCGATCGCCGTGCCCGAGGAGTTCGGGGGTGCCGGCGCGGGCCTGCCCGAACTCGCGGTCGTCTTCGAAGAAATGGGCGCGGCCTTGCTGTGCGCCCCGTTCTTGTCCACCGTGGCGCTCGCGATCCCCACGCTGCTCGCCAGCGGTGACGCGGCCGCGATGCGCGAGTACCTACCCGCACTCGTCGACGGGTCGAGGACCGCCACCGTGATCTTCAACGGGAGCCTCGATCCATGGAACCCCGCCGCCGTGACGCTGTCGGCACACAGCGACGGTCTCTCTTATCGGCTCCGCGGGAACGCCGCGCTTGTCCTCGACGGCCATACGGCCAATACCGTTCTGGCAGCGGCGAATACCGCCGTTGGCACATCGCTTTTCGCAGTGGAGGCAGGCGCCGAGGGACTCAGCAGCGAACCGTTGACGACGCTGGACCGGACTCGCAAAGTCGCGAAACTGAGCTTCGACGGCGTCGCTGCGCGACTCATCGGGACCGACGGCGCGGCCGCGCCCGTCCTCGAGCGCGCACACCGAGTCGCGGTCATCGCGCTGGCCGCCGAACAGCTCGGAGCGGCGCAGCGGTGCCTCGACATGGCCGTGGGCTACGCCAAGGAACGCATCCAATTCGGCCGTGCCATCGGCAGCTTCCAGGCGGTCAAACATCGCTGCGCGGACATGCTGGTGCTGGTCGAGGGGGCGCGATCGGCCGTGCGGCACGCCGCCGTACTGCCCGAGGGTGAGGACCAGGCGGTGGCGGCTTCGGTGGCCAAGATGGCCTGTTCGGAAGCGTTCCTTCAGGTGGCGCTGGACAACATGCGCATTCACGGCGGCATCGGGTTCACCTGGGAGCACGACGCACACCTCTACGTCCGTCGCGCCAAAGCCACCCAACTGATCTTCGGCACCCCCGACTACCACGCACAACGCCTGGCAGATCTCGTCACATCATCAAGCCACCAGCCGGAAGGACGACCGTGACCGTTTCCTATTCGCTTGAACTCCCCACGCAGCGGGTGGAGGAGGCATCGGAATTCGTCAACGCCGAAGCGATCGCCGAGATAGCGCGCGCCGCCGAGTCCAGCGGATTCGCCGCTGTGCACGTCACCGATCACCCGGCGCCCGATGCGAAGTGGCTCGACCACGGCGGCCACCACGCCCTCGATCCGTTCGTCGCGTTATCGTTCGCCGCTGCGGCCACCAGCGACGTGAAGCTGCTGACCAATGTCTACATCGCCGCCTACCGCAATCCCTTCCTGGGTGCGAAGTCGATTCAGAGCCTCGCCGTCCTGTCCGGCGGCCGCCTCATCCTCGGCACGGCGGCCGGCTATCTGAAACCGGAGTTCAAGGCGCTCGGAATTGATTTCGACGCTCGGGGAACGCTGCTGGACGAGGCGCTCGACGTCCTGAGCCGTGTGATGACCGGTGATGACGTCGCTTACGAAGGGTCGTCGTTCGCCGCGCGCGGGGTGCGTCTGCGACCGGTGCCTGCGGCCCCGCCCATCTGGGTGGGGGGCAACAGCAAGCCCGCCGTGCGTCGCGCGGTGTCTCGCGCCCAGGGGTGGGCACCGTTCAACACCTTCGGCTACGCGGCGGCGTCACGAACCGCGGAGATCTCCTCCCTCGAGGACCTCGAGGCCGCGATCGTGTGGGCCAAGAAATACGCAGCTGAAGTCGGTCGAACCGAGCCGCTGGACATCTGCTTCTCGGCGGGGAACCTGCTCGACGACACCAAGTCCGCCGACGAACGGCACGCCACCATCGCGAAGCTCGAAGCCATGGGCGTGACATGGTTGACCATCGCCCCACAGGGCGCCGACCGCGCCGAGGTGATCGATCGCGCTCGCGCGTTCGCCGAGGAGTTCATCACATAGGGCGACGTACTTGGCTCCGGCGTAAACACAAGTTGCCGCCGCACGATAACGTGTGTTCTCATGCCGAAACCACGTCTGCAAGACCTCCTCGATCCCGCCACGACCGCGCTGGTCACCCAGGAGTGCCAGGGCGGAGTGATCGGACCGCAAGCCGGTTTACCGATGCTCGCAGAAGAGGCACGCCGCGAGGCGATCCCGAACATCGCGCGACTGCTCGATGCGGCCCGCGCCGCTGGGGTGACGGTGGTGCACTGCCTGATCCAGAAGCGCCCCGACAACCGCGGTTCGAACACCAATGCCAGGCTGTTCATGGCGGGTAAATCCTTCGCCGCAGACCTGACACCCGGAAGCCCGGGTGCCTCCGTGCTGCCGGAGCTGAATCAGGCCCCCAGCGACATCGTCCTCACCCGCCTGCATGGCGTCGGCCCCATGACCGGCACTGACCTCGACTCGGTCCTTCGTAACCTGACCATAAAAACCATTGTGGGTGTTGGTGTTTCGGTCAACATCGCGATCCCGAACTTCGTGATGGACGCCGTCAACCGCAGTTACCAGTTCGTGCTGCCGCGCGATGCGGTGAGCGGGTATCCGCGGGAGTACGCGGAGTCGGTCATCGACAACTCATTGGCGCTGCTCGCGACGGTGACGACGACGGATGACGTGGTCCAAGCCTGGAAGGAACTCGGCACTTGAGCCGATATGGATGTCGCCAATGCATGGTGATAACGTCGTTCTCACTAGCCGTAAATGATCATATTCGCTGCTCTTAGGAGGTCGGCCACATGCCTACCCGGTCCCTGCCGTACCCGGTCTTCGACATCGACAACCACATGTACGAGACGACCGACGCTCTCACCAAGTATCTGCCCAAGCAGCACCGCGGCAAGGTCGGCTACGTCGAGGTCAATGGGCGGCCCAAGTTGGTCGTCAAGGACCACATCAGCCATATGATCCCCAACCCCACGTTCGAACGCGTCGCTCGCCCGGGCAGCGCGGAGGACTACTTCCTCGGCAACAACCCCGAGGGGCTGAACTTCCGGGAGTTCGTCGGGGAGCCAATGGATGTCATCCCTGCCTTCCAGGCGCCCGCACCCCGGCTGGAGCTGATGGACGAACTCGGCATCGACCAGTGCGTCATGTACCCCACGCTGGCCAGCCTCATCGAGGAACGCACCACCGACGATGTCGTCCTGACCCATGCGATCATCCACGCCCTCAACGAGTGGATGCATGAACACTGGACCTTCAACTACCAAGACCGGATCTTCGCCACGCCGGTGATCTGCCTGCCGCTGGTCGACGAGGCCATCAAGGAATTCCGCTGGTGCCTCGAGCGCGGCATGAAGACGTTCCTCGTGCGGCCTGCCCCGGTGCCGAGCCGGTTCGGGGGTTCGCGCTCGATGGGGCTGCCCGAGTTCGACCCGTTCTGGCAGGAGGTCGTCGACGCAGGCATTCCCGTGACGTTCCACGCGGCAGACAGCGGCTACCAGAAGCACCTCATGGAATGGGAGGGCGGCGACGAGTACCTCTCGTTCAAGCCCAGCGCACTGCGCGAGGTGGTGATGGGCTTCCGGGCGATGGAGGACACCCTGGCCGCGCTGATCTGCCACGGTGCGCTCTCGCGCTTCCCCGACCTGAAGGTCCTCGTGGTCGAGAACGGCAGCGGCTGGGTGCGAAACCTTCTGCGCCTGTTGGACAAGGCGTACCGGACGATGCCCAAGGAGTTCGACGAGCATCCGGTCGAGGTGTTCAAGCGCAACGTCTACATCCACCCGTTCCTCGAGGACGACATCAAGGGGATCGTCGAGATCATGGGTGAGGACCACGTGATGTTCGGCTCGGACTTCCCCCACCCCGAGGGCATCGGCGATCCGCTGAGCTTCGTCGACCGACTGGAGGGTTTGTCGGACACCACGAAGGCGAAGATCATGGGCGGCAACGCCATCGAGCAACTGGGACTGCAAAAGGTCCCGGCGTGACGCAAACGAAAGCGTCGCCGACGGAGTACGACGGGATCGCCGCTTTCGAAGAGCACGTGGGCGAGCATCTGGGGTACAGCGCATGGCGCCAGGTCACCCAGAGGGAGATCGACCTGTTCGCCGAGGCGACGGGTGACCACCAGTGGATCCACGTGGACGCCGAGAAGGCGGCGAACGGCCCCTACGGTAAGACCATTGCTCACGGCTATCTCACGCTGTCGTTGGTGCCGATTCTCGTCCAACAGATCTACAAGGTGACCGGCTTGTCGATGCAGGTGAATTACGGCGTGGACAAACTGCGGTTCCCGGCGCCCGTTCCCGTCGACTCGCGCATCCGTGCGGGCGCAGAGCTGATCAAGGTGGACCGCACCGACAACGGCGCCAGGGCCACGGTGCGGGTCACCGTGGAGGTCGAGGGCTCCGACCGACCGGCCTGCGTCGTCGACACGATCGCCGCGATGGTGCCGTAGCGCGAAATTGCACTGATGCAGAAGGTCACTCGAACTTTCCCTGCATCATTTCGATCTCGACGAAGCTAGGCGTTCAGTAGGCGCTCACCGATGATCTGCTGTTCGCGCAGGGCCGAGATCTCCTCGGGGCGTAGCCCCAACGCTT
This sequence comes from Mycobacterium sp. IS-1590, assembly GCF_001500025.1. GTDB lineage: Bacteria > Actinomycetota > Actinomycetes > Mycobacteriales > Mycobacteriaceae > Mycobacterium. The sequence goes on along the minus strand of NZ_LQIW01000045.1, from coordinate 205,658 downwards.
CCAGCACCTCGTCGTTGTGTTGGCCGAGCGTCGGAGACGGGGTGCGGTGATGCCGCGACGGTCCGGGCGTGATCCGAAAAGGCCAGCCGGGGAAGCGCTGACGGCCCGCGATCGGATGTTCGAGGTCTTCGTAGAATCCGCGCGCGTCGAGTTGACCGATGTCGTACATCCGATCCGCGGTCATCACCCTTTGCGCGGGCACGCCGCGCCCCAGTAGCGCGTCGGCCAACTCCTCGGCCTCCCGTGCGGCCGTGCATTCCGCGAGTACCTCGTCGAGTTCGTCGTGGTGGCGCAACCGTGCCTCCGCTGAAGCGAATCTCGGGTCGTCGCGCAGTTCGGGGCGGCCGATCGCGTCGGTCACGGCGGTCCAATCCTCGTCGTCGCGCACCGAAAGTGCCACCCAATCATCCTCTCCCGCAGCGGCATAAACGCCCTGCGCATAACGGCGGTGTCGATTGCCCTCGCGCTCGCGCACACGTCCGGTCAACGAATACTCGATAGCGGGTTCGGCCGTCACCGCGGCGCCGACCTCGATCTGCGCCACCTCGATCAGCTGGCCCTCACCGGTTCGGCGCCGATGTTCGAGCGCCGCGAGCAAAGCGACCGCGGCGTGCACGCCGGCGATCGGGTCCGCTGGTCCCTGTAGGTTGCACGGCGGACCGTCGGCGTAGCCGGTGACCGCGGACATCCCGGCCAGCTGTTCGATGTTGAGGGCCCAGCCGACGTAGTCCCGCCACGGGCCCTCGAGGCCGAACCCGGGCATGCGCACCATGACCACACCCGGGTTGATTCGTACCAGTGAGTCGTAGTCCAACCCGAATTGCTCGACCACCCGCGGCGAGAAGTTCTCGACCACCACATCGGCATCCGCTGCGAGTCGCAATGCCAACTCCCGGCCGGCCTCGGTACCGAGGTCGAGGGTGATGTCGCGCTTGTTGAGGTTCGTGCCCTGCCACAGCGGCCCGATCTCGTACCATTGGTCGCTGTTGCGCAGCAGCGAACCCGAGTAGCGATGCCCGTCGGGTCGCTGAACCGACTCCACCTTGACAACGTCCGCGCCGAACGCGCCGAGATAGCAGGTGAGATACGCACCCGCCCAGAACGTGCTGAGGTCAAACACTTTCAAACCCGCGAACGGTTGCGATGCGTCACCTTCGACGCCGGCCTTGGGCTGCTCCCGCGACTCCCACCGGGGAGTGCCCGCCATACCCAGCGTCGGCGCGGGCCGCGGCGCTTCCACTGGCGTCCTCGACAGCCGAAACGGCGCCCCCGGCCGTCGAAAGCGCGCATCCTCGGGTCCGCCGTCGACGAAGAAGCCGCGGTCGCGGTACTGCGGGCAGTCCTGAATCGAGGAGCCGTCGTAGATCGGGGCGGCCGGAATCCGCATGGCCTGACTCAGCTCGACGAGGTCGCCGACCGAAATCGAGTCCAGCCAAGGCTGCGCCTTCGCGAAGAACTCATCGCGCTCCGGCCCGCCCAACATGATCGCCAGCTGGTGTTCGCCGAATTCGGGAAGCCCCATCATCGCGCAGACATCCAGCCAGTGCTGCCCGGTCAAACAGTTGATGCCGATCCAGCCGTCGGCCGCGCGGACGATACCCAGCATCGGTGCGGCCTTCGAATTCGTCGGCAGCCCCATGCTTTTCAGCCGCTCGGCCATCAGCATCGGATAAGGCAGCGTGCACAACAGCGACTCGAACGCCGAGACATCGGCCTCCACCAGCCGGCCCGGCTCGGCGTCCACGATGCGCAGTGCGGTCAGCGCCGCGAGCGCCGCGTAGCCTCCCGCGATGTACTCGGGTATACGCGCTCCGGCTTGCACGGGCGGTCGGTCGAACTCCCTGACGTTCACCCACCCCGACGCCGCCTGCAGGGTCAGTGATGTCGACGGCTGGTCACGCCGGGGACCCTCCTGCCCGTAGTCCGAGATCCTCACCACCGCGAGGTCGGGGTTGATCCGCTGTAACGACTCGCGATCAAGTCCCCAGTCGAACCGCTCGGCCGACCCGGCCGGCAGATCCTCGACCAAGAGGTCGGCTGCGGAGATCAACTCGTGGGCTTGTTCGATACCTCGCGGCGTTCCGAGATCGACTGTAAGGCCTCGTTTTCCGGCGTTGAGATACTCGAACAACCCGCCGTGCTCCCGCGAACCTTCGCCAAACGGTCCCCACGCGCGCAGCGGATCACCCGTCGGTGGCTCGATCTTGCAGACGTCGGCACCGAGATCGGACAGGAGCTTGGTGCAGTACGGTGCCGCGATGTCGCTGCCCAGTTCGACGACCCGCAGTCCGGCCAGGGCTTCGCCCGGATCGATGGTTCGCTCGCAAGCGTCGCTCACGCCTCGACTCCTCCCCGCTGCGCTCCTCGCTGCGTTCCTCGTTCCTGCGGTACTCGCTGCGATGCTCGCGCGTCGTCGCCTCTGGGGCTCACGCCGGAACCCCGATCGCCTTGGGCTCCATGTACGCACGCAATCCCATGACCCCGCCCTCACGCCCGATGCCGCTCTGTTTGAAACCTCCGAACGGGGCGTCGCCGGGGATGGTGCCGTTGATCGAGACCTGACCCGTCCTGATACGCCGTGCGATGCCGACGGCGCGTTCGACATCGGTGCCCCACACCGCACCGCCGAGCCCGTACGCGGAGTTGTTCGCCACCGCCACCGCCTCGTCGTCGCCGTCATAGCGCAGCACGGTCAGCACCGGCCCGAAGACCTCCTCCTGCGCGATGTACGAATCGGGGCTCGTATCGGTCAATATCGTCGGCTCGAAATAGAACCCACCCGATTGGCTTCGGGGACGCCCGCCGCCCGTGACCACCTTTGCGCCATCGGATTCAGCGCGCTGGACGAAGCCCTCCACCCGCTCGAGGTGCTCGCTGCTGATCAGCGGCCCCATGTCGACCCCGTCCTCGACGGGATTGCCGACCGTCACGGCGCGCGCCTTCTCGGCGAGCCGGCCGACGACCTCGTCGTGCAGCGCCGCGGGCACCACGAGCCGACTGTTGAGGATGCACGCCTGCCCCGCGTGCAGCGTGCACCCCTCGAACAACAGCCGTTCCAGCAGCTCGTCAGTGACCTCGACATCGTCGAGCAGAACCGACGCCGATTTGCCGCCACATTCGAGCAGGATCCGTTTCATCGTCTTCGCCGCGCCCGCCATCACGTCGCGGCCGACCGCGGAACTGCCGGTGAAGCTCACCATGTCCACCCGCGGGTCCAGGGTCAGCACCTTGCTCGCATCGATGCCGGTCGGAGTGACGACATTGACGACGCCGGGCGGGATATCGGTCTCGGAGTCGATGATCCGGGCCAGGGCCAACCCGGCGAGCGGCGTCAGCGGTGACGGCTTCAGCACAACCGTGTTGCCCGCGGCCAGCGCCGCACCCACTTTCATCACGTTGAGGGTGTGGGGAAAGTTCCACGGCGTCATGATCGCCACCACGCCGAGAGGTTCGTACCGCAACAGGGTGGTACCCGCGGCCCCCCATGCGTCCATCGGCGCCTCGGCCGGCTCGAGCGCCAGTTCGGCGGAGTGCCCCGCCATGAATGCGGGACCGTCGACGTGGATCAACCGTTCGTTTGCTGTGCAACCCCACTCGGACTGCGCGAGCGCGTAGATCTCGTCGCCATGGGCCAGCAACGCATCGCTCAACTGCTGCAAGCACCGGGACCGCTCCTGCGGTGTGGCCGTCGCCCACGGCCCGGTGTCGAACGCCGTTCGCGCGGCGGCGATCGCCTGTTCGACCTGCGGCACCCCGGAGTCGGGCGCCGACGCGATCACGGCCTCGGTCGCCGGATCGATGACGTCGTATCGGCCGCCTTCCGGCTTCACCCAACTGCCGTTGATGTAGAGATCGTAGTCGTCGACAAGGGTGGATGCGGCCATCAGATCACTGGACCTTCCTCGTTACGGCTGCGGGCCGTCGAGCCGTCTCACCGAGGCTCAAATGCCCGACATCTGCGCCTTTTGTGTACACCGGCTAAGGCCACATAGTCAACGTTAGTGGCCGTTATGCTGCGGCGATGCACATTGACACGGTCATCTCGCGTGCGGTAGACACAGTCTCACCGGACAATTACATCTGATTTGTCCGATGCCCGATGGCTTGAGGAGCGCCTGCGTGCCCATTGAATCCACACCCCGACCGACCTCCGCGCATCCTCTCCACTCTCCGGACTTCTACGCCGGCGACCCCTACCCGGCCTACCGGGAACTGCGCGCGACGACTCCCGTGGTGTGGAACGACGTCACGAACTTCTGGGCGCTGACCAAGTACGAGGACGTGCGCTTCGTCTCGGGTCACCCGATGTTGTTCTCGTCGACACACGGCATCACCATTCCCGATCCAAGCCAGCCCGAGCCTGTCCAAGAAGGCAACCTGATCTTCACCGATCCGCCGCGCCACCGGCAGCTGCGCAAACTCATCAACGCGGGATTCACCCGCCGGCAAGTGTCGTTGCTGGAACCCACGATCCGGCGGATCGTCGACGGCATTGTGAATGACATCGATCCCTCTCGCGAGTACGAGTTCGCCGAGGAGATCGCTTCTCCCCTACCCACCCGGATGATCGCCGAAATGCTCGGCGCCGCACCGGAAGACTGGGAAAAGTTCCGCACCTGGTCCGATGCCGCCGTCGGCACCGCCGACCCCGACATCGAGCTGGATCACCTGGTCGCACTCGGTCAGCTGTACGAATACTTCACCAAGTTGATCGAGGCCCGGCGCTCCGGCGAGGTCTCCGGACAGGACGATCTGTTGAGCATCCTGGCCGCCGCCGAAGTAGAGGGGGAACGCCTCACCGACGCCGATCTGCTCAACTTCTCCTTCCTTCTCCTCGTGGCCGGCAACGAGACCACCCGCAACCTCATCGCGCTCGGTACGGCTGTGCTGCTGGATCATCCCGATCAGTTCGCACTGCTTCGTTCGGACCCGTCGCTGCTGACATGCGCGGTCGAGGAGATGCTGCGCTACACCAGTCCGGTGACGCACATGGCGCGACGAGCCACCGCCGACGTCGAAATCCGCGGCCAGAAGATTCAGGCCGGCGACACGGTGGTGATGCTGTATGGCGCCGCCAACCGCGATGAGGAGATCTTCGGCCCCACCAGCGAGGAGTTCGACATCACCCGGAACCCGAACCCGCACATCGCGTTCGGCGCCGGCGAGCATGCGTGTCTGGGCGCGCAACTGGCACGGCTCGAGGCCAGGATCATGTTCGAGGTGCTCTTCGGTACCTATCCGAGCATCGAGCTGACCGGGGACGTGACCCGCCTGCGCGCCACGATGGTGCCGGGCGTCAAACGCATGCCGGTGCGCCTGAAAGCGAGTGTGTGATGGACTTCGACTACACCCCCGAACAAGAGCGACTCCGCGCGGAGTTCCGGGAGCGCCTCGAGGCGGTGATGACCCCCGAGCGGCGTGCGGCGGTCTCCGGCCTGAGGGAGGGTGGCGCGGCGATGGCCGAATGCAGGCGCGCACTCGGGGAGGCCGGTCTGCTCGGTGTCGCATGGCCCGTGGAGTTCGGCGGACGCGGGCTGACCGCGCTGGAGCAGTACATCTTCAGCGAGGAGGCGCGCCGCGTGCATGCGCCGTTGCCGATGATCACGCTCAACACCGTCGGACCCACTCTGATTCAATACGGCACCGAGGAACAGAAGCAGAAGTTTCTTCCCGCGATTCTCAAGGGCACCGTCGACTTCGCGATCGGCTACTCCGAGCCGGGGGCGGGCAGCGATCTCGCCTCGCTGCGGACGACCGCGGTGCGCGACGGCAGCGAGTTCGTCATCAACGGCTCGAAGATGTTCACCAGCGGCGCGGAGTTCGCCGACTACATCTGGCTGGCGGCGCGCACCGATCCAGAAGCCAAGAAGCACAAGGGCATCACCGTGTTCATCGTGCCGACCGACTCGCCGGGGTTCTCGTGGAAACCCCTGCACACCATGCCCGGCGTGTCGACCTACTACACGTTTTACGACGACGTGCGGGTACCCGAGAGCGCGATCGTGCTCGGCGAGAACCAAGGCTGGAAGCTGGTGACCAACCAGCTGAACCTGGAGCGCGCGGCGCTCGGCAACCTCGGTGCACTCGAACCGTTGTTCGCCAAGACCGTGGAATGGGCCAGGACCACACCGCTGGACGACGGACGCGTCATCGACCAGCCGTGGGTGCAACAGGCCCTCGCGCGTGTCGAGGCGCAGGTCTCTGCCTACCGGTTGCTGAACCTGCGGGTCAACAGCAACATGAGCTCCGGCGCACTCGGCATGGGAGAGGCCTCCGCGGCAAAGGTCTTCGGAACTGAACTCACCCAGCAGGTGGCCCGCGAGCTTCTCGACGTCGTCGGCCAGGCCGGCACCCGCAGGGGCTCCGACGCCCCTCTGAAGGGGGAACTCGAAAGCGCCTACCGCCTCGCCGTCATCAACACCTTCGGAGGCGGCGCGAACGAACTGCAACGAGACATCATCGCCATGGCGGGCCTCGGGATGCCACGCGCACCCCGCGACATGCGAGCGTCCTGAGAAAGGAATCCAGCAGTGACCACAGCGAAAGACGAACTGCGCGAACGCCTCGACGCGCTCATCGGCAAGCCCACCGACGGTGTCGGCAAGCCGGTGCGCGCACCGGACCCGGTGAATGCGGCGATGATTCGCCACTGGGCGTACGCCCTGAACGACATGAACCCGGCCTACCTCGACCCCGAGTTCGCGAAGAACTCCCGCTACGGCGACATCGTGTCACCACCGGTGATGCTGCAGACCTGGACGATGCCGCCGCCGAAGCTGGAGGGCATCCACGAGCGCGGCGGTGTGCCGATCGAGATGAAGGGTGAGAATCCGCTGCAGTTTCTCGCCGACGCCGGCTACACCGGCATCATCGCGACCAACTCCGAATTCGAGATCGAGCGCTATCCGCGGGTGGGAGACGAGATCACCTCCGAGACGGTCTTCGACTCGATCTCCGATGAGAAGAAGACGGCCATGGGCAACGGGTTCTTCGTCACATGGGTGACCACCTACCGCGATCAAAACGGTGAAGTCATCGGCCGCCAGTGGTTTCGCACGCTGCGGTTCAAGACGGGTGGGAGTGACTGATGGCCAGCAGACTCGCCCCCTCGATCAGTCCGGACACGGAGTTTTTCTGGTCCGGGCTCAAGGATCATGAGCTTCGCATCCAGCGCTGCACCGACTGCAAGACCTTCCGCGTTCCGCCGCGACCGATGTGCGGGAGCTGCCAGTCGCTCAACTGGGACTACGTCGTCTCCAGCGGACGCGGCACGGTCTACAGCTTTGTGATGCCGAAGTACCCGCCGCTGCCCTTTCTCGAGTATCCCTACGTGGTCGCGCTGATCGAACTCGATGAAGGTGTTCGCATCGTGTCGAACCTGTGCGATATCGAGCCCGAGGCGATCGAGGTCGGAATGCCCGTCGAAGTCTTCTACGAGACCTTCGAGGCTCTGCCAAGCGGGGAACAGCTGGTGTTGCACCAGTTTCGGCCGGCGCGCTGAACTAGAGGAAAGCGACACATGGATTTCACCTTCACCGAGGAGCAGGAGACCGTCGCCAAGGTCGCCCGACAGCTCTTCGAGCACCGCGCCACCCCAGAGCATCTGACCGCGCTCGAGGCCGGCGAGGTGCGGTATGACGCCGCACTGTGGTCCGAGTTGGCGTCGGCCGACTTGCTCGGCGTCGCGCTGCCCGAATCCGTCGGCGGCACCGGCGGTGGTTTTCTCGAGTTGGGCGTGCTGCTCAGTGAGGTCGGGTACAGCGTTGCGCCGGTCCCGGTGTACGCGACGCTCGCCCTCGGCGCAGACACCATTGCCCGGCACGGTGATTCGGAGCTCCAGCGGCGGTGGTTGCCCGGGGTGGTCGACGGCAGCACCCTGTTGACCGCGGCGCTGGCCGAACCGGGCGGCTCGGATCCAACCGCATCGCGAACCGCCGCAAAGGCTGACGGGCAGGGCTGGCGGATCACCGGCGCCAAGGAGTTGGTGCCCGCGGCGCAGATCGCGTCGGCCATCGTCGTATCGGCTACCGCGGAAGACGGGCCCGGCTTGTTCGTCGTCGAAACCGACGGCAACGGCGTAGATGTGACTCCTGCGCCCACGACCAACGGCGAGCCGTTCGCCGACGTCGAATTGACTGATGCCATCGGGTCGCGGCTCACCGAGCGGGCCGACGCCGACATCGTCCGCGCGTTGTACAGCAGAGCGCTGGTGGGTTTGTGCGCGATGCAGATCGGCGTCGCCGACCGTGCGCTGAAGCTCGCCGCGTCCTACACCAGCGAGCGTGAACAGTTCGGCCGTCCCATCGGATCGTTCCAGGCCGTACAACAGCGTCTGGCCGATGCGTTCATCGACACCGAAGCGATCCGCTGGACCACCTGGCATGCGGCCTGGCTGATCGCAGAGGGCAGGCCCGCCGAGCGCGAAGCGGCCATCGCCAAGTTCTGGGCCGCCGAGGCCGGCGCGCGGGTCACCGCCTCCGCCCAGCAGGTACACGGCGGCATGGGCATCGACGTCACCTACCCCCTGTCCCGCTACTTCCTGTGGGCCAAGCAGATTGAACTCGCGCTCGGATCGGCATCACAGCAGCTGGCCCGGCTCGGCAATACATACGCGGAAGGACCAAACCAGTGACCTCCACATTGAACCGAACCACCACGCTCGCGTGGAACGACGTCTCCGTCGGCGACCAGGTGACGCCGCTGGACGTTCCCGTCACCACGACGCTGATCGTCGCCGGCGCGATCGCGTCCCGCGACTACATGCCGGTGCACCACGATCGTGACTTCGCCAATTCCCAAGGCTCCAAGGACATCTTCCTCAACATCCTGACCACCAACGGGCTGTGTGTGAAGTTCCTGCACGACTGGGCGGGACCCGAGGCCATGGTCAAGAAGCTGTCCATCCGACTCGGCGTGCCCGCCTATCCGAACGACCCGCTGCGGTTCGAAGGCAGCGTCACCGACAAGTCCTCGGCGGCCGGCGAGGGACTCGTCGAGGTCACCTTCAAGGGCACCAACAGCCTGGGCGATCACGTGAAGGGCACGGCGGTGCTGAGCCTGCTCGAGGGTGTCTCGTGACCCGAAGCATGACGAAAGACGGCATCGGCGGCAAGGCTGCGCTCGTCGGCATCGGTCAGACCGAGTTCTCCAAGGAATCCGGCCGGACCGAGATGCAGCTGGCCTGTGAAGCGGTCAAAGCGGCCATCGAAGATGCGGGCTTGAGCCCCAAGGACATCGACGGCATGGTGACGTTCTCCGTAGACGAGAACGAAGAGATCGAGGTCGCCCGCAACGTCGGCATCGAGAACCTCACCTTCTTCACCCGGGTGCCGCACGGGGGCGGCGCCGCCGCAGGAACCGTGATGCAGGCCGCGATGGCGGTCGCAACGGGTGCAGCCGAGGCCGTGGTCTGCTATCGGGCTTTCAACGAGCGCTCCGGGTTTCGGTTCGGTGGTGCCGGACGCCAACCCGGCGTCACCCCGCTGTGGATGGCCCCGTATGCCCCGTTCGGATTCATGACACCGGCGGCGTGGGTTGCTCTGCACGCTCAGCGCTATATGAGCACGTACGGCGTCACCAACGCCGACTTCGGCAAGATCTCCGTCATCGACCGCAAGCATGCGGCCAATAATCCCGATGCCTGGTTCTACGACAAGCCGATCACCCTTGAACAGCATCAGGAATCACGTTGGATCATCGAGCCGGTGCTGCGTCTGCTCGACTGCTGTCAGGAGAGCGACGGCGGGGTCGCGATGGTGGTGACCAGTGTCGAGCGCGCGCGTGATCTCGCCAGGCCGCCCGCCGTGATCACGGCCGCGGCCCAGGGCGCCGCATACGACGGCGAGGTGATGACCAGTTACTACCGCGAGGACATCACCGGCCTTCCCGAGATGGGCGTGGTCGGCGACAAGCTCTGGCGCAACTCCGGATTGAAGCCGGACGATATATCGACCGCCTTCCTCTATGACCACTTCACCCCGTTCGTGTTCACGCAACTGGAGGAACTCGGATTCTGCGGTCGTGGCGAGGCCAAGGATTTCGTGTCGGTCGACGAGCTCTCGCTGGGCGGCAGGATGCCCATCAACACCAACGGCGGACTACTGGGCGAGGCCTACATCCACGGGATGAACGGCATCACCGAAGGCGTCCGCCAGATCCGCGGCACCTCGTACAACCAGGTCGACGATGTCGAACATGTGCTGGTGACCTCGGGCACCGGCGTCCCGACCAGCGGCCTCATCCTGGCACCGGACCGCTGAGCGGTTAATGTCGTGCGGTGGCGTCTGACATGACCCAATCGGTGGAGGTCGACACCCGGGATGTCATCATCTCGGCCGCCTTCTCCTGTTTCCGCACGCGCGGGCTGGCGAAGACGACCATCGTCGACATCGCCCGCGCGGCCGATGTGTCACGCAGCACCTTCTACGAGTATTTCCGGGATAAGGAGACGATCGTGGAAGCGTGCGCCGAGGCGGCGTCGCAACGGTTCTACCGCAACATGGCCAAGGCCATCGACCGCCACGGGGGCAGCACGCTGGAGGGGCGGTTGGTGCGCGCCGCGGTCTTCGTCGCCCAGGCGCGTCGGGTGGTCGAGCCCGAGGCGTACTTCGACGCAGCAGAAGTCAGCCTCATGATGACCAAGAACGCCGCCACGCTCCTGAAGGAATGCGCTGATTTTCTGACCCCTTATGTGACCGCGGCCAAGCTGACTGGTGAGGTTCGTTCGGACCTCGATGTACCGTCGGCGTGTGAATGGTTCTCCCGAATGCTGTTCTCTCTGTTCACTACTCCGTCAGCAGTGATCGATATGCGCAACGACGACGCCGTGGCCGACTTCGTACGCGCATACGCGGTGAACGGATTTGTCGACAACGGTCGACGCCGGCGATAGCTGTTTCAGGAAGTCCGGCGCACCGGGACGTTGGAATAGCCACACACATTGGACATCGCCACGCGCCGAAGACCGTCACGGTCGACCTCGTACTCGGGGATCAGATCGAGCAGCGCGTCGAGCGCGATGCGGCTTTCCATGCGCGCCAGGGCAGCTCCGAGACAACTGTGTATGCCGTAACCGAAGGCGAGGTTGAAGCCCATTTTGCGGTCCCGGTCGATGTCGAGCCGGTCAGGATCGTCGAATATCCGCTCGTCGCGCAGGGCCGATCCCGTTATCAGTAACACGGCGGCGTCCTTGGGAATCGTGGTGCCGTAGTAGGTGACATCGCGCGTCGCGGTGCGGACCTGATATTGCGACGGCGCTTCATACCGCAGTAGTTCCTCGACCGCGGCGGGGATCTTGCTGCGGTCCGCGCGCAGCTTTCGCCACTGATCGGGGAAGTCCGCGAACGCGACCATCGCGTTGCCCACCAACTTCGTGACCGTTTCGGCGCCCGCTCCTCCGAGCATCGTGGCGAAGCCGGTGATGTCGACATCGGAGAGCTTCTCGACCACGCCGTCACGCTCGATCTCCGTCTCGATCAGACGGCTGATCATGTCGTCCTGCGGCGCCGCGCGACGCTGTCGCACGAGGTCGTAATAGTAGAGGCCGGTGTTCACTGAGGCCTCGTATCCGTCTCTGGGAACCGCTATCTCACCGGGACGGCGTTCGAGTAGGAGATCGAGCCAGCGTCGGATCTGGTCCCGATCCGCCTCGGGGACACCGAGCATGGTCGTGATGACCTCGTTCGGGAACAGCGCCGAGAAGTCGGCGACGACGTCGAAATGATCGGGGTTCAGGGCCTCGATACGCTCGTACACCTTCTCGCGCACCATGTTCTCCAACGCGGCGATCGCGCGCGGAGTGAACACATTGCTGACCAGTCGCCGCATCTTCTGGTGCTCCGGCGGATCCATCGAGATGATCACCTTCGGCACCGGGATGGCGTCGTCGTGCGCCTTGACCATGTCCAGGGTGGCGCCCCTCGCCGACGAGAAGGTCTCGTGATCCTTCGTGGCGGGTGCCACGTCGTCGTAGCGCGTCAGCGCCCAGAAGTCCCACTTACTGCTGTAGTAGATCGGCGCCTCGTTGCGCAGGCGGCGGTAGGTGTCGTACGCGCCGTCGAAGAAGTCTTGCGAGAACGGGTCGAATTCGACACGCCGCCCATCGACGTGATGCGGCGTCGCGCTCACAAAATGGCTCCAGACTCCTTGAGTTCTTCGATGGTGTCCCACTCGATCCCGGCGTCCAGGAGGATCTCCTCGGTGTGCTGACCGTGTTCGGGCGCACCATCAGGGGTAACCGACCGCTCGTCGAACTGAACGGGATTGGTGGGCAGCGCGAACGGCACGCCGTTGACGGTCTGGGTGTGGGCGACATATCCGTTGGCCGTGATGGCGGGGTCCTCGCAGAGCTCACCCGGGGTCTGCACAATGCCCCACGCACCCGAGAGCGCTGCCAGAGTTTCGCGCCACTCGGCCAGGGTGCGCTTGGCGAATGCCTCGTCGAGCAAGGCGATGAGGCTGACCCGGTTCTCGAACCGTGACGCGGGATCGGCGAATCGGGGATCGTCGATCAATTCCGGAAGCCCGATCACGCGCATCGCCTCGGCGTAGAACTTGTCGAGTTGCAGCATCATCAACTGGACGTAGCGTCCGTCCTTCGTGCGGTACGTCCCCACGAGAGGGTTGGGTGCATCCGCATGGCTGAACTTGGGAATCGCGCTGCCGCCGTGGATTTGGCTCACCGCTACGTCGGGGCTGAGGTTCCACGCCGCAAGGCCGAGCAGCGACACGTCCACGACCGACCCCTCGCCGGTCGTCGCCTTCTTGTACAGCGCCGCGGCGATGCCGCCTGCGATGGTCATGCCGCCGAGGAGGTCGCCGAATGCCGGGCGAGAGCGGACGAGCTCCTCGGCCTCCTCCGTCAGCACGGTGGCGATCCCGCCGCGCGCCCAATAGGAGACGCCGTCATAGCCCGGCTTGTCCGCGTCCGGACCCTTGGGGCCGTGCCCGGATCCCCGCACGTACACGATGCTCGGGTTGACGGCCCGGATATCGTCGACGTCGATGCCGAACTTCCGGCGGCGATCCGGCAGATAGCTGGTCAGGAACACATCGCAGGTCTTGGCAAGTGCGTGCACCACTTCCCGACCTCCCGGCGTGCTCAGATCTACGCCGATCGATTTCTTGCCGCGATTGGGAATCTCGATCATGTAGTTGACCGAACCACCGCCCTCGTCGACGATTCCCATGGTGACGAGGCCACGCTGCGGATCCCCGCCGTCTCGCGGTTCGACCTTGATGACCTCGGCACCCCATTCGGCGAGCACTGCACCTGCCGACGGCACGAAGGTCCACGCGGCGACCTCGAGCACCCGAACTCCGCTGAGCACGTTATCGACGGAAATGTCGGCCTCCTACAAGCGTTAACGGTCATTTGCAGATTTGAGAATCACACTATCGTGGGGGCTTGCTCACGCGCTACGGCAGCCGTGACAGGCGCTCGGGAAGCGCCGGGTCACCGCTGTCCCAGAATGCCCGCCAGGTCGGCATGCGGTGGGGCATCTGTGCGCGCAGCGGTACATCGCTGGGCCAGCGGATGAATTCCGGGCCGGGCCGCTCGGTCACGTCGACGGAGTACCAGGGATGCTCGCGTCGCTTGACGAAGTACCAGGCGCCGTCGCGGCGTTCGTAGACGTCGTCGTAACGCATCGTGATGACATACCACCCGTCGCCGTCCTCATGCTCGGCCCGGCAGTACGTTGAACCCGTCGCATGGTCGGGATCGGCGAAATCGAATGCATGCCCGCAGATCAGGTGGATGCTTCGATAGAACCTCCGCAGCACCTCGTCGTACCACCGCCTGAGCGCCGCCCTACCGACGCCGTGCGACCCGGCGTGCACGTCGTCGACGAACAACGCCACCAGCGCGTCGAGATCCCGCGCATCGAGTGCCATGGCGTAGCGGCTGGGCAGTTGGGCGATCTCGATGCTGGACTCGAGTCGATCCACCCGGTCGGACGTCGACATGGCCGGAGTCTAATGGCCGGGGACATCCAGCGAGAACCGATATTCTCGTTTGGGGTGAAGATGGCTATCCTGTTGAGGCAGCCCGTCCGAGCGCAGGATTGCTAAGGATTCCACCTCGTGCCCTTCCCGACATTTACGCCAACGATCCCCACCCTCGTCAGGTCGTCCGCGGCGCGGTTCGGCGACAAGCCGTTTCTCATTGCGGATGGTCAGACGTTGACCTATTCCGACCTGGAGCAGCGGTCGGCTCGCGTGGCGACGACGCTGCTGGACGAGGGCTTCGGGAAGGGTGACCACGTCGGCATCCTGATGCCCAACAGCATCGACTGGGCTGTCGCCTGGTTCGCAACGACCCGGATCGGCGCGGTTGCGGTGCCGTTGAACACCTTCTACAAAGCGGCTGAGCTGGCGTGGACCGCTCGTCACGCCGATCTGCGTGCAATCCTCGCCCTGTCGGATTTCCGTGGCCACAGTTTCCTCGACCGCCTCGAAGAGGCGCTGCCGGGCCTCGCCGACCAGAGCGTTCCCGGCAGACTGGCCGTGTCGGGCGCACCGTATCTGCGCACGATCGTGGTGTGGGGACGCAGCGACCGCTCGTGGGCGACGACGCTGCCGGTCAGCGCGGATGAGCGATACGGCGCCGACTTCTTGGCGGAGGTCGAGTCGTGCGTGACGCCTGCCGACGACGCGATGATCATCTACACCTCGGGCAGCACCGGAGACCCGAAAGGCCCTGTGCACACCCACGGTACGTTGGTGCGCCACACGTACAACCTGACGTTCGACTACGGCGTCACGAACACCACGGTGATGTTCACGGCGATGCCGTTCTTCTGGGTCGGTGGCCTGATCACCGGCATCCATGCGGTGATCCATCACGGTGCGACGCTGGTGACCCAGCCCGCGTTCGACGCCGCCGAGGCGCTCGAGTTGATCGAACGTCATCGCGCGACCATCACGCTGGGCTGGCCGCAGCAAGGCAAGTCGCTGGCCGAGCACCCGGACTTCGCGCGGCGCGACCTCAGCTCGGTGCAGCGCACCAGCATGCCCGCCATGGTGCCCCCCGAACGCCGGCCCGAGGGCCCCAATGCGCTGGGGATGACCGAACTCTGCGGCAACCACATCGGCGTCGACCCGTATCCACCGCAGCCGGCCGATCGCTCGGTGACGGGCGGATACTCGATCGAAGGGTTGTCGCATGTTCTCGTCGACCCAGAGACGGGAGACCCCGTGCCCCCGGGCCGCGACGGCGAGATCTGGGTGCGTGGCTACTCGCTCATGCAGCGGCTGTACAAGCGGGAGCGGGAGGACGTGTTCACGCCCGACGGCTACTACCGAACCGGCGACTGCGGAGTCCAGTACGACGATGGCTGGATCACGTTCACCGGGCGGTTGGGCGACCTGATCAAAACCAGTGGCGGCACCAACGTCACACCGGGAGAAGTGGAGTCGGCCCTGTCCGGGTGCGACGGCGTTCTCGAGGCCTATGTCGTCGGTGCCGAGGATGGCCGCAACGGAACGATCGTGGCCGCGGCGGTGGTGCCGCGCGGCGACGCGCAGCTGGATGCCGAGGCTCTGCGGGCAGACCTCCGCAGCCAGCTGTCGGCATACAAAGTGCCGAAGTTCATCTGGGTCACAGACAAAGAGGCGCTGCCGTTCACCGCCACCGGCAAGGTCAAGAAGTCGGACCTCGCCAAGCAGCTCGGTGATCTCCTGGCCGACAGGTGAGCCCATAGCTCTCGCGAAGAGGGTTTTCCGTTTCCGGAAACTTGCATTCTCGCTCCGGTACATTCGCGACGAGGCATTGGAACCGGTCCACCTCCCCGATCCCCGCCCTGGGATACCGAAGGAGCTCAATCCGTGACTGACAAGCCATTACGAGTCGCCGTCATATCCACCGGTTGGATCAGCAGCCTGTCGATCCGCGCGATCGTTCGACGGCCGCACCTGGACCTGGTCGGGGTGTGGGTACACAGCGCCGAGAAGGTCGGGCGCGACGCCGGCGAGATCATCGGACTGGGCCCGATCGGTCTGATCACGACCGGCAGCCTCGACGACATCATCGCAGCCAAGCCCGATTGCGTGGTCTACGGCGCGGCCAGCCCGGAGATGGACGCCGCCGCGGTGCGCGACTACGTCCGTCTGCTCAATGCCGGGCTCAACGTGGTGACCACCAATACCCCGGGAATGATGTTCCCCGACAGATGGATCCCGCAGTTGGCCGATCAAGTCCGTGCGGCCGCCTTGTCCGGAGGAGTCACGATCTACACGTCGGGTATCGAACCCGGCTTCGCCGGCGACCAGCTCGCGGTGCTGCTGAGCACGCTGTCGAACACCATCCGGTCCATAAGGGCGCAGGAGATCTTCGACTACTCGGCATACCCCAACCGGGACCTCATGATCGACGCCATGGGCTTCGGCAAGCCGCTCGATTTCACGCCGCTCCTCGAACTCGACGGTGCCCAGCAGTTCGCCTGGGGACCGCCGATCGGGTTGGTGGCCAAAGCCCTTGGTGTGGAGCTCGAGAAGGTCACCGAGTCCTACGAGCGGGTGCTCACCCCGCGAGATCTGCATGTCGCGTGTGGAACCATTCCCGCGGGGACCTGCGGCGCGGTGCGCGCAAAGACCACCGGCGTCGTCGACGGCCACCCCGTGATCACGATCGAGCACATCAATCGGATGGCGCCCGACCTGGCACCCGAGTGGGCCTCGGCGCCCAACGGCACCTACCGGCTCATCATCGATGGCCAACCCCACATCCGGTGCGACCTGAACCTCGGTACCGAGGACACGCCAGAGTCGGCCAACGCCAACGCGATGGAGGCGACGGCCATGCGGGTCGTCAACGCCATCCCCTATGTCGTCGACGCGGCGCCGGGAATCGCCACGTCGCTGGATCTGCCGATCACGGCGCCCCGCAATGCGTTGGACTTCGGTTAGACGGTGAACATCGGTCCGCGGGGAGCGCCCCGCACCTCGTTTCCTCCGTCGATTGCGAAGCTCTGCCCCGTCATCCAGCCGGACTCGGGTCCGGCCAGATAGCGCACGCCGGGAGCGATGTCGTCGGAGACACCGAGCCTGCCCAGCGGAACCCGCTCCAGGAAGCTGCTCGTCAGCTCTTCGAGGTGGATGTAGCCCTGAGTGGTGGCCGCTTCTGTCAAGCCCGGACGCACCGCATTGACTCGGATGCCGCGCGGGCCCAGTTCTGAGGCGGCGACGCGGATGAACATCTCGAGCGCGGCCTTGCCCGCCGAGTAGTGCCCCAGCCCCTCCATCGGAATCTTGGCGGATGTCGACGAGATGAACACGATCGAACCGCCGGCCGTCATCAGCGGTGCCGAATAGCGCAGCGCCAGGAAGTTCGAGCGCAGGTTGCCCATCACGAAATTCGTGAAGGTGTCGAGGTCCTGTTCGATGAGCGGCCCGGTGCCGCCGCTGGCCACCGTGCCGATGACGATGTTCAACCGGCCGTGGACATCGTGGGCGGACTGTGCCGCTGCTTTCACGGTGTCCTCGTCTTCGGGATCCCCCTTGTGCAGCACAATCTCCGCATCCGGCGCGGCTTCGTGGATTCGGTCACGCGTCGCTTCCAGCCGTTTCATGGATCGCCCGAGTAGGTACAGTGTCGCGCCGTCGATCGCCAGCAGTCTGGCTGAAGCCTGAGCGATACCCGCAGATGCACCGAGAACGAACGCCGTCTGACCGTCGAGCACACCCATGATCGGAGAAGCTATCACTTACGCAACGGACGCTCTCCAAAACCGTTAATCCGAATTCTCAGGTGCGGTAGCGTGCGCGTGTGCCCGACATGACCGACAAGGTCGCGCTCATCACCGGGGCGGCCCGCGGACAGGGACGCGCTCATGCCGAAAGGCTCAGCGCCGATGGTGCCGACGTCATTCTCGTTGACATCGCCGGCCCGCTACCACCGAGTGTCCCCTACGATTCCGCCACGCCTGAGGATCTGGCCGAGACGGCGGAGATGGTGGAAGCCAATGGCCGGCGGTCGGTGACGGCGGTCGTCGACACCCGAGACCACGACGGCCTCTGTACTGCCGTCGACAACGCGGTCGCCGAGCTTGGGCGGCTCGATGTCATCGTTGCCAACGCGGGCATCTGTGTGCCTGCCGTGTGGGATCAGGTGTCGCCGCGTGACTTCCGGGACACCATCGACATCAACATCGTCGGCACCTGGAACACGGTGATGGCAGGAGCCAAGCACATCATCGCCGGCGGGCGGGGTGGCTCCATCATCCTCGTCGGGTCGGCGGCCGGCCTCACCGTGGAGCCGTTCATGATTGCCTACACGGCCAGTAAGCACGCCGTGACGGCGCTGGCCCGTTCGTTCGCCGGCGAACTCGGCAAGTACCACATCCGAGTGAACAGCCTGCACCCCGGCTCGGTGGCGACGCCGATGGGAAGCGGTCGGATGATCGAGGCGATGGCCGAGGCGGCGAAGTCGAATCCGGCGCTGCGTCCCGGCTTCGCAAAGCAACTCCTGCCGGACGCGATCACCACGGCCGAGGACATCGCCAGTGCGGTCGCGTGGTTGGCATCCGACGAGGCGAGATTCGTCACGGCTGCCGCCATTCCGGTGGACGTCGGCGTGACCGGCAGCTAAGCGCTGGACTGCCGGGTGACCACCGACGGCCCCGACAGGGGGCTGGAGATCACGCCCGGTGGGGCTCCGACAACGCTCGGGATGGCGTTCACCGCCGCGAGCGCCGTCGCCACGACACCGGGATTCACCCGGTCGTCGCTCGATTGCTCGAGGTGCAGTTCGAGGCTCATGTTGGGATTGCCGTTGACGCGGAACACCATTCCGCCTTGGCCTTCGCGTGCCGGCTTGGGCCAACGATCGGGCCACGGTGTGCTGCTGACCGTCGCGAAGTATTGAACCGCGACAGCAGGGCGGCCTCTGACGATGCCGGCGAGTTGCCACCGGTGCGCACAGATCGTTCCCTCGGGGATGACACCGAGCGCGGTCGGAAGCTCCGTCGGCGCGAGCAGGGTCTCCCAATCCAGCTCTATCCCGTCGAGTTCGAAGCCGAGGATGTCGGCGATGTAGGTCACCACCGTGCTCCAGTCCTTGTCGACCTTTCCAGAGGCGATTCGAACCGGCACGTGGCCGTCGGGCTTACCGAATCCCATCGACTCATGGAGGACGTCCCATATCGGGTATGCCTTGTCGAGGTCGACCGCGTATTCGTCCATCCGGTACGAGTCGACTCGACCCGCTCCTGCCAGCAGAGCCGTGGGGATGTTCAGGCTGATGAACCCCGGCTCGCTACCGGTGGCGTAGAACGTTGAATTACCCTCAGCGGCCGCCCTTTCGAGGTCATCTCTCCATCGCGCGGGTGCGGCCGGGGGATAGATCATCGGGATCAGGGAGAACGTCACCACATTGACCCCGGCTCTGAGGTACGTGGCGATATCCGCGATCGCCTCTTCTTCGCGTCGGACGGCGGTCGCGCAATACGTCACGCAGTCGGGTTTCAGCGCGAGAACAGCTGAGAGATCATCGGTCGCACGAACTCCGACAGCTGGTGCACCGCACAGTTCTCCCGCGTCCATCCCGGCCTTCTGCGGTGTCGACACCTTCACCCCGACGAGATCGAGCGACGGGTCCTCGATGACCGCGCGCAACGCCTCCCTGCCGGTCAGTCCGGTGCCGACGTGGACGACTCGATAGCGACGACAGTCGGTCACGGTTCTCTCCCTCCTCGCCCCTGCAGGGCAACAGTTCTCGTCATCGTGGGACTGACCTGGGACAGGTCAGTCAGCGGTAGAACGGTCCCGGCTTGCCGGCTTCCTCGAGATGACCGTATGGGTCGTAGAGGTTCACATTCGGATAGGGGTTCTGATCGAAGGAAGGCCGCGACAGACCTGCCTCCCGCAGCCCGGACAGCACGGCCAGCGGCACAGCGAACGACACCAGGCCCACCGTCACAGACACCAACAACTGCCGAGTCAGCGTCACCTTCGGACGCCCCCGCCTCGCCGGCATCCAGCGCGCGAGGCGGTTGATCAACACCAGTTCGCCACTCTCGTCCCGCACGCACATCACGGCGACCATGGCGAAGATCGGGGCGTCGTACACCGCCATGATCAGGGGAAAGTGAATGTGTCCGATGTGCAGCACCGGCCCGACCGCCTCTGTGTAGTAGAAAATCCCGGCTCTCATCCAGGTGAACTGGATGAGCCCGTTGATCGGGACGGCGATGATCGTCGCACCGATGAACACCCGCAGCAGTCTGCGCGGCGCCAACCAGCCGATGCGGCGTATCAGCGGATCCAGGAGCCTGTCGTGCAGCTTCAAGAACCCCAGACCATTCAGCAGATAGTAAGCGGCGTAGCCGCCCAGGAACGCCAGCGCCGGTTCCAGATTCGGTGAGATGTTCACGTACGGCCAGGACAGCGGGAAGTGCAACATGCGCGGATCGAATATCGCGAACGTCGCCCAGTTCGCCAGTGGATCCAGCGCTCCGGTGATCAGGCCGGCGAACGCGATGATGACCGCCCAGTGCACCTTTTGCTGCCGCCACGACAACCACACCAGGACGGCGATCAGACCGATCGCCAACGGGATCGAGCTGATGGAGACGGCCAGCGGCCAGTTGTCGAAGCCGAGGAACGGCGGATACGGGTCGGGGCCGGGATTCGGGTTCGCTTTCTTCGGGTCCCCGTGCAGACCTGTCTGAATGTTCGCGATGGTCACGATGGCGAACGCCAGGTATGCGATGAAGAACAGCGACCACCCGATCCTGGCGGGCCACGGGGAGAAGTGCGCTTCGGCCGGTTCTGCCGAAGCGGAGTTCGGCGTCCGATCAACGGTATTGGTCACCTCACACCGCCGCGGGAAGCGTGGACCACCCTCTGACGCTGGAGGTGTGAGCGCGTTTGGCCGCAGCGTAATCGACCTCCCAGTCGGGCCATCGCTTCAGCACCTCCTCGAGCGCGACCCGCGCTTGCATCCGCGCGAGCGCGGCGCCGAGGCAGAAGTGAATACCGCGACCGAATGACAAATGCGAGGCCTGCCGGTGGATGTCGAACCGGTCCGCGTCCGGGTACTGTCGCTCGTCCCGGTTCGCCGAACCGTTGATCAGCAGCATCACCGAGCCCTCGGCGACTGTCTGACCATAGAATTCGACATCACGAGCGACATGTCGTGCCTGCACAGGCGATGGCGCCTCGTAGCGCAGCACCTCTTCGATCGCCGCGGGGATGAGACTGAAATCTTCTGCTAATTCACGCCGTTGGTCGGGGTGGTCGGAAAGCAGTTGGCCGGCAAAGCCGATCAGCCGCGTCGTCGTTTCGTTTCCTGCGCCGACGAGTGTTCCGGCGTAGGTCAACACCTCTCCGCGAGTCAACCGCCTGCGGCCACCGTCACGTTCCTCGATCTCGGCGTTGACCAGTTCGGTCATCAGATCGTCTGATGGGTGGTCGTAACGCCAATCGATGAACTCCTCCAGCATCGAGCCTTGTCGCGTCAGCATGTCGTCGGCCGCATCGACCAGTTCGCCGTCTTTGAGTTCGAGAAGCCGGTCGGTGTTCTGACGGATGGCGATCTGCTTGTCCTCCGGTATGCCCAGCAGATATCCGATGGTGCGCATCGGCATCCATGCTCCGAGGTCGGCGATGAAGTCGAACGTCTCGGCGTTCTCGAGTGGCTCCAAGGCGCGCCGGCAGAACTCTCGCGCCAACGGTTCGATAGCAGCCATGCGCCGGGGCGTGAACACACCCGACAACAAGCGGCGATGAAAGTCGTGGATCGGAGGGTCCTCGAACAGGATGATGCCTGGCGGTACCTCGACACCGTTGAGGATGATGTCGATGGTGGTGCCTTTGCCCGAGCGGTAATCCTGCCAGTTGGCCAGCTCTCGGGCGACGTCGGTGTGCCTGCTCAGCGCGTAGAAACCGTATTTGTCGTTGCGGTAGAGCGGCGCTTCGTCGCGCAGCCTTTTCCATACGGGGTAGGGATCGTCGTCGATGTCGAAGTCGAACGGGTCGTAGTACGGCTCAACCTTCACCCTGTAGGTCACACCGTGAGAATAGGCGTTACCGGTCGTCGTTTTGGCGGATTTCTCCCGGCCCGGCCTCCCGGTGGGCATCGCCGAGCGCCCGCGTCAGTGCCGCCTACCGCCGCAAACGCCCGTATGAGAATATGAATTCTCGCATCGCGTGACGTGGGTGCACCTGCTTAGAACGGGATCGAAGGAGGCGGCAATGGCTCCAGCCGCCGTACGCAGCTTCATCTTCGCCGTCGAGTTCCGGATCGCCGAATCCGAGCGCGTGGGACCGGTGCTCGCGCAGCACGAAGAAAGTCTTCGCGATCTCGGCGCGCGCTATGCGTTCGTGTACGAGTCGGTGGTCGACCCCGGGAAGGTCCTGGTCGTCATCGGGATCCGAACCGAGCGGCCGCTGCTCGACCTCCTCCGCTCCCCGTACTTCTTCGACTGGTTCGACGCGGTCGGCATCGACGACCTTCCCGCCGTCTTCGCCGGCGAAGTCGTCGAACGATTCGACCTCGGCGAGCCCCCCGAGCCGGGTACCGAGGTGGTGGTTGCCGCCGTCACCCGGGTCCAGAACGTCGAGGTCTTCATGGCTCACGTGCGCGAATCACTCGCCGACTTCGCCCGTTCAGGGATTCGCCGAACACTCGTGTACCGCGCCTTCGACACCCCTCGCGAAGTGCTCTTCCTTCATCAGCTTGCGACGGCCCGTACCGCGTTGCAGTGGGTTGCGGACTCCGACATCGCTTCGGAGTGGCTGACCTCCGCCGGCGTCGGCGCCTATCCGCCGGTCTTCGTCGGACGGTTCGTCCACGCAATGCGACTGGCCGAGACCGCCGGAACGGATCTGCACTGATGTATGTGTGCCTGTGTCTCGGCATAACGATCGAGGCGGTCGCCGATGCCGTCGCCTCAGGCGCCAGGACGTCGCGGCAGGTGTCCGACGCGTGCGGTGCCGGATCGGACTGTGGCAGGTGCCGACGAACGATCCGCTCGATCATCAAATCCGCGGACGCGGAAACTCAAGTCAGGTAGGAGAAGCACGGCATGAGCGATCGACACTCCAATATCGAGGGCGCGCGGATGCTCGTGATCGGCGCATCCTCGGGCATCGGTCACGCGCTTGCGCGGGCGGCTCGCACCAGGGGCGCCCGTGTCGCGCTCGCGGCCAGACGGGTCGAGCTCCTGTCCGGGTTGGCAGAAGAGCTCGACGGTTCCGCGCACGAGCTCGACGTCTCCGATCCACGCGCGATCGAGCGGGTCGTCGACGAGGTGGCCACGACGCTCGGCCAGCTCGACGCGGTGGTGTTCACCAGCGCCGTGGTGCCGTTCGCGTTGATCGAGGAGACCGACGTCACGACGTGGCTGCACGCCTACGCCGTCAACGCGGTAGGCGCATCGCATGCGCTGCGTGCAGCGCTGCCCCACCTTGCCGACGACGCGGTCGTGCTCGTTGCGTCCAGTCACGATGTCGGTAGGCCACGCGCGGGCGTCGCGGCCTACCACGCCAGCAAGGCCGCGCTCGACGAGATCCTGCGATCATGGCGGGCCGAGCATCCGGAACTGGCCGTCATCCGTGTCAGCGTCGGCCCTACGGAGGGCACCGAGATCCTCCGCGGGGCGGACCGGGACCTACTGGCCGATCTTTACCGGGCCTGGGCACAGGAGGGTCAGATTCCGGCGAAGATGTCCGCCGTCAACGACGTGGCCAACGCCATGCTGTCGTTGATCGCCATGTCCCGCGCCAACCCCACGGTCGTGAGCGACATCGTGCACCTGGCCCCCCGCCTGAGCGCCGGCCGATAGACGTTGCCAGTCAGGGTATTTGGATTCGGCGCCTGGGCTCCATCAGGGCGCTCAGCTGTTCTTCGACATCTCTGCGGCGGCCGTGTCGGCCCACTGCGCCTGGTGTCGGCCCATCGTCATGGCACCGTTCCAACCGCCGTCGGTCCACAGCACCTCGCCGCCGACATAACTGAACCGCGGGCTGCCGAGACAGACCAGCGGCCAGGCCTGTTCCTCGGCAGTCGAATAGCGTCCGATCGGTCCTACCGCCTGATCGACCGTCTCCTTGCCCATCAGGTCCTGGAAGGCCGGCATCATCGCCGTCTCGGTGGGGCCGGGGTTGATGCAGTTGATGCGGATGCCGCGGCGGCCGAGTTCGGGATACCACCAGCCCACCCACGCATCGATGATGTACTTCGAGTAGGCATAGCCGCTCCACGACCACAGCTTTTCGTTGGCGGTCAGCCATTCGACGGCGGCCTCGAACCCCTTGGTTTCGAGCAGGCCTGTGATGACCTTGATGTGGTCCTGCCAGCCGATTGCGGCCGACGATGAGATCACGCTGATGGCCGACCCTTCGGGCATCTTCGGCACGAGCTGCTCGGCCAGGTGACGTGCCCCGACGAAGTTGACCAGAATCGTGTCCCATTCGCTGAACGGCGGACCGGGCAGCCCCGCACAGCTGAAGAGCCCGTCGACGGGGCCGTGGATGGACGCCGCGATTTCTTCGATGCTCTTCTGGTCACGGAGGTCGATCTGGAGCGCGCGGGCGACGGGAACGGTCGTCGGTTTGATGTCCAGGGCGGTGACCGTCGCACCGAGATCGACGAGGATTTGCGCGGTCGCCCGGCCCATGCCCGACGCCGCACCGGTGACGACCACCGACTTGCCCCGGTACCTCAGCACATCGTCCATGGCACGCTCCTGTCGAGAATTTCATTTATCGATTGTGAGAACCTACGTTATCACCGGTGTACTGTCGCACTGTGACGGTTTCGAAGGGGGCCGCTCTATGACCGCCGACAGCCGCCCATTGCGGATAATTCAGTGGGCCACCGGCGCCGTCGGCTCCGAGATGATCACCACCATCCTCGATCACCGCCCCGACCTCGAGTTGGTCGGAGCCCGCGTGTATTCCGCCGCCAAGAACGGGGTCGACGTCGGGACGCTTGTCAACAGAGCCCCGATCGGCGTCGCGGCCACCACCGATGTGGCCGCGATCCTCGCGTTGGACGCCGACCTCGTCTTGTACGCACCGTCTTTCACCGACCTCGACGATGTCTGTGCGCTACTCGAGAGCGGAAAGAACGTGGCGACGCCGTCATTTCTGTTCCACCCGCGGCGAATTCCCGAGGCCGACCGGGACAAGGTCCTGAGGGCATGCGAGAAGGGCAACAGCACCATCCACGGCAGTGGGCTCAACCCGGGCAACCTGTCTGGCGTGCTGCCGCTGGCGCTGTCGGGCATGAGTCGCACGATCGAGCGCCTGACGCTCCAGGAGAGAGCCGATTGGACGCTATGGGAAAGCACCGAAATCACCTTCGATGGAATGTGGTTCGGCCGACCGGTCGATGAGGTGACCCCTACCGCCAACGACTACCTGAGTTTCTTGACAAAGCTGTTCGTCGAGCAGACCTGGTTCATTTCCGACAGCCTGAACGCGGACATCGACGACGTCTCGGTGACTCTGGAAACGGTGCCGGCGAGCAAGGACCT
Source organism: Mycobacterium sp. IS-1590 (assembly GCF_001500025.1). GTDB lineage: Bacteria > Actinomycetota > Actinomycetes > Mycobacteriales > Mycobacteriaceae > Mycobacterium. Next base: position 180,180 of record NZ_LQIW01000045.1, on the reverse strand, counting down.
CCAGATCTTCGACCACGTAGTGCGGCAGGGCAGCACGGCCGGACAGCGCTGGAACTTCGTCGGCCACCGCCACGGTGAACCGCTCATCGAATTCGAAACGCTCTGGACCGTCGGCGGCGAGTATCCCGACCACTGGCCACAACCCCTCGATGGCTGGACACTGACCATCGAGGGCGATCCCTCAATGCGCACACACTTCTTTCCGCTGGCCAGCTTCTCGCGCGAGGCTTCAATTGAGGAGCACGTCCGCGCCGGCCTCATCACGGTGGCGATGCAGGTCGTCAATGCCATCCCGGCGGTCTGCGCGGCCCCGGCGGGTTTCGCGACGATGGCGGACCTGCCCCTCATTCGCAGCTACACGGGATTCGGAAACAAGCCCTGACGTCGCTCGGTGTCAGCTAGCCGCTGCGATTGGTCCAGTGCGCGACGAACGGCGCGACGCCCGACAGGTCGTACAGCCCCGGCTCAGCCGCCACGACCGTGGGTATGGCGTTGATCGCGTGCATTGCGGTGGCCAAGCAGCCCTGTTCGGCGTGGTCTTCACCGGGAGCGCCGATTTCGAGGTGTATTCGCATGTTCGGCTCACCTTCGAAGGCGAGCTCGTATCCAATCTCGTTCGGCCAGTGCGGGGCCAGATCGTCAGCCATGCGGGTGAGATGCTCGACCGATATCGTGGTCTCGCCGCAGTCGACGACCACGCCGAACCGCATGGCACCGACGGTGCCCGAGGGGATCTCGCCCGCGGCGACGCTCAGCGCGCGCGGCGTCGTCACGACCTCACGGAAGCCCTCGACCGCACGGATCCGCAGGCCGAGCGCCTGAGCAAGTACCGTCGCGCTACCGATCCACGCGCTCGCCGCGTACTCGGCGTTGGCGAGCAGTGGGGTTGTGTCGTCGGGGGCGTGCCCGAAACCCATGGCGTTGAAGATGAGGTCGTGACTGGCGTAGGTGGAGTAGTTGAGCACTTCGCGGACGCTGATCCGGTTCGTCTGCTGGGTGAGCCGCGACAGGAGGGGTGCGATCGACTCACCGAAGAAGCCCGGGTACAGGCCCACCCCGAGGAACGATGATCTGCCTGTCTCACAGGCATTTTCGATGTCGTTGGCCAGTGATTCGTGCAGTGAGCGCGGATGGATGAACCTGCTGCCCGTGGCGACCACGTTCTTACCCGAGGCGAGCAGGTCGCAGACGTCGGCGAAGCAGCCCGGGGTGTCGGTCTCGACCTTGCCCATGTAGAGCACCACGTCGGCATCGGTGGCGATGATGGCGTCGCGGTCGTCGCTGGTGACCACCCCGGCCTCGCCGATGCCGCACAACGCGCCCGCGTCGAGACCGGCTTTTGCCGGATCGTAGACACGAACACCGACGACCGTGAGATCGGGCCTGCCGAGGATGTGGCGAAGCGCCATCATTCCCGTCACTCCGGTCGCCCACTGAATCACGCGCGTCATACGTCGCTACCTCAATCCCACACGACGTCGAGGCGAGGGGGCGAGCGGAACATCGTCCCGGTGATGTAGGGCGCGGGCGCGTCGGGATCGAGTCGGAGCCCGGGTAATTCGTCGAACAAGGCGTTGAAGATCTTCGTGGTCTCGAGCCGAGCCAGATGCATGCCCAGGCAGACGTGGGCTCCGTGCGCGAACCCGATGTGCGGCTTGCGTTCCCGGAAGATGTCGAATTTCTCCGGTTCCTTCCATCGCGTTTCGTCGTGGTTCGCGCTGCCGAGACTGAGCATCATGGTCGCGCCCTCGGGTACGCGAACTCCGCCGATCTCGGTGTCGCGGGTGACCTCGCGCATGAAGTTGAGCAGGGGGGTTTCCCAGCGGATGCCTTCCTCGATGGCCTGCGGCAGCAGGCTGCGGTCGGCGCGCACCGCATCGAGCTGGTCGGGGTGAGTCAGCAAGGCGAAGGCCAGGCTGGCGGTCGAGCGGGACGTGGTCTCGGCGCCCGCGGGCAGCAGGTTGCGCATGAAACCGTAGATCTGCTCGTCGGACATCTTCACGCCGTTGACCTCTGCGGCCGCGAGGATGGACACCATGTCGTTCTTGGGCTTTCTGCGCCGGTCGGCGAGGATCCCGACGAAATACTCCTTCATCTTCGCCGATGCCCGCATCGCGCAGTCCATGTCGCCGCGGAAGCCCAGTAGGTCGATCGCCAGTCGGTGGAAGTGCAGGACGTCGGAATCGGGAAGGCCCAGTAAGGCGGCGATCACCCGCACTGGAATCGGCATGAACACCGCGTCGACGAGATCGGCACGCTTGGCGTCCTTGATCTTCGCGATTGTTCGGTCGACCAGCGGGCCGACGAGTTCGGTGTCCCACCGCTTCATCGATGAGCGGGCGAAGGCGAATTCGTGCAGCTTGCGGTAGATCGCGTGTTCGGGGTCCTGCATCTCGAGGATGGTGGGGCCCTGCAGTGGCCGCACGACGTCTTCGTAGCAGCGGGTGCTGAAGGTGATGTTGTCGGTGAAGATCGCCTTGACCGTGTCGAATGTGTAGGCCGTGAAGGTCGGCGGGCCCTCCCCCGAATTGCCGATCATGCCCATCTCGGGCCACCCGGCATGTACCGGTGCCTGGGCCCGCAACTCCTTGAGGAGGGCGTACGGGGTGGCGTCCCCGTCGGCGCCCATGCCCGCATTGAATTTGTCTTGAGCGTCTCGGATGCTCTGCTCGAGATCCTCGACGCTCGCCGGCTCGAACATGCGACGACTCCTTACTGCGGATCGGCCGCTATCAACATACACCCTGGTGGTTGCCCGCCTCCATCATGTACGTTTGGCCGAGGTCAAACAGTTGGCTCAGCGAAAAGCACACCGGGAGCGTTCGATTGGTAACTCGAGTCGTCCAATGGGCCACGGGCGCTGTCGGTCGCGCTGCCCTGTCCGAGCTTATTGAGAACCCTGATTTTCAATTGGTCGGCGTGCTGGTGTACGACCCGGCCAAGGAGGGGCTGGATGCCGGTGCGCTGTGCGGTCTGCCGCCGACGACGGGCGTGCTCGCCACCACCGACAAGGACGAGATCTTCGGGCTCGGCGCCGACGTCGTCATCCATGCCGCCAGCAAGGCCCATGCCGTTGACACCAACGCCGACGACATCTGCCGACTGCTCGCGGCGGGCACCGACGTCATCACGACCACGTCCTACAACCACCTGCCCACCTACGGCGCCGAGACCGAGGCCGCATTCGTCGAAGCATCCCGGGCCGGACAGTCCCGCTTCCACGCCGCGGGCGAGAACCCGGGCTTCATGTTCGAACGGCTGGTGGCGACCGTGACGGGACTGAGCAAGTCGATCGATCGAATCGATCTCTACGAAGCGACCGATGTCTCGGCGGTCGACAGCCGGCCCATGCTCGTCGATCTCATGGGCATGGGCAGACCGCCCGAGGACGTCAGCGTGGACTCGCCGATCATCAAGAAGCTCGACATGGCGTACCGCCAGGCGCTCAACGCCACCGCCGACGTTCTCGGCGTCACGCTCTCGCACGTCGAGGTGTCCGTCGACGCCACCACGCTTCCGCACGACCTCGAGGTGCTGGCGGGCACCATCGAAGCGGGAACGGTCGTCGGCCAACGGTTCTCCTGGGTCGGACACTGGTCAGGCCGCCCCTTGCTGGCGATTCACGAGGAATGGGTGCTCACGCGCGATCTCCCCCAGTGGGGGCTGAAGCCGCTGGCCCCCGGAGAGAAGGCGCCGTTGATCCGCGCCGTCATCAAAGGCGAACCGAGTTTCGAGCTCGCGCTCGACGTCGGCTGGGACGGTCAGGTGCCCAGCGGACAGCACGCGCAACCGGGGCATCTGATGATCGCGATGGGCGCCGTCCGGGCGATCCCCTACGTGAGGGCCCAGCCGCCAGGGATCGTCACGGCGCCGGTGTTCGGTGCGATCCAGCTGGAAAGCCAACGCCGAAACTGAACTTCTGCAGGAACATTCGCATCATCTTCGTGCACAAGCTCAGTCTCGGCGGACACCGACCGCGCGCGAGATGTTGTCGCTCGGCGCCGCGTGGAACACGTGTCCGCTTCCATCCGCTAGCACCCGCCGCGCGATCAGGTAATCGGAGCCCAGCCAGCCCTGCCTGATGTAACGGCCGAACCGGAGGAACGTCCCCGGGGCTCCGCTCGCCGACGGCACGAGCTTGACCTGCTCGATTCCGTGTCTGACCCCTTCGCCGGTCAACGGCCTCGCCGCCGCCAGTCCCCGGGCGATCACGGTCGCGACGTCGTGGCACAGGCCCGGCATCGAGTGCTCCGGTCGGCGGCCGTAACGCGCCTCGAATCGGTCGAGGAACCCCTGTCCGACGTCGTTGCGCTCGTCGTAACTGTCAAGACCGATCCAACCGCGCAGATGACGCATCCACTCGGCGTTGATGTGCGCCATCTCGAACGCCGTCGTGGTGTAGCGCGGCGGATCCCAGCCGGCGCTTTCCAAGGCGTCCGAGAAGCCCCACAGCCCGTGGCCGAACCCGACGTGCACAAGGGCATCGGGACCGGCCGCCCGCAGTTCGGCGACCACCGCCGCCTTGTCCGCTTCCACCTGCGGGATGGCCGCTGTGGCCACGACCTTCAATCCCGCCGCGGAATAGGCCTTCTCGGCGAACGCCAGATACTCCTTGCCGATGAGAGAGGCCTCATACGCGATGGCGATGCGCGACCTGTGGTCGCCGAGCATCACCGCGGCGAGCATGACCGGCTCCTCGGGCATCGACCCGTTGTTGAGTGCGAACGTCCACTCCCCCAGCGCCTCCTCGGATCCCGACAGGATGAGATTGGGGACCTTGGCCACCCGGTTCGCGTGCGCGGACAGCGGCACCGCGTTGTCGGAGACGTAGGGGCCGAAGATCACCAGGCAGCCTTCGGCGACCAGCTCGTCGTAACCGCGTTCGACGGCGTGGTACGTGCCGTTGGGCAGACCGATGACGTCGCGGCGCACCACCTCGATCGGCCGGTCGACGAGGCCGGCGGAGACCGCTTCGTCGAACACCAGCCGCAGTGTGTCCAGCGTGTCGTCCTCGGTGCTGGACCTCGTCGGATAGTCGTTGAGCAGGCCGACTTTCAGCGGGGCGACCGAACCGTACGCGCGAACACCTTCGTCTGCCACAGTCAGCAACATACAACATGCAGGTTGTCCGGTGACGCTAACCTACACCGTGAATGTTGCTAGCATGCTCGGCATGGCCAAGCGTGGCGGCACGGACTCCGAGCGACGCGCTCGCGGCGATCAAACCCGTCGGAATCTCATCGATGCGGGACGCATCCTGTTCGTGGACAAGGGCTACTTCAACACCAGCATCGGCGACTTGGTCACGACCTCGGGCGTCGGCACCCGCGGCGCCTTCTATCACCACTTCAAGGACAAGGCCGAGCTCTTCCGGGCGGTGTTCGAGGAGGTCGAGCGAGACCTCACATTGCGCTCACTGTCCTCACCGCCGCGCGGCGCGGACTCCTGGGAGCGGCTCTGCGCGGGCCTTCACGGCTTTCTCGAGTCAGCACTCGAGCCCGAGGTGCAGCGCATCATGTTGGTCGACGGGCCCGTCGTCTTGGGCTGGCGGACACTGCGCGCGATCCAGGAGGACAACAGCATCGCGTTGATCAACGAGATGGTGGGCAATGCCATCGCCGAAGGCAGCATCGACGACCTACCCGTTGCCGAGCTCACGCACATGCTCGTCGCATCGCTCGAGGAGGGCGCGCTTCTGGTGGCACACGCGAAAAGCCCCGGCCGAGCCCGCGGTCGTGCGGCACGTATTCTCGACCGGCTTCTGCTCAGCTCCGCGACGGAGCCACGCAAGGTGGTCAGGCGGTAGTAGTGGTTGATTCGCGTCTCGGCGTGATCGCCTACCGTATGGAAATGAGCGTTTCCATTTTTGATTATCGTTCTTCTACTGGACTGATAATGTTGCTTCGCCCTCGTCTCAAGGAGATCTGATGTCAGATGCGCTATCGCTGCGAGTCGCCGTAGTCGGAGCGTCTGCGGGTCTCGGCCGCTGCATCGGTATCGGGCTCGCAAAGGCGGGCGCCCGGGTCGCGTTCCTCGCGCGGCGTCGTGACCGCCTCGAGAACGCCGCCGAGGAGGCGGGCGGCGGTGCGGTGGCCGTCGCGTGTGACGTCACCGACGCGGACGCCTGTCACCGCGCCATGACAGCCGTCGTCGAAGAATTCGGCGGTCTCGACGCGCTCGTCTACACCACCGGCGTCGGCGTCCTCGCGCCGCTGACCGAGGTGACGGCCGAGCAGTGGGCAAATCTTTTCGCCACCAACGTCACCGGCGCTTCGCTCATCACCGCGGCGGCGGCACCGCATCTGGCGGCCAACGGTGGTGCGGCGGTGTACCTCTCATCGCTCAGCGCTTCTTACTCCGCCCCATGGCCCCTGCTGGGTGCCTACGCCGTATCGAAGGCGGCATTGGACAAATTGGTCGAGGCCTGGCGCATCGAACACCCGAACATCGGCTTCACCCGCCTGGCCGTCGGCGACTGCTTCGGCGGAGAAGGAGACTCCCAGACCGAGTTCAACAAGACCTGGGACCCGCAGGCGCTCGAGAACGCCATCCGGTTCTGGATGGACAACGGTTACATGCAGGGCGGCCTCGTCGAGGCCGATCACCTCGTTGACGTCGTGCACAACGTACTTCGTTGCGGGAAAAGCAGTTTCATCCCATACCTGACATTGGCTCCCAGACCGTCGGGCGCCGTGGCCGAACTTCGACAGTGGTGAAGGACACCTGGTGACACACGAATCGCGCATGCTCATCGACGGCAAGCTCGTCGAATCCGAAACAGGCCGGCAGTTCGACAACATCAACCCCGCGACCGAGGAGGTTCTCGGGGGCACCGCCGACGGCACCCGCGCCGACATGGAACGGGCGGTGGCGGCCGCCCGCCACGCCTTCGACCACAGCGACTGGTCGCGAGACGGTGAAGCCAGGGCCGCGGGACTGCGTCAGCTGCAGGCGGCGCTGGAGGCCGAACGCGAGGAGATCCGCAGCGAGCTCATCGCCGAGGCGGGCTGCCCACTGCTGAGCACCTTCGGACCGCAACTCGACGTCCCGCTCAAAGAGGCCTTGAGTTGGCCGGCCGATATGATCGCCGAGTTCCCCTGGAAACGAACGCTTCCCGACAAGGACGCCTTCGGCATGGGCACCCTCGCCGCGCGCGAAGTGTGGAAGGAACCCGTCGGGGTCGTCGGCGTCGTCACGCCGTGGAACTTTCCAATCGAGATCATCCTCAACAAGATCGGGCCGATCCTGGCGATGGGCAACACGATGGTGCTCAAGCCCGCACCCGATACGCCCTGGAACGCCACCCGCATCGGCCGGATCATCGCCGAGCAGACCGACATTCCGCCGGGAGTGATCAACATCGTCACCTCGTCGGACCATCTGGTCGGCGAGGTGCTCTCGACCTCTCCCCTCGTCGACATGGTGGCCTTCACCGGGTCGACGGCGACCGGGCGACGCATCATGAAGGCGGCCGCCGACACCGTCAAGCCGACATTCCTCGAACTCGGCGGCAAGTCGGTGTATCTGGTACTCGACGACGATGGCGACATCAGCGCGACGGTCGGCGGCAGCGCGTTCATCTCCATGCATGCCGGACAAGGCTGCGCCATGCCGACCCGGTTGCTGGTGCCCAACAGTCGCTACGCCGAGGCGGTCGAGATCGTCAAGGTCGCCATGGAGAAGAACAAGTACGGTGATCCCACCGACCCCTCCGTGCTGCAAGGCCCCCAGGTGTCGAAACGCCAGCAGGACCGGGTGATGGGCTACATCGAGAAGGGTAAGCAGGAAGGGGCACGAGTCGTCACCGGCGGCAACATCCCTGCACACCTCGAGAAAGGGTTCTTCGTCGAGCCAACGGTTTTCGCCGACGTCGACAACCGGATGACGATCGCCCAGGAGGAGATCTTCGGCCCGGTCCTGTCGGTTATCGGATTCGACGACGACGACGATGCGGTGCGGATCGCCAACGACTCCATCTACGGATTGTCGGGTGTGGTGTTCGCCAAGGACCTGGAGCGGGCCAAGTCGGTGGCCGGCCGGATCCGTACCGGGACCCTCGGGATCAACGGCGGTCTCTGGTACGGCGCGGATGCCCCGTTCGGGGGCTACAAGCAATCCGGCATCGGACGGCAATGCGGCATCGAAGGCCTCGAAATCTTCACCGAAACCAAGACTGTCGGCTGGCCAAAGGAGTCGTAGATGAAATCTCGAGCAGCCGTGCTCCGCGGAGTGGGCATCGACTGGGAAGTCACCGAAGTCGAGTTGGACCCGCCCCGCGCCGGCGAGGTGTTGGTCAAGATGGCCTACGCCGGGATCTGCCATTCCGACGAGCACTTCTACACCGGCGACAGCGTGCCGAGTCCGGAGATGGAGGAACTGATGCGGGCGTCCGGCGTGCCGGTGCCCGAATGGTTCCCGATGCTCGGCGGTCACGAGGGATCGGGCGTCGTCGAAGAAGTCGGGCCCGAAGTGAAGACGCTCAAACCCGGTGACCACGTGGCGATCTCGTTCCTGCCCGCATGCGGCAACTGTCGTTGGTGCGCCAGCGGCCACACCTACCTGTGCGACGTCGGCGCCGACATCTACAGCAAGGCCATGACCACCGACGGCACCTGTAGGCGTCACGTCGGCGGTGAGGACCTGATGGCCATGATGCAGGTCGGCACCTTCTCCGAGTATGTGGTGGCGTCCGAACGCTCGCTGGTCAAGATCCACGACTGGATTCCACTGGAGGCCGCATCGCTGGTTTCATGCGGTGTGACAACGGGTTTCGGCTCGGGCTCGGTGGCAGCAGGCACCCAGGCCGGCGACACCGTTGTGGTCATCGGCGTGGGCGGTATCGGCATGAACGCCGTGCAGGGCGCGAGAGTCGCCGGGGCCAAGCACATCGTCGCCGTCGACCCGAACGAGTTCAAACGCGAGATCGCACCGACCTTCGGCGCCACGCACACCGCCGTCGACGCCGGCGCGGCCCTGGATCTGGTCAAGGAGATCACCTGGGGTGCCATGGCCGATCGTGTCGTGTTGACGCCCGGGGTGGTACCCGCCGACCTCGTGATGGTGGCGCTGATGCTGCTGCGCAAGGGGGGCACCTGTGTGCTCACCGGCATGGCGAAGGTCAGCGACTTGGTGGTGCCGCTGAGTCTGCCTGACATGGTCAGTTCCTGTAAGACCCTCAAAGGGGTCCTCTACGGCGAGTTGAACCCTCGCGAGGCCATGCCGAGACTGTTGTCGATGTACGAGGCGGGCAACCTCAAACTCGACGAGTTGGTCACGCAGCGGTACAAGCTGGACGACATCAACGAGGCGATGAAGGATCTGCGATCCGGGAGCAACATCCGCGGGGTCATCGCTTTCTAGGTTTGCAGCGCTTTCCAGGTATGCGGCCGAGAAGGCGTTTCCGAACGACTCGTCGCGGTGCAGGGTAGAGTCGGCTTGATCAGGGGCTGAGCCCACGCCTCGCAGTGGATGTGCCTGTCTGCAGGGGTGTGATGCTTTCCAGTTCCGACGTCTCTTTTCACAGTGACGACTCGAACTCGACCGGTCGTTGCGCGTCTTCGTGCGGCAGCGGAACTGACCGGTGAACAGCGACAGGGGCGTGAGGACCGAGCCGCCGAGCGAAGCAACCGGCTGGCAGTCCGTTCCTCACCCCGTAGTTGTAATCGACCGCTCGGGTGTCATCCGCGCAATGAGTGACTCCGCTCGATCCCTGCTGGCCGACGCCGAGGTCGGCACCAGGTTCGCCGACACCGCGCCACCGTGGCTGGCGCGCGCCCACGACCGATTTCCGCTGGACCTGTCGGCCGACGCCGCGCAGTCGGCCACCGGCGTGCTCTTCGGGCGCGATTTCGAGGCGCGCCCGTCGGTGCTGCCCGGCGGGGAGATCGCATGGTGGCTGGTCGAGGACACCCACCGGCCGCTGCGGGACGCGCACGAGGAGCTGGCCAGGGAGCGCGGGCGCGCCGCGCTTCTCGACGACGTCTCGGCCGTGCTGATGGCGTCGCTGAACTTCGAACGCTGCATGGAGGCGACGGCACAGATGGCGGAGCGTCACCTGGCCGACGCCGCGGTGGTGGTCGCGCCGGTCAGTGGTGAGCGGATGCCGATCGTCTGCAGCGGACCCGATGGCGCCGCCGAACACCGCAACGTGGAAGCCGACCCGGCCGAGGTCTCGGGTCTCAGCGAGGCACTTCGCGGGTTCCCGCCGGTGCCGTCGCGCTGGATCGACCCCGCGTCGGTACCCGATTGGTTGATTCCCTCGCACTTCGTCGGGCAGGTGGGGTCGGTCCTCATCACACCGCTGCCGGGCCACGGCGTTCCGGCCGGCGCGCTCATATTGTTACGCCGCGACTCGCACACGGCGTTCAGCGAGAACGAGGAACGATTCGCTCGGCTGTTCGCGACACGAGCGGGTGCGGCTCTCTCCGCAGCACGGCTCTACGCCGAACAGTCGGCGATCACGCGCACGCTCATGCGCGAACTGCTGCCCCCTGCGCTGACGCCCAACGGCCAGTTCGAACTCGCCGGCGGCTACCGCGCCTCAGCAGACCATGAGCTGGTCGGTGGCGACTTCTACGACGTCCATCCCGCCGCGGACGCCGATGGCGAAACCCTCGTCGTCCTCGGTGACGTCTGCGGAAAGGGCCTGGAGGCCGCGGTACTCAGCGGCAAGATCCGCAATACGCTGCAAGCGCTGGCGCCGCTTGCCGACCAACACGAAGCGGTGCTCAAGCTGCTCAACAGCGCGCTGTTGACCCCCGACAACAGCCGTTTCGCCACGGTGGTGCTCGCGTCCGTCGCGCACCGCGACGGTCAGTTGCAGTTGCGGCTCACCTGCGCCGGGCACCCGCCCCCGCTCATCGTGCGTAACGACGGGACAGTGGAGCAGACCGACACCCGCGGCATGTTGGTCGGCGCTCTGCCTCAGTTCAAGGCGAGATCGACCGAGGTATCGCTCGCTCCGGGCGAGACCTGCCTGCTCTACACCGACGGCCTGTCCGAAGCCCGCGGCGGCCCACTCGGCCGGGAGGCCTTCGGCGACGAACGCCTGATCGCCGCGCTGGCACAATGCGCGGCGCTGCCCGCCGAGGCGGTCGTCGAGCGGATGATGATGCTCGCCTCACAGTGGGTAACCGGTCGGGAACACGACGACATGGCCGTCGTGGCCATCACGGCGCCGCGCCGGACACATCTCAGCGCGGTCGACGGCCACACTGCAGGCAGGTATATAGCGTGAGCAGATCCGACATCGGCGCGGGTACAGCCGCGACCGATCCCGCCGTGGTGCGCGAGCGGCTGTGGGGAGCGGCGCTCGAAGGTGACGAGCAGGCCGCGGTCGCCGCCGTCTTCGCGGCGGTGGACGCGGGCATGCCGCCCGAGGACGCGCTGCTCGAGGTGATCGCGCCCGTCCAACGCAGGGTCGGTACGGAGTGGGCGGCCAATCGGATCACGGTCGCGCAGGAGCACGCGGCCACCGCGATCAACGATCGCGTCATCGCGGCGCTGTCGCAGCACCCGGCCGGTCAATCCACCGACGAGGCTGGCCGCGTCACGGTGGCCTGCGTGGACGGCGAATGGCACGCGCTCCCCGCCCGGCTGCTCGCCGAGGTTCTCCGCCTGCGCGGCTGGCGGGTGGACTTCCTCGGCGCCCAGGTACCGACACCGCACCTGATCGCGCACCTGCATCAGCACGCACCCGACGCGGTCGCGCTGTCGTGCTCGATCCCCACCCGCCTGCCCACCGCGCACGCCGCGATCACCGCGTGCCAGGCCGCAGGCGTCTCGGTGCTCGTCGGCGGCGCGGCGTTCGGCCCCGAGGGCCAGTACGCGCGGCTCTTGGGTGCCGACGCGTGGGCACCGGATGCCCGCGCCGCCGCACAGTGCCTGCGCGCAGATATCGGTCGACTACGCCTCACCCCGAACCGGACGGCGCCGGACCAGTTGCCGCACCTGGCCGACCAGGAGTACTCGATGGTCAGCACGGCCAAACCGCAGCTGGTCAAGTCCACCGTCGCCGAGTTGGAGAACCGCTTCCCCGCGATGCGCGGCTACAGCGAGGCACAACGTGAACACACCACCGAGGACATCGCCCACATCGTCGACTTCCTCGCGACTGCCCTCTACATCGACGACCACGAATTGTTCACCGGCTTCATCGTGTGGACGGCAGAAGTGCTCAGCTCCCGTGACGTCCCGGCGGCCTCACTGATCCCCGCACTGGATGTGCTGGCCGCTCAGCTGCAAGACTTTCCACGAGCTCAGCGTCATTTGGCCGCTGCGCGCACCGCCCTGACCCCCGACACCACACCAATCGCATGAAACTCACCTTGAAGTCCGACGTCACGATTCCCTCGGCGCGCATCCACATCGCCGGCGACCTCAACTACGGACAGACCACACCCCTGGTGGATGCCGTCTCCGGGCTGTTTTCCACCGACACCCGCGTGAAAGACCTGCACCTCGACTTCGCCGAGCTGGGGTTCTTCGATTCGACTGGGCTGTCGGCGCTGCTGGTGATCCACCGGGAGGCCGCACGCTACGGCGTCGTGCTGCATCTCGACAACCGGCCGCCCCACCTCGACCGCGTCTTGGAGATCACGGGCCTGTTCGACCATTTCACCTCGGGTGAGGCCACCGCTCCCGCACGCCCCGACGAAATCGAGATCGGTTGAGCGACATGGTCGGACGGGTGGCCGCGCTGCAGCGCTATCCGGTGAAATCGATGCTCGGCGAAGTACGCGACCGGGTCCGGATCGGGCCCATGGGTGTGGACGGCGACCGCCGTTATGCCCTCATCGACGAGGAGACCGGGCGGGTCGCCACCGCAAAGCACCCGAGGCGGTGGAGCAGCCTGTTGCAGTGCGCGTCGTCGACCGGTGAGGACGGCAGCGTCACCGTCACCTTGCCCGACGGGCGCAGCGTGCCGGTCACCGAGGCGTCCGCTCCGCTGTCCGAATTGCTGGGCCGCTCAGTGCATATCGCCGACGAGCGGGCGGCCGGTGTCGTGCTCGAGCGCTCCGACCCGCTGGAGGTGCTCGAACACGGCATCGACGCCGAGTTCGATCCGGTGCTGCTCGAACTCGGACAGGGCGCACCGGGCGGCGCGTTCGTCGACCACTCCCCGGTGCATCTGATCACCACGGCCACCCTCGACGCGATCGGCGTGGGTATGGCAGAGGCGCTGCGGTACCGGCCCAACATCGTCATCGACGTCGGGGCTGAGCCCTTCGCCGAGAACGAGTGGATGGGCGCCGAAGTCGAGCTCGGCGAGGTCACGCTGCGCGTCACTCTCCCCACCCCGCGCTGTGCGGTTCCGACACTCAGACATGGTGCGACCGAGCGACTTCCGGATGCGGTGCGGTATCTGCTGGAGCACAATCGCGTCGACGTCCCCGGCGGAGGGAAGCTCCCCTGCGCGGGGGCCTACGCCGAAGTTGTCGCCGTCGGCACCGTCAGCTCCGGCGACGAGGTGCGAGTACGCCCGCCGCAGCAGTGACCGCGTCGGTGACACGGCCGACGATCGGGCTGTTCATCTTCCAGCACTGCCAGAACAGCGGGACATCGAGATGCGCAGTGGCGATCCGCACGAACGATCCGTCGTCAAGCTGCGGCCGGGCCATTACCTCGGGGAACATGCCCCACCCCAATCCGGCCTCGACCGCAGCTCCGAAGCCCTCCGCGGTCGGCACGAAATGCTGGGGCCGGGAGATGTCGCGACGGAACACCTTGCGCACCAACATGTCCTGAAGAGCGTCGTCGCGGTTCCAGGCCAGCGACGGCCCCTGCGCCGCCGCCGCGGCGGTGAACCCGTTGGGTAGATACCGGTCGCGGTAGGCCGGGCCGGCGACGGGGATGTAGCGCATGACCCCCAGTGGTTGGACCCGGCAACCCGGCACCGGCGCGCGTTCGGTCGTCACCGCGCCCATCACGACACCCTCGCGCAGCAGACGCGACGAGTGGTCCTGGTCCTCGATGCGGATGTCGAACAGCACATCGTCCAGGGCGGTGAACACCTCGGTGAACCACGTGGCCATCGAGTCCGCGTTGACCGCGACGGCGATTCGCGGTGCGGCGCCACCGCCGCCGGCCATCTCCGCGAGCGCCTCGGCCTCCAACAACGCCGTCTGCGCCGCCAGGCGTATCAGCGGGATACCAGCCGTGGTTGCGGTGCAAGGCTTTTCGCGTACGACCAGGACCTGTCCGATTCGCTGTTCGAGCGCCTTGATGCGCTGACTGACCGCCGACGGGGTGATGTGCAGCCGCGCCGCCGCCGCGTCGAACGAACCGTGCTCGATCACCGCGGCGAACGCCGCCAGCTGCGCAGGGTCGACCGTCACATTAACGATACTAATGTAGATGCAGAATCATTAGCTGTACTGATGACGACCGGCGCCCTACCGTCGACCGCATGACCTCTCCCGTGGTGGTGGGCTTCCTGGCGTCGCTCGCACTGATCGCCGCGATCGGCGCGCAGAACGCGTTCGTGCTCCGCCAGGGGATTCGCCGCGAGCACGTGCTGGCGGTCGCCGCGGTGTGCACCGTGTCCGACGTCGTGCTGATCGCCGCGGGCATCGGCGGGTTCGGGCTGGTGCTCGGCGCACACCCGGGTGTGGTCGAGGTGGCCACATATGGCGGTGCGGCCTTCCTCGTCGGCTACGGCATCCTCGCGGCGCGACGCGCCCTGCGGCCCTCGGCGCTGACCCCCTCCGAGGAAGGACCATCACGCCTGCTCGAAGTGCTCGTCACCTGCCTGGCACTGACCTGGTTGAACCCGCACGTCTACCTCGACACCGTGGTGCTCCTCGGCGCGCTGGCCAACGAGCACCGCGACGGGCGGTGGTTGTTCGGTGTCGGCGCGGTCACCGCCAGCGCGGTCTGGTTCTTCACCCTGGGGCTGGGCGCGCGCCGGCTGGCCGGGCTGTTCGCCACGCCGACAACGTGGCGCGTCCTCGACGGCGTGATCGCCACCGCGATGATCGGACTCGGCCTGTCATTGGCGTTGGCCTGACACAATCGCGGTGATGTCGCCGTCGCGGAAGCGGGTATGAAGAGCTGATGACGAAACCCTCCACCTCAGATAAGTCCGTGTTCATCACCGGGGCCGCCGCCGGTATCGGGCGCGCCACGGCGCTGACGCTCGCCCGCAACGGATTCGTTGTGGGCGGTTACGACATCGACGAGGTCGGGCTCAAGTCACTGGCCGACGACATCGAACAGCTCGGGGGTGTCGCACACACCGGCCACCTCGACGTCACCGACCCCGACGAGATGGCAACGCGGGTGCGAGAGTTCGCCGAGGCCGCCGGTGACCGGCTCGACGTGATGATCAACAACGCGGGAATCCTGCGCGCCGGGCACTTCGAGGAGATGGACATCGCCGGCCACCACAAGGAGATCGACATCAACGTCAAGGGCGTCGTCAACGGCCTCTACGCGGCGTTTCCCTACCTTCGCAGGACCCCGAACTCGGTGGTCGTGAACCTGTCCTCGGCATCCGCGATCTACGGTCAGGCCGAGCTGGCCAACTACAGCGCGACGAAGTTCTTCGTCCGCGGAATCACCGAGGCGCTCGACATCGAATGGAACCGCTACGGTATCCGCGTCATCGCGATGTGGCCGCTGTACGTGCAGACCGCGATGACCCACGACGTCAAAACCGGCACCACGGAATCCCTTGGCATCCGGCTGACCGCCCAGGACATCGCCGACGCGATCGTCGCGGCCATCGAACCGTCGAGGCTTCGGCGCACCATCCACCAGGTGCACTTCCCGGTCGGAACGCAGACCAAGGTGATGACGTTGGCCTCACGGTTCTCACCGGGCTGGCTGACCCGTTACGCCAACAAGAAGTTGTCGCGCTCCTGATGTTTCGGATGACGGTCGAGGACGTCTTCACGATCCGCAACCGCGGCGTGGTCGCGACCGGCCGGGTCGAGGCGGGCACCCTGCGTGTCGGTGACACCGTCCATATCAACGGAGGGTCCGGCATCACCGTCGCCGCCATCGAGCAGTTTCGCAAGCAGCGCGACGAGGTGAGCGCCGGCGAGAACGTCGGCGTACTGCTCAGGGACATCGAGCGGTCGCATATCGACCGCGGCGATGTCCTCACCTCGACCGGTGAGGCCTCGCCCATCGAATCGACCACCATCATCTGCTGAGATTCGATTCGCGCTGATCGCAACGGATGCCCGCGCGCAGCGCCCTGACATACGGTCCGCGCATGAACGAGGACTGGCTGGCCGTCATCGTCGGCCTTACGCTGCTCGCGCTCGTCCTGGTGGGCGCGATTCCGGGAAGCGTGATCCCGTGACCGAACAGGCGACCACGGCGAAGCCGGAGTCCACGCCTTCGGGCGTCGGTTACGCCGTCGCCGGGGTGCTCGTGGTGCTCGCGCTGGGCGCCGCCACGCGTTACCTGGAAGCGCAGGTGCCGCCGTGGGCCGACGGCACCGCGTTGGAGCGCGTCGCGAAATCCATCGAATTCCCGGTGTACGCCATCGCTTTGGGCCTACTGGGCAACTTCGTGCTGTCCCGCCTGGCCCTGCGCGACGCGCTGGCGCGCGGCTTTCGCACCGAGTTCTTCATCAAGACCGGCCTGGTGCTACTCGGCGCGTCGATCAACCTCAAGGTGCTCGTCACCGCGGCGGGCCCGGCGATCATCCAGGCGCTGCTGCTGATCTCGATCGTGTTCGGCTTCACCTGGTGGCTGGGCGGGGTGCTGCGGCTCGAGGACAAACTGCGCGCCCTGCTCGCATCGGCGGTGTCGATCTGCGGGGTGAGCGCAGCCATCGCTGCGGCCGGCGCCGTGCAGGCCAAGCGTGAGCAACTCGCCTACGCGGCATCACTGGTGATCGCGTTCGCGCTGCCGTCGATCTTCCTATTGCCCTGGCTGGCAGACGTTTTCAACCTCTCCGACGCGGTGGCCGGCGCCTGGATCGGCGGTAACATCGACACCACCGCCGCGGTCGCCGCAGCCGGCGCCATCGCCGGTGAGGACGCGCTGCAGATCGCGACGATCGTCAAGACCACGCAGAACGCGCTGATCGGGGTCGTCGCCATCGCCCTGACCGCCTACTTCGCGCTGAAGGTGGAGCGCAAATCGGGCGCCGAGGCGCGGCCGTCGCTCGGGCAGTTCTGGGAGCGCTTCCCGAAATTCGTGCTCGGCTTCATCGCCGCGTCGATCGTCGGCACCCTGTATCTGGCGTGGGGCGGGGACAAATCGGCGATCGGCACCGTCAACGATCTGCGGACGTGGTTCCTGATCTTCGCGTTCGTCGCGATCGGCCTGGAGTTCTCGCTGAAGGGACTCAGGGAGGCCGGTTGGCGCCCGATCGCGTTGTTCGCCTCGGCGACCGTGGTGAACATCGTCGTGGCACTCGGTCTGGCCGTCGTGTTGTTCGGGAACTTCCAAGTCGGTTAGCTACGCTCGCCGGGTGGCCACGGGGCTGAATCGACGAGGCTTCCTGACGGCGACCGCCGGGGCGGCGCTCGCCACCGCGGGATTCGCGGCCGGTTGCGGTTCGGACAAACCGGGCACCGTGGCCAAAGACGGCTCGGTCACCGTCAAGCACGCCTTCGGCGAGACCAAGATCCCGGCACCGCCCACGCGGGTGGTCAGCGCCGGGTTGACCGAGCAGGACGACCTGCTCGCGCTCGGCGTCGTACCGGTCGCGGTGACCGACTGGTTCGGCGGTGAACCGTTCGCGGTATGGCCCTGGGCGCGACCGAAACTCGGCTCCGCGCAACCGGTCGTGCTCAACCTCGACGAGGGCATTCAGGTCGATCGGATCGCAGCGCTGAACCCCGACCTCATCGTCGCCGCCAACGCCGGACTCGACGCGGACACCTACTCGCGGCTGTCGGAGATCGCGCCGACCGTCGCGCAGTCCGGCGCCGAACCGTTCTTCGAGCCGTGGAAACAACAGGCCACCACCATCGGGCAGGCGGTGTTCAAACACGAAGAGATGCAGGCCCTGATCGTGGCCGTCGGCGACAAGTTCATCGCGGTTGCCGAAAGCAACCCCGGTTTCGCGGGCAAGACGGCGGCGCTGTTGCACGGCCGTCTGGACAACGGGGAACCCCAAGCCCTGTCCCCCGCATGGCGCACCGAGTTCCTGACAGCCATGGGCCTGAGCGTCACCGACGGACTCGACGCCGACGTCCTGATCTGGGCCACCGAGTCCGAAGACGAACAATCCGCGCTGCTGGCCGACCCGAAGATCGCCGAGCGCGGAACGGCGAACATCTTCACAGGCAAGGAACTCGCGGGGGCGATCGCATTCGCCTCCCCGCTGTCCTACCCCCTGGTGGCCGACCAACTGCCGTCGCGCATCGCCCAAGCGCTGGCCTGAGAAGATTGCGCGGTGACCGCCGACACCGAGACCGACCACCGCGGGTTCGCGACCACGGGATCGGCCTACTATCCGACTCTGGTCGCGGTCTTCACCGGCCTGGTGCTGATCTCCAACGTGGCGGCGACCAAGGGCATCGCCTTCGGCCCGATCGTCGGGGACTGGTCGCTGATCACCGACGGCGGCTTCGTCGTCTTTCCGCTGACCTACGTCATCGGCGACGTGTTGTCGGAGGTGTACGGGTTCAGTGCCACCCGGCGCGCGATCTACATCGCGTTCGTGATGGAGGCGCTGGCGGCATTCACGTTCTGGCTCACCGCGGTGTTGCCGCCCGCCGACTTCTACACCAACCAGGCGGCGTTCGAGGCCGTGATGAAGCCGTTCACCCTGTTGGTCATCGCAGGACTGGCCGGGTTCCTGGTCGGGCAGACGCTCAACGCGTGGGTCGTGGTGAGGATCAAGGCCCGGGTCGGCGAGAAGCACCTGTGGGCCCGGTTGATCGGGTCGACGGTCGTCGGCGAGTTCGCCGACACCCTGGTGTTCTGCAGCATCGCCGCGGCCGCCATCGGCATCAACACGTGGCGCGACTTCGCCGTCTACGTGGCGCTCGGATGGGTCTACAAGACCGCGGTGGAGGTGGTCGTGCTGCCGGTGACGTACCGGGTGATCGCCTTCATCAAGCGCCGCGAGCCGACGTATCGGCCCGCCGCTTGAGGCATCGCTAAAACTCCTCTGGCAAGGCTCACAGAGCAGGAGCATTGCAAGCTACTCGCGGGTAATTTTCAGGTATGACCGTGACAGCCGAAATGGAACGTGACGTGCGGGGCGCCGGCGCCATACCGATCCGCGACTACGGGGACCGGGCGCTGTTGCTCGAATTCGACACCACCGCCGAGGTGTTGGCGTGGACCGATGCGATCCGCCAGGCCGACCTGCCCGGTGTGCTCGACATCGTGCCTGCCGCCCGCACCGTACTGGTCAAGCTCGCCGGGCCCAGGTATCAGGCGCCGACGCGGCAGCGTCTCGGCGGCTTGCGCATCGACGCCGACCCGGAAGCGGAGTTGATTCCGCCGGCCGACGGCCGCGCCGACCTCACCATCGACGTCGTCTACGACGGTCCCGATCTCGACGAGGTGGCCGGGCTGACGGGACTGAGCCGCGACGACGTCGTCGCCGCGCACACCGGCAGCCTGTGGCGGGTCGGGTTCGGCGGGTTCGCTCCCGGCTTCGCCTATCTCGTGGGCGGTGACCGCCGACTCGAGGTGCCACGGCGTTCCGAGCCCCGGACCAAGGTGCCAGCGGGCGCCGTGGGGCTGGCGGGTGAATTCAGCGGTGTCTACCCGCGCGAGTCCCCCGGCGGCTGGCAGTTGATCGGCCGCACTTCTGAAGATCAAGCGGCGCTGTGGGACATCACCCGAGACGAACCGGCGCTACTGACGTCGGGCATGTGGGTCCAGTTCCGGGCGGTCCGGTCATGACGACGACGCTGGAGATCCTGCGCTCGGGCCCGTTGGCGCTCGTCGAGGACCTGGGTCGTCCCGGGTTGGCGCACATGGGGGTGGGCCACTCCGGGGCCGCCGACCGCCGTTCGCACACACTGGCCAACCGGCTGGTGGCCAACCCCGGCGACCGGGCCACCATCGAGGTGACGTTCGGCGGGCTGGCGGCGCGGGTGCACGGTGGCGATATCGCGATCGCGGTCACCGGTGCTGACACCGATCCCTCGGTCGACGGAGTGTTGTTCGGCACCAATAGCATTCACTACGCCCGCGACGGTGAGGTGATCTCGCTGGGCGCACCGCGATCCGGGCTTCGGACATATCTGGCGGTGCGCGGCGGCATCGACGTCGAGCCGGTGCTCGGCTCGCGGTCGTATGACGTGATGTCGGCGATCGGCCCGCAGCCGCTGCGGGCTGGTGATGTGCTGCCCGTCGGTGAGCACACCGAGGACTTCCCCGAACTCGACCAGGCTCCGGTGGCGGCCATCGAGGACGACGTGGTCGAGTTGACCGTGGTGCCCGGGCCGCGCGACGACTGGTTCGTCGATCCCGATGTGTTGATCCGTACGAACTGGCAGGCCACCAATAGGAGCGACCGCGTGGGCATGCGGTTGGTCGGAAGCCCGCTCGAGTACCGCTGGCCGGACCGGCAACTGTCGAGCGAAGGTGCCTCCAGGGGTGCAATTCAGGTGCCGCCGAATGGTTTTCCCGTCATCCTCGGCCCGGATCACCCGGTCACGGGCGGGTACCCGGTGATCGGCGTGGTCGCCGACGAGGACATCGACAAGGTCGCGCAGGTACGTCCCGGGCAAACCGTGCGGATGCATTGGTCGCGGCCGCGCCGACCGTTCGGGGACCGTTAGTCACACGACGCTGGTAGAAAAGCAGTGTGCATGTTCAGGATCCACTCGCTCCCGTCGTGCGCATCCACACCGCACGGCTGATCCATACGTCCGACCTCGACCCGGAGACCCGCGCGGACGCCAAGCGCATGGTCATCGACGCGTTCGAAGGCGAGTTCACCGACGTCGACTGGGAGCACTCGCTGGGCGGCATGCACGCGATGATCTTCGACCACGGCGCGTTGATCGCGCATGCGGCGGTCGTGCAGAGGCGGCTGCTGTACCGCAACACCGCGCTGCGGTGTGGTTACGTCGAGGCGGTCGCGGTGCGTGAGGACTGGCGCGGGCAGGGCCTGGCCCGCGCGGTGATGGACGCCGCCGAGCAGGTGATCCGCGGGGCGTATCAGCTCGGTGCCCTCAGCGCGACCGAGGCCGGCAGGCCGATCTACACGGCCCGCGGTTGGCTGCCGTGGCAGGGACCCACGTCGGTGTTGGCGCCGGCCGGGTTGACCCGCACTCCCGACGACGACAACGCGCTGTTCGTGCTGCCGGTCAGCGTCACGCTCGACACCAGCGCCGAGATCACCTGCGACTGGCGCGACGGCGACGTCTGGTGAGACTCACACCCGCGCCGGGTGTGAGGTGAGGTGAAGTTCACGGTGGGGTCACCGTGCGGCACGTTGACGCAATAACGCCTCGTTAACGTGCGATTTCATGACGGGCTGGAGGCTGGGGGCGGTGCCGACACGCCTCGGAAATGACCAAGTAATCGCTTGGAAACATGCGCTGCCTACACAGGTTCCATGACTGAGCCGGACTGGGCGCCGCTGACCGGCTTCCGGGTGGCCGTGACGTCGGCTCGGCGCGCCGACGAGCTGAGCGCGCTGCTGCGTCGCCGCGGGGCGACGGTGACCAGCGCGGCGGCGATCCAGATGGTGCCGTTGCCCGACGACGACGAACTGCGCGCCAACACCGAAAGCCTGATCGACGTTCCGCCCGACATCGTGATCGCGACCACCGGCATCGGGTTCCGCGGCTGGGTCGCCGCGGCCGACGGCTGGGGTCTGGCCAACGACCTGACCGCCGCGCTCGCCAAGGCGCGCGTCGTGTCGCGCGGGCCCAAGGCGACAGGTGCGCTGCGCGCCGCGGGGCTGCCCGAAGAGTGGTCCCCGGACTCGGAGTCGTCACGCGAACTGCTGCACTACCTCGTCGAGGGCGGAATCGCCGGGCAGCGGATCGCGGTGCAGTTGCACGGAGCCACCGAGGATTGGGACCCGTTTCCCGAGTTCCTCGATGAGCTGCGCGCTGCGGGTGCCGAGGTCGTCCCGATCCGCGTGTACCGGTGGCACCCCGCACCGCACAACGGCGACTTCGACCAGCTGGTGGCCGGCATCGCCGACGAGAAGTTCGATGCGGTCAGCTTCACCTCGGCGCCCGCTGTCGCGTCGGTCCTGCTGCGGGCCAAACAGATGGGCCTGGAGAACCAGGTGATCGCCGCCTTCCGCGGGGACGTGCACGCCATGTGCGTCGGCCCGGTGACCGCCCGGCCCCTGGCTCGGCTGGGGGTGCCGACATCGGCGCCGGAGCGAATGCGGTTGGGCGCCTTGGCCCGTCACATCACCGATGAACTTCCGCTGTTGTGCTCGCGCACCATTCGGGTGGCCGGACACCTGCTTGAGATCCGCGGCACGTGTGTGCTGGTCGACGGCGCCGTCAAGCCGGTGTCGCCGGCGGGCATGGCCACGATTCGCGCGCTGGCCCACCGCCCCGGTGCGGTGGTCTCGCGCGCCGACCTGCTGCGCGCCCTCCCCGGCAGCGGCACCGATACGCACGCTGTCGAGACGGCAGTGCTGCGGCTCCGAACTGCACTGGGCGACAAGAACATCGTGTCGACGGTCGTCAAGCGGGGCTACCGATTGGCCGTCGAGGACAGTCTGGCGGCTGCCCCATGAGCTATCTGCTGGTGGCGCACGGAACCCGCAAGCAGAGCGGCGTCGCGCTGATCGGAAACCTCGCCGACCGGGTGTCCACCGCGCTCGGCGGCCGGGTGCACGTCGCGTTCGTCGACGTTCTCGGCCCCACGCCCAGCGAGGTGCTGCAGACACTGCCCGACCGGACGATCCTCGTACCGGCCTTCCTGGCGCGCGGGTATCACGTCAACGTCGACATCCCCGCACACGTCGCAGCCAGTGGGCATCCCGGCGTGACCGTGGCCGATGCGTTGGGTCCAAGCCCGCAGCTGACGCGTGTGCTGATGGATCGGCTGATCGAGTGTGGTTGGCGGCCCGGCGATTCGGTGGTGTTGGCGGCCGCAGGCACCTCGGATGTGGGCGCATTGTCGGATCTGCGGCAGATGTCGGCGCTGCTCTCGGCGGTGATCGGTGATCGCGTCGAGCTCGCGTACGCCGCCACCGGCGAGCCGCGCGTCGCCGATGCGGTGACGCGTCTGCGTCGTGACGGGGCCCGCCGGGTGGTGGTGGCCTCGTACCTGTTGGCCGAGGGGCTGTTTCAGGACCGGCTACGCGACAGCGGGGCGGACGCGGTCGCCGATCCGCTCGGCACGCATCCGGCGATGGTGCGGTTGATCGCCAACCGGTTCCGCCGGGCCCGCGTTCCGCTGGCGGCCTGAGCCACCCCGCGAAGGCTTACCCGCGGACTTCGACGTGGCCGTCGGCGGTGAGGCGCGTCGGGTAGACCGGCAGCGAGAACTCCGGATCGTCGAGGCACACCCCGTCGTCGAGCGCGAAGGCCTGCTTCTTGATCGGCGACTGCACGGTCGGGCGGCCGCCGCGATCGCCGACTATTCCGCGCGACATCACCGCCGCCCCCGAGAACGGGTCGATGTTGCCGACGGCATGCAGCGAACCGTCGTCCAGACGGAACAGTGCCGCCTGGTTGCCGTCGGCGAGCAACACGCCCACGCCGCGGTTGGGGGTCAGAAAGTCGTAGCGGCAGGCCGTGGTCCATACCTGGATCTCGTTGAGCAATGTCATTTCTGGGGCACCTTCGGCATTCCGATGGGAACGGGCACCTTGCGGCCGGACCGCTCGGTGAACTCGACTGTGGGGTCGACGACGTCGGGGGCGTTGACGAACGACACGAAGCGCGACAGCTTCTCCGGATCCTCGAGCACGCCCTTCCATTCGCAGGCGTAACCCTCGACGTGACGGGCCATCGCGGCCTCGAATTCGGCTGCCAGGCCCAAAGAGTCGTTGCACACGACGTCGCGCAGATGGTCCAGGCCGCCGTCCATGGCCTCCAGCCACGGCGCCGTGCGCTGCAGCCGGTCGGCGGTGCGGATGTAGAACATCAGGAACCGGTCGATGTAGCGGATCAGCGTCTCGTCGTCGAGATCGCCTGCCAGCAACTGCGCGTGCCGGGGCGACATGCCGCCGTTACCGCACACGTAGAGATTCCAGCCCTGTTCGGTGGCGATGACGCCGACGTCCTTGCTCTGCGCCTCCGCGCATTCGCGCGCACATCCCGACACCGCCATCTTGATCTTGTGGGGTGCGCGCAGCCCGCGGTAGCGCTTCTCGATTTCGACGGCCATGTCGACGGAGTCCTGCTGGCCGTAGCGGCACCATGTGCTGCCGACACAGCTCTTGACGGTGCGCAGTGACTTTCCGTAGGCGTGCCCGGACTCCATTCCGCCGTCGACGAGGCGGCGCCAGATCTCGGGGAGCTGATCGACGCGGGCTCCGAACATGTCGATGCGCTGACCACCGGTGATCTTGGTGTACAGGCCGAATTCCCTGGCGATCTCGCCGATCAGGATCAGCTGCTCCGGCGTGATCTCACCGCCCGGGGACCGTGGGACGACCGAGTAGCTGCCGTTCTTCTGAATATTGGCCAGGAAGTGGTCGTTCGAGTCCTGCAGCGAGGCCTGCTCCCCGTCGAGGATGTGGTCGCTACTGGTCGACGCGAGGATGGAGGCCACCACAGGTTTGCAGATGTCGCAACCCTTTCCGGTGCCGAAGCGTTCGATCAACCCGGAGAAGGTGCGAATCTCGGTGGCGCCGACGATCTCGAACAACTCGGCGCGCGACTGGGAGAAATGCTCGCACAGCGCCTTGGACTGTTCGACGCCCTCGGCCTCCAGCAGCTGCTTGAGCAGCGGCACACACGAACCGCACGAGGTGCCCGCCAGCGTGCACTTCTTCAGGCCGGGCACATCGGCGCAGCCACCTCCGATGGCCTCTTTCAGGTCGCCCTTGGTGACGTTGTTGCAGGAGCAGATCTGAGCGATGTCGGGGAGCGCGCCGACGCCCAACCCCGGTGTGTCGCCCTCGGAGGCAGGCGCGATCAGCGACAGTGGGTCACCGGGCAGCTCGCTGGCGACCATCGGACGCAGCACGCCGTAGGCCGACGCGTCACCGACCAGGATTCCGCCCAACAGGGTCTTGGCGTCATCGGAGAGCACCAGCTTGGCGTAGGTCTGCTTGACCGGGTCGTTGACCACGACGTTCAGGCAGTTGGGCGTGCGGCCCTGGGCATCGCCGAAGCTGGCGACATCGACGCCGAGCAGCTTGAGCTTGGTCGACATATCGGCTTCCGGGAACTCGGCGGCGCCACCCAGCAGGCGATCGGCCACCACCTCCGCGCTGGTGTAGCCGGGGCCGACCAGCCCGTAGCAGCGACCCTCGATCGCGGCCACCTCGCCGATGGCATAGATGTCGGGATCGCTTGTGACGCAGGACAGGTCGGTCAGCACACCCCCGCGCTGCGCGATGTCGAGGCCGGCTTCGCGGGCGAGTTCGTCGCGCGGGCGGACACCGGCGGCGAACACGATCAGGCTGGTGTCGATGTGGCTTCCGTCGTTGAGGGACAGCCGCACTGAATCGTCCTGGTCGGATTTGCGTAGCGGCCGGTTGCGCTGTGCCGGCGCGATACTCTCGGTGCCCACACCGGTGTGCACCTCGATGCCCAGGCCCTTGACCATCCTGCTCAGCAGCGCGCCGCCCGCTTCGTCGAGCTGCGCGGCCATCAGGTGCGGAGCCATTTCGACGACGTGGGTCTTCAACCCGAACGCGCGCAGCGCATTCGCGGCCTCCAGCCCGAGCAGACCGCCGCCGATCACGACGCCGATCGGCGTCTTGGATCCGAGCGCAGCGTCGGCGCCGGCCCGGATCGCGTCGAGGTCGTCGAGGGTGCGGTAGACGTGGCACGCCGGTAGGTCGCGGCCCGGAACCGGCGGCACGAAGGCATAGGAGCCGGTCGCCAACACCAGGGCGTCGTACGGAATGCGGGTCCCGTCGGCGGTCAGCACCGCCTTTCCGGTCCGGTCGATACCGGTGACCCGTGTGCCCAGCCGGAGCTCAACCTGGTCGTCCTCCGGGTAGTCGTTGCCGGCGAGCGCCAGCCGACTGCGGTCCCAGTGCTCGGTGTATCCGGTGAGCCCGACCCGGTCGTAGGCCGCGTCGGCCTCCTCGGCGAGGATCGTCACCCGCCATTGACCGTCGCCGTCACGGGACCGCAACGCCTCGACGAACCGGTGACCGACCATGCCGTGGCCGACCACGACCACGCTTTTCGTTGACCGCATGATGCCGACGCTAAGCAGCCGATATTGCCGCAATGTCGCCTCGTGTGAAGCAGCGATCACGGTGTGCTCACATCGGCCCGCGCCCGTTGTGAGACAGCTGCAGCGGCTTCGCTCACAGCGAACCGACCGCGGGAACATGAGCGTGGGTAACTCAAGTTTTACCGGATGAGTGACCGGCAGGGTGCCGGTCCGACAGCGAGGAGGGCAGCATGAGCACTTTGGCATTACGGACTCGTCCCACCTGGGATCTGGACCGTTGGGTACGCGACTTCTTCGGCCCCGCGACCGCCGACGGCTGGGCGACGGGAGCGTTCACCCCCGCCGCGGAAATCGTCAGGGAGGGCGACGACGCGCTCGTCCGCGTCGAGCTGCCCGGGCTTGACGTCGAGAAGGACGTCAATGTCGAGGTCGACCGCGGCTACCTCGTCATCCACGGCGAGCGTCGCGACGAGCGGTCTGAGGACAAGGACGGGCGCACGCTGCGCGAAGTGCGTTACGGGTCGTTCCGCCGATCGTTCAAGCTCCCCGGGCACGTCACCGGCGAGGACATCACGGCCGGGTACGACGCCGGTGTGCTGACGGTGCGGATCACCGGCGCCCACAAGGGCCGCGAGGCGCAGCGCATCGCGATCGAGAACAAGTAAGCACGTCGATACGGCAGCCGGTGGAACCTCGGTTCCACCGGCTTCGTCGTCTCAGCCCTCGGTGGTCACGGGGGCCGGGCCGCTGGGGGTCGGCGGGGGCTCGGGTGCCCGGACCTCCGTCGTCTCCACGCTCGGCATCGTGTAGCTCGGGGTCGTCGTCGTTGTGGTGGTGTACGTCAACGGAATCGACGTCGCCGCCGGTGGCGGTACGGTCGCGGGAACCTTCGCGGCGTCGGACGTGCGCAGCACCGCGTAGATCAGGATCGCGATCAGCACGGCCGCGACCACGCCGGCGGCCATGACCAGCGACTGGTCGTCCTGCCAGCTCAGATCGTCGTCGGACACGTCGTCCCCTCTAGACCCAGCGCTGCAGCATCTCTTTGGCCTGTGCCGACAGCGCGCGTTGCAGGAACGGCCCGAAGCTGACCCGCGCCACGCCGAGCGGTCCGAACGAAGCGGGGTCGTCCTGATCGGGCAGCCCGATCGCATTCACCGGAAGAGGTAGCTCGGATGTCAAGCGCCGCAACGTATCCGGATCGTGGCGGCCGACGGGGTACAGCACGTCGGCTCCCGCCTCGGCAGCCTCGGTCAGCCGGGCGATCGCCCGATCGACACGGTCGGACTCGTCGCCGTCCTGGCGCAGGAACAGATCCGTGCGCGCGTTGATCACCACGTGCACGCCGGTCGCGTCCGCCGCCTCACGCAGCGCGCCGACGAGTTCGGCGTGCTCGGTCGCCGAGCGCAACCGGCCGTCCTCGCTGTGGACGGTGTCTTCGATGTTGAACCCGACGCCGCCCGCCTCCAGCAGGCCGTCGATGAGCCGCGCGGGGGGCTGGGCGTAGCCGGATTCGAGGTCGACAGAGACCGGGACGTCGACCGCCCCGGTGATCTGCTTGACCCGGGCGACCACGTCGTCGAACGACATCCCCTCACCGTCGGGCTTGCCGACTGAATCGGCCATCGGGTGGCTGCCGACGGTGAGCGCAGCAAATCCTTCATCGACCGCGAGCCGGGCCGACCAGGCGTCCCAGACCGTCGGCAGGATCACCGGGTTGCCCGGCTGGTGCAAGGCCAACAGGGCGTCGGCCCGCTCTTTGAGGACCTGGTCGGGCATCGGGTCGTCTCCTTCGGTTTGACGTGATCTGTCTCACGGTGCACTGCATGATGTAGCTAGCATCGGGTGTCGTACTGTGATGCCTGACACCCTTCAGCCCAAGGAGGTCAATTGTCCAGCACTACCGAACTTGCCGAGCTGCACGAGCTAATCGGAAGCCTGCGGCGGTGCGTGACATCGTTGGCGTCGAGATACGGGGACACCCCCGCGACGCGTCGGATCGTCAACGACGCCGAACGCATCCTCAACGACATCGATCGTCTCGATATTGACGCCGAAGAGCTGGAGCTGGCCCGAGGCGTGGTGCACCACCATGCCGGAGACCGCATCCCGATCCCGGACACTCAGTACGACACCGATTTCTGGCGCGGCGTCGACGACGAAGGGCTCGGCGGCGTCCGCTGACGTGGACCCCCGAGCACCGGGACAACTCAACACCGAAAGGCAACAGTGAGCGCACCCACCGCCGACCGCAAGGCGACCGGCGTCTTTTCGCCGAGCCGTGCCGAGATCCCGCAGCGCACCCTGCGCACCGACCGGTGGTGGCAGTCACCGCTGATCGTGAACCTGGGCTTCGCGGCCTTCCTGATCTACGCCACGGTGCGGGCGTTCATGCAGAAGTGGTACTACGTCGCCGACTACCACTACCTGACGCCGTTCTACTCACCGTGCCTCGCGAAGTGGAACGCCGCCGAGCAATCCGGTTGCATCCCCGAGGCCAGCCACTTCGGCCAGTTCCTTCCCGATGTGTGGTGGCTGCCGTATGCGGCGGTGTCGCTGCCGTTCCTGCTGCTGTTCCGGTTGACCTGCTACTACTACCGCGGCGCCTACTACCGGTCGGTGTGGCAGTCGCCGACGGCGTGTGCGGTGCCGGAACCTCGGGCGCACTACACGGGCGAGACGCGCCTGCCGCTGGTCATCCAGAACACGCACCGCTACTTCTTCTACATCGCCGTGGTCATCTCGCTCATCAACACCTACGATGCGATCGCGGCGTTCCGCTCGCCCGACGGCTTCGGACTCGGGTTGGGCAATGTCATCCTCGTCACCAACGTGGTGCTGCTGTGGACCTACACGCTGTCGTGCCACTCCTGCCGTCACGTCGTCGGTGGCCGCCTCAAGCACTTCTCCAAACACCCTGTCCGGTACTGGATGTGGAGCCAGATCAGCAGGATGAACACCAGGCACAAGACCTACGCCTGGATCACGCTCGGCACACTGATGCTGACCGACTTCTACATCATGCTGGTGGCCAGCGGGGCCATCTCTGACCTGAGATTCATTGGCTGACAGCCTTTTCCAAACGGTAGTGAGGTTTACTTAATGGCGGGATCTGATGCTCTTCGCGCAAGCGGCTCATCGGAAATAGAGCGACATTCCTACGACGTCGTGGTCATCGGCGCCGGCGGCGCGGGTTTGCGCGCGGTCATCGAGGCACGCGAACGCGGCCTGAAGGTCGCGGTGATCACGAAGTCGTTGTTCGGCAAGGCCCATACGGTGATGGCCGAGGGCGGCTGCGCGGCGGCGATGGGCAACGCGAACCCCAAGGACAACTGGCAGGTCCACTTCAAGGACACCATGCGCGGCGGGAAGTTCCTCAACAACTGGCGCATGGCCGAGTTGCACGCCAAGGAAGCCCCGGACCGGGTGTGGGAGCTGGAGACCTACGGCGCGCTGTTCGACCGCACCAAAGACGGACGGATCAGCCAGCGCAACTTCGGCGGGCACACCTATCCGCGGCTGGCGCATGTCGGTGACCGCACCGGCCTGGAGATCATCCGGACCCTGCAGCAGAAGATCGTCTCCCTGCAGCAGGAGGACAAGGAGGAGTTCGGCGACTACGAGGCCCGCATCCGGGTCTTCCACGAGACGACGATCACCGACCTGATCAAGGACGGGGATCGGATTGCCGGGGCGTTCGGCTACTACCGCGAGGGCGGCAACTTCGTCCTGTTCGAGGCACCGGCGGTGGTCTTGGCGACCGGCGGCATCGGCAAGTCCTACAAGGTGACGTCGAACTCCTGGGAGTACACCGGCGACGGACACGCGCTGGCCCTGCGCGCGGGCGCGACGCTGATCAACATGGAGTTCGTCCAGTTCCACCCGACCGGCATGGTGTGGCCGCCCAGTGTCAAGGGCATCCTGGTCACCGAGGGTGTGCGCGGTGACGGCGGAGTGCTGAAGAACTCCGAGGGCAAGCGCTTCATGTTCGACTACATCCCCGCGGTGTTCAAAGGCCAGTACGCCGAGAGCATCGAGGAGGCCGACCAGTGGCTCAAGGACAACGACTCCGCGCGCCGCACCCCTGACCTGCTGCCCCGCGACGAGGTGGCCCGCGCCATCAACTCCGAGGTGAAGGCCGAGCGCGGCACGCCGCACGGCGGCGTCTACCTCGACATCGCGTCGCGCCTGCCGGCCGAGGAGATCAAGCGGCGGCTGCCGTCGATGTACCACCAATTCATGGAGCTCGCCGAGGTCGACATCACCAAGGAGCCCATGGAGGTCGGCCCGACGTGCCACTACGTGATGGGCGGCATCGAGGTCGACCCCGACACCGGTGCGGCCAAGACGCCGGGGTTGTTCGCCGCGGGTGAGTGCTCCGGCGGTATGCACGGCAGCAACCGGCTGGGTGGCAACTCGCTGTCGGACCTGCTGGTGTTCGGCAGGCGCGCCGGGATGGGCGCGGCCGACTACGTGCGCGCACTCGGTGAGCGCCCGAAGGTGTCCGACGCGGCGGTCGAGGCATCGACCACGTTGGCGCTGCACCCGTTCGAAGGCCCGTCCAATGGGGATGCCGCCGAGAACCCGTACACCCTGCAGCTGGATCTGCAGGACACGATGAACAGCCTGGTCGGCATCATCCGTAAATCGGACGAGGTCACCGAGGCCATCGACAAGCTCAAGGAACTGCGCGAGCGGTACAAGCGGGTCCGGGTGGACGGCGGTCGGCATTTCAACCCGGGCTGGCACCTGGCCATCGACCTGCGCAACATGATCCTGGTCAGCGAGTGCATCGCCAAGGCGGCGCTGGAGCGCACCGAAAGCCGCGGCGGGCACACCCGCGACGACTACCCGTCGATGGAATCGGAGTGGCGCAAGACGCTGCTGGTGTGCCGTGCCGAAGGTGAGACCACGGTGCCCGACATCAGCATCACCCGCCAGGACCAGGTGCCGATGCGCGACGATCTGCTGGAGCTGATCGACATCGAAGAGTTGGAGAAGTACTTCACCCCCGAAGAACTCGCCAACCACTCGTCTAGGAGAGACGCATGAGCTACCAGGCAAAGATGCGAGTGTGGCGTGGCGACGACAACGACGGCGCGCTGCAGGACTACGAGGTCGAGGTCAACGAGGGTGAGGTGGTGCTCGACATCATCCACCGGCTGCAGCAGACCCAGACCGGCGATCTGGCCGTGCGCTGGAACTGCAAAGCGGGCAAGTGCGGTTCCTGCTCGGCGGAAATCAACGGCAGGCCCCGTCTGCTGTGCATGACGCGGATGTCGACCTTCGCCGAGAACGAGGTCATCACCGTGACTCCGCTCAGGACCTTCCCGGTGATCCGCGATCTGGTCACCGACGTGTCGTTCAACTATCAGAAGGCAAGGGAGATCCCGGCGTTCACGCCGCCGAAGGACCTGCAGCCCGGCGAGTACCGAATGGCGCAGGAGGACGTCAACCGGTCGCAGGAGTTCCGCAAGTGCATCGAGTGCTTCCTGTGTCAGAACGTCTGCCACGTGATCCGCGATCACGAGGAGAACAAAGAGGCCTTCGCCGGTCCGCGGTTCCTGATGCGCCAGGCCGAGCTGGACATGCATCCCCTCGACGTGCACTCCCGGCGTGCCGAAGACGCGCAGGAAGTGCACGGTCTCGGCTACTGCAACATCACCAAGTGCTGCACCGAGGTCTGCCCCGAACACATCAAGATCACCGACAATGCGTTGATCCCGATGAAGGAGCGGGCGGCCGACCGCAAGTACGACCCGGTGGTGTGGCTCGGCGACAAGCTCTTCCGGCGACGGTAGGAGCCGGATAAGACAGCTTGTGCCGGCGACGGTAGGAGCCGGATAAGACAGCTTGTGCCGGCGACGCTAGGAGCCGGAAAAGACAGCTTGTGCCGGCGACGGTAGGAGCCGGAACCTCACTAGCGGGTTGATCGCATGCACCAGGTGCGTGCGATCAACCCGTTAAGGCTTTCCGCCGAGGCATACACATCCACGGATACGTAGGTACCCTGCGGGTAGCGGCCAATCAACGACGAAAGGTTGCATCGTGGCACTTCGACACCCGCATAGCATCAACGACATTCGCACCGCGATCCGCGAGCTCAGTACCCGCGCGGTCCTCGCCCGCAAAGAAGGCCGAGCCGCCGACGCCGACGAGCTGGAGCGGCGGGTTGCCGGGTATCGCGAGGAGCTCAGCGCGCGGCCCTGACCTCGGCCAGTCCGGTGTGCTTCCGCTCGCTGGATGACCGGTTGCGCACCGGGATCACCCGCTGTTGAGGCGGCGGAACGTGCTGCGGTGAAACACGATCGGTGCGACGTTGTCGTGCACCGTAATATCGCAGACCCGCAGGATCACGATCGTGTGATCGCCCGCGGGGACCAGTTGCTCGATCGCGCTCTCCAGCCAAACCGCGGTGCCGTCGATGAAGACCGCGCCCGACTGACGCGACACGGTGTGCAGACCGGCGAACCGATCACCGGTCTTGGCGGCCAGCGTTCGCGCGGCTTCATCGTGGGCCTCGCCGAGCACGCTGATCCCCAGTGACGGGAGATTCTCGAGCCTGGGCCAGGTCTCCGAGGTGTTTTGGACGCAGAACGACACCAGCGGCGGGTCGAGCGAGACCGGGACGAAGGTGCTGGCCGCCAGCCCGATACGGGTGCCGTCCACCTCCGCGGCGATCGCGATGACACCGGACGGGAAGTGCCCGAACGCTTCGCGCAGTGTCGCCGGGCTGAGATCAGTTGCGCTCATATCTGGTCCATTTTCGCACGCGCACACAATCGGTAACCACGTCCGGACCACCCAGCGGGCCGCCATCGACCGTGGCTGCGGCTCCGGTGGAGGTCGGGATCGTGGTGAGCACAACCGGTAACCTGACGCCCATGCTCGAGCCACCCGCGGTTGACCGGTAGGCCGAGGACCGACGAGATCCATGTGGATGCCGCTCCTGGTGATGGCCGTTGCCGTCAGCCTGGAGCCGTTTCGCGTCGGGATGACGGTCCTGATGCTCAACCGCCCGCAACCGACCCGTCAGTTGACGGCCTTTCTCGCCGGTGGCTTCGTGATGGGAACCCTCGTCGGCATCGTCGTGCTGTTCCTGCTGCGTCCCGCGCTGGGATCGGCCCGATTCACCTTGCCGATGGTGCAGATCGTGGTCGGCGCCGTTCTGCTGCTCAACGCGGTGCTGGTCGTCACGGGCGTGTGGGCACGCGGCCGGGAAGCGGCGAGCGTGGCCGAAGCCCGGGTCGGACCACTCGCCGGTCGCGCTCGGCGGGTGCTCGAAGGCCGGTCGTTGTGGACGGCGGGCGTCGCGGGCCTGGGCATCGCGCTGCCGTCCGTCGACTACCTCGCCGCGCTCGCGCTGATCGTCGCCTCCGGCGCCGCGACCGCCACCCAGCTGAGCGCGCTGGTGCTGTTCAACGTGGTGGCTTTCGCGCTCGTCGAGATTCCGCTGCTGTGTTACCTGGTGGCCCCCGACCGCACCCGCGCAGCGATGTCGACGCTCTACGACTGGCTGCGCGCGCAAGGCCGCCGCGGCATCGGCGCCCTGCTCGCCCTCATCGGCTGCGCGCTCCTCGCGGTCGGGTTCGCCGGGCTCTGAGGAGCGCCCGACTCACGGCTCGGGCTGGTTGTTCAGCACGTACTGCAGCCCGGAGAGCAGCTGCGAGATCGGGTCTGCGCCACCGCCGAAGGCGGCCTGGGTGGCGGGCGCGGTGACCTCCGCGGGGTCGTAGCCGTTGACCGGATCCACCGTGATGGGCGCGGTCAGCGGATTGTCGTGACGCGAATAGCCGGCGTCGACGTAGGGCTTGAGCACTGCGTCGAGCTTGTTCAGCGTCTCCTTTTCCACGCCGAGGTACTTGAACGGCAACACCAGCGGCAGATGTTCTTCGGGGATCATGAACGTCGTGGTCTTCGCCCCGCGCGAGTTCACGGTCGTGCGGATGTTCTGCGGTGGCACCATGCTGGGCTCGGTGAACGCTACCGCGGTGTGACCGGTGGCCAACCCGACGATCGCGTTGGCCACCGAGATCCAGTTGTCCGGACGGTCCGGCCAGTCGGCGATGCTGTCGTAGGCCGACACGAACTGGTACGTGTCGTACTGGCTTTCGACCGGCGGCGGGATCCGGTAATCCAGCGACGGCACCACGGCGCCCACCGGGAACATCTGGGTCAGGAAGCTCTCGCCGAACGCATGCCGCGCCACCGGGTCGCCGTACATCGCGAAACTCAGCTGGTCCGGCGGCGGTGCGGCGGGATCGTAGGCCAGTTTGGCCTGCACGTCGTTGAGCACCATCGCGCCCTCGGACAGACCGATCACGGTGCCCTGGCCGCCCTCCCGGATCGCGTTGATGACGTTGGGAGTGCCGACGTCGACGGACTCGCCGACGCTGGGGCCGTCGAGACCGAGACCCGGCACATAGCGGTCCCCGAACCCGCCGATGCCCGGGAACAACCGCTCCAGGGTGTGGCCCTGCACCTGCCCGGCGGGGTAGTCGACGATCTGCCGGTCCAGTCCGGGGAACCAGTCCGCGCCGGTGCGCATGATGTATTCGTCGTAGGGGATGCCCAGCACGTGGGCGCCGCCCAGCGCATACGCTCGGCCGGGTGTCCCCAGCCGCGGGCCGTCGGCCGGCGGGGCGGGTTTCGGCGGCGGTGGCGGCTCGTCGGCCACCGCGATCCCGAGCCCGAGACAACCCGTGGCGCCGAAGGCGCTCAACGCAGCGCCGAGAGCGAGAAGCCTCTTCATTTGGAGTCCAATCGCGCGAATTGATTCTGTCGATAAAGCTCGACGCAGGCGGCCCGCCGGATCTTGCCGCTGGTGGTCGTGGGGATCGCACCGGCAGCCACCAGCACGATGTCCTCGACGCTCAGGCCGTGCGCGTTCGAAATCGCCGCCTTCACTTCGCTTTTGAGCGCGGCCAGTCGACGGATCGCCTCGTCGTCGAGGTCGTCGGGCTTCTTGAGCTCGAGGATCGTGACCAGACGTTCGGTGCCGGCGCCCCCGACCCCGATCGCCGCGACCCGCCCGCCGGTGAGGTCCTGCACCGTCGCCTCGATGTCCTCCGGGTAATGGTTGCGACCCCGGATGATCAGCAGGTCCTTGATGCGGCCGACGACGAAAAGCTCACCGCCGTGGATGAATCCGAGGTCACCGGTCCGCAACCACGGCCCCTCCGGCGTGCCCGGTGACGGGTCGACGAGTGCTGCCCCGAAACCACTCTGCCCGTCGAGTCGCCCACCCCAATACCCGTCGGAGACGTTCTCGCCGTGCACCCAGATCTCCCCGACCGCGTCCTGCGGGCACTCGCGGCAGGTCTCGCTGTCGACGATTCGCAGCGACGGCGACTGCGGCACGCGGTATCTGACCAGAGCCGTGCCGCTGCCCGGCGCACAGGGCAGGACCCGGCCGACACCGAGTTCCTCGGCGTCGAAATGGCCCGCGGGCGAGCCTTCGTCCCACGTTCCCGTCGCGACGAAGACCGTCGCCTCGGCCAGCCCGTAGGCGGGGCGCATCATGTGATCACGAAAGTCGAAGTGCGCGAAGCGATCGACGAATCGGTGCAATGTCGCCGGCTCCACCCGTTCAGCACCGCTGATGATGCCGACCACGCCGCCGAGGTCGAGCCCGGCCAGGTCGTCGTCGGTTGTCCTGCGGGCGGCCAGATCGAACGCGAAGTTCGGCGCCGACGACCACGCGTGTGGGTTCTCGGCCAGCGCTCGCACCCAGCGGGCCGGCTGCTCCAGGAACGCGAGGGGACTCATCAACTCGGCGCGTCGCCCGCACAGGATGGGTGCGCAGACCCCCAGCACCAGCCCCATGTCGTGGTAGAAGGGCAGCCACGAAACCAGCGTGGCGTCGGGCGGCAGCGGTGAGTAAGCGAAGAACTCCCGCATCAACTGCTCGAAGTTCAACGTGAGGTTGCGGTGGGAGATCTTGACTCCCGTCGGCGATCTCGTTGAGCCCGAACTGTATTGCAAGTATGCGATATCGGGAAGCTCGAGCGGACCGGCGGCGGTGTCGGGCTCGGCGTCCAGCTCGAGTGTGTCGATCTCGACGAGCTTGGGCACCACGTCCAGACGTGACCGATCGATGAAGTCGCCGACGTCGCCGGCGGCGGCCGACGTCGTGAGCACGACGGTGGGCTGGGTGTCGGCGAGCACCGAACTCACCCGGTCATGCCCCGAACCGGGGTGTGGCAACGGCAGCGGCACCGCGATGAGCGCCGCCTGCATCGACCCCAGGAACGCCAGGATGTACTCCAACCCCTGCGGGGCGAGGATCACAGCCCTGTCGCCGGTCGAGCCGTACCGCCGAAGCTCACGGGCGACGTTGACGGTGCGCCGCGCCAGTCGCGACCAGGTGAGTGTTTCGCGAACACCTGCCGGGTCGCGCGTGTAGTCGGTGAAGCCGAAGGCGACGTCGTCGGGGCGCATGCCTGCGCGACCGTGCAGCATCGACAGGACCGAGGAATTCGACGCGGTCACAAGGTATCCGCCCCCGCTCGACTGGACGACACTGCCGGGGTGCGCCATCGCGCGCCCGCGGCTCGCGACGGCCACCAGTTCGCGCGCCCGACCAGCGCGGCGACCGCGGGCACGGTGATGGTGCGAACCACGAACGTGTCCAACAGGATTCCGATCCCGATCACGAAGCCGCCCTGAACGACGATACCGATGCTGGAGAACAGCAGGCCGGCCATCGACGCCGCGAAGATCAGCCCTGCGGCCGTGATGACACCGCCCGTCGACCCCAATGTCCGGATCACCCCGTAGCGGACGCTGTGCGGCGACTCGTCGCGCAATCGGGACACGAACAGCATGTTGTAGTCGGCGCCCACCGCGATCAGTACCACGAACGCCAAAGGTGGCACGCTCCAATGCAATTCCTGCCCGAGAAGCAGCTGGAACGTGAGCACCCCGATACCGAGCGCCGCGAAGTAGGACACCACCACGGACCCCACCAGGTACAGCGGCGCGATGATCGCGCGCAGCAGCACCATCAACGTCAGCAGCACGACGATCAGGGTCGCGACGATGATGAACCGGATGTCCTGCTGGTAGTAGTCGCGGGTGTCGCGCAGCGCTGCCGGGAAGCCGCCCATGGAGATCGTCGCGTCGGCCAGCGCGGTGTTCGGTTGCGCGCCGCGAGCGATGTCCTGTATCTCGTCCACCTGGTCCATCGCCTCGGCGCTGAACGGGTTGAGCTTGGTCTGGACCAGGTACCGCACCGACCGGCCGTCAGGCGAAATGTAGGCCGCGGCAGCCTTTTTGAAGTCGGGCAGGTTCAGCACTTCGGGCGGGATGTTGAAACCGGCCTGCGAGGGATCCGAGGCGTTGCTGCGCATCGTCAGCAGGAAGGTCGAGGCCTCGTTCAGCCCGGCGGCGATCACCTTGACCTGTTTGACGAGTTCGTCCACCCCACCCGCCACTTCCCGGCTTCCCGTGGCGAGGCGATTCGCGCCGCGCTGCAGGTCGGTCAGGCCGCGCTGCGGACCGCCCGGCTGATCCAGCCCCATCGTGTTGACCGCCCTGGCTACGCTCGCCATCGCGGCGTTGAGTTTGGTCACCGCTTCGTTGAGGGTCTGGCGGTCCTCGACGCCCTGGAGTTCCTGCGCCAGACCGTTCATCTCGTCGAGGGTCCCGTCCTCGCGCGCGGCGGTCAACCGCTGAAATTGATTGCGGGTGTCGACGCAGGACGGGTTGGCGTCGCACACCGCGTTGCCCTGCAGCGCGGTCAGCACCGGGCCGATCCATGCGAACAGGTCCCGGACCGCGCGGAAGTTCACGCCCATCGAGTTGCCGAGCGCGTTGATGCTCGCGACGAGTTTGGCCGCGGTCTCGACGTCACGCACCAACTTGTCACCGCCGTACTCGGTGCGCACCGAGGAGAACGTGTCGACGAGATCCTGGATGCTGGGCGCGATCGCGTTGATCTGCCCGCGCACGTCGGCCAGGCTGTCGGCCAGCGTGTCGGCCCCGTCCCTGAGTTCGTTCAGCTCCCCGCTGCGTTGGCCGATCTGCGCGGATCCATCCGCCAGCCGGTCCCCGACGATGCCCGCCTGGAAGGTCGCGCGGAACTCCATCGGCACCTCGCCGACCGGGCGGGTGATACCGCTGACCATGCCGACATCCTCCAGCTGCGCGACGCGCGACGCCATCTGTTCGAGGTCGGCGAGCGCCCGCGGCGTCCGCAGGTCGTGCGGCGACTGGATCAAGATGTACTCGGGGATGGACTGGTTGATCGGGAAGTGGCTTTCCAGTGCCGCGTACCCGACCGAACTCGGCGCCGATGCCGGCAGCACCTTGCGGTCGTCGTAGTTGTAGTCGGCGAACACGGCGATGCCGGCCAGCAGGGCCAGCACGAGCAGGCTGGCGACCAGATGCGGCACGGGCCGGCGCACTATGCGGGCACCGGAGCGTCGCCAGAAGCGCGCGGTCAGCTCACGCCGCGGCTTCACCCATCCGCGCGGTCCGGCCAGCACCAGGATCGCCGGAAGCAGGGTCACCCCCGCCAGATAGGCGATGCCGATCCCGATCGCCGACGACACCCCGACGGTCCGGAAAACCCCCATCTGCGCGAAGCTCAACAGCAGGAACGTCACGCCGACCGTGGCCGCGGACGCGGTGATGACCTTGCCGATCGAGATCATCGCCGCCTTGACCGCATGGTCGAAGCCCTCGCCGGACCGCACGTAGTCGTGGTACCGGCTGATCAGGAACACCGCGTAGTCCGTTCCGGCGCCGGCCATGATCGCGCTCAGGAACACGATGGACTGGTTGGAGACGCCCGCGCCCGTCAGTTCGGAGAACCCGGCGACGACGGCCTGCGCGATCAACAGCGACGATCCGATGGTCGCCAGCGGCAGCAACATCGTGACGACGTTTCGGTAGACCAGCAGCAGGACGCCCAGAACCATGACCGCGATCGCGATCTCGATGGGCAGGCGGTCGTTCTCGCCGGCGACGGTGAGATCGGCGACGGTGGCCGCCGGCCCGGTCAGATACGCCGCGACGGAACCGCCCGCGACGTTCTGTTCGATCAGGTCCGATACGCGATTGAAGGAGTCGAACGCCCGCGGTGTGCCCAGCTCCCCCTTTAGGCTGACCGGCAACACCCAGGTCGTCTTGTCTTGACTGGTCAGGAACGGTCGCAGCTGGGGTGTGGCTATGAAATCCTGCACCGACTCGACGTCGGTGACGTTGTCGCGCAACGCGTCGACGAGCTTGCGATAGGTGGCCTCGTCGGCGGGCGTCAGGCCGCTCTCGTTGACCAGCGCCACCAGCAGCAGGTCGTCGCTGCCGGACTCACCGAACGCCTCGGCCATCCTGGCGGCGGTGACGCTCGACGGTGCGTCGGCGGGCAGTATCGACAGCGGGTGCTTCTGGGCCATCTCACCCAGGGAGGGCACCGTCAGCGGCAGCGCGACGACCATCGCGAGCCACACGCCGATGACCACCCACGGCCACCGCACCACGAGATCGGCTAGCCGACGCATATCGTCCTCAATTCGACCGGGCCCACCCTATGCGACGCGCCCCCACTGCCCCGTGTCGGCGACGCGTCCGCACACCGACCTCATCGTATTCATGTAGCGCGCAACGGATTTGCTGGCGACCGCATTGTCGGGATGCATGATCGCCATGGCGGTGCCTTCGCCGTAGCGGAATATGTAGACGGTCAGCTGATAGGAGAATCGGCCGTCGGGGTAGATCCCGATATTGTCTGCGAGCCCCATATCGGCGGCCGCCAGGACCGCATTCAACGGTGCGGCGCCCGCATGGAAGAAATTGGACACGGGGAAATTCGGCTGCGGCCAATTTAACGACGGCGCTAATTCCAGGACGCGGTAATACGGCACCTTGGCCATGTTCAAATTCGAGTCGAACGAGGCCTGTGCCGACCACGCGGCTTCGCCGAATGAGGCCGCGCCGATCGGCACGGTGATCGGAATGAGCCCGGTGAACCAGCCCTGGGTCATGAAATTGTCGGTGGCCGCACGGGAATCGCGCGGGGTGAGGCCGTAATAGGTGAGTGCACCGGTCAGTTCGTGCTCGACCTGGGCAAGGCAGGCGAACAGTCCGCCGACGAAACGCGCCCCGGCCGCCGCGCACGCGGCCTCGAAGCGCTCGGTCTGCGCGGGGTTCATCAGCAGTTCCGATGTCATGTCGCTGCTGGTCGCCTCGCGCGGGTTACCCAGGGGCAGAGGAAATTCGGGAAAGCCGTCGTCGTTGTTCTCGGCGAATTCAACCCACGCCGCGACTTCGGGCGAATCCAGGGTCAATCCCGACGTGCGCTCTCGCTCGCGGATACAGAATTCGTCGAAGCTGCCCGGCTCGGGCAGTGCGAGAGGCTGACCGCCCCCGCTCAACGCCGAATACATTCCGTTGGCTTCCAACATCGTCGTGCCGATCAGCGTTGCGTCACCGTGAATGTGGTCCATCGCTGCGAAGAACGTGAAATGGCCATCGTGCTGGATGATTCCGAAAGTGAAGCAACCCCATTCCAACGGGCTTGGTATGCCGACGACGTGAGCGTGGATTTCGTCGGCCGACATCGTGCCGTGGTCGATCGGCACGAATTCGATGACGGACGGATCTTCGAGCGCATGGCGGATGAATTCGCCATCGTCGGTGTATTCGAACCAGCTGCGAAATGTGTCATGCCGACGCAGGTAGGAATTGACGGCCTGATCCATCGCGGCGATATCGCATTCGCCGGAGACCTCGCAGCTCGCGATGATCTGCCGCGAGAAGTTGAGTCCCGCCGCGGTTCGCTCGCAGTAGTTCCGGAGGTGCTGTCGTTGCATGTAGCTGACCGGAACCGAACTGACCGGGGCCAGTCGCGCCGAATCGGCGGCCGCGGCCGTCGGATGCCAGGATGTGACGGAGCCCGGCTCGAGGGACCATTCATCAAGCGCCCCAACCGTAATCTTGCCGATGCGCAAAATCCTCAGTCCTCTACCGGTTCGCCTACTTTGCGTAGCTCCTGCCCCGCCAGGAACCGCTGCCGGATCAACATACTCTCGCCTCGCGATCGGCCGTGGCGCGACTGAGAAACGGGCGGGGGAGCCATCGCATCCCAACCGGAGTAGTGGAATAGTGGGGGCCGAGGGAGTTTATTTACGGGAGCG
The DNA here is from genome assembly GCF_001500025.1 of Mycobacterium sp. IS-1590. Classification (GTDB taxonomy): domain Bacteria; phylum Actinomycetota; class Actinomycetes; order Mycobacteriales; family Mycobacteriaceae; genus Mycobacterium. The sequence goes on along the minus strand of NZ_LQIW01000045.1, from coordinate 138,829 downwards.
TCACTGCGCGTCGGGACGCCCAGCCACCGATCAGCCACCGATGCAGAAGGGGGCAACGGCATGGCACTAGTCGCGGATCACGACCCGACCACCCGCTTCGCCATCGTCGGATACGCGGCGCGATTCCCCGGCGCGCGCGACGCCGACGAGTTCTGGGACCTGCTGCGCGAAGGCCGCGACGCGATCTCCGAGGTGCCGGCCGAGCGCTGGGACGCCGAGGACTTCTTCGACCCCGAACCCGGGGCGCCGGGCAAGGTGGTGACCCGCCGAGCAGGCTTCATCGACGATGCGACCGGCTTTGACGCCCCGTTCTTCGGGATGTCGACGCGCGAGGCCAGGATGATGGACCCGCAGCATCGGCTCCTGCTCGAGACGGCGTGGCGGGCGGTCGAGCACTCGGGTATCGCGCCGACGGCACTGGCCGAAACCAACTCCGGTGTGTTCATGGGGTTGTCGACCCACGACTACCTCGGCATGGCCTCCGACGAGCTGACGTACTCCGAGATCGAGGCCTACATGGCGATCGGGACGTCCAACGCCGCAGCGGCGGGCCGTATCAGCTACCGGTTGGGCCTGCAGGGGCCGGCGGTCGCCGTGGACACCGCGTGCAGCTCGTCGCTCGTGGCCATCCATCAGGCGTGCCAGGCGCTGCGCCTGGGCGAATGCGACCTCGCGCTGGCGGGCGGGGTGAACGTGCTGTTGACGCCCGCGACGATGATCACGTTCTCCAACGCCCGCATGCTCGCCCCCGACGGCCGGTGCAAGACCTTCGACGCGGCAGCCGACGGCTATGTGCGGGGTGAGGGTTGCGGCGTCATCGTCATCAAACGCCTCGAGGACGCAATCCGCGACGGCGACCGGATCCGGGCCGTGATCCGCGGCAGCGCGGTCAATCAGGACGGCGCATCGGGCGGGCTGACGGTGCCCAACGGCGTTGCGCAGCAACGGGTCATCAACGACGCACTTGCCCGCGCAGGCGTGCGACCCGGCGATGTCGGATACCTGGAGGCGCACGGCACGGGCACCTCGCTCGGCGACCCGATCGAGGCACAGGCGGCTGGTGCGGCGTTCGGTGCCGGACGTGAGCCCGGCCGCCCCCTGCTGATCGGCTCGGCGAAGACCAACATCGGCCATTTGGAGGCAGCCGCGGGAATCGCGGGCGTCCTCAAGGTCGTGCTGGCGCTCGAAAACGAATCGCTGCCCAAGCACCTCAACTTCGAAAACCCCTCGCCGCACATTCCCTGGGACCGGCTACCGGTCGAGGTCGTCACCGAGACCGTCCCGTGGAAGCGTGGCGACCGGCCGCGGATCGCCGGCGTGAGCTCGTTCGGATTCGCGGGCACCAACGCTCACGTCATCCTCGAAGAGGCGCCCGGGTTGGCCGCTGTTTCGCCGGAGCCGGAGGACGCGGCGCCGCGGTTCAGCGTCCTGCCGCTGTCAGCGCGCACACCCGCCGCGCTGCGCAAGACCGCCGAGCGCTACCGCGCGTGGATGACCGAACACCCCGATGCTGCGCTGAGCGACGTGTGCTTCTCGGCGGGGGTCGGCCGTGCCCACCTGGAACACCGCGCCGCGCTGGTGGTGGGCTCGGCCCACTCGGCCACCGAACTTCTCGGTGCGCTCGCCGAGGACCGCCCGGCCCCGGGTCTGGTTCGCGGAGAGTGCTACGAACCGCCGAAGACGGCGTGGCTGTTCACCGGCCAGGGCAGCCAGTACCCCGGCATGGCGCGCGAATTGTTCGACACCGAACCGGTGTTCGCCGACACGATGCGACGGTGCGCCGCCGCGGTGGCCGATGTCCTCGAAAAACCTTTGCTCGACGTTGTTTTCGATGTTGACAGCCCGCAGGCCGGGGAGACGCTGCGGCAGACGTCGTACGCACAGCCCGCCTTGTTCGCGGTGGAGATGGGCCTCGCCCGGCTCTGGCAGTCGTGGGGTTTCGAGCCCGACGTCGTGTTGGGCCACAGCGTCGGCCAGTACGCGGCGGTCTGCGTCGCGGGTGTGTTCGGCCTCGAGGATGGCGCACGCCTGATCGCCGAACGGGGACGGCTGTTCGGCAGCCTGCCCGCGGGCGGGCGGATGGCCGCGGTGTTCGCCGCGGCCGAGCGGGTCGAGCTCCTGATCGACGACTTCCCGAGCCTGTCGGTCGCGGCCTACAACGGCGCCAACACCGTCCTGTCGGGGCCCGGAGCCGATCTGGAAGCGGCCGTCGCGCGGTTGTCGGCCGACAATGTCCGGTGTGAGTGGCTTGAAACCAGCCACGCATTTCACTCGTCGCTGCTCGATCCGATCCTCGATGAGTTCGAGTCCTACGCTCAGCAGTTCACTTTCGCTGCGCCACAACGGATCCTGATCGACAACCGCACGGGGGTTGCGCTCGGTAGGAGTGTCAAGCTCGATGGCGCCTACTGGCGCCGGCACGCGCGTCAACCGGTGGAGTTCGCCAAGAGCGTGCGCACGCTCGCCGAGATCAACTGCAAGGTACTGCTGGAGATCGGGCCGCGACCGGTGCTCACCGCCGCCGCCCTGGCGGCATGGCCCGACGCGGCCACCACGCCGAAGGTGATCGCGTCGCTGCGGCCCAACCTCGCCGACCACCGGCAGATCTCCGAGGCACTCGCCGACGCCTACGTGCTGGGTCATGTACCCGCGTTCGACGCCCTGCACCGACCGGGTGCGCGGAAGGTCGATCTGCCCACCTACCCGTTCGAACACCGCGAGTACTGGTTCCGCGACGATCGGCGTCCCGCCGGGCAGCGCCCCCGCAGCGACAGCCCGGTACCGGAACGGACCGCCGGGCCCGTGGCCGATCGCTACGAGATCCGTTGGAAGCGGGCCGCTTCAGAGCCTGCCACGGCTGACCAGAAGTGCGAGTGGATCGTCGTCGCCGATGACGCCGACACCGCCCGGCCGCTGACCGACGTGCTGGCCACCCGGGGCGACGAGTTCCGGGTCGTCGGGCTCCCGGCCACCGATGCCGACGAGGCCGCGCTGACGGAAGCGTTTCGCGCTGCGGGTGCCGACGCCCCCACGCTTCGGATACTGCACGCCGCGGCGCTGGACTCCCCGACGGTGACGTCCATGCGGTCGTTGTTGCGCATGCAGCACCGGGTGCTCGGCGGAACCAGGCGGGTTCTTCGCGCCGCGGCGGCCGCCGAACGGCGGGTGCCGGTCTGGATCGCCACCCGCGGCGCACAGCGGGTCACCGAGACCGACAGCGTGGCCCCCGACCAGACCTGCCTGTGGGGTTTCGGACGAGCCGCGTCACTGGAGCTGCCGCAGGTGTGGGGTGGCCTGGCGGACCTGGCGGAGTGCTCCGCCGAGGAATGGTCTGGCCTGCTCGCCCGGATCACCGCGTCCGACGGTTCCGAGGTCAGGGACGATCAGCTCGCGTTGCGCGGTACCGACGTCCACCTACCTCGACTGACTCGACGGACGGAACAGCCCGCATCACTGCATGTGCGCTCTGACGGCACCTATCTGGTGACTGGCGGCCTCGGGGCGATCGGGCTGGAGATCGCCGCTCATCTTGCCGCGCACGGCGCCAAGCACCTGGTGCTGACCAGCCGCCGCGCACCCAGCGAGGCGATCGCACACCGCATCGACACGCTGGCCGCACACCACGACGCCGATGTGCGCGTCATCGCCGCCGACGTCGCCGACGCGCACGATGTGGCCCGCCTGTTGGCCACCGTGGACTCCGAGTTGCCTCCGCTGGTGGGGATCGTCCACGCCGCCGGTGAGGTCGGCACCACGCCGCTCGGCAGCCTCGACGAGGCCGAGGTGGACCGTGTCTTCGCCGGGAAGGTGTGGGGCGCATGGCATCTCAGTGAGGCTGCGGCCGACCTGAACCTCGACTTCTTTGTCGCCACCTCTTCGATCGCTTCGGTGTGGGGTGGATTCGGACAGACCGCCTACGGCGCGGCCAACGCGTTCCTCGACGGGCTGGCCTGGCGGCTGCGCGAGCAGGGCGTCCCGGGTGTCGCCGTCAACTTCGGGCCGTGGTCGGCGGGTATGGCCGACGCGGAATCGCGTGCGCGTCTGGAACAGCGTGGGGTGCTGACGCTTTCACCGGCCGAAGCGCTCACCGGTCTGGCCGACGTCGTGTCGGCGTCGTCGGGACAGGGTGTCGTGGCCACGATCGACTGGGCCCGGTTCCTGCCGCTCTATCAACAGGCGGGCCGCCGCGGGTTCCTCGCCGATGTGGAGCGCGAGGTGCCCACCGCGTCGGCCGCTGCCGCACCGTCGAGGCCGTCGGGTCCGACCGAGCTCGTCCAGCGCCTCACCAAAGCTCCTGTGCAACAACGTAAACGTCTGCTGGTCAACTATCTGCGCGACTCGGTCGCGGAGGTGACCCGCGTCGACGCCGCCGAGATCCGCGAGGACGCGGGGTTCTTCGACCTGGGCATGGACTCGCTGATGGCCGTCGAACTCCGCCGACGCCTGGAGCAGGGCACCGGGCGGGAGATTCCTGTGACGCTGGTGATGGACCATCCCCGGCTGTCCGACGCCGCCGACTACCTGCTCGGCGAGGTACTCGAGTTGAGCAACCAGGCCGGTCCGGAGTCTCGGCCGGCGGAAACCGCCGCGCCGCCGCGCACCGATGAGCCGATCGCGATCATCGCGGTCTCCTGCCGCTTCCCCGGCGCGCCGAACCCGGAGGCGTTCTGGGAACTGCTCTCCGGCGGTGTCGACGCGATCCGCGAGATTCCCGACGACCGGTTCGACATCGACGAGTTCTACGATCCCGACCCCGAGGCCGCGGGCAAGACATACACCCGTTTCGGCGGATTCCTCGAGGGCATCGACGAATTCGATCCCGAGTTCTTCGGCATCTCACCGCGTGAGGCCGTGTGGATCGAGCCGCAGCAGCGGCTGATGCTCGAAACCGTGTGGGAGGGCCTGGAGAGGGCGGGTTACGCGCCCGCGAACCTCCGGGGCAGCCGAACCGGCATCTTCGCCGGGGTGGCCGCGAACGAGTACGCGCACCTGCTGTCCTCGGAATCGGTCGACAAGATCGAGCCCTACTTCATCACCGGCAATGCGCTGAACGCGATCGCAGGTCGGGTTGCCTTCGCCCTCGGCCTGGAGGGGCCGGCCATGGCGGTCGACACCGCGTGCAGTTCGGCGTTGGTGGCCGTCCATCAGGCCGTCCAGGCGCTGCGGTCGAGCGACTGCGATATGGCGCTGGCCGGTGGAGTGAACGTCCTGTTGAGTCCGGTCACCGTGATCGCCGCCTCCCGCGCGCGCATGCTGTCCCCGGTCGGCCGGTGCAAGACGTTCGACGCCTCCGCCGACGGTTACGTGCGCAGCGAGGGCTGCGGCATCCTGGTGCTCAAGAGACTCAGTGACGCCGAACGCGACGGTGACCGGATATGCGCCGTCATCCCGAGCAGCGCGGTCAACCAGGACGGCGCATCAAGCGGCCTGACCGTGCCCAATGGCGGTGCTCAGCAACGGCTTATCCGCACTGCGCTGTCACGCGCAGGCCTGACAGGCACCGACATCGACTACCTCGAGGCGCACGGAACCGGCACGCCGCTCGGAGATCCGATCGAGGTGCAGGCGGCCGCGGCCGTCTACGGCGCCTCGCGCGATCCCGACCACCCACTCCTGATGGGCTCGGTGAAGACGAACATCGGGCACACCGAGTCGGCATCGGGCGCCGCAGGTCTGATCAAGGTCGTGCTGTCCCTGCAGAACGAGGCGATTCCCCGGAGTCTGCACTTCCAGGACCCCTCCCCACACATTCCGTGGGACACCCTGCCGGTGCGTGTCGTCGACGAGACCAGGCCGTGGCAGACCAACGGCAGGCCGCGCCGGGCGGGCGTGAGCTCCTTCGGCTTCACCGGGACGAACGCGCACGTGATCGTCGAAGAACCGCCGCAGTCGGCCACCGCGGACGAATACTCGTCCGACGGCGACACCACCGAACCGGCCGAACTCCGCGCCCCGCTTCACGTGTTGCCATTGTCGGCGCGATCGCCCGAGGCCCTGATGGCGTCGGCGCAGCGATACGGCGACTGGCTGAGCGCGAACCCCAAGGTCGACATAGCCGACGTGTGCTTCACGGCCGGTGCCGGCCGGTCGCATTTCGAGTATCGGGGCGCGCTGGTGATCGACTCGGTGCAGGGCGCCGGTGAACTGCTGACCGACCTGGCCGAGAACCGCATCCGCCCCGGTGTGGTCCGCGGTGAGTGCGCCGATGTGCCGACCACCGCGTGGCTGTTCACCGGGCAGGGCAGCCAGTACCCCGGGATGGCGCGCGAATTGTTCGACAGCGAGCCGGTTTTCGCCGATACCGTCAAACGCTGCGCGGAGGCGGTCGACGGGATGTTGCCAAAGCCGCTGCTCGAGGTGCTGTTCGCCACCGACAAGGAGACCGGATCCGCGCTACGGCACACGTCGTACGCGCAGCCGGCGCTCTTCGCCGTCGAAATGGGTCTGGCGCGCCTCTGGCAGTCGTGGGGCATCGAGCCCGACGTCGTACTGGGGCACAGCGTCGGCCAGTACGCGGCCGCGTGTGTGGCGGGGGTGTTCGGCATCGAGGACGGCGCCCGGCTCATCGCCGAGCGCGGGAGGTTGTTCGGCAGCCTGCCCGAGGGCGGGCGGATGGCGGCTGTGTTCGCCGATGCCAAACAGGTGGAGGACGTCGTCGGCGAGTTTCCGCGGGTGTCGGTCGCCGCGTACAACGGCCCCAACACGGTGGTGTCAGGCCCCGGCGAAGACGTCGAACGCATCGTCGATCGATTCACCGGCGAAGGTATCCGCTGCACCGCCCTGGAAACGAGCCATGCCTTCCACTCCGAACTCTTGGACCCCATACTCGACGAGTTCGAGTCGTACGCAGCGCAATTCGATTTCGCCGCGCCGGCGGTTCCCCTGGTGTGCAACCGCACCGGTACCGTGCTGACCGGCCACGCCGATTTGAACGCACAGTACTGGCGGCGCCACTCACGCCAACCGGTGCAGTTCGCCGAGAGCGTGCGCACGGTAGCGGCGCTGGGATGCTCGGTGCTGATCGAGATCGGTCCGCAGCCGGTACTCACCGGCGCCGCGGTGCAGGTGTGGCCGGAGCACGTCGCTGCGCCGCGCCCGATCGTCTCGCTTCGCAAGGGCGTCGCCGATCGGCGTCAGATCGCCGACGCACTGGCCGCAGCGTATGTCGGTGGTCTACGACCGGACTTCGCGGCGTTGCACCCCAAGCCGCGTCGCCGGCTGGAACTGCCGACCTATCCATTCCAGCGGCGTCGGTTTTGGCCAAGGACCTCCGGCATCCCTGCCGAAGGGGCGGGCAGCGCCGCTGCGTCCGGGCTTCTCGGCAGCGCGAAGGAACTCGCCTCGGGCGACACCGTCTTCACCAGCAGGCTGTCAGTGAGGTCACAGCCGTGGTTGGCCGACCATGTCATCTACGGGACCGTCGTCGTCCCCGGGGCGACGTATGCGGCGATGGCGCTCGCGGCGGTCGGCGCACCGGCGCAGGTGCGCGACGTCATCTTTTACGAACCGATCATCCTGCCCGAGAAGGCTTCTCGCGAGGTCCAGCTGACCTTGCGGCCGGAGGGCGATGGTGACGAATGGCGCTTCCAGGTGCACAGCCGCCCGTTCGGGGAACGCGGCGGCGAATGGTCGTTGAACGCCGACGGCACGGTCGTGAGCGGTGTCGGTGACCATCCGGCGTCGGAGGATCCGATCGACGAGGCGATCGAGCGGTGCAACCGCATGCGCCCGCAGGATCTGTTCGAGACCTTCGCCGACATGGAGCTGGCGTGGGGACCGACGTGGTCCGGTTCCCTGAAATCGCTGTGGTTCACCGAGGGTGAGGCCATCGGCGACCTGTTCGTCGGCGAAGAGTTGACCGATCAACTCGGCGACGAGCCGATGCATCCGGTGCTGATGGATCTGTGCACCGGCGTCACCTTCCCCGCGTTCCCATCGGAGCTGGCGATCGAACAGGGCGTCAACGACCTGTTCCTGCCGCTGCGGTACGGGCAGGTGACTCTTCGTGAGAAGATGCCGCGCCGGTTCTACTGCCGCGCTCGGTGGCGCACAGGTGAAATCACCAGCGAAACATATGTTTTCGACCTCGACTTCGTCAGCCGGGACGGGCGTCCGCTCGGCGGCATCAGGGAGTTCACCGTCAAACGCGCACCTCGTGAGGCGCTGCTGCGGGGCCTCGGCGGCGATGCCACCCGGCTGCTGTACACCCTGGGCTGGCACGAGGTACCGCTGCCCGACACCGACGCGGCCGGACCCGAAGGCACCTGGCTGGTCGCGGGATTCGACGAGCTGGCCGCTGCGCTGCCCGGCTGCATCGCCTACGACCGGCGGACCGACGCGCAACCGCTGGGCCGACAGTTGGCCGACGCGCACGGACGCGGAATTCCCTTCTCCGGTGCGGTATGGCGGGCAACCCCGCCGCGGCCGGGAGAGTCGAACACCGAAGCGGCAGCCCGGATCGAAGCCGACATCGCCGACCTCCTCGATGCGGTGCACACCGTTGCACGCGGTGAGGCGAAATTGCCGAACGGTCTGTGGATCGTCACCGAACGAGCGGTGGCCACTGAATCCGGTGAGCCCGTCGACCCGGCGCAGGCGGCACTGTGGGGGCTCGGGCGCACCACGATCAACGAGGAGCCGGCGCTACGTTGCACGCTCGTCGACTGTGACGGCACGCCGGAAGCGGTGCGCGCGGTAACCGGTCTGTTGGCGGCACCGGTAGGCGAACCGGAACTCGCTCTGCGTCAAGGGAAGTTACTGGCGTCCCGGCTGGTGCCCTGGGCGCGAAGCGGCCACCTCACGGTGCCGCGGTCCTCGGAGTACGTCCTCGCGCCCACCGAACGCGGTGCGATCGACAATCTGCGGCTATCCGAAACCGAGCTGTCCCCACCGGCGGAGGGCTACGTGCAGGTCCGTGTGCAGGCCGCTGGGCTGAATTTCCGCGACGTGCTCAACGTTCTCGGCCTGTACCCCGGCGACCCGGGGCCGATCGGTGGCGACTTCGCCGGCGTGGTCACACACGTGGGCGACGGTGTGACCGGTCTCGAGGTGGGCCAACACGTCTACGGCTTCATGCAAGGCGCGTTCGCGAGCCGCTTCAACGTGCCCGCGCAGCTGGTCGCGCCGGTGCCGGACGGACTGGGCGCCGTTGCGGCGGCGACGATTCCCGCCGCGGCGCTGACGGTTCGGCTCGCGTTCGACTGGGCGCAGTTGAAGGCCGGCGAGCGCGTGCTCATCCACGCCGCCAGCGGCGGCGTCGGACTCTACGCGGTCCAGATGGCGCAGCAGCACGGCGCGATCGTGTTCGCAACCGCCAGCAAGTACAAGCGCGAGACGCTGCGCAAGATGGGCGTGAAGTACGTCTACGATTCGCGTACAACGGATTTCGCTGATCAGATCCTGGCCGACACCGATGGTGCGGGCGTTGACGTCGTACTCAACAGCCTGACCAATGAGGGCTTCGTGGAAGCCACCGTACGGGCCACCGCCCAGAACGGTCGCTTCGCCGAGATCGCCAAGCGCGACATCTGGACACCCGAGCAGATGGCGGCCGCCCGACCCGATATCGCCTACGAGATCATCGCATTGGATCTCACCGCCTTGCAGAATCCTGACCACGTCAAGCGATTGTTGATCGAAGTCTCGGACGGGATGGCCACCCGCGAGTGGACACCGCTTCCGGCCGAGATCTACCCGATCACCGAGGCGAGGGCAGCGTTCCGGCGCATGCAGCAGGCCCGCCACATCGGCAAGATCGTGCTGCAGATCCCGAACCCGTTGCAGCCCAGGCCCGATCGGAGCTACCTGATCACCGGCGGCCTCGGGGCGATCGGTCTGCACACCGCGGCGTACCTGGCGCAGCTCGGGGCCGGCGACATCGTGCTGACCAGCCGTCGCGAACCCGGCGCGGACGCGCAGCGCGCCATCGACGAGATCACCGAACGCTACAAATGCCGCATCCACGTCTTCGCCGCCGACGTCGGCGACGAGGCCGAGGTGGCACGGTTACTCAACCGAATCCGCGCGGAGTTGCCCCCGCTGGCCGGCGTCGCGCACCTGGCGGGGGTCCTCGACGATGCCCTGCTCAACGAGCAGAACGTCGACCGTTTCCGGACAACGCTGCAGCCCAAGGCTTTCGGCGCCTACCACTTGGATCGGTGGACGCGAGGCGACGAACTGGACTTCTTCATCGTCTCCTCGTCGGTGTCCAGCGTGTTCGGATCGCCCGGGCAGGCCAACTACGCGACGGCCAACGCGCTCCTGGACGGCCTGGTCGCGCGGCGCCGCGCCGAGGGCTTGCCCGCCACCGCCGTCAACTTCGGGCCGTGGGCCGAGGGCGGCATGGCGTCATCGGAAGCCGCGCGGGCCAACCTCAACGCGCAAGGCCTTGTGCCGCTGCCACCGTCGGCCGCGCTCAACGCGCTCAGCGAGGTGGTGGCGAACGGCACCGGCCAGGCGACCGTCGTCAAGGCGAACTGGCAGCGGGCCGCGAAGCTGCTGGGTGCAACGCGGCCACCGATCCTGGACCTCGTGCTGCCCCGTCCCGAAGGCGAGACCACCGGCGACAGCGAGTTACTGCGCCAGTTGCAGGACATTCCGGTGCCGCAACGCGCGGCATTCGTCACCGAGTTCCTGCAACGCGAGGTGCAGAACTTCCTGCGGTTGGCGCAGCCGCCCGCGGCGACCAGCCGCTTCCTGGATCTCGGGACGGACTCGCTGATGGCGATCGAGCTGCGCAACCGGTTGCACAGTCAGTTCGGTGGCGCGTTCACCATCAACGCGACCGCGGTGTTCGACTATCCGACGATCGGCGGTCTGGCCGAATACCTCGTCGGCCAGCTGCCCGACGCCGACCGCGCGGAAAGCGCCGACGCCCAACCGGTTTCGCCGGCTGACTGACCGGGCTAGGCCCAGCGCTGGGCCTGGACCTCGGGCGGCAGCGTCGTCTGCAGCGGTGCGTCGAGCCCGTCGTAGATGCCGGGTTTCTGCTCGACCAGCCAGGCAAGGGCGCCGAGCAACCGATTGGCGGCGGTGGTGTTGCCGCCGTCGGCACGGGTGCCGCCGGGCACGTCGGCGCGCGTGGTGATGGTCAGTCGCGGATCGCCGTCGATGATCACCCGGTGGTCGCCGACGCCCTCATCGGGATACGGCCAGTCCGGCGCACACGACGAGTGAATGCGGGTGATGTGATCGATGACGATGCGTTCGCGTCCACCCGACTTTCCGATCACCTTCAACCAGAACGCGCCCTGGGTGCCCTTCTCGAACCGGCCCATCACCGTATCGACGGGCTCCTCCAGAGGACGTCGTTCGACGTCCTCGGCGATCTCGTCGATCTCCATTCCGAGGGCGCGGCCGACCAAGCGGATGTTGCCGCCCCACACCATGGTCGGAATCGAGGGGAGCAACATCATCGGCGTCTCGTCCATGGATCCGCCAAACCCGCACGAAACCTTGACCGCGAACGGCTGGTTGTAAGTGGAGTAGTCGAAGATCTCCTGGCAGTGGATGCTGTTGATCCGGGTGCACAGACCGGCCGCGATCACCGCGAGCGCGTCGTTTCCCCAGCCCGGGTCGACGCCGCTGACGAGCAGGGTGCAGTTGCCTTCTTCGGCGGCGCGGGTGAGCCGGTCGACCCATTCGGGTGGCGCCGAGCGCGGGTCGTAGAGCGAGTACAGCGACGGCGTCACCACGTGCCTGCCCGCGCGCAGGCAGCGTTCGATGTCGGTGACGGCGTCGTCGGGTCGGATGTCACCGGAAGCCATATAAGCGACGGCATCGCAGTCGGCGAGCGCCGCGTCGACGTCGGTGGTGGCACTCACGCCGGTCGACCCGTCGAGGGCGGCAAACACAGCGGCGTCCCTACCCGCTTTGTCCGGCGATGACGTGATGACGCCGGCCAGTGTCAACCCCGGAAAGGCCACCGCCGAACGGATGGCCGCCGACCCCATGTTGCCGGTCCCCCAGACCGCGATACGAAGCATCGCAACACCCTATCCGGGCTGGCGTGACGATTCTCACAATGGGCCTCAGCGCCTGGCCAGACACCTGTCAACTGCGGATTTCGGTTCCCCGACCAACCGGGCGGTTAGTTAGGCCCGGGAAATTGTTTCGAGGTGGTTTGAGTTGAAGTTACTGATGGGTATAGTTCAGCCAGTTACTGGTGGGTAACTTAAGCAACAAGTACCCAACCAACAGTGGCCGTCTCACCGAGGAGGAACAGTGAGCCACTATAAGAGCAACGTTCGTGACCAGGTATTCAACCTCTTCGAGGTCTTCGGCGTTGACAAGGCGCTCGGCGAGGGTGACTACGCCGAACTGGACGTGGACACCGCCCGCGAGATGCTCGGCGAGATCGCCCGGTTGGCTGAGGGCCCGATCGCCGAGTCGTTCGCCGACGCGGACCGCAACCCGCCGACGTTCGACCCCAACACCCACTCGGTGACGCTGCCCGACTCGTTCAAGAAGTCGATGCGCGCGCTGCTCGAGGGCGGCTGGGACAAGGTCGGCCTTTCCGAGGAGCTCGGCGGCATGCCGATGCCCCGCGCGCTGCAGTGGGCGCTGATCGAGCACATTCTCGGCGCCAACCCCGCGGCCTACATGTACGCGATGGGCGCGGGCATGTGCGAGATCTTCTACAACAACGGCACCGACGAGCAGAAAAAGTGGGCCGTGCTGGCCGCCGAGCGCGGTTGGGGCGCAACCATGGTGCTGACCGAGCCCGATGCGGGCTCCGACGTCGGCGCCGGCCGCACCAAGGCCGTGCAGCAGCCCGACGGCACCTGGCACATCGACGGCGTCAAGCGCTTCATCACCTCGGGCGACTCCGACGACCTGTTCGAGAACATCATGCACCTGGTGCTGGCCCGCCCCGAGGGCGCAGGCCCGGGCACCAAGGGCCTGTCGCTGTTCTTCGTGCCGAAGTACCACTTCGACCCGGAGACCGGCGAGCCCGGCGAGCGCAACGGTGTCTTCGTCACCAACGTCGAGCACAAGATGGGCCTGAAGGTCTCGGCCACCTGTGAGCTGTCCCTGGGGCAGCACGGCACGCCGGCCGTGGGTTGGCTTGTCGGTGAGGTGCACGACGGCATCGCGCAAATGTTCGACGTCATCGAGCAGGCCCGAATGATGGTGGGCACCAAGGCGATCGCCACCCTGTCGACGGGCTACCTCAACGCGCTCGAGTACGCCAAGGAGCGTGTGCAGGGCGCCGACATGACCCAGATGACCGACAAGACGGCTCCGCGCGTGACCATCACGCACCACCCGGACGTGCGTCGTTCGCTGATGACCCAGAAGGCCTACGCCGAGGGTCTGCGCGCGCTGTACCTCTACACGGCGACCTACCAGGACGCCGCGGTGGCCAAGGCCGTGCACGAGGTGGACGCCGAGCTCGCGGCCCGCGTGAACGACCTGCTGCTGCCGATCGTCAAGGGTGTCGGCTCCGAGCAGGCCTACGCCAAGCTGACCGAGAGCCTGCAGACCCTCGGTGGCTCGGGCTTCCTGCAGGACTACCCGATCGAGCAGTACATCCGTGACGCCAAGATCGACTCGCTGTATGAGGGCACCACGGCCATCCAGGCGCAGGACTTCTTCTTCCGCAAGATCGTCCGCGACAAGGGTGTGGCGCTGGCGCACGTGGCCGGCCAGATCGAACAGTTCGTCAAGAACGAGTCGGGCAACGGGCGGCTCAAGGCCGAGCGTGCGCTGCTGGCCACCGCGCTGGAGGACGTCCAGGCGATGGCCGCCTCGCTCACCGGCTACCTGATGGCGGCGCAGGAGAACTCGACCGAGCTGTACAAGGTCGGCCTGGGCTCGGTGCGCTTCCTGATGAGCGTCGGCGACCTGGTCATCGGCTGGCTGCTGCAGCAGCACGCCGCGGTGGCCGTCGACAAGCTCGATGCGGGTGTCACCGGCGACGACCGCGCCTTCTACGAGGGCAAGGTCGCGGTGGCGTCGTTCTTCGCGAAGAACTTCCTGCCGATGCTCACCAGCACGCGTCAGATCATCGAGAACCTCGACAACGAGGTGATGGAACTCGACGAGGCGGCCTTCTAAGCCTTCTGCCGCCCTGTTCGACAAAACGCCCCCGGACTCTTCCCGGGGGCGTTTTGTATGGGTTGCAAGACATAAAAGGCGGGCTCGGGAGGGCAAACTAGGTGCGTCACATCAGTCTCGCGCGGTCGGCTTTCAACCCTTGCCGACTCTTCGGAATAGCCACTCCCGAACCCGTCGTGCGACCGATCGTACGCCTGTGTTCTCGATCACACCAGGGGTGAATTTCTGCTCAGTCGCCCTTGGCTCGCAGCAGCGCCCGGGTGCGCGCACGCGCCTCGGGATCGGCGTCGAAGACGCTGGCGACGAACTCGTCGACGCCCGCGGCGCTCAGTTCGTCGAGCCGCTGCGCCACCGTCTCCTCGTCGCCGATGATCGCGGCGTCCGCAGGCTCGGCGAAGCCCTCGCGGTCGAGCATCGCTCGGTACGACGGCAGCTGCCCGTAGATCGCGAACTCGTCGGCGGCTCTGGCCCGGGCGGCGTCGACGTCGTCGGTGACGCTGATCGGCAACGACGCCACCACACGAACCGAGCCCTCGTCGCGGCCTGCCTCCACCGCGGCCCCGCGCAGGGTCGGGACCACGTGGTCGGCCAGAGTCTTGGGGCCGGTCATCCACGTCATCGTCCCGGCGCTGCGCCGACCGGCAAGCCGCAGCATCTGCGGGCCCAGCGCCGCGAGGTAAACGTCTGGCCGCGGGGCGCCGGGCACCTTCAGCGAGCCTCGGGTGGTCCAGAAGTCCCCGGAGGCGTCCGCGGGCTCACCTGCCAGCAGGGGCAGCAGCGCGTCGAGGTATTCGCGCATCTGCCGCACCGGCTTGTCGTAGGAGACGCCCCATACCCCTTCGGTCACCATGCGATGGCTCAGCCCGATGCCGAGGGTGAAGCGGCCGCCGGCGATGGCGTTCAGTGTCAACGCGCGCTGCGCCAGCTGGGTGGGGTGCTGGACCTGGATGGGGATGACGCCCGACGCGACCTCGATGGTGTCGATCTCGCGGAACGCAACGGCCAGGATCGTCAACAGGTCGGGGTCGTAGGGCAGCTGCGCCATCCACACCCTGCGAAACCCCTCGTCGCGTAACGACGTCAGTTTCGCCAGGACGCCGTCGAGCGGTGAGCGGCCGTCGGCGTCGGTGATGAGTCCGGTGAGGGCGACGCTGATCTGCACCCCACCATCGAAGCATGGGCGCCAGAACGTCAAGAGCCCCGTACTGCCGTCGGGTCGGGGGGTCAGACGGCAGCACGGAGCTATCCGGTGTATCGGTGCGGTTCCGGGGGGTGTTACACGCTGCCGTCAGTATTTTCTTTCAGGCCTGCCGGGCTGGTCAGGCCTCCAGAATGGCCGCGACACCCTGCCCGCCGGCCGCGCAGATCGAGATCAGCCCACGCACCGGTTGACCGGTCTCTTTCTTCTTCTCGGCTAGCTGCTTGGCTAACTGCGACACGATCCGCCCGCCGGTCGCGGCGAACGGATGGCCCGCGGCCAACGACGACCCGTTGACGTTGAGCTTCGACCGGTCGACCGACCCCAGCGCGGCATCCAAACCGAGGCGTTCCTTGCAGTACTCCTCGGACTCCCACGCCTGCAGGTGCGCGAGGACCACCGATGCGAACGCCTCGTGGATTTCGTAGAAGTCGAAGTCCTGCAGGCTCAGCCCGTTGCGGGCCAGCAGCCGCGGCACCGCGTACGTCGGCGCCATCAGCAACCCGTCCTTGCCGTTGACGTAGTCCACTGCGGCGGTCTCCGCGTCGACGAAGTAGGCAAGCGGCTCGATGCCATGCGCCGAGGCCCACTCGTCGGTCGCCAGCAGGGACACCGAAGCGCCGTCGGTCAGCGGCGTGGAGTTACCCGCCGTCATCGTCGCGTCGCCGTTACGCACCCCGAACACCGGCTTGAGCTTGGCGAGTTTCTCTGCCGAGGAGTCGGCGCGCAGATTGTTGTCGCGGTACACGCCCAGGAACGGCGTGACGAGATCGTCGAAGAAGCCGCGGTCGTAGGCGGCGCTCATGTTGCGGTGACTCGCGGCGGCCAACTCGTCCTGGTCGACGCGCTTGATGCCCATCTCCTTGGCGGTGACGGCGGCGTGCTCACCCATCGACATACCGGTGCGAGGCTCGCTGTTGACCGGGATCTGGATGCCCAACGAGGCGGGCAGTTTGCCCACGAGCTTGAGCCGGTCGACGTTCGACTTCGCGCGGCGCAGTCCCAGCAGCGTGCGGCGAAGGTCGTCGCTGAGCGCGATCGGCGCGTCCGACGCGGTGTCGACACCGCCGGCCGCGGCTACCTCGTAGCGTCCCGCGGCGATGCCGTCGGCCGCGGAGATGGTCGCCTGCAGGCCGGTGCCGCACGCCTGCTGGATGTCGAACGCCGGCGTGTACGACGACAGCGCGCTGCCGAGCACGCACTCGCGGATCAGGTTGAAGTCGCGGCTGTGCTTGAGCACGGCCCCACCGATCACCGCGCCGAGCGTCTCCCCCTCGAGGCTGAAGCGTTCGATCAGGCCGCCCAGCGCGGCGGTGAACATGTCCTGGTTCGACGCGCTGGCGTAGGCGCCATCGGAGCGGGCGAAAGGAATTCGGTTGCCACCGAGGATGGCGACGCGTCGGCGGGTATCACTAGGCATGCACCCATAGTACCCACCCTTCTTACTCTGGAGTAAGTTCGTCCTCATGGCATCCGATCTGTACTCGCAAATCGTCCACTCGACGCCCGGATCGTTCCTCGCCAAGCAACTCGGCATCCCTCAGCCCGAGACGCTGCGCCGGTACAAGCCGGGTGATCCGCCGCTGGCCGGCACGCTGCTGATCGGCGGGGAGGGCCGACTCGTGGAACCGCTGCGCACCGCGCTGGCCGAGGACTACGACGTCGTCTCCGACAACCTCGGGGGGCGCTGGGCCGACTCCTTCGGCGGGCTGGTGTACGACGCCACCGGTATCACCGAACCGACCGGCCTCAAGGGGCTGTACGAGTTCTTCACCCCGCTGCTGCGCAACCTCGGGCCCTCGGGCCGCGTCGTCGTCATCGGCACCACACCCGAGCAGGCCGGCAACGAACACGAGCGCATCGCCCAGCGTGCGCTCGAGGGCTTCACCCGCTCGCTGGGCAAGGAGATGCGCCGCGGCGCGACGGTGAACCTGGTCTACCTGTCCCCCGACGCCAAGCCCGCCGCGACGGGTCTGGAGTCGACGATGCGGTTCCTGCTCTCGGGCAAGTCCGCCTACGTCGACGGGCAGGTGTTCCGGGTCGGCCCCGACGACGCGGCGCCACCCGCCGACTGGGACCGGCCGCTGGACGGCAAGGTCGCGATCGTGACCGGCGCCGCCCGCGGTATCGGCGCGACGATCGCCGAGGTGTTCTCCCGCGACGGGGCGAAGGTGATCTGCATCGACGTCGAGGGGGCGCAGGAAGCGCTCGGCGTGACCGCCACGAAGGTCGGCGGGACCGCGCTGGCCCTCGACGTGACCGCCGCCGACGCCGTCGACCGCATCACCGAGCACGTGCGGGACCACTATGACGGTCGCGTCGACATCCTCGTCAACAACGCGGGCATCACCCGCGACAAGCTGCTCGCCAACATGGACGAGGGCCGCTGGGATTCGGTCGTCGCCGTGAATCTCGTTGCGCCGCTTGCCCTCGCCGAAGGTCTGGTGGACAACGGAGTACTGGGCGAGGGCGGCCGGATCGTCGGCCTGTCGTCGATGGCCGGCATCGCGGGCAACCGCGGGCAGACCAACTACGCGGCCACCAAGGCGGGCATGATCGGCCTGACCGACACCCTGTCGGAGGCCTATGCCGACAAGGGCGTCACCGTCAACGCGGTGGCCCCGGGCTTCATCGAGACCAAGATGACCGAGGCGATTCCGCTGGCCACCCGCGAGGTGGGGCGCCGGCTCAATTCCCTCTACCAGGGCGGCCAGCCGGTCGATGTCGCCGAGACCATCGCTTACTTCGCCAGCCCCGCGTCCAACGCCGTCACGGGTAACACGGTGCGGGTGTGCGGCCAGGCGTGGTTGGGGGCGTGACGTGAGCCAACCGTCCGGGCTGATGAACCTGGCGCGCGCGGCGGCGGGCGCCCTGCCGTTCGTGCCGCGCGGCGAGACGCTGCCCGACCGCACGCTGACCGTCGAGGATCTGAAGATCGATCCCGAAAACGTGGCGGCCTACGCGGCTGTGACCGGGCTGCAGTTCGGGGACACCGTGCCGCTGACGTATCCGTTCGCGCTGACGTTCCCGACGTTGATGTCGTTGGTCACCGGATTCGACTTCCCTTTTGCAGCAATGGGTTCGGTGCACATCGAAAACCACATCACGCAGTACCGCCCGATCGCCGTGACCGACTCCGTCTCGGTGAAGGTGCACGCGGAAAATCTGCGTGAGCATCGGCGCGGCCTGCTGGTCGACATCGTGACCGACGTCAACGTCGGCAACGAGCAGGCGTGGCACCAGATCACGACGTTCCTGCACCAGCAGCGCACGAGCCTGTCCGACGAGCCCAAGCCGCCGCCGCAGAAGCCGCCGAAACTCGGTCCGCCGAACGCGATGCTGCGCATCACCCCGGGGCAGATCCGCCATTACGCTTCGGTGGGCGGCGACCACAACCCGATCCACACCAATGCGATCGCGGCCAAGCTGTTCGGTTTCCCGACCGTCATCGCGCACGGAATGTTCAGCGCGGCAGCGGTTCTGGCCAACATCGAGGGCCAGCTGCCGGATGCGGTGAAGTATTCGGTCAAGTTCGCCAAGCCCGTGGTGCTGCCCGCGAGCGCGGGCCTGTACGTCGACCGGGTGTCCGACGGCTGGGATCTGACGTTGCGCGACATGAAGAAGCGCGAGCCGCATCTGTTCGGGACGGTGCGCTCGCTGTAAGCGCTGGGGCTAGTTGGGCGATCTGACCGCAGTCTCGATGGGATGGTCTGAGGGGGTGCCCTTCAGGCCGCGCCAGAACAGGTTGATCATCAGCTCGGCGGCCTCGTCGACGCCGGCGTCACCGGTGCTGACCCGCGACGCCACCGCCTCACCGGCGCCCACGAGCGCGACGGCCATCATGTCGAAGTCGGTGTCGGGCTCGGGGTTTCGGGTACCCGAGCGCAGCAGCCTGCCCACCAGGTCGATGATGCGCTCGCGGCCTTCGCGCACGGTGTGGGCGAACGCCTGCGAGCTGGTGGCCTGGCTGTAGAGCACCATCCACGACGCGCGGTTGGCGTCGATGTAGTTCAGGAAGGCCAGGACCGCGGTGCGCAACAGGTCTTTCGGGCTCTGCTTGAAGTCGATCTGACTGCGGACCTCGTCGACGAACCGCGCCAGCTCCCGATCCAGGCACGCCGCGAACAACTCTTCCTTGGAGCCGTAGTACAGGTACAGCATCGGCTTGGAGATCTGCGCCTCGGCGGCGATCGCGTCCATCGACGTCTCGTGGTAGCCGTTGACCGAGAAGATCTGCACGGCGGCGTCCAGCATCTGCTGCTCGCGCACCGCGCGCGGCAACCGCTTGGTACCTCCGGCCATTCCACCAGGGTAAGCAATCGCCTGCCCGGCAGGCGTCAGCGACGGGCGTGGGTGGGAACTAGCAGGGGTGGCGGGTGGGGAATTAGCACCGCGGGTTGGGGCCCTTCATCCCAGCGATCCGCAGCACCGAGGCGTCGACGCTGGACATCGACAGCTCACCGGCATCCAACGCCTTCTCCAGCCGGTCGAGCACGGCGGGCACCTCACCGGTACTCAGCCACAGCGCGACGTCGGCGCCCGCTTGCAGGCTCCGCAGCGCCGCCTCGGCGACCCCGAACCGGTCGGTGATGGCCCGCATACCGGACAGATCATCGGTGAACACCGGGCCGTTGAACGGCTGGCCGCCGTAGTTGCCCGACCGCAGCAGCGCGTAGGCCGCCGGGCTCAGGCTGGCTGGATCGCTGCCGGTCAGCCCGGGCACCTGGAGGTGACCGACCATCACTCCGACCGGCGCCTGGCTGGTCAGCGTCCGGTACGGCACCAGATCGGTGGTCTGCAGGTCACCGATCGGCGGCGTCGTGACACCGCCGGTATGCGAGTCGCCCGAGGCGCGCCCGTGGCCGGGGAAGTGCTTGAGCACCGGCATCACGCCGCCGTCACGCAGGCCACGGGCATACGCGCCGGCGAAATCGGTGACGACGGCCGGATCGGAGCCGAACGACCGGTCACCGATCGCACCGCCCCCCTCGACGTCGACGACCGGCGCGAAGTCGATCGTGATGCCGAGCCCGCGCATGGCCTGACCCCGCTTCAGCGCGATGTTGTACACCTCGTCTGGCGTGCTGCTGGCCGCCAGCGAGGCGGGCGACGGTTGGCTGCCGATCAACCCGGCCAACCGCGACACCTGGCCGCCCTCCTCGTCGACGCTGACCGCGAGCGGTAGCGGGGTCGCCGATGCAGCGATGCCCGCCAGTGAGCCGTCGGACAGCATCGACAGGTCGGTCCAGCTGCCGACGAAGATGCCGCCGACGTGGTGATTGTCGACGACCGCGCGCGCGTCACCCGCGTTCGAGACCCCGACCATCAACAGCTGGGCGAGCTTGTCGCGGGTCGACATCGCCGCCAGCAGCGACTCGCCGGCTCCACACGCCGGAGCGGCGGGAGCACCCGGCGCGGGAGCCGCGGGCACGGCGGTCGCCGCCTTGGTGATGGGTGCGGACGTCGGGGACGGCGCGGCTTCCTGCGCGGCAGGCGAGCACGCCATCAGCAATACGGGAGCGGCGGCGAGGGCACACAATGCGCGGGGCAAGGCCATGGGCCTCGACACTAACTGCTGTAGGGGCTCAGTTCTATCTCGTGGTCGGCGTGTGCGGTGAGAACATGCCTTCAGCTGCGCACATGGGCCGCATGCTACTTTTGCCGCATGGATCGGTTCCTCGTGCCCGCCGCCGCCAGCATCGTGGTCGGTCTGCTGTTGGGCGCGGCAGCCGTCTTCGGTGTGACGCTGATGGTGCAGCAGGACAACAAGCCTCCTCTGCAAGCGGGCGATCCGGCGTCTTCGGTGCTCAACAGGGTCGAGTACGGCGACCGCAGCTGATTCCCGGGCCGCCGAGCAAACGGCCCCGCTCTCCCGGCGCTGGTTGTGGGTGGCCGCTGCGGCGGCGCTGGTCCTGACGTTCGCCCAGTCACCAGGACAGATCTCACCCGACACCAAGCTCGACCTGACCGCCAATCCGCTGCGGTTCCTCGCGCGCGCGTTCAACTTGTGGAACAGCGAGCTGCCCTTCGGCCAGGCCCAGAACCAGGCCTACGGGTATCTGTTCCCGCACGGCACCTTCTTCCTGATCGGCGACATCGTCGGGTTGCCCGGCTGGGTCACCCAGCGGCTGTGGTGGGCGCTGCTGCTGGTGGTCGGGTTCTGGGGTGTGCTGCGGGTGGCCGAGGCGCTCGGCATCGGCAGCCCCACGTCGCGGGTGATCGCCGCGGTGGCCTACGCGCTGTCGCCGCGGGCGCTGACCACACTGGGCGCGATCTCGTCGGAGACCCTTCCGATGATGCTGGCGCCGTGGGTGCTGCTGCCGGTGATACTCGTGTTGAAGGGGGATCCCCGCGTCCGGGTGTTGGCGATGCGCTCCGCGGTGGCGATCGCACTGATGGGTGCGGTCAACGCGGTGGCCACCCTCACCGGCTGCCTGTGCGCGGCCATCTGGCTGGCGTGCCATCGGCCCACCAAGCTGTGGTGGCGGTTCACGGCGTGGTGGGCGCTCGGCATCGCGCTGGCGGTGCTGTGGTGGGCGGTCGCGCTGGTGATGCTGGGCCGGGTCAGCCCACCGTTTCTCGACTTCATCGAATCCTCCGGCGTGACGACGCGGTGGATGTCGCTGACCGAGATGCTGCGCGGCACCGACGCGTGGACCCCGTTCGTCGCGCCCAACGCGACGGCGGGCGCGTCGCTGGTGACCGGTTCGGTCGCCGTGCTGGCCACCACGCTGGTTGCCGCCGCGGGCCTGGCGGGGCTGGCGTCGAGGACGATGCCCGCCCGCGGCCGTCTGATCGTCATCCTGCTGACCGGTGTCACGCTGCTCGCCGTCGGCTACTCCGGCGGGCTGGGCTCGCCGATCGCGCTGCAGGTTCAGGCGTTCCTCGACGCCTCGGGGACGCCGCTGCGCAACCTGCACAAGCTCGAACCCCTGTTGCGGCTGCCGCTGGCGTTGGGGTTGGCGCATCTGCTCGGCCGCATTCCGCTGCCGGGTAGCGCGCCGCGGGCGCAGTGGACGAGCGCGTTGGCGCATCCCGAACGGGACAAACGCGTCGCGGTGGGGATGGTGGTTCTGGTCGCACTGGCCGCGGGCACGTCGCTGGCTTGGACCGGACGACTCACTCCGCCAGGCGCTTTCGATGCGATCCCGCAGTACTGGCACGACACCGCCGATTGGCTCGATGAACACAACACCGGCGGCCGCGTCCTGGTGGCGCCTGGCGCTCCCTTCGCCACCCAGGTGTGGGGCAACAGCCACGACGAGCCGCTGCAGGTGCTCGGTGACAGCGCATGGGGTGTGCGCGATTCGATTCCGCTGACCCCGCCGCAGACCATCCGCGCGCTGGACTCCGTGCAGCGGTTGTTCGCCGCGGGCCGCCCATCCGCGGGCCTCGCGGATACCCTTGCCCGCCAGGGGATCTCGTACGTCGTGGTGCGCAATGACCTGGATCCAGAGTCATCACGGTCGGCCCGGCCGCTGCTCGTGCACCGCGCGGTCGACGGCTCACCGGGGCTGGAGAAGGTCGCCGAGTTCGGCGATCCGGTCGGCGCGGGCACTCTGACCGGGTTCGTCTCCGACAGCGGTCTGCGGCCGCGCTACCCCGCTGTCGAGATCTACCGGGTGGACGCCGAAATCCCGGTGACGCCTTACCTCGTCGACACCGACCGCATGGCGCGCGTCGACGGCGCACCCGAGGCGTTGTTGCGGCTCGACGAGCGCCGCCGACTGCTCGACCGTCCCCCGTTGGGGCCCATGCTGTTGACCGCCGACGCCGAACGCGCGGGCGTGCCGGCACCGTTGGTCACCGTCACTGACACCCCACTGGCACGAGAAACCGACTACGGCCGGGTCGACGATCACTCCTCGGCCATCCGCACTCCCGACGAGCCGCGGCACACCCACAACCGGGTCATCGATTATCCTTCTCCCGGAACCGATGTCGTTTACGGACAGTGGAACGGCGGCCGGGTGTCGGTGTCGAGTTCGGCGGCCGATTCCACGGCGCTTCCCAATGTCGCACCGGCGGCAGGTCCGGCCGCTGCGGTCGACGCCGACCCGTCGACAAGTTGGGTCTCCAACTCGCTGCAGTCGGCGATCGGCCAGTGGATGCAGGTGGACTTCGACCACCCCGTGACCAACGCGACCATCACGGTCACGCCCAGCGCGACCGCGGTCGGCGCGCAGATCCGCCGGATCGAGATCTCGACGGTGAACGGCACCAGCACCCTTCGTTTCGACGAGGCGGGCAAGCCGCTCACCGCGGCACTGCCCTACGGCGAGTCACCGTGGGTGCGCCTCACCGCGGTGGCCACCGACGACGGGTCACCAGGCGTGCAGTTCGGGATCACCGACCTCGCGGTCACCCAGTACGACGCGAACGGCTTCGCCCACCCCGTCAGCCTGCGCCACACCGTGGCCGTGCCCGGTCCGCCTCCGGATTCGACTGTCGCGCAATGGGACCTGGGTTCGGAGCTGCTGGGACGGTCGGGCTGCGCGCAGAGCCCGACCGGATACCGGTGTGCGGCGTTGATGGCGCTGTCGGCCGAGGAGCCCGTGAACCTGAGCCGGACACTGACGGTTCCGGAGCCGATCGCGGTGACACCGACCGTGTGGGTGCGTGCCCGTCAGGGGCCCCAACTCGCCGACCTCATCAGCGCGCCCGGTGCCGCCCGGGCACTGGGCGAAGCCGATCCGATCGACGTGCTCGGCTCGGCCTACGCCGCGGCGGACGGTGACCCGGGCACGGCGTGGACCGCCCCGCAGCGGGTCGTGCAGCAGGGGACGCGGCCGACGGTGACGCTGAAACTCCCGAGGCGGAGCGAGGTCGCCGGGCTGCAGGTGTCGCCGGGTTCGTCGGAGCTGCCCGCACGCCCGACGCTGCTGGCCGTCGACCTCGGCGACGGTCCGCAGATCCGCCCGGTGGCCGGCGATGCGGGGGCACAGAGGATGGACCTCAAGCCGAGGGTCACCGACACGGTGACGATCTCCATTCTCGACTGGGACGACGTCATCGACCGGACGGCGCTCGGCTTCGACCAACTCAAACCTCCCGGCCTGGCCGAGGTGACCGCGCTCGACACCCGCGGCGAACCGATCGCGGCCGCCGACGCCGCCGCCAACCGGAACCGCACCATCGAAATGCCCTGCGGGAGGGGCCCGGTCATCGGCGTCGCAGGTGAGTTCGTGCAGACCTCGCTCACCACTACCGTCGGCGCCCTGCTCGACGGTGAGCCCGTCGCCGCGCGCGCGTGCCGTGCCGAGCCGATCCTGCTACCCGAGGGTCAGCAGGAGTTGGTGATCAGCCCCCGCGCGGCGTTCATCGTCGACGGGGCTCAGCTCGCCGGGCCCCAGGCCGACGAAATACGCCCGGCGTCAACCATTCCCGCGGAGACCGGGCAGTGGAGCGCAGACCGTCGCGAGGTGACCGTCGCGCCGTCATCGGCGTCCCGGGTGCTCGTCGTACCCGAAAGCATCAACCCCGGCTGGGTAGCCCACGACAGCGCCGGGTCCCGGCTCACGCCGATCACGGTGAACGGCTGGCAGCAGGGCTGGGTGCTGCCGCCGGGTACGGCGGGCCCGGTCACGCTGAGCTTCCCGACGAACGTGCCCTACCGTGCCGGCCTCATCGGCGGATTGGCGCTGCTGCCGGTGCTCGCGCTGCTCGCTTTCGTGCCGACGCGCAGGCGCCTGTCGGCCGTCGATCCGGTGCCGGTGTGGCGGCCGCGTCCCGTCGCGGTCGGGGCCGCGGCGCTGGCCGTCGGCGCGGCGATCTCGGGAATGGTGGGTGTCGCGGTGGTCGGCCTGGCGATCGGTGCACGCTGGCTGCTGCGCAATCGCGAAAAGCTCTGCGAGGCAGTCACGGTCGGTACCGCCGCCGGCGGGTTGATCCTGGCCGGTGCGGTGCTGAGCCAGAACCCGTGGCGTTCGGTCGACGGCTACATCGGGCATTCGTGGGGCGTGCAGCTGCTGGCGTTGATCTCGGTGGCCGCGGTCGCGGCGTCGACCGTGCGGCCCGAGAAGCGGCTCAGCTGACCGCGATCAGATGCTCGAGCTTGGGTTCGCCGACGACGTACTTGTCGACCTCCTGCTCGGCGATCAGGTCCTGGCCCGTCTGCCGCACGACGTGCTGATGCAGGTGCTCGTACCACGATCGCACGACGAACGCCTCGACGAACGTGTTGGAGAATTCGCCGCTGCGGAACAACCGCCATTGCACGGCGCCGGTGCGCTGCCGCGAACGCTTCACCCGGTCCATCGCCGCGACGAACGCCGCCTCGTTCTCCGATGCGACCCGGTAGGTCTTGAGCACGAGGACCGGACCGTCGGGCGGGGCGGGTTCGAACACCAGCGCCGGTTCCGGCCAGTGCCCCGAGGGTTCGACATCGAGGTTGCCGGTGCCCGGATGCAGCGGCCACCACAGCAGCGATACCGCGCACGCGGTGAGGAACCCCGCCGCGATCAGCAGGGCGGTGACGCTGCTGGTGGCTCCGGCCACCAGGCCCCAGACCAGCGAGCCGATGGCCTGCCCACCCATGAACACCAGCTGGTAGACCGACAGGCCGCGCGCCCGCACCCAGGCCGGAAGGCTCAGCTGCATCGACGCGTTCAGCGTCGACAGGGTGAGCAACCAGGACATGCCGCCGACGATCATCGCGACGACCACCACCGCCAGCACCGGGACGAGCGCCAACACCGCGGTGGCGAGCCCGAAACCGACGGCGCCCACGGTCAACAGGGCGTTTCGCCCGAACCGGAACTGCAATCGGGACAGCACCACCGCGCCGCACACCGCGCCGAAGCCGAGCGCACCCAGTAGCAGGCCGTAGCCCGCCGACGACAGGTGCAGTTGTCGATCGGCGATGACCGCGAGCAGACCCCACAGCGCGCTGCCGGGAGCGATGAACAGCAGTGCCCGCAGCAGGATGCGCCGCACCACCGGCGAGCTGCGGATGTACCGCCCGCCCGCGGTCAACGCAGACAGCGGCCGCTCGGTGGGCAGCAACCGTTCCTCGGCCGGGCGTCGCCAAGTGAACAGCACCACGACGATGCCGACGAACGACACCGCGTTCAGCGCGAACACCATCGTCGGCCCCGAAAGGGACACCAGCACACCCGCGATCGCGGGCCCGATCGCCCGCGCGCTGTTCAGGGCCAGGCTGGTCAACGCCGCCGCGGCGGGAATCTGTTCGCGCGGAACGAGTTCGGGCTGGATGGCCTGCCACGCCGGAGCCGTCAACGCCTGTCCGCAACCGATCAGGAACAGCAGGATCAGCAGCACCGCCGGGGTCGTCAATCCGACTCCGGTCAAGATCGCCAAGACCGAGACCCCGGCCGCCATCGCCGACTGCGTGGCGATCAGCAGGCGCCGCCGGTCGATCAGGTCGGCAACCACGCCCGAAGGTAACGCCAACAACATCACCGGCAGCGTCGTCGCGGTCTGCACCAAGGGAACCAGCACCGCGGCGCCGGGATCGCCGACCAGCATCCACTGCGCGCCGACCGTCTGCATCCATGTACCGAGGTTCGACACGAGCTGCGCGATCCACAACGCCCGATACATCGGCGACCGCAGCGGCGCCCACGCAGACGGCGCGGCGCGGACATTCGACGATGCCGCCATACGGTTCTGGCCTTTCGCTATGAATCGAGTTTCAAGTACCCGATTGAACGGCCGCTATCTCGTAGCATCGGCCGCGTGCCGGAACTGAACACCGCCCGCGGACCGATCGACACCGCAGACCTGGGCGTCACGCTCATGCACGAACACGTCTTCATCCAGTCCCTCGACATCACCACCAACTATCCCGAGGTCTGGGGCGACGACGCCCAACGGGAGGCCGACGCCGTCGTCCGCCTCAACGAGCTCAAATCGCGCGGAGTCGACAGCATCGTCGATCTCACGGTGATCGGCATGGGGCGCTACGTTCCGCGCATCGAGCGTATCGCCGCGCAGACCGGCATCAACATCATCGTGGCGACCGGCGTCTACACCTACAACGACGTCCCGATGTTCTTTCACTTCAGCGGGCCGGAAACCCCGCTCGGCGAGCCGATGGTCGACATGTTCGTCCGCGACATCACCACCGGCATCGCGGGCACCGGCGTCAAGGCGGCGATCCTCAAGTGCGCGACCGACGAGCCCGGCCTGACACCCGGCGTGGAGCGGGTGCTGCGGGCGGTGGCCCAGGCGCACCGGGAAACCGGCGTCCCGATCTCGACGCACACCCACGCCGCGACCAAGCGAGGCCTGGATCAGCAGCGGGTGTTCAGCGAGGAGGGGGTGGACCTATCCCGCGTCGTCATCGGTCATTCCGGCGACAGCACGGACCTGGCCTACCTGGAGGAGCTGATCGACAACGGCTCCTATATCGGGATGGACCGGTTCGGGGTGGACGTATTCCTGGGCTTCGAGGAGCGGGTGGACACCGTGGCGCGGATGTGCGAACGCGGTCACGCCGACAAAATGGTGTTGTCGCACGACGCGTCCTGCTACATGGACTGGTTGCCGGAGGGGCTGGCTGAGCAGACCATGCCCAACTGGCATTACCTGCACATTCACAACGACGTGATCCCGGCCCTCAAGAAACGGGGCGTCACCGAAGAGCAGCTCACGACGATGCTCGTCGACAACCCGCGCCGGATCTTCGAGACACGCGGCGGTTACTGACGTGCCGGAGCCGACCCCGCCGATCAGCACGCAGCTGTCGCAGCTGGCCGCGGCCGACCCAGACGCACCCGCTGTCACCTGTGAGGACGTCACCCTCACCCGCAGCGAACTCGACGCGACGACCAACCGACTGGCCCGTGCCTACGCCGAACTCGGTGTGGGAGAAGGCGATTACGTCTCGGTGGTGTTGCCGAACTCCATCGAGTGGGTGCAGGCGGTGCTGGCGATCTGGAAGCTGGGGGCCATTCCGCAGCCGCTCTCTCCTCGGCTTCCGGACGCCGAACTGGCCGGGCTGCTCGACCTTCGGCCGCGCGCACTGGTGGTCGGCCGCGACGACCCCGCCGGCCGAATAGCAAGTGTGCCAGCGGGTTACATGCCGGATCGGGATCTGTCGGACGCGCCGCTGCCCGAGAAGGTGTCGCCGGTGTTCAAGGCGATGGCATCGGGCGGCAGCACCGGCAGGCCCAAGCTGATCGAGGCCGGCAACGACAGCCGCTTCCCCCCGCTGGTGGGTTATCCGCTTGGGGCGCAGGAGGGTGACGTCAACCTGATCTCGGTGCCGATGAGCCACAACACCGGCTTCACCACGTTCGCGATCGGACTCGTGCAGGGCCATCACCTGGTGTTGATGCCGCGATTCGAACCGCACGAGTTCCTGCGCCTGGTGACCGAGCACCGGGTGACGTGGTTGACGACGGTACCCACGATCATGCAGCGCCTGCTTCCCGTGTACCGGGCCGATCCCGATGCCTATGACCTGTCGTCGATCCGGCGGTTCTGGCATGTCGGCGCACCGTGTCCCCCCGCGGTCAAGCGAGCCTGGATCGAGATCCTGCAGCCCGATACCGTGTGGGAACTCTACGGCGGCACCGAATTACAGGCGTTGACGTTCATCTCCGGTAGCCAGTGGTTGGCCCACCCGGGCTCGGTCGGTGTCGTCGTCACCGGGGAGATGAAGGTGCTCGACGACGACGGCAACGAGTGCCCGCCCGAGGTGGTCGGCGAGATCTACATGCGACCGTCGCCGGGCAGCGGACCGACCTACCGCTATGTCGGCGCGACGGCGAAGTCCCGCGACGGCTGGGACTCGCTGGGCGATCTCGGGTACTTCGACGACGACGGCTTCCTCTACCTCAGCGACCGCCGGGTGGACATGTTCACCGTCGGCGGCAAAAACGTCTATCCCGCCGAGATCGAGTCGGCGCTGTCCGAGCACCCCGCGGTGCTGTCGTGTCTGGTGGTCGGCGTCCCCGACGACGATCTGGGCCAGGTGCCGCATGCGCTCGTGCATGCCGACGGTCTGGACGAGGCGGGCGTCGTCGCGTTCCTGTCCGAGCGGCTCGAGCGCCACAAGGTGCCCCGCACGGTCGAGTTCACCGACGCGCCGTTACGCGACGACGCGGGCAAGGCGCGCCGTTCGGCGGTGCGCGACGAGGTCATCGCGCGACGGGCTCAGGCACGCTGTTGACCGACGAGTCCAATGGCGGCACCGGCCGGGTGTGGCGATACTCCCAGCGCCGCAACGCCGTTCGGCACGGCGACTCCACCAGCGCGTAGCTGACCGCGGCGATCGCGAACCCGAACACCACCGTCAGCACCAGCACCACCGGCATGTGCCCGTTGAACGCGAACTCGCCGATGACCGGGAACACCATCGCCAGCGCGGCGAGATGCCAGATGAACAATCCGTAGGACCATCGCCCCAACGTCACCATCGTCGTGCTGCCCAGCAGTCGATGCGGTGTGTCGGGTCGGTCGAGAACCAGCGGGGCAAGCAGCGCACCCGCGACCACGGCGCCCATCGCGATCTTGACGACGAACTGGCTGACGGTGCCCGGGGTGAGGCCCTCGGGCCCGGCGAGCGGCGAGGCGGCGACCAAAAAGGCCGCAACTGCGATGACGGCCATCAGCACCCGCCGCCGGGCCAGCCGATGCGGCCATCCGACGGGGGCGACGGTCAACTCGGCGAGCAGCATGCCCGCGGCGAACCAGGAGAAGAAGGCGGGCGGCCAGTTCAGGTGGTTGACGCCGGCCGATGTCGCGATCGGCAGCACCGCCCACCCGAGGCTGGCGATTCCCGCGGCGGCGATGACCGGGATGCGGGCCCGCACCGGGACTCGTCGCACCAGCAGCGCCAGCAGCGGCAGCGCCATGTAGAACGCGACCTCGACCGACAGGCTCCACATCTGTGTCAGTCCCGCGGTGAGCGTCAGCGGCACATAGATCTGGGTCAGGGTGAGATTGGCCAACCACACCGTCAGGTCGGCTTTGGCCTCGGGCAGCAGCGACAGGATCACCACGACCGCGACGAGGTACCCGGGCATGATGCGCACGATCCGGGAGCGCAGGTAGTGGCCGGTCGGTGGGATCGGCCGCAGCCCGCGCGCGGCCGAGGCGTGCCCGCGCCACAACAGGAAGCCCGAGAGGGCGAAGAAGAGCGCCACCGCGAGATCGAACCGGCCGAACAGCCGTCCGCTGACCCCGCCGGTGTGGCCGGTCTGGAACGCCACGTGGGTCACGACGACGCCGACCGCGGCGCAGGCCCGCATACCCTCCACCGCAGGCAGGAACCCGCGGGTTCCGCCCACCTGCTCGTCGCGAGTATCGCCGGCCGCCAAAACTGCCACGAAATCAGTGTGCCCGGTGCGGCCGAACACGGGTGCCACGGGTCGGCGGATGCGTCTGGACCGACGACGACCTTAAATTGTGCTGTTAGGGTCAAACGGGTTTCTGCGGGCATACCGCAGTTGAAGGAGGCACGGTTTGAACCGCGCAGTGGCGCTGCGGATTGCGGCTTGCGGGATCTTGGGGCTGGGTGCCGCCCTGTTGATCGCCGCACTGTTGCTGTCCACTTACACCCACAGCAAGATCGCCAAGATCCCGCTGGACCTCGATGCCACGCTGATCAGCGACGGCAGCGGAATGGCCTTCGACCCGGCATCGCTGAACAGCGACCGGTTCGTCGTCGACCGCGACGTGCCGATGGTCCAGCAGGAGCAGCTCACGGTGGAGTCGCCGTCGAACGCCGACGTGGTGACGATGCAGGTGGGCTCCACGCTGCGCCGCACCGACAAACAGCAGGACGCGGGGTTGCTGTTGGCGCTGGTCGACACCGTGACCGTGAACCGCAGCACCGCCGAGGCGGTGTCGAGCGAGAGCAATCCGGGCGGCGCGGTGCAGAAGCCGCGCGCCATGGAGGACGACAAGCCGCCGACCAACATCGCGCTGCCACACGAGGGCTTGGCCTACCGGTTCCCGTTCGACACCGAGAAGAAGACCTACTCCGTCTTCGATCCGATCGCGCAGAAGGCGTTCGACGCCAACTACGACGGCGAAGAAGACGTCAACGGCATGACCACGTACCGGTTCACCCAGAACGTCGGCTACGACTCCGACGGCAAGCTCGTGGAGCCGGTGAAGTACGCGTCGCTCTACGAGGACGACGCCGACAGCGAGGTCACCGCGCGGGCTGCGATGTGGGGTGTGCCCGGTGAGCCCGAGGAGCCGATCACGATGTCGCGGTACTACGCCGCGCAGCGCACCTTCTGGGTCGACCCGGTGTCGGGGACGATCGTCAAGAAGGACGAGCACGGCTACCACTACTACGCCCGCGAGCCGCTCAAGCCGGAGGTCACGTTCGTCGACTTCAAGGTGACGTTCAACGAGGAGACCGTCGAGTCCCAGGTCGCCAGCGCCGGCGACGAGCGCGACCGGGTCGCCCTGTGGGGTCGCATCCTGCCCATCACCTTCACCGCGATGGGTCTGGTGCTGCTGGTCGGCGGCGCCCTCCTCGGCTCGTTCAGCCTGCGCGCGGAGTCCGCGCTGATCGACCCCGGGCTCGACGAGGCCGACCATGGCTTCTTCGACACTCAGGGGATCAAGGTTCCGGGTGCCGAAGCCAAGACCGAGAAGATCCCGACATCTCGACCCACCGACCTTCCCCCGGACAGACCGGTCTGATTCGGAGGTCGGTAGCGGTGCCGGCGTACGCGCTGGTGCTCGCCCTTGCGGTGACGGCGCCGCTGTTCGCGCCCGGATATCTGCTGTTGCGCGACGCGGTCTCCACGCCGCGCTCCTACCTGTCCGACGCCGCGCTCGGCCTGTCCGAGGCCGCACCGCGGGCGCTGCCGCAGGATTTCTTCATGGCCGTCGTGTCGACGGTGGTCGACGGCGGCGTGGTGGCCAAGGCTCTGCTGATCGCCGGCCTGTGGTTGGCGGGTTGGGGTGCGGCCCGACTGGCCGCGTCCGTGGTGCCCGAGTCCGGGCTCGCCGGCCAGTGTGTGGCGGCGACGATCGCGGTGTGGAATCCATATGTCGCCGAACGTCTTTTGCAGGGCCACTGGAGCCTTCTAGTGGGCTACGGGTGCCTGCCGTGGGTGGCCGCGACCATGCTGCGGCTGCGGCAGTCGGCGCAGTGGAGTTCGGTGGCGGCGCTGGCGTTCTGGATGGCGCTGGCGGGGCTGACGCCCACCGGGCTGTTGTTGGCGGCGACCGTCGCGCTCATATGCGTTTTCGCGCCCGGGGAGGGCTGGCGGCGGTGGCGCTGTGCGGGCGTGGCGCTGGGCATGACCGTCGTCGCGGCCTTGCCGTGGTTGGTCGCGGCGACCGTGGCCCGGTCGCTGGAGTCGTCGCAGGCCGACGGCGTCGTCGCGTTCGCGGCGCGCGCGGAACCGGGCCTCGGGACGCTGTTCAGCCTGGCCGGGCTGGGCGGCATCTGGAATGCCGATGCGGTACCGCCCTCGCGGACAACGCTTTTCGCGGTCATCGCCACGGTGGTGCTACTCGGTGTGGTCGCCCTAGGCTTGCCGGTCGTGCTGCGTCGACCGGCGGCCGTGCCGCTGATGGTCCTGGCCGGGGCGGCCATCGTCCTGCCCGCGCTGATGGCCACCGGGCCGGGACTCAGTCTGCTCGAGGCGGCCATCCGCGCTTTTCCCGGCCTCGGGGTGGTGCGTGACGGGCAGAAGTGGGTGGCGTTGGCGATGCCCGGCTACGCGCTGGCCGGCGCGGCGGCGGTCGTCGTCGCCGGACGTCGGTTGCCCGCGGCGGTGGCCGCGGTTCTGTGCTGCGCGGCGCTCATCGCGACATTGCCGGACCTGGCATGGGGGGTGGGCGGCCGGGTCGCGGCCGTGCAGTACCCGCCGGGATGGGCGAAGGTGGCCGCTCTGATCAACGAAGACCCGCGAACGGTCGCGGTGATGCCGATGGGCAGTATGCGGCGTTTCGAGTGGGCGGGTGATGCCCCGGTGCTCGACCCGCTGCCCCGGTGGGTGCGCGCCGACGTGTTGACCACCGGCGATCTTCAGATCGGCGAGCGGACGGTGTACGGGGAAGGTCAGCGTGCGCGCGACGTGCAGGAGATTCTGGTCGAGAGCGCCGACCGCCAACTGCTCGCCGACGCGGGCGTCGGGTGGGTCGTGGTCGAATCAAGCGGTCCCACAACGCCTTTGCCGCTTCCGGTGGCCTACAGCGATGACGACCTCACGCTGTACCGCGTCGGCGGCTGGTCACCGCAGGCCGACGGCAGGGGTCTCGTGGTGGCCGCCCACCTGGCGTGGCTGGCGCTGCTCATCGCGGGCGGGGGTGTGACGCTGCTCGCGGCGTTTCGACGGAGGCGCTAGACGACGCCGCTGACGTACCGACCGGAATGCACGGACTCCAGCACCGTGCGCATCGCCTCGGCGCTCTGCTCCCAGGAGAACTCACCGCAGCGGACATGTGCCTTGGTGCCGAGTTGCTCACGCAGCACGCGGTCGGACAGCAGTTCGGCCAAACCGTCGACCAGGCCGTCGAAGTCGTCGACCAACACGCCGGTCACGCCGTCGACGATGGAATCGGTCAGCCCGCCCGAGGACCGGTAGCCGATCGTGGGCACCGAATGCTGACCGGCCTCGATGACCGCCAGCGCCCAGCCCTCTTTGCGCGATGGCAGCACATGCACCCAGGCCTCTTGCAGCACACGGTGTTTCGCCTCGTCGTCGACGTGCCCATGAAACGTCACCGCCTCGGAGATGCCGAGCAGGGCGGCGTGTTCGACGAGCCGCTGCTCCCACCATCCGCCACCGACGACGTCCAACGTCAGTCCCGGAAAGCGTCGTCGCAGCGCGGCGACGGCTTCGAGCGCATCCTCGATCTGCTTGTGCGGCACCAGACGTGACAACACCACGACACGGGGCGCCGACGCCCGGTCGGCGGTCAGCGTCGACACGGGCGCCTCGTCGAGCCCGTTGCGCACCACCGCGATCTGACCGGGACGCACGCCCAACATCGCCAGGTCGCGAGCCGACGGCAGCGACACCGTGACGTACTGGTTGCGCCGGTGCGCCCGTGGCGAGAGCCTCGATTCGACGAACCAGCCGATCCGGCCCATCACCGGGCCCGCGACCGGCCACTGCTCCCGGTGGCAGTGGTGTACGAGCACGGCGACGCGCCGTCCGTAGGCGAGGCGGGCCATGAACGGAATGCCGTTCTGGGTGTCGATCACCACGTCGGGCCGCACGCGCCGCAGCGGTCCGAGCCCGATACGGGCCAACACCATCGCCAGCCCCGCCCAGATGTAGACCGTGTGCCGCCCCCCGCCACGGCTGACCCGTACTCCGTCGACCACCTCGCGACGCGCGGCCCCCGGGTAACGCGCGGTGCGCAGCGTGACCTCGTATCCCGAAGCAGCCAACTGCGCGCCGATGCGCTGCAGATAGGCCTCGCTGCCACCACCTTGTGGGTGGCCGGTGTCGCGCCAACACAGCAGCAGCACCGATCGGAGCGGACGGGCAGACATCGGCAACAGCGTAGTCGGATCGCGTCGCTGCGTAGTCTTCGGTTCCATGCCGGCCACGGATCTGTTCGCCGAGCGGGCCACGCTGTCCCGGTCGCTGCGCCTGCTCACGGAGTTCCGCTTCGAGCAGACCGACCCCGCCCGGTTCTACGGCGCGCTCGGCGAAGACACCGCCGCGATGGTCGCCGACCTGTGGCTCGGTGCGGACGGATCGACGCCGGCCGGCCGGACCGTGCTCGACGTCGGAGGTGGCCCGGGCTACTTCTCGGAATCGTTCGTCGACAGAGGTTTTCGCTATATCGGCGTCGAACCGGATCCGGCCGAGATGCATGCCGCACCTCAGACGGTGACCGCGACCCCCTATGTGCGGGCTTCGGGGACGGCGCTGCCGTTCGCCGACGACAGCGTCGACATCTGCCTGTCCTCGAACGTGGCCGAGCATGTCCGCCAACCGTGGCGGATGGGCGCCGAGATGCTGCGGGTGACCCGGCCCGGCGGGTTGGTGGTGCTGTCGTACACGGTGTGGCTCGGGCCGTTCGGCGGGCACGAGACGGGTTTGTGGCATTACCTCGGGGGCGCCCGCGCCGCGCGTCGATACACCCGCAGGCACGGGCATCCGCCGAAGAACAACTACGGCTCGTCACTGTTCGCGGTGTCGGCGGCCGACGGCCTGCAGTGGGCCGCGAGCACGGGTGCGCTGATCGCCGCATTCCCGCGCTACCACCCGAGATGGGCGTGGTCGGTGACGAAGGTGCCCGCACTGCGGGAGTTCCTGGTGAGCAACCTGGTGCTGGTGCTGCGGGCGCCGTGAGCACCCGACTGCAACAGGTTCTACTTCGGCGGCTTCCTAGGTAGTGTGACGGGCATGACACAGAGCACCGCATATCGCACCGAATGGGACCAGCTGTTCATCGGCGGCAAGTGGGTCGAGCCGGCCACCTCGGATGTGATCGAGGTGCACTCCCCCGCCACCGGCGAACTGGTGGGCAAGGTGCCGCTGGCTTCGGCCGCCGATGTCGACGCGGCCTGCGCCGCCGCGCGCAAGGCGTT
The DNA here is from genome assembly GCF_001500025.1 of Mycobacterium sp. IS-1590. Classification (GTDB taxonomy): domain Bacteria; phylum Actinomycetota; class Actinomycetes; order Mycobacteriales; family Mycobacteriaceae; genus Mycobacterium. The sequence goes on along the minus strand of NZ_LQIW01000045.1, from coordinate 103,082 downwards.
CGACGAGGGTCCGTGGCCGCACAAGTCCCCCGAAGAACGCGCAGCCGTGCTGGCCGCCGCGGTGCAGCTGATGGAGGAGCGGGGCGACGAGCTGAAGTTCCTGCTGGCCGCCGAGACCGGTCAGCCGCAGACGATCGTCGACATGATGCAGTACGGCGCGGCGATGTCGTCGTTCCAGTACTTCGCGGGTGCCGCGGACAAGTTCCGCTGGAAGGAGATCCGCGACGGCATCTACGGCCAGACCCTGGTCGTGCGGGAGCCGATCGGCGTGGTCGGCGCCGTCACCGCGTGGAACGTGCCGTTCTTCCTGGCCGCCAACAAGCTCGGCCCCGCGCTGCTGGCCGGCTGCACCGTGGTGCTCAAACCCGCCGCCGAGACACCGCTGTCGGTGTTCGCGATGGCCGAGATGTTCGCCGAGGCCGGCCTGCCCGAAGGGGTGCTCTCAATCGTCCCCGGCGGCCCCGAGACCGGTCGCGCGCTGACCGCAAACGACCAGATCGACAAGTACACGTTCACTGGCAGCTCCGCCGTCGGCAAGGAGATCGCGAAGATCGCCGCCGAGAAGCTCAAGCCGTGCACGCTCGAGCTCGGCGGGAAGTCCGCCGCGATCATCCTCGAGGACGCCGACCTGGACTCCACGCTGCCGATGCTCGGGTTCTCCGGTGTGATGAACAGCGGGCAGGCCTGCGTCGCGCAGACCCGCATCCTGGCGCCCCGGTCGCGGTACGACGAGATCGTGGAGAAGGTCGCCAACTTCATCGGCGCGATGCCGGTCGGGCTGCCCGACGACCCGAACGCCGCCATCGGCCCGCTGATCTCGGAGAAGCAGCGCGACCGTGTCGAGTCCTACATCAAGAAGGGTGTGGAAGAGGGCGCCCGCCTGGTCACCGGCGGTGGCCGCCCCGAAGGTCTGGACAGCGGCTGGTTCGTGCAGCCGACCGTGTTCGCCGACGTCGACAACTCGATGACGATCGCCCAGGAGGAGATTTTCGGCCCCGTGCTGGCGGTCATCCCCTACGAGGACGAAGAGGACGCGATCCGCATCGCCAACGACTCGGTGTACGGGCTGGCCGGTTCGGTGTGGACGACCGACAACAAGAAGGCGCTCGACGTCGCCTCGAAGATCCGCACCGGTACGTACGCGGTCAACATGTACGCGTTCGACCCCGGCGCCCCGTTCGGCGGCTACAAGAACTCCGGTATCGGCCGCGAGAACGGCCCCGAGGGCATCGAGGCCTACGTCGAGCACAAGAGCGTGCTGCTGCCGTTCGGCTACACGCCCGAGGATTAGAACGCGTCTTCGGGCACGTCCATGGCGTCGAGGCCGACGGTCTCGATGACGCCGCGGACGGCGGCCAACAGCGGCAGCATGTGCTCGGCGAAGAAGTTCCCCGCTGCGACCTTGCCGGTGTAGAACGCACGGTCGCTTGCGGAGACGTCGCCGTCCAGCGCGGCCAGGGCGATCTCGGCCTGGTGCAACAACAACCAGCCGATCACCAGGTCGCCGACGGCGAGCAGGAACGGCACCGATGCCAGTCCGATGCGGTACAGGTCGCGCGGGTTCTCCTGCGCCGAGACCAGATATCCGGTCAGGGCCGCGACCATCGCCTGCACGTCCTGCAGCGCGGTGGCCAGTCGGGCGCGCCCGTCGGCGAGTTCTGGACGCGCGAGGTCACTGCGGACGAACTCCTGGATCTGGCCGGCCAGGTGCGCGAGCGCGGCGCCCTGGTCGCGGGCGATCTTGCGGAAGAAGAAGTCCTGCGCCTGGATGGCGGTGGTGCCCTCGTACAAAGAGTCGATCTTGGCGTCCCGGATGTACTGCTCGATCGGATAGTCCTGCAGGAAACCCGACCCCCCGAACGTCTGTAGGGATTCGGTCAGGCACTGGTATGCGCGTTCCGAACCCACGCCCTTGACGATCGGCAGCAGCAGATCGTTGACGCGCCCTGCCATTTCGGCGTCGGCACCGGAGACGATCTGCGCGACGGCGGGGTCCTGGTGGGCGGCGGTGTAGAGGTAGAGCGCCCGCAGTCCTTCGGCATAGGACTTCTGCGTCAGCAGCGCCCGGCGCACATCCGGGTGGTGCAGGATGGTCACCCGCGGTGCGGTCTTGTCGGTCATCTGGGTCATGTCCGCGCCCTGCACCCGCGTCTTGGCGTACTCCAGCGCGTTGAGATAGCCCGTCGACAGCGTGGCGATCGCCTTGGTGCCCACCATCATTCGGGCGTACTCGATGACCTTGAACATCTGGGCGATGCCGTTGTGGGAGTCGTTGACCAGCCATCCCACGGCGGGCACACCGTGTTGACCGAAGGTCAGCTCGCACGTCGCCGACACCTTGAGCCCCATCTTGTGCTCGACGTTGGTGACGAAGACGCCGTTGCGCTCGCCGAGTTCGCCGGTGTCGGGGTCGAAGTGGTACTTCGGCACGATGAACAGGCTCAGCCCCTTGGTGCCCGGTCCTGCGCCCTCGGGGCGGGCCAGCACGAGATGCACGATGTTCTCGAACAGGTCACCTGCGTCGCCGTTGGTGATGAACCTCTTCACCCCGTCGAGATGCCATGTGCCATCGGCCTGTTGGACGGCCTTGGTGCGCCCTGCACCGACGTCGGAACCGGCGTCGGGTTCGGTCAGAACCATCGTCGCGCACCAGTCGCGCTCGACCATCAGCGCGGCCCAGTGGCGCTGCTGCTCGTTGCCGATGCCGTACAGGATGTCGGCCATCTTCGATCCGGCCTGGTAGATGAACACCGCCGGATTGCCGCCGAGGACGAACTCGTTGATCGCCCACTCCACGGCCGCCGGTGCCGCAACCCCGCCGATGTCCTCGGCCATCCCCACGCGGAACCACTCGCCTTGCCGCCAGGCCCGAAACGACTTCTTGAACGGCTCGGGCAGGGTCACCTCGTGGGTGCCCGGGTCGAACGTGGGCGGGTGTCGGTCGGATTCGGCGAAGGACTCTGCGAGCGCACCCTCGGCCTGGCGGGCCGCCTCGTCGAGCATCTGCCGCACCGAATCGCCATCGAGCTCGCCGAACTCGCCGGTCGCCAGCGCCTTGTCGAGACCCAGCACCTCGAAGAGGTTGAACTCGAGATCCCGCACGTTGCTTCTGTAGTGGCCCATGACGAGCGCCTTTCGTTCGCGTAGCGCCGAGCGTAGCCGTCCGATCGAGCCGCGACCTGCACTTCAGCTCAGGTCGCAGCCGCCGCGCAGATTATGGTTTATCCCATAATGAGAGCGGCAGGCCCCGCACGGCCGCCCCCACCAGCCGTGCCGCTTGACCTGGTATTACCGCCGATCGGGTTGTGATGTGGAATACATTAATTGCCCCGGTGTGTTGGACGTTTTATGCTCGTCGTCATACCAGGGAGGCACCCGATGTGGGTCATTGAAGTCAACGTCGCCGGATACCGGTTCACCCATCGCGTGCACGATCGTCGGATCTTTCGACTCAGCCCCCGTACGCTCGGTTGGCGTCCGGCGCAACTGCGTCGCACGCCCGCAGCTTGACCGCCCAATTGGAGGTTGACCTGTCTTCCGTCGGGACCAAGACCGCCAACAGGCGCGGTTCGACGCGCACCAAGATGTTGGTCGCGGCTGCCGAGGTGCTGCGAGAGCGCGGCGCGGCCGGCGTCACCATCGACGAGGTGCTCGCCCGCAGCGGCGCGCCACGCGGGTCGGTGTACTACCACTTCCCCGCGGGCCGCAATCAGATCCTGCGCGAGGCGCTGACCTTCGCCGGTGATGCAATCACCAAGGAGATCGACGACGCGGCCGCCAAGGGTGGGATGCATTTGGTCCGCAACTTCGTGGCGTTCTGGGAGGAACTGCTCGTCGAAAGCGATTTCGTGGCCGGCTGCCCGGTGGTGGCAGCGGCGATCGGTTCGGCAGCCGAGGAGCCGCAACTGACCACCGTGGCAGGCAGCATCTTCAGCCACTGGCGCGATGCCCTGACCCGCGCGTTCGTCTCCGACGGTTTCGACGAGTCCGACGCCGCCTCCCTCGCGATCACCTGCATCGCGGCGCTGGAGGGCGCGGTGGTGCTGTGCCGGTCGACACGTTCGGTCGACCCGCTACACGATGTCGCCGCACAAGTCGAATTCCTGATCAGGTCACGCGATTTCATCCGGCGCTACGGCGTGCCCGACCGCAACTGAGCCGAACGCCAACGCGCGCAGACGAAGTCCCGGTTCACCGCCGCTTCGACGAGTTGCCACTCCGAACGGACCGGCAGCACCGGCGAACCCGCACCGAGCGAGCACGGCGCGTAGCTGACGATCATCTCGTCGATGAGGCCTGCCTCGACGAACTGTCGCGCGGTATCGCCTCCACCGACCACCCACACGTCCTTGTCCGCCGCGGCGGCGAGCAGCTCCGAATGGAGATCGGCGACGTCACCGGCGAATGTCTGCACATCGTGTCCGCGCTCGACGATGTGCGGACGTCGCGTCAACACCCACGACGGCTGCTCGTACATCCAGTCACCGGGTTCGTTGCGCACGATCCATTCGTAGGTCGCCGAACCCATCACCACGGCGCCGACAGTGGCGATGAACTCGTCGTAGTGGAACGGACCGTTTCGGTCGATGTCGCGTGATGTCAACCAGTCCAGGCTGTCGTGGTCGTCGACGATGAAGCCGTCCATGCTGGACGCCGTGTAGTAGACCGTCGCCAAATCAGTTGCCTCTCATCCATTCCAGCGGATCACCCCGGTGGGTATCGATGCCGTGACGGGCCAGCATCGCCCGGACCAGCCCGCGCCGGTGGGCCGAATACCCCAACACGTGGGCGACGATGCCGTACAACTGGAACGATTCGGGCGGATCGCACAACGCATCGATGACGGTGTCGCCCATCCGGCCGTCGGCGGCATACTCGGAAACCATTGTCGTCCAGCGCTTTGCGATGTCGTCGTGGTGGCCGGCCAGCTGCGCGGCCGTGATGGATTCGGGTCGGGTCGCCGAGCGATCCGGGAAGTCGCGCCCTTCGATCGTGGCCAGCCACACCTGCTTGGTCCAGACGATGGCACCGAGCACGGCTCCGACGCTGGGTTCGGGACCGTCCCAGTCGAGAATCACCTGTCCGGGCGAGAGCTCCTCTCGCCATTGGTCTTTCGTCAACAGGCCTGCGCGGCCGATGAGGTATGCGGTGTCGGCGACGTCGTGAGCCACCATCAGCTGGGAGATGTCGGGCTCCTTCGCTTCTCCGGCGTTGTCGAGCCACAGCGAGTGCGGGGGATGAAAGTGCAGGCCGTTGGGCGCGGCGACCCGGAACCCGACATCGTCAGCCCTGGACGGCGGCACGCCGAAGGTGCGCCGGAAGGCGCGGGAGAACACCTCGACCGACGACCATCCCTCGTCGGCCGCGACGGCGGAAACGCGTTCACCCTGCTGCAGTCGCCATGCTGCCCGTTCGAGCATGATTCGGCGGCGCATCGCCGCGGGCGGTTCGCCGGTCAGGCGGCGCACCTCCCGCGAGAAGTGGAATTCGGAGGCGTGGGTGCTGCGGGCCATGCTGTCGACACCGCTGTTGTCGTCGGCGACGACCGCGTCGAGAAGTTCGCGCAGGCGGTCGCGACGCGAGTCGGTGGTCACGATCACCGAGTATCGTCGCGCCACCCGCGAAAGAACATGACGTTTCCTGCTGCTTCAGCTGTCGAGCACCTCGTGCACCCGGGCCTCGATGTCACGGTGATCGCCGAGGTCGGTCAGATCGATTCCGAAGCGGTCGGTCAGCTCGGTGAGAACGTCCGCTGCGGTGTCGAGACGAACTCGCTCGGTGCCTTCACCGCTGTGGATGGCCAGGTTGCGGCCGCGCAGGTTCCACCTGGCGTCGTCGGTGACCAGCGCCACCGACAGGCCGGTGACGAAGCCCGACTCGGGAAACGTTGACACGTACCAACTTCCGACTTGCAGATCGATCTGCGGCCGCGGGCGGGTCTCGAACACGTACAGCGGCTGCCACTGCCCGCGGATCTCGGCTTCCAGCAGGTAACCCTCGTCGTGGTCGCGCAACCGGTACGGCTCGTGCCGCGTCGGCTGCACGGGACCGGCTTGAAGCCGGATCGGCGACGTCAGCGTCTGTCCGCCGAACCCGACGTCGACCAACCACGGTCCGTCCTCTGCCGGGACGCGCACCGACAGCACCTGATGCGTTTGCGCGGGCAGCGCACCCGACTGGTTCATCCACACCACCCGGCCCGCGAGCCGCTGCACGCCGTAGCCCAGCGCCTCGAGCACGTACCCCATCAACCCGTTGTGCTCGTAGCAGTAGCCGCCGCGGCGACGGCGCACCAGCTTGCGGGTCAGCGCGCCCGCGCTGAGATCGACGACCGGGATTCCCAGCAGCGGATCGAGGTTCTCGAACGGAATCGACCGGTTGTGCGCCGCCACCAGGGCCCCCAGGGTGGACAGCGTCGGCTCCGTCGAGCCGGTGTAGCCGACCCGGTCCAGGTAGGCAGCTACGTCGAGCGCCGCCGTCACGTCGGTTGCCATGCCCACATCTTGCGGCCTCAACCGCCGTTCAGGTCAACCGGTGCCGCGCGTCGGCGCGAACTCTATGCGCGGGGCTTAGGGCTTGCCGCGGGCCGGCGTCTGGTTCGCGACGCCGTGCCGAAGCGGGGTGCTGGCCTGCGCGGCCGTCGACTCCTGCACGGGCGAACCGCCCGCCGTACCGCTCACCTCGGGCGCATTGGCCGGGTCACCGGATGACGGCTCGGCGCCGTGGGTCAGTTCCTTGAGCCGCGCATGCAGCACCTCGAGCACCGGGATGCGGTTGCCGTGCTCGGTCTCGTGGTCGAACACCGCTCGCAGCGCGGGCTCGTCGAGCGCACGGATGCGATGCCGCAGCTCGGTCAGCGGCAGCTGGTCGTAGTCGGTGATCGGCAGGTCGTCGCTCTGCGCCATGCGCTGACTCCTTAGAGGTGAGGTAGGCCGTCGGTCGGCGAGGGAATCGCTGTCCCCGGTCCGTCGGCGTGTCCGCGGTACCGGGCGATCACCGCAGCGACCGCTCCGATACCCGCGAGCGCCAACGTGGGCCACATCGCGGCCTGCACCAACCACACTCGTCTCTGCACCTTGAAGATGCGCTTCTGCGCGCGCCGCGCTCGGGACAACGTTTCCACGTCTAACGGTTGCCCCGGGCGGCGGTTGTGAAACCCGTTAGGTTCCCGTCCACTTCGGCGCCCGCTTCTCGGCGAACGCGATCGCGCCTTCCTTGGCGTCGTTGGACATGAAGACCGGACCGAAGATCTCGACCTGCTTCTTCCACATCTCCTGAGAGTTCCAGTCGCGCGACTCGACGATGATGCGCTTGGTCGCCGCCACCGCGAGTGGACCGTTGGCGGTGATCTTCTCGGCGAACGCGATCGCGGCCTCCAACGCCTGTCCCGGTTCGGCGAGGACGTTGACCATCCCGAGGTCGTGGGCGCGCTGGGCGGTCAGGCTCTCCCCGGTCAACGCCAGTTCCATCGCCAGCCCGTACGGGAGGCGCTGCGGCAACCGCAGCAGTCCGCCGCCGCCTGCGACCAGACCGCGCTTGACCTCGGGGATACCGAATGCGGATTCCTTCGACGCCACGATCAGGTCGGTGGCCAGGGCCAGCTCGCACCCACCGGCCAGGCAGTAACCCTCCACGGCGGCGATGAGCGGCTTGGCGGGCGGGCGTTCGGTGAAGCCCAGGCCGCGGCCCTCGATGGCCACGTTCTCGCCGCGCGCGAACGCCTTGAGATCCATGCCCGCGCTGAACGAGCCGCCGGCCCCGGTCAGGATGCCCACCGACAGGCCGGCATCGCCGTCCAGTCGATCCATGGCGTCGGCAAGGCCGCGACTGACGTCGGCGTTGACCGCGTTCTTGGCCTGCGGACGGTTGATGGTGATGATCAGAATGCGGTCGCGCTGTTCGACCAGTACGACTGGTTCAGTGTTGTCACTCACGCGGCTGATCGTAACGGCCCGCCGATCGGATCATGCGGGCGCAGCGGCCGCGTGCACGCCGATCTCAGCGATGGCCGCACGGTTCTGACCGTCGGCGGTGCCCAGCTTGGTTATCCACACCACCACGCGCGAGATCGGCCGCGTGTCCGTCACCGGAATTCGCGTGAGGCCGGGCTGCACGGGTGTGGCGGGTGTGAGTTCAAAGGAGTCGGTCAGCGCCTTCGGATCGTCGGGCTTGTCGGTCCCGCGTACCTGAATCAGCGAGCCGGCGCTGTTCTGGTCGATGGTGACCGCGGTGATCGGTGTCGGCTCGCGCAGTGAGATGAGCAGGCCCACGCCGGGTTTGAACTTCGGGAAGGGGTCGGCGTCGTAGTAGCGATCGGTCGACCATGCCGTGTCGGGTTTGGCGTCGATCGCCAGACCGGCGTCGTCGGGACTGTCCGGAGATCCGTCGGGGGCGAAGACCGTCGCCGCTTCCAACGGGACGCGGTCGCCGGGGGTGAGTCCGCGCACGGTCTTGGTCTGCTCGGGAGGTGGGGGAACCGTGGTCGTCGGAACCAGTCCGAGTTTGTCCGCGTCCATCGCGACGTCGTCGTCGCTGGTTTCCAGCAGACCGTTGAGCGACGAGCCCAGCGCCAGGATCGCCACCGCAACGATGGTCGCGGCCGCACCGAGTCCGGTGCGAAGGATGGCGCGCCGGGCCACCTCTTTCTGTTCCTCGGGCCCGAAGTTGCGGAATTCGGCGTAGCGTCCGGGCCTCGGAGGCGGCAGGGGCGGCATCACCCGGTGGGTCGACTCGACGTCGGGCGCGGCGGCCTGCTCCAGCAGTGTGAGTAGTGTTGCGGCGCTGCCGATTCCACCGTTGTCCCGCAGCAGCGCAGAGGTCGTCGTGGAGACCAGGAACGGGATTCGGGGATCGACTTCGGCCGGCTCCTTGGGCTGAGTTGAAGCCGGCCACTGACCGACAAGCAGCGTGTACAGTGCGCAGCCGATTCCGCGGAGGTCCGTCTGCGGGGTGGTGTCGGGAAGGACGGCCGGAAACGCAAGCGCCACGTGTCCGTCGGCGCCCACCCGTAGCCGCGCGGGATCGTCGACCGACAGCACCAGACCCGCGCGGTGCGCCGCCTCGGCGGCCCCGGCCAGCGCTGTTGTCATGGCGGCCACGGAGTCGGGCGCCCGCTTTTCGCCCGCGACCTCACGGAGGCTCGCTCCGGGAAGCCAGTCGGACACCACGACGCCGAAGACGCCCGTGTGCAGCACCTCGAGCACCGGCGCGATACCGGCTGCGTCGAGGCCGCGGAGCCGGATGGTGCGCGCGAGGATCTCGTGAACGAACTCGTCGGGCAATTCCTGTGCAACGTCGACGAGTGTCAGCGCGACGTGCTGCCCCGACGCGATGTCGAGCGCTTGCCAGAATTCCAGCAGCGGACCGCTCCCGTGCGCGTCCAGCAGCCGATATCGGCCCCCGATCGCCATGCCGGGGATCAGCCGTTGGGGACTTGTCGCCATCGCTTCCGAACTCGCCTCGACGGTTGTGGTCCGCTCGTCCGCTGCGGTGCGGAGGGGACCCGAACCGGCCCGATTGTCGACGGTGGATAGCCGCGGGGCGCGGTGCCTAAACGCCTCAGTCGCCCTTCTTGCCGTTGCCGTTGCCCCGCCCGTTGCCGTTGCCCGGGCCGCCCTTCTTGGGCCCGGGCGGCGGTTTGGGTTGCTCGACGATCGGCGCCGCGCTCGTCGGCGGGGGTGGCGCAACGGTCGTCGGCGGGGGCGGTGGCGGCTGCGCCGGCGTGCTGGTGCTGACCTGTTGCGGCGGCGGTGTGCTCGACGACGGGTCCAGCGCCAGCGCGAGGCCGGCGACGACGAACGCGACGAACCCCGCGGCCGCGAGCAGCAGCTTGCGCTCGCGGCTCACCGGTCGCCGCCGTGGGGGTGGTGCCACGAAGTAGTTGGCGGAGGGCGCGAGCGGTTCGGCGAGGATCTTCGTGGCCGGTCGTGGCGCCGCTGCGGGCGCCGGCCCCATCACCAAAGCCGTGGGCGCCCCGGCCAACGCGTCTCGCATGTGCTCGGCGCTACCGAATCGCCGGCTCACGTCTCTGGCCATGGCCCGGTCGATCGTCGCGGCCAGCGCCGGGTCGACGTCGGGGCGTACGGCGCTGATCGGCGGAGGAGGTGCATCGAGGATGGCGTGCAGCAGGGCCGCGGGATTCTCCTGGGCGAACGGCCGCTGTCCCGTCAACGCCTCATAGCCCATCACGCCGACGGCGTACAGGTCGTCGGCCACCGACGCCGGTGCGCCCGCGACGCGCTCCGGGCTCATGTAGGCCATCGTGCCGACGATCTGGCCGGTCGCGGTCAGCGCGGCGCCCGCCGTCTTGGCGATGCCGAAGTCGGCGACCTTCATCGCCCCGCTGTTCGGCGCGATCAGCACGTTGCCCGGCTTGATGTCGCGATGGACGATGCCCGCCGCGTGCGCGCAGGCCAGCGCGCCGAGCACGTCGTGCAGCATCGCGCGGACACGTGGTGGCGCCATCGGCCCCATCTCGATCTCGTCCTGCAGCGTGCGGCCGGGCAGGCGCTCCATGACGATGAAGGGGCTGCCGTCATGCTCGCCGCTGTCGTGCACCGCCACGATGTTGGGGTGGTTCAGTCCGGCGGCGGCACGGGCCTCCTCCTCGAACCGTCGCCGCATGCCGGTGTCGGCGTTGAACGCGGGATACAGCAGCTTGATCGCCACCGGCCGATGCAGACGGGTGTCCCACCCGTCGTGGACCTCGGCCATCCCGCCGCGACCGAGGACACCTCGCAATTCGTAGCGGTCCGCAAGAAGTTCGCGGCCGTCCATGCAGATAAGGTAGCCGCACCCACTTTGGGGCAAACGCGCGACATTTGTCCTGCACAGGGACGATCGGCTAAACTAGAACACGTTACAGTTTTCGATCAGAGGGGGTCCGGTGGCCGCCAACGACACCGAGCCGTCGCAGCTCACCAAGTGGGACCCGGGTCTGACCGAACGGTTCTTCGCCATCACCCGCCCGTTCCTCAAACGCTACTTCCGTTCTGAGGTGCGGGGCCTGGAGAACATTCCGGCGGGTGGCGCCCTGGTGGTGTCCAACCACTCCGGGGGCATGCTCCCCATGGACGTGCCGATCCTGGCCGCGGACTTCTACGAGCATCATGGCTACGACCGGCCCATCTACACGCTCAGCCACGACATGCTGATGGTCGGGCCGACCGGCGAGTTCTTCCGCAAGATCGGCTACATCAGCGCCAACCACGAGAACGCCGACCGCGCGCTGCGCTCCGGCGGGCTGGTCGTGGTGTTCCCCGGCGGCGACTATGACGTGTACCGGCCCACGTTCTCGGAGAATGTCATCGACTTCGGCGGGCGGACCGGCTATGTCAAGGCCGCGCTCAACGCCGGTGTGCCGATCGTCCCGACCGTGGGCATCGGCGGTCAGGAGACGCAGATCTTCCTGTCGCGTGGCACCTGGCTGGCAGAGCGCCTCGGGCCGATCGCGCGCCTGGCCCGCACCAAGATCCTGCCTGTCTCCTTCGGGTTCCCGTTCGGCCTGTCGCTGGTGGTGCCGCCCAACATCCCGTTGCCGTCCAAGATCGTCATGCAGGTGCTGCCACCGATCGACATCGTCGCCGAGTTCGGCGAGGACCCCGACATCGACGAGGTCGACGCGTATGTCCGCCGGGTGATGCAGCGCGCCCTCGACGAGTTGGCGACCGAGCGACGCCTCCCGATTCTGGGCTGATACTGGTTTCGGAGACACGTCAGAGGGTTATGACCGACGTCGATGACTAGACGCCGCTTTCCGCTGCTTCGCGCGGCGGCCGAACTCGCCAACGCCGCCAACGGTGTGCAACCGCTCGGTCGCGAGGGGTACATCACCCTGCCTGTCTTCGCGTTCGGATGGCCGACGACCGAGGCCGCGCCGCTCTACCTGGGCGGTTCGGTGCTCGACGCCCTGCGACGCGGACTGCGCGGTGACTTCCGTGGTGCGCGGGGCCGTATCGCCTTGGCGCTCACGGCGATCGCATGGGCGCTGCTCGGCGTCATCATGTACCGCAACGTGAACTCGAAGCGGTATTTCGAGGAGCCCCTGAGCGAAGCGCTCGGCGACGACTACGAGCAGGTGGCCTCGAGGTCACAGCCCGCACGGCGGAGCCGACTCGCCGGCGTCGGCATCCCCCCGAACGAATTGATGCGCCGCCGCTACGTCGAGCGGGCCAACACTGTCCAGTACGGTCCGCACGGGCGCGTCAACCGGGCCGACATCTGGCGGCGGGCCGACCTGCCGCGCGACGGCAAGGCGCCCGTGCTGCTGCAGGTGCCGGGCGGGGCGTGGGCCATCGGCATGCGACGGCCGCAGGCCTATCCCCTGCTCAGCTACATGGCCGAGCGGGGATGGGTGTGCGTCTCGATCGACTACCGGGTCAGCCCGCGGCACACCTGGCCCGCGCACATCATCGATGTCAAACGTGCCCTGGCCTGGATCAAGGAGAACATCGCAGACTACGGCGGGGACCCCGACTTCGTCGCGATCACGGGCGGCTCGGCGGGCGGCCACCTGTCCTCGCTGGCCGCGCTGACACCGGATGATCCGCAGTGGCAGCCGGGCTTCGAGGACGCCGACACGTCCGTGGCGGCCGCGGTACCGATCTACGGCCGCTACGACTGGGTGTCGGCGCGCGGCTCCGGCCGCAAGGAGTTCATCGCCTTCCTGCAGAGGTTCGTCGTGAAGAAGCCCATCACCGAGCACAAGCAGACCTATGTCGACGCCTCCTCGATCATGCGCGTACGTCCCGATGCCCCACCGTTTTTCGTGCTCCACGGTCAGGACGACTCGATCATCCCGGTGCAGGAGGGTCGTGATTTCGTCGAGGCGCTGCGCAAGGTGTCGACGTCCACGGTCGCATACGCCGAAATCCCGCACGCCCAGCACGCTTTCGACTTCTACGGATCGCCGCGTGCGCACTACACCGCTGCCGCGGTCGAGCGCTTCTTGTCGTGGGTGCACGCGCAGCGTCACGCGCCGAGCCGCCGATTGCCGCACCCGCAGTCCGCCGGGGCGTAGCTGTCTGCTGGGCTCGCCCTACTGCGCCATGGCGGACTCGACCACCGTCAGCTCGTCGGAAAGACCTGCAGCCCGACGGATCTCGATGAAAGCGTCGATCATCGCGTCGGTCAATTCGTGCGGGTCGTCGAGTGTGGCACCATCCGACAGCACCGAGATGTTGAGTTGGTCGACGTAGCTCCACACCGTGATGTTGAGCCCGCTGCCGGTGGTGAGCGGACCAACCGAGTAGATCTCGGTGACCAGTGCACCGCCCACCCGGCCGGGTTGGCGGGGGCCAGGCACGTTGGAGATCGGCAAGTTCAAAATCTTGTTCTGGCCGTCCTTTTCGGCCAGCCAGTGAAACAACCGCTCGGCAGGCCTCGGCGGAAAGTAGGCCGACCACCGGCTGATCAGCTCCGGCCCCATCAGGTGATGGGTCTCCTTGGCCTCCACCGCGGCATCGTGCGCCGCTCTGACCCGTTCCAGCGGATCCTCGAGCTGAATGGGTACCGTCATCATGACCCCGGTGAAGTAGTTGCCCGAGATCCGATCGGGAGAGAAGTCGAAACTGACTGGGACAGAGGCCAACAGCGGGTGGTCGGCCTGCCCGTCATACTTCAGGGCGAGCTCACGCAGCGCGCCCGCCGACATCGCCAGCACCATGTCGTTGATGGTGACGCCCAGATGCTTGGCCGTTTCCTTCACGTCGGCGAGCGCCAGGGTGGCGGTGGCGAACTTTCGTTGCGCGTCGACGCGATGGTTCATGAACGAGGGAGGCGGGGTGAACGGCCGGGTGAGTTCCGGTGACAGCTTCTTCGCACTTTTGCGCACCCGTTGGACGCCCTGCGCCGTATACCGCATGACCCCCGGCAGCCGACCGATCTGACGCATATGGTCGGCAAACGCCGTCCGCACCAATTCCGCCTTCCCCGGCGGCGGATCGGTTGCGTACGAGTCACGCTCGGCTTGTGGGCCTTGCTGCAGATCCATACCGCGGGCCAGGAGATTGGCCGATGCGACCCCGTCGGCCAGGGCATGGTGAATCTTGCCGAGCACCGCGATTCGACCGTTGGCCAGGCCCTCGATGAAATACATCTCCCACAGCGGCCTGCTGCGGTCCAGCGGTGTGCTGGCGATCTGGCCGATCGCTTCGTCGAGTTGGCGGCGCCCGCCGGGGCTGTCCACGCGCCAGGGCCGCACGTGGTACTCGAGGTCGACCTCGCAGTTCTCCCGCCACATCGGGTGGTGGAACTTGAACGGGATGTCGACGAGTTCGTAGCGGAAGGGGTCGAGTTTGTAGAGTCGCCGGTGGATGACACGGCGAAAATCGTCGATGCCGAAGGGGCGGTCACCCAACTCGGAAAGGTCGATCACCGCCAGCTTGAGCGTGTGCATGTGCACCGTGGGGGTTTCCGAATACAGCAGGATCGCGTCCCAGCCGCTGAGCCTTCTCACGTCGCGACCCCTCCCTCCGGAGGAGCCTATATAACCTCTTTGGCCCCGACCAGCGTACGGTTTCGGTGAATCTGGTTCAGGAACAATCCTATTGCCGTCGCGGCGGATCCGGTCCTGGCCCCGTCGGTCATGTCGAACGCGTGCCCGGCGCCGGGCAGTTCGACGTAACTGACCACCGACCGCGACGCCGCGCGCAGCCGTTCGACGAAAGCACGGGCCTGCGCCACCGGAATGACACTGTCGCCGGTGCCGTGGACGATCAGGAACGGCGGCGCCTCGGGGTGCACCTGCGCGATCGGGGACGCCTTGCGGTAGACACCTGGGTTCCGGCCCACCTTGTGTCCGACGACGACGCGTTCCAGGAAATCGATGAACCGCACCCGCTCGACGGTCGAGCGATCCTCCCAGCAGTAGCGGCCGTAGATCGGAACCACCGCATCCACCGAGGTGTCCGCATCCTCCGCCAGCTCGGCCTGCAACTCCGGATCGTTGGGCGTCAAACCGGCGAGCGCCGCCAGGTGCCCACCGGCCGAGGTGCCCGCGATCGCCACGAAGTCGCGGTCGCCGCCGAACTTGTCGACGTTGGCGCGGGCCCACGCGATCGCGGTCTTCACGTCGTGGATGTGCGCCGGCCAGCGGTGGTGCGGCGCCACGCGGTAGTCGATGGACAGGCACACCCAGCCCATCTCGGCCAGATGCGACATCAGCGCGTACCCCTGCAGGATGCGCTTGCCGTGTACCCACGCGCCGCCCGGTACGAAGATCAGCACCGGCGCCGGCTCGGCAGGCAACTCCTTGGGCCGCCACACGTCGAGCAATTGCGTAGGCCGAGGCCCGTACCGCACCGACGTGCGATAGACGCTGCGCCGATGCTCGCGCAGCTTCCACAGCGGCGGCACCGACTCCGGCGCCGGCCACTCGATCGCGAGGTCCTTGGCGTTGACGACACCGCGCAGCGCGGCCTCGGTGACGGCGTTGGTGCTGTTGCGTTCGGCCTCTTTTTGCTCGGCGTCACCCGGGCTAAACCACGACTTGACCGTGGCGCCCAGGAAATCGGGCGCGTGGCGGGACCCCCAGACACCCATGGCGGCCAGAGCGCCCAACGGCTCCAGGTGCTTTCCGATGACGGGCAGCGAAGCCGAGGCCACGCTCATCGCCAGCATGTAGTCGGAGGGCCCGGCGTTCAGCAACCACCGCGCGCGTGTCCAGAAGGTCGGACCTGGGTACCGGGCATCCGGTCGCACCGTCATTGCGCGACTGTACCCCGGCGCCGGTTACGCACAAGACAACTTCTTGAAGTGTCTACGGGACACATTTCGGGATCTCCGGCGCCTATACCGTGACCTGCGCAGATGGGCTAGCGTGACTTGCCGACCGTCAACTTCGAAGAGGACTTCGCACGTGAGTAAGTCAGCGCTTGCCATCACCGAAGAGCACGTCGACCTGGCCGACGCGGTTTTCGGCCAGCTCAACCGTGTCAACAGCCGCGCGGCCGCCCGCTCGACGCTGGAGGGTGGTTCGTCGCACCCCGCCGAGATCTGGTCGGCCGCGGCGAGCCTGGGCTGGACCGGCCTGGCCATCGCCGAGGACTACGGCGGGTCCGGCTTCGGGCTGGCGGAGTTGGCGGTGGTGCTCGAAGCCCAGGGTCGCGAACTGTGCCCCGGGCCGTTCCTGCCTTCCGTGGCCGCCGCGGTGGTGATCGACCGGTGCGCATCCGGTTCCCTTCGCGCACAACTGCTTCCGGATCTCGCCGACGGCAGTACGGTCGGCGCGCTTGCTGTTTCAGGCAGCGTGACCGTCGGCTCCGACCTGGTCGTGACCGGCGAGAGCCCCGCGGTGCTGGGCGCGCCCGACGCGAATCTGCTGGTCGTGGTCGCGGGCGACGACGTCGTCGTCATCGATTCCGCGGCCGAGGGCGTCACGATCACCCCGCTCGAGTCGATGGACACCTCGCGCAGCCTCGGCTCGGTCGCGCTGAGGGGTGTGGCGGTCACCGACGAGCGTCTGCTTCGCGGCGCGGCACGCAAGGCGCACACGGTATTTCGCATCCTCGCGTCGGCCGAAGCCGTCGGCGTCAGTTGGGCGAGCATGGAGATGGCCGTCGAATACGCCAAGGTGCGTGAGCAGTTCGGCCGCACGATCGGGACATTCCAGGCCGTCAAGCACCATGCGGCCAACATGCTCGTCAACGCCGAGGTCACGACGGCCGCGACATGGGATGCCGCCCGCGCCGACGACCTGGACAGCGCGTCGTTCGCCGCCGCGGTCGCCGCATCGCACGCCATCCGGACGCAGATCTTCAATGCCCAGACCAACATTCAGCTCCACGGCGGGATCGGTTTCACCTGGGAGCACGACGCCCACCTGTATCTGCGGCGCGCCAGGACGCTCGCGGCGCTGACGGCCGAGGCCGGCGATCCGCTGCTGGACATCGTCGAAGCGCAGCGCAGTGGCCAGGCGCGGGGCGCGACGTTCACGCTGCCGCCGGAAGCCGAGCAGTTCCGCGAGCAGGCGCGCGACGCCGTCTCGAAGTTGCGCTCGCTGCCCGCCGGCCAACAGCGCGACTTCCTCGTCGACTCCGGTTACCTGGTGCCGCACTGGCCCAAACCGTGGGGACGCGCCGCGGAGGTGCTCGAACAGCTGGTCATCGAGGAGGAGTTCGCCGATGTCGAGCGGCCCGACCTGGGCATCACCGGCTGGGTCACGCTGACCATCGCCCAGGCGGGCACCGACGATCAGAGGGAGCGCTGGGTCGAACCGGTGCTGCGCGGCGACGTGATGTGGTGTCAGCTGTTCTCCGAACCGGGCGCGGGCTCGGACGCCGCGGCCGTGCGGACGTCGGCGAAGAAGGTCGACGGCGGCTGGCGGGTGACCGGCCAGAAGGTATGGACCAGCCTGGCCCACCAGTGCCAGTGGGGTCTGGCCACCGTGCGCACCGACCCCGACGCCCCCAAACACGCAGGTGTGACGATGATGGCCATCGACATGAAAGCCCCTGGTGTGACGGTGAATCCGCTTCGCGGGCTGACCGGCCACGCCCACTTCAACGAGGTGTTCTTCGACGACGTCTTCGTCCCGGACGCCGACGTCGTCGGGGATGTGAACAAGGGTTGGTTGGTGGCCCGCGCGACGCTGGGCAATGAGCGCATCTCGATCGGCGGCGGTTCGGGTGGCACGACCGGGTTCACCGCGGCCGATCTGGTGAAGTTGCTCGACAACGCCTCGGCCGAGACCCGGGCGACGTACCTGCGGCGGGCCGGCGAGGTGATCGCCGAGACGCACACGTTGCGGTTGTTGAACCTGCGACGGGTGACCCGCGCGATCGCGGGTTCGGACCCCGGACCGGAGGGCAACGTCACCAAGCTCCTGGTGGCCGAATCCGGGCAGCGGATGACCGAATTGGCCATGGAGTTGGCCGGATCTTCCGCCGTCGTCGGGCAGACCCCGACGCTGACGCTGGCCTACCTCGGTAACCGGGCCATGACGATCGCCGGTGGCACCTCGGAGATCACCCGGAACACGATCGCCGAGCGCATCCTCGGCCTGCCGCGTGACCCGTTGCTGAAATAGTCAGGCCAGCAAGGTGATTCCACCGACGATCAGCGCGATCACCTTGACGAGCTCGAGCGCGACGTAACCGTAGTGGGCGCGTGACCGGCCCGTCGGCGCCTGTCCCGGCGGGGTGGTCAGCACGACGTCCGAGCGGCGGTTGAGCGCCGGACGGACCGCGACCAGTTGTGCGGCCAACGCCACGACGACGACGCCGACCGCGATGACGGCAACGGGTGAGGGCCGCGCGATCGCCACGCCGATGACCAGGACCACAGCCAGCACTGCCTCGATGCTGTTGAGGGCGCGGAACACCAACCGGCCGATGCCGAGCCCGACCTGCAGGGACACCCCCGGGGCCCGAAACTTCAGCGGAGCCTCGATGAACGAGATGGCGAGCACCATGCCCAACCAGACGAAGGTGACCGCGATCGAGACCGCCTGTGCGACTGTCACTGAACTCGCCTCCTCGGCGCCATGTGTGCGATGCAGAGCCCTGGCTCTGCGAAGGGGGTCAACCCATCCACCGTCACCGGTGCGTCCCAGGCCGTCAGCGCGCCCTGCATGAGGCCGAGATGCACCGGACAGATGACCTCGCGGCGGTCCACGGCCAGCTCCAGGAACGGACAGTTTCGCAATCCGATTTCGGCACCGGCGGAACGCTTTTCGGGATCAAATCCCAGATCGGCGAGCAGATCGGTGAGTCGGTCGACAGCCTGCCGGGGGCCGGGGACGGTGTCGTCTTCGTTGGCGACGGTCTCGTTACGCGCCCACGCGCGCCCCGCCGCGATCGCCCGACTTTCGGGGTCGCGCTGGCGCGCGAGCGCATCGGCCAGGACACCGGCCAACGTCCGGTAGTCACGCGGACCGACGGGATCCATGCCCGTCGGCACCCGGAACATCAGCGGTGGTCGGCCGGGTCGTGCCCGTTCGGCTTCGACCGTTTCCACTCGCCCACTTCTGGCCAGTGTTTCCAGGTGGAATCGGGCGGTGTTGGGATGGACCGACAATTGCTCGGCGACCTCGCTGATGCTCATGGGCCTGCCTGCGGTGCGCAGCGTCGTCAGCACCGCTTCGCGCCGCCCTGCCATCGCTAATCCCGTGTGAAGATTGCGGCCCGCGGGCACTCGGCGATGGCCTTTTCGCTCTGCTCCCGCAGGTCGGCGGGGATCGGATCGACGGTCACCACGGAGTAGTCGTCGTCGTCGAGTTCGAACACCGCCGGTGCGTACTTCACGCACATCGCGTTTCCCTCACAGCGATCGCGGTCCACCACGACATGCATGACGCCTCCTCGGCTTCAGTAGCGACGTACGCCGAGTTTATACAAATATGACTTGTATAAACAATGGGCCGGCGCAGACGATCTGCCGAAATTCCCGGCAGCGGTGAAGTAATACTTGTCGGGTGCCGTTCACCGATTTCCATCCCGACCTACGCCGCGCCGCCCGCCTCGCCCCCAAACAGGTGATCACCCCCGCGACGCTGCCGATCGTGCGCATGGTCACCCGGCGCATGTGGCGCCGCCCACCACGCGATGTCGAGCCGCTGACCCTCCCGTCGGGAGTCGACGTCTGGCTGTACCGGCCGCCCGGCGGCACGACAAAGGGACCCGCGCTGCTGTGGATTCACGGCGGGGGTTATCTCATCGGCCACCCCGGCCAGGACAACGAACTGTGCCGCCGGTTCGCCCGGCGCCTGGGCGTCACGGTGGCTTCCGTCGACTACCGGTTGGCGCCCGAACACGCCTACCCGGCCGCAGTGGAGGACTGCTACTCGGCGCTGAAGTGGTTGATGGCCTTGCCGTCGGTGGACCCCGACCGTGTCGCGATCGGAGGCGCCAGCGCCGGCGGCGGTTTGGCGGCCCAGTTGGCGCTGTTGGCGCGCGACCGCGGCGAAATCGCGCCATCGGCCCAGCTGCTGGTCTATCCGATGCTCGACGACCGCACCGTGGACCGCCGCGAACCGGACAACCCTGGGCTGCGCCTGTGGAACAAGTCGAGCAACAAGTTCGGCTGGTCGGCTTACCTCGGCGACGCCGATCCCGCCGTGGCCGTGCCCGCGCGGCGAAACGACCTGGCCGGGTTGCCGCCCGCATGGATCGGGGTCGGAACGCTTGACCTCTTCCACGACGAAGATCTCGAGTACGCCGAACGACTCAAGGCCGCGGGAGTGCCGTGCGACGTCGAAATAGTCGAAGGCGCATTCCACGGCTTCGACGGCATCGTGCCCAAAGCCTCTGTCTCACAGCGCTTCTTCGACAGCCAGTGCGCAATGCTGCAGCGGGCCTTGGCGCCCGCGGCTGCCTGAGTCACCCGCGTTCGAAGACCACCTCGCCCCCGATCACGGTGGCGTCGACCATGTCCGACGCCAGGGTCTCGAACACGTCATCGGGAGATAGCTCCAGTATCGCCAGGTCTCCCGGCTGCCCGGGCGCGACGGTTCGGCGCCGCAACGGATCGTGTCCGGTACCGAGGAACATGCCCAGTGCTTCCGCCGCGGCGATCCGTTCGTCCGCACCGAGCACCGCGCCGCTGCCGGTCACGCGGCGCACCGCGGCGCGCATCGTCGCCCACGGATCGCCCTGGCCGAACGGCATGTCGGTCGACAGCGCGACCGGCACGCCCGCGCGCAACAGCGAGGCGACGCGCCACAACTCATGGTGTTCGTCGACGGGGACGTCGGCGAGGTACTGATCGCCGCGCTCGGTGACGAAGTTCGGCTGCGTCACCACGGTTACACCGCTTGCGGCGAGGGACGCGATGACGTCGTCGGCAACGACGGAGGCATGCTCGATGCGGTCCCCCGGATGCGTTCCGGCTGTCTGCAGGGCGGACAGCGTGACGACGAGTTGCGCCGCGGTCACACAGTGCACGGCCACCGGTGCACCCTCGGCATGCCGTCCGGAGATCCACGAGGTGAGACCGTCGAGGTCGAGGTCTGAATCGTGCAGGATCCGCTTGCCTGGCGCGAGGCAGAGCACGCGCTGGCGCAGTTCCCCGCAGCGATGGGACTCCAAAAGCCTGACCACGTCGTCGATCTCGAGGTCCGGCGTGGCGTCGGTGACGCCCGTGACGCCCAGGCCGCTGAGCCGGCTGCTCACCTCGCCGAGACCGGCTTCGTTGCGCTGCAGGGCATCCGACCACGAGCGGTCGGCGCTGCGCAACCGCCCGTCGGGGTGGTCGGCCATACCCACGCGGGCCAACCCCGCCGAGTTCAGCGTCCACAGCACGCCACTGCGGTGCTGCACCCGGACCGGGAGCGCGGGCGCCACCTCGTCGAGCACGGTCCGATCGAGGGGGCCTGCGACCGCCTCGTGATAGCCCACGGCCCGGACCCAGCCATCGGCGCCGGGGTTTACGTTCGCCAGCGCGCGGGCCAGCTCCGCCCGGTTGCGCACCTCGGCCGGGCCGACCCGTACCGAACGTAAAGCCGCTGCGGCGGAACGCAGATGAACATGGTGGTCGTGCAGCCCGGGTATCACGGTACGACCGGCGGCGTCGTAGATCGGCTCGCCCGCACGAGGCGACAGCACAGGTTCGACCGCAGTGACCTCTTCGGCCACCCGGATGTCGACGGCGGCGCCGTCGAGCAGAGTGGCCCGCTGAATCAGCAAGGCGCGAGCCGTCGCTGCTCGATCAGCTGCTCCACTTCCTCGTTGTCCGCTCCCAAAGGGGACGCGGCGGCCGATAGTTGCGGCGCTGCGGCACAGGGTGATCGGTCGTCGCGCGGTAGTTCTGCGTAGGTGGCGGCGACGGCGGCCATCGACATCTCGATCAGTTCGCCGCCCCCGCTGCGCAATGACTGCGCGACGGCCAACGCAGCCTCGAGACCGGTCAACGGGTCGGCGATGGCATCCCCGCAGAACGCGGGCTCGTCGGGCTCACCACAGACCAGGCCGCCTGACACGGCGGCGTCGTCGCCGAACGCGACCCAGTTCTCGCGGCCACCGTCTGTGCCGTGACCGGTGACCCGCAGCCATACTCGGCCGTCTCGGGGCGCCACGTCCGTCGGGCCGAGACCGCGGCGAACCAACGCCGCGGGCCGCGACGACTCGATCACGACGTCTGCGGCGGCCAGCAGCGCGCGCAGACCCGATGGTTCATCGAAATCGACTCTGTACGAGAGTTTTCCTGCGTTCATCCAGTCGAAGAACGATTGCGGACCGTGTCGGGCGCCGTCGGGCCGTGCGGAGCTCTCGACCTTGACGACGGTCGCACCCGCCGATGCAAGCAACCCTCCACACAGGGGTCCGGCCCACATCGCCGACAGGTCCGCGACCAGGAGGTCCGCCGGGCCCCGCGTCGCGGTGGCCGCGCCGAACGGGTAGACGCGCGGGGCCTCGGGAGGGGTCTCGGCGAGGCCCGCGGCAGGAAGGCCGAGCAGCCGGGCACGCTCTGTCATGTCGGCGCAGTCGTTTTCGGCGACCCAGCCCTGTACGGCCGGCCACGGATCATCGACCTCGTCGGCCGAGATCAACGCCGGAACCGCGGCGACGTCGTCGGGTCTGGCCAATGTGAGGGCACACCAGCCGTCACGGCTGCGCATCAGGCGCGTCGCGCCGCCCGCCGACACCTGCCCGGCCGGCGAGAGACCCAGCAGGGCGGCGCGCCCGCCGATCAGCTCGGCCGCGTCGACCCGCACGCCGGTGAAGGTTTCGAAGGCGTCGGCGACCCGCCCGGCCCGGTCGAGCACGGCGGTGGGGACAGTCAACATCGTCGACGTCACGTTCCCCATTGTCGGCCTACTTCGCGAGCGTGTGCCGCCGGGGGGTGGGCGCGGCTCAGAATTGCAGGGCGGTGAAGCGCCAATCGAGCACGTTGCGGTCCTGTTCATCGACCGCGGACACCAACGATCGCACCGTCAGCACGCCACCGCGACCATCCGGAAGCGGCTCGGCCTTCTCGATGTGCACCTCGCTGTAGAGCGTGTCCCCTTCGTACACCGGCCCGGTGTGGTCGCAGGACTGCCAGCCGAGAACGGTGACGAGGTTGGGCAACAGCCGGGTCACTTGGGCCAGCGCCAGCCCGATGGTGTGGCCGCCGTAGACCAGCCGACGGTTGTTGACTCGCCAATCATGATGTGTCGCAGCGATGTTCAACGTCAGCCGGGCCAGCTCCGGCGCGCTGCTCACCACGTCCGCCGAGCTGTGCAGCACGGTCCCGACGAGCTCTGGATCGAAGTGGGCTCCCGGTACTTTCGTGCGGTACGCCTCGGCGTCCCAGTCCGCGGTCGGATCGGGTGCCGGCGGGGTCTCAGTGCCGATCGCCGACAGGTCATCGGCGTGCCCAGTGTCGCCGGCGCCGTCGCGCAGCGGCAGCATCGCGCAGCGGTGAAAGTCGAGCACCAAACGGCCGAGGTCGTCGACGGTGGTCATCCGCAATGCGGCCAATCCGGTCCGCGCCCTGCCCGGTTTGGTGGAGTTCTCCTTGAGCCCGACCACTTCGGTGCGGGTGAACAGGGTGTCGCCGATGACGGGGAACCGGTGAAACACCAGACCGCGGTAGAACAGGTTGGCCTTCACCCGCTGGGTGACCAGGGTGGTCTGACCGATAGCCACGTCACAGACCAGCGCCGGATGCGCCAGCGGGCCTGCCGCACCGGTGACCGCGGTCGCCAACTCGCCGTCGAGTGCCAGCCGCAGCCGATCCCCCACGATCGACTGGTGCACGGCGGCCGCGCCCGACGTCAGCGTCATCGGCGGGGCGGTGTCGAAGACCTGCCCGACGTGCAGATCGTCGAAGTACGGTCCGCTCACGGGTGCCCACTTTGGCATTGGGCCGCACAAAGTGTCAATATGGCCGTACATGAATGAGGAAGAGACGATGCTGGTCGCCACCGTGCGGGCCTTCATCGACCGCGAGGTCAAACCGCGAGTGCGCGACGTCGAACACGCCAACGAATATCCCGAGGCGTGGATCGAGCAGATGAAGCAGATCGGCATCTACGGCCTGGCGATCCCCGAGGAGTACGGCGGTTCGCCGGTGTCGATGCCCTGCTACGTCGAGGTGACCCAGGAGCTGTCGCGCGGCTGGATGAGCCTGGCCGGGGCGATGGGCGGGCACACCGTCGTGGCCAAGCTTCTGGTGTTGTTCGGCACCGAGGAGCAGAAGCGCCGCTACCTGCCCCCGATGGCGACAGGAGAGATCCGCGCCACGATGGCGCTGACCGAACCCGGTGGCGGGTCCGATCTGCAGAACATGTCGACCACGGCGCTGCCGTCCGAAGGCGACGGCCTGACCATCAACGGGGCGAAGACCTGGATCTCCAACGCGCGGCGATCCGGACTGATCGCGCTGTTGTGCAAGACCGATCCGGCGGCCACCCCGCGCCACAAGGGCATCTCGGTGGTGCTCGTCGAACAGGGCATGACGGGGTTGTCGGTGTCGCGCGATCTGCCCAAGCTCGGGTACAAGGGCGTCGAGTCCTGCGAACTGATCTTCGAGGACTGCCGCGTTCCGGCGTCGGCGATCCTCGGTGGTGAACCTGGCAGGGGTTTCGGGCAGATGATGAAAGGCCTTGAGACGGGCCGTATTCAGGTCGCCTCGCGGGCTCTGGGCGTGGCGACGGCCGCGTTGGAGGATGCGCTGCGGTACGCCCAGGAGCGCGAGAGTTTCGGGCAGCCCATCTGGAAGCACCAGTCCGTCGGCAACTACCTGGCCGACATGGCCACCAAGCTCACCGCCGCCCGCCAGCTCACCCGCTACGCCGCCGAACGCTACGACAGCGGCGAGCGGTGCGACATGGAGGCGGGGATGGCGAAGTTGTTCGCCTCCGAGGTCGCGATGGAGATCGCGCTCAATGCGGTCCGCATCCACGGCGGCTACGGCTATTCCACGGAGTACGACGTCGAACGGTACTTCCGCGACGCGCCGTTGATGATCGTCGGCGAGGGCACCAACGAGATTCAGCGCAACGTCATCGCCTCGCAGTTGGTGGCACGAGGCGGTCTGTAGGCGATGAGGCCTGCGCCGGCGTACCAGACCCTGCGCGACCAGTTGCGCGAGCAGATCGCCGCCGGCCGCTACCGCGATGGGGCCCGGTTGCCGACGGAATCGGAACTCGTTGCCACTCACAGCCTGTCGCGACAAACCGTGCGCCGGGCGTTCCAGGACCTGGTGGCCGAGGGCGTGGTGTACCGGGTACCGGGCCGCGGCACGTACGCCAGTGGTTCGGGACGTCGCTACCTGCGCCAGTTCGGCTCGATCGAGGATCTGATGAGCCTGTCCGATGACACCACGATGGAGGTCCTGGGCGGACTACGGCGCCGGGTCGACGTGGAAGCCGCCAGCAGGCTGCGCCTCGACGACGACATCGTGCACACGGTGGTGTTCCGGCGGCTGCACGGCACCGACCCCGGGGTGCCGTTCGTGCTCACCACGGTGCATCTGGCGCCCACGGTGGCGGCGGCGGTGGCCGACTCGCCGGAACTTATCGACGGTGCGGTCGGCACCCAGACCGTAATCGGCCTGCTCGAGCCGCATCTGAGCGCGCCGATTGTCGAGGCCGCACAGTCGATCACGGTCGCACCCGCCGACAGTAGGGTGGCGGACGCCGTGCGGTGCGAACCCGGTCATCCGATGTTGCGCGTCGACCGGTTGTACTCCGACGCCGAAGGCCGGCCGGTGGAATTGTCGGTCAGCCATTTCCTGCCCGAGCAGTACACCTACCGGGTGACGCTACGCCGCTCGGGTTGACGTGACTTCGGTGTCCTGACAGTCGCACAGCGATCGTTTGAGCACCGAAATCACACGATGGCGTCGATGAGCCCCCACCGCAGCGCCGTCGCCGGATCGATCGTGCGGCCCGACAACACCAGATACGCTGTGCGCCAACGGCCGATCCGGCGGGTGATGCTCACCGTTCCGCCCGCTCCGGGGATCAGCCCGAGACTCAGTTCCGGCAGCCCGAAGACGGCAGTCGGGCTCGATTCGATGTGGCCGCAGAACGCCGCCATCTCCAAGCCGCTGCCCAGCACTTGACCGTGGACCCGAGCGCGGCAGCGCTCGCCGAGGCGGTCGGTCAGCTCGGCCAGCACCAGCGCGGGGCTGTAGCGGGTGCGGGCGAAATGTGCGCTTGTGGGATCGACGAAGCTACCGAACTCGGCGAGATCCCCGCCGCTGCAGAATGACGGCCCGTTGCCGGACAGGATCACCTCGGTGACCGACGGGTCGACCCGCGCGACCTCCAGTGCTTCCAGGAGTGCGCCGCGGGCGTCGGTGGAGAACGCGTTGTGCCGTCGCACCCGATTGAACCGCACATGGACGGTGTCGTCGATACGTTCGGCCACAACGGGATCGGGAATCTCGGGAACCTGCGAGGGTCCGCGCTCCTCGAGCCAGCGCGCGAACTCCGGCCCCGACTGCAGCGTGGAGTACGCCAGCGATTCGGTGACGACGCCGGCGAAGGCGGGGCCGGCGGGGTCGACGGCGCGAAGGACGTCCTCGCAGATGCCCGCGGCATGCGGCCACTGGGCGCACCGCTGCGTCACTTCGGCGAGGGTATCGGCCACAGACGCGACCGTGACGACCCGCCGGTCGTCGGAGTCATGTTCTGACAGGGTGAATGTGGCTTCGTCAGTGGGCGATTCGATCGCCACGACGATGCCCGATGGCAACTCGGCGTGTGTCACGAGTACTTCTTGACCAACTCCTGCTTGAGCATCTTGCCGGTCTCGGTACGGGGCAGTTGCGCCTCGAACGAGATCGAG
The DNA here is from genome assembly GCF_001500025.1 of Mycobacterium sp. IS-1590. Taxonomy (GTDB): domain Bacteria; phylum Actinomycetota; class Actinomycetes; order Mycobacteriales; family Mycobacteriaceae; genus Mycobacterium. Next base: position 76,368 of record NZ_LQIW01000045.1, on the reverse strand, counting down.
CGCGGACATTTGTAGTGCGCCAGGCGTTCCCGCAGCCATTCGAGCAGTTCCTCGGCGAACTCGTCGGTCGCGTCTGCGGGGTCGACGGTCTGCACCACACCCTTCACGCGCTGGCCCATCTCTTCGTCGTCCACCCCGAACACCGCCGCGTCCAATACCTTCGGATGGGTGATCAACAGGTTCTCGGCTTCCTGCGGATAGATGTTCACCCCACCGGAGATGATCATGTGGTGCTTGCGGTCCGTCAGGAACATGTAGCCGTCCTCGTCGAGATAGCCCACGTCACCGACCGTCACCCACCCGTGCCGCTCACGCGACTCGGCCGTCTTCACCGGATCGTTGTGGTAGACGAAACTCATTGGGCCCATGTCGAAGTAGATCTGCCCGGGCTGTCCCGGTGGCAGTTCCTCGCCGTCCTCACCGAGCACGTGCGCCTCTCCCAGCAGCGGCTTGCCCACCGAGCCCGGGTGGTTGAGCCAGTCCTCGGCGGTGATGAAGGTGATGCCCGCACCCTCGGAGGACGAGTAGTACTCGTCGATGACCGGACCCCACCAGTCGATCATCTGCTTCTTGATGTCGACCGGACAGGGCGCGGCGGCATGCACGACTCGGCGGATCGACGAGAGGTCATACGAATCGCGGATATCAGCCGGGAGTTTGAGCATCCGGACGAACATCGCCGGCACGAACTGCCCGCTGGTGACCCCGTATTTCTGGATGGCAATCAGCGCCTCCTCGGGCTCGAACTTTCCCATGATCACCGTGGTGGCGCCCATGGCCTGCGCGGACATCGTCCACATACACGGCGCGGTGTGATACAGCGGCGCCGGGCTGAGATACACCGAATCACTGTCCATTTGGATGGCCATCAGCAGGGCGGACAGCATGTTGCCGGCCTGCGCGGGGGAAACATGGGGTAGTTCGCGCCGAATCCCTTTGGGGCGTCCGGTGGTTCCGGACGAGTACTGAAGCAGGTCACCCTCGATCTCGTCGGGGATGGGGGTTTTCGGATGATCCGCGACGCATTCCGGGTAGCGCTGCCAGCCATCGAGGTTGTCGTCGGCCAGAATCAGCAGATCGGGCAGGCCGTTGGGCAGGTGCTCCTCCAACTCCTCGCAGACCTTACGCATCGCCTGTGATCCGATGACCGCCTTGGCACCGCTGTTGTCGACGATGTAGGCCGCCTCGGCTGCGGTCAGGTGCGTGTTGATCACCGCGTAGTACAGGCCGCTGCGCCGGGCCGCCCACATCACGACGTGCAGGTGCTCGTTGTTCTCCATCAGCACGGCCACGGTGTCGCCCTCGACGAGGCCTGCCTGCCGGAAGTGATGGGCCAACCGGTTGGCTCGCGCCTCGAGCTCGCCGAACGTCACCGTGGTGCCACTGGGATGCATGATGACGGCGGGTTTGTCGGGCGTCGCCTCGGCATGTTCGCGGATCTGCATGGGCCGACTCTACGATGCGCCCAGTTGACAGGTGTCAAGTGGTGTCGGTTTCCGATGCCGGCATACCCGCGAGACCCGCACCACCGTGGCGAGTGCATCCGGTTTCAACGGTCCGAGAGAACCTTCACAGACACTTTGAGCACGCTCACCGTGCGGTGAGCGTGCTCAAAGTGTCGTCATTGCGCGGCGTGTCGTCTGCAGACCCGCGCGCTCGCGCGAACTGAGTGGGGGTTACTCGGCGTCGAGGCGGTGCTTGAGCGCGTCGAACTCGTCCTTGATGCCGGTGGGCAGCTTCTCGCCGACGAACTCGAACCACTCCTCGATGAGCGGCAGCTCCTGGCGCCACTCGTCGACGTTCACCTCGAGCGCGGCGTCCACATCGGCTGCGTCGACATCCAGGCCCGACAGGTCCAGGTCCTCGGCCGTGGGCACGGTGCCGATCGGCGTGGTGCGGCCCCCGGCCTTCTGCTCGATGCGGTCGATGATCCACTTCATCACGCGGCTGTTCTCGCCGAAGCCCGGCCACAGGAAGCGGCCGTCGTCACCACGGCGGAACCAGTTGACGAAGAAGATCTTCGGCATCTTCGACTCGTCGGACTGCTTGCCGATGTCGATCCAGTGCGCGAAGTAGTCACCGACGTTGTAGCCCAGGAACGGCAGCATGGCCATCGGGTCGCGGCGCACGGTGCCGACCTTGCCCTCCGCGGCCGCGGTCTGCTCGGAGCCCATCGTGGCGCCGATGAACACCCCGTGTTGCCAATCGCGGGCCTGCGTGACCAGCGGCACCGTCGTCTTGCGGCGGGCGCCGAACAGGATCGCCGAAATCGGGACACCCTGCGGGTCGTCCCACTCGGGCGCCAGCGTCGGGCATTGCGACATCGGGGTGCAGTACCGCGAGTTCGGATGCGCGGCCTTCTCCTCCGAGTCGGGCGTCCACTCGCGGCCCTTCCAGTCGGTGAGGTTCTGCGGTTCGCCCTCGAGGCCCTCCCACCACACGTCGTTGTCGCTGGTCAGCGCGACGTTGGTGAACACCGTGTTGCCGGCCTCGATGGTCTTCATCGCGTTCGGGTTCGACGACCAGTTGGTGCCGGGCGCGACGCCGAAGAAGCCGAACTCGGGGTTGACGGCGTACAGGCGGCCGTCCTTGCCGAACCGCATCCAGGCGATGTCGTCGCCGATGGTCTCGGCGCGCCAGCCCGGGATCGTGGGCTGCAGCATCGCGAGGTTGGTCTTACCGCACGCCGACGGGAACGCCGCGGCGACGAAGTAGGACTTGTTCTCCGGCGAGATCAACTTCAGGATCAGCATGTGCTCGGCGAGCCAACCCTCGTCGTGCGCCATCGCCGAGGCGATGCGCAGCGAGTAGCACTTCTTGCCCAGCAGCGCGTTGCCGCCGTAACCGGAGCCAAAGCTCCAGATCTCGCGGGTCTCCGGGAAGTGGGTGATGTACTTCGTGTCGTTGCACGGCCAGGGCACGTCCTTCTGCCCGGGCTCCAGGGGCGCGCCGATCGAGTGCAGCGCCTTGACGAAGAAACCGTCGGTGCCCATCTTGTCGAGCGCGGCCTTGCCCATGCGGGTCATCGTCCGCATCGACACCACGACGTACTCGGAGTCGGTGATCTCGACGCCCAGCTTCGGGTCCTCGGCGCCCAGCGGACCCATGCAGAACGGCACCACATACATGGTGCGGCCGCGCATACACCCGCGGTAGAGGTCCGTCATGATGCTGCGCATCTGCGACGGTTCCATCCAGTTGTTGGTCGGGCCGGCGTCAATCTCCTTCTCGGTGCAGATGAAGGTGCGCGACTCCACGCGGGCCACGTCGGAGGGGTCGGACAGCGCGAGGTACGAGTTCGGCTTCTTCTTGTCGTCGAGCTTGGTGAAGGTGCCCGCGGCCACGAGCTGGTCGCACAGGCGGGCGTTCTCTTCGTCAGAGCCGTCGGTGAAAACCACGCGGTCGGGCTGCGTCAGCTCGGCGACCTCTTGAACCCAAGCGAGCAGACCCTTGTGCTTCGTCGGTGCGGTGTCCAAACCTGGGATGGTCGCTGCGGTCATGAAAAATCTCCTGTGTCTGTTGCTGCCAGGACCCAAGGCTCCGTGTGCGCCACCCAGACGGGGACAGGCGGCGCTGCGGTCTCCCTATACCGAGGTTATCGCGGGTGAGAAGCCCGCGGTGAATCGGGAGTGTGTCCGATCACTCACAGGAACGATTCAGATAGCTGTTTCACAGGCGTTTTACCAATACTTCGCGCTGACTTGACGCGCGTCAACCCACAGAACCGCCGCCATCGGTCCGCTCAGGCCCCTCGGCGGGACGCCTCGCCGGATCCGCACGGCCGTACAGATCGGCGCGGACAACGTCCAGCGCGCGCTGCAGCGACGGCAGCCTGCGGTCGCGTTCGGCGGCGGCTCGTGCGGTCTCGAGCGCGTGCTGGCGCAGCTCGGCGTCGATCGCGGTGATCTGCTCCGCGGCTGCGGCGGCCTCGCGTTCGTCCAGCGCGGCCAGCTCGGAAGCCAGCGCACTCTCGGCGGCCAGCACCCGCGTCGCGACACGTTCGTCGAGTCCGGCCTTGACTGTTCCGGTGATCTCGGTGAGCCATCGGTCCAGCACGGCCCGGTCCTGCAGCACCCCGCGAATGCCGACCACCCACACGGTCAACACCAGCCCCACCAGGCCGCCGGCCACCAGACCTGCGACGGTCAGACCGGGGGCCAGACCGGTGAACAAGCGCGTCACCGCCAGCGCCACACCCAGACCGAATCCGGCGCCGAGGATCATCGTCAGCTGCGTCTCCAGCCGCCGCGACTTGAACCGCGGCGGGGCGATCTCGGGAACGGCCGGGGCGTCGGACACCGGCGGAGCGGTCAATCCGACGTGGGCCGCCACATCGGTCAGCTGCGCGGTGACACCCTGCTCGACCTCCCCGACGACCACGCCGAGGCGCTCGCGTACCCGCGACTCGAAGTCCCCGAGTGCCCTGCGACCCAGGCCCGACGCGTCCTCGGCGAGTTCGGCCCGCACCGAGGTGCAGCGGTTACGCGCGAGATACCCCAACTGGACGCGGGCCTGCTGAATCTGGGTGCGCAGGGCGATGCCGCGTTCGGACTTCGTCACCCGGCGATTCCGCACGATGCCGTCACGGCGCTCGTGCAACGCCGCGACGCGGAGGCGGCGATGGGCGCCGTCACCGTCGGTGCAGTACTGGCGTGCCACCGCTTCGAGTCGAGTTTCCCACGCCCGCAGACGGTTTCGTCGTGCAAGCTCAGGATCGTCCAGCCGCTGCCTGAGCAGGCCGACGAGCTCTTCGACGCGCGGCTCCCCCAGATCTGGTGCGGCGGTCACGCCCACCCACGGCACCGGGGCGTAGCGGGGCGAACGGTCGGCCAGCACCGCGCGATCGGCGGCCAAGACCTCACGCCAGTTGCGGTGGGTGTCGATCTTCGACACCACACCCACCACCAGGTCGGTATGACGCGAGACCAGATCGACCAGCTCACAATCGGATTCGGTCAGCGGTGACACCGCCGAGACCACGAACACCACAGCGGCGGGCGCCTCGGCCTGCCCGAGGTCTTCAGACTCGACGAAGGTGTGCTCGGGCATCCTCTCCCGAAGCGCGGCGACCACGCTCGTGGTGCCCGCCAACCACGGACCCGTCACCAGCACCACGTCGCGGGCGCGCACCGCAGGCGGGTCGAGTCCGGGTTCGACGGCCGCGACCACCGCGTCGGCCGCCGCGAGTTGATCGGTGCCCGTCACCTCCGCGGTCACCGCGACCGCCCGAGCAGGCGAAGCGAACCGCGGCTGATGTCGGCCGCGCAGGCGCGGTGCAACGCATTGACGGGACCGTCGCCGTACCGGCGCCACTGCGAGGCGCGGCGCAGATGAGTGGCCGGGTCGTCGCCCCGGTCGACGCTCGCCCCCGCGGCCTCGACGACATCGACTGCCGCCGTCATCACCGCGAGGACGGCATCATCGGTCACCAGCAGGTCGGCCAGCCGCGAATCGTCGGATTGCGTTGCGAGCGCGCGTAACTGGGTCACCGCGGTGCGCAGCCTCCGGTACCGCAGCGGCGCCCCCGCCGCAGCGACGTACTCCACGACCCGGTCGACCTGGCTGAGCTTGCGCAGGTGGTTCGGCAACGATTCGAGGCTCGCGCCGCGGCCCAGCGCGAGCACCGCGTGCGCGATGCCGAACCGGTCCAGCGCAGCGAGCAACCGCTCGCGCACCTCCCGCGGCAGCCGATGCGGCGCCTCCACGAACGCGTCGGTCGACGACAGGTCGGCGGGTTCGGTGAGCAGAGTCGCCAGCGCATCGAGCAGCTCGCCGGTCAGGTTCACGTCGGCGAGCAGCGCGACCATCGGCACCGTCGGCAGCCCGGTCAGGGCCCGAACCTTGCCTGCCCGGTGATACGCGTGCGCCATCGGTCCCGCGGCACCGAATCCTGTGAGGTCGGCCTTGTTCAGGACGACGACGGCGGGCCTGCCCGACGCGTCGAGAAGGGCCCGGTCCTCGGGTTTGAGGGCTTCGGCGATCACCAGCACGTCGACGTCGGCCACGTCATCGGCTGACACCGCCACCCCCGCGGCAGCCAACGCCGCGGCCACGGTCGAGCGCCCGACACCCCGGCGACCCCGCACCGCGACCCGTATCGGCGCGCGGAGGCGCCTGACGATCGCCGTCAGCCGCGGATCGCGGCGCTCTTCACTGATTTGCAGCAGCGCGTCGACGAAAATCTGGTGACCTTCCCCTGTCGTGGGCGCGGCGGCCTCACCCCCGGCCCGCCTTCGATGATCGTGACACCTCGGACGGCGTCGTGGGAGCGGCCGTGCCTGCTCCTGGGGATAGCCGCCGATACCGGTCGAAGGCAACTGTTGGGTATCAATCTGTACCACGATGCGGGTACTCCACTGTCGATGAGCGACCATGGACAAATGCATCTGCCCGGGCCCGACGTCGCCGAGGGGTCGACTTCGGGACCCGAGGCTTCCCGCCCACCGGTCGGCCACCAGCACCGCTATCCCCGCGTAACCAGCTTTCGTACGCGGCGTACCACCCTGTCTGCCGCACAGCAGGCCACGTGGAATCGGCTGTGGCCCGAGATCGGGATGCAGGCGCGCGACGGCGATGTGCCGGCTCCGCTGGTGGACACCGCCGCGTGGTTCGGGCGGTCGGCCCCCGTGGTGGTGGAGATCGGCTGTGGAGCCGGAACCTCGACGCTGGCGATGGCCAAGGCCGAGCCCGACCTCGACGTCGTCGCGGTCGAGGTGTACCGGCGGGGGCTGGCTCAGCTGCTGTCCGGCATCGAACGCGAAGGGGTGCCCAACATCCGGCTGGTCCGCGGCGACGGCGTCGACGTTCTGCAGCACATGTTCGGGCCGGGCTCGCTGACCGGTGTGCGGGTGTTCTTCCCCGACCCGTGGCCCAAGGCCCGCCACCACAAGCGCCGGCTGCTGCAGCCGGCCACCGTGGGATTGATCGCCGACCGGCTGCGCCCCGGCGGTGTCTTCCACGCGGCCACGGACCACGCGGGGTACGCCGAGCAGATCGCCGAGGTCGGCGATGCGGAGCCGCGCCTGCGCCGGGTGAACCCGTCCGACGAGCTTCCGATCTCCGTCGAGCGACCGGTCACGAAGTACGAGGGCAAGGCGCAGCATGCCGGCAGCGACGTCGCCGAACTGCTGTGGGAACGAACGTGATGTGGGGTTATCGCCCCCTTGCGGGGGACGCGCGCGGGGAAAGCAGACGATCATGAGCCTCACCGAGGACATCGAAGATGTGGCGGCCCCCGAGGCGCCGCAGACCGCGGCCGATGCGACGGCGCGCGTGCTGCTGGTCTGGGATGCGCCGAACCTCGACATGGGACTCGGCTCGATCCTCGGTGGAAGGCCGACGGCCGCGCACCGGCCACGCTTCGACGCATTGGGCCGCTGGCTCTTGAACCGCACGGCCGAGCTGTCTTCCCAACTCGGAGGAACCGCCCCTCCCGTCTCGCTGGAGCCCGAGGCGACCGTCTTCACCAACATCGCACCGGGCAGCGCCGACGTCGTCCGGCCCTGGGTGGAAGCACTGCGTAACGTGGGGTTCGCGGTCTTCGCCAAACCGAAGGTCGACGAAGACAGCGACGTCGACAGCGACATGCTGGACCACATCGCGCTGCGCCGCGACGAGGGTCTGGCCGGGCTGCTGGTGGCTTCGGCGGACGGGCAGGCCTTCAAACAACCGTTGGAAGAGATCGCCCGCGACGGCATCCCCGTCCAGGTGCTCGGATTTCGCGAACATGCGAGCTGGGCGCTAGCGTCGGATACCTTGGAGTTCGTCGACCTGGAGGACATCCCTAATGTCTTCCGGGAGCCGCTACCGCGAATCGGCCTCGATTCGCTGCCCGAGCAGGGGGCATGGTTGCAGCCGTTCCGGCCGCTGTCCTCGCTATTGACCTCGCGGGTCAACAACTGAACCGCTCAGGGGTCGCCATCGACTTCGAGAGAATCGAGTAAGGAGCTTACGTGTTCGCCTGGTGGGGTCGAACGGTGTACCGGTATCGATACATCGTCATCGGCGTCATGGTCGCGCTCTGCCTCGGTGGCGGCATCTTCGGGATCAGCCTCGGCAATCACGTCACCCAGAGCGGCTTCTACGACGAAGGCAGCCAGTCGGTCCACGCATCGGTGGTGGCCGACGAGGCCTTCGGTCGCGACCGAACCAGCCACGTGGTGGCGATACTCACGCCGCCCGACGGGCAGAAGGTCGACAACCCGCAGTGGCAACGCGACGTCGTCGGCGAGCTGGACAGCTTCGTCAAGGATCATCCCGACCAGGTGGTGAGCTGGGTCGGCTGGCTGCGGGCGCCGGACGCCGCGAACGCGACCGTCCAGCAGATGAAGACCAGCGATCTGTCGAAGACGTTCGTCAGCATCCCGCTGCAGGGCGACACCGACGACGAGATCCTGAAGAACTACCAGGCGGTCGAACCGGACCTGCAACAGCTCAACGGCGGCCGCATCGAGTTGGCCGGCCTGAACCCGCTGGCCAGTGAACTGACCGGCAGTATCGGCGAGGACCAGCGGCGCGCCGAGGTCGCGGCCATCCCGCTGGTGTGTGTGGTGCTGTTCTTCGTCTTCGGCGGCGTCGTTGCCGCGGCCCTGCCCGGCCTCATCGGCGGCCTGACGATCGCCGGCGCGCTGGGCATCATGCGCCTGCTCGCGGAGTTCATGCCGGTGCACTTCTTCGCCCAGCCGGTGGTGACGCTGATGGGCCTCGGCATCGCGGTGGACTACGGGCTGTTCATGGTGAGCCGGTTCCGCGAGGAGATCGCCGAGGGTTACGACACCGAGGCGGCGGTCCGCCGCACCGTGATGACATCGGGCCGCACCATCATGTTCTCCGCGGTCATCCTGGTCGCGTCGTCGGTGCCGCTGCTGCTGTTCCCGCAGGGCTTCCTGAAGTCGATCACCTACGCGATCATCGCCTCGGTCATGCTGGCCGCGATTCTGTCGGTGACGGTGCTGGCCGCGGCCCTGGCCCTGCTCGGACCCCGCGTCGACGCGCTCGGTGTGCGCACCTTGCTGCGGTTCACCCAGCCCTACCCGACCCCCTCGCCCGCCGAGACCACCGACCGCACCAACCCGCTGGCAATCGCATCGATCCCGCTCGGTCTGCTCGTACCGTTCGCCGCGATCCCCGTCGGACACATCGCCAGGGCGCAGATCCGGCGCACCTACGACAAGGGCGCCAACTACGCCCTGCTGGGCCTGGTGCTCGGCTATGTCGGCTCGTTCGCCTGGATCTTCGTCGGCCTGTTCGCCGCCAAGGACACCCTCGGGACGGGCATCTTCTATCTGCTGCTGGCCATCGCGATCTTCGTGGCGGGCACCATCCTGGTGCTCTCGGCCGCGAGCATGAGCCCGCTGGTGCGCAAGCCGACGGTGTGGTGGCTGAACTGGTTGGCCGAAAAGACCCAGAAGACCAAGACACGCGCCGAAGTCGAGAAGGGCTTCTGGGGCAAGCTGGTCAACCGGGTGATGAAGCGGCCGGTCGCGTTCGCCGCACCCATCGTCATCGTGATGATCCTCATGATCATCCCGCTGGGTCAGCTCTCGCTCGGCGGCATCAGCGAGAAGTACCTACCGCCGGACAACGCCGTGCGCCAGGCGCAGGAGACGTTCGACAGATCGTTCCCCGGTTTCCGCACCGAGCCCCTGACGCTGGTCATCGAGAACGACAACGGCGACCCCGTCACCGATCAGCAGGTCGCGGAGATCCGCAGCAAGGCGTTGATGATCCCCGGGTTCATCCAGCCCGAGGACGACCCGACCAAGATGTGGCAGCCGCGCCCGTATCAGGAGGGCGGCTCGCAAGACCCCTCGGTTCGGGTGATCCAGAACGGCCTCGTGAACCGTAACGACGCGGCGAAGAAGGTCGAGGAACTGCGCGGCATCGTGCCGCCGCGCGGATTGTCGATCTCCGTCGGCGGAACCCCGGCGTTGGAGCAGGACAGCATTCACAGCCTGTTCGACAAGCTCCCGCTGATGGTCACGATCCTCATCGTCACCACCACGATCCTGATGTTCCTGGCGTTCGGATCGGTGGTGTTGCCGATCAAGGCCGCGGTGATGAGCGCGCTCACGTTGGGTTCCACGATGGGCGTGCTGACGTGGATGTTCGTGGTGGGACACGGCTCCGGGCTGATGAACTACACACCGCAGCCGCTGATGGCACCCATGATCGGGTTGATCATCGCGGTCATCTGGGGCCTGTCGACCGACTACGAGGTGTTCCTGGTGTCCCGCATGGTGGAGGCCCGGGAACGCGGCCTGTCCACCGCCGAAGCCATCCGCGTCGGCACCGCAACCACCGGCCGGTTGATCACCGGCGCGGCGTTGGTCCTCGCGGTGGTCGCAGGAGCGTTCGTGTTCTCCGACCTGGTGATGATGAAGTACCTGGCGTTCGGGCTGCTGATCGCGCTGCTGCTCGACGCCACCATCGTCCGGATGTTCCTCGTGCCCGCCGTGATGAAGCTTCTCGGCGACGACTGCTGGTGGGCGCCGCGGTGGATGAAACGGATCCAGGAACGGCTGGGGCTCGGCGAGACCGAGCTGCCCGACGAACGCAAGCGTCCCGCGGTGCGCGAAGCCGCCGAGGACCCCGAGGCGCTGGTCGGTGCGGGCGCACCGGTGCCGCCCCGGCCGCGCCCGCCGCACGATCCGACGCATCCCGTCTCGGGGTCGCGCCCCGGGGCCACCCGCGTCGCGGCACCCCAACGGGTCCCCTCGGCCACCGGCACCACGCGCATCTCCAGCACCAGCACGCCGCCTGCGGCGCCTGCCGACGAACCCCAGACCACGCGGTTGTCGATCGCGAAGAACGCCGTGCGCAACGCGGTGAGCAATGCCGCTGCGACGGCGCGGCAGGCCGCACGCCCGCCGGCGCCGCCCGCCCCGCCCGCGGCTCCCCGTCAGGGTGGCGGGCGCCCGCCGCGGGAGGAACGCGAGATCGAATCATGGCTGGGCGAATTGCGAGGCACCGGCACACCGACCCCGCCACCGGCGCCCGCTCCGCAACGGCCGTCGGCCGAACCCACCCGAGCGATGCCGACGCCGTCGGAAGGCAGGGGGCAACGCCCGCAGGCGGCGCCTCCGGCACCGGGCAACGAGCCGACGACGGCGATCCCGACGCCGCGGTCGCAACCGCCCGAGCCGGCGCGGGACCCCGACGCGACGACCGCTATCCCGACTCCGGGCAAGCAGGGCGACGACGCCGAGGCGGCGACCGAGAAGCTCAACACCCGCGAGGACGAGGAGCGCCAACGTCGCGGCGGCGTCAGCGCACAGGATCTGCTGCGGCGCGAAGGCCGTCTGTAAGCGCTTTCGTCCCGTGGTTCAGTCGACCTCGTCGCTTTCGGCCTTGACCAGTGGACCGTCGTCGGCTTCGAGGGCTTCCTTCTCGGCGTCTGGATCCCGCGCCGTCAGCACCCGTACGGCACTGTTGAGGAACGCCAGCACCGGCACCGCCAGCAACGCGCCCACGATTCCGGCGAGCACCCCGCCGCCGGCGATCACCAGCACGATCGCGAGCGGATGAATGGACACGGCGCGACCCATCACCAACGGCTGCAGCACGTGGCCTTCCAGCTGCTGTACCGCGATGACCAATCCGAGCGTGATCAACGCGTAGATGAAACCCTTGGCGATCAACGCGACGACCACCGCGAGCGCACCGGCCACCACCGCGCCGACCAGCGGGATGAACGCGCCGAGGAACACCAGCGAGGCCAGCGGCAACGCCAGGGGCACACCCATGATCGCCAGCCCCGTGCCGATGCCCACGGCGTCGACGAGCGCGACCAGGAAGGTGGCCCGCACGTATCCGATCAACGAATGGAAGCCGGCCCGGCCCGCCTCGCGCACCCGATCGCGGACGTGGACGGGGAAGATCTGGGTCACGAACGCGAAGATGTTGCGGCCGCCCTGCAGCAGGAAGATCAGCGTGAACAACACGAGCACGGCGCCGGTCACGATCTCGGTCACCGTGCCTGCCGTGGACAGCGCGCCCGTCGTCACCCTTTCCTGGTTGTTCTGAAGAGCCTCGATCGCGGCGTTACCCGCGTTGTCGATCTGATCCCGGCTCAGATGCAGCGGGCCCTCGATCAACCAGTTGCGGATCCCGTCGATGCTGCGACTGACCTGTTGTGTCAACTCCGGTGCGCCCTCGATGAACTGGGTGACGACGAACGACAGGATCCCGCCGACCACGGCGAACCCGCTGAGCAGCATCAGCGCCACCGCCCCGGCCCTCGGTGCACCCCGCCGGTCGAGGAAGTCGACCGCCGGCATCAGCAGGGCCGCCAGGATCGTCGCCAGCGCGACGGGTACGACGATGATCTCCAGGCGCTTGAACACCCACAGCAGGGCGACGATGGCGGCGAGGATGACGAGTAGGCGCCACGACCAGGCTGCCCCCTTGCGAACGAGAGGTGAGACGGACTCGTCATCAAGAGATGGGCCCCCAGGCATCCCGATAGCGTAACGGCCTGTCACTTGCAGCGACGGATCTGAGGGAAACAGAGCACTACGCCTTACCCTTACTCCGTGGCACACGACGCGCCTGCGAGTGCAGCCCGCAGCCAAGGGCGCTCTCTGCGCGGGAAGTACTGGTGGCTGCGGTGGGCCGTCCTCGCCGTAGCGGCCGTCGTACTGAGCGTCGAACTCGGATTGGTGTGGGATCAGCTCGCCAAGGCGTGGCACAGCCTCTACACCGCGAAGTGGTGGTGGGTGCTGGCGGCGGTGGGCACCGCGTTGGCGTCGATGCACTTCTTCGGCGACATCCAACGCAAGCTGTTGCGGTCGGCGGGAGTGCCTGTGCGGCAATGGCGTTCACAAGCCGCGTTCTATGCAGGCAACTCGCTGAGCACGACGCTGCCGGGCGGACCGGTGCTGTCGGCGACGTTCATCTACCGCCAGCAGCGGCTCTGGGGCGCGACTCCGGTCATCGCCTCCTGGCAGCTCGTGATGTCGGGTGCGCTGCAGGTGATCAGCCTGGCGTTGCTGGGGTTGGGCAGCGCATTCTTCCTCGGCGCCAAGCACAATCCGTTCTCGCTGATCTTTACACTGGCCGGTTTCATCATGCTGATCGTGCTGGCACAGGCGGTGGCCTCACGACCGGATCTGCTCGACGGCATCGGGGTGCGGGTGCTGTCCTGGGTCAACTACGTTCGCGCGAAACCCGCCCACAACGGGCTGACCAAATGGCGTGGGACGCTGGCCCAGCTCGAGTCGGTGAAGCTGAGCAGGCGTCAGCTCGGCATCGCATCCACCTGGTCGATGTTCACGCTGGTCACCGGCGTGGGCACGCTGCTGTTCGCCTGTTACGCAGCCGGCGGGCGCCCCTCGCTGCTCGGGGTCATCGTGGCCTACGTCGCCGCCCGCGCGGTCGGCTCGATTCCGCTCATGCCCGGCGGGTTGCTGGTGGTGGAAGCGGTGCTGGTCCCCGGTCTGGTGTCGAGCGGAATGACACTGGCCTCGGCGATCTCGGCGATGCTGATCTACCGGTTGATCAGCTGGATCTTCATCGCCGCGATCGGATGGGTGGTGTTCTTCTTCATGTTCCGCACCGACACCGACGTCGACCCCGACGCATGCGCCGACCAGCGGTAGCCGTCCTCGGTGCTGCGGCACTGATCGCCGCCTGTTCGCCGGCCATGCAGCCGGCCGAACTGACATCGCCGACCGAGTCGTCGCCGGAAACGACGACGACGGCCTCTCCCCCGCCTCAAGGACCACGGCGAGCTCCCGCCCCGTCGGTGGCCACCCCGATCGTCGGCGACGCCATCAGTCAGCCCGTGCCGGTGCGGGCCACGGACGGCAAGAAGCATCTGGTGTACGAGATCAGCCTGACCAACACGCTGCCGCACCCGCTGACCATGAAGTCGATCACCGTGCTGGACCGCGACGTCGCCCTACTCGACCTCCAGGGCGATCAATTGGCGCAATGGGCGCGGATCATCGGAACACCCAGTCCCACAACGACAATCGGACCCGCTCAGACAGCGCTCGTGTGGTTCGACGTCGCGCTGGGCGACGACGTGCAGACGCCGACGCGGCTCACACACGCCGTCGCTCTGGCGAACCCCGACCCGCAGGATCCGCTCTTCCCCGCCGACCAAACCGTCGACATCGCCCCTGTCGAAGTTCAACCCCGCGAACCCGTCGTCATCCGGCCCCCGTTGAGGGGGGCGAGTTGGGTCGACGGCGGTGGATGCTGCGCCACCAGCGCCCACCGCACGGCGCTCAACCCGGTCAACGGCCGACTCTGGGCCGCGGAACGATTCGCGATCGACTATATCCAGCTCGACCCCGACGGACGCCTGCTCACCGGCGACGCGTCGAAACCCGAGAGTTTCTCCTACTTCGGCGCCGACATCCACGCCGTCGGTGACGGACGGGTGGTCTCGGTGCTCGACGGCCTGCCCGAGCAGGTGCCCGGCCGCGACCCGACCGGCCTCCCGCTGAGCCAGTACGCAGGCAACCACGTCGTACAGGATCTCGGCGACGGGAATTACGCGCTGTACGCGCACATCAAGACCGGGACTGTTGCGGTCAAACCCGGCGACCGGCTGACCGCGGGACAGGTGCTCGGCAACGTCGGCAACACCGGCAACTCCACCGCACCACACCTGCACTTTCAGGTCATGAGTTCACCGGACCCGTTGGGCTCCAACGGATTACCTTTCGTGATCGACGATTTCCGGCTCGACACGAGACTCGTCGACGACGACGCCGTCGACAGGCTTTTCGCGGGGACGTCCGCACAGTTTGAGCCCGGATTCGCCTCTCGCGACGAAAAGACCGCCATGCCATTGGAACTGGATGTGATGACCTATGCCGATCGATAGCTCGGAACAGACCCGGCCGGCCCTGACCGCGCTGGCCACCGACGTGGCCTGCCTGATCGTGTTCGCCGCCATCGGACGGCGCAGCCACGACGAAGGCCTCGATCTGGCCGGTATCGCCGAGACCGCGTGGCCGTTCGTGTCGGGCGCTCTTGCCGGGTGGGCACTGTCGCTCGGGTGGCGGCGTCCCTATTCGCTGATCCCGACCGGCCTCGTGGTGTGGGTGTGCACCATCGTGCTGGGGATGCTGTTGCGCAAGCTGACATCTGCGGGTGTGGCACCGAGTTTCGTTGTGGTCGCCTCGATTTCGACCGCCGTGCTTTTACTGGGCTGGCGCGCGGGGATCCATCTCATGACTCGCCGCTGACACCGTCAGGGTCGCGCGCAGCCCGCCCAGCGGCCCGTCCGACAGCTCGATGCGTCCGCCGTGCAACGCCGCCTGCTGCGCGACGAGGGCAAGCCCCAGACCCGAACCGCCCGGCGCGGCGGTGCTGCCGCGGGAGAAGCGTCCGAGGACGGTCTTGTGCTCGTCGGCGGGAAGCCCGCGGCCGTTGTCGTCGACGACGATCGTCATCGTCCCGTTCATCCGGTGTGCGGCAAGCACGATGCGGCTCGCGCTGCCATGGGTGATCGCGTTGCGCACCAGGTTGTCGACCGCCAGCCGCAGGCCGCTGGGCCAGCCCCAGATCGTGCCCAGGTCGTCATCGGCCTCGACCTCGATCTCGACGGCACCGGCTGTGCGGGCGTTCTCGCGGGCTACCCGGTCCAACAGCTCTGCGACATCGATGGTTTCGCGATCCTCGGCGCGTGCCAGCTGACCCGACGCCAGCTGGCCGAGCGCGGTGATGATCGCCTCCACCCTCCGCTGGGCCCGGGAAAGGTCCTGCACCACCTCGGCGCGCTCCTCGGCGGGCAGGTCGTGGATGCGCAACGTGTCGATGTCCGCGCGCATCGCCGTCAACGGGGTGCGCAGTTCGTGTGCGGCGTTGGCGGCGAAATCCTGCGCCGCCTGTAGGGAGTTCGTGGTGGCCTGCTGCGCGGCCGCCAGGCGGCTGAGCATCCCCGACATGGCCTCCGAGAGGTCCTCGGCCTCACGCACACCGTGCACCTCCGGCATCTGGGCGGTGTCCCTGCCCAACTTCTTGGTGTGCTCGGTGAGCCTGCGCAGCGGACGCACCGCCGGGCCCGCCAGTAACCAGCCCAGCCCCGCGGCGATCAGAACCGCAAGGGCGCCGACGCCGGTGTAGAGCGGAATCCTGCTGGGGCTCAGCAGAATACTGTCGGCGCGGATGCCGATCGACATCAACACCCCGCCGTCCTGGTCCACAGGAATCGTGCGGACGCGGTATTCGACACCATTGACCTCGACGGTGTCGGTACCCGGAGGCAGCGGCGGTAACTGAAAACCGCGCTGGAACACCACCTCTCCCGTCGATCGCGAGCGTCCCGTCGTCAGCACCCCGCGGCGCGGGTCCTGCGGCTGTTCGGGGAACACGCTCGCGTCGATGATCGAGTCGAGCCGCCGGTCGAGTTGCGCCTCATCGTTGCTGGCCAACACCACCGACGTGAGGACCAGGAACGCGGCCACGACGGCCGCCGCGGCCGCACCCGCGGCGACAGCCACCCGTGTGCGCAGCGACGCCGACCGCAGGACCCGCGGCGCCTTCACTCGGCAGCGCCCGATCGTTCGCTCGCAAGCTCGCCGCTTGATCGTTGTTCGGCTCGCAAGCTCGCCTCAGGACTCTTCCCGTAATACGTAGCCGATACCGCGGACCGTGTGGATCACCCGGGGCAGCCCGTCGCGTTCGAGCTTGCGCCTCAGGTAGGAGATGAACACGTCGGCGACATTGGTCTCGACGTCGAAGTCGTAACCCCACACCATTTCCAGGAGCCGCTGCCGGCTCAGCACCACACCGGCGTTGTCGACGAGCACCGCGAGCAGGTCGAACTCCCGCTTGGTCAGATCGACCCGTTCCCCCGCGACGAACACCAACCGGCGCGCGGTGTCGATGGTCAACGGCCCCACCGTCATCGTGTCGGACTGATGGTCGGAGTGGCTGGCCCGGCGCAGCAACGCGTGCAGCCGAGCGACCAACTCACCGAGGTCGAAGGGTTTGGTCAGGTAGTCGTCGGCGCCGGCCTCCAGACCGGCGATCCGGTCGTTGACGGTGTCGCGCGCCGACAGCACGCAGATCGGGATGTCGTTTCCCAACGCCCGCAGCGCGGTGACGACAGCGACGCCGTCGAGTTCGGGCATCTGCACGTCGAGGACCAACGCGTCGTGTGATTCGTTGGAGAGCAGGCGCAGCGCTTCCTTGCCGGTCGCGGCGACCCGAACGTCGAACCCCGAGTGGCGCAATCCGCGCGCGACCGAGGTTCTGACGTCCGGGTCGTCGTCGACCATCAGCACGGTGGGGCCCGCAGCCTCCTGCTGAGCGGACGGCCCAGGTGTCAAGCGAACGCAGGCCTAGCTGTCGGCGATGCCGTCGCCGTTGGTGTCGCCGCAGCGGTTCTTGATGTCGACCAGCGGCTGACGGATCCCCGTCAGGTCGGCCTTGATCTGAGGATTGGCGTTCAGGTAGTCCTGCACCTTGCCGCGGACCTCTTCGCGCGGCAGACCCTCGAGGCTGGTGAAGAACCAGTTGACGTCCGGATGCGTGAACAGGTACGCCGACGTCGATGCCGATACGCCGGAGGCCACACCGGCGAGGTCGGCCGCGGTGCAGTTCGGTGGCTCCGCGGCAGCGAGCGGCGTCGCACCGAAGAACATCGCACCGGCGATCGCGCCGGTGCCGACCGCGCCAGCAACCGCACGACGCGCAGAACGGGCCGAGAGAAACATGGGTGAGCTCCTTCACCGGAAGTGGGTGGTCGTAACCAGGGTGGTTAGCGACGTCTACCAACTGGGACCAACGAAGAAAAGCTAAGCAGAATGTCCGCAGACTTTCTTGCCTTGCGGTCAACGAGTCGCCGAAAACACGAAAATCCGCAGCTGAAACCGCCCGCGACGGGTGACGGGGCGTCGCTTCGAGTCAGGGCAGGCCGGCGATGGCCGCCGACGGTGATTGCGAGTTGCCCTGCGAAACCGGTGACGTCCCGTGCGGTTGGGCCGCGGCGCCCGGCGCGGTCAGCGCCGGGGTCTTCGCGGCCGGGGCCTGCGCCGGCAAATCCGCGGGAAGACCTGCGCCCTGCTGCTGCGCGGCCTGCATCAAGCCCATCACCTGGGGCAGTGTGAGCGGAAGTTTGCACTTGCCCGACAGGCTGGCCAGCGGCTGCTGCAGCTGCTGCAAGTCGTCGGCGACTTCCGGGTTGGCGTCGAAGTACGCCTTCAGCGCGCCCAGCGACTGCGGCCCGGCCTGCTGTTTGGAGATCGTCGTCAACGCCTGGTTGGTCTGCGGGTGCGCGTCGAGATAGTCACCGGTCGAGGTGGCGACGTTTCCGATCGTCCTGGCAACCTCGCTGGCCGCGCACGGGTCCTTGGCCGCGGTCGCCGACGGAGGCGACGACAGGGACGGCAGCACCAGCGCGGCTGCCACGGCCCCGCCCGCGGCAGAGGCAGCGACGACGCCGACGACGCTGCGACGTATCAACCCGGCGGTCGTTTTCATGACAACTCCTAACGATTCGCGGACGATCTCGAACGGTCCGCAAATGCTCTCGCGATGGACGGCAATCAGTCCCCGACGCCGAAAACGGCCGAGGCACATCCTGCCACCGGTCGCGGCACCCCCGCCAATCCTGCGGGGTGACGGCCCGGATGCGCGCCGGTGGAAAGGGGGTGGCGGTAACGCCGTTCGGCTTGGTTGCGAGAACGAATCGGGACATCGTGAGGCGTTGCTGGCCGATCGTTCAGGCACCATGAGAGGAGATCGAAGGGACCGGCACCTTACCGCAGGTTGTTGTACGCTTCGGCTACGAAACGCCGGGGAGAAAGCGGGGAATCCAATCCAGCAATTCATGTTGCGCTTGAGTAGCAAACTGCGCAGATATCGCTGGGCGGTCTTCGCCGTATGGGTGCTCCTGCTCGTCCCGTCGATCTGGCTGGCGCTCAATCAGTCGAGCCACCTCACCGGTGGCGGCTTCGAGGTCGACGGCTCCCAGTCGCTGCGCGTGCAGCACGAACTCGAAGAGCACTTCCCCGATCAGGGCGCCTCGCCGCTGGCGTTGGTCGCCGCACCGCGCGCCGACGCCTCGTACCAGGACATGAACGACGCCGTCGCGCACCTCGAACGCCTGGCCGCCGAGGTGCCCAGCGTCAAGATCGTGCCGAACCCGCAACAGCCCCCGCCGCAGCCGGACCGGCCCTACGTCATCACCCTGCAGTTGGACTTCGACAACACCGGCGCGGTCGACGTCGCCAAACAGCTGCGCCAGAAGGTCGGTATCGACGGCGAGGACCCCGGCGAGATCGAGAACGGCAGGGTCAAGCTCTACGTCATCGGCCAGGGCGCGCTGGGCGCGGCCGCGACGCAGGCCACCAAACACGACATCGCCCAGGCGGAGCGGTGGAATCTGCCGATCGTCCTGATCGTCCTGCTCGCGGTGTTCGGATCGCTGGCCGCGGCGGCCGTACCGCTGGTGCTGGGCGTCTGCACCGTCGTGGTGACGATGGGGATCGTCTACCTGCTGTCGATGTTCACCACGATGTCGGTGTTCGTCACGTCGACGGTGTCGATGTTCGGCATCGCGGTGGCGATCGACTACTCGCTGTTCATCCTCATGCGCTTCCGCGAGGAGTTGCGCGCCGGCCGGGATCCGGACCAGGCCGCGGACGCCGCGATGGCCACCTCCGGACTGGCGGTGGTGTTGTCCGGGCTGACCGTGATCGCGTCGGTGACCGGGATCTACCTCATTCAGACCCCGGTGCTGGAGTCGATGGCCACCGGCGCCATCCTCGCGGTCGCGGTCGCGGTGCTCACGTCCACGACGCTGACGCCGGCCGTGCTGGCGACGTTCGGGCGGGCGGCGGCACGGCGCTCGTCCTATCTGCATTGGTCGAGACGCCCCGAGGCCACCCAGTCCCGTTTCTGGACGCGCTGGACCGGCTGGGTGATGCGCCGTCCGTGGCTGTCGGCGACGGCCGCCGCCGCGCTGTTGATCGCGCTGGCCGCACCCGCATTCTCGATGATGCTCGGCAACAGCATGCAGCGTCAGTTCGAGCCCACCCACGAGATCCGGGGCGGCGTCAACGCCGCGGCGGAGGCGCTGGGCGCCGGCGCGTTGGGCCCGGTCCGGGTGCTGGTGGCGTTCCCCGATGGCAACGCGGCCTCGGCACCGGCGAAGGAACCGCTGCTCGATGCGCTCCGTCAACGCATGGCGCAGGGCCCGAACGTGGTGTCGGTCAGCCCGCCGTCCTTCGGTGAGGACTATCGGCACGCGCTGCTGTCGGCGGTGTTGTCGGTCGATCCCGAGGACATGGGCGCGCGGGAGACCGTGGACTGGATGCGCGCGGAGTTGCCCCAGGTACCCGGCGCCCAGAACGTGCACCTCGACGTCGGCGGTCCGACCGCGTTGATCAAGGATTTCGACGACCGGGTCTCCGCCACACAGCCGCTCGTGTTCCTGTTCGTGGCGTTGATCGCGTTCTTCATGCTGCTCGTCGCGATCCGCTCGGTGGTCCTGGCGCTCAAGGGCGTCCTGATGACCGTGCTGTCGGTGGCCGCCGCCTACGGCAGCCTGGTGGCGGTGTTCCAATGGGGCTGGCTCGAGGACCTGGGCTTCAACCGGATCTCGTCGTTGGACAGCACGATTCCGCCGCTGGTCCTGGCGATGACGTTCGGTCTGTCCATGGACTACGAGATCTTCCTGCTGACCCGCATCCGTGAACGCTTCCTGCTGACCCGCAACACGCGCGACGCGGTGGCCTACGGCGTGAGCACCAGCGCGAGGACCATCACCAGCGCCGCGCTGATCATGATCGCGGTGTTCATCGGGTTCGCGTTCGCGGGCATGCCGCTGGTCGCTCAGCTGGGTGTGGCCTGCGCGGTGGCGATCGCGGTGGACGCGACGGTCGTGCGGCTGGTGCTGGTGCCGGCCCTGATGGCGATGTTCGACGAATGGAACTGGTGGCTCCCGCGTTGGCTGACCCGCATCCTGCCGTCGGTGGACTTCGAGAAGCCGCTGCCCAAGGTGGACACACCCGATCTGATCATCATCCCCGACGACCTCTCGTCGCTGGGACCGACCGGTTCTGAGCTACGCACCGTAGTCAAGTCGGCCGCCAAGCTGAAAACCCTTGTCCCGCAAGCTGTCACGGTCGCCGATCCGCTGGCCTTCAGCGGCTGCAGTCCCGACGCACCGACCACGAAGATGCGCAGCATCGGACGGCTCAACGCCGGGCACCGCGGTGGCGGCGGGGGTACCGCGTTGGCCACCGCGCCGCCCCCGGTCCATCCGGTGACGATGTGGCGTGGCCGGCTGGCGGTCGCCCTGGACGCGCTCGAGACCGCATCGGAATGCGAGCACGCCACGATGGAACGGCGCAGTCCGATGGAGACCACCAACGTCCAACTACCGACCGGCGACCGGCTGCAGATCCCGACGGGCGCGGAGACGCTGCGGCTGAAGGGCTACCTCATCATGTGCCGCAACACCACGCGCGACTATGCGGAGTTCGCGGATCTGGTCGAGTGCATGGACACGCGCACGGCGGCAGAAGTGTTGAGCACAATGGACCGGTACTACTCTGGTTCACAGTCAAGAAGGCAGTGGGTGGCCACTCAGCTGGTGCGCCGACTGGCCGACCCTCAACCTTCGGACGAGCACGACACCCGGATGTCCGGTCCGGAGGCGGAGGCGGAGTGGGCGAAAGTTCGAGAGCGCTGCCTTTCGGTGGCGGTCGCGATGCTGGAGGAGGCGAGGTGACGGTGACTCCCGACATTCGGGATACCCGCCGCCGCGAGGGTGTCTCCGCAGAGCAGAGCCCGAAACCGCCCGCGACGCAGGCCGTCGACGAGCGTCCGGTCGAGTTCTGGCCGACCGCGGCGATCCGCGCGGCCCTGGAGACCGACGACCTCGCGGTCTGGCAGCGCATCGTCGCGGCGATCAAGCGGGACCCGTTCGGCCGTACCGCGCGACAGGTCGAGGAGGTCCTCGAGACCGCGCGACCCTACGGCGTGTCCAAGGCGCTGGCCGAGGTGCTCACCCGCACCCGCGAACATCTGGAGGCCAACGAGCGCGAGGAGGTGGCCCGTCACATCCGCGCGCTGCTCGAGCACTCCGGGTTGGGCCGCCAGGAGTTCGCCTCGCGGATCGGCGCGCCCCCCGATGATTTCGAGTCGTTCCTCAGCGGGCAGACGAGTCCGTCGGCGGCGTTGATGGTGCGGATGAAGCGGCTCTCCGAGCGGTTCGCGCGGATGCGTTCGAGCCGGCCCAACGGCTGATGGCCCGGCCCGCTGGGTATACGCCGGGAATGGACCTCGAACAGATTCTGCGGGACACCCGCAGGGTGGCGATCGTCGGCGCGTCGCCGAACCCCGACCGCGCCAGCCACGAGATCTGGACCTACCTCAAGGCGGCCGCCGATTACGACCTGTACCTGGTCAATCCGACCGTCAGCGACATCGAGGGCACCCCGGTCTACCCGTCGCTGGCCGATCTGCCTGTCGTGCCCGACCTCGTCGACGTGTTCCGCAGGCGTGAGCACCTGCCTGCGGTGCTGCAGGACGCCATCGCCGTCGGAGCCAAGGTGCTGTGGCTGCAACTCGGACTGTGGGACGAGCAGGTCGCCCGCGACGGCGAGGCGGCCGGGTTACAGGTCGTGATGGACCGCTGCATCAAGGTCGACCACGCCCGACTGCTCCGTTAGCCGCCCGGCGTCACCGCGCGTGGATCGGCGACACGTTGTCGACCAACCACCGACCGTCGGCCTTGGACAACGTGACCCGCAACGCCAGCACGGCGGTGTCCGGCGGTTTCCCCGGCGAATTCTGCGTTGCGTGCAGGATCACCGCGACGCTCGCGGCGTCCGGGCCGATAGCCTCGACGCCCGCTGAGACGGTGCTCGCCTGGGCCGACACGTTGCGGTTCGCCAAATCCTTTGCCACCGTGGCGAACTCATTCTTGAACGCGTCGGCGCGCTCCGGAGACATCATCGCCGCGGCCCGGTCGATCGACGCGGTCGGACTCTGCGGGGTGAACGTGGCCGACGCTTCGGCCACACTGCTGGCGATGCCGACGACCTCGGTGCTGTCGTTGCGCAGCGCCCGGTCGGGCACGGTCCACTTCAGATAGCCGACGAGCACCGCGGCACCCAGCGCCGCCGTCGCGACCGCGACCACTCCCAGCCGCAGGCCCGGGCCGTCGTCGTCGGTGCCGACCGTCACCGCGTCGCGGCGCGCCAGCACCGCGTTGACCACCACGCCCTGGACGATCAACAAACACAGCACCGAACAGACCGAGACCCACCACAGCGGCCACGCCAGCGCGATGCCGATGTACACCAGCGCCGCGATCGCGGCCAGCGGAGCCGCGACATCGAACGCGGCGACCCGCAAGACATTCCTCATCGGATCGGCTCCAGCCGCGAGATCTTCAGCGTGCCGTCCACATCGGACACGTCGAGCCGTAGATTCCAGCGCACCGTCCTGGGCTCCCCGCCGCCCACGTTCTGGCTGACCGATGTGGCCACCACCATGACGGTGTCGGTGCGTGCTGCGAACTCCGCGAGTTCGGGCTGAGGTCGCCGCGGCTGCGCCCCGTCCGGGCCGGGCGGCGGGTGGTAGATCGATTCGACCGCGACGGAGTCGATCTGCCCGGTGGTCTGCGACTGCAGGGTCTGCACGAGCTTGCGGTACGGCTGGACGGCCGCGTCGAAGTCCGCGTTCAGCTGGCCGACGGTGCCTTCGTGCAGCCGATTCATGTCGGCCTGCACGGTGTCCTTGCTCATGTTGATCAGCACGTTGGTCCAGTCCACCGCGGTCTGCATGACGCGGGCGCGGTAGCGCAACTCGTCGGTGTGGTCGTGGTGCTGGGTCCAGATCAAAGCGGCCAACGCCACCGCCACGACCGCGATCAGCCCCAGCACCGCCGACGCGATGCCGTACTTGGTGAAGACGGAACCGTCCTCGACTGCAGTGGGCTCGTCCTCGGGCATGCGCGTGAGGCTACCGGGCTGCGGGCCGAACGCCCGTGAGCGGTCAACGTCACATCCACCCGGCACTGGAGAAACGACAAGACGGGTATGCAGGCTTGCGACCGGCGAAGGAAAGGGATGCGTGGCCAACTACCTGATTGCCGCCAGCCCGATCCCCGGGCATGTCATGCCCATGCTGCACGTCGGCGCGGACCTGGTGCAGCGCGGTCACCGCGTCACCGTGCTGACCGGCGCCGAACACAAGGATGCGGTCACCGGGCTGGGCCTGGCGGCCCTGGAGCTGCCGGGCGCGGCTCGCCCCAAGCGCAACGGCAGCGACATGCGTGTTCTGCCGGCGCTGCTGGACCGCTGGTACCGGGGGCGAACCGAGATGCGCTCGGTGTTCATCGAGCCGCTGGCCGCGCAGTACTGGGCGTTGCGCAAGGCGCTTAGCCATGACCATTTCGACGCGGTGTTGTGCGACGTCGCCTTCACCGGAGCCCTGCCCTTGCTGACCGGACACCGGCCCCGGCCGTGGATCCTGGTGTGCGGGGTCGGCCCGCTGACCTTGTCGAGTGCCGACGCACCGCCGTTCGGACCGGCGTGGACCCCGCGCTCGGACCTCAACTACGAAGCGATGACGTGGGTGACGCACCGGGTGTTGTTCGGTGACGTCCACAGTGACCTGAACGCCGAACTCGCCGCCGTCGGCGCCCCGGCGTCCCCGGTGTTCCTGACGGACTGGCCCGTGCTCGCCGACCGGCTCCTGCAGTTCACGGTGCCGTCGCTGGAGTATCCGCGCAGCGATCTGCCGGCGAACGTCGTGTACACCGGCCCGGTGATACCGAAGCCCGCGGACAAGCGCGGGCTGCCGTGGGATCCGGCCGGCGATCCGCGCACGGTCGTCCACGTCAGCCAGGGCACATGGGACAACGACGATCTCGGCGCGCTCGTCGTGCCCACGGTCGAGGCGCTCGCCGGCCGCGAAGATCTGCTGGTGGTCGCGACGACCGGCCATGAGGGCCGCACGACGATTCCCGGCCGCGTGCCCGCCAACGCGCGCATCACCGACTTCCTGCCCTATGCCGAACTCCTGCCCCACGTCGACGTGATGATCACCAACGGCGGATACGGCGGCGTGCACCAGGCGCTCTCGCACGGCATACCTCTGATCGTCGCCGGCGGTTCGGCCGACAAACCGGAGGTCGCCGCCCGGGTGGGTTACGCGCGGGCGGGGATCAACCTGGGCACGTCGCGGCCCAGCCGCGCCGAGATCGTGGGCTCAGTCGACGCGGTGCTGGGCACGCCCGCCTACCGCGCCGCGGCGCGCCGGTTGAGCCGCGAGATCCGCACGATAAACGCCTTCGACCGCATCGCCGAAACGCTGGCAGGGCTGGCGGTGCCGCAGCGGCCAGCAACAGCGGCCGCGCGTTCTGGCACCCTGGTGGGGTGACGGTAGAAGCAATCAGATCCGGCATCGACCTCAGCTACGTCGACACCGACGCCCGCCCGCAAGACGACCTGTTCGGCCACGTGAACGGCCGCTGGCTGACCGAGTACCAGATGCCCGGTGACCGAGCCACCGACGGCGCGTTCCGCTCGCTGTACGACCGAGCCGAGGAACACGTGCGCGACCTCATCACCGAAGCCGCAGCGGCGAACGCGGCGACGGGGACCGACCAACAGCGCATCGGCGATCTGTACGCCAGCTTCATGGACGAGCAGGCCGTCGCCGCGCGGGGTGTGCAGCCGCTGCTCGAGGAACTCGCGGCGGTCGACGCTGCCGACTCCCCCGAGTCGCTGGCGCGGGTGCTCGGCGCGTTGCAGCGCACCGGAATCGGCGGCGGAACCGGCGTGTACGTCGACACCGACTCCAAGGACTCGACCCGCTACCTGCTGCACCTGACCCAGTCCGGCCTGGGCCTACCCGACGAGTCGTACTACCGCGACGAGCAGCACGCCGAAATCCTCGCCGCCTATCCTCAGCACATCGCGGCGATGTTCGAGTTGGTTTACGGCGCAGGTGATCACACCGAAACCGCAGCCCGAATCGTGGCGTTGGAGACCAAGCTGGCCGCCGCGCACTGGGACGTCGTCAAGCGGCGTGACGCCGACCTCACTTACAACCTGCGTACCTTCGCCGACCTGCCGACCGAAGCGCCGGGCTTCGACTGGTCGGGCTGGGTGTCCGAACTCGGTACCACCCCAGAGAACGCCGCAGAAGTCGTTGTGCGCCAACCCGACTACCTCACCGCGTTCGCCGCCGAGTGGTCCGGCGGGGATCTCGAGGATTGGAAGCGCTGGCTGCGCTGGCGCGTGATCCATGCCCGCGCCTTCCTGCTGACCGACGACCTCGTCGCCGAGGACTTCGCGTTCTACGGCCGGCGACTCTCGGGCACCGAGCAGATCCGCGACCGGTGGAAGCGCGCCGTGTCGGTGGTGGAGAGCCTGCTGGGCGACGCGGTCGGAAAGTTGTACGTGCAGCGGCATTTCCCGCCGCACGCCAAGGAGCGGATGGACGAGCTCGTCGCCAACATCCGCGAGGCCTACCGCGTGAGCATCAACTCGCTGGACTGGATGACGCCGCAGACGCGGGAGAAGGCGCTGGCCAAGCTCGACAAATTCACGCCCAAGATCGGGTATCCGCGCAAGTGGCGCGACTACTCGGGTCTGGTGATCGAGCGCGACGACCTCTACGGCAACTACCGCCGCGGCTACGCGTTCGAATACGAGCGCGAGCTGCGCAAGCTCGGCGGGCCCGTCGACCGCGACGAGTGGTTCATGACGCCGCAGACCGTCAACGCCTACTACAACCCGGGCATGAACGAGATCGTCTTTCCTGCGGCGATTCTGCAACCGCCCTTCTTCGACGCCGACGCCGACGACGCCGCCAACTACGGCGGCATCGGCGCGGTCATCGGCCACGAGATCGGGCACGGCTTCGACGATCAGGGTGCCAAGTACGACGGCGACGGCAACCTCGTCGACTGGTGGACCGACGAGGACCGCACCGAGTTCGGCGCGCGGACAAAGAAGTTGATCGAGCAGTACGACGAATACGTGCCCCGGCAGCTGAGCAACGGGCACCACGTGAACGGCGCCTTCACCGTCGGCGAGAACATCGGTGACCTGGGTGGGCTGTCGATCGCGCTGCTGGCCTACCGGCTGTCGCTGAAGGGTGAGCCCGCGCCGGTCATCGACGGGCTGACCGGTGAGCAGCGGGTGTTCTTCGGCTGGGCTCAGGTGTGGCGGACGAAATCCCGTGACGCCGAAGCCATCCGGCGTCTGGCGATCGACCCGCACTCACCGCCGGAGTTCCGGTGCAACGGTGTGATCCGCAACATGGACGCGTTCTACGAAGCGTTCGATGTCACCGAGGACGACGCGCTCTACCTGGAACCCGAACGACGCGTCCACATCTGGAACTAGCGGCCCCAGAACGCCGCGAGACTACGGTTTTTGACGGGGTTACTCGCGATTCCCATCAAAAACCGTAGTCTCGGCGCCCGCCTCAGAACATCTGCCAGTCGGATGCGCCGTCGGGCTGGTTGTAGATGCCGGTCGAATTCTTGATCACCACGGCGTCACCGCTGCCGAAGTTGTCGAAGAACCACTTGGCGTTGGCCGGGCTCAGGTTGATACAGCCGTGGCTGACGTTGCTCTCGCCCTGCGAACCGACCGACCACGGGGCGCTGTGAACGAAAACACCGCTGTTGTCGATGCGCACGGCGTCTTTCACCTTGAGCTTGTAGCCCTCGGGCGAGTCCACGGGCACGCCGTAGGTCGAGGAGTCCATGACGATGTCGGCGAACTTCTCCAGGACGTAGTAGGTGCCGTTCTTGGTGTCGTGGCCCTTCTTGCCCATCGACACCGGGAACGTCTTCTCGAGCTCGCCGTTGCGATGGACATACATCTGCAAGGAGTCATTGTCGATGGTGGCGACGAGCTGCTCGGGCACGGTGAAGCTGGACTTGGTGCCGGAGGCGTCGATGTTGACCACCGTGCCTGCGGGCCAGAAGTCCTGCGGACGCCACCGCACCTGGGTATCACTGGTCCAGTAGAACCGGCCGGGAACGGGCGGGTTCGACGAGATGTGGATCGCACTCTCGGCCATCTGACGGTTGGCGATCGGCCGCTGGAAGTTGATGTAGATCGGTTTGGCGGCGCCGACGATCGAACCGTTGGTCGGGTTGAAGGACGGCGGCGCGAACACCGGTGCGCCGACGTACGGCGTGGGGTTCTGTCCGGCCGGCGTGCCCTCCGGAATCGGCTGCTGCTGAGCCAGCGGATCGGGCGGGGCGAAGAACGGGTTCGACGGCGGCGGAGGGGGCGGAGCCTCGGCGGCCGGGGCCGGCGGTGCCGGTGGCGCGGGTGCGGCGAACGGGTCCGCCGGGGGCGGCGGGAAGGCCGGCGCGGGTGGCGGCGCCGCGGCGACGGCCGGATCGACCGGCGCCGGCGGTGGTGGCGGCGGAACACCGGGCTGAGCGAGCGCGGACGGGCTGGCGAGCATCCCCCCGACGACGCTGGCCGCCGCGATCGCAGTGAGCAGCCGACTGCGCTTTACCCTGCGCATACACAACCTCCCAGTCGCAGAACTCCAACCAGTGTGGCATAACGCCCCGGGCCTCCCCGGCCGATG
Source organism: Mycobacterium sp. IS-1590 (assembly GCF_001500025.1). GTDB lineage: Bacteria > Actinomycetota > Actinomycetes > Mycobacteriales > Mycobacteriaceae > Mycobacterium. The sequence continues at coordinate 47,823 of NZ_LQIW01000045.1, read as the reverse complement.
GCGCGCCTCTCCCCTCCGGGCAAACACTCACGCCACACTCGTGACCTGCACTGTTCATCGCTCATGGGCGCTCACTGTTAACAGCGCAGCTACCGAGCCGCCCTCCGGTGGCAGGCTTGTCCCATGATTGTGGCTTTCAGCGTGAGCCCGACGGGAGGCGACGACAGCGTGGGCGACGCGGTCGCCGAAGCGGTCAGGGTGGTCCGCGAGTCGGGGCTTCCGAACGAGACGAACGCGATGTTCACCAACATCGAGGGTGACTGGGACGAGGTGATGGACGTCGTGAGGCGGGCCGTCGACGCGGTGGCCGCTTCCTCACCGCGGGTGAGCCTGGTGCTCAAGGCCGACATCCGCCCCGGCCACACCGATCAGTTGTCGGCGAAGGTACGGCGGATCGACGAGGCCCTGGGCGGCTAGGAGCGCACCAACCGCGCGATGGCGGCGGAGGCCTCGGCCAGCTTCGTGTCGGCCTGGTCACCGCCTTCGGCGACCGCCTGGGCCACGCAGTGTCCGAGATGCTCGTCGAGCAGACCCAGCGCGACGGACTGCAGTGCGCTGTTGACGGCGCTGATCTGGGTGAGCACGTCGATGCAGTACTTGTCGTCCTCGATCATCTTCGCGATGCCGCGAACCTGACCCTCGATTCGACGCAACCTCTTGGCGTAGTTTTCCTTCTGCTGCGAATAGCCATGCGTCGCGGTCATGTTCAGCCCCTCAACATCTGATTCATCTGGTCGATCTCCGCCTGCTGCGTGTCGACGATGGTCTGAGCCAGCCGCTTGGCGTCGGCGTTCTCGCCGTTGTCGAGTTCGGCGCGGGCCATCTCGATCGCACCCTGGTGGTGGGCGATCATCGACTGCAGCCACAGGGTGTCGAACTCGGCGCCCGACAGCGTCTGCAGCTTGGCCATGGTGGCGTCGTCGACCATGCCCTGCATCGCACCGCCGTGGCCCTCGTGACCGCCGTGCCCGGTGGCGGCGTCGGGGTTCTCCTTCCACTGCACGAGCAGCACCTGCATGGTGCGGATCTCGGGCTCCTGGGCCTTCGAGATCTGATCGGCGAGCGCCTTCAACTCCGGATTCACCGAGCGCTCCGGAACCAGCGCCGACAGTTCGACGGCCTGCTCGTGGTGCGGAATCATGTCAGTTGCGAAGGCGACGTCGGCGGCGTTGTAGCCGGCCGGTTGCCCGCTGATCACCGGTTCGTCGGGATGCTGGTGGTCGGTGTGTCCGTCAGAGGCCGGGGTGCTGGTGCAGGATGCGAGCATCAGCGCGGTGGCGAGGGCGAGCAGGACAGCGGCGAGGCGAGCGATCAGCGACGGCATGCGCCCGATGGTACTCCATACCCCTCGGGGGTATGAATAACGGTTTGGCCGGGCGAAACCACCGAAGGCATACTTGTTCGATGCCCTCAGAAACCCCCGACACCGAAACCCGCCGTCGGGCGGAGCCCGACATCAAGCCCCGCAGTCGCGACGTCACCGACGGCCTGGAGAAGGCCGCCGCCCGCGGGATGCTGCGCGCGGTGGGCATGGAGGACGACGACTTCGCCAAGCCGCAGATCGGGGTCGGCTCGTCGTGGAACGAGATCACCCCGTGCAACCTGTCGCTGGACCGGCTGGCCAAGGCCGTCAAGGACGGCGTCCACGCCGCGGGCGGATTCCCGATGGAATTCGGCACCATCTCGGTGTCCGACGGGATTTCGATGGGCCACGAGGGCATGCACTTCTCGTTGGTCTCGCGCGAGGTGATCGCCGACAGCGTCGAGACAGTCATGCAGGCCGAACGCCTGGACGGCTCGGTGCTTCTGGCCGGATGCGACAAGTCGCTGCCCGGCATGTTGATGGCCGCCGCGCGCTTGGACCTGGCCAGCGTGTTCCTCTACGCCGGGTCGATCCTGCCCGGTAAGGCCAAGCTGTCGGACGGCACTGAACGCGAGGTGACGATCATCGACGCGTTCGAGGCGGTCGGCGCGTGTGCGCGCGGGTTGATACCCCGCGAGGACGTCGACGCGATCGAGCGCGCGATCTGCCCCGGCGAGGGCGCCTGCGGCGGTATGTACACCGCGAACACGATGGCTTCGGCCGCCGAGGCGCTGGGCATGTCGCTGCCGGGCAGCGCGGCGCCGCCGGCCACCGACCGCCGCCGCGACGGGTTCGCACGGCGCAGCGGGCAGGCCGTCGTCGACCTGCTGCGGCGCGGTATCACCGCGCGCGACATCCTCACCAAGGAGGCGTTCGAGAACGCGATCGCCGTGGTGATGGCGTTCGGCGGGTCCACCAACGCCGTGCTGCATCTGCTGGCGATCGCCCACGAGGCCAACGTCAAACTGACGCTCGAGGACTTCACCCGCGTGGGCGCCAAGGTGCCCCATCTGGCCGACGTCAAGCCGTTCGGCAAGCACGTGATGTTCGACGTCGACCACATCGGCGGCGTCCCGGTCGTCATGAAGGCACTGCTGGATGCCGGTCTGCTGCACGGGGACTGCCTGACGGTCACCGGTGAGACCATGGCCGAGAACCTCCGCCACATCGCGCCGCCGGATCCCGACGGCAAGGTGCTGCGCGCGCTCAGCGACCCCATCCATCCGACCGGCGGCATCACGATCCTGCACGGCTCGCTGGCGCCGGAGGGCGCGGTGGTCAAGTCTGCGGGCTTCGACTCCGACGTCTTCGAGGGCACCGCAAGGGTTTTCGAGCGGGAGCGCGCTGCGCTGGATGCGCTCGAGGACGGCACGATCCAGGCCGGTGACGTCGTGGTCATCCGTTACGAGGGCCCCAAGGGTGGACCCGGGATGCGCGAGATGCTGGCGATCACCGGCGCCATCAAGGGCGCCGGTCTCGGCAAGGACGTGCTGTTGATGACCGACGGCCGGTTCTCCGGCGGGACGACCGGCCTGTGCGTCGGCCACGTCGCGCCCGAAGCCGTCGACGGCGGTCCGATCGCGTTCTTGCAGGACGGCGACCGCATCCGCCTCGACGTGGCCAACGGCACGCTCGATGTCCTCGTCGATCCCGCGGAGTTCGATTCCCGCAAGGCCGGTTTCGAGCCGCTGCCGCCGCGCTACACCACCGGCGTGTTGGCGAAGTACACGAAGCTAGTCGGGTCGGCGGCGGTCGGCGCGGTCTGCGGATAGCGCGCTCGCCGTCCCGCCTGACGACGGCTATCGAGGCGGCGGCGGATCGGTCGGCGTCAGCGCGATGGGCAACCAGTACGTGCCCGGCCCCTGGCCCGGGCATCCCGGTGCGGGCACCGTGAACGTGCGCTCACCGGAGAAGCTGCCGTCGCCGTTGGGTCTGAGCCAGTCCGAACGCTGCGTCGTCACGGTGCCGCCGCTGCCGTCGGGATTGCAGTAGAAGGGGTACTCGCCGGCGGACTCCCACCGATCGCCGTTCCAGCGGTATTCGAATTGCGCTGGCGCGTAGAGGTCTTGGGAGATCGCCGTCTCCCTCAACCAGCGGGAGATGCAACCGTTGACATCGCAGGCAGTGGTGAACAGGCCGAGCTGGGTGGCCGGCTGCGCGACGGCCGGTGCACCGTTGAACGTCTGTCTCGCGTGATCGAGTAGGGCGTTGTAGTAGCCGTAGATCGGCGCGGGTTCGGGGCGATCGGCGACGGATACGGGTGCCGGCGCCACCGTGATACAGCCGATGCCCACGGCGACGGCCAGTGCTTTCGACTTCACCGGAGCTCCTTTTCGTCGGAGCCCTCCACGGCCTGAGAACTCTGCGGCCCTGAATAGCACAGCGCCGCGCCGGATGTCGCCGAAATCAGCCAGTTTGTCGCGCGGACGCCAGCCGGGCTATCCGCGGCAGCGCGATCGCACACACGGGCAGGTATGCGGTCGCCCACCACGGCACGCCGAACACGATTCGGGATCCGCCGTTTTCGGCGATCACCTCATGTCGCGTCGCACCGACGCCGGCGACCTTCCACGCCCAGCAGCGGCGGGGGCGAAACTCGGTGATGGTGAACGGCAGCGCCACCCCGACCGGCGTGAACACCCTGCCTTGTGACCCGAGGTGCATGGCCCCGGTCTCGTCCAGCTCGGCGCCCGACACGGTGGGCCCCCACTGCGGCCAGGTGTCGAGGTCGGTGATGACATCCCACACCGCGTCGGGAGCAGCGTCGCTGCGTAACTCCACCGTCGGCATCCCGCGTCGGAATCCGAAGTCCACCTCTGGCTGATGCCCCGGCCGGCAGCGCGTTAAACGACGACTACGGAGGTGGCGGGTCGATGGGAGTCAGAGAAAAAGGCAGCCAGTGGGTTCCCGGGCCTTCGCCCGGGCACCCGGCCCCCTCGACGACGAGGGTTCGCTGCCCGAAGAAGCTGCCGTCCGGATTGGGGATCAGGTAGTCCGAGCGTGTGGATTTCACCGCGCTGGCGGGGTCGTGGCGATCGCACAGGTAGGGATACTCGCCGCTTGTCGTCCACCGGTCGCCGGTCCACCGGTACTCGTAAACCGGCGGAGCGCCCGGATTGCGGGCCTGGTCGTCCTCGTTGTTCCAGCGTGCGACGCAACCGTTCACATCACATTGGGTGGTGAGTTCGACGGGAAACGTAATGGGGTTCATCGGTGTCGGCCGGCCGTTGAACGTCTGCTTCGAGAAGTCGATGAACACGTCGTAGAACCCGTACAGCGGCGGCGGTTCGGGGCGGTCCGCGTGCGTGACGGGAGCCATGACCACGGCTGCAGCGACGGCAGCGACGGCAGCGACGGCAGCGACGGCCACCATCATCGATCTCGACATAGGCCTGCGTAACACACCGTGGCGATCAGTGCCCGGAGAATCGCGTGAAAAGCTCCGGAAGGAAGCCGGCGAGATGGTTCATCTCCTGCGCGCAGTGCACCATCAGATCACGCGGATTCGGAAGCTGACGCGCCGCGACGGGGCGAATCACCTTGTCCGTCAACCTGTTTCCGTGGCGGACACGCACATGCCTGCCGCCCATCCAGAACCGCGACCGCATCTCGGCACCGTCGGGCGTCGCGCGGACCTGATGCACCAGCCAGCCGACATCGACCGGAACATCGCTTGACCCGAGACGCGCGCAGATCGCCACCCCGTCGCTCAGGTCGCCGAGGCCCACTTCGGACGGCCGCACGAACCTGATCGCCGGCCGGGTGAACGACGACCCGAGGTACTCCTGAACCAGAGAGGTCCGTCCGACGTATCCCCCTTCGCCACCGCCGTCGTCCCAGCGGGCGGAGACGTGCGCGCGGGGATGCCACAGTTTGTAGCGGCGCGGATCATGGCCGTGCCACCCGAACCACCAGTCCCACATCGCCGGGGTGACGCCGGGCATGTCGGTGCGTACCGACACCTGGATGCCGCCGTCACGCAGGACGCCGTATCCGTTCTCGGTCTGCTGATATCCGTCGACACGCATCGCGACGATGTCGTCGAACGCCGGCAACGTCGGCTCCGCCTGGGGACCGTGCTGTAGCGCCTCGACGACATGCCCTGGAAGAGCAGTTATCTCGGGGTTGTAGAACTCCGAGAACTCGACGGCGAAGTCGTCATCGCGATAGCCGAGGTAGGACTCCATGTCACACCCTGCCCATCCAGCTGTGGAACCGCCCGTCGGGGTCATACTGCGCGCGAACGCGATCCAGGCGGGTCATCGCATCGTCGGTGGCGAATCGAGCCGGCCGCTGGCCGAGGTTCTCGTCGGCGAGCTGGATGCCTGTGGCCAGATGCGCCATCGATGCCATGTTCGAGCAGGCCCAGTCCGCGTAGCGATCGTCGTCGGCGGCGTCGCGCCAAACCGTATACAGCGCAAGATAAATATCGTCCTCGAGGCTGTACGCCATGTCCTGACGAGTCGGCGCGGGGCCCCAGTTCAACCACAGAAAGTGCGACGGGTGCGGGGGCAGGGTCTCGATGATGCGGCGGATCCCTGGCAGCAGTTCGTTGGCCGATGCCGACGTCCACATGTTGTCGGTGGCGTAGCGGTACCCGGTCGGATAGTTGCTCATCACCCCCTCGTACCAAGTCGCGAGGTCGGCGGGTGCGTATGGGACCGCGACGAGGGCCTTCTCACGGACCGGGCAGGTGTCGAGCAACGCCAACGCTTTTGTCGCCTCATCCTCGGAGTCCGCGAACACCGGTGATGCCATGACGATTCCCGGCTGCTCGATTCCTGCACCGGGCACGCTCCGGGACGCGACGATCTGCAACTCGACCCGTCGGTCGACGTCGGCACTGATCGCCCTGGCCCAGGTGAAGATCTCATCGGCCAACTCGATGGGATACACGTACAGGCTGCTGCCACAGATCGCTGGGCGCCGATACAGCTTGAGGTGGAACGCGGTCACCACACCGAAGAAGCCGGGCCCTGAACCTCTTGCTGCCCAGTACATATCGGGGTGACTGTCGGGGCTGCAGTGGATCCGCTCGCCGTCGGCGGTCACCACATCCAGTCCGATGACACTTTCACACGCCGGTCCGAGGATCCGGCTGTTCCAACCGTATCCGCCCTGCAGCAGATATCCGCCGATGCACACCCCCTTGCAATGCCCGGCCGGGAAGAACAGGTCGTGCGCCTCCAGGTCCGCGGCCAGCAGGCTGCCGCCTTTTCCGGGTCCGACCACCGCGGTCATGCGCTCGGCGTCGATGATGCAGTCGTTCAGCCGACTGACGTCGAGCAGCATCCCGCCGTCGCGCACGTGGTTGCCCGCCCAACTGTGACCACCCGAGCGCACGCCGACGCGAAGGTCGTGCGCGGCCGCATAGCGCAGAGCGGCGACGACGTCGTCGACATCGGCGGCTTGCACCACCACGTCGGGATAACGGTCGGGAGTGCGCGCGTTCCAGACGGTCGCGCGCCGGGCAGCCTCGTACCCGTCGTCGGCGCGGGTGAAGGAACGGCCAGATGGGAGCGCCATCGGGACCTCCTTGGTCCGTATACCGAATCTTTGTGAACCGGTATGCGGATCAATATAGTGAGGGCGTGACTCGTCCGGACCGAAATGAGCGAACTGATGCGGGCCGGGAAGACGGCATCCAGGTGCTGCGTCGCGCAGCAGCGGCCCTGGACGAGATCGCCGCGGCGCCCGGTCGGCTTCGGCTGGTCGATCTGGGCGCTCAGCTGGGCCTGGCCAAGTCGACGGCGCGTCGACTGCTCGTCGGATTGGTGGAGGTCGGCTTCGCGGCTGTCGACGACCAAGGCCGGTTCTCGCTGGGGGATCGGCTGCTCGGGCTTGGAAGCGCAGACGTCGCGGGGCTGGCGGCGTTGTTCCGGCCAACGCTCGAGGAACTGGCCGCGACCACCGGGGAGACCGTCGATCTGTCGGTGTTGCGGGGCGGCGAGATGTTGTTCATCGATCAACTGGAATCGGCGCATCGACTGCGCGCGGTATCGGCGATCGGCATGCGCTTTCCGTTGGAGTCGACGGCCAACGGCAGGGCGGCGACGGCGCTGTTGAACGGGTCGACCGACGTCGCGTTCGATCGGGACGAACACACGGTCGGGATTTCGGCCGCCGGTGTGGCGGGGCGTACGGCCGGCGGACATGTCGTCGCGATATCGGTGCCGGCCCCGACTGATCGGTTCGCGACCCGTGAGGAGCAGATCGTCACCGCGCTGACGACCGCGGCCGCTACGGCGCCCTGGTCGAGATGACTATCCGACGATGCGGGCGACGGCGAAGCCGTCCCAACCCTTGAGCCCGACGGTCTGTATCGCGGCGGTTTCCAGTTGCGGGTGGTCGCCCATCATCTCGAGCATCTCGCGCACGGCGCGGGCCTGAGCGTCGTCGGCGGCAGGATCGAGTACGCGGCCGAAGCGAGCGATGTTGTCCACCACGATGATTGAGCCCGGCCGACCGAGCTTGATGGCCCACTCGACGTAAGCGACGTTGTTCTCCTTGTCGGCGTCGATGAAGGTCAGATCGAACACGTCGCCGCGGTCGGCGAGCATCGGCAGCGTGTCGAGCGCCGCGCCGACAATGATCTCGATGCGATCCTGCACGCCGGCGCGAGCGAAGTTCTCCTTGGCGATCTCGGCGTGCTTGGGGTCGTACTCCAAGGTGACGACGCGTCCGTCGGGCCCGACACCGCGGGCGAGGTTGATGGTGCTGTAGCCGGCGAGGGTTCCTATCTCCAAGACACGGGTGGCCGACGACAACGAGGCCAGCAGGTACAAAAGTTTGCCGTGCTGACCGGAGACCTCGATGGGAGGCATGCCTGCGGCGTTGCCGGACTCACGCGCGGCGCGCAGGGCGTCGTCTTCGGTGTGCAGGATGCGGTTGAAAAGCTCGTCGAGCGACTTCGAGTCGGGGTCGGACATCTGCGGAACGATAGCGGAAACGACTGTCCGCGGCGAAGGCCGTCGTCGGGGTTTGCTGGCGTCGGCGGCCACGGCCGATTGTCCGGTGACGGTTCGAGCCAGACGCGGTGCCGATCGGTAACTCGTCGTGCGTGGCAGGGCCGCTTGAGAGCCCTTCGAACTGCGAGGCCAGCGTCAGGTCTGGCGCGCCGGCGTGGAGAAAATTGGCGCGATGGCCGGTGTTGCGGGTCGGGTAGCATTTGCCGGGTGACGCCTGAGGGGGCATGCCAACCGATCGGCGCGATGCTGATCGCTGCGCGGAATGACGATGACTGAGCCGCTGCGCATCGATACCGACCTGGTGCTCGAAGCCGGTGGACGGTTGCGTGCGCTCGCCGATGCCATCCCTGAGCCGCCGGCTTCGTTCAAGCCGGCGGGCGGCGATGCCTTGTCGACCGCGATCGCGGCGAAGGTGGCAGAAGTGGTCGATCCGGCGATCGCTGAGCTGCCGGTGGTCAAGGCGGAGTTGGCGAAGTACGCGCAGAACGTGGTCCACGCCGCCAACACTTACGACGCGGTTGACCGTCAGATCGCCGCGGAGATACGCAAGCGCCTCGAACTGCTCAACGATGCGGCCGGGGAGGGACCGGGGACCGCGCTGTGAGTTATCCGCCACCGCCGGGTCCGCCGCCAGGAAATCCCGGTCCGCCACAGGGATACTTGGGGCCATACGGTCCGTCGCCGCAGCAGCCGCCGTGGGCCCAGCAGTGGCCGGCGGGCCCGCCGCCGAAGAAGCGCGGTAACGCCTGGAAGTGGCTGCTCGGCGGTGTTGCACTGTTAGCCGTCATCGGAGTCACTGTGGCAGTGACGGTTTCGGTGACATCGGATGGTAGCGATGACGATCCGACGCCGTCGGGCGAGACCTATGGACTGGCGAGCGCCGACGACACTGGGCCCGTGAACATCATCACGGAAGACCCGACTTGTGCGGCGTGGACGCCCATCAACCAGACACTTGGCACGGCACTCAAGAAAGGCTGGGATAAGCGTGACGTGAGTATTCCGGCCACCGATTGGCCGCCCGAACTCCGAGCGCAATATGACGAGGTGGCCGAGGGGCTCAGGGTAGCGACGGAAGAGACTGTGCGATTGGCACAGCAGACACCACATCGGGTGATGCGTGAGCTGTACGAACAATTCATCGCCTATGGACGAGCATTCAGGGATGCGGTGCCGACATATACGGAGGAGGACAACCACCTGGCTGCGGCAGCAATTACCTCCACGAATGCACTCGTTTATATCTGCTCGGCAATCCGGTACGGGTCGGCCGCAGCTCGCTTTCCGCTCGTCGATCAACCTAAGCAACCGTCGGAGGTTCCGAGGCTGGAAGACCCTAACAATCCGTCAAGATTACTAACGGACGCTGATCGAACCTGCGACGACTGGGATCGTGTGCTCAATGAGTTCAACGCCCGAACGAAAGCGTGGCAGGCGCTGGACCCAAATTTGACCGCTTCGGATTGGACAGTAGAACAACGCGCTGTCGTCGAATCGGTAATACCGGAATTGCAGAAGTCAGCTGACGCGTTCGAACGAATCGCCTCGCGTACAGGCAATTTAACTCTCCGAGACCTAGCCATCTTCGCCGCGCAATATCGCCGCGCATATGCGGAAGCGCTTCCGACCTATATTGTCGCTGACAGCTATCTCGACCTCACCGCCTACAGAGTCTCGTCGTTCATCTATGAGGCATGCAAAGCCGTCAGGCAATAGCGATGGGGCGTTCTCGACCATTCGATCCTTACGGCTTGACCGCGCCGCCCGCATGGCCTGACGTTGATGAGGACGTCCTCAGCAGATGCAGTGACACCTTCGCTTACACATCGAAATCCCTCTCTTTGCAATTGGATTCGTTGAGACAGCAACGCTCCCGAATGTTTGCGGGCGCTGGAGGGTGGTCGGGAATTGCCGCGGCCGCAGCCGATGGCGCCGGTCGTCAACGTGAAATCGACCTTGAGTCGGCCAAGGAGATGCTGAACTCTGCGGCCAAGTTGTTCAGCGACAGTGCGCGTGCGGCGGCCAGCGCCAAGAACGTAATAATCAGCACTGTTGAACTAGCGAATAAGATTCTTGACTGGATCCGGACGAGCGAGGACATACCCGAAGATGCAAAGGCGCTGGCGATCAAAGAAGGCGTAGCAGCCATCCGAAGGGAAAATATCGCGACCATCGCAGTTGCAGCTGATCGGATAGCGGCTGTTTCGAACCGATTTCCGGAGGCTCCACCGACCGACGACAGGCAGCCCGCGACTGAGCGTGATCCAGCCCGAGACCCAGCTATCGGTCCGGTCAGCAACTGGCGGGGACTTGAACCTTCGACCGAAGTTGCCGACGCTCCTCCGCTAGAAGCCGGTCCGCTGGATTTGCCTGCAGGCTTGAGCAACGGCCGTGGTCCATCCGGAGAATCGCACAAGGTAGCGGAGGCTCCTCTTCCGGAAGCACCTGCCCTAATCGCAGACGCAGCCGTCACCTCCCGCGACCCACAAGGATCTACCACTCACACGGACGCGCCACCCATACAATCACTGCCTGGAGGTATAGATACGACCGAACCTCCTGCCGTCCCCGGAATCCCGGGCGCGCCAAGCACTCCCGCGGCACCCGCACCTCCACGCATCAACGCTCCAGCTAGTCCCATGTCGAGTGGCGGAACTTCTACGCCCTCAGCCCCGGCTACACCGTCCGCACCCACCGCGCCGAGCGCACCAAGCACCGTGAACCCCGCAGCCGCCACACCGGCTCAGGCGCAAATGGCTGACTTCCAAAGGACGATGGCCGATTCGGCAGCCAAAGCTGTTGGGCAGGCACCGATCCCGCCACCACAGTCCGCTCCGGTCACCCCATCAGCGATGCAGCCGCCCCCTGTTGCCCCGGCCGTGGACGCCGCACCGTCGACGCCACCCCAGACCACAGCCCCGACTGCTTCGGGTCCAACAACCAGCCAAGCACCCGTGGCGCCGCTTCCCGCGCCAGGCGCCGCTCCCGCTGCACCCGTACCTCTGGGTCCGGCACCCACTCCTCCGCCGGCGGCACCGGTTGCTCCGGTTGCCAACGTCGCCCCCAGCGTCCCGCCCGGCACGGCAGCTCCCGGTGCCAGCACTGTCGGCGCCCCTGCGCCCGTTCCGGTTTCGGCAGCACGCGCCCAGCGCGAGGCGATCGCGGCCTCGACCCTCCGGCGGCCCTCCGGCAGCGATCCCGCTCAACTCGCACAACGCATCGCGGCTGCCTTGAACGTCGGCATGACCGACATGGGCTTCTACTGGGTCACCGGCCTCGCGAAAGACGGAACCATCGTCGTCGCCAACAATTATGGCCTCGGCTACATCCCCGATGAGGTCAAGCTGCCCGACCGCGTCAAGATGGCTACCGCCGACGAAGGTATCCCGCCTCATGTTCGCGGGTCCTGGGCAACGTATCCCATTCTCGCACTTCATGGTTGGGCACAGCACCACAACACCGAACTACGCGCTGTCATCGCCACCGAGGACCAGTTCAAAGGCTTTGACCCGGGTGCACCACGGATTATCCTTCGGCCCGACGACATCCCCGAGAACGGCCAGATGAATGGCCGCCACCGTCTTCAGGTCATATCCCCCGACGCGGCAAGCAAATTGGCTGCCATCGCGCCCACCGGCCTCTCCGAGGTGCTACCACCACCACCCACCGACGCCACTCCCCCTGAGGACCGCCGCGCCCTGCTGTGGTTCGAAGTCTTCCGTCCGTTGCTCAGCAACTCTCCTGACCGCGCCCCGGTGCAACTGCAGTGCTTCGTCGCCTATGCCGACCACGCCCAAGAGCTGGCACTACACCGCGCACACACCGCGAGCGACGTCGCCGAACAGCGCGCCGCCATCGCCGACTGGATCTACTGGCAGCATCTGAGCGTCCTCATGCAGGACGCGATCGCCACCGACGCCACCGTCTGATCCACCGTCAACTCGCGCCCACTGCGGAAAGTTTGGCTCCCCGCTGAGTGGGCACGCCTCCCTCAGACCATGAGGAGGCGCCCATGCGAGCAGTCACCTGGCAGGGTCGTCGGAAAGTATCCGTCGACAATGTGCCCGATCCCGCGATCAAGGAACCCACCGACGCGATCATCCGAGTCACCAGCACCAACATCTGCGGCTCGGACCTTCACCTCTACGAGGTGCTCGGCGCATTCATGAACCCCGGCGACATCCTGGGCCACGAAGCGATGGGCGTCGTCGAAGAGGTCGGATCCCAGGTCGACGGCCTGCAGCCCGGCGACCGCGTCGTCATCCCCTTCAACATCTCCTGCGGCCACTGCTTCATGTGCGACCACGGCCTTCAGAGCCAGTGCGAAACCACTCAGAACCGCGACCAAGGGACGGGCGCCGCCCTGTTCGGCTACTCCAAGCTCTACGGCGAGGTCGCCGGCGGCCAGGCCGAATACCTGCGCGTCCCCCAGGCGCAGTACACCCACATCAAGGTTCCACACGATGGACCCGACGACCGCTACGTCTATCTCTCCGACGTCCTGCCCACCGCATGGCAGGCCGTGGAGTACGCCGCGGTACCCGACGGCGGCACCCTCGTGGTTCTCGGATTGGGCCCGATCGGCTCGATGGCCTGCCGTATCGCCGCGCACCGAAAGGGCTGCAAGGTCATCGGCATCGATCTTGTCGACGAGCGGCTCTCCCGCGCACGCGCCTACTGCGATGAGGTGATCGACCTACGCACCGACGACGCCGACGAGGTCGTCAAGAGCCACACCGACGGCCGCGGCGCCGACTCGGTCATCGACGCCGTCGGCATGGAGGCACACGGCTCGCCCGTCGCGGAAACCCTGCAGACCGCCAGCGGCTTCCTCCCCTCCCCGGTCGGCCGCGTCGTGATGAAGAACGCGGGCGTCGACCGGCTCGCGGCCCTGAACTCCGCGATCGCGCTCGTCCGTCGCGGCGGCACCATCTCCCTGTCGGGCGTCTACGGCGGCGCCGCCGACCCGATCAACATGATGACGTTGTTCGACAAGCAGATTCAGCTGCGAATGGGTCAGGCCAACGTCAAGAAATGGGTGCCCGACATCCTGCCGTTGCTGACCCCCGAAGATCCGTTGGGCGTCGAACAGTTCGCCACCCACCGACTGCCGCTCGACGACGCACCGGGCGCGTACGAGACCTTCCAGAAAAAGGAAGACGGCATGGTCAAGGTCATCCTCAAGCCCTGATGCCGATGGATCAATCCGAAGCTCCGCTGCTCGACGCTCTCGTCGATTACCGCCAGCGCAACCGCTACGGCTTCACCCCGCCGGGTCACCGGCAAGGGCGAGGCACCGACCCCCGGGTGCTCGACGTGCTGGGCCCTCAGGCCTTCGCCGACGACCTACTCGCCAACGGCGGACTCGACGACCGTCGCAGCAGCAACGAATATCTCACGCGCGCAGAGGATCTCATGGCTGATGCGGTGAGCGCCAAGGTCGCCTGGTTCTCGACATGCGGTAGCTCGCTGTCGGTCAAGGCCGCGATGATGGCGGTTGCCGGAGGCGATGGTGGCCTGCTCGTCCCCCGCGACAGCCACAAGTCCATCGTCGCCGGGCTGATCTTCTCCGGCGTGCAACCGCACTGGGTCACCCCGCGCTGGGACGCCGAACGACATTTCAGCCATCCCCCGTCACCGGACGACTTCCGCCGATCCTGGGATGAGCATCCCGACGCCGCCGGGGCGCTCGTGGTCTGCCCGAGCCCCTACGGCACCTGCACCGACTTGGCCGCGGTCGCGGACGTCTGCCACGAACGCGGAAAGCCACTGATCGTCGACGAGGCCTGGGGTGCGCACCTCCCGTTCCACGAGGACCTGCCGACATGGGCGATGGACGCCGGTGCTGACGTCTGCGTGGTCAGCGTGCACAAGATGGGTGCGGGGTTCGAGCAGGGATCCGTCTTCCATCTGCAGGGCGACCTCATCGATCAGGACCGGCTCTCAGCGTGCGCCGACCTGCTGATGACGACGAGTCCCAACGTGCTGATGTATGCCGCGATGGACGGTTGGCGGCGGCAAATGGTCGAGCACGGTCACGAACTGCTCGGCAACGCGCTCGATCTCGCTGGGCGCCTCCGCCACGAGATCGACATGATTCCCGATATCGAAGTGATGGAGGACGACCTGCTGGGCGCCGAGGCTTCTCACGACCTCGATCGCCTCCAGATCCTGATAGACGTCTCGGGCACCGGCACGTCGGGCTACCAGGTCCACGACTGGCTGCGGGAACACAAGCACCTCGACGTCGGCATGAGCGATCACCGGCGCATCCTGGTCACCATGTCCTTCGCCGATGACAAAGCCACCGGTGAACGACTGCTCGAAGCGCTGCATGCCTGGCGCGAGGCGGCCGACGACTTCAACCCGCCCGCTCCCGTGCAGCTTCCATCCCCCGAGGACATCGAACTGGAAACGGTGAAGCTGCCCCGCGACGCCTTCTTCGGTCGGGTCGAGCAAGTGCCCGCCGACAAGGCCAGTGGCAGGGTTTGCGCCGAGCAGATCACTCCCTATCCACCCGGAATTCCCGCGGTGGTCCCCGGCGAACGGCTGAATGACGCGGTCATCGACTATCTGCGCACCGGCGTACAGGCGGGAATGAACGTTCCCGACGCGGCCGACACAACACTTGAGACAATCCGTGTTGTCGCTACCTGATACCCCTGGTTTCGGTATCGCGGGTTCTGGCAACATTACCGACGAGTAAGGAGAACTCCGACTTCCGGCAGGTGGGCATATGACGAGTACTTGGAAAGCCTCAGAGATTTCGGTAGTAGCCCAGAGCGAGGGCGGCGGCGCCGCCATCCACGAAATCATCGGTCTGTCGATCGCCGCCGCTGTGATCGCCGTGGTGCTTTTGTGGATCGGCTGGATGCACCGCACGCACAAGATCGAGTGGTTGGCCCGCCTCGGCGACTGGTCCGGACGCCGATTCAAGCGGCCGTCATGGGTCGCCTTACCCATTGCGCTTTTCGTCGCGTCGATCATCTGCGCGCTGTTCGGATTCATCTGGGACGTCAGCCTGCACATCGGCAACGGACGCGATGACGGCGCACTCGCCAACCCCGCCCACTACTTCATCCTCATCGGCCTGTTCGGCATCTTCGTCGCCGGCTGCACCGCAATGGTGCTGCCCCGCGGCGCCCAAGAGCGACCCGGCCCTGCCGCGGTCCGCATTACCGACCACTGGTATGCCCCGGTGGGCGGCATCGTCATGGCCGGGTGCGGGTTGTATGCGCTGCTCGGATTCCCCCTCGACGACATGTGGCACCGCATCTTCGGCCAGGACGTCACGTTGTGGGGGCCCACCCACCTGATGATGATCGGTGGCGCAGGCTTTTCCACCTTGGCCGCTGCCTACCTCGAACTCGAAGGCAAGCGGGTCCGGACGCCCGACACGCCGCCTGACGGTATCGGTCTGAAGTTCATCCAGTACCTGGCATTCGCCGGGGTTCTGATCGGCATGTCCGTCTACCAGATCGAGTTCGACTTCGGCGTACCGCAGTTCCGCCAGGTCTTCCAGCCCATGCTGATCGCCGCGGCGGCCGCGCTCGCCCTGGTGGCCGCGCGCATCTTCCTCGGCCGCGGCGCGGCGATCATCGCGGCCGTCATCGCCATCGGCCTGCGCGGGATCGTGGCGTTCCTCGTCGCCCCCGTGCTCGACGCACCGGTCAACTGGTTCCCCCTCTATCTCGGCGCCGCCGTCGTAGTCGAGCTCATCGCCCTGACGCCACTGCTCAAGCGTCCGGTGCTCTTCGGCGCCGTGGCCGGCCTGGGTGTCGGCACCGTCGGTCTGTGGCTGGAGTCGCTGTGGATCAACGCCGTCTACCACCTGCCCTGGCCCAGCAGCATCTGGCCCGAGGCGCTCGCGATGTCGGTACCGGTCGCCATCCTGACCGGCGCGTGCGGCGCAATGATCGGCATGGTGTTGACCGAACAGCGACTTCCGCGCCGGGCGCTGAGCGTTGGCCTCGTCGTGTTGACGGTGCTTGCGATCGGCGGCGCCGCCGCCAACGGCCTGCGCTACAACGTTCCCGAGAACGCCAACGCCACCATCGTCTTGACCGAAGTCCCCGGTGACGACGGGGCGCGATTCGTCACCGCCGATGTGCAGATCACGCCCGCCAACCTGCTGAGCGAGGACCCGAACTGGGTGTCGGTGCTCGGGTGGCAAGGGGGACTTCCGAACCAGCGAGGCATGTTCGTCGACAACCTCGAGCAGGTCGGGCCCGGCCACTACCGCTCCACCGAGCCGATGCCGGTTTCTGGCACGTGGAAGACGCTCCTGCGTGTCCACGACGGCGGGATGCTGACAGCGGTGCCGATCTACCTGGCCGGTGACCCCGGCATCGGCGCGGAGGAAGTGCCCGCCGAGCCGAACATGACGCGTCCGTTCGTTTCGGAGATCACGATCCTGCAGCGCGAACGCAGCCCGGACATCCCAGAGTCGTTGTGGCTCATCGGATGCCTCGTGGTGCTCGTGTGCTCGCTCGCCATGGTCGCCGGTGTCGCCTGGGGAGGCGGTCGGATCAACCGAACCGAGCCGACCGCGAGTGAGGCCGAGCTACAACCCAGTGCGCAATCATGACGGGCGCGCCCGACAGCGCCGACGTCGTGATCCTCGCCGATCATCCGATCTGGATAGCGGTGCCCGCCTTCGCCCCGGCGATCGTCGTCGCCGGGGTGGTGGTCTACATAGCAATGAAGAACCGTCGTAAACGAGAAGAATCCAACGGGGAAAGCACAACGTGAAACCGACCCTCATCCGCTCCGGCGCGATCTGTTTCGCCGCGACGCTTGTCGTCGCCGGCTGCGGCGGCTCGCGCGATACCGAACCGGAAGCGAGTAGTCCCGCCCAGTCGACTGTTGGCGCTGCGGACATGCCGGATCAGCAGCGTCCGCCCGATCGCTTGACCATCGACGTCACGATCGAGGGCGGCAACGTCGACCCGACGAACGCACAGATTCAGGGCAAGGTCGGCGAGCCGATCGTGCTGCGGGTCAACAGCGACGCGGCCGATGAACTGCACGTGCATTCGGTGCCTGAACACACCTTCAAGGTGGACCCGACGCCTGGCCAGCAATTCCAGTTCACCGTCGATGTGCCCGGCAACGTCGAGATCGAACTGCACGAACTGAATCGCGTGATCGCCACCGTTCAAGTCCAGCAGTGATGTCGGGGCCGTCGGTCTCCGTACTGGCCCACGGTCTCGGCGGTTCGACGGATCTGCCGATTCCGTTCACCTACGCGGTGGTCGGGGCCGCATGGGCGCTGACGTTCACCTTCGCGGTGGTGGCGCTGGCATGGAAGAAACCCAAGTTCGATCCGGCCAATTCCGTTCGTCCCCTTCCGCGTTGGGTAACGGCGGTGGTCGACGCACCCGCGGTCCGTTGGGCCCTCGCGCTCGGCGGCTTGGGCTTCGCGGTGTGGGTCGGTGTCGCCGCCGTCCTCGGTCCCCAGGACGCTAGGAATCCGCTGCCCGGTGTCTTCTACGTCCTGCTCTGGGTGGGCCTGGTGGCCGTGTCGCTGATCATCGGTCCGGTGTGGCGCGCGATATCGCCTGTGCGGACGGTGCTTCGGCTGTTGGGCGGGCGGTCGCTCGGGCTCACTTACCCGGCACGGCTGGGCTATTGGCCCGCCGTGTTCGGCCTGTTCGCGTTCGTCTGGTTGGAGCTGGCCAGTCCCGATCCGGGTTCGCTTGGCGCCATCCGGATCTGGCTGCTGATCTATCTCGGGGTCACGCTGGCCGGGGCGCTGTTGTGTGGTGAGCGCTGGTGCACCCGGGCCGACCCATTCGAGATGTACAGCGTGGTGGCCTCGCGGCTGTCGCCGTTTCGCCGAGACCCCGGCACCGGCCGCGTCGCGATCGGCAACCCGTTCGACCACCTCCCGTCGCTGCCGGTGCGTCCGGGTCTCGTCGCCGTGATGGCCGTTCTCCTGGGGTCGACTGCGTTCGACAGCTTTTCGGCCATGCCCGAATGGCGCAACTTCGTCGACGACCATTCCTCCTCGACGCTGACCGCCACCCTCATCAAGACCGCCGGCTTGGCCACGTTCGCGGCTGTCGTCGCCGCCACGTTCTGGCTCGCCTCGATCGCGACCGGCGGTGTGGACCGCGACCGGCGCCGGCAACTGCCGGGGTTGATGGCTCACTCGCTGATCCCGATCGTCATCGGCTACGTGTTCGCCCACTATCTGACCTATCTGGTCGAGCGCGGTCAGCAGACGATCATCCTGCTGGCCGACCCGCTGGCGCGCGGGTGGAACCTGCTCTGGTTGAGCGACGCGGAGGTCAGCTACTTCCTGTCACAACACCCCGCGGTGCTGGCGACGCTCAAGGTCGGCTTCGTCTTGGCCGGGCACGTCGCAGGTGTGGTCGCGGCGCATGACCGGGCGTTGCGCCTGCTGCCGTCGGCTCACCAACTGACCGGGCAGTTGGCGATGATGCTGGCGATGGTCGGCTACACGTTCACCGGGCTGTACCTGCTGTTCGGCGGGTAGCGTCGGAGGGCATGAAGGCGCTGATCATCGTCGACGTGCAGAACGACTTCTGTGAGGGCGGCTCCCTGGCCGTCAGCGGCGGCACTGACGTCGCCCGCAACATCAGCCGGTTGCTCACCGGGCCGACCAAGTACGCACATGTGGTGGCCACCAAAGACTTTCACATCGACCCCGGTGACCACTTCTCCGACAGCCCCGACTTCGTGACGTCGTGGCCGCGGCACTGCGTCGTCGGTACCGCCGGCGCCGACTTCCATCCTCAATTCCGATCCGAGGCGGTCGAGGCCGTCTTCACCAAGGGCGAGTACTCGGCCGCCTACAGCGGGTTCGAGGGCACCGACGAGACTGGGACGACGCTGGCCGATTGGTTGCGTCACCGCGGGGTCGACGAGGTCGATGTGGTCGGTATCGCGACCGACTACTGCGTGCGGGCGACAGCGTCCGACGCCGTAGCCTACGGGTTCACGACCCGCGTCCTGCTCGACCTGACCGCCGGAGTTGCCGCCGAATCCACGGCCAATGCCGTCGAAGACCTGCGCGCGGCAGGCGTCGGCATCGTCTAGTCCGCGGCCGTCGGGTCGACGGGCCTACCCGTCCACGATGGCCTTCGCCCTTCCATGAACGCGCGCACCCCTTCTTTGGCGTCGTCGTGTCCCATCAGCCGCAGGTGGATCTCCGTCTCGCGGGCGCCGACCGCGGACCGGTCGAGGTCGTAGGACTCCCACAGCAGGCGCTTGCTGGCCGCCACCGACATCGGCGCGGTGTTGACGGCGATGTCGCGGGCGAGGTCCAGCGCGGCGGGCAGCACCTCGTCGGCAGGCAGCACGCGACTGCCCAATCCGAGCTGCACCGCCCGCGCACCGTCGAAAGTCGCTCCCGCCAGCAAGATTTCGGCTGCATTGGCGACACCGACCAGGCGCGGGAGAATCCAGTGAGAATAGGCATCGCCGACGACTCCACGCCGCACCTGCACGACGCCGTAGCGGCCCTCGGCGGCGAAGAACCGGATGTCGCAGTGCAGCGCCAACGTCAGTCCCAGCCCGATCGCGTGGCCGTTGACCGCCGCGATGACCGGCTTGGGCAACGTCCACGCGGGAACGTCCACACCGGCGGCGCTGAACCCCGGTCCGGGGGCCGCGAAGGTGTCCTCGCCGGCGGCCAGGTCCGCGCCGGCGCAGAAGGCGGGCGGGATTCCGGTCAGCACGATCACCCGCACCCTGTCATCGCCGCCGAGGGTCCGGTACGCGTCGGCCAGTTCCTCGCGCATGCCGTCACCGACGGCGTTGCGCTGCCGCGGGCGATTCAGGGTGATGGTCGCCACGCCGTCGTCGATGTCGGTCAGCAGGGTCCGGTAACCGGGCAGGTCGGGGCGGGCGGGCACGCGTTTCTCCTGGCTGCTGTGATCTCGTGCGGGTTTGGTTGTGATGCTGCCGCATCGGGCACACCCGTATCGTTCCGTTGTGAGTTGTGTCGTCGTCTGGAGTGAGAATTGACCCAAGCCCCCGCCCCCCAAGCCGCGTCCCACGAGGTCTGGCCGGGTAAGGCCTACCCACTCGGCGCAACCTACGACGGGACGGGCACCAACTTCGCGGTGTTCAGTGAGGCCGCCGAGAAGGTCGAGCTGTGCCTGTTCGACGCCGATGGCACCGAGACCCGCATAACGCTGCCCGAGAACGACGCGTTCGTCTGGCACGGGTTCATCCCGAACATCGAACCTGGCCAGCGGTACGGCTACCGGGTGCACGGCACATATGACCCGCCGACCGGTCAGCGCTGCAACCCGAACAAGCTGCTGCTCGATCCGTACTCGAAGGCCATCGACGGCAACTTCGACTGGAACCAGTCGCTGTTCAGCTACAACTTCGGCGATCCCGACAGCCGCAATGACGACGACTCCGCGCAGAGCATGCCGAAGTCGGTGGTCATCAACCCGTACTTCGACTGGGGCAACGACCGGCCGCCGGACTACGAGTACGCCGATTCGGTCATCTACGAGGCGCACGTCAAGGGGTTGACGCAGACGCACCCCGACATCCCCGAGAACATCCGCGGCACCTACTCGGCCGTCGCGCATCCGGTGATCATCGAGCATCTGCAGTCACTGGGGGTGACGGCGATCGAGTTGCTGCCGGTGCACCACTTCGCCAACGACTCCACGCTGATCGACAAGGGCCTGTCCAACTACTGGGGCTACAACACGATCGGCTTCCTCGCGCCGGACTCCAAATACAGCTCCAGCCCGAACCCCGGCGGACAGGTACAGGAGTTCAAGGCGATGGTCCGCGCGCTGCACGAGGCGGGCATCGAGGTGATCCTCGACGTCGTCTACAACCACACCGCCGAGGGCAACCATCTGGGCCCGACGCTGTCGATGCGGGGCATCGACAACGGGGCCTACTACCGGCTCGTCGAAGACGACAAGCGGTACTACATGGATTACACCGGAACCGGCAACAGCCTCAACGTCGGCCATCCGCATTCGCTTCAGCTGATCATGGATTCGTTGCGGTACTGGGTGACCGAGATGCACGTCGACGGATTCCGATTCGATCTCGCCTCCACACTGGCCCGGGAATTCTACGACGTCGACCGACTGGCAACGTTCTTCGAACTCGTACAACAGGATCCGACGGTCAGCCAGGTCAAGCTGATCGCCGAACCGTGGGACGTCGGCCCCGGCGGTTACCAGGTGGGCAACTTCCCTCCGCAGTGGACGGAGTGGAACGGAAAATACCGCGACACGGTCCGCGACTACTGGCGCGGTGAACCCGCCACACTCGACGAATTGGCTTATCGCTTAACGGGTTCGGCCGACCTGTACGAGCAGACCGGTCGGCGGCCCGTCGCCTCCATCAACTTCGTCATCGCCCACGACGGCTTCACGCTGCGTGACTTGGTGTCCTACAACGAGAAACACAACGAGGCCAACGGCGAGGATAACAACGACGGCGAGAGCCACAACCGGTCCTGGAACTGCGGCGTGGAGGGACCGACCGACGATCCCGAGATCAACGCGCTGCGAGCGCAGCAGCAGCGCAATTTCCTTACGACGCTGTTACTTTCGCAGGGTGTTCCGATGATCGCCCATGGCGATGAGCTGGGTCGCACCCAGCAGGGCAACAACAACGTGTACTGCCAGGACAACGAGCTGTCGTGGATCGACTGGTCCAGCATCGACACCGAATTGATGGAATTCACCCGCAAGGTATCGGCGCTGCGCGCGGCGCACCCGGTGTTCCGCCGGCGCCGGTTCTTCTCCGGTCGGCCGGTGCGCCACCGCGGCGGCGAAGGGCTGCCCGACATCGCCTGGTTCGCACCCGACGGCTCGGAGATGAGCGACGAGGACTGGGAAGCGGGCTACGCCAAGTCAATCGCGGTGTATCTCAACGGCCAAGGCATCCCCGATCGCGACGTGCGCGGGCAGCGCATCGTCGACGACTCGTTCGTGCTGTGCTTCAACGCCCACTACGAGCCGATCGACTTCGTGATGCCGGAGAAGAAATTCGGCGAATCCTGGATCGCGGTGATCGACACGTCGGCCGACGGCGACGACGAGCCGACCCCGGTCGAAGCCGCGCAGAAGGTATCCGTCGCCGCGCGCTCGGTTGTGGTGCTGCAGGCGGCCCCGGCGGAGTAGCTACTCGACGACCGGGAAGAACGAGTCGCCGTCCTCGGGGGTGCCGTCGATCTGCCCCCTGTTGCGGCCGTGCTGGTCTGGGTCGATGCGCTCGAACTGGTCGTCGGGGCGCAGCTCGGTGTCGCCGCTGGGCTCCCCCCTCGGCTCGTTCAGCTCAGGCTGCTCGGGCTCTTCGGCGGCCAGTTTCTCGTCAAGGGTCTCGTCGACCTCGCCGTCGGCGTTGATCTTGTCGGCTTCCCGCCACCCCTCTGGCGGATCGACCGTTTCGTCGCCGTCGGCATTGCGCACGTCGTCGGAGTCGAACGCCTCCGTCGGGCGCAGCGTGTCGCCGACGCCGCCGCCGTCGTTGGGTGAATAGCCTGGGTCCGGGTTTGCGCTCACAGTTGTTCGGTTGCCCACCTGCCGGGTGGCTAAACGCCGCATCGCGCGGCGTACGGACCGACGCCGTCCGTCGGCCGCAGCGCCGGAAGTGCTCGCGTTCGGCCCGACCGTAGCCGAAACCGACTGTGCGACAGGCCTCTTGACCGTCGAAATCGCTGACGCGAACACGCTTTTGTGCTACGGTTTGTCTCACAGCAACCGTGGCCGTCGCGAATGACAGTCTGAGTTGTCACACGCCCGGGCGGGGCGAGTAGGAGCCGATGAGCGGCGGCGCCTACCGGCGGCCACGGTTGCCGTCCAGATTGTTAGTCCGAAAATTTTCGTGAGTGTCAGTAATGGGGACGCATCCGCGTATGCTGCCCTCCATGACCGCCCCCACCAGCACCGGGCGTCGGGTCACCGCTCAAGACTGGATCCAGACCGGTTTTGACGTGCTCGCCGACGGCGGCCCCGGAGCGCTGCGGATCGGCCGTCTGTGTGAGCGTCTCGAAGTTACCAAGGGCAGCTTCTACTGGCACTTCACCGACATGCCCGCCTACCGCGACGCGCTGGCCCGGGCGTGGGCCAATCTGCACGACGAGCAGCGGCACCGGTTCGAGGGCATGCGCGGCGCCGAACCCCGCGCCCGGTTGGCGGCGATGATCCAGACACTGATGTGTCCCGACCAGTGGGCGCTGGAGCGCGCGATGCGGGTCTGGTCGTTGACCGACCAGACGGTGCTGGCCAGCGTCCAGCAGAGCGATGTGCGCGTGCTCAACGCGGTGCGGGAGGCGCTGGTCGACTACGGGTTCGACGACGGCGAGGCGGACCTGCGTTCGGCTCTCCTGTTCGCCACCGGCCTCGGCTTGTTGCACGAGGTGGGAGCGGCACCGCGCGAGCCCGCGGCGCTGAGCGAGCGCGTGCTCGACCTCATGCTTCACCAATAGGCCGGGACGGCTTCAGCCCGGTCTTTCCGTCGAGGTACTGCAGCAGCTGGTGGGCGGCGAGTTCCACGTCCTTGTGCCGCCACTCCGACGCCCGGTACACGCAGGCGATGAGCCCTGACCGGTGGAGCCGGCGAAAGTCGCCGTAGACGAACGCGTACCGCGCCTTGGTCTCGTCGCGGGCACCCTCGGTCAGGCCGAGATGCCATGCCGCATAGTCCTGCCAGGAGTGTGTGTCGAGATAGGCGTTCTGCGCCTCGGCGCGCGGCTGCACCTCGCCCCAATCGCTGTCGAGCACGTACTGGCGCGCATCGATCAGTTCACGCGCTCTGGCCACCGCCGCATCGTTGAGCGAGTACTTGGCCACGATCGGATCAGCCGATGATGCGCGCGATCGACTTCATCGGGATCGGCAACCAACTCGGCCGGAAGCGCGCCTCGTACGCGGCCTCGTAGATCGCCTTGTCCAGTTCGTAGGCCGCCAACAGTTGCCCGTTGTCGCGAGGGTCGGTACCCGACACCTCTGCATAGCCCTCGCAGAACGACGCGGCGTTGCGGTCCACCCACTCGCGGGCTCGCGCGCCGAGCTGACGGTCGTGGTCCTCGTCGGAGGACTGTTCCATCAACCGTTGGTAGGCGGCGTATTCGAAGGACCGCAGCACCCCGGCCACGTCGCGCAGCGGGGAGTCCGGTCGGCGCCGTTCCTCGAGCGGCTGACCGGGCTCACCCTCGAAGTCGATGAGCAGCCAGCCTTCGGGGATGCGCAACACCTGGCCGAGATGCAGATCGCCGTGGATGCGCTGAACGGTGACGGTCTCCTCTGACAGCTTGCGGTACCGCTCCTCGATCAGCGGCGCGTACTTCTCGAGGTCGGGCACGGACTTTGTCGCCGACGCCAGCCGCTCCAGCGCGGTGTCCGTCGGGAACAGCGTGGTCTCGGTGCCCAGTTCGTCGGCCAGCGTCGCGTGCACCGACGCGACCGCCTCGCCGAGCCGGTACGACTCGCCGGCGAAGTCGCCGCCGACCTCGTCGGCGTATAGGTCACCCTCGGCGAACAGGTCACGCGTGCTCGCGGTCGCCATATCCCAGCCCTCGGCCGAGGTCGCCGCGAACTCGGTCACCATGCCGAGCGCGCACGGCTCGCCGTCCTCGCGCCCGTCCCACGTCGTCTCGAACGAGCCGAGCAGCCGCGCCACGTGCGGGTTGCCGGCGCGGGCCAGCACGCGGTTCAGCTCGATGTCCGGGTTCGTGCCGGGTGTGATGCGACGGAAAAGCTTGAGGATCGCCTTCTCCTCGAACACCACGCTGGTGTTGCTCTGCTCGGCCGCCGAGACCCGCGGCGCCGCGTCCAGCGGCAACTCCACATCGGGCTCCTTGACGAAACGCACCGCCCCGGCACCGTCCCCCACCGTCGCCGACGAGTCGATCAGCGACAGCAGGTACTGCGCCGCGCCCGGGTCGTAGAGGGCGTCATAGGCGGTGCGGTCACCGTCGGCGCCGATGGTCGCGACCTCCGCGTACTCCTCAATGGGGCCGGTGTTCCAGCGCACCAACACCTGATAGCGCTCACTCGAACCGTCGGTGTAGGAGACATCGAGCAGCACCAGGTCCAAATCGTCGCGCAGCGTGGTGGAGGCCGCCTGCTGCACCGCGGCCAACTCACGGCTGCGCCCGGCGTACCACCGTTGGTGTGGCAGCCACTCGTCGAACGGCAGGGTCATGACTGTTCTCCATGCTCCTGGCTGGGTGCCTTCAGCGAGAACCAGTAGAACCCGTGGCCGGGCAGGGTCAGCAGGTAGGGCAACTGCCCGATGCGGGGAAACTCCACGTACCCGGTCATCTCGACCGGCGTATATCCGTTGTAGGCCTGCAGGTTCAACTCGATCGGCTGAGGGAACCGGGAGAGATTGTTGACGCAGAGCACGGTATCTTTCCCGCCCGAGTCCTTTTCGACCTCACGGACGTAGGTGAGCACCGACGGGTTGGAACCACCCAACTCGTGGAAGCTGCCGATGGCGAACGCCTCGTGGCGGCTGCGCACCGCGAGCATCGTGCGGGTCCAGTTCAGCAGCGAGTTCGAAATGTCCCGCTGCGCTTCCACATTGACGGCCTGATAGCCGTAGATCGCGTCCTGGTTCGGCGGCAGATACACCCGCCCGGGCGTCGCCGTCGAGAAGCCCGCGTTGCGGTCAGGCGTCCACTGCATCGGAGTGCGCACCGCGTCGCGGTCGCCGAGCCAGATGATGTCGCCCATTCCGATCTCGTCGCCGTAATACAGCACCGGCGAACCGGGCAGCGACAGCAACAGCGCGGTGAACAGTTCCATCTGGTTGCGGTCGTTGTCCAGCAGCGGCGCCAGCCGTCTGCGGATGCCGACGTTCGCCTTCATCCGCGGATCCTTGGCGTACTCGGCGTACATGTAGTCACGCTCTTCGTCGGTGACCATCTCCAGGGTCAACTCGTCGTGGTTGCGAAGGAAGATGCCCCACTGCGCCATCTCGGGGATGTCGGGCGTCTGCGCCAGGATCTCCGAGATCGGGAACCGTGATTCGCGACGCACGGCCATGAAGATGCGCGGCATCAGCGGAAAGTGGAACGCCATGTGGCATTCGTCGCCGCCGGTGTCCGGGTCACCGAAGTACTCGACGACGTCGGCCGGCCACTGGTTGGCCTCGGCCAACAGCACGCGGCCCGGATACTCGTCGTCGATCACCTTGCGGCAGTGCTTGAGAAACGCGTGCGTCTCGGGCAGGTTCTCGCAGTTGGTGCCCTCCCGCTCGAAGAGGTAGGGCACCGCGTCCAACCGGAACCCGTCGATGCCGATGTCGAGCCAGAACCGCAGGACATCGAGCATCGCCTCCTGAACGGCGGGGTTGTCGTAGTTGAGGTCGGGCTGGTGGCTGAAGAAGCGGTGCCAGTAGAACTGCCGTCGCACCGGATCGAAGGTCCAGTTCGACTCCTCGGTGTCGACGAAGATGATTCGGGCGTCGGAGTACTTGTCGCTGGTGTCGCTCCACACGTAGAAGTCGCCGTACGGTCCGTCGGGGTCCCGTCGCGATTCCTGGAACCACGCGTGCTGGTCGGACGTGTGGTTCATCACGAGGTCGGTGATGACGCGGATCCCGCGGCGGTGCGCGGCGTCCAAGAGCTCGACGAAGTCGTCGACAGTGCCGAATTCCGGCAGCACCTTGTAGAAGTCGCGGATGTCGTAGCCACCGTCGCGCAACGGCGAATCATAGAACGGCGGCAGCCAAAGACAGTCCACGCCAAGCCACTTCACGTAGTCGAGCTGCTCGGTCAGCCCACGCAGATCCCCGATGCCGTCGGAGTTCGAATCGTAGAAGGCACGCACCAGCACTTCGTAGAAGACGGCGCGTTTGAACCACGTGCGGTCCTCGGGCAGTACCCGAGCGTGGCCGAAGTCCTCGGCGGTGGGGTGCTCGACGACACCGTCCTCGACGTGACTGCCCTCCGCCGGGTCGTGGTCGGCGGATACGTCGGATGCTCGGGCACCGCTGTGCTGGTCCAACCGGTGTAGTTCCATACGGTGTTCAACCTACCCACGTCGCCGAGAATCGAATCGGCGGAAATTTCTGCGCGCGCTGACTTCGGTATCGTTCCGGCGTGGCCACACGTGATCACGGCGACCCCGGCGACGCACCGTCGATTCCTCCGCCGCTGACGGAGGTCGTCAACTCCGTCCGCCCGACGGCTGCCGAGGAAGCCCGGACCATCGCCGCATCCACCAATACCGCGACATTGGCGACGCTGACGGCCGAGGGGGATCCGTGGGCGTCGTTCGTGACGTACGGGTTGCTCGCCGGCGCTCCTGTGCTGTGCGTGTCCAACCTCGCCGAGCACGGCCGCAATCTGTTGGCCGACCCGCGGGCGAGCATCGCGATCGTCGCGCCGACGTCGGAGACCGACCCGCTGGCCAGTGGAAGGGTCACGCTCGCCGGGGTGGTCGAGCGGCCCACCGACGACGAACTCGCCGCCGCGCGCGAAGCACACCTGTCGGCCGTCGCTGCCGCGAAGTACTACATCGACTACAGCGACTTCACGCTGTGGGTGCTGCGGGTGCGGCGGGTGCGCTGGGTCGGCGGCTACGGGCGGATGGAGTCGACGACCGGTGAGGCGTATTCGGCAGCGCAACCCGATCCGGTCCAACCGCTGGCGGCCGGCGCTGTCGCGCACCTCAACGCCGACCACGCCGACACGCTGGTCGCGATGGCCAAGGCGTTGGGCGGCTACCCCGACACCACCGCGGCGACCTGCACCGGCGCGGACCGGTACGGCCTCGACCTGCGACTCACCACCGACCGCGGTCTGGCCTACACCCGGATCGGCTATCCGAAGAAGATCGACTCGATCGACGAATTGCGTTCGGCCGCCGTCGAGCTGACCCGCCTGGCGCGCCGCGGCTGAAATACGATCACCCCATGACTGCTGCGGCTCCCTCCGGGCGACCGGCCACCTGGCAAGCGGCGTTCGACCTGATCGCCACCCGCGGCCACGAGCGCCGCGACGAGCCGTTCCGGTTGGCCAGCGGCCAGCTCAGCCACGACTACATCGACGGCAAGTACGCGATCGACACCGGTGAGCGGCTGACGATCGTCAGCCGCGCGGTCGCCGAACTGGCCGAGAGCCGCGGCATCGACTTCGACGCGGTGGGCGGGTTGACCATGGGCGCCGACCCGCTGGCGCACGGCATCGCGATGGTCACCGGCAAGGCGTGGTTCTCGGTCCGCAAGGAACAGAAGTCACGCGGACGCGAGCAGTGGATCGAGGGCACCCGGTTGGCGCCGGGTACGCGGGTGTTGCTGGTCGACGATGTGATCAGCACCGGCGGCTCGACCGAGATCGCGTTCGACCGGGTGACCGCGGCGGGTGCGGTGGTCACCGGCGTGATCCCGATGGTGGACCGCGGCGACATCGCCTCCAAACGCTTCGCCGCGCGCGGTGTGCCGTTCGCCGCGCTGGTCAGTTACCGAGACCTCGGCATCGAACCGGTCAAAGACGTCTGACCCCGTTCACCCAGGCACGACCAGCACACCGTCGGATTCCACACCGACGGTGACCGCGTCGCCGGGCGCGAAGTGGCGCGCCGCCGAACTCGCCATCTGCGAACAGATCACGGTGCCGTCCTCCGTCGCGGCGTAGACGCGCGAGATCGCGCCGAGGAACGCCACCGAGCTGACGGTCGACGTGCCTGCCTCATCAGCGGTCACCGTCACCGATTCCGGCCGGACCATCGCCAGCCCGGGCCCGGACGTCACCGAACCCGGCAGCGTCGGAACCGACGTGCCCAGCAGGTGGGTCCGGCCACTCGAAACTGCCGCGCGCACTTTGTTGTTCAGGCCGACGAACTCCGCGACGAAGGGTGTCGCCGGGTTGGCGTAGATGTCGGCAGGAGCGGCCAGCTGTTCGAGTCTGCCCTGGTTCATCACCCCGACGCGGTCGGCGACAGCGAGCGCTTCCTCCTGGTCGTGGGTGACGAACAACATCGTGGTACCGACCTCCGACTGCACGCGGCGGATCTCGTCGCGCAACTGGGACCGCACGACGGCGTCCAACGCCGACAGCGGTTCGTCGAGCAGCAGCACGCGCGGCGCGATCGCCAGGGCGCGGGCCAGCGCGACGCGTTGCTGCTGACCGCCGGACAATTCGCTGGCGTACTTGTCGGTGTGGCCCGACAGGCCGACCAGGTCCAGCATGTCGCCGGCCCGAGACAGGCGTTCACGTTTGGAGGTATCGCGCATCTTCAGACCGAATGCGACATTGTCGAGCGCGGTGAGGTGGGGAAACAGGCTGTAGGCCTGAAACACCATGCCATATCCCGCTTGTTGGCCGGTAGCCGGCTGACGTCTCGCCCATCGACGGACACCGTGCCCGATGTCGCCCTGTCCAGCCCGGCGAGGATGCGCAGCGCGGTGGTCTTACCGCAGCCCGACGGGCCGAGCAGCGCGACGAGCTCGCCGGGTTCGATGCGCAGTGTCAGCCCGTCGAGCGCCTTCATCGACCCGTACACCCGCGTCAGCTCGTTGAGCTCGACGACGACTCCCGTGTTCATGCGGTGACTCCCTGAACTCGGCGGCGCCCTCGGGTGACGAGTGAAAGTCCCACCAGCAGAACGAAACCTAGCAACAGAACGGCCAACGACGCGGCCACCGACGTGGGACCGTCGGCCTTACCGATCGCCACGATCTGTACCTGCAAAGTCTCGTAACCGCTCAGCGATGCGATGGTGTACTCCCCGAGCACGACGGCGATCGAGAAGAAGGCTGCGGACAGGATCCCCGACCAGATATTGGGCACGACCACCCGCAGAATCGTTGCCGCCCAACCGGCGCCGAGCGATCGAGCGGCGTCAGTGAGGGTGCGTAGGTCGATCGACGACAACGCCGCGTCCAGCGCACGGTAGGCGAACGGAAACACCAACACGATGTAGACGAAGGTCAGCGTCAACGCCGATTCGCCGAGAAAGTACACCACCCACAGGTAGACATTGCGCAGACCGACCACGATGACCAACGCTGGAATCGTCAACGGCAGCAGGCACAGGAACTCGAGGGTCCCTTTCGCCCACGATGCCCGCAGCCGTACCCAGATCATGGTCGGCAACAAGATCACCAACGTCGCGAGCGCGGTGAACACCGCGAGCAGCAGGGACACGACGATGGCCTGGTAAAGCGCGTCGTCGGCGATCAGGTTGCCCCACGCCCGCAACGTGCGTCCGCCCGCCACCAGGTTGCGTGTCGAGAAATCCGCCATTGCGTAGAGCGGGAACAGGAAGAACAGGCCGAACAACGCCCAGAGCACGCCCCGAATCATCCTGGTGCCGAAGGTCATCGGAGCCACCGCGCCGAACGTCGCACCAATCTGTGGTAGGCCACCATCACCACCGCCACGACGACGATCATCTCGAGCGCCAACGCATACGCGAAGCCGGTCTGCCCCAACACCACCTCACTGGTGAGCGCCGTCCTGATCAACAGCGGCACGATCGGGCTGCCCTGACTGACCAACGCTGCGGCCGTCGCGTACGCGGCGAATGCGTTGGCGAACAACAACAACGCCGACCCCAGGAACGCGGGCGTCAACAACGGCACGACGACCTCGCGGAAGTACTGCAGCCGAGAAGCGCCCAGGCTCAGCGCCGCTTCGCGCCACTGATCTCGCAGGCCCTCGAGGGCGGGCATGAACACGATGACCATCAGCGGGATCTGGAAATACGTGTAAACCAGGATCAGGCCGGGCAGCCCGTACAGCCATCCCGATGCGGCCAGGTTCCAGTCGAAGAGCCGCTGGACCCACAACGTCAGCACACCATTGAGCCCGATGGTCGCCAGGAACGCGAAAGCCAGTGCGACACTGCCGAACTGTGCGAGCACACTACACAAGGCCAGCACCGCGCGCCGCACCAGCGACGTCGGAGAGCCGGACGCGATCAGCCAGGACAGCACCGCCCCGAAGGTCGCGCCGATGAGCGCGGTGCTGCTCGACAACACCATGCTCTTGCTCAGGGCCGACAATGCCGGGCCTGAGAACAACGCGTCGATGCGCTCCAGGGAGAACGCGCCGTCGGCGAAGAACGCGTTGACGATCACCGTCACAGTGGGGATGAGCAGAAAGACCACCACCACCGCCACAAACGGCAGCAGCGGCAGCGTGTCTCGCGCGGCGTCCCGCAGCCTCTTCAGACTCACACCTCCCGTGCTCGGTCAGCCGATCGCGGCGGCCCAGTGCTCCGACAGGTACTTGGTGGCCACCTGCGTCTGCTCGGGTGAGGGCACCGTCACCGGCCCGTCGATGACGGGCAGTGAATCCGCCGCCGCCTTGTCCAAAGTGGCGTCGGTGGCCATGATGTCGGCGCGAACCGGGCGAACACCGCCGAGCGCGAACAAGTTCTGCCCCTCGTCGCTGTAGAGGAATTCCTGCCACAGCCGTGCGGCGGCCGGGTGCGGCGCATCCTTGTTGATCGCCTGGTAGTAATAGCCGGCGACGGGGTGATCCGACGGCACCAGAACCTGCCACGACGGCAGCTTCTTGCTTTCGGCGGCGTTGGTGTAGTTCCAGTCGATCACCACCGGTGTCTGACCGGATCCGATGGTGGCCGGCGTCGGGTCAACGGGCACGAAGTTTCCCGCGTCCGCCAACTTCCGGAAAAACTCGACGCCCGGGGCGATGTCGTCGACCGAACCTCCCTGAGAGAGGGCGACCATCAGCACACCGGAGAACGCGGCGCCCGCCTGCGTGGGGTCACCGTTGAGTGCCACCTTGCCCTGGTACTCCGGCTTCAGCAGGTCGTCGATGCGCGTCACCGGCGGCACCTTGGCCGAGTCGAAGCCGATCGACATGTAGCCGCCGTAATCGTTGACCCAGGTGCCGTCCTTGTCCTTGAACGCCGCGGGGATGTCGTCGAAATTGACAACCTTGTAAGGCGCGAACATCTCGGTGTTGGCCAGGGCGACGGACTGTCCGAGGTCGAACACGTCGGGCGCGGTGCTCCTGCCCTTCTGCTGGTTGGCCGCGTTGATCTCGTCCTGGCTCGACGCGTCGGGCTGTGCCGAGTTGACCTTGATGCCGTACTTCTCGGAGAATGCCTCGATGATCGCGCCGTAGTTCGCCCAATCCGGCGGTAGCGCAATGACGTTGAGCTCGCCCTCGTTCTTGGCCGCCGTCACCAGCCCGTCCATCCCCCCGAAGTCCTCGGCGGACGTGGCTTCTGCGGCCTTGACACCGGACTGCGTCTGCTCGCCGTCACCGCTCTTCTCCGGCGGCGCGCACGCAACCGAACCGGCCAGCAGCAGAACGGATGCGGCGAATGTGGCCGCCAGACTGGTCATCTTCATTGCCGAACCTTCCGATGGTCGGGAGTCGGTGTGGTGACGCAGCGGTTACCGCATCGGATCGCCGCGGCGAACGACTCCGCGCGAGGGCGCTCGAAACCCTATCGCGGGGGTCACGGCGACGCGCAAGTTCCCTCGGAGTTTGCCGGGCCACCCGCTTTCCCCGGCGTTAGCATTCTCATGTGGCGCGACGCGAAGTTTCGGGGGACTTCGACTACCTCACAGATGACCCGGTCGATGTCGTGAAAGCCGCCGACTCGGGGGCGGAAGCGGACGCTGACGTCTTTGATCCCGAGAAGGTGCCGGGCCGGGACATGATGTTCGACGCCTTCGACGAAAACAGCTGGTACTTCGAGCCCGCCCCACCGCCCTGGTACCGCACCAGACGAAACCTCGGCATTCTTCTCGCCACCGCGCTCGCGGCCGCCGCGCTCGTCGTCTCCGCTGTCCTGCTGATACTCCGCGCGCCGGGCGAGCCCGCCGGCCGGGATCCTGAACCGGTCCGCCCGACCGTCCAGACCACGGCGCCGGCGCGCACGCAACCGCAGTCACCGAACACCCAGGCGCCGCCGCCACGGCCGGCTCCACCACCGCGAGTCGAGACGTCGGCCGCGCCGGTCACCCCTGCGCCACCAGCGACCTACCGGCCGCGCACTCCGCCGACCCGCACCGGCCGCGACCCGGAGATCGGGGTGACACGCACGCCGGTGACCCGGTCACCCATCAGCGTCGCGCCGCAGCGGCCCGGTCCGCCTCAGCGATGATGCCCGTTGTCGTGGCGCAGCTCGAAGCCGTAGGGCCCGTAGAACGGGTACTGCAGTCGGGCGGCGTCCGCTGAGGCCTGCCCCGGCTGGGCGGTGATCTGAACGTTGCCGGGCGTCTGGCACGCCACGGCACCGCCGGTATAGGAGCAGCCTGTCGGTGCGGCTGCGGCCACCGGCGCGAATCCGATCGCAGCGGCAGTGACGGCCAGTGCCAGGGGCGTGATCAGGGTTCTCATCGTCGTTCTCCTTCTCACTCGTGCGCTGCGGGCCCGCAACGACGACGTCTCGCGATTTCCGAATAATGAATTCAACCGGTGTGTCCGGTGCGCGATTCCCGTTCGCACCTGTGAGTCCGGCGGCTCGCCCCTGTGGGTCACGCGGCTCGTGCCTGTGGCGGCGACCCCTGCCCGCGCGCGTCGAACCGGAATAGGCTGCGAGCATGGCCACATTCGATCCCGAGGCCATGTTCGCCGCGGCACCCGTCGCGGCGCTCGCCACCGTCGGAGCCGCAGGGGCGCCACACCTGGTGCCGGTCGTGTTCGCCGTGCACGCCGGAACGGTCTACACCGCCGTCGACGCCAAGCGGAAGTCGACGCGCAATCTGCGGCGGCTGAGCAACATCGAGGTCAACCCGCAAGTGAGCATGCTCGTCGACCACTACGACGACGACTGGGCGCAGCTGTGGTGGGTGCGCGTCGACGGACAGGCCGAAATTCACTACGCCGGCGAGGAATTGGCGACCGGGTACACGCTGCTGCGCAACAAGTATCCGCAGTATCAGCGGATCGCCCTCGACGGCCCGGTGGTCAGCGTGACCATCACGAAGTGGGCGTCGTGGCAGGCCTGAACGCGAATTCGGTCAAGCTCTTGTGCTCGCTGTCGGTTAGGGGAATTGTGGTCTAACACACACTTTGGCGGCAGCGCAGCCGTCGTGGAAGGGAACGTCATGGCTGACAAGACGACACATTCCCAGGGCGCCGGAGCCGCCCCGACCGCGGACAGTCCGGCCGCCATCCGCAATGTGGCGCTGGTGGGCCCATCGGGTGGCGGCAAGACAACACTCATCGAGGCACTTCTGGTGGCCGCGGGCGTCCTCACCAGACAGGGTTCGGTCCAGGACGGCACCACGGTCTGCGACAGCGACGAAGCCGAGGTCTCCCAACAGCGTTCGGTGGGCCTTGCGCTCGCATCGCTGCGACACGACGGCATCAAGGTGAACCTCATCGACACTCCCGGCTACGCCGATTTCGTCGGCGAACTGCGGGCGGGGTTACGCGCGGCGGACTGCGCGCTGTTCGTCATCGCCGCCAACGAAGGGGTCGATGAACCGACCAAGGCGCTCTGGCTCGAATGCGACCAGGTCGGCATGCCGCGCGCGGTGGTCATCACGAAACTCGACCACGCCCGCGCCAACTACGCCAACGCGTTGGCCGCCGCGCAGCAGGCGTTCGGCGACAAGGTGCTTCCGCTGTATCTCCCCGCGGATTCTCCGTGCACGGGGCTGATCGGGCTGCTGTCCGAGACGCACTACGAGTACGCCGACGGTAGGCGCACCACCACCCATGAACCCGACCAGTCATACGCCAGCGCGATCTCCGAACAGCGCGGCGTCCTGATCGAGGGCATCATCGAGGAGTCCGAGGACGAGACGCTGATGGAGCG
Source organism: Mycobacterium sp. IS-1590 (assembly GCF_001500025.1). Classification (GTDB taxonomy): domain Bacteria; phylum Actinomycetota; class Actinomycetes; order Mycobacteriales; family Mycobacteriaceae; genus Mycobacterium. Next base: position 12,775 of record NZ_LQIW01000045.1, on the reverse strand, counting down.
TTACCTCGGTGGCGAGGAGATCGACCAGTCGGTGCTCATCGACGATTTGGAGAAGGCCGTCGCCCGGGCGACGTTCTTCCCCGCTCTTCCGGTGTGCAGCGGCACGGGCGTCGGCACGCTCGAACTGCTCGAGATCATCACCGCCGGCTTTCCCTCACCCCCCGAGCATCGATTGCCCGAGGTCTTCACGCCGCAGGGCAAACCGCGCGCCGAGTTGCCCTGCGACCCGGACGGCCCGCTGCTGGCCGAGGTGGTCAAGACGACGTCGGATCCCTACGTGGGACGGGTCAGCCTGGTCCGGGTGTTCTCGGGAACCATCACGCCCGACTCGACAGTGCATGTGTCCGGCCACTTCTCGTCGTTCTTCGGCGGTAGCGGCTCGTTGACCGGCCCGCTCGCCGCGCACGAGGATCACGACGAGGACGAGCGCATCGGCTCGCTGTCGTTCCCGCTCGGCAAACAGCAGCGCCCCGCACCGTCGGTGATCGCCGGCGACATCTGCGCGATCGGACGGCTCAGCCGCGCCGAGACGGGAGACACGCTCTCGGACAAGTCCGATCCGCTGGTGCTGCGGCCATGGAGCATGCCCGAACCGCTGCTGCCCATCGCGGTGCAGCCGAGAGCAAAGACCGACGAGGACAAACTGTCCGGCGGTCTGCAACGGTTGGCCGCCGAAGATCCGACCCTGCGCATCGAGCAGAACCCCGAGACCCACCAGATCGTGCTCTGGACGATGGGTGAAGCGCACGCCAACGTCGTCCTCGACGCGCTCTCCCGACGCTATGGTGTCGCCGTCGACACCGTCGAGTTGCGTATCCCGCTGCGAGAAACCTTCGGCGGCAAGGCAAAAGGACACGGCCGACACGTCAAGCAGTCCGGCGGACACGGCCAGTACGCGGTCTGCGACATCGAGGTCGAGCCGCTGCCCGAAGGCTCCGGTTTCGAGTTCATCGACAAGGTCGTCGGCGGTGCGGTGCCCCGCCAGTTCATCCCGAGCGTCGAGAAAGGCGTTCGGGCACAGATGGAAAAGGGTGTCGGACCCGGCTACCCGGTCGTCGACATCCGCGTCACGCTGTTCGACGGAAAAGCCCACAGCGTCGACTCGTCGGACTTCGCCTTCCAGATGGCGGGCGGGCTGGCACTGCGAGAAGCGGCAGCCGCGACCAGGGTGAACCTGCTCGAACCTGTCGACGAGGTGAGCGTGCTGATTCCCGACGACTTCGTCGGCGCGATCATGGGCGACCTGGCCGGGCGGCGAGGCCGCGTGCTGGGCACCGAAAAGGTCGGCGACGACCGCACCCTGGTCAAGGCCGAGATCCCCGAGGTCGAGCTCGCCCGCTACGCCATCGATCTGCGTTCGCTGGCCCACGGCGCCGGCACGTTCACCAGGACCTTCGCCCGCTACGACCCGATGCCCGACCACGCCGCGGCCAAGGTCGCCTCCGCCGTCTGAGTCGCGTCAATCAGCGGATTCTGCAGGCGCTGCCAGAGACATCTCAGGTCGCCTCCCTAGCGTCGCCGCCATGAAGGACCGAACGCATCTGCTGGCTCACGTGGTCGTGACCGGGACCCTGGCGGTCATCATGATCGTCGCCACCTGGTTCTGCCTTTTCAACGGCGCCATCTGAGCACTCACCGGGGCCGGTCCCCCCGCCAACTGAAACTGTTGACGTATTTGCCCATGTCCAGGGCGATCTGGAGATTGGCGCCGGACGGTTTACCGAACCCGAAGTCGGGGCTGAACTGGTGATACGGGCCCACCGCCGCGGCAACCAACGCCAGGTCGTTCTTCACCGCGGCCACGACAAGGACCCGCATCCGCAGATAGCTGCTGTTGGCGCCCTGCGGCCAACAGTCGGCGACTTCACCGTAGCCCGGATGGAAGCCGACCATGGCGTTGGGGATCTCGTAAGCGGTGCGCGTGTCGGGAAAAGTGGCTTGCACCAACGACTTTGCGATCTCCTGCGCTGATCGACCCGCGGCGGGTTCGCTGAACAACTGCAGCGTCCCGCCGTCTCCGGCGAGCAGTTCGGCGGTCACCCCGTTGGGATTGGTGCTCACCCGGTAGGCCGACTCCGCCGCCGGATAGGACACCGAGAACGCACCGTCCGGCGAAGTGAAGCGCGGGTTGATGGCCACCGGGGTGCCGGTCGGCGGACGCCCACAGTCGGGCGGGCATATGTAGCGCACCGGCCGCTTGGCCACCATCGCCGACACACCGACGAGGACGGCGGCGATCACCACGATCGCGGCCGACCACGTCAGCACCAGCCGTCTGCGCGAGGTCCGCCGCGGCGCAGCGGCCGCGTACGCGCCGGCCGGAACCGCGTAGCCGGGAAAGAAGTTCGTCGGCGTGCTCACGTTGGGTCACCGCGAACCGGGCGCGATTCGCGCCTCGTCCTGCGTGACGAGCGCGAGGACGCGCGCGTGGCCACCCCGCACGCCGGGCAGAACGCCATATCCGGCACGACATGACCGCAGTGCGGGCACAACAGCGGTTCCTCCGCACGGATCTCGTCGTGCGCCTCGTGTAGCAACGCCAGGTGTAGGCCGATTCGCAGCACCAGCAGCGCCACCGCCGCCAACATGAGGTACAGCACCAGCATCAGCATCTGCGGAAAGCGGGCGACGTCGATCAGGCCGAGCGCCAGATACACGATGAGCACCGCGGCCGCGAAGCCGATCAGCATCGCGCGCACGACGCCCGGGCGTTGGTCGCGTTTACTCGGTGGCCGGGTGAACCACAGTGCCGCACCGATCAATCCGCCCGCCGCCGCGGCGATCAACGGTGCCGCCAGTCCGCGGATGCCCGCCTCGACGAGCAGGCTTTCCATCGGGCGCTTGCTCACCACGCCGGTGCCGAACTGCGGAGCCAGCCGCGTGAGCGTCGCCGCCGCGGAGAAGCTCAACGCCGCCAACGTTCCGATCATGAAGCCGTCCAGCGCTTCTCGTGACGACGGACGGGCCACGCGAATGAGCACGGCGGGTAACAGCATCAGAACGACCCCGCCGAGTGGAACCACGATGCCCATGCTCAACATGCGCGTGCCGACGATCGCCGAACCCAACGCGACACCATAGGACTTGGCGAACATCGCACCGGTCAACAGCGCCCAGCCGACCGCGAGCCCGACAGCCAGCACGACCGTGAGAACCAGTGTGCCGACGGGAAAGTCGCGGAACGCGTCCGACTCGCGCAGATACAGCACGAACAGCAGCGGCAGACCCAACGCGGCAACGGTCACCACGGCGGCAGGCAACCGCAGCAGTGTGAAGCCGATGAGCGCCGCCACCAACACCAGCAGGCCGATCCGGAACGCGGCGCGAGACCGCCCAGGCAGATGCGGGAACAGCGAGCTCGCGACCGAGACCTGCAGGAGGTGCTCGTTGGGGGCGGCGCTGAAATCGCGCGGGCGCAACCAATCCGGGCCCTCCCACGGCCGCGGCGTCAGGTGACATCCGCACAACCCGCAGTACTCGCCGGCCGGCACGTCGGTCTTGCAGACCCGGCACTCCGCGGTCGGGACGCTGTCGTCGTCGCCGGTGGTCATGCGGCCGCCCTCTGCAGGATGAGCACGTTGCGCACGAGGTTGTCGACATCCGGGGTGCCCAAGCCGGTCACCAGGTCGTACCCGGGCAGTGCGTCGGCGACGGCGTTACCTCCGAGGGTGACGTCGCGGAAGGCCGGCAGCGGTGCGCCGCTCGAGATGCGATACAGCAGCGGGTTCAGGTCGCCGAGCAGGTGGCCACCATTGGCGAGCAGGTACTGGTTCATCACCGCGGCCAGGCCGGCCCAGATCGGCGCCGACTGCGACGTGCCGCCACCGACCAGGGGCGTCTGCTGAAAGACGATGCGCACGCCGGTGAACGGGTCCGCGACGGCGGCGACGTCCGGAGTCAGCCTGCGATCGGTGTCGCGGTCCGGCCACACCTGGCGCTGCCAGCCGGGACGGTCGAACACCGCCGAGACGCCGCCGCCCGTGCCCACCGACAGCGGCACGTCGAACCACGCCTGCTCGGACAGCCACCGACCCTCGCTGTCGGTGGACAGGGTGGTTCCGCCCACATCGGTCATCTCCGGCAGCGAGGCGATCGAGTCCAGGCCGATGTCGGACTCGCCCGGCGGCGAGGACCAGTCGTCGCCGCCTTTGCACTCGAGGCCCGCGAGATCACCACTGGCGTTGAACGCCGTCGTGCCGTGTGACTGCGCGGCGGCCAGCGCCGACCGCACGGGCGCGAGGTCGGCGGCGGTGATCAGCTTGTCGCAGCCCCACCCGATGGAGAAGCTCCACACTGCGCCCGGATACCGGCGGTCGGTCTCCTCGAGCATCTGGCCGATGCGTTCGAATGCGCCGTCGGCGGTGACGGTCGGAAGGGCACTGACCACGACCTTGCGTGCATCGGGCGCGACCGCGTGCGCCACCTGCAGGTCCATCGTGGCTTCGCCGCGCGGTTCGTCGAGTTCGCCGATCACCTCGGGGGTGAAGCGGGGTAGGTCGTACGTGTCGGCGAAGCTGTCGAGGTCGGCCTGGTCGAAGCCGTCGAAGGCGAAGAACACGATCGTGGTGCCCTTGCCGGTGTAGCCGGCGGCGGCCAGCGGCGCGGCGTTGTAGGTGTTGCGCAGCGCCTCGGGCGTCAGGCCCTTGTCCGGAACATCGAGCGGCAGCGTCCAGATGTGCGACGTGTGGTGCGGCACGTAACCGAGAATCCGGCCGACCTCAGAGACCTCCTCGCGCAACACATCCGGCACGTCCGGTTGTTGCGGGGATGCGTAGAACACCTGGCCTCGGCGCCCGCGGTAGTCATGCACCTCGACGTCGAACGCATCGGCCACCGATGCCGCCGGTCCTTCCACCACGGCCCACTGGTGTCCTTGGCGCCACCGGACGGACAGGCCGCGGCCGTCCGCCCAGGCGTACACCCCCGCGGGGCGGTGCTCGTAGCGCAACGCGACCGTCAGTTGTACGCCGCTGTCGCGGGAGGGCCCCAGATCGGCCGAGCTCGCCAACAGGTAGGAGTAGGGGCCGGCGATCACCTCACCGCCGGGGCGCACGGCGGCGGGGCGCAGATCCGCGACGAGTACGAATACACCCACCGCGATCAGCGCCAGCACACCGAGATGCCGCGCTTTCACGGAAGCCAGCGTATTTCGAACCCGGGTCGGTGACTGGCTAGTGGTCGCCGGGGATCGCCGTCGGCGCCGGTGGTGCCGTCACCGTCGGTGAGAACGGGTTGGGCCCCGGCGAAATGCGCGGCGCCTTGTCGGTGGTCTCCACCGGCGGAGGGGGCGGCGCTTCGGTGGTGGTTGTCGTCGTGGTCGTCGTGGTGGTGGTCTCTTCCGGCGCCTTCTCCTCGCTGGAGCACGACGCGCTGAACATCACCATCGCGACCGCGGCGGTACCGCCCGCGACGGCGGCGATGCGACGACCGATCCGAGCTGACCTCATGATTGCAGTCCTAACTGTCCCGACCGGCGCCAGATGGCTTCAAGATCAAAGCCGGCGTTCGAAACTCTAACCGAAGATCGGGACCTTCGCTCAGTTCGAAACCGCAGCTAGCAATGTGCGGGGACTAGGAACCGGACTTCAGCGCGCCCAACGCCTCGGCGAGGGTCGGATACAGCGAGAACACCTGATCGAGTCCGGTCAGCTGGATCGGTCTGCTGGTCGCAGGCCCGTCCGCCACCACCGCGAAGCGTGCGGATTTGCTCACGGTTTCGTGTGTCGCGACCAGCGCCTGCAACCCCGCGGATGCGAGGAAGTCCACCGCAAGCAGGTCGACGACGAGGGCCGAGGGCTCCTGGGTGAGCACCTCGGTGATCGCCGCCTGAAACGCCGGGACCGTGGCGAGGTCGACGTCACCGCCGACCGTCAACACAGCGATGCCGTCCTCGTGGGAGATCGAAGTGGTTATCGGCTCATTACGTGACAACGGTGGTCCTCCGGTAGGCGCCGCCACCACGACGGCAATGGGGCGAGCTTAACCCGTCGCGCCCTGGCACAGATCAGTGCTTCAGCGGTTGATGCTGTGATACGCAGGCTAATGTCGGGGAGAGACTTGTGCGCTGGGTGATTCCGGTGTGAGCGCGAGCTGGGAGGACCGACTGCCGCGAACATGACCGACACCGCAGATTTCTACCAGCGCTACGAGCGCGAACGGGCGAGGGCCGACCATCTCGCCGATCGCGACGTGTTTCGCAGCGCGCTGGTCAACTCGCTGCAAGAGGGCTTCTTCGTCAGCGACGCCACCGGGTGCGTCGTCGAGATCAACGACGCCTTCGCAGAGATCACCGGGTACGGCCAGGACGGTCTGCCCTATCCGATGCCTCATCCCTGGGCGATCGACGGGGTCGCGGCCGACGATCGCCGGGCCACCCTCGTCCGCGAAGGCCGCCTGACGGCCGAAACGAAGATCAGGCACCGCGACGGACGGACGCGGTGGGTCGCGATCAGCATCAACGCCGTACCGGACCATCAATCCCGGCGCGGTCTCTACGTGGGCACCATCCGGGATGTCACGGCGCCTCGAGCCGCCGCGGAGCGCGACCGGGCGATGGCGCGGTTGGCGACGGCCGTCAGCGTCGCCAAGGACGTCGACGAGGTGTTGGCGATAACGCTCGCGCAGTGTCGCGTGCCGTTGGACGCACAGCGGCTGATCGCGGTGACGTGGCCGCAGGCCGACGGGGAGGAGCCGACCGTGCGGGTGGCCGGCGAACCCGCGGTCGCCTCATGGCGGGACCTCGGCGATGACTGGCGCCGCACGTTCGAGGACGCACGCACGTGGATACCGCTGACGGTGACGCCGGTCGGCGCGGTGCCCAGCGCAGGCACCACCAGGGGATTCGTCGCGGTTCTCTCAGGTGCCCGAGACATGGTGCTGTGCCTGGAGCACCACGTTCCGCGGGTGGTCAGCGCTGAGGACCGGCGCCTGGTCTCGGCGCTCGTCGGCCATCTCAGCTCGGCCATGCAGCACGTACGACAGTTCGCGAGCGCCAGGGAGACGTCGCTGACGCTGCAGCGGTCGATGCTGTCCCCGATCGATCTGCCGCCGGGGTTCGCGGTGCGCTACGAGCCCGCGGTCCATCCGCTGGAGATCGGTGGCGACTTCTACGACGTGCTCCCCGTTGGTGACGGCCGGATCGGGATCGTGGTCGGGGACTGCGTCGGGCGCGGGCTCGCGGCGGCCGCCGTGATGGGGCAATTGCGGGCGTCGACGCGGGCACTGCTCCTCACCGGGGCGCGCCCGGCGACGGTGCTCGAACACCTCGACTCGGTCGCGGAGTTCATCCCGGACGCCTACTGCACCACCGCGTTCGTGGCGATCGTGGACACCGTGTCCGCGACCGTGGAGTACAGCAGCGCCGGTCACGTCCCGCCGGTGCTGGTGTCCGGAACCGCTGCGCCGCAACTACTCGACGAGGCGAGCTCGGTCCCCCTCGCCGTGGCGCACTCCCGTCCCCGCCCGCAGACGACGCACCCGTTGCCCGCGGGCTCGACGTTGATGCTCTACACCGACGGCCTGGTCGAACGCCGTGACCGGTCGATCGACTCGCAGATCGACCGGCTGTCGGCGGTGTTGGCCGAGACCGTGCGACTGCCGATCGAAGGTGTCGCCAACGCGGTGCTGAGCGCCTTGGTGCCCGACAGCGGGTTCGACGACGATGTGGCGATCGTGATCTATCGGTCCCCGAAAGCCTCCCTGGTCATCGACGACACCGCGACCGCTGCGAAGCTGACCGAGATCCGGCACAGGTTGGCGGCGTGGCTCGCGGCCAACGGCGCCACCGACGAGTCGGTGTCGGACCTCATCCTCGTCGTCAACGAGGCCTGCTCCAACAGCGTGGAGCATGCCTACCGCGGCCATGAGCCAGGACGCGTGCGCGTCGAGGCCGAGATTCACGACGCGGCGATCCACGTGCGGGTCACCGACTTCGGATCGTGGAAGCCGCCGCCTCCCGATCCGGGCACCCGAGGTCGCGGTCTGTCGTTGATGCGCGCCGTCAGCGATCGCGTGGACCTCGACGGCACAGCGGCCGGCACCACGGTCGATATGACGTTTCACTTACCGGAGATTCGAGTTTGAACGAGCTCTGCCCGCGTGAATACCGCTGTCGTGGTATTAAAACTATTGGCAAGGAACGTCTGTCGGGAAGAGGCAGCAATGCGGGCTGTTTGGCGTGCACAGAGGCGGTGGAGCCGCTAGGACATCGGGAGGTTCTGTGATCGGATTCGCTCACACTGCCGTCCAGCGGTGTGGCGCGTCGATGGTGGGGGGCTGAAAACAGTGACCCGCAACCAGTTCCGGCTCGAGTCCGGAGGCGCTGAGGCGCCTCCGGTTGTCACCGCGGTCGGCGAGATCGACTTGGCGAACGTCGATGAGTTCAGCGACGTGTTGTCGCGCGCGGCCGCGGACGGTTCCTCCGTCACGGTCGACCTGACCGGGGTCACGTACTGCGACAGCGCCGCGCTGCGGGAGCTGTTCTCCGTCGCGGCCAACGCCAAACTCGAACTGGTGGTGCCCACAGATGGGCCGATCACGACGCTTCTCGGGATCTCCGGCCTCGACAAGGTCGCGACAGTCACCGTCGTCAATTGAGCGGATCGGGATGCCAGCGCCCAGTTTTCAGCCTCGTCAGCACCCCGAACTGATCGCGCTCCTACACAGGATCCTCGAACGGTTACAGGCCGCCGTACCGAACACGGTGGGGGTTGCCGCCACCGTCCACGACAAGCGGTTCAACGAGGATGCGTCCACTCTCGCGGCGCTCGGTATCGAAGGCGAAATGGTGGCCGCGCAGCTGTCGGGACTGGGCGGACCCGTCGCCGACGCGCTGTTTCATCAGGTGCCGGTGCTGAGCCTCGATCTGTGGACCGATGATCGTTGGCCCGACCTGAACTTCGATGCGGCGTCGGACCGCGCCGGGGAAATCGCGGCCGACCTGCAAGCCGTCCACGGAGCGGCGGCGGTGCCGGGCTTCTGGCGCGACGACGCGGCAATCGTCTTGTCGTGCACATTGACCGAGCCGGCGTCGGCGGTGACCGTCACGACGTTGATCGCCTACGAACAGCTCGTCTCGGCGGCTCTGGTCACCACCGCGGCCCAGAATGAGGCGGCGTTCGAGGACCTGCTGGCCGCGTTGCAGTCGCGGGGCGCCATCGAGCAGGCCAAGGGCGCTTTGATGGGGTTGGTCGGCTGCGACGCCGAGCAGGCGTGGAGCATGCTGCGTCGCGCGAGCCAGGAGTTCAACGTCAAGCTGCGCGAACTGGCAGTGGCGTTGTTGGAACACATCAGTGGTCGTCCGGCCCAGCAGCCGGGTGTCGCTGAGCCGATCGCTCCTCAGCCGTCCGCGCGCGACGCCGCCCGGCTGTTGTGGACCGCGATGGCCAACGAGGAGCGTCGATCCGACGGTCCCTGACTTCGCCGTCAGGGGCCGTGTTTGGCCGCCGCGGCGGCCTCCGCCTCGAGCTCCTCTTCGAGCGCGCCCTCCTCGCGACCGAGCGCGATCGTGGCCGCCGCCATCGCGACGAGGGCGGCGGAAATGGCGACCGCCTTCACGCCACCGACGGTCATGTGCTCGCCGAGAACGACCGCGCCCAGCACAACGGCGACCACCGGTTCGAAGACGAGCATCGTCGGCACCGAGGTCTGCAGCGATCCGGCGTGGAATGCGGACTGCTGCAGGAATACCGCGAGGACCCCCAGCACAATGAGCAGATAGAGCGCCGGGGTCGTCATCACCTTGCCGACGCCGCCGTTGGCGAGCAGGAACATCACGATCTTCGTCAGCAGCGCGACGACGCCGAACAGCAACCCGACCGCGACCGCGAGCAGCACCGCACGTTTCCATCCGGCGGTGCGGACGGCCAGGATCACGCATGCCGTCACGGCACCGGTACACACGACCGCCACGAGCGCGGACAGGGGAACGGACGCCTCGTAGTCGCCGGGTCGGGTCTTGGCCAGCACCACGAATACCGCTAGCGCAGCTGTGAGCAGAAGCGCCCACATCCACTCGCCGCGGGTGACCCGACGGTTGGCGAGCCGGGCGCTCAGCGGCAGCGCGAACAGTAGAGCCGAGACCAGGATGGGCTGAACCAGCAGAAGTGATCCATTGATGAGGGCGAGGGCCTGGAAGCCGTAGCCCGCCAGCGCGGCGGCCGTGCCCGCCCACCAGAGTGGCCTGCGCAGCAGCGTCACCACCATCACGGTGCTGACGCCGTGCTCCTCCGGCACGTCCATGGTGGCGCGCTGCCGAACCACGATGCCGATCGCCAAGAAGACCGCTGCGAGCAGCGCGAGCAGGACTACGAGACCCTGCTCTACCACGAGTGGCCTACCAACGCGTTTCGCTCCTTTTCGGCCGGGCTGCGCACATCGGACAAGCACAACATACGGATCGCGGACCCGCGCGCCTGGCTCTGCGGCGCCGGCCGGTTGCGAGGTTTGGTGCCCCACCTATTGGGGCATCAAACCGATCATGAACCTGCGACGTTTGCTTGTGCTGGTCGGTGCGGTGGTGCTTCTCGTCGGAGTCATCGCGTTGTTGGTTCCGGTGTCGATCTCCGGACCTGACAACCAGAAGATTTCGTGTGGCAATGCCATCGCCGCGGACGACACCGCAGCCAGCCAGGCCAACAGCAACGATCCGAACCAACTGAAGAACCTGCCGATCATCGACGAGCTGACGGCGGATCCGCCGGACTACGTGGCGCAGTGCCATTCGGCGGTCGGCGACCGTCGGACGTGGGCGATCCCCGTCGCGATCATCGGTCTGGTTGTGCTCGTCGCCGGGTTCCTCGTCGGCGGCCGCACCGCACGGGCGGGCTGACACCCGCCGGTCGCGAGGCGCTAGCTGGCCTCGCGGCCGCCGGCGAGCACGCGCAGTGCCGGCGCACCGGACTCGGGGGCGATCCGATCGTTGACGGTGGCGACGACCGTGTCGACGCGGTTGACCGCCCGGTCGCACAGGCCGCGGACTTTGTCGCTGGCGGTGTCGACGTCGTCGGCGGCGCTCAACAGGTACGCCCGCACATTGACGCGTAGTCGCTCGCCGGCGGACCGAACGCGGCGACGCAACCGATCGTCGATCTCGACCGTGACGTAGGGCATCACGCGAAGCTTCATGGACCCACCCTAGCCGCGGGGTGGGGATCCGCGGTCTGTGCGAGCGGCCGGCCCGCGGACTCCCGCAGCGTGACGATCGTCGCGAGCGAGACCACGGCCGCGACGATCAGGTACCACGCGGGTGCCAGGTCGTTGCCGGTCTCTGCGGTCAACCAGGTGACGACGTACGGGGTGGTACCGCCCAGCCCGGCGACGCAGATGTTGTAGCCGATCGAGAATCCGCTGTAGCGCACGGTGGTCGCGAACAGTTCGACTCCCGCCGAGACCGCGGTCGAGACGTAGATCGACTCGATGGCCGCCAGGGCGCAGTGGGCGGCGATGGCGGCGACCAGCGACCCGGAATTGAGCAGCAGGAAGAGCGGATAGCCGAGAACCGCGAAGGCCACCGCCCCGGCGATCAGCATCGGACGGCGGCCGATCCGGTCCGACAAGGCGGCCAGCGGAAGGATCAGGACGAGCGCGACGAGGCTGGCCAGCGTGACCGACAGGAACGCGTCGGTCTTGGAGAACTCGAGCGTCTTGATGAAGTAGGTCGGCAGGAACGTGAACACCACGTAGTAGCCGACGTTGAAGACGACGAACATGCCGATGACTTGCAGGATCGGTCGCCATGACGTGGTGAACGCCTCGCGCAGCGGCGACTCGGCGACTCGGTCGGTCCTGCTGAGTTCGGCGAAGTGCGGTGTGTCGTCAAGGCGCAGCCGGATGTAGAGGCCGACGAGGCCCAGCGGCCCGGCGATCAGGAACGGGATGCGCCAGCCGTAGCTCTCCATCGCCTCGGTGGGCAGCAGGGCCTGGAGCAGGGTCACCGTGATGGAGCCGAGCAGGAAGCCCAGAACACCGGACCAGGCCATGAAGGTGATGGTCAGTCCCCGGCGGCGATCGGATGCGAACTCCGCGAGATAGACGGCGCCTCCCCCGTATTCACCGCCGGCCGAAAATCCCTGCAGGCAACGCAGAAGCAGAAGGAGCAGCGGCGCGGCCACACCGATCGAGGCGTAGGTGGGCAGCACGCCGATGAGAACGGTCGCGCCCGACATCAACAGGATCACCAACGCCAGGACCCGCTGCCTGCCGAGCTTGTCGCCCAGCGGACCGAAGACGAATCCGCCGAGCGGACGCATGAAGAAGGCGGCGGCGAATATCGCGAACGTGTTCAGCAGCGCCGCCGTCTCGTTGCCCGCTGGAAAGAAGTTGGCCGCGATGAACGTCGCCAGAAATCCGTAGATCGCGAAGTCGAACCACTCGACGGCGTTCCCGATCGACGCGCCCGTGATCGCTTTCCGCACATCGCTTGGCACCGGACCTCCCGAAAGTAAGCGCTGCGCTGAGCATTTCGCTTACCCGGCCGGGAAGCGATGCCAAGAAGATATCGGGCTGGGTCCCCCATCCGCGAGCGGCCGGCTTGTTCATCCCGTCGTCGGCGTCAGCTTCGGCCGAGTCGGAATTCTCAGGAGTCGGAATTCTCAGAAGGGTGGGGGTTCGGTGTCGGTGGTGTTGCTGCCGGCATCGCTGGTGATGTTCCACGTGTCGTCGTGGGTGGGTGGGGGTTGTGGGTTGTGGTGGTGGTGTGGTTGGTTTGGGTGGTGGTGGTGTGTTCGTCGGCGTCCGGTGTTGGGGAGCGTGACGGCACGGTCACGCCCCTCTCTAA